>NZ_JACHFB010000038.1 GCF_014205885.1 Borreliella californiensis | reverse complement strand
AGCCCTCTATCGATAAACCGTTTAAGTAGGCATTCAATTGCTGAAGTATATGCATTGTCTCTAGCCCCACTAAGCTGCAGTGCTGATAATTTGCTGTTTTGTCTATTATTTTTGTTCCAAATTCTGATAAGCTCAATAATTGCTTCATTTTTTATGTAATGATAAGTAAAAAGCTCATCTATTGAATTTCCAGCAAGATCAACACCTTCTTTAAAAGCAGGCATACCATCAAGACCAGTCTCATTAAGAAGTGAATAAAAGTTAATTTTTGCAGTTCGTAACTTTCCAATTACAGTGTCGTCAACAAGCGGTGTAGCAGCCAGTGGCATACCATAAGGATTTACAGCATGGAAAATGCTTGCTTGATGTAAATATTGACTTATAAATTTAAGGTGTAAATTGTCTTTATTATTGCTGTAAACAGCAATATTTCTTTCTTTTACAGTATTGCCTTTATCTTTAAATAGTTCTTTTATTTCTTGTTCTTTAGTGGAGAATACAAAAAAAGTTGAAGGCATTTTAAACTTAGCATAGTCATCTTTGTAAATTTTAAGTCCATCGTCCGATGCATCCCCCTCTGTATTAATAAGTACAACAAAAGTGTGCCTATGTATTTTAAGATAGTTTTTAAGCTCTTCCGGCTTATCCTTATAAATGAAAAGATCAGTTGATTTTAACGACTCTTCGCTTGAATTGAAAAAATTTGACATTGCAGTTTTTAGCAGTGTTTTTTCTTTTCCAAACTGATCTTCTGCGCTCCCATTATCTTTTTCTAAAGTTTCAATTTGTTTTTCATAATTATTAACGGTTAAATTCAATGTTATAAAGTTAGCAGCATCTTTGTTTATTTTGATTTTAGCTGTTTTGTAAACCAAAAGTGGATTGTAATAATTGGGCCTGCTAGTCTGAATCCTAGAATCAAGCAAACTTACACTAATTGTATCTTGCGGCAATTTTATGTTCCTCCTTTAAAATTTCAATTGTTTTTACACTAGCATTGAATGCTACAGATG
>NZ_JACHFB010000037.1 GCF_014205885.1 Borreliella californiensis | reverse complement strand
GATTTTCTAATTTGTCAAACCTACTAGTTCTAGTGCCTCCAGAAGCAAAAAATTGCACATTTTTGTCTCTAAATTCATTAGAATTGCTAAGCAAACTAGCATCATGTTGGGGATTTTTCATAAACTTTTTGAGTTTACTTCTCTTCTCTTGATACTCTTTTACTAATTGCGTTGTATCTCCCATTCATTTACCTCCTTTTATTCCTCTAGCCCTCAATCATCAGCATCAGGAATTACTATTTTCTCAAGACCCCTATTTCCAAAAATTGTAACTTTTACTAAATTAATAGAATAATCTTGTTTAGGATACCTAGCTTGATTTTGAGCCATATCATCTTCAGGCACAAAATTAATTGTAAATGCATCTGATAATGCATAGGCGTTAATTATAGTTGGAGCTCCGCCACCAGCCTTGATAATGACTCCTTTATTATTTATGTCTAATATTTGCCCTGATTTTATATTCGGATTTCTTGTTACAAGATACCCCTCAAAGTTATTTGTAATTGGCAAAACATATGCAGTGCAACTAAACTCACAAACATCTACGCATATCCCATAAATATCAGTATCAGCACCAACCTCAACATATATAAAGCTCTCTTTTGGAACAAGCTTGACTCCACGCTTGTATGGAAAACTATTTTTTGGATCATATAAGTATTCTTCTATTTTGTCTGTATAGCTTGAACATGAAAATGAATAAGCATCAACTCGCTCATTTTTGGATTTAAAACAACCGCTTGAACTGCTAAAAACCTTATTTTCAATTGAACTAATTGATTTTGCATATTTTTTAAATTTCAAAAGAACATCATCAAGTTCTTTAACTGAATCTAAATAAGGATCTTTAGCTTGTACATCTTCAGCTTGTCTTGCTTGTCGTTTAGCCCTAGGAGCAGCAGAAACTTCTGCTTCTAAATCTAACTGTAGGTTGTCAACAGCGGCAAGATCTTCAACTTGCCCTTTATCTTTTAAAGCCATAATTTAATTACCCTTTTATGGCTCTATTTCCAAATACACTGGCAAGCACTATAAATAAATCTTC
>NZ_JACHFB010000036.1 GCF_014205885.1 Borreliella californiensis | reverse complement strand
ATTCAAAAAGATGGGAAAAATCAAAAACGTCTACTTCCGAATATGTATGGACTACTTAATATGCCCGAGCAGATAAAAGAAGAAGTTGCTAGTGGGGATAAGGATAAGATGGATAAAATATTTGAAAAAATTGAAACTGGACTTTCAAAGCTAGAGTTAGGGGACGAATTTTCTACACCTATGATGGTAATAGTTGACCCCGCAACTTCATTGAAATTAGTAAAACCATATTCAGTAGCACAAGCTCCTGCAATTAGCCCTGAAAAATGGGAGGATGTTTTGATCCAAACTATTAAGGCTATTAATAATAGAGAAGATGTTTACATTGAAACTTCAAACTTACTAAAACATCAAATACTCATTTATCCACTAAATTCGGAGCTTATTAAGTTTAAACCTAGTAAGTATATGTTGCCTACCCCGAATGAGCAAGTTGATAAAGACTCAACTGATATTGCACATTCATACATTGATTTTGTTTTGGGTGGTTTGCTTGCTACTAAAAATACTATTTTGCAAGTACATATTAAGCAAAGTTAAAAACATAAGGTAAATCAAAATGAGCGAACAAGTAGACTTACAAGTATCAGTTCAGACCGAAGAAGAACTTTTAGTAACAAAGCTTCATTCTGAAGTGTTATTGCTATTAGGAATAGATAAACTTGCACTAAGTAGGCAAAATTTTTTACTTCATTTATCGCTGCTGCAAGCTATTTTAATAACACGTGGCATTGAGGCTAGTTCGCTAACATATGAACAAATATTTTTGCTTACTTTTTACCATATGGGCTGTCAATTAAGAAAGCAGGGGGTTGTTCGCGAATTTGAATTTGAAAGGATTAAAAAAGAAAAGTTCAATGAGCTTGAGCTTGATTATTATCCCAGCAGTAGTGGAAGCGAAGAGAGTGGTGGAGATGGTTGTGGATCAAACAAAAACTTTTGTTCACAGCTTGATGCATTTTTAGAAAAGCTAAAAAGAGAAACTTCAACACCATCATGTATGGGAGTTGTCTAGTGAGTGGTGTTAGAAAAAGACTAGCGGATATGTCTGTACGTATGATCAAC
>NZ_JACHFB010000035.1 GCF_014205885.1 Borreliella californiensis | reverse complement strand
AAATTCTCTTTTATAATCTTAAAATCGTTTATTTCTATTGTATTTAAAAGCATTTTATATTTTGGGATAAATTCTTAATAAGGATATAAGATTACTAATATACTATTTATTAAGGAGCACAATATGCAAAAAATTAATTTATTAATATTATTTATGTTTATTATCAATATTAGTAATTTAATTTCATATGAAATTAAAAAAGATGAAATTATTAAAGTTAAAACTTTAATAGCTGCCTTTAAAAGTCCTAGCGAGTCTTACTTTAATTTTTCTGTAAAAAAAGAAGACAAAAACAAATCTCCAGCTGAAGTTTTGGGAATAGGATTGGTTAATTTTATTAACCAAATAGGAGCCGAAAATATTATTGAAATCAAGACAATAAATCATATTGGGGGGGTAGCATTTGTTGTACTATACAAAGAAAAAAAATAATTTAAGGGTTTTATAATATTTTTTTTAAAAAAACTACTGTAAAAAAATTTAAAACTGATATTTGGAGTTAAAAATGTAAATTACAAAAAGGTTTGTCTTGCAAGAAATTCTACTTTACATATAAAAATCTCTAAGGCCAATCAATCTAAAATAGTGTATAATATGACTATAAGGGAAAATATTATGGAAACAGTGTCAACAAATATTGTAGGTGTAAGTCAAGAACAAATATATAAAGAGTTTCTTCGACTAGGCATGGAACAACTAATAGCACAAGATTTGTCTAAAAGATATTATCACAATGAGCTAACATATAGAGATTTAGAAAATTTAGAAAAACAATTTGATATAAAGTTTGATAATCTTGTTTCTAAAATAGATAATGTCAAAAATGAGCTTAACACTAAAATTGATAATGTAGAGAAGAATTTACAAAAGGATATATCTAATTTAGATATCAAAATAGATAATGTTGAAAAGAATTTAAATCTAAAAATAGATGGTTTAGACACTAAGATTGATAATGTAGAAAAGAATTTAAACGCAAAAATAGACAATGTAGAGAAGAATTTAAATCTAAAAATAGATAATTTAGACACTAAGATTGATAATGTAGAAAAGAATTTAAATGCTAAGATTGATAATGTAGAAAAGAATTTAATGTCTCTTTCAGAAATGCTTAAATGGGTATTA
>NZ_JACHFB010000034.1 GCF_014205885.1 Borreliella californiensis | reverse complement strand
CTTGTAGTGTAATATTAATATTATTCAGTGCATTATAGCTCAAAATTCATTTCTACCTTAACTGCAAAAATCTTTACAATTAACTTGTAGGTAAAGATTTTTTTAATTCTGGTTTGGAAAATTCTAATTTTTTCTTAGAGGCATTACGCCTTCTTTGATTTTTTTATAATTTTTTGGATTCACAAGATATTTTTTGAGCTTTTCTAAGAATTTTTTTATTTTTTTTCAAATCTTATGTAATTTTTCTTATTTTGACTGTGTTTCTGTCTTGATCAGCACCCGATTATTTTGATTTTCAACTTTTAATATCTTATGAAATTTATGAATAACAAAATTGGAAATTATCAAGTTCTTAAAAGTTATTTAAAGTATACAATTTAAAAACAAATGGAAATTGACGAAATAATTTCAAATTTAAGAGAATTTGGCAGTTCATACATCTATGAAAGCAGTGTTGGGAAAAATATTCTTTTTGTTATAAAGCAGTCCATGGGTTTATTTTTAGTAATCGATTTTGGCACTATGATTGGGATATTGGGAATATACTTTTCAATATTTGCCCCATTTTACTTCAATTTTTTGGATATATTTAAAATAGGCATTTATGAGATTTTTTTAAATTCACAAATAGAGCACACATTTAGTAAATAGTTACAGTAACCTTTTGCCAAAGAAAGAAAATATTTTTCTCCTTTTTTATTTTTTAATGTGTTAAAATCATTAAGTAAGGTTTTAAATTCTTTTATAGTTCAAAAATAAGCCTGGATACAATAAAATTGTTTTCTTTTTCTTTAAAGAATTCGTCGTTGGAGTTCAAACTTAGCATTTTATTTATTTTTGCTTTACTAAGCTTAAATATTTTAAATAAATTTTTGGATTGCTACGTAATGTTGTTAGCACTATCTTTTAGTGGCATTAAAATTTCATTAATTTATAATTTTATTTACTTTTTAGGATTACTATTATCCTTTTGGGATCAATGATTTTAAATTTATTACTGCTAAGTTTACTCTTCAATAAGGAAATCTTCAATTCTTTACCGCCGAAAGGAGATTGTTAACTAAATCAAAAATCTTCTTCTCCCTCACTTTCACTTCCGAGGATTTTTATAGTCGAAACTAAATTTTGCACTATACTATAATAGTAGTATGCCACCTA
>NZ_JACHFB010000033.1 GCF_014205885.1 Borreliella californiensis | reverse complement strand
CTTGAGAAGAATTAACACTCCCAAAACCAGTACTGTTACAAAAATCATTACGGCTATAAGTTTAATTTCGTTTAAATTGATAAGAAGTTCAGTTAATTTAATAGTATCCATTTTTTAATCCTTCATTTTAATTTTTTTAGTTTTATATGTATAATATATACCAAAACCTCAATTTTTGCTAAAAATTTTACAATTTTAAAAGATCTGGGATAGGACTTCCCAACCGGTAGCTTCTTTTTTGTACATACCATCCTTTATACAGAGAAAATGTAATATTTAGGCTGCGAACGGAAGCCGTATGTTCGTAAACGGTATTTTTACTACTTTCATCAGAATATCTTAGAGATAGTTTTCGACTCTTCTTATTGTTATGTTCGACATCATATGTTGAGCCTATGTGGGATACTTGAAGTTCAATGTCAAGGTAAATGGGATCATTATCATTGCTTTTGTAAAAAACAAGAATTATCTCATCAGTGCTAAACCAGGTAATAGATATCGATTTATTCTTGAACTCAGGCGGATAAAGCGGAGTGCCATATACTGTGGCAGATTCAAAATCTGAAGGTATTCCAAGCAGTTGTTTGGGAACGGGCGTTTTTTGAATAGTGCTTGATGACATTATTAAAAGATCATCGTACTTAGATAGAGTGGCTGATGATATGCTATTTGTAAGGCGAGATTTAATTTTACTGAAAAGGTTAGAAAGTTTATCAGAATCATTGCCAATTAGTTTGTCAACTATTAAATCGTAAATGCTTTTTACAAAATCTGTATCAGCTGCAAGTTCAGTAGCAATTGTAGACTTAATTATCTCTTTAAAATAGCCTAGCTCTTCGCCTTTAAATGTTTGGTGATTAACGGTTTTTAAGAAGTTTTTAAAGGTGATAGCATTGCTGCTTGCAGCCCCATCATCAAGTAGTAAAAGATCAGTATTGTTAACAGTCGTAACCTTATTTAAATCTTTAATTTGAACTGTTTCTTCTTCATCAATTAGTAATTTTTCTTGATCATCAGCCATAAAGCCTCCTTAGTTGTTAAAAGTTATAATATTATTGCCATCTTTATTATTAATTTTGAGAACTCTACCAATAGGAATAATTCCCTTTATAAAAGCATAAATTGAATGATCATAACCCTTGGGAAGGGAGTTAAATACTAAAGCCTTTTTAGATGCAGCGTACCCCGGTTTTTTTTCTCTAATTAGAATCTTTTTAGGCCGTTTTCCTTTATCAGTGCTAGGGGAAATAAATGTAGTAAAGTTTGTTTTTATTGCCCCCTTTAGAGAGATATCAATAACACCGGCTTCGGGAGTG
>NZ_JACHFB010000032.1 GCF_014205885.1 Borreliella californiensis | reverse complement strand
ACTTTGTGTAATATATAGCAAAGACTTTGAAATTTAATTTGTATGTATTTTGTAGTCTTTTGTAATGAGTAGGTCATTTGCAATGGAGAGATTTTGAAGAGTTGATTAAAATTACATTTACGTTTTGTTAATATGTAATTTGAAATGTAACAAAATTATATATTTAAATCTTTGAAAAATTGCAATTATTTGGTGTTGTGCTAATATTAGGACTTATGGAGTAACTTATGAATGGAAAAATGAGAATGTTAATTATTTGTGCTGTTTTTGCGCTGATAAGTTCTTGCAAGTATTATGCAAGAAGCGGTGAAGATTTAAAACAAAATGTAAAAGAAAAAGTTAGTGGATTTTTGGATACAAAAGAAAGAATTGTTTCAGATGATCCAACAGTATATGAAATAGCAGAAAAATTAAAAGAAGAAGAATTAAAGGGTAAAAAAGAAAATAAAAAAGATGCCAATTTAGAAAATAAAGAAGAAATAGAAGATTCTAATAAGAATGATTTAAAAGATAATGAAGATGCTAAAGTATTAAAACCCGAGCTTGAGCCTATAGCTTTAGAAAACAAAGAACCGAAATTAGAAGTAGCAGGAATATTAAAACCAGAATTGCCCGAAATGCCAAAATTGCCGGTAGTAGTAAAACCAGTAATTAAAGAAAAAACAGAAGAAGAGAAAGCTAAAGATAGAAAGGATGAAGAGCTTAAAAGAAGAAGAATAGAAAAATATCAAAAAGAAGAAAAAGAAAGATTAGAAAGAAACAAATTAAGAGAAGAAAGAAAAAGATTAAGAGAATCAAAATCAAATGAAAATCCTCTTGAAAGAAGAACTGAGGGTATAATTTCAACAGTTACAAAAAGTATAGACAAGATAATCAGTGATATTAGTAGTATTAATCCAGGATCATTCTTTGAAGAAAGAATGGAAGTGTCCGGGAAAGAGGTTGAAGATAAGATTACGGGTGCTATTTATGATGATATTACTAATATGAGTAAAAGTGGTACTTCTATTTATTCCGAATGGGTTGACTATCTTGAAGAAGAAAGTGGACATAAATTAAAACAGCTTTTTGACCAACTAGAAGAAGTTAGAAAAGGATTAAGGAGTAAAATAAAAGAGAGTGATAGCAATACAAATAAAACTACTGTAAAGATTAGTGATATTAAGGAAGATTTAGAAAAATTAAAAGATTCTCTAAAGAAACTAAAAGAATATCTTCAAAGTGCTGCTAATAAAGAAGAAATTCAGAAAGTTGTAAAATGTTCAATGGATCCAGATAGTGATGTTTGTGAATAGTAAATGAAATAAATATTAAACATCCCTATTAATAGGATAAGGAAGTTAATAGTTTGTGTTAAAAATTTATTAAATTGCTTTACTATTTAGAGTAACAAAATTAACAAATTGTTACTCTAAGGGGATGTTTTTGAAAAGAGCCAAAAGATCTTTTGATGATTATGTTGCATATTTTAGAGAAGGCTCATTA
>NZ_JACHFB010000031.1 GCF_014205885.1 Borreliella californiensis | reverse complement strand
TTTGGCCCGTAATATATCCTTAATTGTACGCTTTAGAATGCCAAAATCAGAATCAAAAACAATACTCATAAATTAAACTCCATATTCAAAACATCGCCTGAGAAAAAAAAGGATATATGCACTTTGTTGTCTTGAATAATAGTAGAAATGTTTATTAAATCTAAGTTAAGTTCTTTAGATATTTCGTGAAAATAATTTTTTACAGCGTGAAGATTATTAATTTTTAACAGTTTTAAAAGTAAGAAGTAGTCCAGTCCCCAATTAGGAGCATAGCTTAAACTCCCCCTTAAGGTTTTTAAAAATATCAAAAATCTTTGTTTTTGCTCTTCAATTCCATCAACAAGTGATAAATCGTTATTAAATACTAATTCAAAATTGTTGCCTAATCTTAAATCCATACTAGTAATTATACCATATTTAGCAAAAATTACTTAAATAAACTATTAATATCAGCAGTAATTCTAGAAGTTTCAGCTCGTAGGCTTGCATAGTTAATAGTTGAGTCTCCTATGATAGATATGCCATTGATAGCACTAACAATATTATCTAGAATGTTTTTTAAGCTAGTTGTTTGGTTAGCTATTTCAATGTTATTGTTTGCTTTAATTTTAACAGTATCAGAGATTAGATTTAATGTTTTTGGGCTAATTGCACTAAGTATGTAAAAATGATGTTTGTCAAAGTGAATATCATTATTTTTATCAAAAATATTAACGCTTGATTGAAGTAGTAAAACGCTATCGCCTTTTGATAGTTCTAAACTGATATTAGAAATATTTTTTGTGTGAATTTCTAAATCTTCAAATTCGGGTATTGTAACAATAGCTTCTTGAGTTTGTTGTTTAAAATCCTTTACAGTGCCAATTTTAATTATGAAAATGTTTGAATAAATCCAATTTTTAACGTCCTCTTGTGCTAATGCATGCCCATAAAGGCGCTGGTTCATTCTATAAATTTTATAGTCTTTAGTCATTTTAATCCCCTTTACTTTCTATATTTAATCAGAATCATCCTTTAATTTAAGTATTAATGAACACTCTCCTGCGTTGCTAAGTCTTGCACTTGTTTCTTTTATGGTGGTTTTTATCATTTTTCCTAGTCCATCAATAAATGAAACTTTATCGCCAATTTTTAGTTTATGTGTGTAAAATGTTTGTGCGTTCCAATATACACGTCTTATATTGTATTCGCCCTCAATAGCAATTTCTTGTTGTGGTATGAATTCAAGTCCATAATCTTCTAAAGCCTTGTAATTTTCATCTGCTTCAATTGTTCTATCATTAGTAAATATAAAATTACATTCAACATCAAAGCTGTCACCGCCAACATCAGCTATTACGTCGTGAATATATATTCCTTTGATTTTTTCAACAAACTCTTTTGGTGTTGTGGCATAAATATCTTTGTCAATGATTTTAAGACGATATTCTTTGTCCATATTAATAATATTGCGATTAGGAAATACAGATTCTATTGCCTCTTGCACCGTTTTCCCCTTGAAGTTTTTGTTCTCTAATTTTC
>NZ_JACHFB010000030.1 GCF_014205885.1 Borreliella californiensis | reverse complement strand
TCTTTTTGCAAATTCTTCTCTACATTAATCAATTTTTCTTTTAAAACCTCGTAGTTGTAATTGTCATTATGAAGAAAAACAAAATCTATTGCCTCTTCACTAAACCCTATGTTTAAAAATTCATTTTTTATACTTTCTATGTTATGTGTTCTGTAGGTCAAACTATTCATAAAATCTCCATATTATCCTTTTAATTGTTTATATTCTTTCATAATTTTTTTAATTATTTCTTTTTCATTATTAAATAATTTATCCAAAAGATACCCAGTGAATTTAGCATTACTTTTATAAAAATCGTAACTTTCTTGACTCTTGAGTTGAAATCTTAGTGGCTTTATTGGATTTTGTTTTGATTTGTCCTCTTTAATTTCTATATTCAATATATTCCTATACACACCTTTTAATCCTTTTTCTTTAATATCATTTATTGATACACTCCCCTCTAATACCCTTCTATAAATTTTAAGGTATAAAAAAGCTTGACTTCTAGATATTATAAATTCTGACAAAAAGTCTTCAAATTTTTTGTAACCATCAATCAAATAAAGCTTTTTTTCTCTTATTTTATATAAGATTTTCATTGTTTTAATTTTATTCTCAATATCATCAACCGTAATTCTACGAAGTTGATCCTTATAACTTTTATATTCAAGCTCCTCATTTTCAAATTTTTGAACATCCTCAATTCTATTATTTAATAATATTTTTTTTTCTTTTAGCCTTGACACTTACTCCTCCTAAGTTTTTGTTTTATTTTAAAAAGTCCGCCGAAAGACTTTTTAAAGTATATTGTTTAATATTTTTTTTATTTCTTGATAATAAATTTCTTTATTATTGGGCTCTTTTAATTCATTTATAAAAACCTTAATTGAATTATAAAAATGAACTCTTCCTTTAATAAGATCTTTGTATTCTGACTGTAAAATACTTTCAATATCTTTATATGTATTTCTATTTTTTATAAATTGATTCTCTATTATCAACACATCAATATTTTTCTTTCTTATTATTTCAACTTCTTTTATTTCATTCATTAATATTGGTAGAGACTCTACAGACCACCTTTCTGCTTGAATAGGTATTATAACTTTATGTGTAATGTTTAGTGCATTAAACAATAAAGAACTTAAACTAGGAGGAGTATCAATTATTACATAATCAAAATTATAATAATGTAAATTTTTATCAAATAAATATTCTAACATAAGTTCTTTATAAGGAATATCTCCTTTTTCAAATTTACACAAAATTGGATGGGCTGGAATAATATACATATTATTATTTATTGAATTTATATATTCATTAAAAGCTATGTTTTGATCTCTTTTTAAGAGATAATAAATATTATTCAATTCAATATTTCTGATATATTGTAAAAAATAACTTGTTAAACTATTTTGAGGGTCTAAATCTACAATTAACACTTTATTATTCATTTCGCTTAAAATATATGAAAATATAATTGACAACATGCTTTTGCCAACACCGCCCTTGATTGATGCAATTGTTATTATTTTAGGTTTTTTATTATCCATTTTATTAACGGTCCTTGTTCTGGGTATTTTTTCCCATAAAATTTATATACTTGTTGTTCT
>NZ_JACHFB010000029.1 GCF_014205885.1 Borreliella californiensis | reverse complement strand
AGTACATCAAGGAAGCAAAACCAATAGCAAAAAAAGTTTATAACAAGTATTCTCAATTAAAAATGTAAATTACAAAAAGGTTTGTCTTGCAAGAAATTCTCTTTTATAATCTTAAAATCGTTTATTTCTATTGTATTTAAAAGCATTTTATATTTTGGGATAAATTCTTAATAAGGATATAAGATTACTAATATACTATTTATTAAGGAGCACAATATGCAAAAAATTAATTTATTAATATTATTTATGTTTATTATCAGTATTAGTAATTTAATTTCATATGAAATTAAAAAAGATGAAATTATAAAAGTTAAAACTTTAATAGCCTTAGATCAAGGTGGTGATGATCATAGGCTTAAAATTAACTTTCCTATAAAAAAAGAAGATACAAACAAAACTCTATTCGAAATTATAGGGATAGGGTTGGAAAATTTTATTAATCAAATAGGTGCCGAAAATATTCTTGAGGTTAAATCACTAAACCATTTAGCGGGTTTTGGAGTTATTGTAGTATACAAAGAAAAGAAAAAGTAATTTAAGAGTTTTTGTAATACTGTTTTTTAAAAAAATCTACAGTAAAAAAATTTAAAACTGATATTTGGAGTTAAAAATGTAAATTACAAAAAAGTTTGTCTTGCAAGAAATTCTACTTTACATATAAAAATCTCTAAAGCCAACATATCTAAAATAGTGTATAATATGACTATAAGGGAAAATATTATGGAAACAGTGTCAACAAATATTGCAGGTGTAAGTCAAGAACAAATATATAAAGAGTTTCTTCGACTAGGCATGGAACAACTAATAGCACAAGATTTATCTAAAAGATATTATCATAATGAGCTAACGTATAGAGATTTAGAAAATTTAGAAAAACAATTTGATATTAAATTTGATAATCTTGTTTCTGAAATTTCTTACGTAGAAAAGAATTTACAAAAGGATATATCCAATTTAAATACTAAGATAGATTCAGTAGAGAAAAATTTACGAAAAGATATATCTAATTTAGACGCGAAGATTGATAGTGTTAAAAATGAACTTAATTCTAAAATTGATAGTGTTAAAAATGAACTTAATTCTAAAATTGATAGTGTTAAAAATGAACTTAATTCTAAAATAGATAATGTCAAAAACGAACTTAACACTAAAATTGATAATGTAGAGAAGAATTTACAAAAGGATATATCTAATTTAGATATCAAAATAGATAATGTAGAAAAGAATTTAAATGCTAAGATTGATAATGTAGAAAAGAATTTAAATGCTAAGATTGATAATGTAGAAAAGAATTTAATGTCTCTTTCAGAAATGCTTAAATGGGTATTAGGAATTATGGGGGCAATGTCTATAACAATGATAGCAGGGCTAATATTTGCTTTTATTTCCAAATAGCTACCAACTCACTTAAAGAATATCAATTCAAATAATAATTGTTTATCCAATATTTAGTATTAATAATTGATTTATTAAACATTATTAATAAAAAAACGGAGTAACAATGAAAATCATCAACATATTAATTTGTTTATTTTTACTAATGCTAAACGGCTGCAATTCTAATGATACAAATACTAGCCAAACAAAAAGCAGGGTAAAGCGTGATTTGACCCCAAAAGAAGTAACACAAGAAAAACCAAAATCTAAAGAAGAACTACTTAGAGAAAAGTTATCTGATGCCCAAAAAACACAACTTGACTGGTTAAAAACTGCTCTAACTGATGCTAGAGAATTTGATACATTTTTACAACATGATGAATCTAAAATAAAAGACGCACTTGATCATATAAAAAAAGAACTTGATAGTTGTAATGGAAAAGATAGTGAAGAAAATCTGAAAACTACTTTCAAGCAAATAGTTCAAGGAGCCCTTAAAGGAGGCATAGATAAATTTACAGATCAAGCAAGTAGTACCTGCGGCAATGGTGATAATTAATTTAGCAGGCCCCCAAATAGGGGGCTTTAATATTGCTATGCTACAAATATCTCATCAAACCGTTCATATTCTTTTAAGACACTAAAGAATATTAATGGGCTAG
>NZ_JACHFB010000028.1 GCF_014205885.1 Borreliella californiensis | reverse complement strand
GCTGATCTTGAAATACAAAAGCATAATACTTATCATCAACTCGCTCCATAACACATAATGCGGTGTTATCTCCTCCAATACAAATGCTGGATCTATATATGCTATTGGGCTAGTAAACACATAATTTTCAGTACTCAAAATTAATAATAAAGATGGCAACAATATTATAACTTTTAACAACTACGGGGGCTTTATGGCTGATGATCAAGAAAAATTACTAATTGATGAAGAAGAAACGGTTCAAATAAAAGATTTAAATAGGGTTAAAATCGTTAATAACAATGATCTTTTACTACTTGATGATGGAGTTGCAAGTAGCAACTCTATTACTTATGAAAATTTTTTAAAAACTTCTAGAGAAAAAATATTTAAAGGAGAAGGATTAGACTATTTTAAAGAGATAATTAAATCTACAATTGCCGAAGAGCTTGCGGCCAATAAAGATTTTGTAGAAACAATTTATACTAAAATAATAAACAAACTAATTAGCAATGATTCTGATAAGCTTTCTAATCTTTTCAGTAAAATTAAATCGCGCTTTACAGATAGCATATCGTCTACCACCCTATCTAAAGATGACTATCTTTTAACACTTCGTATTTTCGGCACTATTGAAAAAACACCCGTTCCTAAACAATTACTTGGCTTACCATCGGGCTTTACTTATTCTCAGATACTCTATAATACTAATGGAACTACGTTTTATCCGTATGAATACAGCAATAGCGCAATAGCTATTAATATGCAAAGATATTCTGATGTTACTCTTGTTTGTCATAAAAGTCTTGACGATGAACTAACTTACCTTGATATTGATATTGACATAGAACATCGCAGCAATGAGAACAAATCATTATATCTAAGGTATTCCGACGAAAGTGAAAAAAACTAGTTTATACTCATAAAGGGTCCTCTTCAATATCTATTAGAGTTCCTGTGTACAAAGGATGGTATATTCAAAAAAGAGTCTACATATCAGGAAATCCAGTCCCATATCTTTTTAAACTGTAAACTTTTTTAACAAAAATTATGGTTTTGATATATAATATACATATAAAACTAAAAAATTAAAATTAAGGATTAAAAATGGATATTAAAATAACCGAACTTCTTATCAATTTAAACGAAATTAAACTTATAGCAGTAATGATTTTTGCCACAGTACTAATTTTTGGAGTACTAATTCTTCTAAAACCTTTACTAAAAGATATATTGACTATAGCAATAGGCAAGATTTTTAAGAATGGCAATGGTAATGACAATACTCGTATTAAAAAAAGAGATTAAGTAATGAACTTATCTAAAGATAATCTTGAAGCTGGACTTAAGTCTATATCAAACCTTATTGACATATTTTCTAAATTTGAAGATGAATTTGATGAAATTGCACATAAAGGATTCTTTTTGGTTTATGAACTATATGCTTACTACAAATTAATCTATAAAACAAATATAGAAAGACTTGAGAGTGCATTAACCCCAACAATAACTAATACACTCGCTCCAATAAATGAGAAAATCAATCACTGTATTGATCTAGTTAATTCTGATGAAAAAAATCTAAAAATATCTAATGATCTAAAATTTAATCAGGAATGAAAACCTATCTACAAAGAGAGAACAAATAATGAAAATAACACTATTGGATTAGCGATTAATTAAGCATTTTCACCTCTTTTTTAAGAGTATTAATATACTCTTTCATGATTTTGTTTCGTTTTGCTTTAATTGAAGAGATAATTTTTTTACTTTTGTCACTGGAAGTAGCTTCTATTATTTCAATATTGTATTTTAATATGTCTTGTATTTCTTCAAATATTTTCATTGATTCGGCTGTTTGCATGGATTTTAGTGTTCCAATATATGTTTTGTAGAAAAAATCTATTACACTGCTAAAAGTATTAATGTAATTATGATCTATGTTTGCATTAGTTTTAGCTATGTTGGTTAAGCCTGATACTTAAACTGATAAACTACTTATTACTTACTTTGCTGTTATGTTGTACTACTATTGCTAGCCTACCAGAAGAACCAAAACCTCCACTTATTAAAACACTAAACTCTTTAGCTAAATATGA
>NZ_JACHFB010000027.1 GCF_014205885.1 Borreliella californiensis | reverse complement strand
AAAACTCAAACTTTACAAAGCATTACAAGCAATATTAATAGTGTTGTTTTTGCTTTACGTCATATTGGTACTGATGAGTCATTTAGACTGATTTTCAAGGCCTTCTTAAACGTGGACATTGAAGTTACCACTCCCGAAGCCGGTGTTATTGATATCTCTCTAAAGGGGGCAATAAAAACAAACTTTACTACATTTATTTCTCCTAGCACTGAAAAAGGAAAACGACCTAAAAAGATTCTAATTAGAGAAAAGAAACCGGGGTACGCTGCATCTAAAAAAGCTTTAGTATTTAACTCCCTTCCTAAGGGCTATGATCATTCAATTTATGCTTTTATAAAGAGAATTGTTCCTATTGGCAGAGTTCTCAAAATTAATAATAAAGATGGCAACAATATTATAACTTTTAACAACTAAGGAGGCTTTATGGCTGATGATCAAGAAAAATTATTAATTGATGAAGAAGAAACGGTTCAAATTAAAGATTTGAATAGAGTTAAAATCATTAATAACAATGATCTTTTACTACTTGATGATGGGGTTGCAAGTAGCAACGCTATTACCTTTAAAGACTTTTTAGAAACCACTAAAGACAAGACATTTAAAGGAGAAGGATTAGATTATTTTAAGGAAATAATTAAGTCTACAATTGCCGAAGAGCTTGCAGCTGATACGGACTTTGTAGAAAAAATTTATGCTAAAATAACAGACAAGCTAATTAACAACGATTCTACTAATATATCTAACCTTTTTAGTAAAATTAAATCTCACCTTACAAGTAGCATATCATCAACCATCCTACATAAACACGATGATCTTTTGATAATGTCCCATTCATCAAACATTATTGAAAAAACACCCGTTCCTAGACAATTAACTGGCATACCATCCGATTATCAACCTTACAAAGGTAAAACTTCAGGTACTACGTTTTATCCTTATGAATACCAGGGTAAAAGAACAGTTATTAATATGGACGATTACGGCGATGTAACTCTTTGTTGTAATAAAAGTCTTGACGATGTACCAGCTTACCTTGATATTGATATTGATATAAAACACAATAGCAATGGGAGTAAATCATTATATGTAAGGTATTCCGACGAAAGTCAAAAAAGCCTAGTTTATCTGCATGAGAGCTCCTCGTCAGTATCTATTCTAGTTCCTATGTACAAAGGATGGTATGTCCAAAAAAGATCTCAGATATCAGGAAATCCAGTCCCATTTTTTTGTAAACTATAAACTTTTTTAGCAAAAATTAAAATTTTGGTATATATTATACATATAAAAATAAAAAAATTAAAATGAAGGATTAAAAAATGGATAGTATTAAAATAACCGAGCTTCTTATTAATCTAAATGAAATTAAACTTATAGCAGTAATGATTTTTGCCACAGTACTAATTCTTGGAGTGTTAATTCTTCTCAAGCCTTTACTAAAAGATATATTGACCATAGTCATAGGCAAGATTTTTAAGAATGGCAATGGAAATGGCAATACTCACATTAAAAAAAGAGATTAACTAATGAACTTATCTAAAGATAATCTTGAAACTGGACTTAAGTCCATAACAAGCCTTATTGATATATTTTCTAAATTTGAAGATGAATTTGATGAAATTGCACATAAAGGATTTTTTTTAGTTTATGAACTATATGCTCACTATACATTAATCTATAAAGCAAATATGGAAAAACTTGAGAATGCATTGACTCCAACAATAACTAAAACACTCGCTCCAATAAATGAGAAAATCAATCACTGTATTGATCTAGTTAATTCTGATGGAAAAAATCTAAAAATATCTAATAATCTAAAATTTAATCAGGAAGGAAACCCTATCTATAAGGAAAGAACAAATAATGCAAAATAACACTATTGAGTTGGGGCTTAATTTACTATCAGGCTTAACCAACATAGCTAAAACTAATACAAACATAGATCATAATTACATTAATACTTTTAGCAGTGTAATAGATTTTTTCTGCAAAACATATATTGGAACACTAAAATCAATGCAAACAGCTGAATCAATGAAAATATTTGAAGAAATACAAGACATATTAAAATACAATATTGAAATAATAGAAGCTACTTCCAGTGACAAAAGTAAAAAAATTAT
>NZ_JACHFB010000026.1 GCF_014205885.1 Borreliella californiensis | reverse complement strand
ATCGGAGCAAGTGTTATTCCCATTATTAGAATTACTTGTACTGTTCTATTACTTGCATTAAGCTCATTTTTTAAACTAGATATATCTTTTTGTAAGGTCTTCTCTACACTGTCTATCTTAGTATTTACACTATCAATCCTAATATTTAAATTCTTCTCTACATTATCTATTTTAGTATCCAAACTATTTATTTTGGCATTTAAGCTTTTCTCTACATTATCTATTTTAGTATCCAAACTATCTATTTTAGAATTAAGTTCAGTTTTTACACTATCTATTTTAGAATTAAGTTCATTTTTAACACTATCTATTTTAGAATTAAGTTCATTTTTAACACTATCTATTTTAGTATCCAAACTATCTATTTTAGAATTAAGTTCATTTTTTACACTATCTATTTTAATATCCAGATTAGATATATCTTTTTGTAAGTTTTTTTCTATATTAATTATTTGTTGCTCTAAAGAATTCATTTTTTCTTTTAGAACTTCAAAGTTGTAATTATCATTTTGAAGTAAAACAAAATCTATTGCCTCTTCACTAAACCCCTTATTTAGAAATTCTAACCTTATATTTTCTATTTTAAGAGTATTGTAAGCCAAATTACTCATAAAATCTCCTTTATTATCCTTTTAATTCTTTATATTTTTTTAAAAGCTTATTAATCAAATCTTTTTGATTTTCAAAAATCTCATCCATCATGAAACTTGTAAATTTGGAGTTTTTTTTATAAAAATTATAACTTTCCTGTTTTTTAAGTTGAAATCTTAATGGTTTTATTGGATTTTGTTTTGAAATATTTTTGTCCATATCAGATTTTTTAATTTTTTTATACGCCTGATTAAAACCAAATTGTTTAATTTCTTCTATTTTTAAATCTCCTGATAAAACTTTTTTATAAAGACGTAAATATAAAAATGCTTGACTTCTTGCTATAACAAATTCCTTAAGAAAATCTTCAAATTTCTTATAACCATCAAGTTCATAAAGTTTTTTTATCCTTATTTTATATAAAATTTCCATTAATTCAATTTTATTATTAATATCGCTTGAAGTAATTCTTCGCAATTGATTTTTATAACTTTCATATTCCATTTGATTATCTTTATCACTATTACTTTCAAATTGATTAACACTAACTTTCCTATTATTTAGGATAAGTTCTTTTTTTCGATTTTCAGACATTATTTTTACTCCTTATTTTAAAAGTACGTCAGCATACTTTTATTATTTTTTTTAAAATTTCTTTAGCCTCCTTATAGTATATTTCTTGAATATCGGGCTCTTTCAATTCATTAATCAAAATCTTAATATTATTAAAATTGTGAATTTTACCCTTAACAAAAAGACCATAATTTTTATATAACAATTCTTCTATGTCTTTTAGGGTATTTCTATTTTTAATGAATTGATTTTCAACTATTGATATTTTTATTTCTTTATTTTTAAATATATTAACTTCTTCTATTGCATCCATTAGCATAGGAAAAGCTTCAACTGACCACCTTTCAGGCTGAATAGGAATTATAACTTCATCTGTAATATTCAAAGCATTAAATAATAAGGGATTTAAACTAGGAGGAGTATCAATTATTACATAATCAAAATTATTGCTGTAGAAAATTTTTTTTAAACAATGTTCCAATAGTTGTTCTTTATACCTCTCATCTTCTTGCTCAAATTTACATAAAATTGGATGAGAAGGGATAATGTACATTTTTTCATTAATCTTATTTAAATATTTATTTAAATCATCCTTTTTATAATCCTTAAGCATATAATACACATTAATACCTTCAATACTTTTTAAGTATTGAACAAAATAACTAGTCAAACTATTTTGAGGATCCAAATCAATCAATAAAACCTTATTATTAAGGTCCTTTAAAATAAAGCTAAAAATAATTGTTAATACACTTTTACCAACACCGCCCTTGATTGATGCAATTGTTATTATTTTAGGTTTTTTATTATCCATTTTATTAACGGTCCTTGTTCCGGGTATTTTTTCCCATAAAATTTATATACTTGTTGTTCTAAATCTGTAAACATACTAAATAAAACTTTATTGTAGTGATTATTTGTTCTTTTTTTATCTAATAAACGATATAGTCCCTTAAAGTAGCAAAAAACACTTCCGGCCTTAAATCTAAACTCCATATAATATGCCCTTGCCAATGCATACGCTTTTCTAGTCCCGTTTAATTGATACTTTATTAAGGGTTTTTTTATTGGTTTTCTGTATCCATAAAAAATACCAATAAACTTATCCCCTTCTTTAATGGGATACAAATGAGTTTCTTCAACAATTCTTTCCCCATTAAATAATGCTCGCAATGATAATCTAAATTC
>NZ_JACHFB010000025.1 GCF_014205885.1 Borreliella californiensis | reverse complement strand
TAATAATTGTTTATCCAATATTTAGTATTAATAATTGATTTATTAAACATTATTAATAAAAAAACGGAGTAACAATGAAAATCATCAACATATTATTTTGTTTATTTTTAATCATGCTAAACAGCTGTAATTCTAATGATACTAATACTAGCCAAACAAAAAGCCGGGTAAAGCGTGATTTAGCCCCAAAAGAAGTACCACAAGAAAAACCAAAATCCAAAGAAGAACTACTTAGAAAAAAGCTATCTGACGATCAAAAAACACAACTTGATTGGTTAAAAACCGCTTTAACTAAAGCCGGAGAATTTGATAAATTTTTAGGATATGATGAATCCAAAATAAAAGACGCGCTTGATCACATAAAAACCGAACTTGATAAATGTACTGGGGATAATGCTGAACAACAAAAAAGCACCTTCAAAAAAATAGTTCAAGGAGCCCTTAATGGGGGTATAGATGGCTTTGGAACAAACAATGCAGTTAGTACTTGCGGTAATTCCTAATATAGAGTAGCCCCCAAATAGGGGGCATTAATCTTGCTATGCTACAAATATCTCATCAAACCGTTCATATTCTTTTAAGACACTAAAGAATATTAATGGGCTAGGGCCATAAGCAGTTCGCTTAAACGCCATAAACTTTTCAAAATCTTGTAAATCCTTTAATCTATTTTTTTTCTTGAAATAGTTTTTTATAATCTCCGCCCAATAGTTTACACTCTTAAAATCACTATTTTTCTCAAAATACGCGATTAAATCAGATTCAATTTTCTTGATATCATCAAAATTATTGGGGTCTATATTCTGAATAAAGCTTATTTTTTGAATAATTGAATTTATATTATCTTTTGTTGTGGGGCTATTTACCCAATCTTTTATATTAGACAACGCTTCTTTAAAAACACCGTAATAATAAAGCCTATCTTTTTTTTGTTCTTGCTTAATATCTCTTTTCTGGTTTTGAATAGTGTTATTTTTTTGAATTTGATTAATCTCTTGTTTTTGTTCTCTTTTTTGTTCTTGCTTTTGATTAACACTAGCTTGTTTACTAGTTATAGAATTTCCATTTTCGTGATTATTGTAAATAGGAGCTGCATCAGTATCAACTTCACTTTTTATGCAAAGATGCCCCACTAAAGCGTACCTTTTGAAATAAGTAATAGCTGATCCAACAAATTGTGGCAATGTATTAATATTTTTAGACCCATTTTCACTGTTCCATTGTAATTTATCTGTATGAATTCGCGTATCAAATGAGTATTTGTACACAGTGCTTGTACTGTAGAATGTAGTCCTAATATAATCAACTATGCCATATTGACTCTCTATAGAAATTGGATCTTGCGTAAAAAAAAGATCCAAATTATGCTTATCAATAACGCTATAAATTACTTCTACTATGTCATTGAAATCTTGATACTTATACCCATAACCTTTAAGACTTTTGTCAATACGCGGCAAGTTTCTGATTAGAGTTTTCATATCTTTTCTGAAGCTTATTTCTGATTGAATATTGTCTTGTGGGTTATTTTTGTTTGAAAGATTTTCCATCTTTTTACTCCTTATATTTTAGTACTAAATAATTATATAGCAAAAACTATTTTTGCCAACTTTTTTATAAAGATTTTTACAAAAAAAAGAAGTGGGACTTAACCAAACTCTTTTCTCAAAGAATCTCGTTAAGTCCCCACTATATTATTATTTTTAGCAAATTCTAAAATATAAGGTAGTCAAAAATGATAGTACATCAAATAACTACGATGATTTTAGTGTAGTCCAATTTTAAATTAAAATCAATTTATATTTTTACTAAATTACAAATTTTTATATTAATTTAACAAAATTAATAATTAAAATTTAATATTTTTTAGAAAAGTATTTACTTTTAAATCAAAATTTTGCATTATAATAGTTACTATTATATCTAAAGTATAAGGAGATTGTCAGATATGACAACATCAACCAATAAAAAAATTGCAACTTGCCACAACAAACATCAACACAAGTTAATATCTCTTATCCCAACACTAGATTATCTAAACAAAAAAGATAAAAAATACACTCAAAAAAATATACTCTACTACTTTAATGAAAATCTTAAAAGAAATGGTCTAGCTCCCACTACACTAAGAACTATGCAAAATTATCTTTACAAATTAGAAAAAGTATTTAAAGTCACAACTAACTATTACCAGCATTTGGGGGTAAATTTGGGGACTGAAATTTACTATAAGCTTAATTATCCTAAAAAAGAGTGTTACCAGAAAATCAACAATTACTTTAAAGAACGAAAAAACTCTAGATTTAAATCTAGAGTTAATAACCATTTTAAAGACAATATTTCTATAAATGGTAGTG
>NZ_JACHFB010000024.1 GCF_014205885.1 Borreliella californiensis | reverse complement strand
AATTATTAATGTCCATAAGACAAGCTCCTTCTAGGTGTTACTTTTAAATTAAGTAAAAGTAATAAAAATAGATGTAAATTCTAATTTATATTTTACCAAAAACCAAAAATTTTAGTCAAATTTTATGGGTTCTCATTGCAAGCGAAATTTGGGTTTTATGGTGGCTGTGATAAACAGAAGTGGCAATTTCAGAGGGGTGCACTTAAGAAAGATAATATACTTTAAGTGATATATAGCAAAGACTTTGAGATTTAGTTTGTATGTGTTTTGTAGTCATTTGTAATGGGTAGGTCATTTGCAATGGAGAGATTTTGGGGAGTTGATTAAAATTACATTTGCGTTTTGTTAATATGTAATTTGAAATGTAACAAAATTAGATATTTAAATCTTTGAAAAATTGTAATTGTTAGGGTGTTGCGTTAAGATTTAGGACTTATGGAGTAACTTATGAATAAGAAAATGTTTACTATTTGTGTTGTTTTTGCATTGATAGTTTCTTGCAAGAATTATGCAAGTGGTGAAGATGTAAAAAAAAGTTTAGAACAATCTGAACAAGAGTTAAAAAAGCAAGTTAAGGGATTTTTAGATACAAAAAAAGAAGAGTTTTTTGTAGATTTTGAAAAACCAGAAGCAAAAGTTCAACCAAAAGCTGATGAATTAGTGCAAGCTGATGAGTCGCAGGAACAAGGTGAAGATCAAGCAGTTCAAGAGGAGCCAGAAGATTCAGAATTAAAAGAGATTGAAAAGCAAATAAGAGAATTAAAGGAAAAAATAGAAAAATCAGATGGAAAAACTACTATTGGGAAATATTGTGAGTATGAAGAAGAGATAAAAAAAATAAGAGAAAAAATAAAAGAGCTTCAGAATGAAGAAAAAAAGGGAAAACTTGAAACAGAGCTAAAAGAACTTGATGAGAGTTTGGAAAAGAAAAAAAAAGAGAGAAAAAAAGAATTAGAAGAGACTAAGAAGAAATTTGAAGAGTATAAGGAACAAGTTGAGGGTGCTGGCGGTAGATCTGAAGGGGATAGGGCTAAAAATCAAGGAAACATTGGGGTGACAGCATGGCAACTTGCTAATAAATTAGGATTTAAAGGTGTAACTGGTGGTGGTAATAGTTCTGATACTGGTGACATGACTAAGAAAACAATAGAAAATGCACTTCAAAAGATTGATGAAGAGCTTAAAAAGTGAAAAATTAGATGTAAGTAAAATTTCGATATAAAGAAACAAGACTAGTAATTAGTCTTGTTTCGAATAGTTTTAGGTATTGAATTTATAGAATGATATTATAATATCATTCAGGTAACATTTTAATAATATAAGTTATGGAATGTTGTTTAATTTGTTTCATTTTCATCATTTTGTTTACTTTCTTCATCATCTTTTTTTAATTTTTCATACAATTCAGGTAAATCGGTATTAAAAATATCTGATAGTTGATCTAAATATTTTGCAATTCCATCTTTAATATTAAAATCCCAAAATGAATTATTTAATTGTTTATTTAAATAATTTTTCAATTTATTCAATTGGTTAATATCGCTATTTTCTACAAAATGAATTGTTTTATATAGTTCGTCTAAAAATTTTTGTAAACTTTTTGTATCTTTAGTAATATCAAATAGGTCGTGAAATCTATACCACGTGGAGCTTGATGATTTATTCCGCCAAGTATTCTCTTCTTCTATATCAAGAAGGTTTTTTAAATAGTTATATGCAAATTTTTGCTCTTTATTTAAACTCATTTCTGTTTTTAATTTTTTATGTAATGTGGGGATATGGGTATTAAAAAATTCTAATATAGCTTCTAACTTGAAATCACAATATCCATCATTAAATGATTGGTATAGCTCTTCATCTAAAACCGATTTTAATTCTTTTAGTCCACTATTTTCGATAAGTTTAACTACTTTGTATAAATCAGTGTAGAATTTTTTAAGGAGTTTAGGATTCTTAGAATTATCAATTTCAAAACAAGTTTTAAAATATTTTGGAAAGAATAGAAATAGATTTTGATATTCTGAATTTTTTATATTTTTGTAATCCATTTCTTTAAAAAATTTTTTGATATATTCATATGCGTATTTTTGATCTTTATTCAAGCTTGAATTGCTCGAATATTTTTTTGTGTTAGCATGAATATTTAAAAATATTGTTATAAAAAATAATGATAGTAAATACCGCATTTTATCTCCTTTATAGATGATTAAAACAGTCAATATAGATCATTAATTAATTGATTTTGATTAATCAATAGTTTATGTTAACAATTAATAAATTGCCTTACTATTTAGAGTAACAATTTGTTAATTTTGTTATTTTAGGAGAAATTCTTTTGAAAAAAGGTAAAAGGTCTTTTGATGATTATGTTGCATATT
>NZ_JACHFB010000023.1 GCF_014205885.1 Borreliella californiensis | reverse complement strand
ATATATTATATAGTTTGCTAATTTTTACAAACATTAATCTTTTCGCCAACTTTTTAAATAATTTGACAAAAGAAGAACAATCAACTCTTGAAAATGTAAAAAGGTTCTTTAAAGAAGGAAAAAATCAATTAAAAAATCCCAAAAACAGCAATCTTGATAAGATACTTATTGGCCATTACACAAAAATCGAATATAATGAAGAACAAATTAACAAATTATTTATTGAACTTGGAGAGCAAAAAACCAAAATGTATCTTAACACAATAAATAAAGTTATGGCAAATCTATCCAAAGAAAAAAACATACAAGATCAAAAAAGATACCAAGCCCTCCAGAATATTTTAATTTTGGCAATACTTTCCAACATCTATAAACAATTAAGACCCAAAACTGATGAATTTTTTGATAATACTTTATTGTTAATTAATTTCAGTCATGAAATTATAAAAAACTCAAATGCTTCAATTTTTGATGATATTTTCTATACACTGCTCCTTCTACACGCTTTTCTTTGACACATATAGTTGACAATACTGTTTCAAGAAAACGCTCTATAATTACAAGAATAAATTTTATTTTTACTCAACATATTGGACTAGAGATAAGAGAAGGAAATGAAAATGAAAATTATCAACATATTATTTTGTTTATTTTTAATTACGCTAAACAGCTGTAATTCTAATGATAATGACACTTTAAAAAAAAATGCCCAACAAACAAAAAGCCGAGGAAAGCGTGATTTAACCCAAAAAGAAGTACCACAAGAAAAACCAAAATCCAAAGAAGAACTACTTAGAGAAAAGCTAACTGAAGCCCAAAAAACACACCTTGATTGGTTAAAAACCGCTTTAACTAAAGCCGGAGAATTTGATAAATTCTTAGGATATGATGAATCTAAAATAAAATCCGCACTTGATCACATAAAAACCCAGCTTGATAAATGCAATGGGAATGAGGGGGAAAAAACCACTTTTAAAACTGTGGTTCAAGGTTTCTTTAGCGGCGGAGATATAAACAAATTTTCAGAACAAGCAACTACTACCTGCAATTAATATCGCAGCCCCCTATTTGGGGGCTTTAATATTGCTATGCTACAAATATCTCATCAAACCGTTCATATTCTTTTAAGACACTAAAGAATATTAATGGGCTAGGGCCATAAGCAGTTCGCTTAAACGCCATAAACTTTTCAAAATCTTGTAAATCCTTTAATCTATTATTTTTCTTGAAATAGTTTTTTATAATCTCCGCCCAATAGTTTATACTCTTAAAATCACTATTTTTCTCAAAATACGAGATTAAATCAGATTCAATTTTCTTGATATCATCAAAATTATTAGGGTCTATATTCTGAATAAAGCTTATTTTTTGAATAATTGAATTTATATTATCTTTTATTGTAGGGCTATTTACCCAATCTTTTATATTAGACAACGCTTCTTTAAAAACACCGTAATAATAAAGCCTATCTTTTTTTTGTTCTTGCTTAATATCTCTTTTCTGGTTTTGAATAGTGTTATTTTTTTGAATTTGATCAATCTCTTGTTTTTGTTCTCTTTTTTGTTCTTGCTTTTGATTAACACTAGCTCGTTTACTAGTCATAGAATTTCCATTTTCATAATTATTATAAATAGGTGCTGCATCGGTATCCATTTCGCTTCTTATGCAAAGATGACCTACTAAAGCGTACCTTTTGAAATAAGTAATAGCTGATCCAACAAATTGTGGCAATGTATTTACGGTTTTAGAGCTGTTTTCATTGTTCCATTGCAAATTTTCTGTAAGTATTGGCGTATCAAATGCCTCTCTGTACCCAGTGCTTGTACTGTAAAATGTGGTCCTAATAACATGTTCTTTTTGACCATCTACAAATTTAGAAACTGGATCCTGCGTAAAAAAAAGATCCAAATTATGCTTATCAATAACGTTATAAATTTCTTCTACTATATCATTGAAATCATGATACTTATACCCATACCCTTTAAGACTTTTGTCAATACGCGGCAAATTTCTGATTAGGGTTTTCATATCTTTTAAGAATTTTATTTCTGCTTGAATATTGTCTTGTGGGTTATTTTTGTTTGTTATGTTGTTCATTTTTTATCTCCTATTATTTGAATTAATAATAAGTATATAGCAAAAACTATTTTTGCCAACTTCTTTACAAAAATTTTTACAAAAAAATTAGGGCTTAGCTAAATCCTCTACTAAAAGAACTTCGCTAAACCCTTGTATTATTTTTTGTAAATTCAAATAATAGGCAGAAAAAATTAAAACATTTTTCTACGCTGTTTGTAGTATAGTCTAACTTTGGATTAAAATCAATTTATATTTTTACTAAATTACAAATTTTTATATTAATTTAACAAAATTAATAATTAAATTTAATATTTTTTTAGAAAAGGGTTTACTTTTAAATCAAAATTTTGCATAATTAAAATTAATTATTAATTCAAATAATAGGAGAAAAAACATGAAAGGTTTTTCAAATACTACAAAAAATCCCGCTTGCCACAACAAACACCAATACAAATTAATATCTCTTACTTCAACGCTAGATTACCTAAACAAAAAAGATAAGAAATACACACAAAAAAACATACTCTATTACTTTAATGAAAATCTTAAAAGAAATGGTCAAGCTCCCACTACACTAAGAACAATGCAAAATTATCTTTACAAATTAGAAAAAGTACTAAAAGTAACAACGAATTACTACCAACATATGGGTGTAAATTGTGGAACTGAAATTTACTATAAACTTAATTATCCTAAAAAAGAGTGTTACATTAAAATCAACAATTACTTTAAAGAACGAAAAAACTCTAGATTTAAATCTAGAGTTAATAACCATTTTAAAGACAATATTTCTATAAATGGTAGTGT
>NZ_JACHFB010000022.1 GCF_014205885.1 Borreliella californiensis | reverse complement strand
GATTTTTTAAGAAGATTTTTGAATTTTTTAGAAATATGTATAATATCAATTTGGTTATCTTTAAACTTATATTTGGTTTTTTGGAAAAGATAGGTACGTCTTGTATCAAGATTTTTTTCTTCGAAATGATTTTTGTGAGCTGTTTGAATAGCTTCAAACTCTTGGGAGCTCATGACAATTTCTCGAATACAAGCAACATTTCTTTTTTTTGCCACATTTACTTTTATGTTGTATAAAGTTTTTCCGGTTTTGCTTAAAAAGGGAGTAATATCTTGCATTTTTACTTTTTGCATTTCAGTGCCTCTACACCCACTTATTAAGAGTAGATGCACAAACCAACCAGAAATTGGGTCAATTTGTTTTAAGGTTTTGGAGCATTTTAGAATTAATTTAATACTTTTTGGGGTCAAATAAAACTTAGGAGTTGGTTTTGAATTTTTTTTCTTACGTTTAGGTGAATTTTCTAGTGATTTAAGAATTTTATTTTCATTTTCTAGAATTTTGTTTTTATTTAGTGCATTTTGATATTCTTGAAATAGTTTGAGCGTAAAATCCCTATTGAAATTATTTAAATTAAAAGAATTATTAGTATCCATAAGACAAGCTCCAGTTAAGTGTTACTTTTAAATTAAGTAAAAGTAATAAAAATAGATAAAAATAGTAATTTATATTTTACCAAAAACTAAAAAATTTAGTCAAATTTAAGTGTGTCTCATTGCATACAAAATCTGGGCTGTAGGATAGCTGTAATAAGGATAAGTGCCAATTTCTAGGGGTGGCACACAAGAAAGATAGAATACTTTGTGTAATATATAGCAAAGACTTTGAAATTTAATTTGTATGTATTTTGTAGTCTTTTGTAATGAGTAGGTCATTTGCAATGGAGAGATTTTTGGGAGTTGATTAAAATTACATTTGCGTTTTGTTAATATGTAATTTGAAATGTAACAAAATTATATATTTAAATCTTTGAAAAATTGTATATATAGAACTTTGATTTATTTTTAAAGTCTAGGAGGCAATAATTATGAATAAAGAAATGTTTATTATTTATGCTGTTTTTGCGACGATAAGTTCTTGTGAAAATCGTACTTAATATGATGATCAAAGTAATAGCTGGGTAAAATTTTGAAAAATAATTAAAGGAGGAAAAAGATGGAAAATGTTTCAAACAAAAATAATCACCCACAAGACAATATTCAAGCAAAAATAAGCTTCAGAAAAGATATGAAAACTCTAAAGATGAATTTAGCAGGTATTGACAAAAGTCTTAAGGGGTACGAGTATAATTATCGGAGTTTAGATGATATATTAGAAGAAATTAAAAATGTTATAAAGAAGCACAATTTAGAGCTTGATTTTGGGCAATTCCCAATTTCTGTAAAGGGTCAATATGGTAGAGTTCATGTTATTAGGACTACATTTTACAGTACAAGCACTGGATATAAATTTTCTTTTGATACGCGACTTCATACAGAAAACTTACAATGGAATAGTGAAAGCGGGTCTAAAAATATAAAAACATTGCCACAACTTGTTGGTGCAGCTATTACTTATTTCAGAAGGTGTGCTTTAGTTGGATATCTTCACATAAAAACCGACGAATTTTTTGATTTTAATGTAAATATTAAATATAAAAAAACAAATATCGGTAATTGGATAGATTTAGGAACTTTAAATCTAATAAAAGAAGAATATGGTATTGTAACAGATCTAAATGCTGGGGGGCATACAGCTAGATTATTTTCATTAAAAGAGTCAGAAATTAATAACTTTGTAAATTCAATGATTAGAGGGGGAGCATTTAATGCGGATTATTATGGTTATCAAGAAGGAGAAGGTTATAGAAGCAAAAACATAGAAACAAAAATAGAAACTATTAATGGTTCTCAATTTATTACATTTTTAGGAAGAGATAATGCATACGCAATTTTATTAGAGGAATTTAAGATGAATTTAAAAAGAATTTGAAATAAACGTTTACAGTATAGGAGACAATCTTTATGAATAAAAAAATAAAAATGTTTATTATTTGTTTAGTTTTTGTACTGATAATTTCTTGCAAGAATTATTCAAATAGTAAAGATTTAAAACAAAATGCAGAAAGGAAAATTAAAGGATTTTCAGATAAGATTTTAGATCCAAAAGATAAAATTACCTCAAGTGGTCCAAAAGTAGATGAATTAGCTAAAAAATTACAAGAAGAAGAAAATGAGAAAGATGTTAATTTAGAAGAAAAAGAGGGTCTAAAGAATGATTTAAAAGATTATAATGATGGTAAAGTATTAAAACCCGAACCTATAGCTTTAGAAAGCAAAGAACCAAAACTAGAAACAGCAGAAATATTAAAACCAGAATTACCAGAAGAACCAAAATTGCCAGTAGTACTAAAACCAGTAGTTAAAGAAAAAACAGAAGAAGGGAAAGCTAAAGATAGAAAGGATGAAGAGCTTAGAAAAAGAAGAATAGAAAAATATCAAAAAGAAGAAGAAGAAAGATTAAAAAGAAAAGAAGAAAGAGAAAAAAGGAAAAAATTAAGAGAATCAGAATCAGGTGAAAATTTCCTTGAGGGAGTAACTAAAGGCAAAATTTCAACAGTCGCAGAACAAATAGACAAGATAATCAGTGATATTAATAGTATTAATCCAGGGGCACCCTTTGAAGAAAGCAGTGAAATATCTGGGAAAGAAGTTGAAGATAGGGTTACGGGTGCTATTTATGATGATATTACTGATATGAGTACACGTGGTACTTCTATTTATTCTGAATGGGGCGATTACCTTGAAGAAGAAGGCGAATTAAAAGGGTTTCTTGACCAACTAGAAGAAGCTAGAACAGAATTAAGGATTAAAATAAAAGAGAGTGATAGCAATACAAATAAAACTACTGTAAAGATTAGTGATATTAAAGAAGATTTAGAAAAATTAAAAGATTCTCTAAATAATCTAAAGGAATCTCTTCAAAGTACTGCCAATAAAGAAGAAATTCAGAAAGCTATAAAATGTTTAATGGATCCAGGTGATGGTAGTTGTAAATATTAAATGAAATAAATATTAAACACCCGTTAATAGGATAAGGAAGTTAATAGTTTGTGTTAAAATTCATTAAATTGCTTTACCATTTAGAGTAGCAAAATTAACAAATTGTTACTCTAAGGGGATGTTTTTGAAAAGAGCCAAAAGATCTTTTGATGATTATGTTGCATATTTTAGAGAAGGCTCATTAAGTGACATAGAAATAGCAGAGAGACTAGGAGTTTCTAGAGTAAATGTATGGAGGATGAGGCAAAAATGGGAAAGCGGAGAAACTTCTATAAACGAGGGCTCT
>NZ_JACHFB010000021.1 GCF_014205885.1 Borreliella californiensis | reverse complement strand
TCAAGCAATAAATCTAAAGAGACAAGTCGTGATTTAAGTATAAATGAGCGAATAACAAAAGAACTTGCAGAAGTTGAGGAGCGAGAGCGTGTTGAAAAACAATTGTTACTAGAAGCTGATCGCATAAATGAAATTGATACGCTTGCAAAAGCACATCTTAGCAGCCACTTCAATAAAGAAGCACTGCTTGCAAAGGGGTACACTCTAAAAGATATTATGCAAGCACAACGTAGAGAACTTGTTCGCAAGTTTGTTCCAGTTGAGCAAATTAAAGCTATTTCTAAAGCCTCCGACATAAGTCATATCGATGGTGAAATACTAGAGCAACTTGTCTCTTTAGCAAAAGTGAATATTAAGTTAAGAAAAAATGCGAATAGCAATTCTTCTTCTGTTGATTCTATTAAGGGCAATATTGTTGTTAAAACGGAAGATAGAGCAAGTTTACTTGATTCTAATTTTGTACCTATTAATTTTACGGAGTTTGTACAAGCGATAAGTAATACATACAAGCAAAGACGAATTCAATTTTATGAAAATCTAAAAAGACATAAAAGAACAAGTATTGCTTAAAGGAGTTTTTAATGAGTGATATCACAAAAATTAAACAAGAGTTTGATAAAAAAGTTGCTGAAATTAAAGCATTAATGAAAAATCCTCAACAAGACGCGGGGTTGCTTAGCAATTCTATTGAATTTAGAGACAAAAACCTAATTTTTTCTAATTCAGGTGGAGTTATCACTAGTAGTAAAGACAAAATAGAAAATTATCCTGCTAAAGGGTATCCGTATAAACGTGGAGTAAAACTTAGTTTTGGTGATGGTACAACAGAGCTTGAAGTTGAGGCTGGAGGTGGTGATGATTTATATGGAGTATGCACTGATATAGACGAATTTAGTGGTATGGCAACTATAATTCCGATTACAAACAACTTTACGGGATATTTAACACTTAAGAAAGATGGACAAAGTGGTGTAAATCCAGGAGATAAACTAAATTTTAACCAACATGGAGAACTTGAAAAAACCACGGGTGCTCAAAAGTCTGTTAATGCAATGGCACTTTCAAAAGCATACAAATTGACTGAAGATTTATTTATAGTGCTTGCTAGTATATTTGGAAATAGAGCCATAAAAGGGTAATTAAATTATGGCTTTAAAAGATAACGTGCAAGTTGAAAATCTTGCCGCTGTTGATAACCCACAGTTAGATTTAGAGGGAGAAGTTCCTGTTGTTGTTCCTAGGGCTAAACGTCAAGCAAGACAGGCTGAAGATGTACAAGCAAAAGATCCTTATTTAGATTCAGTTAAAGAACTTGATGATGTTCTTTTGAAGTTTAAAAAATATGCAAAATCAATTAGTTCAATTGAAAATAAGGTTTTTAGCAGCTCAAGTAGTTGTTTTAAATCTAAGAATGAGCGAGTTGATGCATATTCATTTGCATGTTCAAGTTATATAGACAAAATAGAAGAGTACCTTTACGATCCAGCAAATAGTTTTCCATACAAACGCGGCGTTAAGCTTGTTCCAAAAGAGAACTCTATATATGTAGAAGTTGGAGCTGATACTGATATGTATGGGATATGTGTAGATGTATGTGAGTTTAGTAATACTGCGTATGTATTGCCAATTACGAATAACTTTGAGGGGTACCTTATCACAAGAAATCCCAGCATAAAAATAGGAGAAATATTGGACATTAATAATAATGGGGTTATTATCAAGGCTGGTGGTGGACCACCAACCGCAATTAATGCCTATGCCTTATCTGATTCATTTACAATCAATTTTGTCCCTGAAGATGAAAATCAAGATCAAAATAGATATCCTAAGCAAGAATATTCTATTAATTTGATAAAAGTTGCAATTTTTGGAAATAGAGGCTTTGAGAAAATAGTAATTCCCGATGGTGGTTAAATCTTAAGTGAATAAAAGGAGGTAAATAAATGGGAGATACAACGCAATTAGTAAAAGAGTATCAAGAGAAAAGAAGTAAACTCGAAAAGTTTATGAAAAATCCCCAACATGACGCTAGTTTACTCAGCAATTCTAATGAATTTAGGGACAAAAATGTAAAATTTTTTGCTTCTGGAGGCACTAGAACTAGTAAGTTTGACAAATTGGAAAATCATCCATTTTTGGGGTATCCGTACAAGCGTGGAGTAAAAAGAGTTATTCAAGAGGTGCAAGATAATCAAAGTCACTATGAACCTCATGTTGAGGCTGGAGGTGGTGAAGACTTGTATGGAATCTGTATTGATATAGATGAATTTAGTAAAACAGCTACTATTGTACCAATTACAAATAATTTTGAGGGCTACTTAATAGCAAAAGACGCTACGGTTAAAACAAAAGACAAACTTGTTTTTAATAAAGACGGTGATCTTGAAAAGGTTACTGGAACACCAAATAAAGCAACTATTAATGCAACAGCATTATCTGATGCAAAGCAAATTAGCAATGAAGTTTATTTGGTAAAAGTAGCAGTATTTGGAAATAAAGCGATAAGTAGAAATTAATAAAATTTTGGAGGATTTAATATGGAATTATTTGATGAAAATTATTATGCAAAAGCCGTGGCAAATATCATAGGAGAAGTTAAAGATCCTATTATGTATAAATGGTTTTCACCTGATCAAATTGAAGATGTTGATCTACAAATGGGATATCAAAAAACCGTAAAATGGGATGCGTTTTTAAATTCTAATCCTACGACGATTGCCAATGAGGTTAATACTATCTCAACTATTGGTTTTAGTTCTGAGGTGGTAAGACTTAATTATTTAAAATTACAGTATAAATTCAGACATTTAAAACAAGCTTCTGAGAAATTTTATACTTCAGACTCATATATTGGTGACATTAATAATAATTTACTTCCTTTTGCACAAGCTTATAAGCTTGCAAGTAGTGAAATTATCAAGCTTATCAATCACTTTGTACTAACAGGTACTGTTTCGATTCAAAAAGATGGGAAAAATCAAAAACGTCTACTTCCGAATATGTATGGACTACTTAATATGCCCGAGCAGATAAAAGAAGAAGTTGCTAGTGGTGATAAAGATAAAATGGATAAAATCTTTGAAAAGATTGAACAGGGACTTTCAAAGTTAGAGTTAGGAGACGAATTTTCCACACCTATGATGGTAATAGTTGATCCCGCAACTTCCTTGAAATTAGTAAAACCATATTCAGTAGCACAAGCTCCTGCAATTAGCCCTGAAAAATGGGAAGATGTTTTGATTCAAACTATTAAGGCTATTAATAATAGAGAAGATGTTTATATTGAGACTTCAAACTTACTAAAACATAAAATACTCATTTATCCACTAAATTCAGAACTTATTAAATTCAAACCTAGCAAGTATATGCTACCTACACCAAATGAACAAGTTGACAAAGACTCAACTGATATTGCTCATTCATACATTGATTTTGTTTTGGGCGGTCTACTTGC
>NZ_JACHFB010000020.1 GCF_014205885.1 Borreliella californiensis | reverse complement strand
TGTCTTGGAATATACGGGATTTTAAGAAGTTTACATAGCTTTTCAAATTGGCCTAAGACATTAACCTCAACTGAACGCTGCGAATTACCCATAATGAAATTATTAGTATCACTAGAGTATAGCTTTTTATTTTTAATTAAACTTTTAAGAAAAAGATAGCATGCAAGATACGTTTTGCCACTAGCTATACCGCCACTAAGTATAATCTTCTTTTCATTATTCTTTTGTATGCTTTTTATTACATTCTTTTGCTTTAAAGTTAAGTGCTTTTCTTCAAACTTAGCAAAATTAATTGAAGAATTTGCTAGCTTTACAAATTGTGATATATCAACTCCATATTTATTTTTGTATTCCTTTTGGAGTGTTGTAAAAAATTTTGTTTGATATAAGTTCACTTGTGCCCTTTACTATTTTTGTAGTTGCTTTTGCTTTCAGTTTCATGAACAGTAGCAAGTCTTTTCATACATTCATAGTAAAGCTCCATTTTCCTTATTGAACACTCCTTTATAAGGTCATTAAGCTCACTTTTTAAAGATTCAATATTTTCATTAACACAATTTGCATTTTTTTTATCACATTCTTTATATAAAGAATCAATTTTACACTTTAAATCTTCTATTTTGGAAAGTATACTAACAAGCTCAACACTAGAATATTGATTGAATTCACGTATAAATCCTAATTCTAAATTAGCCCGCTCTAAATCTAATTCTCCCCTAATTTTCCTAGCTTTGACTTCTGATCTAAAAGTTTGTGCTAAAAGATGTTCAAAAGTGTCTTCGCTAATTGTTACTCTAGAGCCCTCGTTTATAGAAGTTTCTCCGCTTTCCCATTTTTGCCTCATCCTCCATACATTTACTCTAGAAACTCCTAGTCTCTCTGCTATTTCTACGTCACTTAATGAGCCTTCTCTAAAATATGCAACATAATCATCAAAAGATCTTTTGGCTCTTTTCAAAAGAATTTCTCCTAAAATAACAAAATTAACAAATTGTTACTCTAAATAGTAAAGCAATTTAATAAATTTTTAACACAAACTATTATCTTGTTGATATCTATTGATAGATGTTTGATATTTATTGACTTTTATTGATTTGAAAATAGCGATTAACTAATTTATTAAATTTTGCTAAAACTTAACTATACCAATTGGGAAAAATCTTTCATTGTTTTTATAATATACTTCCTTGTACAAATTCCCTTATCATAGTAGTGCATTATTATAAATAATATCTCTACAAAGTCAAGAACCACGGCTATTGATTCTCGTTTTGGATCTTTTTTACCAATCTCATCCATAATATCAGAAACAATACTCAAAAACCGATCGGAATATTTCTCTCCCATTTTTTTAAACATTTCTCTAGCATTCCTTTTTTGTATCTACAATCAAACTTCATATTTTGAAAATTTTTATACTTTTCTATTATGTGCTTATCTTTCAGAACGTCTTTAATAAAATTTTTTGCAGGGTCTACACTAGCATTTATGATTTCATCAATACTTTTTCCGGTTTTTCTTTTGTATTCTTGTATTGATACAAAACCTCTATAAAAATCTTTTTTTTGTTCTAGAGTTAATTGCTTAACTCCATAAAGTTTGTTTATTTCCTTTTTTGTATTTTGACTCAAACAATCATAAAAATCCGAAATCTCATTTATATACATCATAACTCTAGAGAGTATATAAATAAATAATACTTTGAACAATAGTTTTTTGCATTTTTTAAATAAAATTTTTGATAGAAAACATTTCTATATTCATAACAATAAAATCTACAAAAAAATAACAACTAGTTAAGATTTCTAACCAGCTGTTACTTTATGCATACAAAACTTAATTATTTATTTTAAAGATCTTAATACACAACCATTATAGCTAATATCAGTGGTGGTATATCCTTTAATTTCTTCAAATTTAGAACTATCTTCAAGATAGCTTTTAACCTCTTCTAATTTTGATTTTAATTTCTCTAAATCTTTTTTAATTTCGCTAACACTTACACTATCTTTTAATTTGGGCTCTTCGCCACCAGTATATTTTTGATTGCCTTCATTTAATTTAGTTCTTAACTCGCTTCTAGTATCGCTCAATTCTTTCAATAACTTTTTTAATTCGGAACTTTCTTCTAAATCCCAAGTCCGGTAGATGGCACTATCCTCATCATCGGTAAAATCGTCATATATAGGCCCTGTAATTCTATCTATAACTCCTTGTGCTCCTACACTGATTTGCCTTTCTATGACATTAATATTTTCACTAATCTCCTCTATTTTTGCACTAAGTGTTTTAATTTCGGTTTCAACTTTTCTTTTTTCTGCTTCTTGTTTCTGTTGTTCTGCTTCTTGTTTCTGTTGTTCTGCTTTTTGTTTGGCCTCTTCTGCTCTAGCTTCTTCTTGTTTTTTTTCTCCCTTTTGTTCTTCCCCTTCTTTTTTAGCTTTATCTTCCTTTTCAACTTCAACTTGTTCAACTTGTACTTCTTTTTCTACCTTAGCTTGTTCTTTTTTTTCTTTTTCAGTTTCTTTTGCTTTTTCTTCTTTAACTTCAGTCTCAGCTTTTTCTACTTTTCCTTCTTGTTGACTATCACTTTGTTCTTTTGCTTTTAATATAGGTGTACTATCGTGGCCACTTGCAGGCAATACTGGTGGCGGACCTAATACTCTGCCATTGGGATCATCGCCCTGCATTAATTCTTCTTCTTGTAATTTTCTTGCTAATTCATCTACTTTTGGACCACTTGAAGTAATTTTATCTTTTGGATCTAAAATCTTATCTAAAAATCCTTGAACTTGCTCTTTTACATTTTGTTTTATATCTTTATCAGCTGCAAAATTCTTGCAAGAACTTATCAGCGTAAAAACAGCACAAACAATAAATATTTTCATTTTTTTATTCATAATCCGCTCCATAAGTCTTAATAATAATGCAACCCTCAATAAATACAATTTTTCAAAGATTTAAATATGTGGTTTTGTTACATTTCAAATTACATATTAACAAAACGCAAATGTAATTTTAATCAACTCCCCAAAATCTCTCCATTGCAAATGACCTACCCATTAAAAGAGACTACAAAATGCATGTAAATTAAATTTCAAAGTCTTTGCTATATATCACTTAAAGTATACTATCTTTCTTAAGTGCGCCTCTCTGAAATTGCCACTTCTGTTTATTATGGCCACCATAAAGCACAAATTTCGCTTGCAATGAGACCATACAAAATTTGACTAAATTTTTTGGTTTTTGGTAAAATATAAATTACTATTTTAATCTATTTTTATTACTTTTACTTAATTTAAAAGTAACACCTAGAAGGAGCTTGTCTTATGGACATTAATAATAATTTTAATTTAAATAATATCAGTATAGATTTTGTGCTCAAAATACTGCAAGATTATCAAAATCTTGCAAATGAAAACAAAATTCTTAAAAATTCCCTAAAAAATTCAACTAAACCTAAAAAAGAATCTTTAAAACTAACTCCTAAATTTTATTTGACCCCAAAAATTAGCAACATAATTAAAAAATGCAT
>NZ_JACHFB010000019.1 GCF_014205885.1 Borreliella californiensis | reverse complement strand
AGTCTTATTATGATAATGAGATATAAAATGAAAATTTTAACTAAAAATAAAACTTATGAATATCCACTTAGAGTATTACCAGTTTATGAATGGGACAAAGTGTTAGGATTTAATCAAAGCGATGCTATTTACAAGCTTAATGAGGTAAAATACCTAAGAGAAATTACAAGCTTAATGATAAGTCCAAAATTTTTAGACGAATTCTATGTGATTTTAGATCAAAATAGAGAATTTATTTCTTATTATAAAGACTATCTTGTTGCAATAATTTACACTGCACAATTTAATACTTTTCATTTAGACAATGATCTAAAAAACCCCGCTTTAGTATATTTGAGTGAGTATGAAAATAATGTTGGTGATTTCGTTACTTTTGACCATATCAATGAAAATTTTGATTATGAAAAAGTAGCCACTTCGCTATCATCAATTACATCAAATTCTAATGAGCTGTTGACAAATGAACAAAATAAATAGAGATATTGATAAAGCTATTGCAAGTATTAATGAGACTAGAAAAAAGTATTTTAACTTGCTTGACGAAATAAGAAACGACAAATATTATTTTCCAGTAATTATGAATATTTGCTCATACGATTCGGTTAAAAAATTGCCCTATGATGAGCTTTTAGAGGTCAATAGACTTGCTGATATCAAATTAGAAAAAGAATTGTATGAGTTAATTCTAGGCAAGTGAGGGTTTAGTGAGCGACAAATTTACCATTAAATTTAAAGGTATTCTTGATCATGCTGCAACAAAAAAGGCTATCGAACAAGATATTTCCAAAATGGGAAAATATCTCAAACCTAAAAAATCTAGTTTGGGCAGCACTAAAGATATTGTAAAAAATAATTTATCGGACAAGAAAAAAGAATTAAGCAGACAATCTAAATTTGAAAGCTTAAGAGAGCGTGTTGAGAAATATAGGCTTACACAAACTAAAAAGCTTATGAAACAGGGCAGGGGCTTTGAGAAAGCTAGAAAAGAGGCTTTCAGAAGATCTTTAATGTCTGATAGAGACAAAAGGCACCTTGAATACAAAGAACTTGCAAAAGAATCAAAAGCAAAAAGTAAAATGATAGCAGCCTCTCAAGGAAAAGGACTTGTTGCCAAAATTGCAATAGGCAGCGCCCTAGGAAATGTTATTGGCAATGCTGTGAGTAGAGTGGGAGGCGGGATTTTTGGATTTGCGTTTGGTTGGATTAAAAAATCGGTTGAAGCAATTTCTAAAAAAGAAAAAGCTCAAAAACTCAATACTGCATTTTATACAACAGAACAACGAAAAATACTTATGGGAAATGAAGAAGAAAATATTAAGGGTATTTTTCAGGAAAAGAAAGGATTTGCTGGAGAGAAGGAAAAGATTGATAGCAATTTGATCAACCTTGAACAATCTCTTATGAATGTGACCGCTGCGGGTATGCAACCAGTGCTTGAAGGGGCTTCAGAAATTATTGAATGGATCAAAGACATAATGAAAACGTATAAAAAAGGAGGAATTACCGGAGTTATAGGCAGAATAATTACAAATATGTTAAGTTCTATAGGTGCTTCAATTAATGCTTGGTGGCAAAGTTGGTTAAACAGCTTACCGCCAACTGCGAAAAAAGCGCTTAGGTTTTTTAAGATTATTTAGCAATAAAAGGTAATTTTATGGATATTAACAATAAAAATACTAACAATAAAAAAATGTCACAAACGGAGATTGTTCATATAATACGTGATGTAATAACCCAAATATTTGCTATTTTTGGAGCAGATAATTTTTTAGTGTTATTTCCTAGAATAGATCTTAGAGGGTTTGGATATGTACCACAATTGTTTTTTATAAAACCAAAAACCCAGCTAATATCACGGAATTATAATACTAGTTGTTCTAAAAGACCGATTATCAACTATCATGATAGAAAAGCGGAATATGTCAGCTATAATCCAGTAATGACCGGTGAAAATATCTCTTTAAACAGCGGAATATTAACATCTCTATACAAAGAAATGATTTCACCACTCAAAATGACTGTTTTTGGTAATTCTATGCTACGCTTTGATGCTCATCTTGTAAAAGAACAATTAGCCAATAGAATACAAGCTCAAGCTCCTTTTAGTATATATAGTCCAACTTTTGGCTTTAAAGAATTGGTTATAATTACAAGCCTTTCTTTTAAGGATACTCCTTTCATTGACGAGATTGAAATTAGCCTATCAATGGAAATAGTAAAAACATTTGCATTGGAAAAATATAAAGGATAATGTATGTTACTAATTTATGATTTTAAAATTGAATTTTACAATGTAGATGAATCAAAAAAATCAATTGATGGAACTCCTTTTCCAGAAGAAATTCCTAAAATTATAATCAATACACAAGATGGAATTCATGTTGATATTTCTATATCTAATAGGTTTTCATCAGAATTAAATACTGTAAGTTCCAAACAAGCAAAAATTGTACTTTGGAACCTGCCTCTAGACTTCACCGACCACATTAAAGAAGGGGATATAGTAAAAATACGCTATAAAAAATTTGCTCATGAAAAAAATTTTAATTTTATAATGTCGGGCACTTTAGAGCTCCCCATGAGCACCGATTATCCTGGTGGAGATTTTAGTGTCGAGCTTGAGGTTCGTCTATTAACTAAAAGTAACTTCTTTAATCGCAAATTGGAAGGTAAAAATGGCAAAAATTTTAAAGGCAAGACGGTGCAAGAAGCAATAGAATCGGTATTTCCTAATCGCAATATCCTTAATATGGACGAAAAAGATCGTCTTAAAATCATTGACAAAAATTTTTATGCCGCAACACCAAAAGAATTTATTGAAAAAATAAAAGAGAAATACGCAGATAACGTAATAACTGATGTTGGCTATCACAATTTTGAAATTGAATGCAATTTTATATTTACTAATTACAAACAAAAGGGTAAAAATATTCAATACGAGGCATTAGAAGATTATGGCCTTGAATTTATACCACAACAAGAAATTGATATCGATCCTGAATTCAAGATAAGGCGTATATATTGGAACGCTCAAATATTTTTCACACATAAGCTAAGAGTTGGTGATAAAGTTTCTTTTAGGGATGGGTTAGGAAAAGTTGTCAAAAACACTATATTAGAAACAAGTGCAAGACTTAGTAACACAGGGGATTGTTCATTAACACTTAAGTTATATGACGCCTCTAATTTTGCACCGGTGCCTGCGTAGCAAAGGAGTTAGAATGGATATTGACTATGCAATTTACAGAATGAACCAACGCCTTTATGGAAATACATTAACACGAGAGGACGTTAAAAATTGGATTTATTCAAACATTTTTATAATTAAAATTGGCATTGTAAAGGATTTTAATCAACAAACTCAAGAAGCTATAGTTACAATACCAGAGTTTAAAGATTTAGAGATTCATACAAAAAATATCTCTAATATCGGTTTAGAGTTATCAAAAGGCGATAGCGTTTTACTGCTTCAATCAAGCGTTAATATTTTTGATAAAAATGACGATATTCACTTTGACAAACATCATTTTTATATACTTAGTGCAATTAGCCCAAAGACTTTAAATCTAATCTCTGATACTGTTAAAATTAGAGCAAACAATAA
>NZ_JACHFB010000018.1 GCF_014205885.1 Borreliella californiensis | reverse complement strand
TACGTTTTGCCACTAGCTATACCGCCACTAAGTATAATCTTCTTTTCATTATTCTTTTGAATACTTTTTATCACGTTCTTTTGCTTTAAAGTTAAATATTTATCTTCAAATTGATCAAAATTAACCGTAGAACTTGTTGGCTTTAAGAATTTAGATATGTCAACTCCAAACTGATTTTTATATTGCTTTTGAAGTGTTGTAAAAAATTTTGTTTGATATAAGTTCACTTGTGCCCTTTACTATTTTTGTAGTTGCTTTTACTTTCAGCTTCATGAACAGTAGCAAGTTTTTTCATACATTCATAGTAAAGCTCCATTTTCCTTATTGAACACTTCTTTATAAGGTCATTAAGCTCACTTTTCAAAGATTCAATATTTTCATTAACACAATTTGCATTTTTTTTATCACATTCTTTAGATAAAGAATCAATTTTACATTTTAAATCTTCTATTTTGGAAAGCATACTAGCAAGCTCAACACTAGAATATTGATTGAATTCACGTATAAATCCTAATTCTAAATTAGCCCGCTCTAAATCTAATTCTCCCCTAATTTTCCTAGCTTTAACTTCTGATCTAAAAGTTTGTGCTAAAAGATGTTCAAAAGTATCTTCACTAATTGTTACTCTAGAGTCCTCGTTAATAAAATTTCCTCCACTTTCCCATTTTTGTCTCATTCTCCACACATTTATTCTAGAAACTCCCAATCTCTCTGCTATTTCTACATCACTTAATGAGCCTTCTCTAAAATATGCAACATAATCATCAAAAGACCTTTTACCTTTTTTCAAAAGAATTTCTCCTAAAATAACAAAATTAACAAATTGTTACTCTAAATAGTAATTCAATTTGTAAATTGTTAACATAAACTATTGTCTTGTTGATATCTATTGATAGATGTTTGACATTTATTGACTTTTATTGATTTAAAAATAGCGATTAACTAATTTATTAAATTTTGCTACAACTTGACTATACCAATTGGGAAAAATCTTTCATTGTTTTTGTAAGATACTTCCTTGTACAAATTCCCTTATCATAGTAGTGCATTATTATAAATAATATCTCTACAAAGTCGAGAACCACGGCTATTGATTCTCGTTTTGGATCTTTTTTACCAATCTCATCCATAATATCAGAAACAATACTCAAAAAACCGCTCGGAATATTTCTCTCCCATTTTTTTTAAACATTTCTCTAGCATTCCTTTTTTGTATCTACAATCAAACTTCATATTTTGAAAATTTTTATACTTTTCTATTATGTGCTTATCTTTCAGAACGTCTTCAATAAAATTTCTTGCAGGGTCTACACTAGCATTTATGATTTCATCAATACTTTTTCCGGTTTTTCTTTTGTATTCTTGTATTGATACAAAACCTATATAAAAATCTTTTTTTTGTTCTAGAGTTAATTGCTTAACTCCATAAAGTTTGTTTATTTCCTTTTTTGTATCTTGACTCAAACAATCATAAAAATCCGAAATCTCATTTATATACATCATAACTCTAGAGAGTATATAAATAAATAATACTTTGAACAATAGTTTTTTGCACTTTTTAAATAAAATTTTTGATAGAAAACATTTCTATATTTATAACAATGAAATCTACAAAAAAATAACAACTAGTTAAGATTTCTAACCAGCTGTTACTTTATGCATACAAAACTTAATTATTTTGAAGATCTTAATACGCAACCATCATAGCTAATATCAGTGGTGATATATCCTTTAATATCTTCAAATTTAGAACTATCTTCAAGATAGCTTTTAACCTCTTCTAATTTTGATTTTAATTTCTCTAAATCTTCTTTAATTTCGCTAACACTTACACTATCTTTTAATTTGGGCTCTTCGCCACCAGTATATTTTTGATTGCCTTCATTTAATTTAGTTCTTAACTCGCTTCTAGTATCGCTCAATTCTTTCAATAACTTTTCTAATTCGGAACTTTCTTCATCTTCTAAATTCCAAGTCTGGTAGATGGCACTATTCTCATCATCGGTAAAATCGTCATATATAGGCCCTGTAATTCTATCTATAACTCCTTGTGCTCCTACACTGATTTGCCTTTCTATGACATTAATATTTTCACTAATCTCCTCTATTTTTGCACTAAGTGTTTTAATTTCGGTTTCAACTTGTCTTTTTTCTTCTTCTTGTTTCTGTTGTTCTGCTTCTTGTTTGGCCTCTTCTGCTCTAGCTTCTTCTTGTTTTTTTTCTCCCTTTTGTTCTTCCCCTTCTTTTTTAGCTTTATCTTCCTTTTCAACTTCAACTTGTTCAACTTGTACTTCTTTTTCTACCTTAGCTTGTTCTTTTTTTTCTTTTTCAGTTTCTTTTGCTTTTTCTTCTTTAACTTCAGCCTCAGCTTTTTCTACTTTTCCTTCTTGTTGACCACCACTTTGTTCTTTTGCTTTTAATATAGGTGTACTATCGTGGCCACTTGCAGGCAATACTGGTGGCGGACCTAATACTCTGCCATTGGGATCATCGCCCTGCATTAATTCTTCTTCTTGTAATTTTCTTGCTAATTCATCTGCTTTTGAACCACTTGAAGTAATTTTATCTTTTGGATCTAAAATCTTATCTAAAAATCCTTGAACTTGCTCTTTTACATTTTGTTTTATATCTTTATCAGCTGCAAAATTCTTGCAAGAACTTATCAGCGTAAAAACAGCACAAACAATAAATATTTTCATTTTTTTATTCATAATCCGCTCCATAAGTCTTAATAATAATGCAACCCTCAATAAATACAATTTTTTAAAGATTTAAATATATAATTTTGTTACATTCACCTGTTACATATTAACAAAACGCAAATGTAATTTTAATCAACTCCCCAAAATCTCTCCATTGCAAATGCGATGCCCATTAAAAGAGACTACAAAACACATACAAATTAAATTTCAACGTCTTTGCTATATATCACTTAAAGTATTGTATCTTTCTTAAGTGCACCTCTCTGAAATTGCCACTTCTGTTTATTATGGCCACCATAAAACCCAAATTTCGCTTGCAATGAGAACCCATAAAATTTGACTAAAATTTTTGGTTTTTGATAAAATATAAATTAGAATTTACATCTATTTTTATTACTTTTACTTAATTTAAAAGTAACACCTAGAAGGAGCTTGTCTTATGGACATTAATAATTATTTTAATTTAAATAATATCAGTATAGATTTTATGCTCAAAATAATACAAGATTATCAAAATCTTGAAAATGAAAACAAAATTCTTAAAAATTCGCTAAAAAATTCAACTAAACCTAAAAAAGAATCTTTAAAACTAACTCCTAAATTTTATTTGACCCCAAAAATTAGCAACATAATTAAAAAATGCATCAAAACTCTAAAACAAACTGATCCAATATCTGGTTGGTTTCTACATATACTGGTAATAAGTGGGTGTAGGGGTGCTGAAATGCAAAAAGTAAAAATGCAAGATATTACTCCCTTTTTAAGCAAAACTGGAAAAACTTTATACAACATAAAAGTAAATGTGGCAAAAAAAAGAAATGTTGCTTGTATTCGAGAAATTGTCATAAGCTCCCAAGAGTTTGAAGCTATCCAAACGGCACACAAAAATCATTTTAATGAAAAAAATCTTGATACAAGACGCACTTATTTTTTTCAAAAATCTAAACATAAGTTTAAAGATAATCAAATTAGCATTATCCATATTTCTAATAAATTTAAAAATCTTCTTAAAAAATCAGGATTTCGTGCAAATAAATCACTTCACTTATGTAGAAATTTATTTATTTCAAATTTAAAATCTAATGGATACAATTCTTTCCAAATTAAA
>NZ_JACHFB010000017.1 GCF_014205885.1 Borreliella californiensis | reverse complement strand
TAACAATTTTTATAAAAAAAAGAGCTTAACTATATTCTCAAACAAAAGAACTTAGTTAAGCCCAAACTAAATCGGATTTATAATAACATAAATAGGTTAAGTTCCCTCCTATAATATTTATAATAATATTATAAATATTATTAATTGTTTTTTGCCAACTTTTTGCAGAAATTATTATAATTAATAAAAGCTTTATTAAATTCTCTTGTTAAAGAATTTAATAAAGTTAGGGTTTAGCCGAATTCACTTATTAAAATAATTTTAAAAAGCTTTTCAATAATTGAATATATTCTAATTTAGAATTAAAATCGATTTGTATTTGTTAAAATAAAAGAACTTATTTAAGTTATCTTGTTAAAAAATTTAAATAAGTTCTACTTTATGAAAAAGCAAAAATTAAGTGTTAATTAATAATACTCTTCATCAATATTATAATGTACCATTTTAAAAATCAAATTATACAATACATCATTATTTGATGTATTGTAAATACCTCATAAATAGGGCATTTAAAATTGGACCTAGAATTGCTGCTGTTATTATCATAAAATGTACTAGTCTGTTACCCATGCTAAGTTTTTGATTCAAACTCTTTTCTACACTATCTATTTTGGTGTTTAAATTAGATATATCTTTTTGCAAACTCTTTTCTACGCTATCTATTTTGGTGTTTAAACTAGATATATCTTTTTGTAAATTCTTTTCTACACTATCTATTTTGGTGTTTAAACTAGATATATCTTTTTGTAAATTCTTTTCTACACTATCTATTTTGATATCTAAACTAGATATATCTTTTTGTAAATTCTTCTCTACACTATCTATTTTAGCATTAAGTTCGTTTTTAACATTATTTATTTTGATATCTAAATTAGATATATCTTTTTGTAAATTCTTCTCTAAATTAATCAATTTCTCTTTTAAAAACTCAAAGTTATAATTATCATTATGAAGAAAAACAAAATCTATTGCCTCTTCGCTAAATCCTATTTCTAAAAATTCGTTTTTTATATTTCCTATGTTAAACGTTCTGTTAGCTAAATTGTTCATACAACCTCCATATTATCCCTTTAATTGTTTATATTCTTTCATAATTATTTTAATTATTTCTTTTTTATCCATAAATAATTTATCTAACAAGAATCCCGTAAATTTAGCATTGCTTTTATAAAAATCATAACTTTCTTGATTTTTAAGTTGAAATCTTAGAGGTTTTATTGGATTTTGTTTAGACTTTTTTAATGTTGGACTTTCTTTATCCTTTATTAAATCAAGAGAATTATGAATGCCATTTTCTATTAAATAATCTTCTTTAAGAATTCCTTCTTGCAACGCAGTTGCTAATTTTAAGTAATTATAAGCTTGACTTCTAGCTATTTTATAATCTTTTATAAAATAGTCAAATTTTTTATATCCATCAATTTTATAATATTGATTATCCTTTATTTCTTTCAAAATTTTGATGCTATCCAATTTATGATATATTTCTTTTCTAAAATTAGCCTTTAATCTATCTTTCAAAGCATTATAATGAGCAATTCTATCTTCATTGGTAATCACTTCTTTTTTACCATCGGGATCTATCCCTGATGCCAAAATTCTTTTATTTAATTCTATTTTCATAAAAAATCTCCTTTATTTCAAAAAAGTCCAGAATCTGGATTTTTTTTATAATAAATTTTTTAATATATCTCAAAAAATTTTGATAATGCTTCTTTATATTCATTAATATAGTCTTTATCCATATTGAATTCATTATTGCCCGCAATTTTTTTGTTTAAATCTTCTCTTTCATGAATAAATCCCAAAAATCTTTCCCTAGATTCAACATATTTTAATAATTCTTTATGAGTATTGTTTTTTTTAAACCTTGTCACAAGAAGAAAAATTGGTATTTTTATTTTTAAATTTTCAATATGAAATTCTAATAAATCTAAACTTTCTATTGCCCATTTTTCTGCCGTCATTGGAACTATTACACAATTGCTAGTTATTAAAGCGTTTGATAAAGTAAAATCTAAACTAGGATTAGTATCTACTACTATATAATCATAATCTTGCTTTAAAAAGATTAAACTATCTTTTAATCTCAACTCTTGATGGGGTATAAATTCATTTGAAAATTTATGCAAAGTTATGTAACTTGGTATTAAATCTAAATTCTCTTTAATATTTACAATTGCATTATTTACATCTAATTTATCTTTTAATACTCTGTATATGTTTTTATTGACAAGATCAATTTTTTGATTTTCAAGTTTTTTACAAAAATAACTGGTAGTAGATGCTTGAGTATCTAGGTCTATTAATAATACTTTATATTTTTGAGCTAATAATGTCGCAAATATTATTGAACTCGTACTTTTCCCAACACCGCCCTTGATTGACGCTATTGTTATTATTTTAGGTTTTTTAGTATCCATTTTATTAACGGTCCTTGTTCCGGGTATTTTTTCCCATAAAATTTATATACTTGTTGTTCTAAATCCGTAAACATACTAAATAAAACTTTGTTGTAGTGATTGTTTGTTCTTTTTTTATCTAATAAACGATATAATCCCTTGAAATAGCAAAAAACACTTCCTGCTTTAAATCTAAATTCCATATAATATGCCCTTGCTAATGCATATGCTTTTCTAGCCCCGTTTATTTGATACTTTATTAATGGCTTTTTTATTGGTTTTCTGTAGCCATAAAAAATACCAATAAACTTATCTCCTTCTTTAATTGGGTATAAGTGAGTTTCTTCAACAATTCTTTCCCCATTAAATAAGGCCCTCAATGATAATCTAAATTCGTGTTTTTTCTCATAAACTCCAAATTTATAAATATCCATCATTATTTTTGTATGGTACATTGCTTTCCCATTTTCTTTTTCAATTAAAATAAAGCGTTCTTTATTTTGGCATTCAACTTTACATTTACCTTTTTTTACAGTTTCAATAGGTTCTAGTGCATTTTCCATATTAAATCCTCATACGGCCTTTATGCTAAATTCTTCTGTGGTTAAAGAATTTTTTTCATTTTTTATTATTTCTGATAATTCAAGATGATATGTACCAAATACTTTATTGTATTCTATTTTCTTTTGGTTATTCAAATATTCTTTTACAATAGGCTTTAGAATTTCAATATTTGTTTCTTTTTTTAGTTGTTCAATAAGGATATTGAAAATGTTTGTTTTTAAGTTCTCATAATCTTTTTGAGAATTTTCTTTTTTTCTTTCAATCGACTTTTCTAATTTACACTTTATATTGTTTAAATCGCTATATTTATGATTTTCAATAATAAAATGGGGTTTATATTTGTAACTTTCGTATACTTTTTGTAAATTTATTTCTAATTGTTCGGGGTTATATCCATTTTGTTTGAATTCTTTCTGAGTGTTATTTAAAATTCTTTTTAGTTTCTCTTGCTTTTCTTTAAAGCAAGATTTATTTAAATTTGTGTTTTTTAGCAATTTATTTTCAACTCTTTTTATGTTTTTGATTATTTTAATCATAGTATCTTTATCAACATTTAATGTTAATAAAAACGGAAGAATTTCTTTACATAACAAGTTGCTTTTATTGAAATACTTTATTACTTGATATTTTTCTATTTCTTTAATCTTTCTTTCTTCTTTTATATTATTTTTATTACTTAAACACTCCACTGAATTTACACTACTATTTTTGGAAACATTGTCTTTAAAATGGTTATTAACTCTAGATTTAAATCTAGAGTTTTTTCGCTCTTCAAAGTACATGTTGATTTTCTGGTAACATTCTTTTTTAGGATACTTTAGTTTATAATAAATTTCAGTCCCACAATTTACACCCATATGTTGATAGTAGTTATTTGTAACTTTTAATACTTTTTCTAGTTTGTAAAGATAATTTTGCATTGTTCTTAAAGTAGTGGGAGCTAGACCATTTCTTTTTAGATTTTTATTATAGTAATAGAGTATGTTTTGTTGTGTGTATTTCTTATCTTTTTTGTTTAGAAAATCTACTGTTGAAGTAAGAGATATTAATTTGTGTTGGTGTTTGTTGTAGCAAGTGGGATTTTTTGTGATATTTGGAAAATTTTTCATATTCTTTCTCCTATTTGATAATAAATACTCAGTAATATAATGCATAATTTTGATTTAAAAGTAAATACTTTTCTAAAAGAATATTAAATTTTAATTATTAATTTTGTTAAATTAATATAGAAATTTTTAATTCAGTGAAAATATAAATTGATTTTAATTTAAAATTGGGCTACACTACAAACAGCGTAGTTATTTGAACATTTTTCAGTTTTGACTACCTATTTGATAATTTGCAAAAATTTTAGCATGGGCTTAACTAATTTCTTTAGTAGATAATAGAGAATTTAGCTAAGCCCTATTTTTTTGTAAAATTTTTTG
>NZ_JACHFB010000016.1 GCF_014205885.1 Borreliella californiensis | reverse complement strand
GAAATTCTAAAGCCTATTATAAAAGAATATTTGAATAACCAAAATAAAATAGAATACAATAAAGTATTTGGTACATATTATCTTGAATTATTAGAAATAATAAAAAACAAAAAAAATTCTTTAACTGTAGAAGAATTTTACATAAAGGCCGTATGAGGATTTAAATATGGAAAATGCACCCGAACCTATTGAAACTATAAGAAAAGGAAAATGTAAAGTTGAATGTCAAAATAAAGAACGCTTTATTTTGATTGAAAAAGAAAATGGTAAAGCAATGTACCATACAAAAATAATGATGGACATTTATAAATTTGGGGTTTATGAAAAAAAACATGAATTTAGATTATCATTGCGAGCATTATTTAATGGGGAAAGAATTGTTGAAGAAACTCATTTATACCCGATTAAAGAAGGGGATAAGTTTATTGGCATTTTCTATGGATACAGAAAACCAATCAAAAAACCTTTAATAAAGTATCAATTAAACGGGACTAGAAAAGCGTATGCATTAGCAAGGGCATATTATATGGAGTTTAGATTTAAGGCCGGAAGCGTTTTTTGCTATTTCAAGGGATTATATCGTTTATTAGATAAAAAAAGAACAAACAATCACTACAATAAAGTTTTATTTAGTATGTTTACAGATTTAGAACAACAAGTATATAAATTTTATGGGAAAAAATACCCAGAACAAGGACCGTTAATAAAATGGATAATAAAAAACCTAAAATAATAACAATTGCGTCAATCAAGGGCGGTGTTGGTAAAAGTACAAGTGCAATAATTTTGGCAACACTATTATCAAAAGACAACAAAGTACTTTTAATTGATATGGATACTCAAGCATCCATTACTAGTTATTTTTACGAAAAAATAGAAAAATTAGGCATTAATTTTACCAAATTTAATATTTATGAGATTTTAAAAGAGAATGTAGACATCGATAGTGCCATTATAAATTTAGATAATAATCTTGATCTTATACCTAGCTATCTTACGCTGCATAATTTTAGTGAAGATAAAATTGAACATAAAGATTTTTTGTTAAAAACCAGTTTAGGAACTTTATATTATAAGTATGACTATATAGTAATTGATACAAATCCTAGTTTAGATGTTACATTAAAAAATGCACTTTTATGTAGTGACTATGTAATAATTCCAATGACGGCTGAAAAGTGGGCAGTGGAAAGTTTAGATTTATTTAATTTCTTTGTAAGAAAATTAAATTTATTTTTACCTATATTTTTAATAATAACAAGATTTAAAAAAAATAGAACACATAAAAAATTGTATGAAATGTTAAAAACAAAAGATAGGTTTTTAGGAACAATAGCTGAAAGGGAAGACTTAAATAGACGAATAGCAGAAAATAATAATTTTGATTTAAATAAAGATTATATAAAAGAATATGAAAATATTTTAGAAATTTTTTTAAAAAAAATATAAAGTCTAATTATTAGACGTGTTTAATATAAAAGGAGGTTAAATTGGATATTAAGGTTAATAAAAGAGATTTAAGTGATAATGAAAATTATGCTATTACTGATAGTGTATTAAATCATTATAATTCTTTAAAAGAAAAATTAAAAATTAATTCTAAAAAAGAAATCTATTGTAAGTTAGAAACTTTAAAAATTTTAAAAGAAATTAAAGACAATCATTATTATCGGTTTGATGGGTATAAAAGTTTTGAAGCTTTTTCTAAAGATTATAGACTTGCAAGAGCACAGGTCTATAATTATTTAAAAATTGCTAATGCAATAGAAGATGGGATTATACAAGAAGAATTTCTAATAAAAAATGGTATACTAGAAACGTTAATTGTATTAAGAAATAAAGAGAGCAAAACAATAAAAAAATCAAAACAAAACCCGATAAAGCCCCTAAGATTTCAACTTAAAAAACAAGAAAGTTATGATTTCTATAAAAACCATTCTAAATTTACAGCGTTTATTTTGGAAGAACTTCTTGAAAATCAAAAAGATTTTCTTAATAAACTTTTAAAAAAATATAAAGAATTAAAAGGATAATAAAGGGGATTTTATGAGTAATTTAGCTTACAATGCTCTTAAAATAGAAAATGTAAGGTTAGAATTTTTAAATAAAGGGTTTAGTGAAGAGGCAGTAGATTTTGTTTTGCTTCAGAACGACAATTACAACTTTGAAGTTTTAAAAGAGAAAATGAATTCTTTAGAACAACAAATAATTAATGTAGAAAAGAATTTTCAAAAAGATATAGAGAGTATTTATGTTAAGATAGATAGTGTAAATACCAAAATAGATAATGTAGAAAAAAGTTTAAATGCTAAAATAGATAGTTTAGATACCAAGATAGATAATGTAGAAAAAAGTTTAAATGCTAAAATAGATAGTTTAGATACCAAGATAGATAATGTAGAAAAAACTTTGCAAAAAGATATATCCAGTTTAGATACTAAAATAGATAGTGTAAAAAACGAACTTAATTCTAAAATAGATAGTGTAAAAAACGAACTTAATTCTAAAATAGATAGTGTAGAAAAAACCTTGCAAAAGGATATATCTAGTCTAGATAATAAAATAAATGTTTTAAAAAACGAATTTAATGCAAGCAATAGAACAATACAAGTAATTCTAATAATGGGAATAACGCTTGCCCCAATTATCTATTCTATATTTAATAAGTATTTTTTTAATTAAAAATGATTAAAATTTTTTAAAATATTAAAGGAGTATATAACTTATTTTTTAGAATAGAATACTATAATTTTGATTTAAATTCTTAAAAAGAAACATTTTATTTTTACTTTCTTTTAAATTAGAACTTATTTAAATTTTTAACAAGAGAATTTAAGTAGGTTCTTTTATTTTATCAAATACAAAGTGATTTTAATTTGAAGTTAGACTATGCTACAAGCATTCTAGTTGTTTAAATATTTTTCAATTGTGAATATTTTTTTGCAAAAAAAAGTTTTTGTTATACATTTATATGTAATAAAAATTATAGGAGGAAAAGACCATTTTTATTTATAAATCCTAACTTGACTTGTCAAAAATATTTTTTAATAAATACAATTATTTATTAGCTCACATTTTCCTAAAAAATAGAAATAAGGCTTAGCTAGAGTCTCTAATAAAGAACTAGCTAAGCTCTATTTTTTTGTAAAAATTTTTTGTAAAAAAGTTGGCAAAAATAGTTTTTGCTATATAATTATTTTTATAACATTAAAAGGAGTACATTATGAACAATGTTTCAAACAAAAATAATCACCCACAAGACAATATTCAAGCAGAAATAAGCTTCAGAAAAGATATGAAAACTCTAATCAGAAACTTGCCGCGTATTGACAAAAGTCTTAAAGGTTATGGGTATAAGTATCAAGATTTCAATGACATAGTAGAAGTAATTTATAGCGTTATTGATAAGCATAATTTGGATCTTTTTTTTACGCAAGATCCAATTTCTGTAGAGAGTCAATATGGCATAGTTGATTATATTAGGACTACATTCTACAGTACAAGCACTGTGTACAAATACTCATTTGATACGCGAATTCATACAGATAAATTACAATGGAACAGTGAAAATGGGTCTAAAAATATTAATACAATGCCACAATTTGTTGGATCAGCTATTACTTATTTCAAAAGGTACGCTTTAGTGGGGCATCTTTGCATAAAAAGTGAAGTTGATACTGATGCAGCTCCTATTTACAATAATCACGAAAATGGAAATTCTATAACTAGTAAACAAGCTAGTGTTAATCAAAAGCAAGAACAAAAAAGAGAACAAAAACAAGAGATTAATCAAATTCAAAAAAATAACACTATTCAAAACCAGAAAAGAGATATTAAGCAAGAACAAAAAAAAGATAGGCTTTATTATTACGGTGTTTTTAAAGAAGCGTTGTCTAATATAAAAGATTGGGTAAATAGCCCTACAATAAAAGATAATATAAATTCAATTATTCAAAAAATAAGCTTTATTCAGAATATAGACCCCAATAATTTTGATGATATCAAGAAAATTGAATCTGATTTAATCTCGTATTTTGAGAAAAATAGTGATTTTAAGAGTGTAAACTATTGGGCGGAGATTATAAAAAACTATTTCAAGAAAAATAATAGATTAAAGGATTTACAAGATTTTGAAAAGTTTATGTCGTTTAAGCGAACTGCTTATGGCCCTAGCCCATTAATATTCTTTAGTGTCTTAAAAGAATATGAACGGTTTGATGAGATATTTGTAGCATAGCAATATTAAAGCCCCCTATTTGGGGGCTACTCTATATTAGGAATTACCGCAAGTACTAACTGCATTGTTTGTTCCAAAGCCATCTATACCCCCATTAAGGGCTCCTTGAACTATTTGTTTAAAGATGCTTTTTTGTTGTTCAGCATTATCCCCAGTACATTTATCAAGTTCAGTTTTTATGTGGTTAAGTGCAGATTTTATTTTGATTTCATCATGTTGTAAAAATTTATCAAATTCTCCAGGATTAGTTAGAGCAGTTTTTAACCAATCCAGATGTGTTTTTTGATCATCAGATAGCTTTTCTCTAAGTAGTTCTTCTTTAGATTTTGGTTTTTCTTGTGTTACTTCTTCTTTTTTTAAATCACGTTTTTTTCTGCTTTTTGTTTGTTGAGCATTGTTTTTTAAAGTGTCATTATCATTAGAATTACAGCCGGTTAGCGTAATTAAAAATAAACAAAATAATATGTTGATAATTTTCATTTTCATTTCCTTCTCTTATCTCTAGTCCAATATGTTGAGTAAAAATAAAATTTATTCTTGTAATTATAGAGCGTTTTCTTGAAACAGTATTGTCAACTATATGTGTCAAAAAGAAGCGTGTAGAAGGAGCATTGTATAGAAAATATCATCAAAAATTGAAGCATTTGAGTTTTTTATAAGTTCATGACTGATATTAATTAACAATAAAGTATTATCAAAAAATTCATCAGTTTTGGGTCTTAATTGTTTATAGATGTTGGAAAATATTGCCAAAATTAAAATATTCTGGAGGGTTTGGTATCTTTTTTCATCTTGTATGTTTTTTCCTTTGGATGGATTTGCCATAACTTTATTTATTGTGTTAAGATATATTTTGGTTTTTTGTTCTCCAAGTTCAATAAATAATTTATTAATTTGTTCTTCATTATATTCGATTTTTGTGTAATGGCCAATAATTATCTTATCAAAATTGTTGTTTGTGGGATTTTTTAATAGATTTTTTCCTTCTTTAAAGAACCTTTTTATATTTTCAAGAGTTGATTGTTCTTCTTTTGTCAAATTATTTAAAAAGTTGGCGAAAAGATTAATGTTTGTAAAAATTAGCAAACTATATAATATAT
>NZ_JACHFB010000015.1 GCF_014205885.1 Borreliella californiensis | reverse complement strand
TCATTTCTCTTAATCTTACAGTTAACTGGTGCTGCATCGATTAAAAAGAATAAATTACAATACTCAAGCCCGGTACATGCTAGCTGCATTTGTGCTTGCACATAGTATTTGAAAAAATATTTACTGCTTAAAAAATTGCCATTTTTATTGTACTCCGCAATAGCACTGCTCATATAATTAGAATCACTACTCTTAATCTCTAAAAGTTCTAAATCTCCAGTATTATTAATAAACCAGCCATCAATTGTTGAGCCTACTAAACTTTCTGCACTACCCATTTTTTTGAAATAATTATACTTATCAACTCCATTGGCATATTTGTTTTTATACAAAACATCAATATTATCTCCGTGTGATTTAACAAATTCTCTAAATCCTAAATTCTCTAACTCTTTGCCCTTGAGCATATACAAATTCTCTTCAAAAGGCATGCTCATACCAAAATATTTAAGCACTCTATTCATCATTAAATCTTTTAGTCCCGCACCACCAATTAGAATACTACCCACTTCACTAGCACCGTATTTATCAAGCTTGTTTCTTTGCACACTAAAATCAATATTTCGGTTAAATCTAAAACACTCTTGACTACTTATTCCTGGCAATTTCTTGCCTATTTTGCTTAATTTACTTTTTTCTTTAATGGGAGAAGATTTTTCCTCAAATATTTCACATCCAGTAAAACTTTGTTGACTAATACTTGTCATTTTGATATCTCCTTGAATATTGTCTTGTGGGTTATTTTTGTTTGTTATGTTTGAAACATTGTTCATAATGTACTCCTTTTATAGTTATAAAAATAATTATATAGCAAAAACTATTTTTGCCAACTTTTTTACAAAAAATTTTTTGTAAAAAAATAGTTGGGCTTATTTAAATTCTATTGTTTAAGAACTTAGCTAAACCCAACTTAATTGGATTTTTTTGATAGCAATACACTTTTTTAGCTATACACATACATATATATAACAAAAACTATTTTTGCCAACTTTTTTATAAAGATTTTTACAAAAAAATAGAGCTTAGCTAGTTCTTTATTAGAGACTCTAGCTAAGCCTTATTTCTATTTTTTAGAAAAATGTGAGTTAATAGATAAAAGTATTTATTAAAAAATATTTTTAACAAGTTAGGACTTCTAAATTTCCTCCTATAATTTTTATTACACATAAATATATAACAAAAACTTTTTTTTGGCATTTTTTTAACAAGAATTTTTGCAAAAAAATAGTCAAAATTGAAAAATATTTAAACAACTAGGATGCTTGTAATATAGTCTAACTTCAAATTAAAATTACTTTGTATTTGTTAAAATAAAAGAACCTGCTTAAATTCTCTTGTTAAAAATTTAAATAGATTCTAATTTAAAAGAAAGTAAAAATAAAATGTTTCCTTTTAAGAATTTAATTCAAGATTATATTATTCTATTTAAAAAATAAGCTATATACTCCGCTCTCCCCCCAAATATTTTAAAATATTTTAATCATTCTCAATTAAAAAAATACTTATTGAATATAGAGTAAATAATCGGAGCAAGTGTTATTCCCATTATTAGAATTACTTGTACTGTTCTATTACTTGCATTAAGCTCATTTTTTAAACTAGATATATCTTTTTGTAAAGCCTTCTCTACACTGTCTATCTTAGTATTTACACTATCTATTTTAGAATTAAGTTCATTTTTAACACTATCTATTTTAGAATTAAGTTCATTTTTAACACTATCTATTTTTAGATTTAAATTCTTTTCAACATTGTCTATTTTAATATCGAGATTAGATATGTCTTTTTGCAAATTCTTCTCTACAGTATCAATCTTAGCATCTAAACTAGATATATCTTTTTGCAAATTCTTCTCTACAGTATCAATCTTAGCATCTAAACTAGATATATCTTTTTGCAAATTCTTCTCTACATTAATCAATTTTTCTTTTAAAACCTCGTAGTTGTAATTGTCATTATGAAGAAAAACAAAATCTATTGCCTCCTCGCTAAACCCTATGTTTAAAAATTCATTTTTTATACTTTCTATGTTATGTGTTCTGTACGCTAAATTAGTCATAAAATGCCTTTACTATCCTTTTAATTGCTTATATCTTCTTAAAAATTTATTAATCAAGTCTTTTTGACTTTCAAAAAGTTCATCTAATAAAAATCCCGTGAATTTAGCATTGCTTTTATAAAAATCATAACTTTCTTTGCTTTTAAGTTGAAATCTTAATGGTTTTATTGGATTTTGTTTTGATTTTTTAAATGATGAACTTTCTTTGTCTCTTATTGATAATAGAGACATAGTAAGTCCATTTTCTATAATATATGTCTCTTCTAAAAGCCCCTCTTCCATAGCATTAGCTATTCTAATGTAGTCATACACCTGAGTTCTTGCTATTCTATAATTTTTTGCAAAAGAATTAAAACTTGTATATCCATCTAATTTATAATATTCATTATCTTTTATCTCTTTTAAAATTTTAATAACTTCTATTTTATGAAAAATTTCCTTTTTAAAATTATTTACCAATCTGTTTTTTAATTTTTCATAATATTCTAATTGCTCGTTATCCTTTTCTTCTAAATTTCTTTTGTTTATTTTTACCAACATAATATCACCTCAAATAAAAAAGTTTTTGTCTTTTATAATCTATCCTGATTTAGGACAAACTAAATTGACTTATTTTATACCTTATCCATTATTTTTAAATAATCCAAAAATTTATTAATAGCATTTTTATATTCATGCATATAGTCCTTTTCTAAGGAAAACCTAGAATTACTAGCTATATTTTTATTTAAGTCTTCCCTTTCAGATATAATGCCTAAAAAATCACCCCTATTCTTTAATAAATTTAAAAATTCTTTATGTGTATTATTCTTTTTAAATCTTGTTATGAGTAAAAATAATGGAATTTTTACTCCTAATTTATTTAAAAAATAATCCAATAAATCTAAACATTCAACTGCCCATTTTTCAGCTATTATTGGAACAATAATATAGTCACTACTAAGCAATGCATTTTTAAATGCAATATCATAACTAGGAGCTGTATCCACTATTATATATTTATAATCACTGCTAAAACAGCTTAAATTTGATTTTAATAACAAGTCCTTAAATTCTATTTCAATTTCATTAAGCATGTGCAAGCTCAAATAGCTTGGCAATAAATCTAAATTGTCTTCAATATTTACAATTGCTTTTTTAATATCCAAATCATTAACCAAAACCTCATATATGTTGTCAAATTTTAAATTTATATTATCTTCTTGTATTTTGTCTTGGTAGTAACTAGTGACTGATGCCTGAGTATCCATATCTATTAACAATACTTTATTTTTTTTTGACAACAAAAATGCTGATGCTAAGCAAGTTGTGCTTTTACCAACACCGCCCTTAATTGACGCTATTGTTATTATTTTAGGTTTTTTATTATCCATTTTATTAACGGTCCTTTCTCTGAATATTTTTTTCCATAAAACCCATATACTTGCTTTTCTAACCTTGAAAAGATATCAAATATCGCTTTGTTATAATGATTATTTATCTCCTCTTTTTTTAATAAGCGATATAGTCCTTTAAAGTAACAAAAAACGCTACCGGTTTTAAATCTAAATTCTATATAATATTCTCTTGCAATTGTGTATGATTTTTTAATTCCGTTTATTTGGTACTTTATAAAGGGTTTTTTAATTAGTTTTCTATAGCCATAAAAAATGCCAATAAACTTATCTCCTTCTTTAACTGGATATAAAAAAATCTCTTTAACTTTTAATTGGTTGAATAAGCCTCTTAATGACAAACGAAACACATTTTTTTTATCATGAACTCCAAATTTATAAACATCCATCATCATTTTTGTATGGTACATTGTTTTATCATTTTCTTTTTCAATCTTAATAAAACGTTCTTTATTGTTACATATAATTAATGATTTTTTTGTTTCAATAGGTTCTGGTGCATTTTCCATGTTAAATCCTCATACGGCCTTTATGTTAAATTTTTCTATAGTTAAAGATTTTTTTTCATTTTTTATTATTTCTAATAATTCAAGATAATATGTACCAAATACTTTATTGTATTCTATTTTCTTTTGTTTATCTAAATATTCTTTTATAATTGGCTTTAAAATTTCAATATTTGTATCTTTTTTCAGTTGTTCAATAAGAATATTGAAAATGTTTGCTTTTAAATTTTGATAATTTTGTTGAGGATTTTCTTTTTTTATTTCAATTGACTTTTTTAATTTGCGTTTTATGTAACTTAAATCGCCATATTTATGATTTTCAATAATAAAATGGGGTTTAAATTTGTAATTTTCGTATACTTTTTGGAAAGTTATTTTTAATTGTTCGGAATTATATCCATTTTTTTCAAATTCTTTCTGCGTGTTATTTAGAATATTTTTCAATTTGTTTTGCTTTTCTTTCATACAAGATTTTTTTATATTGATTTTTTTTATTAGGGCAATTTCATTTTGTTTTAGGATTATCATTGCCTTAATCTTCGTATCTTTATCAGTCTTTAAATCCAATATAGAAAGAGCTTTTTCAGTTTTAAAGTCACATTTATTGAAATAATTTTTTAGTTGATATTTTTCTATTTGGTTAATTCTTTTTTCTTCTTTTATATTATTATTTTTATTACTTAAACACTCCACTGAATTTACACTACCATTTATAGAAATATTGTCTTTAAAATGGTTATTAACTCTAGATTTAAATCTAGAGTTTTTTCGTTCTTTAAAGTAATTGTTGATTTTCAGGTAACACTCTTTTTTAGGATAATTAAGTTTATAGTAAATTTCAGTCCCAAAATTTACTCCTAAATGCTGGTAATAGTTAGTTGTGACTTTTAGCACTTTTTCTAATTTGTAAAGATAATTTTGCATAGTTCTTAGTGTAGTGGGAGCTTGACCATTTCTTTTTAGATTTTCATTAAAGTAATAGAGTATATTTTTTTGAGTGTATTTTTTATCTTTTTTGTTTAGGTAATCTAGCGTTGAGGTAAGAGATATTAATTTATATTGGTGTTTATTGTGACAAGTTGAACTGTTTATGTTGGTTAAAACATCTTTCATGTTATTACTCCTTTTATAGTTATTAATAATTATAAGTAATATAATGCACAATTTTGATTTAAAAGTAAATACTTTTCTAAAAAAATATTAAATTTTAATTATTAATTTTGTTAAATTAATGTACTTTTTGTAATTTGGTAAAAAGATTCATTGATTTTAATCTAAAGTTAGACTATACTACAATCAGCGTAGTTATTTGAACATGTTTCAGTTTGGCTACCTTTTATAGTAATTTGCAAAAAAATAATAAAAGGGTTTAGCGAAGTTCTTTTAGCAGAGGATTTAGCTAAGCCCTAATTTTTTGTAAAAATCTTTGTAAAAAAGTTGGCAAAAATAGTTTTTGCTATATAATTATTTTTATAACTATAAAAGGAGTACATTATGAACAATGTTTCAAACATAACAAA
>NZ_JACHFB010000014.1 GCF_014205885.1 Borreliella californiensis | reverse complement strand
GACGCAGTTAAAATACATAAAAGTCGACTTATCATATATGAGAACTTTAATTATATCTTAAAAAGATATGTTCCGTGTTATACGGAAAGCTTTTTAGATTATAAGGAAATTATTTTAGAATTTAGATTGAATAAGGGCACTAAAAGTTTTGATTTTGATTATATTATAATAGATACTTCTCCTAGTAGAAATTTCCTTTTAAAGAATGCTTTAAATGTTACAGACCATATTATAATCCCAGTTCAAGTAGAAAGATGGTCAATAGAAAGCTTTTCTATTTTGACAGAAACTACAAATAATATTCAGAATATTAAAAACAAAAAATATAATATTTCTATTATAGAAAATCAATTTATTAAAAATAGAAATACCTTGAAAGAGGTAGAGGACGTTCTTTATGAAGAATATGGTAAATATATAAAAGGTAAAATTCACTTTTCAAATAGCATAAAAGTTTTTATAAATGACTTTTTAGAGCCTTCTTTGAAAGAAATTTATTACAGGGAAGCTGAAAACGCTTTAAAAGCTATATTGTAAAACGCCATTCTACTAATTACTGGATTTTTAAAATAAAAATTATAAAGAATTTTACCTAATTGGTTTTGATGATCTTAAAAGTATAAAATTAACTATAAATTAATTATGTTTATTGTACGAAGTTAAATTTTAACAGCAAAAAAACCAATTGATTTCAACTTATAAAAAATTCTAAATATTTGAATTAAAAGCATGATAATTGTGGTATTTAAAATACAACTCTAAAATTAAGTGATACTATGTAAATTTGTAGTAGTTGTAGCATATTACATTTCAATAAAATAAAGAAGTCCCTATTTATAGGGACTTCTTTATTTTATTGAAATGTAATATTTGATTTTCAATCATTAGATTTTGAGTTTCCAATTATTTCTTCTTCTAATTCTTCGTCTTCCTCGTCTCCAAAATCTTCTCTGTCTATCATCTCTTGCTCTTGTTCTGCTTCTAATTCTGCTTCTATTCTACCATCAGGATCATCTGCAAATTCTGCATCTCCGCCGCCTGGTACAGGTCTTCCTAATAGTGGTTTTTTCTTGCTTTTTAGTAAATGTCTTTTAAGTTCAGATAATCGAACTATATATATCTTATTATCTTTAAATTCTAATAAAATATGATCTTTATGTTTTTTTATGGAATTTAATTTTTTATTATTATTGCCAATATTTATAACTTTTAAAGCTGTTTTAATGCCAAGAAGCATGGCTTTTTTAAAATCATATCTTCTTTTAGATTTTACTTTAAAAAGCTCTTGATTATTAATACAGTCTTTAACTAAAATTCTGTTATCTTCTTCTTTTATACAAAGTGTAGTGTTAGTGCCTTTTTCAGTGTCTATATCTTCTTTATTGGTAGGATTTGAAACCGATTTAGCGGGTACTTTAAAATTGTATTTTTGGCGTGATCGAGAATTCTTTAAAAAAAGATCGCATGAAAAGAATAATAAACATAAACTTAAATTGATAAAACTTAAATTGATAATATATTTTTTCAATTTACACTCCTTAATTTAATATTTACTTTATTTAAAAGTATATGTTTAATTTTTTATTAACTATTTTTTAATAATATTGATATTATAATCAATAAATACTTTTTTAAAAATAAAATTTTTATTGAGGTAATAAAAATATAAGTGCAAAAATATAATCTCATAAGGATGCTATTAAAAGAGGCGCCGAAACAAAAATGATTTTTTATTGATTTATTTTTAGATGTAATGAGATAAAAAAAATTTCACAAGTTTTTATATAAGCTTGGGTTCTAAGGGGAGCTAAAGAATTAATTAATTTGTTTCTTAAGATTAAGACTTGGGCAAACAATAGTTTATTTTAAACGGGGGGGGGATATATATGTTATTTATTGAGGAGATGCATCAATATTTACACATATGGTTTCCATAAATTTAATTAATAATAACGCTCAACATTATTGCAGATTATTATTTATAGCATTTGTGCCCTAAACACTAACCAAAAACCGCTTTTCCCCTAAGTATTTAATGCATAAAATTTTTAAAATAAAAAACTGCCAGACACACAATTAATAATCCTTAATAGATAATAACAGACAAAAAACTTTTGAGCTCCTTCTACAATTTGTCGTTTAATTTTTTAATCCTTTTTTGTCTTTTTATAATAATTTGAAATTAATAATCTACAAAACAAAAAGAATCAATATCAAACAGTCCTTTATCATTTATCTTTAAATAGGGGACCACCGTTAAAGACATAAAAGACAAAGTCATTAAAGGATCATCAAGCCGAGAACCTAAAACATTTTTACAAAAATCATTAATTTTATATATTGTGAAGCTATTTCTTCGGCTGAAAGAGTACTCATTAATCCAGAAATAGGAAGTTCTATTATTATGGTTTTTTCATTGTTTGGTGCACATAAATCCCCTTTATTTGGGATGATTATATTTGCCGCTTTACACAAGTATTCATCATTACTCCCAACAAGTAGTATGATATTGTGAGAATCATGAGCAACTGTACTTCCTATGGCGCCGTTTCTTATTCCAAAATTTTTTATAAATCCTATAGAAATTTTACTATTGTCTTTATATCAATTTATTATAGCTATTTTTAAAATATCTTCGGCAATATTAGATTGAAAATCTGGGGCCAATAAATTGCTATCAATCATAGTTTTATGAGTAATAATTTGGTTGCTGATGCAGTTGATGACCGGGATCATCTTATTTTTAGTGGAAAATTTAAAATCCGAAATAGATTTTTTGCTACAATTAAAATTGTTTATAGGAATTTCATTTATTAATGGAATAAGTGAAATTCCATCATTAAAAACCAATTTACCATTAATGTAGGTTTTATCTATTTTGAATGTTTTAATATCTTTGGTAATTATAAAATCAGCAGGATCTCTTATTCTTAACAGCCCCACTGGGATTTTATAGTGTAAAGCCGGATTAATACATGCTATTTTTAAAACATCAAAAAAGTCATGTCCATGCTCTATTGCACGAGCTATTATTAAATTAATATGTCCATTTAGAATGTCATTTGGGTGCGCATCATCAAAACAAAACATTAAAGAATCACAATATTTTTTAGAACATTCGCTAATCAAGGGATGCAAAGATTCAAAATTTTTAGCGGCACTTCCTTCTCTAATTATTATTTTCATACCCAAAGATAATTTATATCTTGCATCTTCTATTGTTAAACATTCATGATCAGTACTAATACCCGAAGATGCATACTTTAAAGTTAAATTGGGGGACAAAACAGGAGCATGTCCATCAACAACCTTATTGCGATTTAATGCAGAATTTATTTTATTTATAATTTCAACATCTTTGTTAATCACGCCTTTAAAATCCATTATTTCAGCCAAATAGTAAATATCATCTAATTTCATTAATTTGTCTATATCTTTATCATTTAATACATATCCTGAAGTTTCAAATTCTTGTGACAACGCTGGCACACAAGAAGGAACTCCAAAAAAAATTTAAACTCGGGTTTTTTAGAATTATTTATCATAAAATTAATGCCATCAATACCATTAACATTGGCTATTTCATGAGGATCGCTTTATTGTAGTCACAGTGCCGTGTGTAACTACTAAATGAGCAAAGCTTGATGGAATAAGAAAAGAACTCTCTATATGTATATGTGCATCAATAAATCCTGGCAGCACATATTCATCCAATGTCGCATTAATTTTTTCTATGCTCGCAATATGACCGTTTTTAATCGCTATGCTAGCTGGATAAATTCTTTTTAAAGATGTCGATATAATTAGCTTCAATTTTAAATAAATCCATTATTTATCCTCTTCTAAAAACTTTTTGTTCATAATATACTCTGCCTTAAAATCTTTAAACTTAAGTTATAGTGCAAAGTGCCAGTATATTTAATTGCAACTTTATTTAGAAAAAAATAAAAATCGTCGATATTTGTTATATACGATAAAAATCGACGATAATTTTTTGGGTAAAATAAACAGAAGAAATTTAAATAAAAAATAGCTAGCAATTCTAATTTTGATACCATCAAAGATTATGTGGTAAAGTATTAAACAATTTTTGATTGGTTTTTATAAAAAGGTTTTACATTAAATTTAAAATTAAATAACAATAATATTTCTAATTTCTTGTTCTAGATTTATAGGATTTTTATCCATGCTTAAAACAATATCTGAAAAAGCTTTATTTAAATAATCTCCCAATTTACTATTTTCAGACTTTATGGACTTTTTATTACTGCTATAATCATTTAATAATTGTTTAACAAGCTCTCTAAAAGTTGTTCTTAAAGCTAAAAAATTTTCAAGACAAATTTTAATCCTTTTGAGATTAGGAATATCTAATAACATTAAATTGCTTTTTTTATTAAGCAATAATTTAATTACTGCCTCAAATCTAAATTGGAATTCTATGTCCACATTTTGCATAATTTTATTAGCAATCTTTTTAATGCTATGTATATCTGAATTTAAAATTAATCCCAATTCTTTCAACTCGCTTTCATTGCAATCTAAAACAGCATACAAACACCTTCTGGCCTTTTTAGATTCTTCTACATCGTCAGCAAGTGTTTTCTTTAGTGCATACTAACTAACATTTTTAAATGGAAGATTATATTGATTAGATGGCTCACTTTTAAATTTTTCAAAAGAATTATCTATGGCTTTATTATTAACTTCTACAAAATTATTTATTCAAGATAAAAGTTTATCCCTTTCTCCCCGCACATATTTTTTCCCAAGTTGTTTTTTATAATTATGATTTTTGCTAACCTTATTTTTATTTAAACTATCGTTTTGACATGAAATAAATAAATATTGATTAATAATATTATTTTTTTCATAAATAAAGCCCTTAAAATGGTTTTACATAATATCTGCAAAGCCATAATATAAATTTATAATAAGTATTAAATAGTAATCATTATAAAATAAAATATAATTTAAAAATGAATTTTTTGCAATATTTTAAAATGTCAAATAATTGTGTGCTATTTCTAAACACAAGATTATAAAAATAACCTCTTGCTTTAAATATCATGATGGCTTTTAATTGCTTCAATTAACTTAAATTATGCAGCTATCTTGGCTTTTATTTTTTATAAAACATTGTCTTTGACAAGGTCATAAATTCTGATCTGCTAAAATGTATTTTGATTTATTAATATTAAGCAATATGTTAAAATAAATTTAAATACAGTAATTTTAATATATTGTTTATTATTGATTTTAGGAGGCCAGTCTATGTTTAGAGGAAAAGAAATATCTTTCTTGTTATTTTCGTTACTTTTGTTTATGTCATCAATTATAATTTCTCACGGAATAAAAAACATTGGCACCAAAAATGAAAATTATATTACGGTCAAGGGTCTTAGCGAAAGAGAAATTTTATCAACATCTTCTAGTTGGGAGTTTAGATACAGCTTAACTGGTGACACTATCAATGATATTAATAAAGCAAATAATTTAAGCTTGTCTAAGATTAAAAGTTTTTTTTTAAAACAGGGATTTAGCGAAGACCATATAAAAATGGGATTTATGGAATTTAATGAAGAGAATTACAAAGAATCTCTTTATAAGTATAGAGCATATATATCTTTAACTGTTCATACAAAAAATATTGAGCAAATGGAAGCAGTAGAAAAAAATATTGCTGAGCTTTATAATCAAGGTATATTAATTAGTAATAGTGGGGGGCCAAGATATTACTTTGACAATATTAATGATATAAAGCCCGAAATGTTAGCAGATTCAATTAGAAATGCTAAATTAGCGGCTTTGGAATTTGCAAAACATTCAAGTTCAAAATTAGGAAAAATTAAAAACGCAAATCAAGGATATTTTGAATTTCTTCCAATTGATAGAAGCTTGGGTGCTCAGGAACATTATCCAAAAAAAATATTAAGAATCGTTACAACCGTTTCTTATTATTTGGATTGATTTTGGTGAACTATTTTTTTCTAAAAACCCATATAAATAGCTTGCGGTTTCGTACCATGACGCGATTTACAAATCTAATTAAAGCATAGCTAAATGTATGGCCATTGCTGCACTCTTTATCTTGTTGGCTGCTTCACTCAAAGCTGCCAATATTTTAGTGTATTTGTCGTCTTTTTTGTCTTTGAG
>NZ_JACHFB010000013.1 GCF_014205885.1 Borreliella californiensis | reverse complement strand
CTCAAAGACAAAAAAGACGACAAATACACTAAAATATTGGCAGCTTTGAGTGAAGCAGCCAACAAGATAAAGAGTGCAGCAATGGCCATACATTTGTGCTTTAATAATTAAAACTGGGTATTTTGGTTTGCAATTCTAATAAAAAAGAAAAATTCTAAAAATTCCAACTAAAATCCCAAAGTAATTTTCTATTCAAAAAAAAACACCTGCAATCCTCTTGAATTTTTTTTCAAAGGAATTGTGGTTTTTTAATAAAAACCATTGAATATAATCAAATTATTCCATATTATGAGGTTAAAATATAATGAATAATCAAAAATTTCACAAACCTCCTATAGTATATATGATGGTTTGGGCTCTTCTAAAGTTAGTGTTTGTTCTAATTTGTCATTTTAAAAAGACTCTAGTTTTGTTTGCAAGCAAACTTTCTAGGTTTTTGATATTGTTTACTATATTCCTTATGCATCTAAACAGTGAAAGCAAAATCAAAATATAGATAACATAGTGAATTTCATTCTTGATGAGCTTCCAATAAATATCATTTTAAATATTGTCGAAACTTTTGCAAAAAAGAATGCATTTTAAAATATAAAAACAATATTATTAGATATTATCGATACTGTGAATGAAATTGATCTGAAATTGACTTTCAAAAATTTTTATGTCACAAGTTTGGGTTTATACTCAAAGATTCGTGTCTTAACTTTTATTAAAATTTTCTAATTCAATATGATTATTTTTTTAGAAAGACCAAAGGTATTTATCATGCTCCAGACCGATTGTCAATTTCATTGTCAAAAATCTTAACGAAATACTCAAAAAAATCAATCTTAAAAAGGGATTCTCGACTATTGACAAAGTTGCCGTTTTAAATTTTATAATTAGAACTGAAGCCTTTCTGTTAAAAACTGTCAAAATCACTTCAAATCATTCTCTAAAATCTTAAAAAGTTACCATAGAACACATACTAAAAAATGTTTGCGGATTTGATATTGGGATTAAATTTTGGAACTAAAATTTATCATAAACTTAATTATTCTAAATTATTTGAGTAGATACAAAAAATCTTTTGAGTATATCTATCAGTCAATCTAGTTTTAATGTCTTTTTTCAAAACCCAGATCATTTTTTCGAATTTTTGAATAAATATAAGAATTTTTATATTTATTATTACCTAATTTATCTTTGCTAAATTTCCTTAGTTTAGTTTAAAATAATCCAATCCCATTGAATATTTTACACCACTTTATAAGTTATGAATACTATATAAAAACCTTTTTTATCTTCTTTTCATAAGATTGGCAATCGTTTCATTAATATTGCATGCCAAATAACGTTATTAAAGCATTCCAATTTAAAAAAATCTTCTATGAAAATGTATTTAGACTTATAATTTTTTTGTTGTATTTTTGATACAATAAAATTTAATTTTATTAAAATCATTATCATTATTTAATTTTGATACATGTGTTTATTATTTATTAGGTATTTTTTATATTGTTGTAATAAATTTTTAAATCTGCAGATATAGAGTTAGAGACAATGTAAATGTTGAAATATAATTTAAATTATTTTCTTTTGGGAAAAATTAATCAGTCCACAAGTAAAGGTATACCTGCTTGTCTAATTTTTACTTGTGGGCTGATCAGAATATATTAATAGTTCCAATTATAAATTTCCCTATACTTTATAAAATTTTTGATAAATCAAAATATAAGAAAATCTATATCTGTAGACTTAACAAAATAAAAAGTGTTAATCAACAATAATTATTCATTATAACTTATATACACGATAATTGTCTAAACGTAATTTCAATTTTTTTTTACCAAGCGAAATTTCTCATAAATCGATATTGAAAAGTCGTCAAAATTGTCTCTATCCAACACATACAAAAGTTTAAAAAAATTCACATCATTAATACATAAATAGAATATAAAAACCTCATTTTCAAACACATTATTACCAAGCTTTACTTTAATTTTACGAAATAGGTTGATTAATTCTTTAGATTTTTTTGGCCCCAAACTAAAAAAAACTCATTTAAAATGTCTCGACTTTTATGTGGAGACAATAAATTCATTGTCTCCACATCATTTTCTAGATCCACAATAGGCTCGTAAAACTTATAAATAAAACTTTTAATATCTTTTAAAACACAAATTTCGACAGCATTTAATTCTAAATAGACAAATATGTTTTTCATTATATATGAAAAACATATAGCAATTTTTACAAACAATAAAAATTTGTTAACGAATTTATATGAAATTATTTGAGCTAGCCTTTACAATTCTATTATTTATTGAACACAATCACTGTAAATTGCAAATTGCTCGAACTATATTTGTTTAATATTATCTAAATTGTTTATAAGTCAATTATATCTGTATTTGTAATTTAAGATTGTTGTAATAATATTATCTATTATGAGTAATATACAAGATTTACGTTTTGTATGTTGAGATAAAGGGGCAGTTTTTTTGTATAAATTTTGTTGTAAAAAAATTTCATTAATTTTTGTATACTCTGTAATAGAGTATACCTCCTTTTTTATTAAATTATTGACTTTATTTTTTTTGCACTGATTTTCTGAAGGGCTGTCCCTCTATGTGTGATTTTAGAATAAAATTTTATTGTTGTTAATGAGCCTCTAAATAAATTGATAATAATCTCATAATATTGTGGAATTAGCAAGCTTATAATCAAAAAAATATACCCGCTTTTATTTTTACTTGTGGTTATGGGCTTTCTTAGTTATAGATTTAACAGTTATTTTCACACTAAAATCAATGATAGCGGTGACTATACCTATATTTGGTAATTCTTGGAGTTCGTCTGTAATAAATTGAATATCTGTTGTAGTTTAAATATCTGTTGTATCTTGAATATTTATTTGTTTGAGATTTTGGTATTTCTTTTTTCATATTTGATATGCTTGATGAAATATCTTAATTCAATTTACATGAAAAAACTAATAGTATAATTAAAATTGATAATTTCTTCATAAAAGTTTCTTAACGCTCCTATTGTAAAAAATAATTTATAATATAGTATATATCGATTTTCGCCGTTATCAAGGTAGATTTTATTCTAATCAATTTATTTGTTAAAAAAATACGGATTTATACTAATTAAAAATTAATATATTAATTTTTAATTAGTATAAATCCGTATTTTTTTAACAAATAAATTGATTAGAATAAAATCTACCTTGATAACGGCGAAAATCGATATATACTATATTATAAATTATTTTTTACAATAGGAGCGTTAAGAAACTTTTATGAAGAAATTATCAATTTTAATTATACTATTAGTTTTTTCATGTAAATTGAATTAAGATATTTCATCAAGCATATCAAATATGAAAAAAGAAATACCAAAATCTCAAACAAATAAATATTCAAGATACAACAGATATTTAAACTACAACAGATATTCAATTTATTACAGACGAACTCCAAGAATTACCAAATATAGGTATAGTCACCGCTATCATTGATTTTAGTGTGAAAATAACTGTTAAATCTATAACTAAGAAAGCCCATAACCACAAGTAAAAATAAAAGCGGGTATATTTTTTTGATTATAAGCTTGCTAATTCCACAATATTATGAGATTATTATCAATTTATTTAGAGGCTCATTAACAACAATAAAATTTTATTCTAAAATCACACATAGAGGGACAGCCCTTCAGAAAATCAGTGCAAAAAAAATAAAGTCAATAATTTAATAAAAAAGGAGGTATACTCTATTACAGAGTATACAAAAATTAATGAAATTTTTTTACAACAAAATTTATACAAAAAAACTGCCCCTTTATCTCAACATACAAAACGTAAATCTTGTATATTACTCATAATAGATAATATTATTACAACAATCTTAAATTACAAATACAGATATAATTGACTTATAAACAATTTAGATAATATTAAACAAATATAGTTCGAGCAATTTGCAATTTACAGTGATTGTGTTCAATAAATAATAGAATTGTAAAGGCTAGCTCAAATAATTTCATATAAATTCGTTAACAAATTTTTATTGTTTGTAAAAATTGCTATATGTTTTTCATATATAATGAAAAACATATTTGTCTATTTAGAATTAAATGCTGTCGAAATTTGTGTTTTAAAAGATATTAAAAGTTTTATTTATAAGTTTTACGAGCCTATTGTGGATCTAGAAAATGATGTGGAGACAATGAATTTATTGTCTCCACATAAAAGTCGAGACATTTTAAATGAGTTTTTTTTAGTTTGGGGCCAAAAAAATCTAAAGAATTAATCAACCTATTTCGTAAAATTAAAGTAAAGCTTGGTAATAATGTGTTTGAAAATGAGGTTTTTATATTCTATTTATGTATTAATGATGTGAATTTTTTTAAACTTTTGTATGTGTTGGATAGAGACAATTTTGACGACTTTTCAATATCGATTTATGAGAAATTTCGCTTGGTAAAAAAAAATTGAAATTACGTTTAGACAATTATCGTGTATATAAGTTATAATGAATAATTATTGTTGATTAACACTTTTTATTTTGTTAAGTCTACAGATATAGATTTTCTTATATTTTGATTTATCAAAAATTTTATAAAGTATAGGGAAATTTATAATTGGAACTATTAATATATTCTGATCAGCCCACAAGTAAAAATTAGACAAGCAGGTATACCTTTACTTGTGGACTGATTAATTTTTCCCAAAAGAAAATAATTTAAATTATATTTCAACATTTACATTGTCTCTAACTCTATATCTGCAGATTTAAAAATTTATTACAACAATATAAAAAATACCTAATAAATAATAAACACATGTATCAAAATTAAATAATGATAATGATTTTAATAAAATTAAATTTTATTGTATCAAAAATACAACAAAAAAATTATAAGTCTAAATACATTTTCATAGAAGATTTTTTTAAATTGGAATGCTTTAATAACGTTATTTGGCATGCAATATTAATGAAACGATTGCCAATCTTATGAAAAGAAGATAAAAAAGGTTTTTATATAGTATTCATAACTTATAAAGTGGTGTAAAATATTCAATGGGATTGGATTATTTTAAACTAAACTAAGGAAATTTAGCAAAGATAAATTAGGTAATAATAAATATAAAAATTCTTATATTTATTCAAAAATTCGAAAAAATGATCTGGGTTTTGAAAAAAGACATTAAAACTAGATTGACTGATAGATATACTCAAAAGATTTTTTGTATCTACTCAAATAATTTAGAATAATTAAGTTTATGATAAATTTTAGTTCCAAAATTTAATCCCAATATCAAATCCGCAAACATTTTTTAGTATGTGTTCTATGGTAACTTTTTAAGATTTTAGAGAATGATTTGAAGTGATTTTGACAGTTTTTAACAGAAAGGCTTCAGTTCTAATTATAAAATTTAAAACGGCAACTTTGTCAATAGTCGAGAATCCCTTTTTAAGATTGATTTTTTTGAGTATTTCGTTAAGATTTTTGACAATGAAATTGACAATCGGTCTGGAGCATGATAAATACCTTTGGTCTTTCTAAAAAAATAATCATATTGAATTAGAAAATTTTAATAAAAGTTAAGACACGAATCTTTGAGTATAAACCCAAACTTGTGACATAAAAATTTTTGAAAGTCAATTTCAGATCAATTTCATTCACAGTATCGATAATATCTAATAATATTGTTTTTATATTTTAAAATGCATTCTTTTTTGCAAAAGTTTCGACAATATTTAAAATGATATTTATTGGAAGCTCATCAAGAATGAAATTCACTATGTTATCTATATTTTGATTTTGCTTTCACTGTTTAGATGCATAAGGAATATAGTAAACAATATCAAAAACCTAGAAAGTTTGCTTGCAAACAAAACTAGAGTCTTTTTAAAATGACAAATTAGAACAAACACTAACTTTAGAAGAGCCCAAACCATCATATATACTATAGGAGGTTTGTGAAATTTTTGATTATTCATTATATTTTAACCTCATAATATGGAATAATTTGATTATATTCAATGGTTTTTATTAAAAAACCACAATTCCTTTGAAAAAAAATTCAAGAGGATTGCAGGTGTTTTTTTTTGAATAGAAAATTACTTTGGGATTTTAGTTGGAATTTTTAGAATTTTTCTTTTTTATTAGAATTGCAAACCAAAATACCCAGTTTTAATTATTAAAGCACAAATGTATGGCCATTGCTGCACTCTTTATCTTGTTGGCTGCTTCACTCAAAGCTGCCAATATTTTAGTGTATTTGTCGTCTTTTTTGTCTTTGAG
>NZ_JACHFB010000012.1 GCF_014205885.1 Borreliella californiensis | reverse complement strand
AAAATTGATAATGTAGAGAAGAATTTACAAAAGGATATATCTAATTTAGATATCAAAATAGATAATGTAGAAAAGAATTTAAATCTAAAAATAGACAGTTTAGATACTAAGATAGATACTGTAGAGAAGAATTTAAATGCTAAAATAGACAATGTTGAAAAGAATTTAAATGCTAAAATAGACAATGTAGAAAAGAATTTAATGTCTCTTTCAGAAATGCTTAAATGGGTATTGGGAATTATGGGGGCAATGTCTATAACAATGATAGCAGGGCTAATATTTGCCTTCATTTCTAAATAGTAAACATTATTAATAAAAAAACGGAGTAACAATGAAAATCATCAACATATTATTTTGTTTATTTTTGATCATGCTAAACGGCTGTAATTCTAATGATACTAATACTAGCCAAACAAAAAGCCGGGTAAAACGTGATTTAACCCCAAAAGAAGTACCACAAGAAAAACCAAAATCTCAAGAAGAACTACTTAGAGAAAAGCTAACTGAAGCCCAAAAAACACAACTTGACTGGTTAAAAACTGCTTTAACTGATGCTGGAGAATTTGATACATTTTTACAACATGATGAATCTAAAATAAAATCTGCACTTGACCATATAAAAAAAGAACTTGACAAATGTATTGGCGATCAGGCTAATGAACAAAAAACTACTTTCAAGCAAATAGTTCAAGGAGCCCTTAAAGGAGGCATAGATGGCTTTGGAACAAACAATGCAGTTAGTACTTGCGGTAATTCCTAATATAGAGTAGCCCCCAAATAGGGGGCTTTAATATTGCTATACTGCAAACATATAATTAAATTGTCTTTCTTTTTTTTAACATGCAAAAGAATTTTAATACTTTTGTTTTATAAACGTCTCGATTATCAGACATAAATACTTTAAGCTTATTTAGATCATCAAATCTATTGGTTTTACTGAAATAATCTTTCATAAGACTTACCCAATATTCTACACTCTTAAGCTTGGGATTTTCATCAAGAAGATTATTTAAAGCATCATCATTATCTGTACATAATGCCCGAATAAGAGCATTTATATTATTTTTTTCGTCACTTTCACTTAACCAATTTTTTATATTAAACAATGCGTCTCTAAAAATTTCATAGCAATAAAATTTGTCAGTTTTCGACTTTTTATCAAAATCTTTTATTTGGTTTTGCTTAATATCTCTTTTCTGGTTTTGAATAGTGTTATTTTTTTGAATTTGATTAATCTCTTGTTTTTGTTCTCTTTTTTGTTCTTGCTTTTGATTAACACTAGCTCGTTTACTAGTCATAGAATTTTCATTTTCATAATTATTGTAAATAGGTGCTGCATCGGTATCCATTTCGCTTCTTATGCAAAGATGACCTACTAAAGCGTACCTTTTGAAATAAGTAATAGCTGATCCAGCAAATTGTGGCAATGTATTTACATTTTTAGAGCTGTTTTCATTGTTCCATTGCAAATTTTATGTAAGAATTGCCCTTTGCAAAAATTATGGTGTGTTGGTAGCATTGTCTTCATTTTTCTTGTTTTTCTTTTCCTTTTTCTTATCTGCCCCATTCCACCAATCTTTAATTCCCTGAACAAGCCGGCTAACAAGGCTTCCTATGTCGAGAAGCGTTTTAATGCCGTCAATTATGGGATCAATAATATGTGTTTTAATCGTAAAGCCTTCAAAGTACTTAGTTATCTTTTTAATGAAGTTAAGTATTGGGTCCAAAACAGTAGTGGTCAAATTTTGAAGAGTTTGCTCAGCTGAGGCCAAATTACTTTGAAGACTCTCAGCAGTATTGGCGTGTTTTGTAAGGCCAAAAGATTCAAAATCCGTAAACATTTCCATCATCTTGGTAATTCTGGACTCTAGATCTACTTGAGCTCCGCTTTGCCAGGCCATTTTGGCATCTTCTATGTATTTGTCGCCAACACCTGACTTTTTAGTAGATCAAAAAGCTCACTTCCATCACCCCCAAGGACACTATTAACAGCTTTTACAGCATCTTCACTGCTCATAGCACCACTGGATTTAAGCATAGCTATAGCTGCAAATTTTACTGCGTTTTTCAAATTAGCTTCATTTAACATATCTAAGTCTCTTAAAGTACCCTTAAATGCACTTGCTTGATTTAAGAACTCTTCTTTTTCTAAGTCGCACTCAAAACCTTTCATTCCATCAAGAATTCCCTTAGTCTTTTTGGCTTTATTTCCCATAATCATATCTCGTTCGTTAGTCGTAAAAAATGCACTGTTGAGAAGTTGTGTTCTTTTCGTTTTGGTGTCTTCTTCAACCGCTTTTTTAGCAAATCCTAAGAGTCCCCCCCCCAACTTTACTCATAGCGTTGCTAATGATATTCCCTAGGGCACTACCTATTGCAATTTTGGCAACAAGTCCTTTTCCTTGAGAGGCTGCTATCATTTTACTTTTTGCTTTTGATTCTTTTGCAAGCTCTTTATACTCAAGGCGTCTTTTGTCTCTATCAGACATTAAAGATCTTCTGAAAGCCTCTTTTCTAGCTTTCTCAAAACCCATGCCTTGTTTTACAAGCTTTTTAGTTTGTGGTAAGCCTATATTTCTCAACACGCTCTCTTAAGCTTTCAAATTTAGATTGTCTGCTTAATTCTTTTTTCTTGTCCGACAAATTATTTTTTACAATATCTTTAGTGCTACCCAAACTAGATTTTTTAGGTTTAAGATATTTTTCCATTTTGGAAATATCTTGTTCGATAGCCTTTTTTGTTGCTGCATGATCAAGAATACCTTTAAATTTAATGGTGAATTTGTCGCTCATTAAGCCCTCACTTGCCTAGAATTAACTCATACAATTCTTTTTCTAATTTAATCTCAGCAAGTCTATTGACCTCTAAAAGCTCGTCATAAGGCAATTTTTTAACCGAGTCGTATGAGCAAATATTCATAATTACTGGAAAATAATATTTATCGTTTTTTATCTCGTCAAGCAAGTTAAAATACTTTTTTCTAGTCTCATTAAGACTTGCAATAGCTTTATCAATGTCTTTATTTCTTTTGCTCATTTAGCAACCAGTTCATTAGAATTTGATGTAATTGATGAAAGCGAAGTGGCTACTTTTTCATAATCAAAATTTTCATTGATATGGTCAAAAGTAACAAAATCACCAACATTATTTTCATACTCACTCAAATATACTAAAGCGGGTTTTTTTAGATCATTGTCTATAAATCCTAATTCTAAATTAGCCCGCTCTACATCTAATTCTCCCCTAATTTTCCTAGCTTTGATTTCTGATCTAAAAGCTTGTGACAAAAGATGTTCAAAAGTATCTTCACTAATTGTTACTCTAGATCCCTCATTAACAGAAGTTTCTCCTTTTTCCCATTTTTGCCTTATCCTCCATACATTTACTCTAGAAACTCCTAGTCTCTCTGCTATTTCTATATCACTTAATGAGCCCTCGCTAAAATATGCAACATAATCATCAAAAGACCTTTTACCTTTTTTCAAAAAAATTTCTCCTAAATTAACAAAATTAACAAATTGTTACTCTAAATAGTAAAGCAATTTATTAATTGTTAACATAAACGGTAAATTTCTTTATACCTATTAACTCTTGATCTATATTTCAAATGTTCATTAAATTTAAATACGTAAAAATATAATTTACTTATATTAAATGATTTTAGATAAGTATGTTTTATTTTAAAAAGGAGCGTAAAATCATGTCAAAAGCTGTTGACGAAATATATTGCCATTCTTGTGGCAAACCAATTAAAAAAGAAGCTGAAATTTGTATTGCTTGTGGAGTTAAAAATAAACAAGTTAAAAAATCTTATAACAAATTAATAGCAGCATTATTATGCTTATTTTTTGGTTATTTAGGGGCACATAGATTTTATGTGGGAAAAATGGGAACTGGTATTACGTTTTTATGTATAATTCTTTTATCTCCTTTTTTTTATCTATTTACCCTGGGTTTGGGACTAATAATTATTCTACCCGTATTAGCAATACTGGAAATTATTGTTTTTATTGATTTTATAAGAATATTAATAAATAAATTTTAAAAAGGATTTTAAATGACAAAAAAAACAATGTTTGCAATGTTAATAACATTGATGACAATTATTTTAAACTGCAAATCAAATAATGGCAACAACAAAAATAATAATGAAGAAATATTAGGAGATAGTAAATTTTTTACAAATGAAAAAGAAAATAATGAAAAATACTCTTGGATTGCAACAAAATCAGAAGAAAGACCCGAAAATTGGCTAAATGAAAATCATGCACTCATGCGTTTAATTAATAGTAACCGGGGAATTTTTTATTATTTTGATTTTAATAACATTACCACTAAACATGATATTGGTTTCTATGATATATATGATATAAGATCAAATAAAATTAAAATTAAATATACCTTCGATAATGAAAAAGAATCTGAACTAACAATTGGAATATCTGAATGCAGAATTACCCCTAAAGAACTTAAACAAAGCAACATAGCATGTTATTCAGCAGCTAATTTATATAATCATAGTTATATTTTTACTAGTCTTATGATTCCTCCGTCTAAATCAGAAGATTTTTCAAAAAAAGTACTAACTTCTAAAACCCTTAAAATAGCTTTTGAAATTTTTAAAGAACCAATAGCATTTAATCTTGAAAATCATAAAAAATTATATGAAAAATATCAAAAACATTTCATAAAAGAAGACAATAGCAGCAAAACAAAAAACACTAGCATAAAAATCGATAAAAATTAACGGGACATATAAAATACTTTAACAATTAGCAATACAAATAATAGCACAAGAAGACCCCCCGTCTTGTGCTATTATAATTTATATTTTTAAAACCATTTTTTCTATTCTTCTTTATTATTTAACTTTTTAAGCTCTTCATTAATATTTTTAAGTGCATCATCTATAACTTTATTTGAAAAATCATCAGTATTGGTACCATCATTAGCAGAATAATTTCCATTTACACCCAATCCTTTTGCATACTTTAAAGCTTCTCGTCCAATATTACCCTGTTTTTTAACTTTCTCAGTATCATTTGTTCCAGTTGCAGATTCAACTTGTCTTTTAAACTCTTCAAATTTCTTTTTAGCCTCTTCTAGAACTTTCTTTCTATCTTCTTCTTTATCTTTAAAATTGTTTTCAAGCCCTTTTAATTCTTGTGCTTGTACTTGTAATTTTTGGCCTATTCTTTCAAGACCTTTCTCTTTTAATCCTAGATCTTCAAAAACACCTTGAGTCACCTGCTCTTCAGCTTGTACTTGTGGTCCATCGGCTTGCATTAATTCTTCTTCAACTTTTGAATAAGCTTCTGATCCAAGCTTTTTTAAACCGCCAACCAACTCTTCCTTTTTTGTATCCAAAAATCCTTCAACTTGTTCTTTTAAATTTTGTTTTAAATCTTCACCACTTGCATAATTCTTGCAAGAAATTATCAAAACAAGAACTACACAAATAATAAATATTTTCATTTTTTTATTCATAATCCGCTCCATAAGCCTTAAGTCTAAAGCAACCCCTAATAAATACAATTTTTCAAAGATTTAAATATATAATTTTGTTACATTTCAAATTACATATTAACAAAACGCAAATGTAATTTTAATCAACTCCCCAAAATCTCTCCATTGCAAATGCACCACTCATTACAAAAGACTACAAAACACATACAAACTAAATCTCAAAGTCTTTGCCATAAGTCAGCTAAAGTATATAGTCTTTCTTAGCTGCACCCCCCAGAAAACGACTCTTCTGTTTATCAAGGCCACTCTACAACCCAAATTTCGCTTGCAATAAGAACCCATAAAATTTGACTAAAATTTTTAGTTTTTGGTAAAATATAATTTGTAATTTTTATCTATTTTTATTACTTTTACTTAATTTAAAAGTAACACCTAGAAGGAGCTTGTCTTATGGACATTAATAATTATTTTAATTTAAATAATTACAATATTGATTCTATACTCAAACTAATACAAGAGTATCAAAAAGTAGTAAATGAAAACAAAATTCTTAAAAATTCTCTAAAAATTTCTTCTACTCCTACTAAAAAAGCTTCAAAACCAACTCCTAAGTTTTATTTGACCCCAAAAGCTACGAAAATAATTGAAAAATGCGTAAAAACATTAAAAAAAATTGACCCAATTTCTGGTTGGTTTTTACATATACTGGCAATAAGTGGGTGCAGGGGCGCTGAAATTAAAAAAGTAAAAATGCAAGATATTACTCCCCTATTAAACAAAACTGGAGAAACTTTTTACAATATAAAAGTAAATATTGCTAAAAAAAGAAATGTCACTTGTACTAGAGAAATTGTTATCAAATCTGATGAGTTTCAGGCTATTCAATCCGCTCACGAAAATCATTTCTAAGAAAAAAATCTTGATACACGACGTACTTATCTTTTCCAAAAAACCAAACATAAATTTAAAGATAATCAAATTGATATTATCAATATTTCTAGAAAATTTAAAAATCTTCTTAAAAAATCAGGATTTCGTGCAAATAAATCACTCCATTTATTTAGAAATTTATTTATTTCAAATTTAAAATCTAATGGCTATAACTCATTCCAAATTAAAAGAACTTATAAAATATTCTTCAACTTCCGAAATTGACAATATCTATGGACTCTCTGCTGCAAACAAAATTTAAGCTTATGAAAGTATTAAAAATACCCTTAAACTTTAGTAAAACTACTTTAGTTTAAATATACGCTTTGAAGTTACTTTAAATACTTTCCCACGAGGTTTTAAATCAAGTGAATCATATAATATTTCTTTATTTTTTGTTGCTATAAAGTGATATCCATTAACCTTGTCGATTTTAACTTCACTTATTTCAAATTCATTAGCGGCACCCAAATAATTTAAAGATTCATATCTTACGCTACTTCTAATTCCATAGTAATTAAGTATCATACATGGATTTTTAATAAAACAATTACTCTTAATGTATCCAAGTCCTATAAATCTGTAATACGCTGCATTTATATCATAAGCATTAAATTCAAGGTTCTTGAATACACTTGTATAGTAATGCAGGCACAAAAAGTAACAACCCCATTTTTGTATTTCTGGTCGTAAAACTTTATTACTTTGTTTTATTTTATTAATAAGCATTGTC
>NZ_JACHFB010000011.1 GCF_014205885.1 Borreliella californiensis | reverse complement strand
TTAAAATTGTGTGCCATTAAGTATTCATCTCTATAGTTACTATAAATATCTTTTTTTAAATTTATAATTTCTAATTCACATTTATTAACAAATTCAAACACTTTTGATATTAAGTCTTCATTTCTCTTAATCTTACAGTTAACTGGTGCTGCATCGATTAAAAAGAATAAATTACAATACTCAAGCCCGGTACATGCTAGCTGCATTTGTGCTTGCACATAGTATTTGAAAAAATATTTACTGCTTAAAAAATTGCCATTTTTATTGTACTCCGCAATAGCACTACTCATATAATGAGAATCACTATTTTTAATCTCTAAAAGTTCTAAATCTCCATTATTATTAATAAACCACCCATCAATTGTTGAGCCTACTAAACTTTCTGCACTACCCATTTTTTTGAAATAATTATACTTATCAACTCCATTGGCATATTTGTTTTTATACAAAACATCAATATTATCTCCATGTGATTTAACAAATTCTCTAAATCCTAAATTTTCTAACTCTTTGCCCTTGAGCATATACAAATTCTCTTCAAAAGGCATGCTCATACCAAAATATTTAAGCACTCTATTCATCATTAAGTCTTTTAGTCCTGCACCACCAATTAGAATACTACCTACTTCACTAGCACCGTATTTATCAAGCTTGCTTCTTTGTACGCTAAAATCAATATTTCGGTTAAATCTAAAACATTCTTGACTACTTATTCCGGGTAATTTTTTACCTATCTTGCTTAACTTACTTTTTTCTTTAATGGGAGAAGATTTTTCCTCAAATATTTCACAACCAGTAAAACTTTGTTGACTAACACTTATCATTTTGAGATCTCCTTGAATATTGTCTTGTGGGTGATTATTTTTGTTTGAAACATTTGTTATGTTTGCCTCCTTTATAAGATATAAATAATTATATAGCAAAAACTATTTTTGCCAACTTTTTTATAAAAATTTTTACAAAAAAATAGAGCTTAGCTAGTTCTTTATTAGAGATTCTAGCTAAGCCTTATTTTTATTTTTTAGGAAAATGTGAGTTAATAAATACAAGTATTTATTAAAAAATATTTTTAACAAGTTAGGACTTCTAAATAACTTTTTCCTCCTATAATTTTTATTACACATAAACATATAACAAAAACTATTTTTGGCATTTTTTTGTAAAAAAATAGTCAAAATTGAAAAATATTCAAATAACTACACTGATTGTAGCAGCGTTCAACTTAGAACTAAAATCAATTTGTATTTGTTAAAATAAAAGAACCTACTTAAATTCTCTTGTTAAAAATTTAAATAAGTTCTAATTTAAAAGAAAGTAAAAATAAAATGTTTCTTTTTAAGAAGAGAATCAAGATTATAGTATTATATTTAAAAAATAAGCTGCATACTTCCCTAATATTTTAAAATATTTTAATCATTCTCAATTAAAAAAATACTTATTGAATATAGAGTAAATAATCGGAGCAAGCGTTATTCCTGCTATTAGCATTACTTGTATTGTCCTATTACTTGCATTAAGCTCATTTTTTAAACTAGATATATCTTTTTGTAAGGTCTTCTCTACACTATCAATCTTAATATTTAAATTCTTCTCTACATTATCTATCTTAGTATTTACACTATCAATCCTAATATTCAAATTCTTTTCTACATTATCTATTTTAGTATCCAAACTATCTATTTTGGCATTTAAGCTTTTCTCTACATTATCTATTTTAATATTCAAATTCTTTTCTACATTAATTATTTTCTCTTTTAAAACTTCAAAGTTGTAATTTTCATTATGAAGAAAAACAAAATCTATTGCCTCCTCGCTAAACCCTATGTTTAAAAATTCATTTTTTATACTTTCTATATTGTATGTTCTGTATGCTAAATTGCTCATAAACTACCCTTTCAACTGTTTATACTTCTTTAGCAGTTTATTAATCAAATCTTTTTGATTTTCAAAAATTTCATGCATCAAAAAACTTGTAAATTTAGCATTGTTTTTGTAGAAATCATAACTTTCTTTAGTTTTAAGTTGAAATCTTAATGGTTTTATTGGATTTTTTTTAGACATTTTAAATGTTGGACTTTCTTTATTTTGTATTAGATCAAGAGAATTTTGAATACCATTTTCTATTAAATAGTCTTCTTTAAGAATCCCCTCTTGCAAAGCAGCTGCTAATTTTAAATAAGCATAAGCTTGTGTCTTTGCTATATTATAATTCTTTATAAAAGCATCAAAACTTTTATAACCATCAAGTTTATAGTATTCGTTATCTTTTATTTCCTTTAAAATTCTAATATTGTCCACTTTATGAAATATTTCTTTTCTAAAATTTGCCTTCAATCTGTCCTTTAGAGAATTGTAATGAATAATTGCATCTTCATTAGTAACAATTTTTTTTTCAATATCAGGATCTATTTCTTCTGATAAAACTCTTTTGTTTAATTCTATTTTCATAAAAAATCTCCTCTACTTCAATATTGTCCAGTAACTGAACAATTCTTTTTAGTATATTTTTCATACATATCAAAAAATTTTGATACTGCTTCTCTGTATTCCTCGATATAATCTTTAGTCATATCAAATTCATCATTTCCAGTAATTTTTCTATTTAAATCTTCTCTTTCGTGCACGATTCCTAAAAATCCTTTTTTGGATCTTACATGTTTTAATAACTCTTTATGAGTATTGTTTTTTTTAAATCTTGTTATAAGAATAAAAATTGGAATTTTTATTCTTAAATTCTTAATATAAAATTCTAATAGCTCCAAACTTTCTACTGCCCATTTTTCTGCTGTCATTGGAACTATTATACAATCACTAGTCATTAAAGCATTGGACAAAGTAAAGTCTAGGCTTGGATTAGTATCTATTATTATATAATCATAAACTTGTTTTAAAAAAATTAAGTTATCCTTTAATCTCAACTCTTTAAGGGGAACAAATTCGCTTGAAAATTTATGCAAACTTAAATAACTTGGTATTAAATCTAAGTTATCTTTAACATTTATAATCGCATTATTTATATCTAATTTTTCTTTCAATACTCTGTATATATTTTTGCTTACAATATTAATCCCTTGACTTGCAATTTCTTTATAAAAATAACTAGTAGTAGATGCTTGTGTATCTATATCTATTAATAATACTTTATATTTTTGGGCTAGCAAAGTTGCAAATATAATTGCACTCGTACTTTTGCCAACACCGCCCTTGATTGATGCAATTGTTATTATTTCAGGTTTTTTATTATCCATTTTATTAACGGTCCTTGTTCTGGGTATTTTTTCTCATAAAACTTATATACTTGTTGTTCTAAATCTGTAAACATACTAAATAAAACTTTATTGTAGTGATTGTTTGTTCTTTTTTTATCTAATAAACGATATAATCCCTTAAAGTAACAAAAAACACTTCCGGCTTTAAATCTAAATTCCATATAATATGCCCTTGCCAATGCATATGCTTTTCTAGTCCCATTTAATTGATACTTTATTAAGGGTTTTTTGATTGGTTTTCTGTATCCATAGAAAATGCCAATAAACTTATCCCCTTCTTTAATGGGATACAAATGAGTTTCTTCAACAATTCTTTCCCCATTAAATAATGCTCGCAATGATAATCTAAATTCATGTTTTTTCTCATAAACCCCAAATTTATAAATGTCCATCATTATTTTTGTATGGTACATTGCTTTACCATTTTCTTTTTCAATCAGAATAAAGCGTTCTTTATTTTGGCATTCAACTTTACATTTTCCTCTTCTTATAGTTTCAATAGGTTCGGGTGCATTTTCCATACTTTAATCCTCATACGGCCTTTATGTAAAATTCTTCTATAGTTAAAGATTTTTTTTGATTTTTTATTAGCTCTGATAATTCAGAGTAATATGTACCAAATACTTTATTGTATTCTATTTTCCTTTGGTTATTCAAATATTCTTTTATAATAGGCTTTACAATTTCAATATTTGTATCTTTTTTTAGTTGCTCAACAAGTATATTGAAAATGTTTATTTTTAGATTTTCATAATCTTTTTGGGGATTTTCTACTTTTGATTTGATTGATTTTTCTAATTTTCTTTTTATGATATCTAAATCTTTATATTTATGATTTTCAATAATAAAATGGGGCTTAAATTTGTAGGTTTGATATACTTTTTGTAAATCTGTTTCTAATTGTTCGTTATTGTATCCGTTTTGTTCTAATTGTTTTTGAGTATTTTTTAGAATTTCTCTTAATTTTTTTTGCTTATTTTTAAAACAAGATCTATTTAAATTTGCATTAAAACTTTTTATTAATTCAAGTTCACCACGTTTTATAATTTTAATTACTTCAATTTTTGTTTTTTTATTAATATCTAAATTCAAAATAGAAAGAAAACTTTTGGACTTAATGTTACTTTTATTGTAATAGTTTTTTACTTGATATTCTTCTATTTGGTTAATTCTTTTTTCTTCTTTTATATTATTATTTTTATTACTTAAACACTCTCTCAACTCTACATTACCCTTTTTTGGAGATTTGGTATTAAGGTAGCTATTAACTCTCGATTTAAATCGAGAGTGTTTTTTTTCTTGAAAATATTGGTTGATTTTAAAGTGGCATTCATTTTTTTTACAATTAAGGTGATAGTAAATTTCAGTGCCAAAATTTACACCCAAATGTTTGTAGTAGTTGGTTGTTACTTTTATATCTTTTTCTAATCTGTAAAGATATTTTTGTAATGTTCTTAATGTAGTAGTAGCTTGACCATTTCTTTTAAGATTTTCATTAAAGAAATAGAGTATATTTTTTTGTGTATATTTCTTATATTTGGTGTTTATGTATTCTAGTGTTGAAATAAGAACTATCAATTTGTATTGATGTTTGTTGTGGTAATTTAGACTTTTTTTATTGGCTGATATTGACATAACCGTCAACCTCCTTTATAAGATAAATAATAATTAATATTATAATGCAAAATTTTGATTTAAAAGTAAATACTTTTCTAAAAAAAATATTAAATTAAATTATTAATTTCATTAATTTAATGTGCTTTTTCTAATTTAGTAAAAGATCAATTGATTTTAATTTAAAATTGGGCTACACTACAAACAGCGTAGTTGTTTAAATATTGACATTTGCGACTACCTTTATAAGATAATTTGCAAAAAATGTAATGTAAGGGTTTAGCTTAGTTCTTTGATAAAGAGAATCTAGCTAAGCCCTCATTTTTTTACAAAAATTTTTATAAAAAAGTTGGCAAAAATAGTTTTTGCTATATAATTATTTATATCTTATAAAGGAGGCAAACATGACAAATGTTTCAAACAAAAATAATTACCCACAAGATAATATTCAAGCAGAAATAAAATTTTAAAAGATATGAAAATCCTAATCAGGAATTTACCGCGTATTGACAAAAGTCTTAAAGGGTATGGGTATAAGTATCATGATTTCAATGATATAGTAGAAGAAATTTATAACGTTATTGATAAGCATAATTTGGATCTTTTTTTTACGCAGGATCCAGTTTCTAAATTTGTAGATGGTCAAAAAGAGCATGTTATTAGGACCACATTTTACAGTACAAACACTGGGTACAGAGAGGCATTTGATACCCCAATACTTATGAAAAGTAACAAAAAAATTGCTAACAAAGTAATTAACAAAATAGATATTAATAATGAAAATATTATCAATAATAATCTTGAAAAGAAAAAATTCGAAGAAAAAATCAAAGATGTTGAAAAGAAAGAATTCAGGGAGATTACTCTAATAATAAGAGATGTAATAACCCAAATATTTGCTCTTTTTGGCGCAGATAATTTTTTAGTGTTATTTCCAAGAATGGATTTAAAAGGGTTTGGATATGTTCCTCAATTGTTTTTTGTAAAACCAAAAAACGAACTCATAACACGCACTTACAATACTAGTTGTTTTAAAAGACCAGTTATCAATTATTATGATAGAAAAGCAGAATATGTCAGCTACAATCCAGTAATGACTGGTGAAAATATCTCTTTAAACGGCGGAATACTAACATCCTTATATAAGGATATGCTTTCTCTACTCAAAATGACTGTTTTTGGCAATACTATGCTACGTTTTGACGCTCATCTTGCAAAAGAACAACTAGCAAACAGACTTCAAGCTCAGGTTCCCTTTAGTATCTACAGTCCAACTTTTGGCCTAAAAGAATTGGCTGTAATTACAAGTCTTTCGTTTAAGGACACTCCTTTCATTGATGAAGTTGAAGTTAGTCTATCGATAGAAATAGTAAAAACATTTGCATTGGAAAAATATAAAGGATAAAAAATGCTGTTACTACAATATGATTTTAAAATTGAGTTCTACAATGTAGATGCATCAAAAAAATCAATTGATGGAATTCCTTTTGCCGAAGAAATTCCTAAAATTATAATCAATATACAAGATGGAATTCATATTGATATTTCCATATCCAACGTGTATTCAAACATTCATACTATAAGTTCTAAACAAGCAAAAGTCGTACTTTGGAACCTTCCCTTAGACTTCACTGACGACATTAAATTCGGAGATATAGTAAAAATACATTATAAGAAATTTGCCCACGAAAAAAATTTTGATTTTATAATGGCGGAGACTTTAGGGCATCCTATGAGCACTGATTATCCTGGTGGGGATTTTAGTGTTGAGCTTGATGTTCGTTTATTAACTAAAAGCAACTTCTTCAATCGCAAATTGGCAGGCAAAGAGGGCAAAAACTTTAAAGGCAAGACGGTGTAAGAAGCAATAGAATCTGTATTCCCCAATCGCAATATCCTTAATATGGACGAAAAAGATCGTTTTAAAATCATTGACAAAGATATTTATGCCACAACACCAAAAGAGTTTATTGACAAAATAAAAGGGGTATATGTACACAATGTAATAGCCGATATTTGGACTGGTTTACGGGAATATGAATGCTATATGATATTTACTAATTATAAAAAAAAGGGAGAAAATGCACACTACGAGGCATTAGAAGATTATGGACTTGAGTTTATTCCACAACAAGAAATTACTTTAGGCACAACACTCAAAAAAAATCTTATATTTTGGAACGCAAAAACATTTTTCACACATAAGTTAAATGTTGGAGATAAAGTTTCATTTATTGATGGGCTAGGAAAAATGATAAAAACCACCATAAAAGAAACAAGTGCTCAACTTAGCAATACAGGAGAGTGTTCATTGATACTTAAGTTAGAAGATGATTCTAATACAATACGTAAAAAATAAAGGGGACTAGACTTAGAATGAATGAAAACTATGAAATTTACAGAATGAATCAGTGCCTTTATGGACAAGTATTGGCTCAAGAAGACATAAAAAATTGGATTTATTCAAACATTTTTATAATTAAAATTGGCATTGTAAAGGAGTTTAAACAACCAACTCAAGAAGCTATTGTTACAATACCCGAATTTGAAGATTTAAAAATTCACACAAAAAATATCTCTAATATCAGTTTAGAACTATCAAAAGGTGATACCGTTTTACTACTTCAATCAAGCGTTAATATTTTTGATAAAAATAACGATATTCACTTTGACAAACATCATTTTTATATACTTAGTGCAATTAGCCCAAAGACTTTAAATCTAATCTCTGATACTGTTAAAATTAGAGCAAACAATAAAAATTGAAATAGCTAATGAAATAACGTCCTTAAAATCAATTCTAGAGAGTATCGTAAGTGCTATTAATGGAATTACTGTAAAAGGAAAAGCAGTTGTTGACTATGCAAGCTTAAAAATAACAACATCTAGAATTAGCAATAATATTAATAGTTTGTTTAAGTAATTTTTGCTAAATATGATATAATTACTAGTATGGATTTAAAATTGGGCACTAATTTTGAATTAGTATTTAATAACGATATATCACTTGTTGATGGAATTGAAGAGCAAAAACAAAGATTTTTGATATTTTTAAAAACCTTAAGGGGGAGTTTAAGCTATGCTCCTAATTGGGGACTGGACTACTTCTTACTTTTAAAACTGTTAAAAATTAATAATCTTCACGCTGTAAAAAATTATTTTCACGAAATATCTAAAGAACTTAACTTAGATTTAATAAATATTTCAACTACTATACAAGACAACAAAGCGCATATATCCTTTTTTTTCTCGGGTGATGTTTTGAATATGGAGTTTAATTTATGAGTATCGTTTTTGATTCTGATTTTGGCATTCTAAAGCGTACAATTAAGGATATATTACGGGCCAAAAGAGAATACTTGCGAATAAATTATGGGATTAATATTGATGATAGTAATAGCTCGATTTACAACATTATTGCATCTTCTTTAGCATTAATTGAAGAAGAAATAATTAATGAACTTAATCTCTTTTTTTCTAAAATGAAACCGGGTGGTACTTATTGGGCTGCTATTGAAGAACACATTTCTTCTAAAAGCACAACTTACAGTGCTGTTAGATCCGCTTTACTTAATCTTAATGGGGTAGAGCATACTAATATTAAAAGTTCAGCTGGAAAAGCCAATATATACCTAATTCTAAAAGAAGATTTACTAGACGCTAGTAAAACTAATATTAACAATCCCGAATTTAAAGCAAAACTTTGGGAAACATTATATCTAACAACTCCTAGTGGGACTTTACTTGAGGGAGACATAGAAATTGATGGACTCAATTCAACTGGACAACTTAAATCTTATAAAATATCACTAGGAAAAAGAAAATATGTTTATATGAAAGTAAAGTACAAGCTTGATCTTAAAAACTATCTCTACTTAAACATAGACTCTCAAATTAGGGACATATCTTCTAGGATTATTTCAAATAACTATTCTGATATGGGAAT
>NZ_JACHFB010000010.1 GCF_014205885.1 Borreliella californiensis | reverse complement strand
CAGCTTCATGAACAGTAGCAAGTCTTTTCATACATTCATAGTAAAGCTCCATTTTCCTTATTGAACACTCCTTTATAAGGTCATTAAGCTCACTTCTCAAAGATTCAATATTTTCATTAATACAATTTGCATTTTTTTTATCACATTCTTTATATAAAGAATCAATTTTACATTTTAAATCTTTTATTTTGGAAAGCATACTAGCAAGCTCAACACTAGAATATTGACTGAATTCACGTATAAATCCTAATTCTAAATTAGCGCGCTCTACATCTAATTCTCCCCTAATTTTCCTAGCTTTGACTTCTGATCTAAAAGTTTGTGCTAAAAGATGTTCAAAAGTATCTTCACTAATTGTTACTCTAGAGCCCTCGTTTATATAAGTTTCTCCTCTTTCCCATTTTTGTCTCATTCTCCACACATTTACTTTAGAAACTCCTAATCTCTCTGCTATTTCTAAGTCACTTAATGAGCCTTCTCTAAAATATGCAACATAATCATCAAAAAATCTTTTGACTCTTTTCAAAAATATCCCCTTAGAGTAACAAAATTAACAAATTGTTACTCTAAATAGTAAAGCAATTTATTAAATTATTAACACAAACTATTAACTTCCTTATCCCATTAATGGGTGTTTAATATTTATTTCATTTACCATTCACAACTATCATCACTTGGATCCATTGAACATTTTACAATTTTCTGAATTTCTTCTTTATTAGCATCACTTTGAAGATATTCTTTTAGTTTCTTTAGAGAATCTTTTAATTTTTCCAAATCTCCTTTAATATCACTAATCTTTACAGTAGTTTTATTTGTCTTATTATCACGCTCTTTTATTTTATTCCTTAATCCTTTTCTAGCTTCTTCTAGTTGGTCAAGAAACCCTTTTAATTCACCCTTTTCTTCAAGATAATCCCCCCATTCAGAATAAATAGAAGTACTACGTGTACTCATATCAGTAATATCATCATAAATAGCGCCCGTAACCTTATCTTCAACTTTTTCCCCAGATATTTCACTGCTTTCTTTAAAGGGTAACCCTAGATTAATACTATCAATATCACTAGTTATCTTATCTATCTTTTTTGCTACTGTTGAAATTATACCTTTAGTTACTCCCTCAAGGAAATTTTCACTTGATTCTGATTCTCTTAATTTTTTTCTTTTTTCTCTTTCTTCTTTTCTTTTTTCTCTTTCTTCTTCTTCTTTTTGATATTTTTCTATTCTTCTTCTTCTAAGCTCTTCAGCCTCTCTATCTTTAACTTTCTCTTCTTCTGTTTTTTCTTTAATTGCTGGTTTTACTACTACCGGCAATTTTGGCATTTCAGGTAATTCTGGTTTTAATATTTCTGCTGTTTCTAGCTTTGGTTTTTTGCTTTCTAAAGCTATAAGTTCGGGTTTTAATGCTTTACCATCATTATAATCTTTTAAATCATTCTTTAGGCCTTCTTTTTCTTCTTTACTTTCTAAATTAACATCTTTTTTATTTTCTTTTTTACCCTTTAATTCTTCTTTTTTTAATTTTTCTGCTATTTTATATACTGTTGGATCATCTGAAACAATTCCTTCTTTTGTATCTAAAAATTCCCTAATTTGTTCTTTTACACTTTGTTTTAAATCTTCACCCCTTGAATAATACTTGCAAGAACTTATCAGTGCAAAAATAGCATAAATAATTAACATTATCATTTTTTTATTCATAATTTACTCCTACTCCATAGGTTTCAAAGATACCGCAACGCCTAATAAATACAATTTTTCAAAGATTTAAATATATAATTTTGTTACATTCCCCTGTTACATATTAACAAAACGCAAATGTAATTTTAACCAACTCTCAAAAATCTCTCCATTGCAAATGCGATGCCCATTAAAAGAGACTACAAAATGCATACAAATTAAATTTCAAAGTCTTTGCTATATATTACACAAAGTATAATATCTTTCTTGTGTGCCACCCTTAGAAATTGCCACTTCTGTTTACTAGAGCTACTATAAAGCCCAAATTTAGTATGCAATGAGACCACACAAAATTTGACTAAATTTTTTAGTTTTTGGTAAAATACAAATTGTAATTTTAATCTATTTTTATTACTTTTACTTAATTTAAAAGTAACACGTTCAAGGAGCTTGTCTTATGGACATTAATAATTATTTTAATTTAAATAATAACAATATAGATTTAATCCTTAAACTGGTAAAAGACTATCAAAATTTACGCAATGAAAATAAAATTCTTAAAAATTCACTCAAAAATTCTACCAAACTTAAAAAAGAATCTTTAAAACCAACTCCTAAATTCTACTTAACCAAAAAAACCAGTAAACTAATTGAAAAATCCGTCAAAACCTTAAAACAAATTGATCCAATATCTGGATGGTTTGTACATCTACTGGTAGTAAGTGGGTGCAGGGGTGCTGAAATGCAAAAAGTAAAAATGCAAGATATTACCCCCCTATTAAGCAAAACGGGGAAGACTTTGTACAATATAAAAGTAAATGTTGCAAAAAAAAGAAATATAGCCTGTATTAGAGAAATTATTATCAACTACGAAGAGTTTGAAGCTATTCAAACAGCTCACAAAAATCATTTCGAAGAAAAAAATCTTGATACAAGACGCACCTATCTTTTCCAAAAAACCAAATATAAGTTTAAAGATAACCAAATTGATATTATACATATTTCTAAAAAATTCAAAAATCTTCTTAAAAAATCAGGATTTAAAGCAAATAAATCACTTCATTTATGTAGAAATTTATTTATTTCAAATTTGAAATCTAATGGTTATAACTCTTTTCAAATTAAAGAACTTATGAAATATTCTTCAACTTATGAAATTGATAATATTTATGGACTCTCTGCTGCAAACAAAATTCAAGCTTATGAATGTATTAAAAATACCCTTAAACTTTAGTAAAACTATTTTAGTTTAAATATACGCTTTGAGGTTACTTTAAATACTTTCCCTCGAGGTTTTAAATCAAGTGAATCATATAATATTTCTTCATTTTTTGTTGCTATAAAGTGAAATCCATTAACTTTATCGATTTTAACTTCACTTATTTCAAATTCATTGGTAGCACACAAATAATTTAAAGATTCATATCTTACGCTACTTCTAATTCCATAGTAATTAAGCATCATACATGGATTTTTAATAAAACAATTACTCTTAATGTATCCAAGTCCTATAAATCTGTAATACGCTGCATTTATATCATAAACATTAAATTCAAGTTTCTTAAATACACTTGTATAGTAATGCAGACACAAAAAGTAACAACCCCATTTTTGTATTTCTGGTCGTAAAACTTTATTACTTTGTTTTATTTTATTAATAAGCATTGTCTAAACCTCCGATGTTAAATTGCTTTTTTTAATTTTTCAGTGCACCCATTCACATGGGGACACTGACATTATTTGCAAATGCTATATTGCTAGGAAAAAATATTGTACCACTTGTTGGTAATAGGCCCTTTAATCTATCTGATATTGCCCTTTTCTTAGGATCAAGAGTAAACACAAACTCTTTAAACCTATAATTTACCTGATCAATTAGTGGATATTTATTCGTCATATTGTCGGTTTTCATTTTGATGAAATCTTTAAGGGGCTTTTCTCTTTTTTTATGTTCGTTTTGCATTTTGTTTAATTCTTTTTTTGCGCTATCAATCTCCATTAGATCACACGCAAGATTTTCAGCAATTTGCTCATCCGTAATTTCAGGGTCTACACAATCAACATATTCTACAAATTCTCTTGCCCAATCAAACTCAACTCCAGATCGATAAAAATCACTCCTTTCTACTAAATCTTCAACAAGCTTTATAAACGTATCCTTGTTAAAATTGTATGCCATTAAATATTCATCTCTATAGTTACTAAAAATATCGTTTCTCAAATTAAAAACTTCCATTTCGCATTTCCTAACAAATTCAAGCACTTTTAATATTAAAGACTCATTTCTCTTTATTTTGCAGTTAACTGGTGCGGCGTCGATTAAAAAGAATAAATTACAATGCTCAAGACCGGTACATGCTAGCTGCATTTGCGCCTGCACATAATATTTGAAAAAATATTTACTACTTAAAAAATTGCCATTTTTATTGTACTCCGCAATAGCACTGCTCATATAATTAGAATCACTGCTCTTAATCTCTAAAAGTTCTAAATCTCCATTATTATTAATAAACCAGCCATCAATTGTTGAGCCTACTAAAGTTTCTACACTACCCATTTTTTTGAAATAATTATACTTATCAACACCATTAGCATATTTGTTTTTATACAAAATAGAAATATTATCTCCGTGTGATTTAACAAATTCTCTAAATCCTAAATTTTTTAACTCTTTGCCCTTGAGCATATACAAATTCTCTTCAAAAGGCATGCTCATACCAAAATATTTAAGCACTCTATTCATTATTAAGTCTTTTAATCCTGCACCACCAATTAGAATACTACCTACTTCACTAGCACCGTATTTATCAAGCTTGTTTCTTTGTACGCTAAAATCAATATTTCGATTAAATCTAAAACACTCTTGACTACTTATTCCGGGTAATTTTTTACCTATCTTGCTTAACTTACTTTTTTCTTTAATGGGAGAAGATTTTTCCTCAAATATTTCACATCCAGTAAAACTTTGTTGATTAACACTTATCATTTTGAGTTCTCCTTGAATATTTTCTTGTTGATTATTTTTATTTGAAAGATTTTCCATCTTTTTTCTCCTGTTTGTTAATAACAACTATATAGCAAAAACTATTTTTGACAACTTTTTTACAAAAATTTTTGTAAAAAAATAGGGCTTAGCTAAATTCTCTATTATATCCTAAAGAACTTAGTTAAACCCAACTTAATTGGATTTTTTTGATAGCAATACACTTTTTTAGCTATACATATGCATATGTATAGCTAAAACTATTTTTATCAACTTTTTATAACAATTTTTACAAAAAAAGAGCTTACCTATATTCTCAAACAAAAGAACTTAGTTAAGCCCAAGTTAATTCGGATTTATAATAACATAAATGGGCTAAGTTTCCTCCTATAATTTTTATTATAAATAAATATAATAATTCAAAAACTTTTTTGTCAACTTATTTACAAAAATTATTATAGATACAAGAGGATTTAAATAAGTTTTACTTTTAAGCTATATACTAACTTAATATTTTACAAAATTTGAATAATTCTCAATTGAAAAAATACTTATTGAATATAGAATAAATAATTGGGGCAAGCCTTATTCCCATTATTAAAATTACTTGTATTGTTTTATTACTTGCATTAAGTTCGTTTTTTAAAACATCTATTTTAGTATCTAAACTAGAGATATCTTTTTGCAAGGCTTTTTCTACATCATCTATTTTAGTATCTAAATTAGAGATATTTTTTCTCAAATTTCTTTCTACATCGATTATTTTTTCTTTTAAAAATTCAAAGTTGTAATTGTCATTATAAAGACAAACAAAATCTATTGCTTCTTCACTAAACCCTATGTTTAAAAATTCATTTTTTATACTTTCTATATTGTATGTTTTATATGCTAAACTTCGCATAAAATCCTCTTATTATCCTTTTAGCTGTTTATATCTTTTTAAAAGTTTATTAATCAAATCTTTTTGATTTTCAAAAATATCCTGCATCATAAAACTTGTAAATTTAGCATTGCTTTTGTAAAAATCGTAACTTTCTTGGGTTTTAAGTTGAAATCTTAACGGTTTTATTGAATTTTGTTTAGATTTTTTCAACACTGGACTTTCTTTGTCTTTCAATACACTTAATATTAGTCTAAATCCATTATCTAATACATATTGTTCTTCAATAATCCCTGCTTCTATTGCATTAGCAATCTTTAAATAGTTATATGCTTGAGTTTTTGCAACATCATAATCTTTTATAAAAGCATCAAAACTTTTATACCCATCAAGTTTATAATATTCATTATCTTTAATTTCTTTTAAGATTTTCATACATTCTACTTTATTAGAAACTCCTTCTCTAAGGTTTACATATAATTTCTTTTTCAAAGTATTATAACGATCTATTTCAACATTATTTTTACCAACATTAGAAGAATCTACAAGTAATGCATTCCCTTCAGAATCAATATCCCTTTTATTAATTATTAATTTTGTATTATTTTTCATAACAAGCCTCCTTAGTTATTAGTTCAACGCGATGAACGTATAATTAAAATAATTTTAATTTTGTATAAAAATTCATTAATGAATTTTTATATTCTTTTATATAATCCATTTGGAAATCAAAAGAAGAATTACTTGCAATTCTTCTATTTAAATCTTCTCTTTCTGATATTATTCCTAAAAAATTTTCTTTGGAGTTTAACATTTCCAACAATTGCTTGTGTGTATTATTTTTCTTAAATCTCGTTATTATAAAAAAAGTAGGCAATTCTATTCCTATTTTTTTCATAAAAAATTTCAAAAGGTCAAAACTTTCAATTGTCCATTTTTCTGCTGTCAAGGGTACAATTACATTGTTACAACAAACTAAAGCATTGGTTAAAGTAAAATCCAAACTTGGGGGAGTATCAATTATAATAAAATTATAACTAACATCTATATGTTTAAGCTCTTTTTTTAATCTAAACTCGTCAAAAGTGTGCTTATAACCAAAAGCATTTATACTATGTAAAGTTAAATAACTGGGTATTAAATCTAAATTATTTGCTACATTAATGATTGATTGATTGATATCTAATTTTTCTATCAAAACTTCATATATATTATTTTTTCTTAAATCTATACTGGATTTTTGTATATCATCATAATAATAACTAGTGGTGGATGCTTGAGTATCTATATCTATTAATAATACTTTATATTTTTGGGCTAGCAAAGTTGCAAATATTATTGCACTTGTGCTTTTACCAACACCACCCTTAATTGACGCTATTGTTATTACTTTAGGTTTTTTATTATTCATTTTATTAACGGTCCTTGTTCCGGGTATTTTTTCCCATAAAATTTATATACTTGTTGTTCTAAATCCGCAAACATACTAAATAAAACTTTGTTGTAGTGATTGTTTGTTTTTTTATCTAATAAACGATATAATCCTTTAAAATAGCAGAAACCACTTCCGGCTTTAAATCTAAATTCCATATAATATATCCTTGCTAATGCATATGCTTTTCTAGTCCCATTTATTTGGTACTTTATTAAGGGTTTTTTGATTGGTTTTCTGTAGCTATAAAAAATATCAACAAACTTATCCCCTTCTTTAATTGGGTATAAGTAAGTTTCTTCAACAATTCTTTCTCCATTAAATAGGACTCTTAATGATAATCTAAATTCGTGTTTTTTCTCATAAACTATAAATTTGCAAATGTCTATCATTATTTTTGTATGGTACATTGCTTTGCCATTTTCTTTTTCAATTAAAATAAAGCATTTTTTGTTTTGACATTCAACTTTACATTTTCCTTTTTTTATAGTTTCAATGAGTTCTGGTGCACTTTCCATATTTAAATCCTCATACAGCCTTTATGTAAAATTCTTCTACAGTTAAAGAATTTTTTTCATTTTTTATTATTTCTAATAATTCAAGATAATATGTATCAAATACTTTATTGTATTCTATTTTCTTTTGTTTATTCAAATATTCTTTGATAATGGGCTTTAGAATTTCAATATTTGTTTCTTTTTTTAGTTGTTCAATAAGGATATTTAGAATGTTTTCCTTTAAATTTTGATAATTTTGTTGATAATTTTCTTTTTTTATTTCAATCGACTTTTCCAATTTCCGTTTTATGTTGTTTAAATCGCTATATTTGTGATTTTCAATAATAAAATGGGGCTTGAATTTGTAAATTTCATATACTTTTTGGAAATTTATTTTTAATTGCTCCGAATTATATCCATTTTTTTCGAATTCTTTCTGAGTGTTGTTTAGAATTTTCTTTAATGTGTTTTGTTTTTCTTTAAAACAAGATTTTTTTATATTAAACCTTTTTATTAGGGCAATTTCATTTAGTTTTAAGATTTTCATTATCTCAATCTTCGTATCTTTATCAGTATTTAAATACAGAATAGAAAGAGCTTCTTTCGTTTTAAAGTTACAATTATTGAAATAATTTTTTATTTGATATTTTTCTTTTTGGTTAATCTTTCTTTCTTCTTTTATATTATTTTTATTATTTAAACACTCCACTAAATTTACACTACCATTTTTAGAAACATTGTCTTTAAAATGGTTATTAACTCTAGATTTAAATCTAGAGTTTTTTCGCTCTTTAAAGTACTTGTTTATTTTATGGTAACATTCTTTTTTGGGATACTTTAGCTTATAGTAAATTTCAGTTCCACAATTTACTCCCATATGTTGGTAGTAATTCGTTGTAACTTTTAGTACTTTTTCTAATTTATAAAGATAATTTTGCATTGTTCTTAAAGTGGTGGGAGCTAGACCATTTCTTTTTAGATTTCCATTAAAGTAGTAGAGTATGTTTTGTTGTGTGTATTTTTTATCTTTTTTGTTTAGGTAATTTAGTGTTGAAGTAAGAGATATTAACTTGTGTTGGTGTTTGTTGTGGCAAGTTGGAATTTTTGTGATATTTAGAAAATCTTCCATATTTTCTCTCCTGTTTGTTAATACTTATTAAGTAATATAATGCATAATTTTGATTTAAAAGTAAATACTTTTCTAAAAAAATATTAAATTTCAATTATTAATTTTGTTAAATTAATATGTTTTTTGTAATTTGGTAAAAATATAAATTGATTTTAATTCTAAGTTAGACTATACTACAAGTAGCGTAGTTATTTGAACATTTTTCAGTTTTAACTACCTGTTTGTTAATTTGCAAAAAATAAAGATTAGGGTTTAACTAAGTTCTTTAGGATATAATAGAGAATTTAGCTAAGCCCTATTTTTTTACAAAAATTTTTGTAAAAAAGTTGTCAAAAATAGTTTTTGCTATATAGTTGTTATTAACAAACAGGAGAAAAAAGATGGAAAATCTTTCAAATAAAAATAATCAACAAGAAAATATTCAAGCAAAAATAAGTTTCAGAAAAGATATAAAAACCCTAAAAATGAATTTACCAGGGATTGATAAAAGTCTTAAAGGATATGGATACAAATATCAGGATTTCAATGACATAGTAGAAGAAATTGAAAACGTTATTGAAAAGTACAATTTGGAGCTTGATTTTGGGCAATATCCAATATCTAAATTTGTAGATGGTCAAAAGGAGCATGTTATTAGGACCCCATTTTACAGTACAAGTACTGGATATGAAGAATCATTTGATATACCAATGCTTACAGAAAATTTACAATACAATAATGAGAATGGTTCTAAAGTTACAAATACAGTGTATCAGCTGTTTGGTTCAGGTATTACTTATGTCAAAAGGTATGCTTTAGTTGCATGTCTTCATATAAAAAGTGAAGTTGATATTGATGCAGCGCCTATTTACAATAATTATGAAAATGGAAATTCTATGACTAGTAAACAATTTAGTGTTAATCAAAAGCAAGAGTGAAAAAAAGAGAATAGTCAAGAGTAAAAAGAAGTTGAAAAAATTGATAGGTATTATTACTATGGAATTTTTAAAGAAGCGTTGTCTAACATAAAAAATTGGGTAAATAGCCCTATAACAAAAGATAATATAAATGCAATTATTCAAAAAATAGGGTTTATTCAAAAAATAGACCCCATAACATTGAGTATATCAAGAAAATTGAAGCTGATTTAATCAAGCATTTTAAAAAGAATAAAGAGTTTAAGAAGATAAACTATTGGGCAGAGATTATAAAAGACTATTTCAAGAAAAACAATAAATTGCAGGATTTAAAGGATTTTGAAAAGTTTATGTCGTTTAAGAGACCTATTTATGGTGCTAGTCCACTAATATTCTTTAGTGTCTTAAAAAAAGATAAACAATTTGATTATATATTTGCATCATAGCAATATTAATGCCCCCTATTTGGGGGCTGCTAGCTATTAGGAATTGCATGTAGTAGTTGCATTATTTGCAAAATTATCTATATCTGTCCCCTTGTTAAGGGCTCCTTGAATCATAGGTTTGAAGTTATTTTTCCCTTCAATATTCCCATCACATTTATCAAGTTCACTTTTTATATGATCAAGCGCTGTTTTTATTTTAGATTCATCATGTTGTAAAAATGTATCAAATTTTCCAGCATCAGTTAAAGCAGTTTTTAACCAGTCAAGGCGTGTTTTTTGATCATCAGATAGCTTTTCTCTAAGTAGTTCTTCTTTAGATTTGGGTTTTTCTTGTATTACTTCTTTTGGGGCTAAATCACGTTTTACCCTGTTTTTTGTTTGGCTAGTATTAGTATCATTAGAATTACAGCTGTTTAGCATGATCAAAAATAAACAAAATAATATGCTGATGATTTTCATTGTTACTCCGTTTTTTTATTAATAATATTTAATAAATCAATTATTAATATTAAATATTGGATAAACAATTATTATTTGAATTGATATTCTTTAAGTGAATTAGTAGCTATTTAGAAATGAAGGCAAATATTAGCCCTGCTATCATTGTTATAGACATTGCTCCTATAATTCCTAATACCCATTTAAGCATTTCTGTAAGAGACATTAAATTTTTTTCTACATTGTCTATTTTTGCGTTTAAATTCTTTTCTACAGTATCAATTTTAGCATTTAAATTCTTTTCTACGGCATCAATCTTAATGTCTAGATTAGATATATCCTTTTGCAAATTCTTTTCTACAGCATCAATCTTAGCGTTTAATTCATTTTTAACGGTATCAATCTTAGCATTTAAATTCTTTTCTACGGCATCAATCTTAGTGTCTAAATTATCTATTTTTAGATTTAAATTCTTTTCTACGGCATCAATCTTAATGTCTAGATTAGATATATCTTTTTGCAAATTCTTTTCTACATAAGAAATTTCAGAAATAAGATTATCAAACTTTATGCCAAATTGTTTTTCTAAATTTTC
>NZ_JACHFB010000009.1 GCF_014205885.1 Borreliella californiensis | reverse complement strand
AATCACACACCTTTTTACTTCTCTTTATTAAATTAGATGTATGATAGCAAAAACTAATATTTTTGTCAATAAAATTTACAAAAATCTTTGATTGCTAAAGTGAACACTTCGCTCTCTATACCCTAAAGACATCATCAAATATGCGGCAGATATTGCACCAAGAGCATCATCATAGGTTTTATTATCCCCTTTATACGCATAAATATCATTAAATACAGAAGCACTACTATACTTTGCAATGTAAAGTTTTTTGTAAGTAAACGGTGTAATTAAAGTTGTTATTCTGCTAAATTTATTAGACTTTGGCTTAACTGGAGCAATTCTAAAATATTGAGTCATATTACTCCTAAGCGTCATATATTCACGAGTCAATCCACCAGCACCTTTAGTATTATCTCTATCCTCCAAATAAAGTGTATGTACATTGAAATTTTCTAAAACAGTCTTGACCATATTCATAATATAAGGATCATTTGCTGGTCGCTGATCTTGAAATACAAAAGCATAATACTTATCATCAACTCGCTCCATAACACATAATGCGGTGTTATCTCCTCCAATACAAATGCTGGATCTAAATACGCTATTGGGCTAGTAAACACATAATCTTCAGTAATATTTATTTGTGTAAAAATTGAATCGCTGCCTGCTATCCATTCACCTAGCAAAACTCTTGCTTTATATGCTGGTATATCTTTATATAATTTCTCTTGAGTTTCGATAAATTCTTTACTAAGTAGAACATTATCATAAGTTTTAAAATTATATGTCTTAAAAGTCGCTATATTATCAATATAATCAGTTTTAAAATAGTGTTCCGGATGGTCTGGATTAGTATCAAAAATAATAGTTTCTTGTCCACACCTAAGTCTTTTTAAGACTTCTTCTAAAGTTTGCTTGTGTAAAGTAGTGGCCTCATTAACAAAAATAAGTGCTGAATTGCTACCCCTAAATCTTTCAAAATCACTTGCCTTATCTCCACCATATAGATTAATGCGAATTGAATCAATCAGAATATATGAATTATTTGTATGTCTTGGAATATACGGGATTTTAAGAAGTTTACATAGCTTTTCAAATTGCCCCAAAATATTAACTTCAACTGAACGTTGTGAATTGCCAATAATGAAATTATTAGTATCGCTAGAGTATAACTTTTTATTTTCAATTAAACTTTTGAGAAAAAGATAGCATGCAAGATACGTTTTGCCGCTAGCTATGCCGCCACCAAATATAATCTTCTTTTCATTATTTTTTTGAATACTTTTTATCACATTCTTTTGTTTTAAGTTAAATGTTTATCTTCAAATTGATCAAAATTAACCGCAGAGCTTGTGGGCTTTAAAAATTTAGATATGTCAACTCCAAACTGATTTTTATATTGCTTTTGAAGTGTTGTAAAAAATTTTGTTTGATATACGTTCACTTGTGCCCTTTACTATTTTTATAGTTGCTTTTACTTTCAGCTTCATGAACAATAGCAATTCTTTTCTACATTCATAGTAAAGCTCCATTTTCCTTATTGAATACTCCTTTATAAGGTCATTAAGCTCACTTTTCAAAGATTCAATATTTTCATTAACACAATTTGCATTTTTTTATCACATTCTTTAGATAAAGAATCAATTTCACATTTTAAATCTTTTATTTTGGAAAGCATACTATCAAGCTCAACACTAGAGTATTGATTGAATTCACGTATAAATCCTAATTCTAAATTAGCGCGCTCTAAATCTAATTCTCCCCTAATTTTCCTAGCTTTGACTTCTGATCTAAAAGTTTGTGCTAAAAGCTGTTCAAAAGTATCTTCATTAATTGTTACTCTAGAAGCCTCGTTAACAGAAATTTCTCCGCTTTCCCATTTTTGTCTCATTCTCCACACATTTACTCTAGAACTCCTAATCCCTCTGCTATTTCTACGTCACTTAATGAGCCTTCTCTAAAATATGCAACATAATCATCAAAAGACCTTTTACCTTTTTTCAAAAAAATCTTCTAAAATAACAAAATTAACAAATTGTTACTCTAAATAGTAAAACAATTTGTTATTTGTTAACATAAACTACTAATTTCTTAATATCCATTAACCGCTGATCTATCTTTACAATATTTATTAAACATGAACAATAAAAAATAAGACTAATAAACTAGTCTTATTTTTTATAATTTATGCTTCTAAAATCATTTCTTGCAATTTTTTCAGCTTATATTTGTTAATATATAACTTTTTAATCTCTTCTTCAATCTTTTTAATTTCTTAATTAAAATTATGTCCATACATATCATATAAATCTTGAAAGTTTCTAAGGCTAATAATGAAAGACTCATTTATTTTTTGATTATCATATATTTTTACTTTTAAAACCCTACTAGACAATGCTTTTTTTAAAAAATTAGATGTCTCATTTTCTTTTAAACACAACAAGCTATCCCCTTCTATAATCCATTGATTATTAAGTGAATTTATAATAGGCTTTTCTTTATCAAAAGAATAACTAATAATGATATTTTTTATATTGTTAACGTTCTTTTTAAATAATTCTTTTTTAAAAAGAAGAGTAATCTTTGACCTTTTTTTATCGCTACAAGCAATTATCAACCCATTGATGTCCTTAAATATAAAATTATTGTATTTTTTTTCTTCTGTTTTATCAGTATTACTCAAGACTTCGCCAATAGCAGTCCCAAATATATACATTAAGTTAAAAACATTTTTATCGGCCGATACAATAACATATGTATTTTCATTTCCATTTTCGTTTTTTTTATTTCTTAATTCCCAATACGCACTATTTTCTTGTAGTTTAAAATCTTCAAAATTAATATCATTATCGTTACCAGTAATGAGCCCTTTCATCAATTCGTTAGCATTTAAAGAAAGTAAAGCAAATATATAATATAAAATAATATAAATTCTTTTCATTTATTATGATTCTCCATTATTAATAAGAAGAACAAGACCTGATGTTAGTCTTGTTTCCCATAATTTATGCCTTCAAAAGGCTTTTCTCCATTCTTTTTTATTTCCGCCCCATTAAGATCTTATTTACATTAATAAAAATGCAATTTGTAAAAAAAGTAACAACTGGACATTTGTATTTACCAGCTGTTACTTTATGCATACAAAACTTAATTATAATTATATTTAAAAATCTTCATAATAATTAATCATCGTAACTATCAGTGATGTATCCTTTAATTTCATTAAATTTAGACCTATCTTCAAGATAGCTTTTAACCCCTTCTAATTTTAATTTTAATTCTTCTAAGTTTGATTTAATTTCGATAACATTTACATTTTCTTTTAAGTCGGGCTCCTTACCACCAGTATATGGTTTATTGTCTACATTTAATTTAGTTCTTAACTTGTGTCTAGTATCACTCAATTCCTTTAATAGCTTTCCTAATCCTTTATTTTCTTCTTCTAAATCTCCCCATGTTTTATATATAGCTTTTTTGTCGTCATCGGTAAAATAATCATATACAGGTCCCGTAATTTTATCTATAACTGCTTTCGGCTTTACACTTGTCTGACGTTCTATATTGTCAATATTTCCATTGACCCTATCTATTTTATCTGTAAGTGTTTTAATTTTGCTTTCAGCTCTCCTTTTTTCTTGTTGTTCTTGTCGTTGTTTTCTTTCTTGTGCTTTTTTCTCTTGTCGTTGTTTTCTTTCTTGTGCTTTTTTCTCTTGTCGTTGTTTTCTTTCTTGTGCTTTTTTCTCTTTTTGTTTTTGTTCCTCTATTTTTTCTTTATCTTCATCTTCTTTAGTCTCCTTTTTAACTTCTGTTTCTTTTTCTCCTAAATCAACAACTTTATTACTCTCTTCTTTGTTTTTTTCTTCTTTTTCTTCTGCATTAATAACTTTCTCATTTTTTTCTTTATTTTCTTCTCGCTCTTCTCCTAAGTCTACAGCTTGTTCATTTACTTCTTCTATATACTTTACTTTATCTTCTTCTTCTTGTAATTTTTTTGCTACTTCATCTACTTTTGAACCACTTGAAGTAATTTTATCCTTTACTGGATCTAAAATTTTATATAAAAATCCCTTAACTTTTCCTTTTAAATCTTGTTCTAAACTTTTTTTTACATCTTCACCACTTGTGTAATTCTTGCAAGAAATTATAATTACAAAAACAACACAAATAGTAAACATTTTCCTTTTCTTATTCATAAGATACTCCATAAGTCTTAAGTTTAACGCAACACCTAACAATTACAATTTTTTAAAGATTTAAATATATAATTTTGTTACATTCCCCTGTTACATATTAACAAAACGCAAATGTAATTTTAATCAACTCCCCAAAATCTCTCCATTGCAAATGACCTACCCATTACAAAAGACTACAAAACACATACAAACTAAATTTCAAAGTCTTTGCTATAAGTCAGCTAAAGTATATAGTCTTTTTTTTCTTAGCTGCACCTCTCCAAAATTGCCTCTTCTGTTTACTAGAGCTACCATAAAGCCCAAATTTAGCATGCAATGAGACCACACAAAATTTGACTAAAATTTTTAGTTTTTGGTAAAATACAAATTGCAATTTTATCTATTTTTATTACTTTTACTTAATTTAAAAGTAACACCTAGAAGGAGCTTGTCTTATGGACATTAATAATTATTTTAATTTAAATAATTACAATATTGATTCTATACTCAAACTAATACAAGAGTATCAAAAAGTAGTAAATGAAAACAAAATTCTTAAAAATTCACTCAAAAATTCTACCAAACTTAAAAAAGAATCTTTAAAATCAAATCCTAAATTCTACTTAACCCAAAAAACCAGCAAACTAATTGAAAAATGCGTCAAAACCTCAAAACAAATTGACCCAATATCTGGATGGTTTGTACATCTACTGTTAGTAAGTGGGTGCAGGGGTGCTGAAATTTAAAAAGTAAAAATGCAAGATATTTCAACTTTTTTAAGCAAAACGGGAGAAACTTTGTACAACATAAAAGTAAATGTTGCAAAAAAAAGAAATGTAGACTGTATTAGAGAAATTATTATCAACTACGAAAAGTTTGAAGCTATCCAAACAGCTCACAAAAATCACTTCGAAGAAAAAAATCTTGATACAAGACGCACCTATCTTTTCCAAAAAACCAAACATAAGTTTAAAGATAACCAAATTGACATTATACATATTTCTAAAAAATTTAAAAATCTTCTTAAAGAATCAGGATTTAAAGCAAATAAATCACTTCATTTATGTAGAAATTTATTTATTTCAAATTTGAAATCTAATGGTTAAATACGCTGCATTTATATCATAAACATTAAATTCAAGTTTCTTAAATACACTTGTATGGTAATGCAGACACAAAAAGTAACAACCCCATTTTTGTATTTCTGGACGTAAAGCTTTATTACTTTGTTTTATTACTCAAGCCCGGTACATGCTAGCTGCATTTGCGCCTGCACATAGTATTTGAAAAAATATTTACTACTTAAAAAATTGCTATTTTTATTGTACTTCGCAATAACACTACTCATATAATTAGAATCACTATTCTTAATCTCTAAAAGTTCTAAATCTCCATTATTATTAATAAACCAGCCATCAATTGTTGAGCCTACTAAAGTTTCTGCACTACACATTTTTTTAAAATAATTATACTTATCAACACCATTAGCATATTTATTTTTATACAAAACAGAAATATTATCTCTGTGTGATTTAACAAATTCTCTAAATCCTAAATTTTCTAACTCTTTGCCCTTGAGCATATACAAATTCTCTTCAAAAGTCATACTTATTCCAAAATATTTAAGCACTCTGTTTATCATTAAATCTTTTAGCCTTGCACCGCCAATTAGAATATTGCCTACTTCACTAGCAACATATTTATCAAGCTTGTTTCTTTGTACCCTAAAATCTTGATTGCGATCAAATCTAAAGCATTCTTGGCTGCTTATTCCTGGTAATTTTTTGCCTATCTTGCTTAACTTACTTTTTTCTTTAATGGGAGAAGATTTTTCCTCAAATATTTCACAACCAATAAAACTTTGTTGATTAACACTTATCATTTTGAGCTCTCCTTGAATATTGTCTTATGGGTCATTATTTTTAGTTGAAACATTGTTCATAATTTATTCCTTTTATGATAATAAATAATTATTTAACAAAAACTATTTTTGCCAACTTTTTTACAAAGATTTTTACAAAAAAATAGAGCTTAGCTAGTTCTTTATTAAAGCTTATAGCTAAGCCTTATTTCTATTTTTTAGGAAAATGTGAGTTAATAAATACTTATATTTATCAAAAAATATTTTTAATAAATTAGGACTTCTAAATAACTTTTTCCTCCTATAATTTTTATTACACATAAATATATAACAAAAACTTTCTTTGACCATCTTTTTTGCAAAAATTTTTGTAAAAAAATAGTCAAAATTGAAAAATATTTAAACAATTGCGATACTTGCAGTATCTCTAACTTCAAATCAAAATCAATTTGTATTTGTTAAAATAAAAAAGCCTACTTAAATTCTCTTGTTAAAAAATTTAAATAAGTTCTAATTAATAATAGAGCAAAAAATAAACTGTTACTTTATAGTAATATCTCTCAATAATTACATTATACTACCAAAAAGAAAATTATATGTTCTTCAATTACTTGATATATTGTAAATATTTAATAAATAAAGCATTCAAAATCGGTCCAAAAATTGCTGCCTTAATATCATAAAATGTATTAACCTGTTCTCCATATTAAGATCTCTGCGCAAATTCTTTTCTACATTATCAATCTTAGTATCTAAATTAGATATATCTTTTCGTAAATTCTTCTCTACATCAATTATTTTCTCTTTTAAAAATTCAAAGTTGTAATTATCATTATAAAGAAAAACAAAATCTATTGCCTCCTCTCTAAATCCTATATTTAAAAATTCATTTTTTATACTTTCTATATCATATGTTCTGTAAGCTAAATTGTTCATAAAATATCCGTATTATCCTTTTAATTGTTTATATTCTTTCATAATTCTTTTAATTATTTCTTTTTCATCACTAAATAATTTATCTAACAAAAATCCCGTAAATTTAGCATTGCTTTTATAAAAATCGTAACTTTCTTGCTTTTTAAGTTGAAATCTTAATGGTTTTATTGGATTTTTTTTTGATTTTTTTATTATTAAAGTTTCTTGGCCTTCTATTAAATCAAGAGAATTTTGAATGCCATTTTCAATTATATAATCCTCATTAAGAATTCCCGCTTGCAATGCTTTTCCTAATTTTAAATATATGTAAACTTGAGTTCTTGCCAATTTATAGTCTTTTACAAAAGCATCAAAACTTCTATATCCATCTAATTTGTAATATTCATTATCCTTGATTTCTTTTAAAATTCTAATACTTTCTACTTTATAAAAAATTTTCTTTTTTATATTAGTCTTTAACCTATTTTTTAAATCATTGTAATGAGCAAATATCTCCTCTTTGGTAATTAATTTTTTTTCACCGTCAGGATCTGCCACCCTCAATAAAACTCTCTTATTTAATTCTATTTCCATAATAAACCTCTTTTATTTAAAATCCATACGGATCCGTACGAATTTATTTAACGTATTTATCATACATAATGAAAAATCTTGATAATACACCTTTATATTCATTAATATAATCTTTAGTCATATCAAATTCTTCATTTTTAGCAATTTTTTTATTTAAATCTTCCCGTTCATGGATAAATCCCAAAATCCTGCCTTAGATTCAACGTGTTGTAGTAATTGCTTGTGAGTATTGTTTTTCTTAAATCGTGTTATAATCAAAAATATTGGAATTTTTATTTTTAAATTGTTCATGTGAAATTCCAATAATTCTAAACTTTCAACTGCCCATTTTTCTGCAGTCATTGGAACTATTATACAATTACTGGTCATTAAAGCATTTGACAGAGTGTAATCTAAACTAGGATTAGTATCTATTATTACATAATGATACTTCCGCTTTAAAAATTCTAAATTATTTTGCAACCTTAACTCTTTTAATGGTATGGATTCACTTAAAAATTTATTTAAAAGTTAAATAACTGGGAATTAAATCTAAATTTTCTTTAATCTTTACAATTGAATCATTAACATCTAACTTTTCTTTTAATACTCTATAAACATTGATATTCACAATATCAATGTTTTGATTTGAAATTTCTTTATAAAAATAACTTGTAGTGGATGCTTGTGTATCCATATCTATCAAAAGCACTTTATAATCTTTTGCAAGTAATGTTGCAAGTATAATAGCACTTGTGCTTTTACCAACACCGCCTTTGATTGACGCAATTGTTATTATTTTAGGTTTTTTATTATCCATTTTATTAACGGTCCTTGTTCGGGGTATTTTTCCCCATAAAATTTATATACTTGTTGTTCTAAATCCGTAAACATACTAAATAATATTTTATTGTAGTGACTGTTTGTTCTTTTTTTATCTAATAAGCGATATAGTCCCTTGAAGTAGCAAAAAACACTTCCGTGCTTACATCTAAACTCCATATAGTATGCCCTTGCTAATGTATACGCTTTTCTAATGTCGTTTAATTGATACTTTATTAAGGTTTTTTTTATTGGTTTTCTGTATCCATAAAAAATGCCAATAAACTTATTCCCTTCTTTAATGGGGTATAAATGAGTTTCTTCAACAATTCTTTCCCCATTAAATAATGCTCTTAATGCTAATCTAAATTCATATTTTTTCTCATAAACCCCAAATTTATAAATGTCCATCATTATTTTTGTATGGTATATTGCTTTACCATTTTCTTTTTCAATTAAAATAAAGCGTTCTTTATTTTGGTATTTAACTTTACATTTTCCTCTTCTTATAGTTTTAATAGGTTCGGGTGCGCTTTCCATATTTAAATCCTCATACGACCTTTATGTAAAATTCTTCTACAGTTAAAGATTTTTTTTGATTTTTTATTAGCTCTGATAATTCAGAATAATATGTACCAAATACTTTATTGTATTCTATTTTCTTTTGGTTATTCAAATATTCTTTTATAATAGGCTTTAGAATTTCAATATTTGTCTCTTTTTTTTAGTTGCTCAACAAGGATATTAAAAATGTTTATTTTTAAATTCTTATAATCTTTTTGAGGATTTTCTACTTTTGGGTTGATTGATTTTTCTAATTTTCTTTTTATGATATCTAAATCTTTATATTTATGATTTTCAATAATAAAATGTGGCTTAAATTTGTAGGCTTGATATACTTTTTGGAAATTTGTTTCTAATTGTTCGTTATTGTATCCTTTTTGCTCTAATTGTTTTTGAGTATTTTTTAGAATTTCTTTTAATTTAATTTACTTATCCTTGAAGCAAGATCTATTTAAATTTGTATTAAATCTTTTTATTAGTTCAAGTTCACCACGTTTTATAATTTTAATTACTTCAATTTTTGTTTTTTTATTAATATCTAAATTTAAAATAGAAAGAAAACTTTTGGACTTAATGTTACTTTTATTGTAATAAGTTTTTACTTGATATTCTTCTATTTGGTTAATTCTTTTTTCTTCTTTTATATTATTATTTTTATTACTTAGACACTCCACTAACTCTACACTACCATGGTTATTAAAATTGTCTTTAAAATAGTTATTTACTCTAGATTTAAATCTAGAGTCTTTTTTTTCTTTAAAATACTTGTTGATTTTCAGGTAACACTCTTTTTTAGGATAATTAAGCTTATAGTAAATTTCAGTCCTAAAATTTACTCCTAAATGTTGGTAATAGTTAGTTGTGACTTTTAATACTTTTTCTAATTTGTAAAGATAATTTTGCATAGTTCTTAGCGTAGTAGAAGTTTGACCATTTCTTTTAAGATTTCTATTAAAGTAATAGAGTATGTTTTTTTGAGTGTATTTCTTATCTTTTTTGTTTAGGTAATCTAGTGTTGAGGTAAGAGATATTAATTTGTGTTGGTGTTTGTTGTGACAACTTGGACTTTTTGTGGTGATTAAAAAATCTTTCATTTTTTACTCCTTTTATGATAATTTGCAAAAAATGATATAAGGGTTTAGCGAAGTTCTTTTTGTAGAGAATTTAGCTAAGCCCTAATTTTTTTGTAGAAATTTTTGTAAAAAACTTGGCAAAAATAGTTTTTGCTATATAATTATTTATTATCATAAAAGGAGTAAATTATGAACAATGTTTCAAACAAAAATAGATTTTTTAAATGATATAGATACTTTAAGAATGAACTTGTCGCGTATTGACAAAAGTCTTAAAGGGGACGGATATAAGTATCAGGATTTCAATGACATATTAGAAGAAATTGAAAACGTTATTAAAAAGCACAATTTAAAGCTTGGTTTTTGGCAATTCCCAACTTTTGTAGATGGAAAAAATGGTGAAGTTACTGTTGTTAGGACTACATTTTACAGTAAAAGTACTGAATATGAACACTCGCTTAATACACTAATTTTTACAGAAAATTTACGATGGAACACTGAAAATGGTTCTAAAAATTTGAATACAATGCCACAACTTGTTGGTTCAGCTATTACTTATGTCAAAAGGTACGCTTTAGTTGCATGTCTTTATATAAAAAGTGAAATGGATATTGATGCAGCGCCTATTTACAATAATTATGAAAATGGAAATTCTATAACTAGTAAACAAGCTAGTGTTAATCAAAAGCAAGAACAAAAAAAGATAAGTTTTATAATTACGGTGTTTTTAAAGAAGCGTTGTCTAATATAACAAATTGGGTAAATGACCCTACAATAAAAGATAATATAAACTCAATTATTCAAAAAATAAGCTTTATTCAGAATATAGCCCCTAATAATGGTGATGATATTAAGAAAATTGAAGCAGATCTGATCGCGTATTTTGAGAAAAATAGCGACTTTAAGAGGATTAAACTATTGAGCGGAGATTATAAAAAGACTATTTCAAGAAAAACAATAAATTGCAGGATTTAAAGGATTTTGAAAAGTTTATGTCGTTTAAGAGACCTATTTATGGTGCTAGACCACTAATATTCTTTAGTGTCTTAAAAAGAGATAAACAATTTGATTATATATTTACAGCATAATAATATTAATGCCCCCTATTTGGGGGCTGATATTAGCTATTAAGAATTTTTGCATGTACTACTAGCATTACTTTCAAAACCATCTATCCCCCCTTTAAGAGCCCCTTGGACTACCTCTTTGAAGATATGTTTATTATTAACCTTATCTCCAGTACAACTATCAAGTTCACTCTTTATATGGTCAAGCGTGCCTTTTATTTTAGATTCATCATGTTGTAAAAATTTATCAAATTCTTCAGCATTAGTTAAAGCAGTTTTTAACCAGTCAAGGGGTGTTTTTTGGGCTTCAGTTAGCTTTTCTCTAAGTAGTTCTTCTTTAGTTTTCTTGTGTTACTTCTTTTGGAGCTAAATCACATTTTACCCTGCTTTTTGTTTGGCTAGTATTAGTATCATTAGAATTACAGTCGTTTAGCATGATCAAAAATAAACAAAATAATATGTTGATGATTTTCATTGTTACTCCGTTTTTTATTAATAATATTTAATAAATCAATTATTAATACTAAATATTGGATAAACAATTATTATTTGAATTGATATTCTTTAAGTGAATTAGTAGCTATTTAGAAATGAAGGCAAATATTAGTCCCGCTATCATTGTTATAGACATTGCTCCCATAATCCCTAATACCCATTTAAGCATTTCTGTAAGAGACATTAAATTCTTTTCTACATTATCAATCTTTATATTAAGTTCATTTTTAACACTATCAATCTTAACATCCAAGTTAGATAGGTCTTTTTGTAAATTCTTTTCTACAGCATCAATCTTAGTGTCTAAATTATCTATTTTTAGATTTAAATTTTTTTCAACATTGTCTATTTTAACATCGAGATTAGATATATCTTTTTGCAAATTCTTTTCTACATAAGAAATTTCAGAAATAAGATTATCAAACTTTATGCCAAATTGTTTTTCTAAATTTTCTAAATCTCTATATGTTAGCTCATTGTGATAATATCTTTTAGATAAATCTTGTGCTATTAGTTGTTCCATGCCTAGTCGAAGAAACTCTTTATATATTTGTTCTTGACTTACACCTGCAAT
>NZ_JACHFB010000008.1 GCF_014205885.1 Borreliella californiensis | reverse complement strand
TAAACTATCTTTATGTTATGTTAAAACATCATGAGGATGAGATTCTTTTAATGCAGAGTGGCTTATTTTTACAAACTTAGAATTTATTTTTAAATCAGATATTGTAGTTGTTCCTAAATAACCCATTCCAGACATTAAACCACCTTTTAATTGAGCCAAAATATCTTTTAATTTTCCAGAATACGGCACCATGCCTTCAATTCCTTCGGGAACTAATTTTTTAGGTTCGTTGTTTTCTAGTTGAAAATATCTTGACTTAGAGCCTCTTTTCATAGCAGAAATAGAGCCCATTCCAACGTAAGATTTGAATTTTTTTCCATTGTAAATTATTTCTTCCGAAGGAGATTCTTTTGCGCCTGCAAAGAGATTCCCTATCATTACGCTATCAGCTCCTGCTGCAATAGCTTTAACCACATCTCCTGAAAATCTGATTCCGCCATCTGCTATAATGCAAATATTTGTATTTTTACAAACTTCATAAACATCGCAGATTGCTGTTATTTGGGGAACACCAACTCCTGCAACGATTCTTGTCGTGCATATGCTGCCCGGACCTATTCCTACTTTTAAGCAGTCTGCTCCTGCACTTATTAAATCTAATGCAGCTTCTTTAGTTACTATGTTGCCAGCAATAAGATCTAAGTTTGGGTATTTGTTTTTAATTGTTTTTACAAGCTCTATTATTCTTGTAGAATGTCCATGGGCAGAGTCTATAACAAGAATATCTACAAGTGCTTTTGTAAGCTCTTCAACACGTTCTATGGTATCAACATCAATGGAAACAGCAGCACCAACTCTTAGTCTATTATTCAAATCTTTGCACGCATTAGGAAAATTTTCTTTGTGTTCTGCATTTTTGTATATTTTGGATTTTTGTTCGTTTGTATCTCTATTAGTGTTAATAGTCTTTTGAAATTTATATGTTTTTACTTTTTCTATTTCTTTTCTTTGAGCTTCTATTGACATATTTTTATGTATAATTCCTATTCCACCTTCTTTAGCAATGGCTATTGCCATTTGGCTTTCTGTAACAGTATCCATTGCTGAGCTTAAAAATGGTATGTTTAGGGATATGTTTTTTGTCAATTGTGTTTTTAAACTAACCTCACTAGGCAATATAGAGGATTTTCTTGGAATCAAAGACACATCATCAAAAGTTAAAGCTTCTTTTATTATCTTATTTGTCATAATAAAGTTTCCTTTTTATTGGTTTTGTTATTCCCATTCTATGGTTGATGGAGGCTTAGAAGATATGTCATAACAAACTCTATTTATACCTCTAACTTCATTGATTATTCTTGAAGAAACTTTTTTTAAAAAACTATAAGGAAGTTCAGTCCATTCTGCAGTCATGAAGTCTTGGGTATTTATACATCTAATTACAGCTGTGTATTCGTATGTTCTTTGATCTCCCATTACGCCCACAGATTTGACAGGAAGCAATACAACAAATGCTTGTCTTATTTGATAATATAAATCATTTGTAAAAAGCTCCTCCGTGAGAATATTGTCTGCTTCTTGTAAGATATTTATCTTCTCTTGTGTTACTTCTCCAATTATTCTTATAGCTAGTCCTGGGCCTGGGAATGGGTGTCTATAAAGAGATTCTTTTTTAATGCCTATATTTATTCCGATTTGAATTATTTCATCTTTAAAAAATTCATTCAAAGGTTCTAGAAGTTTTAAATTCATCTTATCTGGGAGTCCCCCTACGTTGTGATGAGATTTGATTTTTGAAGAAACACTATCTTTTGATTTAGATTCAATTACGTCAGAATAAATTGTTCCTTGAGCTAAATATTCTATATTTTGATCTTCTAGAGTAATTTTTTCAAAAACATCTACAAATTCTTTCCCTATTATTTTTCTCTTTTCCTCAGGATCACTTATATTTTTCAAATTATTCAAGAATTTTGCAGAAGCATCAATGTATTTTATGTTTAAATCATATTGATGCTTTAATTCTAGTATTTTTTTATCTTCATTTTTGCGCAACAATCCGGTGTTTACAAAAACGCAGATTAAATTTTCTTTTATTGCTTTTTTTATAAGTAATGCACAAACCAAAGAGTCTGTACCACCAGAAAGTCCCAAAATAACCTTTTTACTACCAACTTTGAGCTTAATTTTTTCCACAATGGTTTCTATATTACCTTCTAATGACCAATTAATTTGAGCTTGGCAAATTTTAAAAACAAAATTTTTAATTATTTGATCGCCAAATTCAGAATGAGTTACCTCTGGATGGAATTGAAGACCGTAAACTTTTTGAGTTTCATTTGATATAGAAGCAATACAATTTTTTGTAAAAGCTAATTGTTTAAAATTATCAGGAATCTTTTCAATACTATCTCCATGGCTCATAATGATTTGAAATTTGTTTGGAATTTCTGAAAACAAAAGAGATTTTTCATCTTTTAAAAAGATTTCAGAACTTCCATATTCTTGCTTAGAGTCTTTAGATACTAGGCCTCCAAATAATTTAACAATTATTTGCATTCCATAACATATGCCCAAAATAGGTATTTTTAAGTTAAAAATTTCTATGTCCAAGGTAGGCGCTTCTTTTGAATAAACAGAAGCAGGTCCCCCACTTAGTATTATTCCTGAGATGTTCATAGTTTTAATTTCTTTTAAAGAAATATAGTAAGGCATTACTTTTGTATAAACGCCAATTTCTCTAATTCTTCTTGCAATTAGCTGGCTATATTGGGATCCAAAATCTAATACAAGTATTGCCCGAGCATTCATCATATAAGTCCTTAAAATAAATTAAAAGTTTTCTTATTAAACATATTTTATTTAATTTTAGCATATTTAACTTTGTTTATTTCGATTTTAAAATTCAATTAAGATAAGTTTTTTCAATAAATAATCTTGAAAAATTATTCAATAAGTAAAATTGAAAAAAAATTGAAAAATAGATTTTTTTTGAAAAAAATTGAAAAAAAGAAAATGTTGAACTAATAATTCATACATAAAAAGGAGGCACAAATTAATGAAAAAGAATACATTAAGTGCAATATTGATGACTTTATTTTTGTTAATATCTTGTAATAATTCAGGAAAAGATGGCAATTCTGCATCTACTAATCCTGCTGATGAGTCTAAAGGGCCCAATCTTACAGAAATAAGTAAAAAAATTACAGATTCCAATGCAGTTGTGCTAGCTGTGAAGGAAGTTGAGACTTTGCTTGCATCTATAGATGAACTTGCCGAGAAAGCTATTGGTAAAAAAATACAGCAAAACAATGGTTTAGGTGCTGAAGCAAATAAGAATGGATCATTGCTAGCGGGAGTTTATTCAATATCAACTCTAATAACAGAAAAATTAAGTGCAATGAAAGATTCAGGAGGATTAAAGGCAGAAATTGAAAAGGCTAAGGACTGTTCCGAAAAATTTACTAAAAAACTAGAAACCAGTCACGCAGAGCTTGGTAAAAATGAGGCTACTGATGATGATGCAAAAAAAGCTATTTTAAGAACAAATGGGGATAAAACTAAGGGCGCTGAAGAACTTCAAAAATTATTTGAGTCAGTAGGGGGCTTGGCAAAAGCAGCTAAAGAAATGTTAACTAATTCAGTTAAAGAACTTACAAGCCCTGTTGTAGCAGAAACTCCAAAAAAACCTTAATTAAGATCAATAGATTAATTTGTTTTAAAAAAGTAACTGGAAAAATAAAGTCAATAAAAGTCAAGAAAGATTTCTTGGCTTTTATTTTTCTATTCCCTAAAAAAATTTTTTAAAATGAATTTTAAGAAGGGAGTAAATACTTTTAACTTATAAGTTCTTGTTTTAAAGAATAAAAACCCATTTCAAAAGCCGTTAATAAATTGAATTTAAGTATTTTAAATATAAATAAATTAAGTAGTAATTTTGAAGGCTTAAACAGTTTTAATAGATTTTAAAGGTAGTATAAGTGTTTTTAGATGCATGTGATTTGAATGCAGGTTATTAATAGAGAAAATAATCTTTTTGAAGATAAAAACTTTTTTTATGATTTATAATTTAAGTTTTTGAAATTTTAAATTTTAAATTTTTTTTATAAATAACAAATAGTCAATAAATATAAATAAATTTAATAATAAAAACTAGACATAGTATTATCATTACTGGAGAGATTTTATTTCTTTTATTTTCCAATAAATTAAGTATTATGTTTATTAAAACATAAAATATTATTCCAATACTTATACCTGAAGAAATATTATATGTTAAGGGAATTAAAAAAAATATTAAAAAACAGGGAATATTTTCTCTTATGTTAGAGAAATTAATTTTTAATATTTCTCTGCACATTGAAAATCCTACATATATTAGTGCTGCAGCAGTTGCACTAGCAGGAACAGCAATAAATAATGGAGAAAGGAATATCGCAATAAAGAACATTATTCCCGTTACTATTGTTGTAAGTCCAGTTTTACCGCCTTCTTCTATTCCTGTGCAACTTTCAATGTATGCAGTTACAGTTGAAACTCCCATTATTGCTCCAACAGTAGTAGAAATGGCATCAATTAAAAATATTTTACCAACATTAGGAATTTTTCCGTTTTTGTCTAACATGTTACCTTTTGCAGCTACTGCTATTAAAGTGCCTAAAGTATCAAATAAATCGTTAAACAGCAGTATCAATACAATTGTAATAAAACTCCAAAAATGTTTGCTTAATATGTAGGAAAAATCCAACTGGTTAAATATTGGTCCAATAGATTCGAATCTTAAAATTCCATCTGGAAAACGTATTCCAGCAGTAACTGCACCTTCTGGGCTAAAGATGGCATATATCCAGGCTATAGCAGTGACTGAGCAAATTGCCCAAAGTATACTTCCTCTTACATTTAATTGTTCAAAAATTACAATAAAAAATAATCCTAAAAACGTAAATAAAACTTTTAAGTCAACAAGCGATCCAATTCCAACCAATGTAGCATCATTTTTAATGATGATTCCCCCATTGACAAAACCAATAAAAGCAATAAAAAGCCCTATTCCAACCGTAATAGAGTATTTTAAATTTACTGGTATGGAATTTGCAATGCTTTCCCTAGCTCTTGATAAAGAGAGTACAATAAAGATTAACCCTTCAGTAAAAACAGCAGCTAATGCAACTTGCCAAGGAATATTCATTCCAATTACTACAGAAAATGCAAAAAATGCATTAAGCCCCATGCCTGGTGCTAGTGAGATAGGGGTATTGGTATAAAGTCCCATTAATATACTAGAAAAAGCTGATGTTAAACAAGTAGCAGTAACTAACGCACCAATTGGCATACCTGTGCTAGATAGTATTGCCGGATTAACAGCTATTATGTATGCCATACTCAAAAAAGTGGTAATACCGCCTATAATTTCCTTTTTATAATCGATGGTTTTATTTTTAAATTGAAATAACAATGTTTCTTTGGATTGATTCATTACAAATTACTCCTCAAATTTTATTTTATAACAAAAAGAAAACCAGCGCTATTTATTATTATTTAAATCTATTAGTAAAATGCATTGATATATTTTTTGTGAAAATATTAATAACCATAAATAAATTTGATAATAAAAATTAAGCATAATATTAGAAGTACAGGAGAAATTTTAATCTTTTCTTTGCTAAAAAAATTAAATGCGACATTTATTAAAATATAAAATGCTGCACCAACAAAAAATCCCGAAGAAATACTATAAGTTAAAGGAATCAAAAAAAATATTAAAAAGCTAGGAATATTTTCTCTAATATTAAAAAAATCAATTTTTATTATTTCTCTACACATTGAAAATCCTACATATATTAGTGCTGCAGCAGTTGCACTAGTAGGAACAGCAACAAACAGAGGAGCGAAAAAAACTGCAAATAGGAATAATACTCCAGTTACAATTGAAGTAAGACCCGTTTTTCCACCTTCGGCAATTCCTGTAAAACTTTCAATATAAGTAGTAATGGTAGAAACTCCCATTATTGCTCCAAAAGTAGTAGCAATACCATCTACCAGTAATATTTTTTTTGCGTTGGGAATTTTTCCATTTTTATCCAACATACCACCTTTTGTTGTAACGCTTATTAAAATGCCCACAGTATCAAATAAATCATTGAACAGTAGAATAAAAACTATTGATATAAAAGTCCAAAAATGTTCATTTAAAATATAAGAAAAATCTAATTGATTAAATATTGGTTCAATAGATTCAAATTTTAGAATCCCGCTGGGAAGACGTATCCCAATAGATTGAGCACTTTCTAAATTAAACATCGCATATACCCAAGCTGTAAGAGTAACTATACTAATTGCCCAAAGTATACTTCCTCTTACATTTAATTGTTCGAAAATTACAATAAAAAATAATCCTAGAAATGTAAATAAAACTTTTAAGTCAACAAACGATCCAATTCCAACCAATGTAGCATCATTTTTAATGATAATTCCCCCATTGACAAAACCAATAAACGCAATGAAAAACCCTATTCCAACTGAAATAGAATATTTTAGATTTATTGGAATAGAATTTATAATTTGTTCTCTTACTCTTAAAAAGGATAAAAGAATAAAAATTATTCCTTCAATAAAAACAGCGGCTAATGCAACTTGCCAAGGAATGTTCATCCCAATTACCACAGAAAATGCAAAAAACGCATTCAAGCTCATTCCAGAAGCTAATGCTAGAGGTGTATTGGTATAAAGCCCCATTAGTATAGTAGAAAGTGCTGCTGTTAAACAGGTTGCAGTAACTAGCGCACCAATTGGCATGCCCGTGTTAGATAGTATTGCTGGGTTAACAGCTATAATATATGACATACTCAAAAAAGTAGTAATACCTGCTAAAATTTCCTTTTTATAGTTGATATCACTGTTTTTAAATTGCAAAAATAAACCTTTTATATATTTTCCCATAAAACTTTCCTTTTTATTGTTTAAAAATATTTTCAATAATAAATTAGTCTTTTAATTCTTTTTAAAGGCTTATTGCACCTTATTAATCATATTGTTCTGAAAAAGAATATTTTCACTGTCAGGTAAGCTTGAAAATACAATAGTTTTAATAATTTTTTCAGAACTATTTGTAATAACAAATTTTCTAGCTTTAATAAGCTTTAAATAAGCTTTTAAAGAAATATCTTTTCCAACGCTAAAAAAGGTTTGAAGATATTTATCATCAATTAGCTTGTAACGATTAAATAAAAATAAGGCAATTATATCATTTTCAACTTTTAAAAATAAAGGTTCTTTGTACCTTAAATTCCAAGTATTAGAAATGGTAAAATAATGCCTTAAAGAAATTTTATTATTCTCTTGAATTAATTTAATATATTTAGAATTTTTTTTTAATTCAGGAATGCCATCAAAAGAAATTGTAGAACAAGACAATGTTAAAAGTATTAGATAGAAAAATAATAAATATTTTTTAAAAATTTTTAAGAAAGTCAATAATATATGGGGGTTTTTATAAAATTTTGTTTTTAAATGCATATTCTAAAGTATTTTTTGTATTCTTGAAATTAACATCAATAAACCTTGGATCATATTGCAAGGTACCCTTAGTCCAAGCCTGAAAAGAATCCTCGTTAAATAAAAAAACTAGCTTTTTGTAAGGAGTTAAAGCTTTCGACATAAGATTGAAATTATCTTTATCGAGATTAATGTACAAAAACTTAAAATTTCCAATACTAACTACCTTAGAAATAGCAATACTTCCAATATATTTATTGTCTTGAATTAATTTCAAATAACCTTTAGTAAAATTTAAATTTGAATCTAGCATAACATTTAAAAAAACAGTAAATTTATTGTTAGATTTATCTTTTTTAATATATATTTGACTATCTGGATAAAAATAAAGAAAATAATCTGCTCTTTCAATTTTTTCAAAATTCTTTTCTAAATCTTCAGCAATATTCAAAATATTGCAAGAAGAACAAAGAAAAACCATTAAAATCAAAAAAAAACTATATTTCATAATTAACTTATATTATACAATACAGAAAGGAGAGTATTTATACTAAATGAATGAAAACAAATTCAGCTCTTATATTGAAAATTCTAAAGCTTATTCAGATTATATAATATTAAAACATAAGATATTACTCATTCCTGTTCCTATAATAAAAATTGCTATGGGAGAAGATCTTAAAATTTTCGAAATAGGTTTTCAAGATAAGCATAAAGATTTTTCAGGATATATTCAATTAAATGAAAACTCTTTATATATAAATGAAAACATGAGTCTTGAAAATAAAAGATTTACAATAGCAAAATACTTGGGGCATTATTTGATGCATCAAGATCAAATTAAAAATATATCTAAAAATGAAAATTATTATAATGATATTCAAGATAGTCAAATGGTAACAGAAGCGAATATATTTGCAGCAAACATATTAATTCCAACAACCACATTAAAATTAAAATTATCTCAATATAAATCTAGAAAGTACCCTCAAAAAACAATAGCAAAAGAATTTCAAGTAACCGAAAATACAATTTATTTAAAATTAAGCATACTCAATAATCTTAGCAAAATAGACAAAATAAAAAAGAGTAAAAAATTTATAAAAATCAAAAACACAAAAGAAAAAATAGAAGCCAACATTTACCTCCATAACACAGATAAAATTAAAGAATCAATAGCTCTTGATTTGGAAAAATATGAACTTAAAAAAAAAGAACAAATTAAAAAAATATTTGAGGATCTAGAGTAAAAAGCTTTCTTAAGCTAAAAACTTTTTGAGTATATATTCCATCTTTGCATTAGCCAAAACTAAATAATCTTTACTCTTAATAAGAGAATTTAAATGCATTTTTGCAATTACAATCCAATACTTATTATTCATAAATTTTTTAACAGTTGGAAAATTTATTTTCAATGAAAAATTTTTCATAATTTTTTGTTTTTCAAGATAAGATAAAACTTCTGTCTTAAAAGATGCGCCTTGAGTCGAACTATAAGCAATAAGTATTCTATATAATTTTTTATTATAAATAAAAAGGTCTTTAATAAAATTAATATTATTATTGAAATTAGATTCATCAACGTAAATATAAGCACTATTTTTAGTATCACTTAAACTTTCAAAATCAAACAAATGATGTAAATGTTCATAGTCTTTTATTTTAAAATTTGAAATCTTCAAATCAGGATAATTCATTAATGATGATAAAGCAGTTAAATTTATTTTATCTTTTTCTGGCATTTTAACCAAAGATATCGTTGAACAACCGTAAAATAATAAAAAATAAACAGGAACTAAAAACTTCTTCATTTAATGCCTAATTGTATGCTTTTAGCAAAATAAAGTAAAGTAACTAAAAAGATATAAATATTTTGATATAATTTAAAAATAAACTTTAAAAGGATGTAAAATGAGTTATTACGTGCTAAGCAAAATATTTCTATACTCTGGATACCTTGCTATTGGATTTTTATCTTTTACAATTTTCAATAAAAACTTGAGAAATAAAATCAGAGGCAAATTAAAAAATTTATATTTTTTATATTATTTAACTTTTTTTACTCTTTTTATTATTAGTTCAAATTTATCTTATTACTTTACCGAAAAGCAGTTGTTGGAAGATTTTGATATTTTTGAAAAAGAATTTCTTGAAATACATAAAATAAACGAACAATTTTTTCAAAAATATCTACTAAATTTCCCAGTACCAATAAGAATGGAATTGATGTCAAAATTTGATCCAATATATACAGTGTTTAATGCTAGTTTTGAGAAATATGCTAAAAACACCGGAAAAAGTTCTTACGAAATTCAAACAAATTATAAAAATTATGCCAAAGCAACAAATTTAGAAATTAAAGAAAAACTTGAACAAATAAAAGAAAATATTACTCCTATTTATAATAAACATAAATTACCTGTTCTAAATGGAAAAAATACAGAAATAAGTATTGATAAGAATGGAAATATTATTCCTGTTATAAAAAATGCAAGCGGACAAATAACAGAATTGCTGTTTTACGATCAAAATTATAATTTAATCCCCTTTAAAAAATTTGGAGGCTATAAAGTTAGATTTGATTTAATCCCAGAAAATAAAAATATACACTTTAAAGAACTAATCGGTGTTTACTATCTTGATGAAAAAAATATTATTACTCCCATAGAATATTATAAAAATAATATAGAGACCAGCCCTTATTACATAGACTTGCAAGAAAATAAAGATAATTTTCTTAAGACAATAAAAATCAAAAAAGAATATAGTTTATACATTGAGAAAAAAAAGCAGCTACAAAATTTAACTGAAAATGACAAACTTGATGATTTTAAAGAATTTTTAGCAAAAAATAATAATATTTTTTCATTAAATACAATATTTTCTAATGGCAATCCAATATTTACTTATGCCATAAATGTAAGGGCAAAAAATATTCTAAATTATTTAATAACAAAAGAATTTAATATTAATTTAACAAATCAAAGTTCTCAAACGGCGCTTCATAATGCTATAATTCAAAAATATGATTTAAATTTTATTAAATCACTTATCGAAAAAGGCGCTAATCCAAATATCAGAGATGGTGAAAATAAACTACCTATAGATTACTCCGATAAAACTAGTGAAATCTATAAGTATTTAATCGGAATTTAGCTTTACAATGATAATTGCTGATTAATTAGCATTGTAACAACATTCTAAGCTAAAATAATCCGATTTATTCCTAAATTTAATTTAAAGTAATTTCAATGAAAATAAGGATTACAAACAATGCTTTATAATAAATGCCTTGAAATTAAATTGAAAATAATCTTTAATGATTTTAAAAAAAATTTTTTACAAACAACACTTTAATATATAAGTATTTATTCAATACTTATATTTACAAGATTAAAAAATCTTGTTAAGATATTAAGCGTATTATACAAATTAATTATTTTAATTAATTAATTCATACTTAATAAAAGGGGAAAATTATGTCAACATCATCAGCATCTATATCTATATTTACAATATTACAAAAAATAGGAAAAGCCTTCATGCTTCCAATAGCGCTTTTACCAGCAGCTGGAATTTTATTGGGAATTGGGGGAGCATTTACTAATGAAACAATGATTCAAGCTTATGGATTAGAAGGGGTCCTTGGAAAAGGAACTGTGGCTAGCTCAATACTTTATCTTATGAAATATACAGGAGAAGTAATTTTTGCTAACCTGCCTTTAATGTTTGCAGCAGCAATTCCAATTGGACTTGCCAAAGTAGAAAAAGGAACAGCTGCCTTAGCAGGAGTTGTCGGATTTTTAGTTATGCATCAAACTATAAATGGAATCTTATACATACAAGAAATCACACCAGAAAGCGCAAGCTTAAAAGCACTATTGGAATTAGGAATGCCCGAAACAGTTGCAACTGCAAAAAGTCAAGAATATACAAATGTACTTGGAATATTCTCTCTTCAAATGAGTGTAATGGGGGGGTTGATAGCCGGATTTGTTGCTGTATTTCTTCATAACAGATTTCATAATATTCAATTACCTACATTTTTAGCATTTTTTGGAGGCACAAGATTTGTACCAATCATAACCACAATAACAATGTTTGTAGTAGGAATATTTTTAACATTTACTTGGCCTTTTATCCAAGGTGCAATGACTTCATTTGGAAGAATTGTAGAACAATCAGGACTTTTTGGAACATTTGCATATGGAGCAATAAAAAGATCTTTAATTCCATTTGGACTTCACCATATATTTTATTTGCCATTTTGGCAAACAGCTGTTGGAGGAACATTGGAAATAAATGAAGAACTCATATCAGGAGCACAAAATATATTTTTCAAGCAACTTGCAGATCCTAATACTGTGCACTTTGAAGTTGCAAAAGGAACAAGATTTTTTAGCGGAGAATTTGTTGTTATGATTTTTGGACTACCTGGGGCTGCACTTGCTATGTACCACACATCAAAACCTGAAAATAAAAAAACCGTAGCTTCATTACTACTATCGGCCAGCTTTACATCAATGTTAACAGGAATTACAGAGCCTCTTGAATTTGCATTCCTTTTTGCAGCACCAGCACTTTATTACTTTATATATGTTCCTCTTTTTGGACTAGCATATCTTTTAACACACCTTTTAAACGTAGGAGTTGGACTAACATTTTCTGGAGGATTTATAGATATGTTCCTATTTGGAATACTTCAGGGAAATAGCAAAACAAATTGGATAGCAATTCCTATATTAGGAATCTTCTACTTTATCGGATTTTACTTTATATTTAAATTTGCAATCATGAAATTCAATCTTAAAACAATAGGAAGAGAAGATGAAGAGATGGAAAAAGATATGGTTTCAGAAAAAACAAGCTTATCAGAAACCGCTTCAAAAGTATTAGAAGGTCTTGGAGGAAAAGATAATATTACATACATTGATGCATGTGCATCAAGACTAAGAGTTAATCTAAAACAAATAGAATTCATTAAATCAGATGCTTATTTCAAAAATCTGGGCGCTAGTGGAATATTAAAAAAAGGAAATAGTGTTCAAATTGTATTTGGAGGATTGTCCGATAATATAAAAATGGAAATCGACAAGCTTATGTAAAATTTTTAAAAAAAATATAAAAATAGCTAATCCAATAGAAAAATTTAAAAATTTTTCTATTGGATAGATTTTATACAAAGAAGGTAATAATGTATAAACAACAATATTTTATTTCTGGGAAGGTACAAGGTGTTGGTTTTAGATTTTTCACAGAACAAATAGCAAATAATATGAAACTAAAAGGATTTGTAAAAAATCTAAACGATGGGAGGGTAGAAATTGTAGCTTTCTTTAATACTAAAGAACAAATGAAAAAATTTGAAAAATCATTAAATGGAAATAAGTATTCAAACATTGAAAACATTGAAAAAATAACTTTGGATGAAAATTACCCCTTTCAATTTAATGATTTTAAAATTTATTATTAGAGCTTACTTCTCGTTTAACAAACACTTTAACTCTTTTATTTTTTGACTTCATCTTGCTCATATCAGAATAGTAATTCTTGTGTGCGCAAGATACACTGGCTTTAAAAAATTGTTCAACTTTAAATTTCAAAAACTCTAAAGACTTTCTGTTTCTACAAAAAATATTTAAATTGCCATCAGAAAATCTAATATCAATACCATAATTACACTCTGTTTTTAAGAATCTACACGAAATAAAACTACCATTTGAACTATTCCTATTAAAAAGAATAAAATATTTTTTACCTCTTTTAGACTCTTTAAAATAAATTTTAAGCCAATCTCCTGCTGGTTTAATTGAAGCCAAATTATCATAAAGATAAGAAATATAAATCATTCTATTGTCATTAGATTTTAAAATTTTTTTAAAAAAATAATGGGGTCCTATTTTCATATCAATTATATAATATATCTTATTAATTAAATATTTTCTAATATTCCCCAAATTATTAGCAATGCCTAAAATTTTAAAAAGTAAAAACTATAGTTTATAATTAAAAATTATTGATAAGTATTCTGTAAGTTTTATATAATTATAATTGTATCCATATTTGGCTTTAAAAGCTTTACGAATTTTAACATTCAATCCTCTAACCATTGCCAAAGTTTCTAAGTTATCCTTCAACATCAAATCTTTAATTACAATCAACGTTTTAATATAATTATCATCAAATATATGATGTTCTTCTATCAAACTTTCTAAACGAACCATTGTAAGAGTAGAATAAGTAGCTTTACGTCTAACATATGTATAAATCCTTTGATTAAGCAATGTTAACAAGTTGTTATCTGCCTTATCATCTAAATTATCCAAAACATACCGATTATAATGAAAAGCCGTTGTTATGTCGCTTGGTTCGTGTCCTAAAACTTTTGTTATCCAATAATTCATTTCCATGTTTTTGGGCGCAAATGCAAGATAAGAAAATTTACAATAAATAGCTCTGCAAAAATAAACAGACTCTTCAGAAGCAAAAATATTTTTAAAAATTTGACGAAACAATCTATTGTAACTATATGCAAGATTTGATGAGATTAGCTCTTTAGTAAGATTATCGGTCTGCTCCATATAGCGTATTTCCTTTATAGAATTAATTATTAATTCGGGATCTGCAAAAACTGGAAAAACAACTTCATTAACAACATTGTTTTCTCGCTTTTTTGCAATAAATTCCATACGAATATGATTTTTATCTGCAATATAAAATTGAGAAAGCTTCATTACTTCAACAGGACGACGACCTATTGCCATTAAAACTCCATAAAATTTCAATCTAATATCTCGGTTTTGATTCAGTAAAAGCTTAATTATTTCAATATAGGTATTTAAATTAATTTTAACAAATATCTGTTCTTTCCTATAACTATTAATTTTTTCAATTTTATATTTATGAGCATAATCATTTAACCATTTTGGAGTTACAAATAAATCTATAAAATATTGAAAATAAGGTTTCTCATTATTCATCTGATTTAAAGATATTAAATCCTCTATTTTTTTGCGGTCCTTAATTCCTATATTTTTTAATTCTTTTATTTTTTTTGATTTCCAAAAAAATAAAAAAGTATTATCTCTTCTAATCTTTTCAATTACTGAAAGATTAATATATTCTTTAATTATTTTACGAGTTTTTGAAAGATTTAATATTATTGAGCGATTTGTAAATTTATCTTTTCTAAAAAGAATAGCTTTGTGATTTTCTGCAAGAACTTTTATTTTTTCTTTCAATTTTAAATATGAAAGGTCATCATTGAGATATTTATTATATAGAATTTCTAATTCTTTTCTAAATATTTCAAAATCATTTTTTATCTTCACTTTTGGAGGCATATTAATTCAATTATACCAAGTTTAAAATCTTTAGCTAAGTAAAAAATTTCTTTTAAAGAAATGCTTATTTATTAAATTAAATAATACTAGACTGCATAATAAACCAAAGAAATATTTAATTTACATCAATCAATCTTTTTGTTAATTTAAATCACAAAACAATAAAATAATTTTAAATAAATTCTTTTATTTCCTAAAAAAGAGCTATTAATAAATAGCTCTCTGATATTTTGATCACAAGTTTTGCAACAGTAATTCCAAAAAAATTTCTTATTCTTTTTTTTCCTGCAAAAGTAGCGCCTTATCATATGCTTTGATAAAGGGCAAATACATAAATACTGAAATAATCAATAATAATAAAACCAGAACAAACGATTTAATATCAAACCCTGTAGAAAAAAAAGCTGCAATAGGAGCAGGAGTTGTCCATGGAACCAGAGTTCTAACCCTTTCAATAATTCCAAAATTAGTAAGAGTATATGCAACAATTATATTAAATATAGGAATAAGTAAAAAAGGAATACCTAATATAGGATTTAAAACTATTGGTGCACCAAACATAATAGGTTCATTAATATTAAAAAGACCAGGCGCAAACGAAAGCCTACCTATAGCTTTTAGGTGTTGAGATTTACTAAGCATCATAGCAATAGCAAGCCCCAAAGTTGCACCAGCACCACCAATATACACAAATGAATCAAGAAATCCCCCAGCTAAAATATGAGGAAGTGGAAGATTGTCAGAAAGAGCTCTAATATTAGAATCAAGATTTGACAAAATTATAGGATTAAGAAGAGCAACAATAACATTAGTGCCATGAAGACCACAAAACCATAATATATGAACAATAAAAGAAATTGTTAAAGTCCCAACTAAAGTATCACTAATTTGCAAAATAGGTCTAAACATATTCATAATTATTTCAGGGAAAAGACTTCCTGCCAAACTTTGAATAGCAATATTAACACTTTGAGCTACAATTGAAAGTACAATAACAGGAATTAAAGCCTCAAAAGATTTTAAAACAGCAGGCGGAACAGACTCTGGAAGCTTAATTGCCATATTTCTTTGAACTAAAAATTTATAAACTTCAACAGAAAAAATAGCAGCAATAATAGCAGTAAATACTCCTTGAGCACTAAAATATCTTGCATCAATTACAGGAAACCATGAATTAGGCTGAATTCCCCATTTAGCAGCATCCCCGCCGTAAGGTATCCAATCTGATTGCCCGGCTAAAATTAAAAATGTATAAAGAGATAAAAATCCTCCTGTAATCCCACTAAGTTTATAATGATTAGATAAGTTATAACCAATACCAAAAACAACAAATATAGACATAATGCCCATACTTACATAAAATGGCTGGACAAGATTTCCTTTATATTTAGCCATTAAATCAACATACCACTGTTGATATAGAAATGTTTGAGAATCTGTAAAAGGCAAATTAACCAAAAGTAAAATAAAAGAACCAACTATTAAAAAGGGCATAGAAAAAGTAAAACCATCTCTTAAGGCAATTAAATATCTGTTTGAACCAATTTTACTAGCAACAGGAACTAAAGTAGTTTCAATAAAATCTTGAAAATTCATGAAAACCATCCTCCAATAAAAACTAATTAAAAGTTATAATTAACAACTTATAATATTTATTATAATATAATTTATCCTCCAATAAAAACTAATTAAAAGTTATAATTAACAGCTTATAATATTTGTTATTATATAGTATAATTAATACCAATGATAATAAAATCCTTATAAGATATGTTTATAATAAAATTATTTATTTTAAATATATCTTATAATATGATGTTTATAAGATATATTAAATAATATTAATTATTGATTTATAAATAAAAGGAGAATATTTTATACATGAATAAAAAAACATATAGCATAGAAGAATTAATAGATAAAATAAGCATGCCTGTTGTAGCTTATTCCGGTGAGGCTAAAAGCTTCCTAAGAGAAGCTTTAGAATATGCCAAAAACAAAGAATATAATAAAGCAGAGCTTGCTATACAAGAAAGTAAAAAATCTATTGCAAAGGCTCATGAAGCACACAGAGAAATAATACATCAATCAGCCACTAATCCAAACTCTGTTAAAACGCCTTTTATTTTAATTCATGCCGAAGATCATTTAATGTCTGCAATTTCAGAATCAAGCATTTTTGAAGAATTAATTAATGTTTACAAAATAATAAATGAAATAAAAAACTAGGAGGAAATATGAACATACTACTTGTATGTGGAGCTGGAATGTCCACAAGTATGCTGGTACAAAGAATTGAAAAATATGCTAAAGCAAACAATATAACTGCAACAATTGAAGCTATTGCTGAAACACGACTTGGCGAAGTTATTGACCGCTTTGATGTTGTTTTGCTTGCACCACAGTCAAGATTTAATAAAAAAAGACTTGAAGAAATCACAAAACCCAAAGGAATTCCAATCGAAACAATTAACACAATCGATTATGGCACAATGAATGGCGAAAAAGTATTACAACTTGCAATCAATGCATTTAACAATAAAAATTCTGTTTAAGGAAGACTAAAATGAAAGAAATTGGAATATCTATATACCCTAATGTAAGCCCTAAAAATAAAATTATCGAATATCTTGAAAAAAGTGCTCATTTTGGGTTTACTCAAGTATTCACCTCTTTACTCTATATTAACGGAAATGAATTTGACATATTCAAAGAATTACTTAGCATTGCAATTAAGAACGGGATGAAGCCTATTATTGATGTAAGCCCTGAAATTTTCAAAGAATTGGAAATTGATCTTTCAAATCTTAGAAATTGTCCAAAACTGGATTTTTTTAAAAAGCTTGGTGCTTGGGCAATTAGATTAGACAATACATTCACAGGCATTGAAGAATCATTAATGACTTTTAACGACTCTGACCTTAAAATTCAACTTAATATAAGTAATATAAATAAACATATTGATACAATAATGTATTTTAAGCCTAACACAAAAAATTTACTTGGGTGTCATAATTTTTATCCTCACAAATATACAGGACTCTCAAGAAATTTCTTTAAAGAAACAACAAAAATATTTAAACATTATTCAATCCCAACAGCTGCATTTATTAGTTCTAATAACGCAGAAGAATGCGCACGAGGAAAAGAAAAAGAAGGTGTTCCCACACTAGAATCACATAGATCTAAAGATATAGAAACTCAGACAAAAGATCTTTTCAAAGAAGGAATAGATACGGTTCTAATTTCTAATTGTTTTCCAAGTGAAAAAGAACTAAAAAAAGTATCAAAGGTAAACAGAAATATTTTAGAGCTAAAAGCAGACCTAAATCCAAAAGCAACTTCCGTGGAAAAAGAAATAATAATTGAAAATTTACATTTTAATAGAGGAGACATTAGTTCCTATAGAATTCGATCAACTATGCCAAGAGTGTACTACAATAATAAAAAATTTCCTGTGCATTCCCCAAATGAAATTAAAAAAGGAGACATCCTAATAGACTCTTCAGAATATTTGGGTTATTCAGGAGAACTTCAAATAGCACTAAAAGATACACCAAATAATGGCCTTGTAAACGTAGTTGGAAAAATAGTTAATGACGAAATATATCTGCTTGAAAAAATAGAACCTTGGGAAAAATTCAAAATAATAGAAAATAAATAAATGCACTAATAAAAAGTTTGGTTATTGTAAAAATTTTTCAATTACTTTAAGGACATAATAATAAACAGTAATGTAAGACTCTCTTAAATCAAAATTTTTAGAACTATCAAAAAAATATATAAATTCATTGGTAGAAGAATTAAGATCTTCAATATCATTTTTAAGTTCAAAATCACGATTAATAGCCTTTATATCATCCAAATTAAAATCAATAGTGAAAAAATTCTGAACATTACTATTAGTGCTCTTTTTAAAAGAAACTTTTTTGTAAAAACTATTAATAACGTTAAATTCAGATTCATTTGAATTTAAATTAGAAATTGTTAATTTAAATTTACGATCAAAAAAAATACCAAAATCATAGGTTAATAAGCTTACTTTTTTAGAAATTAAAGCCAATTTCATTGTAATATTATTGCTAAATTTATCTAAAATAAAAAAATAAGAATAATAACTAATATCTTTAATAGAATCAAAGTAATTCTTAGTATGAATGCCGGTTTTAAATTTACCATTTCCCAACGATTCATATAAACCAAGCTCACTTTTCATTACCTCATCTAAAGGTCTAATAAAAATTGAAGAAACACCAATATTACATGAAAACAAAAAAATAATAAGGGGAAAAATAAAATTAAACTTTCTTTTCATCTAAAATTTCTCATTAAATATACTAAAATATATTAATAATAAAAAGCTTGCATAAAAAGCATAACAAATTCTTTAATAATTAAAATCAAAAAGTATATAATTATTGCACTAGAATTTAATTTATACAGTTATATAGAATCACTTAAGGAACAAAAAATGAACTACCTTAAAAACATTTCCTTATTTTTGTTAATTTTAGGTTGCAAATCCATCTCAAATGGTAATTTCAATCTACATGATACAAATCATAAATTAGGAAAACTAAAATTTCAAGAAGACTCAATAATAAGCAGAAATTATGACAATAAAATATCTATTGTGGGAGTATACAACCCTTTAACAGAAAAAGAAAATTTTAAAATCAATATTTACATCAAAAAAAAAGGATTGCAAATAAATCCTGAAAGCATTTTGATAAATGAAGAAAAAATTAATTATTTAAAATATAAAGCAGAACTCAAAATAAAATCTGGCTTTAATAAAAGCATTATTAGTATTTCACTAACTAATTCAAGAGATCTATTAACCCACATTTACGACAAAAGCACAGGAAAATACATTAACATTGACTTTAAAGACAATTGGAATGTATCACATAGCATAAAACTTAATAAGGAGTATATTTTAGCATATATAACAGATTTTGATAAAGAAATTAAAATATCTAAAAATATTTTGCAAAAACGTATTGATAATAGAAAAATTGAAATTGAAAAAACAGAGCTTAAAACAGAATATAATGAAATAGAAGATTATTACATCTACAGTATGAAAATTCCAAAGTTATTTGAAAAATCAAATACCCCCTCAGAAACTTACGAAACATTTGTTATAGCAAATTATTATCCCTGTGAAAATTTAAATATCCTGTTTTTAAATTTAAGCTTATACTCTGACCAATTGCGATTTCTAAATTCCATTTATGACGAGAATGATAGAAAATTAAAAATTGAACCTCCTGTAAGAACTTTAAAGAATTCAAAAACAATAAAAGAAACATTAAATATAGTATTAAGTCCACAAAAAATAATAGAGCTAACAAAAAACATTGAAAAAGATATTACTTTAAAATTAAAATCTTATGGAGAAAAGGGAGAATTCACATTTGAAATATATAAACCACTTCTTTTAAAATTTTTAAAAGAAGTGGATCATTGCATAAAAAATTTGCAATCAAGTAGGCATAAATTTTAACTTATTGAATTTCACACATTTGATTGCAAATTTACTAATAAAACTTTACTTTTTTAAATAAGTGTATTATTATTAATTCCAATGCTTAATGCAATAAAAGATCAAACGATAGGAGCTTAAAATGTATCAAATAAAACCTAGCAAGATGCCCTTTAATAAAGTAGTAGACCGAAGATTGAAAATATTTTGGGTCATCCAAAAACTAAGCGCCAACTATTTCATATCTAAAAAAAAATATTCTCTAAGCAATGTTGTAGTAATGACAAATTCTATATTGGGGAAAAAAGGATTTAAAAAGGTTACTAAAAGAACAATACAAAATGACATAAAAATTTTTGAAAATTTAGGATTAATTAAAAGCCATTTCAATCCACTTGGAAAAAACAATGGAAGTTTCACTTACTACACCATAAATAAAGCCCTTGAAAAATTAGCTAAAAAAATTATCAGTACAGCATATTTTATTGATAAAAAATCAAAGCATGAAAAATCAAAAAATAAACAACTGAAAAAATTTAAAATAATAGAAGAATCTCAAAAATATAAAATTTCACATCAAATAACTTCACATGTATTAAGTGATGATATAAGTAAAAATTATAAGAATTCTAAGTATTCTTTTAAAAAAAGAAATAAAAATATAAAAAAAACTATAAACTTTTTAGAAAAAGAAATTAAAAAAAAAACAAAAACAATAAATCTAGAAGAAATTAAAAAAATAACAGAAAATAACATAACTTATAAAAATTCATTATGGAACTTAAAAGATTTTATAGAAGAATTACACGAATATGAAGAAAAAAAAATTATAAAGTTTTTCAAAAAAACCCTGGAAAAAAAGAAAAAGAAAATATGGTTCATGGCAAAAAAATTCAGAAATACGGACTTTAGTAAACTAATAAAAGAATTTAAGATTAAAAATAAAGTGGAAAGAAAAAAAAACTTCAAAAACTACAACCAAATCAATACTCCAAATAACATAAAAAATGCTATTGTGTTAATGAAAGATCTAATAAAAAACAAAAATATGATAAGCAAATAACAAAGTGAAGCAAAAAAAATCTAATGAAAAATAAAGAAACAAAAAAAAATTTTTTTAACAAAATAGAAAAATCAGAAAACAAAATTATTTATCATACAAAAATCTTTAATATGATAAATAATTTCGAAGCAAAACCAAAGAAAGGAAAATTTTGGCTTTGCCTAAGAAATGTTTTTAACAATAGAAAATACGAAAGCTTCCATTTATTCTCAGTAAAAGAAAATGATAAATTTTTAGGAATTTTTTATGGTTTTATAAACCTTCTAAAACCATTTGTCATAACTTATTCAGAAAAAGGAATAAAAAAAACCATAAGATTAAAAAAAATATTTTATATAGAATTCAAATTCAAAAAAGGAAGTGTTTTTTGTTATTTAAGAAGCTTGTATGTACTTACCAAAAATGAAAATAAAAATAAAATTTTTTATAAATCTCTTTTAGAAAGAACTTTAAAAATTGAAGAAGAAATACACAAATTTTATGGTAAAAAATACGAAAGTAATAAAGGAATATTAAATTGGATAAAAAAAAACCAAAAATAATAACGATTGCATCAATAAAAGGAGGCGTGGGAAAAAGTACAACAGCATTAATGTTTGCAGACATTCTTTCAAAAAAGAATAACAAAACATTATTAATAGATTTGGATCCACAAGCAAGTAGTACAAGTTTTTATATTAATATCTTAAGAAAAAAAAACCTTAGTCCAAAAGATATTAATATATACAAGGTTCTTAAAAAAGAAATAGATATAGAAAATTCGACAATCAAAGTAAATAATAATGTAGATTTCATAGCAAGTCATATAAACCTAAGTAAATTTAATGAAGAAAGCATTTCATTAAAGGAGAATCTACTTAAAATTTTTTTAAGCTTTATTCAAAACAGATATGATTTTATTATAATGGATACAGCACCTACATTGGGAAGTCTACTCAATAATAGTTTGATCATCACGGATTACTTAATTATACCTCTACCAACAGACCAATGGGCAATTGAAAGTTTAGATCTAATAACTAGTAGATTACATGATCTTTTTAGAAAGGATTTGCCAATGTTTTATTTGATAACCAAATTTATTGAAAGACAAAACATTGATAAAGAACTTAAAAAGTTTATCGAGTGCGAATATAAAGGCAGGTTTTTAGGAAGTGTTCCAAAAAGAGATAATTTGCGTAAAACCATTTTTTATAGAGAAGAATTCAATTCTAATGAGGATTATTATAAGGCTTATGAAAATATACTTGAAAATTTTTTAAGTATACTTTCGAATTAGTTCCATATGGAACTTCAAGTTCCATATGGAACTAATTCGAAAGTATACAATGGAGTAAAAACAGAAGATGAAATTAAATAAAAAAATAGAAATTGTCAAAAGGGTTGAATTTAATGGAAATGAAATAAAAAAAAGCAGAGAATCTAGATACTTGAAATTGAAAGAAAAATTAAAAATTTTGATAAAAGAGGAATCTTACAACAAAATTGAAACAGCCAGAATTTTAAAAGAAATTAATGATAACAAATATTACGTCATAGATAAATATAAAAGTTTTGGGCATTTTATAAAAGATTATAATATGGCAAAAACCACTGTTTATAGATACATTAAACTAGCAAAAGGGATCGACAGTGGCAAAATCAATTATGAATTAATTTTAAAAAAAGGAGTATATTATGCTATGCAATTTTTAGAAAATAATGGAATTATAACTAATTCAAAAATTATATTAAATAGGTCACTTAAGTTAAAAATCGAAGATGAAAAAAGTTTTAATTTTTATAAATCAAATACAAACTTTGCAAGTTTTTTACTAAAAGAACTATATTATGATAATCAAAAATTACTTATAAATATTAAAAATAAATATGACAATTTAAAGGATAAAAAATAATATTCTAAATTTATAAAAGTAGCACTACATTCAAAAAATGTTTCAAAAACACTTTACAAAAAAAGAAAATACTATATAATAATTTATATAGATTGAGATGCAATGTCTCGCTCTTGTTGTTTGATTAGAATAATAAGTTGGCTACCTAATGGTAGCCTTTGTCATTTTTGTAAATGAGTAAAATAAAAATTATATACCCTTTATGTCAATTCTATTTTGCAATAAAATGTTTGTTTTAAACTAGAAATAAACAACAAATAAAGATTATAAAAATTAATTTTTATAATCTTTATTTTCAATTGATTCAACCATTACTAGAAAGTCCAAAATTTTATATTTTTTCAGGCTTAAATCTTCCAGTCCAACCTTAATTTTAACTTCATTGTTCTTATAAGAAGCATCTTCTTCTTTAATTGTCTTTTCCAATAAAGACTTAGGCAAAGCAAATGAAGAATAATTAATCCAGTTTCCAAAAAAATGGTTATTATCTCTTTTGTAGCTTACTTTTCCCTCAATTCTAGTTCCATCTGGAAGCAATAAAGGAGTATGCTCTGTTATACTATGGTTTCTAAACTTTGTATATAAAACTATTTTGGTTATTCCTGTTTTATAATTAAAAATTCCTTTAAGTTCTGCATTTTTATTTAAACTTTGGTATATTCTAAATGTTTTTCCAAATTGATCGTGCTCAACGTTTAAGGAAGCGCAAGATATTAATAAAAAAAATGCCAACAATTTTAAAAATTTTAATTGATTTCGATATAATCTCATATCCCTCTCCTTTGATAAAAAAATTATAGTCTAGTGAACATAATAATATATTTTTTATTAGATCATTACAAACAATTTTTAATAAATTAATTATTATTTCTTTATATCCTTATTTTTAACTTTTTGGTTACTACTTTTGTTTAGTATTGCTTTTGCTATAATATATAAGAAAGTTTTTAAATCCTTTAAAGGTGCTTTAAAGGTAAGAAAGTTCTTACAAAGAACTTTTATTGCAACAAAGAAAGTGTTAAATATGATATTTAATTTTAAATTTAATTCTAATTTTTTAAAATTAAATAATAAACTATTTTTTATTTAAAAATAATAAATCTAAATAAACCCAATTTACAAATAGATAAATAATGGAATTTAAAATTATTTTTTATTTATGTAATAACCATAGTAGAGAAAATAATAAAAAATCGTGATCTTTCCAATACAAGATCAATTGCTTTATTTATATACTGTAGAATAACTAATTCTGTTTTAAAAATTTAATATTAAAATCATTAAAATGTATCCAGATAAAGATTAAAAATCAAAACATATATTATATTTTCTAGAATAATTTAAGTGCTTTTAATAATGTTAATGTGAAATTATATTTCATATATAATAAAATATAGGCAAAATTTAAATTTATAGAAACTTGTAAGGATACTTGTATGAAAATATTGATAAAAGAGTTAAAATTTGTATTAATTTTTAATTTAATTTTATTTATTTCTTGTATTAATGAAAGTAATGGAAATAAATTAGTTTTTAAACTAAATATCGGAAGTGAGCCTGCTACTTTAGATGCTCAATTAATAAACGATACAGTTGGGTCGGGGATTGTAAGTCAAATGTTTCTTGGCATTTTAGATGGAGACCCCAGGACTGGAGGATACAGGCCGGGACTTGCAAAAAGTTGGGATATTTCTGATAACGGAGTAGTATATACGTTTCATTTAAGAGATAATCTTGTTTGGAGCGATGGAGTTGCCATTACTGCCGAGGGAATAAGAAAATCTTATCTTAGAGTTTTAGATAAAGAAACTGGATCGTCTTTTGTTAACATGATTAAGTCTGTTATAAAAAATGCAGAAGAGTATTTTGAAGGCAAAGCAAATGAGTCTGATCTTGGAATTAAAGCCCTTAATGAGAAAACTTTGGAAATAACGCTAAAATCCCCAAAGCCATATTTTCTTGATATGTTGGTACATCAGACATTTGTCCCTGTCCCAGTGCACGTTATTGAAAAGTATGGACAAAGGTGGACAGATCCTGAAAATATGGTTGTTAGCGGTCCTTTCAAATTAAAATCTAGGGTTTTAAATGAAAAGGTTGTTCTTGAAAAGAATAATAAATATTATAATTCCAAAGATGTTGTTCTTGATAATGTAATATTTTTTGTCGCAGATAATAGCATTACAGCTTATAATATGTATTTAAATGATGAACTAGATGCAATTTTTAATAATGTTCCACCAGATTTGCTTAAGGATCTTAAGCTTAGAGATGATTATTATTCAATGGGGACCAATTCAACCTCTTTTTATTCTTTGAATATAAAAGTAAAACCGCTTGACAATGTTAAAGTTAGAAAGGCGCTGTCTCTTGCTATTGATAGAAAAACTTTAACAGAGAGTGTTCTTAATGATAGTTCTATTCCTACAAGAAGAGCAACTCCAGATTATATTGATTACTCTTATAAAAGCAATCTAAGCTTATTTGATGCTGAAATGGCAAAGAAGCTTTTGGTGGATGAAGGATATCCCAATGGTAAAAATTTTCCTTTATTGAAAGTAAAGTATAATACAAATGATCGTCAGAGAAAAATTGCTGAATTCATTCAAAATCAATGGAAGAAAAACTTAAATGTTAATGTCCAGCTTGAGAATGAAGAATGGTCAACATATATAAATAGCAGGGTAAATGGTAATTATGAAATAATAAGAGCAGGATGGTCAGGAGACTACGCTGATCCTATGACATTTTTAAGTATCTTTAAAACCGAAAACACAGCTTTTTCATCTTATGGGTATTCAAATTCTGAATATGATAAACTTTTAATAAAATCAGATAATGAAAGGAATGTTCTTAAAAGACAGGAAATTCTAAAAAAAGCAGAAGCAATAATAATCGAAAGAGATTTTCCGGCTATATTTCTTAATATAACTTCTTCTAGCTATCTTTTTAGAAACGACAAGTGGAAAGGTTGGGAGCCAAATATTTCACAAAGATTTAATTTATCTGAAATAAAACCAATCAAATGATTTATGTTTTATTTGTTCCTAAAAATTAATTTTTAATTGTAAATAGGTTATAGCTAAATCTTGTGAGTTGGCTATAACCAAAAATAAGAAATGGATTCTGAAATTAAGAAATCAATTCTTATTAAATTAATTATTTTAGAATTATTATTTTTAAATAGAGTAAATGCTAGTATATTAATGCTATAAAAAATATTACAAAAACCGATGGCATTATTTTTTGCCTATCAGGGCTGTTATTTTTTTTAAAAAGAATAATGTAAGCTATTAAACTATCTTTATGTTATGTTAAAACATCATGAGGATGAGATTCTTTTAATGCAGAGTGGCTTATTTTTACAAACTTAGAATTTATTTTTAAAT
>NZ_JACHFB010000007.1:10750-28697 GCF_014205885.1 Borreliella californiensis | reverse complement strand
AGTTAAAGTTTAGGGCCAATATACTTTATACTAATAAAAAATTATATATATAATTTTTTATTAGTATAAAGTATATTGGCCCTAAACTTTAACTTGAATTTTCAATAAATCACTAACTTTATCCCAAAAAGTAAAATCTTTAAATTTTTGAAAATTATTAATAGGCAATTTTAAAAATTTGTTACAATTTTATCAATTCGATTTTTATTTTTAAATATTATCTATATAATTACACTATGAGCAACCCTATAGTTGAAAAAAAATTAAAATTAGCAGCTAAACAAACATGCAAATTGTTTATTCTTATCTTTACAATACACAAGATTAATCTAATATTAAGAAATTATCATCAAAAAACTCTATTCAAATTTTACAACGAAAATCTAAAAAAAACAATCAAAATTCTATTAATCTAACAACAATGAAAAAATACCTCAATATATTAGAAAACAAAACAAAAGTCATAACCAAATTTTATCCTAATAAAAATTCTATATCTAATATATATTATAAAATTAATTTTGCCTCTCAAAAAGCTTTTTTTAATATAGGGAGTCACACTATTTTTACTTTTTTAAAAAAATTATTATAAATCAAGTTTGTACAAAAACTTGCAACTTGCCACAACAATTTACAATAAGATTATATAAACAAACAATTTTTTTACAAATTACTCGAGTCAAGTAATTTAAATTTTGAGGATGCATAATTTTAAATAATTAATAATAAAAATTTTCGGAGCACCCTGAAACATTTTTTTAAAAAAATAAGTTAAATTAACTTAATACACAATATGATAAAAAAATATGGGAATTACAAAACTAACCCCCCCGTTTTATAATTAAAAATCAACAATATAACACCCATATAATGCAAATTAGGAAAATCAGTATTACATAAAATTGCTAAGGGGGCTTTAAAGTATTCTCTTTTAAAGAGATTGCTATAAGCCCTTATACAATTGAAAGCGTGTTAATCATTTAACTTAGATATCTTAAACGATATATAAATTCACATATATGTTGTACACTAAATCAAAATTATAATCTAGATATATTAATAATATATAATTTTCAAAATCGCAGTCACTAAAACTTTAAAAGTCAATATTTATAAAAGTATTTACTTTTAAAGCAAATTCATTTCCACTAATAAGTGGAAGCGATAAACTATTCTAAAGGATACTTAAATGGATTGTAACTTAGCAAATAAAAATACCGTAAATTACCACAATAAAATTCAACATAAATTAATAGTTCTTATCTCAACACTATACTTTTTAAATAACAAAAATCAAAAATACACCTAAAACACCATATTATATTATTTCAATGAAAATCTAAAAAAAATGGTCAAGCTATCTCTACACTAAGAACTATGCAAAAACATCTTTACAAATTAGAAAAAGTATTTAAAGTCACAACTAACTACTATCAACACATGGGTGTAAATTTTGGGACTGAAATTTATTATAAACTTAATTATCCCAAAAAAGATTGTTACCATAAGATAAACAAATACTTTATAGAAAAAAATTTTAAGATTTAAAAAAAGAATTGACAACTATTTTAACAACAACTCTACTAAAAAATGGATAGTGTACAATCCGACGAGTGTTTTAATAATAATAACACTAACGGGTATAGGGAGGCTTATGACTGCAGCATCCTACATCACTGGAATTTATTATTCCATTTACATTTGCAAACAAGTACAACGCTAATCTTAAAAAAAGACTCGACATTGCGTTTGCGGGGTTTGGACCCAATTTTAATATTGGAATAAACGGATTTCAACTGTCCTCTAAAAAAAGTTATTAAAAAATATAAGATAATAACTCTTGCAATCTAATAATAAATAGGTTTTAAATTGACAATTAGGATCGCATTAATTTAAAAACACAATCGCTAATAATTGCACAAAAATTGTTTAAATTTTGCAAGTGTTTGCTTATGTATTTTACTTTGTTTTTTTTAAATTTAAATCATGATATCCTTTAAATATTTTGTTTAAATAATCTTTATCACTAGAAAAAATCTTATCCAATAAATACCCCGTAAATCTAGCATTGCTTTTATAGAAATCGTAACTATCTTGTCTTTTAAGCTGGAATTTTAATGGTTTTATTGAATTTTGATTTGGCTTTTTATCTACCACCTCTTTTGATTTTATATTTCTATAAATTTCTATCACCCGTCTCTAATTTCTTTTATACTTACGTCTCCTTTCAAAACCTGTTCATATATTTTTAAATATAAATAAGCTTGGGTTCTCGCAATTAAAAATTCTTCAATAAAAAACTTGAAACTTACATGCCCATCAATACGGTAAAGTTTTTTGTTTTTTATGTTGTACAATATTTCCATGATTTTAATTTTATTTTCAATATCATTAACCATGCTCTTTTTTAAAGCATACTTATAGTTTTCATATTCTTCTTCCTCGGGAATACCCATCAAAATTAATCAAACAACTCTAAACAAACAACATTATAGTCAATATCTTTGTTAAATATAAAGAAAAAATATTTTTAAAAGCATCTTTTATTTCTTTATGATACATTTCTTTTGCAGAAAACTCTAATTTTCTGCTTATAATAACTTTTATACTATTAAAAAATGAATCTTATCCTTAAGATATACACTATATTCTTTATAAAGCAAATCCTCCACTTCTTTTATCATTTTTCTATTTTTTATAAACTGGTTCTATACAATAGAAATATTGTATATTTTCTCTCTAAATTTTGTAATATCATTAACTACATTAATTAAAATAGTAAAACTTTCTATTGACTATATTTCTATCTGAAATAGAACTATAATACAATCCACAACATTTTAGATATTTCTCAAGAGAAAATCTAAACTAGAGTAAATATCTCAATTTGAATACCAATAAGCAAAATCATGGAAAAGCAGCAACCACACTAAAATATGGGATTATTATTTTAAATAATAAATTTTATTTAGTATTTTAAAATAGTTAACATAATAAAGAATTATTTAATATTATTGAAAAGATAATACCTGTTTTAAAAGTTTTAAAAATAACATTTTAAAAAGTTATAGACCATATTATAAAAAGATACGGGAAATTAATGATGCTTTTAATATTAGTAAATTTACATTGAATAGTCAAATATTTAATAGGTTAAAATTAAAAGATAGGTTTAATATTGAGTAATAAATAAAGTTTTATTTTATTGAAAAATAATAGCAACAATAAAGATCACTTATTGCAAGACGTACAAAGTGTAAAAAATATTAATTCAAAATCTGATTGGAAAAGCAATCTTAAACTTAGCAATGAAGAAATTAATACATTAACTTTTTTTGTTAATGCCTTAAAAGATGAATTACCAAAAGGGCATAGTGCACCTCATTTTAATATTTATCTAAAAGGAGATGTATCCCAAATAGAAGAGTATGTTAAAAGGTTTTTATTCAAACTGAAAGATAGGAGTAAAATTAAAGAACTGCTCAGCTATATCAAACATGGTAGAGATAATCGGCCTAATGTAGAGGGTAGAGATGAAAATCTTAATATGGATGCCAAAGAACATTATAGAATAGAAAGCAGACTTGCCAGTGTTTTTGATAGTTATTTTATGTTATTAAATCCTCCATCTACTCAAGCAGATATAATACAAAATTGAGAGTTGGTGGACCCGATATTGACCCTGAAGATAAGATATTTAATGAAATCAAAAATGTGTGTTATGAGTTTAGAAGTTAATTGGCCAATATAATAATATGCTATTATTATACTTTGAAAAGTAATATATATATTCAAATAAAAGACTACTAATTAAGCTCTTTAAAAAAATTATGAGCATAACAAGTAAATTTTTTTCTGCTCTATAAAAAGTTAAAAACATGTAATAAATAATTCGTCCATTTCTTTTAAGGAGTACACTAAAATAATGCAACTCATTATTTTAGTGTACTTTAATATTTGCTATTAACATAAGCTAGTGTTGAAACAAGAACATGAATTTGCATTGCAATTTATTCTGATAAGACTACTTTTTAAGTTTGTTAAATAAGATTTTTGCATTTTTTGTTCTTATTTATGTTTCTATATATAACTTTGATTTAAAATCAACCCTATTTATATAAAAAATATGTTAGATAAATTTATAGTCGAAGGATTTTTCAATCTTTTGCTAAAAACACATTAATTTTGGTTATAAATTGAGCGTTACTGCAAGAATAGAAATTCTACAAGCTTGAACTTAGATTTGTTATTTACTTGTGTCATTTTTAATAAAATTAGGAGTCAATTAATTTTTTTGTTAAAAACGCTCTAGCAAGATGGCCTGATTTTAAAATCTAAGAAACCATTATAATAACACAATCTATTTTATGATCTTTAATTTGGAAATAGTAGTTTTCCATCATTCAATATTTTTGAATTGCCTTTTTTAGATTAAGCTTATTTTAGTTGTTGTCGAATATGTCTTTAGAAAAACAGGTTGATACATTAAGCCTTTTAAGCTCCTGAATTATTAATTCGGGAGTAGATGTTATGCTTCTTGTAGCATCTATTATTAGAAAGACTTGAAATCCTAAGTTAATTGCATCAAGTATTGTTTCTTTTACACAAAAATCTAATGCTAATCCCGCAATAAACAATGTATTGATTGAATTGTTTTTCAGATAAAGCTGAAGGCCCGTTTGTTTTGTTTTAATACAATCATCATAAAATCCACTATAACTATCGTAATATCGATCAGTACCTTTTAAAAAAACCTTTTTTATTCTTTTTGTATCTAGATCGTTAGGAAACTCTGATCCCCAAGTATTCTTGACACAATGTTCAGGCCAAATACCCCCATTTTTATTATTAGAAAAGCTTACATGATTTTTACAATGCCAATCTTTGGTAGCAACAATGTTTTTGAAATAATTTTGAAGTTGGTTGATCAAAAGAATTATTTCATTACTATTAGATACTGGCAAAGCACCTGATTCTAAAAAATCATTTTGTACATCTATTAAAACAAGGGCACTATTTTGTGTTATTTTTAAAATAAAATCCTCCTTAAGAGATATTTAATAGAAGATATAATCCTGTTATATTGGACAATATTAATCGATATAATTTACAGCAATAATTTATTTAGTTAAAACAAGAATTTTTATCTTAAAACTACCTAAATAAAACATAAAGTCCATATGGTTCTAATTTTTTTTTTAGTTAACTATTATTGATATTAAAACCTGAATTACAAATGTTAAAAAAACAAGCACTCCAGAAATTATGTTCTATATTATAAACACTCTTTTATAATATAATTATAGTACAATAATACATTACACTATAATTATATTTATATAATCCAGATATTAATTGCCATATTATGTGGTGTTAATAGATTAAAACCTTATACATATCTTTTATTTTTCAGCAGAATTACTGCAGAATATGCTCCACATAAGGAAAATTTAAACATTAGCGAACATGTATATTAAAACTTCTTATTAGTTCAATTTCAACTTGTTTTATAATTTTCATTATGTCAATTTTTGTTTTTTTATTAATATCTAAATTTAAAATTGAAAGAAATTTTTTAGATTTAAAGTTACATTTATTGAAATAGTTTTTTATTTGATATTTTTCTATTTGGTTATTTCTTTTTTCTTCTTTTATATTAATATTTTTATTATTTAGACACTCAACTAATTCTACACTACTATGTTTATTAACATTGTCTTTAAAATAGTTATTGACTCTAAATTTAAATCTAGAGTCTTTTTTTTTCTTTAAAGTACTTGTTGATTTTAAGGTAACATTCTTTTTTAGGATAATTAAGCTTATAGTAAATTTCAGTTCCACAATTTACTCACAAATGTTGGTAGTAGTTAGTTGTGACTTTGAATTCTTTTTCTAATTTGTAAAGATAATTTTGCATATTTTTTAGCTTAGTGGGAGCTTGACCATTTCTATTAAGATTTTCATTAAAGTAATAGAGTATGTTTTTTTGAGTGTATTTCTTATTTTTTTTGTTTAGGGAATCTAGCGTTGAGACAAGAACTATTAATTTGTATTGATGCTTATTGTAGCAACGTGGGCTTTTTTTATTGATATTGACATAACCGTCAATCTCCTTTGCTAATTATAAATAATTAGCAATTACTACTATAATGCATAATTTTGATTTAAAAGTAAATACTTTTCTAAAAAAATATTAGATTTTAATTATTAATCTTATTAATTCAATACACTTTATGTAATTTGGTAAAAAGATACATTAATTTTAATTTGAAGTTGTCCTATACTAAAGTAACGTAGTTGTTAAAATATTGACATTTGCGACTATCTTTGTTAGTAATTTGCAAAAATAATATAAGGGTTTAGCGAAGTTCTTTTAGTAGAGGATTTAGCTAAGCCCTAATTTTTTTACAAAAATTTTTGTAAAAAAATTGTTAAAAATAGTTTTTGATATATACTTGCTTATAACTAATAAAAGAAGTTGACCGTTATGTCAAATGCTTCAAACAAAAATAATCCACAAGAAAATATTCAAGTAAAAATTAACTTTAAAAGAGATATGAAAACCCCAAGAATGAACTTATCAGGTATTGATAAAAATCTTAAAGACTGTGGCTATAAGTATCAGAATTCCAGCGAAATAGTTAGAGAAATTAAAAACGTTATTATTAAGCACGATTTAGAGCCTGATTTTGAACAATTTTCAACTTTTACAGTTGTAGATGGTCAAAAAGTTCTCCACGTTGTTAGGACTACATTTTGCAGCAAAAGCGGCGATTATGAATACTGATACACCAATTCTTACAGAAAATTTACAATGGAACAATGAAAATGGACCTAAAAATGTAAATATATTACTACAACTTATAAGCTTATCTATTACTTATTTTAAAAGATATGCTTTAGTTATGTATCTTAACATAGAAAGTGAGGTGGATACTGATGTAGCGTCTATTTACAATAATTATGAAAACGGTAATTTTATGCCTAGAAAACCAGCTAGTGTTAATCAAGAATAAAAAAAAGACATAAATCAAGAAAAAAACTCAAATAAAAAACTTTAATAAAAAGTTGGAAACCGGTAAGTTTTATTGCCATGAAATTTTTAAAGATGCACTGGTTAATATAAAAAATTGGGTAAATGAAGGTAAACAAAAAAGCAACATAAATGGACTTATTCGAACATTATGTGTTGATAATAATGATGCTTTATCTGATCTTCTTAATAACAACAATGCTGAGCTTAAGAGTATAGAATATTGGGGAGGCTTTATAAAAGACTATTTCAATAAAACCAATAAATTCAATGATCTAAATAGGCTTGAAGTATTTATATCTGATAAGCATGTTGTTTATGGTACAAGCGTATTAAAATTCTTTTGCATGTTAAAAGAAGAAAGATAATTTAATTGTATATTTGTAGCATAGATACAGTAAAAATGTAATAAAACTAGATATTTAATAAATCCTTAAAAAATTGCAATTATTATGTATTGTGTTATGTTTAAGGGTTAGGGAGTGACTTATGAAAAAAAAAATAAGAATGTTTATTATTTATGTTATTTTTGCTTTGATAATTTCTTGCGAAAATTTTAGAGGTAGTTTAAGTAAACAAGAAAGTAGTAGAGATGCAATAGAATTTTGTGAATTTACTGTAAATATTAAAAATAAAAAAGACAATAATGGTAATTGGACAGACTTAGGAGCTTTAGTTGTGAGAAAAGAGGAAGATGGTATTGCAACGGGGTTAAATGCTGGGGGACATTCAGCTACATTTTTTTCATTAGAAGAGTCAGAAGTTGATAACTTTGTAAAATCAATGACTGAAGGTGGGGCTTTTAAAACTAGTTTGTATTATGGATATAATGACGAACAAAGTAGTAAAAGTGGTATCCAAAATAAAGAGATAATAACAAAAATAGGAAATATTGATGGTTCTGAACATATTATATTTTTGGGAGATAAAATTAAGGATTCTTTAGGAGATAAAGCTGCTGAATATGCAATATCACTAGAAGAGCTTAAAAAGAATTTAAAATAGAAGTTCAAAGTACAGGAGAGAACAATTATGAATAAAAAAATGCTGATTATTTGTACTGTTTTTGTGATGATAATTTCTTGTAAGAATTATTCAGCTAATAAAGATTTAGAACAAAATGTATAAGGGAAAATTAAAGGATTTTTAGATAAAATTTTAGATCCAAAAGATAAAATTACCTTAAGTGGTCCGAAAATAAATGAAGTAGCAAAGAAATTACAAGAAGAAGAAAAAAGAGAATTAATACAGGGAGATGAACCTAATAACAGTGTATTAGGTTCGCCACCAGTATTGCCTGCAAGTAGCCATATAATATACTGATATTAAAAACAACAGGGCAAAGTGATGGTCAAAAAGAAGGAAAAGTAGAAAAGGTAAAAGTAAGCTAAAAAAGGGAAAAAAGAACAAGCTATAGTAGAAAAAGAAGCACAAGTTAATCAAGTTTAAGTTGAAAAGAAAGATAAAGCTAAAAAAGAAGGGAAAGAACAAGAAAGAAGAGAGAGAAAAAGACGAATAGAAGAAAGAAAAAAATTAAGAAAATCAAAATCAAGTGAAAATCCTCTTGAAAGAAGAACTAGGGGCAAAATTTCAATAGTTACAAAAAAAATAAACAAGATAACCAGTGATATTTATAGTATTAATCCAGAATCATTCTTTGAAGAAAGAAGCAAGTGTCTGGAAAAGAAGTTGAAGATAAGGTTACGGGCGCTATTTATGATGATATTACTGATGCGAAAACAATTGGTACTTCTATTTATGCTGAATGGGCTGACTATCTTGAAGAATAAAGGTGAATTAAAAGAGCTTATTATACAACTAGAAGAAGCTAGAACAGAATTAAGGAGAAAAATAAAAGAGAGTGATAGTAATACAAATAAAACTACTGTAAAGATTAGTGATATTAAGGGAGATTTAGAAAAATTAAAAGATTTTTTAAAAAAATTAAAAGAATATCTTCAAAGTACTGCTAATAAAGAAGAAATTCAGAAAGTTGTAAAATGTTTAATGGATCCAAATAGTGATGGTTGTGAATAGTAAATGAAATAAATATTAAACACCAGTTAATAGGTATAAGAAGTTAATAGTTTATGTTAACAATTTATTAAATTGCTTTATTATTTAGAGAAACAATTTATTAATTGTGTTACTTTAGGAGAATTTTTTTGAAAAGGGTTAAAAGATCTTTTGATGATTATGTTGCATATTTTAAAGAGGATCATTAAGTGATAGAAAAATAGCAAAGAGACTAGAAGTTTCTAAGGGAAATGTATGAAGGATGAGGCAAAAATGGACAAGTAACGAAATTTATGTTAACAAGGACTTTAGAGTAACAATTAGTAAAGACACTTTTGAACATCTTTTAGCACAAACTTTTAGATTAGAAGTTGAAGCTAGAAGAATTAGGGGAAAATTAGATTTAGAGTGCACGTTAGTTTAGAATTCGGATTTATACGCAAATTTAATAAATATTCTAGTGTTGAGCTTGCTAATACAGTTAAAAATGTAAATTACAAAAAGGTTTTTCTTGCAAGAAATTCTACTTTACATATAAAAATATCTAAAGCCAACCAACATATTTAAAACAGTATAAATATGACTGTAAAGGCAAATATTATGGAAACAGTGTCAACAAATATTGTAAATGTAAGCCAAAAATAAATATATAAAGAATTTCTTCAACTTAGTATGGAATAACTAATAGCACAAGATTTATCTAAAAGATATTATGTCTACTAAAGTTTATATACTACCCATTTTTTTGGAATAATTATATTTATTAACACCATTAGCATATTTATTTTTATACAAACCCGCTATATTATCAACTTATACTTTAACAAATTCTCTAAATCCTTGCTCTTGAGCATATATATATAAATTCTTTTCAAAAGGCATACTCATACCAAATATTTAAGCACTCTATTTATCATTAAGTCTTTTAGACTAGCACCTTCAATAAGAATATTGCCTACTTCACTAGCGCCATATTTATCAAGCTTGTTTCTTTGTACGCTAAAATCTTGATTTCGATCAAATCTAAAACACTCTTTACTGCCAATTCCTGATAATTTCTTACCTAACTTACCTAACTTACCTAACTTACCTAACTTACTTAACTTACTTAACTTACTTTTTTCTTTAATGAAAAAACTTTTTCCTCAAATACTTTACAGCTAGTAAAACTTTGTTGACTAACACATATCATTGTGGACTCTCCTTGAATATTTTCTTGTGGATTATTATATATCAAAAATTATTTTTGACAAGTTAGGATTTTAAAATAACCTTTTCCTCTTATAAATTTTTATTACACATAAATATATAACAAAAACTTTTTTTGGCGCTTTTTCCTTCAAAAATTTTTGAAGGAAAAAGCTCAGCTTAACTAAATTCTTTAATAAGAAAATTTAGTTAAGCCCCCCACTTAATTTAAAATTCCTAAAAAGGTAGTCAAAACTGCAAAATGCTCAAATAAATATACTGATTGTTGCGTATTTCAACTTAAAATTAAAATCAATTTATATTTTTACCAAATTACAACCCACTTAAATTCTTTTGATAAAAAAAAATTTAAATAAGTTGTAATTAATAATAGAATAAAAATAAAATATTACTTTATAGTAAAATCTCTCAACAATTATATTATAATACCAAAACGCAAATTATATGTTCTTCAATTACTGAATATATTGTAGATATTTCATAAATAAAGCATTCAAAATTGGTCCAAAAATTGCTGCCGTTAATATCATAAAATGTATTAGTCTGTTCCCCATATTAAGATCTCTACGCAAATTCTTTACTATTTTCAATCTTATTGGTAAGTTCACTTTTTACACTATCAATCTTAGTATTTACACTATCTATTTTGACATTAAATTCATTTTTCATACTTTCTATATTGTATGTTCTGTACGCCAAATTGCTCATAAACTATCCTTTTAATTATTTATACCTTTTTAAAAATTTATTGATCAAGTCTTTTTGACTTTCAAAAAGTTCATCTAATAAAAATCCCGTAAATTTAGCATTACTTTTGTAAAAATCATAACTTTCTTTGCTTTTAAGCTCCAATCTTAATGGTTTTACTGGATTTTGTTTTAATTTTTTAACCGTATCTGAATTACTATTTCTTAAAAAGATTATAGTTTCTTTAATTCCATTTTCTAATAAAAAAAGTTCTTCTATTGCGCCATTTTCTATAACTGATGCTATCTTTAAATATTCATAAGTTTGACTTTTAGCTAACTTATATTTTTTTATAAAAGCATCAAAACTTTTATAACCATCAAGTTTATAGTATTCATTATCTTTTATTTCTTTCAAAATTTTCATACTTTCTATTTTATTATAGATTTCCTTTTGAAAATTAGATTTCAAACGTTCTTTCAACAAATTATAATGCTTTATATTTCATCTTTATTGCTTAATTCCTTTTTTATTTCCTTTTTTGATATTACCCTATCGTTTATTTTTATTCCTACATCCATAATTAATCTCCTATCTTTTTGTTAAAAAAATTCATCCAACTATCGGACAAATTTCATATTTTTAAAATAAAATTATTTAAAACGCTATCATACTCCTTTATATAATCTCTATCTAAATCAAACCTATCATTTTTTGCTATTCTCCTATTTAAATCTTCAAGTTCTGATATTATCCCCAAAAACTTTTCTTTTTTTTTGCAATATTTCTAATAAATCTTTATGTGTTTTATTTTTTTAAAAATTTTGTTACAAATAAAAATACTTTCGGTTTCAACTTTAATTTATCTGTAAAAAACTCTAATAGCTGTAAACTTTCAATAGTCCACTTCTCTGCAATCATTGGAACTATGACATGTTTACTAACAACTAAAGCATTGGATAATGTAGAATCTAAATGAGGATTAGTATCAAGTATAATATAATCATATTTAAATTTTAAATATTTAAAGCTATTCTTTAACCTATGTTCCTTATAAGACAAAGGTTCTTCACTAAAAGTGTGCAAACTTAAATAGCTTGGCAATAAATCAAAATTATTATCAGCGTTAATAATTACATCATTTATTAATTGATTTCCTTTTAAAACCTCATATATATTTTTTCCAAGCAAATCAAATTCATTTTCTATTAATGTTTTATAAAAATAACTAGTAACTGATGCCTGAGTATCCATATCAATTAAAAGAACTTTATTATTTTTTGATAACAAAGTCGCTAAAATTATCACGCTTGTGCTTTTACCAACCAACACTGCCCTTAATTGACACAATTGTTATTATTTTAGGTTTTTTATTATCTATTTTATTAACGGTCCTTGTTCGGGGTATCTTTTCCCATAAAATTTATATACTTGTTGCTCCAAATCTGTAAACATACTAAATAGTATTTTATTTTATTGATTATTTGTTCTTTTTTTTATCTAACAAACAATACAGTCCCTTGAAGCAGCAAAAAAACACTTACGTGTTTAAATCTAAACTCCATATAATATGTCCTTGCCAATACATACACTTTTCTAGTCCCGTTTAATTGATACTTTATTAAGGTTTTTTTATTGGTTTTCTATATCCATAGAAAATGCCAATAAACTTATCCCCTTCTTTAATGGAATACAAATGAGTTTCTTCAACAATTCTTTCCCCATTAAATAATGCTTGCGATGATAATCTAAATTCGTGTTTTTTTTATAAACCCCAAATTTGTAAATATCCATCATTATTTTTGTATGGTACATTACTTTAGCATTTTCTTTTTATAATATCTAAATCTTTATATTTATGATTCTCAATAATAAAATGTGGTTTAAACTTGTAAGTTTGATATATTTTTTGGAAATTTATTTCTAATTGATCGTTATTGTATCCATTTTTTTCTAATTGTTTTTGAGTATTTTTTAGAATTTGTTTTAATTTAATTTGCTTATTTTTAAAGCAGTCCCTATTTAATATTATATTAGACTTTAAAATTAAAAGTATAATTGCTAATCTTACTAAAAATAAACAAACTTAGCATGACTAATTATTTAAAAATAATAAAAACTTAATTGCCATGCATTACAAAAAATCCATTTCAAGATGCTAAAACCAATAGCTCCCAGTATAATTTTTCTAATTCCAATATATTTTTTTGATTATAGCTAAATAGTAGCTTTAACCATAATAAAAACCTATTTTATAACATCACACAATATAAAAAATTTTTATTTTTATTTTTAGTGTCAAACTTTACTTATCTGAAAAATTGCTTTATTATGTAAGAAAGTATAAAAACCATCCGAAGTTGAGGAGGCAAAAATGAAGGTTAATAAATCCCTACAAGTACAAAGTAAATATCAACACAAGCTAATTGTTTTAATTGCAACACTTGAGTATATTAATAAAAATAAAAAAAAATACAACCAATCAGACATTCTTTATTGTTTTAACAGCAACTTAAAGCGTAACGGACAAAAAGAAGTTTCAATCAAAACACTTCGAAACTACTTTTATAAACTAGAAAAGCTTAATATTTCTATTAACTACCATAGACATCTGGGTATTAACATGGGCACTGAAATCTACTATGCTCTTAGGTATTCTAAAAAAGACTGCTACAGCCTACTAAACCAATACTTCAAAGATAAAAAAACAGAAAGATTTCAAAGGCGCGTTAATTCATATATTACAATAAATTATAATCAAAAGGGCAATGTAAAAAATGGGGAGTGTACTAATAATAAATATAATAAAGAAGAAAAAGAAAATAAGATAAGAACACAAAAAAACAAACTTAAATTAAAAAAATATGCAAAAAAATGTAATTTTGGTGATGAAATTTCCTCTTTAATTATCAACCTTAACTTAAAAAAAGAAACAACTATAAAGTTTTTCAAACTTATCAGCAAAGAAAAATACTATTTCAAAAAAGAAACCAAAGTTAATTTACAAAAGACATTACAAAAAAAAAGAGAAGATTTAATCCTAATTCTAAAAAACACAGAAAAAAATTTAATAAATGAAGGCTATGAAAAAGAAAAAATAAAAATACAAATACAAAACATATATCAAGAATATAAAGACAAACCCCATTTTATATTAGAAAGCAATAAATACAAAGACTTTAGTCAAATTATAAAAAAAATAAGGTATGATATTAATAACCTTGAAAATCGAAAAGACAAAGATATTATGAAAACTAATATATATAACATACTTTTAGACCAATTACATAATAAAACAAAAACAACAAATTTAAAATCCAAAATTAAAGAATACTTAAATAAACAAAATAAACTTGAATATAAAAAAATATTTAATAATCAATACTATAATGAAATTATAGAAATGACAGAGTCGTAAAACAGCTATAAAGATAACTATGTAAATTAAGAGTTTAAAATGAAGAGTGTAATAGAGAAACTTAAAAGAAAGAAAAAAGAAATAATAAAAAAAAGCAGAAAAAAAGAAATTTTTATCAAAAAAGAAATTCTAAACGAAAGAACAATATACCACACTAAAATGCTAATGGACTTATACAAATTTGAAATAAATAGGTACAAAGAAAACAAATTTTCAATTCTTTTTAGAGAATTATTTAACCAGGAAAAATTCGAAGGATTTAATTTATTCTCAACAAAGGAAAATGACAAATTTTTAGGAATTTTTTATGGATACAGAAAGCCTATAAAAAATATTATTACAAAATACAAAGTTAACGGTACTGTAAAATCATATACATTTTCCAAAATATATTATATAGAGTTCAAATTTAAAAAAGGTAGTGTGTTTTGTTATTTAAGAAGTCTTGCTAGATTAATCAAAAAAGAAAAAATTAATAAAAAATATTTCCAAGCGTTTATTGATATGTTAAATAGGTTAGAAAAAAAAGTATACGAGTTTTATTGTAAAGAATTACCAAATGGAGGAATTATAAATAAATGGATAGAAAAAACACTAAAATAATTGCAATTGGTTCAATTAAAGGAGGTGTTGGCAAAAGCACAAGCGCTATTATCTTTTCAACACTCTTGTCTAAAAAGTATAAAGTTCTTTTAATTGATGCTGATCCACAGGCATCAACCACTAGTTATTTTTCAGATCTCTTAGAAGAACAAGGAGTAGACGTTTCAAAACAAAATATTTATGAGGTATTAATAGATAAAAAAAATATAAATTCTTCCACCTTTAGATTAAATAATAATTTATGTATATTACCTAGTTATATATATTTATACCTTTTTTATGATGATAACATTCCATTCAAAGAAACAAGATTAAAAGATAATTTAAAATTATTAAAACATAAATACGATTATATAATAATAGACACTAGTCCTAGTTTAGGGATTATTTTAACAAATGTACTAGTTGTAAGCAATTATATAATAATTCCAATGACCGCTCAAAAATGGTCAGTTGAAAGTTTACAACTATTAGAATTTGCCCTAAAGAGATTAAAACTGAAAATACCTATTTTTCCAATGGTAACTAATTTTAAGAAAAACAATACCTATAAACACTTATTAGAATTAATAAGCAAAGACGATAATTTTTTAGGTTTTATTCATGAACGTGAAGACTTAAACAAAAGGATAGCAGAGAACGACACTTTTGATTTAAATAAAGATTATATAAAAGAATATGAAATTACACTTGAAAAATTTTTCCAGTTATCGGAAAAATTTTTAACTTCATGATACATAAGGAAATAAAATGAATGTAAAATTTAAATATATGAATATAAAGATAAAGGATCGTATCAATACTAACAAAAATCAAAATAAAATTGAAATTAATTTTGATGAAGATAAAATGGAACGATTTCTATTTTTAAAAGAAAGGCTAATAATCAACTTCCAAAAAGAAATTCATAATAAAATAGAAACAATGAAAATCTTAAAAGAGATTAAAGATAAAGAATATTATAAGCTAGATGGTTATCAAAACTTTGAAATGTTTACTAGGAACTATAAAATAGCAAAAAGCCAGGCTTATGAATATTTAAGAATAGCAAATGCAATAGAAGAAGGATTGATTCAAGAGACAGACATAATCGAAAATGGCATACAAAATTCTTTATTTTTCTTAAAGGATAAAAAAGGATTGAAAGTTAAAAAATCCAATCGAAATTTTATTAAGCCATTAAGATTTCAGCTTAAAACAGAAAATGCATACATATATTACAAATCAAAAGCAAGATTTACTAGTTTTTTGTTAGAAAAATTACTTAAAGATAAAGAAGAATTGCTTAATGAGATTATGAAAGAATATAAGGAATATAAAAAATATAATTAAAATTTAGTATAGATAATTATGTGTGCAGAATATGAAACTATAGTTATTTGGATAATATACATATTATTTAAAAATAATATATTGATTTTAACACTATATATAACGTATAATATTAACAAGTGGTGCTATTAAATGTAAGCATCCTTAACTTTGGTCGATGTCTGTTTTATAGGGCTTAAGATAAGTATTCTTTTTTTAAGAATACTTATGGTTAGGCCCTATGTAATTTTGTGCTAATAATAATGAAATCATAAAAGAATTGTTATTTAAAAATTGCTACGCTAATATTAAATTTTAAATTAGAGTTAAATTTGGCTTGCCAGGAAAACAACCAAAAATTATATAATCAACATATTGGAGGATTCCTAGAGTGATTTACTTGTTTTTTTCCTACTATTCTTGACAATTTTAAAGAAGCTTTCTTAGAAATTTTCTCTAGTTGTTGGAGTTGTTTTAACCCCAAATGTGTTTTTTGATAATATCAAAGGGATACTATTTTAATAGAAATAACATAATAACCCTCCAAACCAAAAATAGGGTTTTCAGCAATATTTATCTAAATAAATAGAATGCTTTTTTATTAAGCCTTAAGGCTTAATCCTATAAAGAATTAAAAACTAAGACAAACTGCTCGAAGCAAAACTTGTGGATCATATTTTTTTTGATGAATGACTATTCTTAAAAAAGAACCCATAAACTAAAATTAGTAAGTTATTTCTATGATCTTTAATCTAAAAGCAATAGTTCACAAAAGAGAAATTTAAATTTTTTATTCTATTTATTTCTTCTTTAGAATAGTATAATAATAAAAGGTATGAAAGCAATAGTATTGTTGATTTCTTTTTTATTAATTCCCAACAATTTTATTTTTTCTAGTGAAGCATCTGAAGAAGTTGTTATTTTAAATGATAGTAATAGATATGATTTTGGTTTAATTCTTAAATTAAAAACTCAATTTGGATCCTTTACTTTAAGGCATTATCACGAAGGATACATAGATTTAGATTTTAAGATACAAATTGTGAATAGCACAGAGATTGTATTTAAAAAGGTATATATTAATGGGGTTTCTGTTATAGACAATCCAATCAATGCCCGCTCTCGCTTTATTGACGGGGTTAATTATTTTAATTTTGATATGAGTTTCTTTGAACACAATGAAAAAATAAATAAAATAAGAAATTTGGCAGAAGAAAATGGAATTGATGTGTACGTTGAATGTTTTGATGAGATAAATAATGAGAAAAAAAAGTATTCTTTCAAGGCAAGTAGGAAAAATAGTGCGCATTTTTATAGTGCATTTGATATGATTTTTCATGAGTAGGACAGATTATTAATGGGTAAAATATTATTTTTTGGGCTGCTATCAATTTGTATTTTTTTAGTTTTCTTTTTTTACAAACAAAAAGAAAACAATGTTATTTATAATAAAATTGTTGAAAAGTTTGAAGATACTGTTTTTATCGATGAAACCTATACACATCTTTTTAAAGATAGTAATTTGAAAGAATTGGTTTTTATAAAATCGCAGCTTACAATTCCTGAGCTTGAGCATAAAAAGATGATAAAAGCGACAGGTTATCGTGCAGATGCTTATAGGGCGTTATCTATCGTTTATAAGTTTGATTTTAAAGTGCACGACAATAAAA
>NZ_JACHFB010000007.1:0-10654 GCF_014205885.1 Borreliella californiensis | reverse complement strand
ATAATAAAAAGATGATAAAAGCGACAGGTTATCGTGCAGATGCTTATAGGGCGTTATCTATCGTTTATAAGTTTGATTTTAAAGTGCACGACAATAAAATTTTAGGTTTTAAAAGTGTAATTTTTGAAGGATTTGAAGATGCTAAAGTTTCAAAGCATGAAAATAATTTGCCAAGTGAGAAATGGCAGCAATTAAAAGATTTTAACATTGGTGATCCAAATGTAAATGAAAAATTTTTTCATTTACATTTTCCTTTTGTAGTAAAAAATACTTTGCGTGTTACTATTTCTAAAAGGTTTTTTAAGAAGATCAAAAAATTAAAACGATTAAAGATCGTTCTAATTTCTAATGAAGACAGAGAATATAAAATAGATATAGAAAATTTTTTGCCCAAATACAATCTTTAATTTAAATTGAAAATTTTTAAAATAGTGTGTTTTTAATTTTAGCATTCATTGTGAAAAATTATAAGGAGGAGTTTTAATAAATTAGTTATTTCTTATAGATTATTCGCTTTATTGTTAGCCATTAAGGACAATAAAAATTTGAAAAGGAAAATCCTAAATGATAAAATCAATTTTTATTAAAAACCGTACATCTGTAACCTATAAGAGGAAAGTTTTTTATTTTTAAAATTATGAGATAGCGTATTTTTAAAATTGCACCATTACATTCAAAAGCTTCTAGTTTATATCTTAAATGGCTTTTTGTGATTTTATAATCAAATTGTTTTTAAGGATTTCTTGAGCTTTAGAAACTTTATAAAATAAATATTCTTCTATCATTTTCATAAAATAAATGCAGATTTAATTTTTTAATAAAAAAACTTCAATATACACCATATATATTTATATAGTGTATATTATAAAGTGTAAATTTTATGTTTGTAAAAGCTTCTCTATTTTTCTACATTTTAGGGAAGTTGGTATTTTGAATAGGTGCCAGTAAAAAATGGTGCATAAATTTATAAAAAAGAATTATAAAAATTTAATTAAAATAACTATGTAAAATCTATGAAGTCCTAAATAACCAAAAAATAAGCATACCAAAAATGTTATAGTGTTAATGTAGTTTATTTATAGCTTTACAAGAAACACAAATTTCATTTTTTTTAATTGGCTTTCTATAAAAACTATAATTTATTTCTTCAAAAGCTTTTGACATAATTTTGTGCTTTTTTGGAAAGAAAATATACTTATCTAAAGGCATTTAAGATAAGTAAGTTAAATTTTTATTTATTAAAAATTTCATAAACATTGTAAATATAGATTAGTATTTAATAGATATGAAGAAGTTAATGGGTTATGTTAATAAATTGTTAACTTCTTTTACTAACAAATATTTATGTTTATGTTTTTCAAATTTTTAAAGTAATAATTAAGCAATACATTACGTAATGTATTGTGTTATTGGATGATTTTTTTAATTCTATTTTTGTTTCTACATAATTTGTCTTATATCTTCTGTTAAGCCCCTTTACTATAATTTTTTTATTGCGTTCGGTCTAAAAAAAGATATCTTTTGGGTCAAATCTAAATATAGTTGATTCGATTCCAATATCGAAGTCTTTTTTATTATTCCCCTAAAAGTCCATTTAATTCTTTTAAGGTTATTTATAAGTTTGTTGAGGTTGGTCTTTTGATATATTTGTGGTTGAGCGTTACTATGGGACTTTAGATATTTTGATTAAGTTTAAAACTAGTTTATTTGCATGAATTTTTATTATCATTTTGTATAGGTTCCCAAAATTTATTTTGAATTTCTATTGTTATATTGATTTTGAAAGAACATAAATTAAGGGGCCTGGATCAAACCCTTTGATTAGTATTAGTGTTCTTTTGGGAATATATTCTGGCAATTTTTTTATTTTTATTGTTGTGTTAACGTATTAATGTATGGTATTAAAGGATTGTTAATAGATCTTTTTTATCAAAAAAATCATTTTTATGACATATTTATTGTAAGCATTTGCATTAATTCCATAAACTGTTTCTATTGTAAATAAACAAGATTTCTTATTTTGATAAGTTTTGTTGTTTATATATTTAGTTGCTGGTAATTATTTCTGTTGACATCATTTTTTGGATTTTTTTATTTTTATAATTAAATCAACAAAAATGCAAATAAGCAATTTTTTAGCGCAATTGTTTATAAATGATAAAATAAAATAATGAAAACTAATGATATTGTAAAAACAAATGATCCAAATGCATCTCTTTATAAGGAGTTATCAAAAAACTTCATAAAAAAAGAAGATATTGGCAAAGTAAAAAGCTTTTTTATTTTTTAAAAAAATAAAATTCAAACTATAGATGATAATTCTACAGAAGCAAACATAGAATCTTTACTAAAATCTATATTTGAAGAATTATCTTATTCCGTAGAACAACAGAAAGGTGGTCGAATAGACGGAGTAGGGTCGAAAGTAGATATATTACTTTTTGAATGTGATAAAAAGAGGATAAATTTTAATAAAAAATCAAAAGAAGCTAAAGAAAATAATGAGCCTATTCCAACTGAAGATATCTTACTTATAGTAGAAGTTAAAAGTCCTTCTTTTAACTTTGACGCCAAGAGTAAGGTAAAAGAGGCGGAAGATCAACTTTATAGATATTTAAACCAATATCAAAAACACTATGGAATACTTTCAAATGGAAAGGTATGGAGACTTTATGATAAATCAAAGGTACTTTATGGTAAAAAAAGATATATTGAATTTAATTTTTATAAAATTAATAGAGAGGAAAACTACAAGGAACAAGATTGTTTTTCTTTTTTTAACTATCTTATAAGAAAGGAAAGATTCTTAAAAAGAAGTAATGTGATAAAAGTTGAAGAAGAAAAGATAACTAAAGAAAAAGAGGTAATTAAGAAAACTTTAAGGGATATACTTTATGAAAACCCGGACGACTCTATAGTATTTAAAATTGCAAAAAATATATATAAAGAAGAATTTAAAGTATCAAATAAAGAAATTACTAAATTTGACTTAGATAGAATACTCGAAGAATCAATTATTTTTATTTTAAGAATATTTTTTATTGCATATATTGAAGATAACGACATATTTAAGAAAATTTTAGAAGAAAACAAGCTATACAGATCTTCTATATCTTTTAGATATTTTTTTTATGATGAAAATACAAAAAAGAAATTAGGATATAGAAAAATAATAACAATTTTTAATTTACTTGATAAAGGGAGTGATGTAATAAAGTTTCCTATATTTAATGGAGGATTATTTGCACAAGATAAGGCTAAATATTTAAATAATGAAAGTTTGCTCAGCATTAGTGAGATTGAAGAAATACTAGTTAAAATACTTTTCTTTGAAGAAAAAAACATTAAAGATGAAAAATTTGTAGAGTATTCAAAGCTAGATCCTAAAAGTTTTGGAGAATTATACGAAACTTTGCTTGAATATGATCTGAGAATTGCAGATACTACTGTTTATTGTATTGTTGAAGACGGGGTTTATCTCATTTGCACTGAAGAAGAACTTAAAAACAAGAAAGTAAACAAAGTTGCTACATATTATAAAGGCAATATTTATCTTACATCTAGATCGCTTGATAGAAAGAAAAGTGGAGCATATTACACCCCAGATGACTTAACTGATTTTATGGTTACATCGTCAATTGAGGAACAGCTTAAAACCAAGCCCCCCCTAGACATAAAAAAATTATTGATAATTCTTGTGGATCGGGGCATTTTTTAATTTCTTGTCTAGATTACTTAACAGAAAAAGTATGGTACGAGCTAGATAAATTTGAAGATGTAAAAAAAGAGCTTGATAAAGAATATGGAGTTATTCTTAAAGAAAGTGAAGAGTATGATGTTCAAGATAGCATAAGTAAAGAATTAGTACTTAAAAGGATGTTACTAAAGAGGTGTATTTATGGGTGTTGATATTAATCCTATTTCGGTTGAAATTACTATGCTAAGTTTATGGATTAATACCTTTATTTTTGGAACACCACTAAGCTTTATTGAGCATCATATAAAAGCGGGAAATTCCCTTTTGGGATATACCAAGGATGAATTTTTTAATATTACAAAAAAGAAATTTGAAAGTGGATTTTCTTTGTTTAAAAAAAGAATCAAAGAAATTACAACTATTTTAGAAGATATCTATCAAAAAATTAAAGGTATTAATGATACTACTAAAGAGGATGTAGAAAAATCCAAAAAGATATACAAAGAATATGAGGAAAGTGAAGATATAGATAATTTAAGAATAATATTTTCTTTAATTAAACTTTATTCATTATCTTTTGATAAATCTTTAAATATAGAATTTAGCGATATTACAGCTGTAATTAGTTTAATTGAAAATATTTTAGGAAATAAAACTTCTAGTGAAGATAAAGAAAAAATAGAAAAAAATTAGAAAATTAAGTAGCTACTATAAATTTTTTCACTATGGAATTGAGTTTCCAGATATTCAAGAAGGATTTGATATTGTAATTGGAAATCCTCCATGGGAGAAAACTAAGTTTGATGAATCTGAATTTTTATCAAAACATATTCTTGGTTACAGAAAACTAAACATAAAAGAACAAAATAAAAGAAAGCAAGAAATACTTAGCAAAGATAATCATCCTTTGAACATTGAATACAATGAGAAAAAAAATAGCATAAGCATTATTAATAATATTTATAAAAGTGATTTTAAAGACTTTACTAGTGGGGGTGATCCAAATCTTTTTAGATACTTTATTGTATTTAATTTAAAGTTAATAAAACCAGGGAGTACTTTAACCTATCTAACCCCTTTTAGTCTTTGGAGCGAATCTAGTTCTAGAGCATTGAGAAAGCATATATTTGGTAAATATAAGCTTAACTATATTTATCAATTTCAAAATCAAAAAAGATTTAAAGATGTAGCATCGCTTTTTAAATTTGCAATATTTCAACTTAGTAATATTGAAAAAGCTACATCAAGTTTTAAAGCAAAATTTATGATCCAGAGCAGTGATAATATTATTAAAGAAATAACGAGGCATTTAAAAGATAGTAAAGATGATCCTTATAAAGGGATTGAATTAAATATAAATCAAATTAAAAAACTGTCTCCTATTCAAGAATCAATAATAGAATTTAAAGACAATGAAGAATTTACTCTTATTAACAAAATGTTTGGTCAATTCAGTGTTCTTAATGAAGAATATATTGATTTTAAAAAAGGGCTAGACCCAAGTATTAATAATCGCAAATTTTTATTAAAAGAATATAATAATGAAAATTTTATATTTCTGTATTCTGGAGCCAATATTCATCAGTTTAATTCAAGATTTTTCGAAGATAAAGCGGCAAAAGAAAGTTCTAAATTATTATGGATAGGTAAAAAAGACTTAAAAAAAGTATTAGCTAAAGATAATCACTGTCAAGCTGAAAGAATACTATATAGAAGGATTGCAAGAAATACAGATATAAGAACTATGATAAGTACCTTGTCTCCTAAAAATTGTTATTGCATGGGGTCACTATATATAAATTATGAGAAAACACCAATATCTCTTTATAAAAAATTATTTGTTATTTCTATTTTTAATTCATTAACATTTGATTTTTTGATAAGAAGATTTGCTTTAAGTACCGATATTGTAAAATCGTGTTTATATCAATGTCCTATGCCTCAACCTGAAGAAAAAGAAATTTTAAGCAATTCTTTATATTTAAATCTTGTAAAATACTTCCTTGCTAATAGCTAAAAATGATCCTGAAAACTTTAAATATTTGCTTTATTTAGAACATTTTGAGCTTAGTAAAGAAAAAGTCAATAAAATACTAAATTTAAATGTGGAAGATGAATTTTTCAAAGAAAAAGAAAATGAAAATAATTTTATTATAGCTGGCCTTTACTCATTAACCAAGAAAGATTTTATCACTTTGCTTAGTGATTTTAAGGTATTAAAAAACAAAAAAGGAGAAAATTATATTTTGTCTTTAATAAAAGGATATGATAATTATTTAAAAACAAATAGGCTTAATTAAGCATTTTAAAGAGATTTATGATTTTTTTAGAAAAAAACATCATTATTAGATGATGAAAAGGTTATTCTTAGTGAAGTGATTTTTTAAATACAGAGCCTAAAAAACTTTTAGAAATTGAAGAAAATAATGTTTATGATTTAAAAATTCAGTATGTATCATGGGTGGTGTTTTTATAAAGCTAAAATATTAGAAATAAAAAGCTTTATAAGTCTTCATAGAAAGTCTGCAGAAGGTCATATTGGCAGCATTTTTGCATATATAAGTTTAATTTAAAATAATTATCATTTATACTCAATAATGAGTTATTATTATAACAATAACATGCTTTTTGTCTAATTTGTTTCAAAACAATGGCCCCAAAAGTCTTTTTTTCGATAAAAGATTGGGCAGATGATTATACAATAATTTAGGCTTAGGATAATCAGGGTCAAATTATTATTTGTAATGGCTTGTGAGCCATGTGTAATAGGGAAAAAAGTAAAGTAATAGAAAAAAATCAATAAATTTACCTCTTATAGGCACTTCAGATCTTGATAATAGGGTAGATGAAAATGCATTAAAACATACTTACTTTATTTTATAAATGGATACTTTGCCTTCTAAGACTTTTTGATAAATTTTTAAATACCTATATTATTAATATCATCTTTTAGCTTGTATTCAAGCTGTTCTTTTAAGTTGTTATAATTTGCCAATTATTTATCTTGATTATTATTTAAATTTACCTCTTAGTTATAATTTCCAAAGCGGTCACTAAATAATTCTTCTTTATCTTTTTGAGTTTTTATTTTCATTTCAAATTTATTTTTTAATATTCCCCCCAGGAAAATATTAAAAAATGTTATAAATTTATGACATTTTTAATGCCTTTTTTGTTTCTTTATAATATTTACTCTTTAAATCTGGCTCTAAACGATTTATTATAAAAACCTTTTATACTATTATAATAATGAATTTTACTTTTATATATAATTACCATATCCTTTATATAAGGCATCTTCAACCTCCTTTAGGATATGTTCCTATTTTTAATAAATTGATTTTCAATAATTGAAATATTGTATCTTTTATCGATAATTTTTTGCATTAATATTCCTAAGCTTTCTACTGATCATGTTTCAGGCTGAACCGGAATAACAATTTGATTTGTAACATTTAATGCATTTTTTAAAATAAAATTATAACTTGGTGATGTGTACATGTCAAGCACAATATAATCAAAATTATAACTTAGAACATTTTTATCTAAACAAAACTTTAGTAAATTTTTCTTATTATCCATAGTTATCATAATTAACTCATCAAGAAAAGGGTGTGATTGGATTATAAAGATATGATCATTAACTTTGGTTGCGCATTGATCAAAATAAGAATTTCCTATTAATAAATTGTAAATATTGTTTTTATTGAAATTAGCTAAATATTCCTTAAACTAGGAAGTTAGGGTATTTTGTGAATCCATGTCAATTAATAAAACTTTTTTACCTAAATTTTTTAGTATATAAGAGTATAAAATTGTTAGTGCGCTTTTGTCTACATCTTCTTTAAGATTTGCAATTGTTATGATATTTGATTTTTTTATATTCATTTATATATTACTTCTGCAGTTTTTAGCTTTTTTTTGTAAAATTTATATACTGTATTCTCCATTTTTTTATATGGTCTAGATTAAATTTATAATATTTTGTGTTTTCTTTATCTTTATTTCTTTATAATGTTCTAAGAGACTGAATATAACATTTTATAGAATCTTTGCTAAATTTAAATTCCAAATAATAAAGGTTTTTTATCACATATGGTTTATTGTTTTTTGTCAAAAAAAAAGACTTTTCTAACTTTTTACATCCATGTTTTATTCCTAAAAATTTGTTGTTCTCTTTAAGGGGAAAAAGATTGAATAAGTGGTAGTTTTTTTATCATTAAATTTTTGAAGGGTTAAACTTAATTAAAATGGCTTGGTTGATATTGAACTACGTATTTTTTATCTTTATAAAGATAAATATAAAGAAATTATATTAAGATAATCGTTCAAAAAATACCTGATAAACCGTGAATTACTATTCTATAATCAATAATTATTGATTTGTTCAATTTTCTTAATTTCAACATAATAAATCCGATTATACTGATAGAACTGATTTATAAAATCTACTTAATAGTTTAATAACATTAATTCAAAGTTTAAGTATCAGTATTCAAAATGTGGCAAAACTAAACAAAAATGGGTTTAAATCTCTTAATTATACTTAAAACAAATGAAGCCATGGGTTATTTCTTTTTGGGGATTTTTTAGGATTATCTATATATTAATACGTAAAAAACATTTTTATAGCAAAATTGTACTTTGAATAAAATGATATACAATATTAAATGATAATAATTATAAATTATAATAATTATTCTTGATTAGCGGAAAGGAGAATATTTTATGGTAAAAAATTTGTTTTTATATATACTATTAATAGTAGGATTGATGTCTTGTAATCTAGATTCTAAATTATCAGATAATAAAGAACAAAAAAATAACAATGGCGCAAAAAGGGAGGTTTTGGATAGTGTTCAAAAAGATTTTACTAAAAATCTTGAAGGAGAGCAAGAATATAAAAATTTAGCTATTCCTGTAAAACCTACGATGAATTCAGGATCATTTGATAATGAGTCTGGTATATCAAACATCCCGATTAAACAGAATCAAAAAAAAGAAATAAAAGAAGAGGATTTAATTCCTGTTACTGATGAAGAAAAGAGAGCATATAAAATAATTAAAAATATAGAAGAGAATATTCTTGAAAGTTCTGGATTTTCTGAGTTAATTAGGGATGTATGTATACTTAAAAATGAATATGCTTTAATAAGAGGTAATTTTTATGATGTATTGCGTGATATTCAGAATAAATACATATCAATGAAAGAAGACTATGAAAAAAATAAAGACAAAATAAGGATTTTAACACAATTGCTAAATAAGGCAAGTATGGGGCATGAACTTGATAGACTTATAAATGATATTGATATTGCAGAACAAAAGATAAAATCTGCAGCTACATTTTTTAAGACCGCTCAGGAAAGTTTAAAAGAAAGCATTATTCAAAGATTAAAGAATAAAAATAAGGGGTCTTATTCATTACAATTATCTAGACAAGCTATAATTAAAGCAGAGAATGCTTTAAATCATTTAGAAACTCATGTCTATAAAAAGGTTGATTCAATAGTAAAAAAGAAAGAGATAACAGAATTTATTGAACATGCAAAGACTATTTTAGCAAATCTTAATGCATAAAAAAATATATGAGCTGCTATTTAATCTTTGATTTAGGAATAGCAGCTTGATTCATCCCATGATAGCTTTTTGGGCTCCTAATAGCGATTATAGACCACAAACTTACTTAAGGTAGTTGCCGTTTTAGTTTTTATTTTGTTGCAGTTAATAATTTTTTAAATTTATATTTGTATCGTACAAAGTACTAAACTTGTCACAAGGTCATTTAATGTTGCAAAATTACTGTAATTAGTAGATCGTTGTTGTACTATTATAAAGTTTTAACTTTATAAGTTTGTGCCAAATCCCTTTTCATAATATTCTTTAATCTTCTTAAAACATGTTTTTATAGGATAATCAAGTGTATAATAAATTTTAAATAATTTTTTTCCTTATTATATTTATTAGTTATTATTTTTATTTCTTTTTCTTAGTGTATTAAGATATTTTTCTAATTTTTCTATATCAATAAGCATTCTATTAAGACAATTGTTATGGTTTTTGGAGATAAAATTATTATATATAGTTTTCATAAAAACCTGGTTATAATACTCTGAGATGTGTGTTTCGTCTATATATTCTATTCTTGAAATAAGAATTATTAAGGGATAATAGGGTTTATTATAGCAATTTATACTTTTTATTTGTTTGAAAAAATTAGGCATAAATCTCTCCAAAAATGATATGTAATCAACAATTGTTATATATTATTATATTATTTAGTATAATGTTCTAAAAGTAATTATTACTATTTATAGTAATAATTACTTTTGGTATAACATATTTCTTCTAAAGCTTTGCACAAATTTGTTTTATAATGTATTTTACGGTTAAATAGTAGTAGGATTTTTTTGTAAAAGTTGTGCTACTTTCTCTGAGAGTGATTGATAGTAGTCTTGTATTTTTAAACCAATCTTTTCAAATGGGCAATTAATTTTATAATAAATTATAGATGTGGGATTATTCTTAAAAGATAATTTGACTATGATTTTTATATTTTTTTCTAATTCGTCAAGGTATTTTTGCATTGTTGGTAGATCACAAGAAATTTGATTTTCTTTTTTAAGAATTTCGTTGTAAAATTTTAGTAGAATTTTTTGAGAATAATTATCTAATATTAGATTGACTTGATGTATCGTTGTAGCAAGAAGGAATATTCTGATTCCTTGATCTAAGAATAATTGTAATTGTTTGTTATTTGAATTTTTATTCATAATATAAGTATACAAAAAATTTTTTGAAAATCAAGAATGAATTGATAAATTCGTAACAAATTTTAAAAATTATGTAATTTACTATTTTCAAGTTAAAGTCTTTAATCAATACATTCTATACTAATATAAAATTATTATAATAATTTTATATTAGTATAGAATGTATTGATTAAAGACTTTAACT
>NZ_JACHFB010000006.1:17954-43021 GCF_014205885.1 Borreliella californiensis | reverse complement strand
AGGTTAATCTTGAGAATAGAAATATCTATACTAATTAAAAATTATATATATAATTTTTAATTAGTATAGATATTTCTATTCTCAAGATTAACCTAAATAGCTAAAACTTTAACCCTAAATAATAAAAAATTAATTTTTGCAATTTTTACAAGAAAACACTACTACTTAATTGTAAATATATAAAATAATCTTATGCAAAACTTTATAAATATATTGTTTTACGCTAAAAAAATTTAAAAATACTGTGCTATATTTGTAATATAAATTTAATATAATAGGGGGTTAATTCATTATGGATGGAGTAATTAACAATACATTAGTCGCAAAAATGCAAAATAAAATCAAATTTAATAAGAATAAGTTAATTATTCTTGTCAAAACACTAAATCATATGAATGAAGAATTATTCTATAGTGCAAATAAAAATTACACTTATTTCTTAATAAAAAACAAGTTTAATGCGGCTCTCGCTAAAACTAATCAACATGGAGTTAATTATAAAACCCTATTAGAATATCTTGAAATATTAGAAAAAACCCCAAAAATAATCTTAAAATGTTCTACAAATAAAGAAAATAAAAGCTTTATAGGCCTTTATATACTCCTTTACCCTGTAGAAGATTGTTGCACTAAAATTTATAGTTCTCATCCTAATATGTAAGCTAATATAATCCAGAAAATTATTTTTACATAATAGAATGCAATTTTAAAAATCTAGACCTATTACGCTCTAGAGCATAATAGGGCCCAATAAAGAATATTCTGATCCATAAGTAAAAAAGATAGGGACATATAGTAATTAATTTTACAATTAATCCCTATATGTCCTTAATAGCACGGAAAACTATTTTACGCCATTTATAATGGAACTTTTTATGTCTTTTTAAAATTTTACCCTATTTTAAATAGGGCAAATACAAGAAAAATCTAGGCCTATTATGCCCTAGACCATCATAAGCCTAATAAATAACAATTACTAAAATATATATAAATAAACCGTAAATTGGGGAAATTAGTGTTACATAAAATGAATAGGGCTTAAGACAAATTCTTTATAAAAAACTTGCTTTAAGCCCTATTTCATGATCAGATTTTTACAATTCGAGTTCGCATCGAACTATCTATAGTATAACAAAAATTAAAATATAGTCAAGTTATATTGTAAACAGATCAGTTTTTTTTAACAAGGAGGGGTCATATATGAATACAAACCCAATAAATAAAAACCCTAGAAATTGCTATAATAAAGTTCAACATAAATTAATAGTTCTTATTTCAACAATGTGCTATCTAAACAAAACACATAAGAAATATACACAAAAAACCATACTCTATTATATGACTAATAATAAAAATTACTAGGAATACTAATTTGGAAAAATTTTTGAAAGAAATATCAAAAATGAATTGCAAAAATACGCTATCTTATCACTTAATAATTCTTGTTTACACACTAGACAACATTGACCTAAGTTCAAATACTGGGTACTATAGTAGAGGCTTTATCTTCGCATGTTTAATTCTAACATACATAAATATTGCAATACTAGTGAAAATATTGGAATAGATTTATTAGAAAAAAATCTCGATAATTTAGAAAACAAACTAAAAATCATAACTAATAAATATAACGTAGAAAAAAATATATTCAAACTTTATTACACAATTAATTATCCTCTAAAAATATGTTATACAAAAATTAAGAATTCCTATAAATAGCTATCTATCATAGAATAAATAACAATTTAATCTTAGAGAATTCGCATTAAAAATGATAGGCACTCATAGTAATTCATTAGTAAAATTACTATAAACACCTTAAAAATTCTTGGAAATTATTTTATGAATTTATCAAAAATCAATATATCCCAAATTGAAATTAAAATCCAGATATATTAATAGCATAATTTGCGAAAATTAAAGTCACTATAAATACAAATATAAATTGATAGTTCTTATCTCAACACTAGCCTATTTAAACAACAAAAATCAAAAATATACCCCAAAAAAACATATTATATTATTTCAATAAAAATTTAAAAAGAAATGGTCAAGCCATCTCTACATTAAGAACTATGCAAAAATATATTTATAAATTGAAAAAGAAATAAAAGTCACAACTAACTATTATCAAAATACAAGCTAACAATATCTGCGAACCATTATTTCTACAATCTTTATATATTTTATTATTCGTCAAAACTTTGTAAAACAGCTTTCACATATTCTATAAATTCTTTTACCTCTTGCTTTTTAGCCATTGTCTCAGCAAAAATAAGATCCTAAGTTATTTTTTTTAAAAGCTAAAACCCTGGGCTTTACTTAGAGCTTGTCTAGACAATTGTGATGCATAAGATACCTTATTTTTAATCTCTAATCTTTTAATAAATAATACTTTCTTCTAAACTTTTCTGAGCATTATCAAAAAAATAAAGCTGCAGATCTTATCTCTTGTTCTGCCATATTAATCTATTTATAAATTCATCTAATTTAATAATATCTATCTTTAAATTATATCCCAATTGTGTTAGTTTATTTATCTTACCTTTATTGTTCTTATAATTTTCCATTAATGATGTTTTTTTATTCTGAATCTTGCTCATCGCTCATCACATTATAAAAATCATCTTTTATTGAAATACATTCATCTTTAACTATACTCAGATCCGTAATTAACTCAGAAAATAATCCAGAGTCTCTAAGAATATTTTATATTTTCTATATCTTTAATTGCTTTATTTGCTCTCTTTTCTTCATCAGCAAAAGGAATTAAATCCTCTTTTTTTATTTCTTCTTTTTTTGAACACGCTCAGTTGGAATATTTGGTATATTAACCTTGTTATTCAATAATTCTAAAGACTCCCCAAACTCTATAGAAATTAAATTATCATATTTCCGTTCTCCAAAATTTTCAATAATAACATTAACACTGTATATAAAAATAAATCTTTTCTCATAAAAATATTATCCCTTTATCCTAATCAAAAATATATAATGATTGTTAATTAAGATTATATTAATTTGCTTAAATTAGAATAAACTATAAATAATTTTACTCTTTTTAATTATTAATCATTTAGGTAATATCTTATTGATTAATCTATTTATTAACAAATTAATCTCCACCAAAATTTCATAAATTGCACTATCATTTAATTATCAAAATATATTTATTGAGGAATAAACCTAAATAGCAATAGAATCAATCACTAATATAGGCAATCTAAACAACTTTAAATTACTATATCATTTATATCCGCAGATTGATGATGAAAATCGTAAAACAAGACATACTAGATAACCCTAATTTTAATGTTGGAATGTGAACTGCTATTTCTATCAAAGATTATAGAAATAGCTTCTTGCATCTTCCCATGGTAGCTTTTGGGCTTTTTTTGCAATAAAAACTTAGGCAGTTCCTGCCTAAGTTTTTATTTCTTTATAATAATAAGCTTAGAGGTTATACTTGCATTTATATCTCTATCATGCATGTTATTGATACAAGAATTATTATTCTATTGTTCACTCCGAATTTTTCTAATAAGAATTTTCTATGATTTTCTAGATTTTAGTTACAACTTTGTTTTAAATCTTGCGCTAAATTGGGTATGTCTTTTTGTAAAGCCTTATCCTAAATTGCTTTTCTAAGTTAATATATTTCATAATTTACACTCTTAATACAACTATACATTTTTTTGTTTTATATAAAAATATTATACCTCCCAATACTTTTGAAAAGCATTTCTTTTGATTAACATTAGAACATATTCTATACTTATAAGCTTTAGCAACATTCATATATTCCATTATTATTATCTATGAATTTTGTAAACTTAGGTATAAAGTCCATAACTGCAGTAACAGTAGCTCCACCTCTATTTTTAGCGACTATAACTTTTACTTTAGCCACACCTATCCCAACTTAAAGCATTATTATTAAGTTTATATTCTTTATTCTTTTGATGCAAAAAAATTTACAATGCGCATCCTGCTCTAAAGCCCCCAATTTTTAAAATTGCTAAACTAGGCTCTTTTACCTTCTTTACACACACACCTACACACTTCTGATAACTTGCGACAAAGCTATTATTAGAATTTTTCAAACTCAAAAGCAAGTGCACATAATAGTACGGATCGAAAATGAATATTGTTCAAAAAGAAAAACATTATTCTGCAACATAGTAATTAAACCTATATAGTCAATGAAAATAATCTGAATATTATAATTTTTTTTCATTTTTCTAGCTTGAGCTTTTAATTTGTGTATTTGAATGCCTTGCATACTTTTAATATAAAAAGATAAATTATTAAGTTGAAAATACCTTAACATGCAGCTAGCTCATTTTTATTAATTAAATTACTATCATCAATCTTATAATATATTTGACTTAACATTATTTGAAACAAGTCTTATTACAATAGATTTAACCCACATTTCAAGCGTAAAAATCCAACACTCTAATTTTGTTTAAAGCCCTATTCATTTATGTCAAAAGGTCCTAAAACCAAATTTCCATCTTTTATAAACTCGTCATCAAGCACTTATAATAGAAGCAATCGGCACTCCTTTTGTATGTAAATTGACCATAAAAATTTTAAAAAAAGTGCTGTCTATCAAACTGCCAATTACAACACTTTCTAAATCACGATTAAAAAGGCCATTATTTTCAATAATATCTTTAATACCAAAATTATTTTTCATTTTTAGAATCATCCTTAATTATTACTTAAAGCTCTCTTAGAAAATCAATTATATTTGATCTTCAGTAATATCTTGTTGTCAAAACTACTTCTTCCTTCCCATAATTTATCCACTTGCCAAAAATATTGGGACACAAATCAAAACTAAATAATAAAATATTTTCAAAATCACCCAATACTATGCAACTAAAATTTCCAATTTTATATTTTTAATGTAAACAATCAAATTAGTTACAATACCCGTGATATTTAAATCTTTGGAATAAGATTTGAATAATTATTTTACTGAATCAAATATTAGCTTATATAATTTTTTAGAAAATCTTATTATTACACCCCCAACAAATAAGCCCTCGCTCGGAGAATATACAAAAACACACAGCCGATTTCAACCCCCAAACTCAATGTAATAAGGCTTTATTAAAAGTTTTGATTTTTTTATAAAATTTACAAACATAAAATCACTGTAAAATTCATCATACTTGATTTTTTTAAACCCATAGAACATGCCTAAAACGCATCTCCTGCATCTTTTAAATAGAAACAAATCAATCCATTTTCCTCCTTATTAAAAAATTATGAAAAAAAATAGAAACTTGTCTGCTCCAACCACAAACCCTTTCAAAATATTCATAAATTTTTATGATACAAGGTTTTCATACTACTCTGATTTATAGATAATTGCTTTATAGACTCATATATCCCAAATTAGTAATGCTTTTCTCCCAAACATTACTTTTTGTATACATTTAATTGATAAATCCTATATTGCTGTGTTTTCTATAATTAACCACAAAATAATAGAACAATTATGTAAAAAGATTTTTCTTTGATTTTATTTTTTTTTGATTATTAACTCTAAAAGTTATCCTATTTTTATACTCTTATATTTAGAAAATCCTTGTGTTCTATTTTCTTTTTAAATTTCTCTAAAAAATTCTTATACGCAGAGTTTAACTTTATTAACAGTAAAGCCTATTGCTTCCATTAAAGCAATAAAAAATTGAAAACATTTTTCTCCTGTACCAGTGTTAAAACATCCATTTTCACATATTTTTATTTCTTAAATAACCTCCATTATAGCTATGCTTTCCACTTCTCATCAACAAATTTATCAAGAAATGAAAAATATTAAAGCAAGCTATTAATAAACATTACGCAAAGTCCTAATATATACCTTGCTATCCTACTATCAAAGTAATATAACATACAAGTTTATCAAAATACTATTATTACTAAACTTAAAAAGCTCTATTAAAATAGATTGCTCTAGAGCTAATAAATATGATACCTAGATCTATACTAATTTTATCTTTTCTCAAGAATTATTAAATAATAAATCATTATATTGATCCATAGAAAATTAATATTATAAGCATATAATAAATAACTTTTAATAAATAAATTTATTTATTTATTAAAAGTTATTCAACCATATTACAAAATAGATTTTTAAAAAACTTAAACTACTATAAAATTTCTCGCAATAAAAATATTATTATGATAATCTCAACATTCTATATTGAATATTGGATTATCTTTGATATAAGATTTTAGATCTTAATTAAGGAAAACATTTATAAAACATAAATATTTAAAGAGGCTTATTCGTTTTTCTATTTTTAAATGCTTGCAATCCAGATTTCAACACCAATCAAAAAGATATAAAGTATCAATCTAGTAAAAAAGGACTAAAATCTAAGGAAAAAGGATTAAAACCTAAAATAGAAGCAATTCTAACGCAAAAATAAGACCCAAATTAAAGAAGCAAACCTGGTTTAAAAAGAAAACTCTAACCAATAATAAAATCTTAATAAAAATGGAAAACACACTGCTTGATAATTTAAGAAATTTAATAGAAACAGCTAAAACAGAAATTGCATATTGGAATTGCCATAATACAAAAACCTACCTTTTATTAAAGATAAGTTTAACATTCTAACCCAAGATTATAAAGAATTTTTAAACTTTAATTTACATAAACTTTAATTCTAATAATAAACAAACTGCTATTCCTACAAATCTTTAATTTAATAATAGTAGTATCAATAGATTAATATACTAATGATATATTCTTTAAAAGAAGTATATTTAAAGTTAATTGATGTAAAATTAATTACCTTTAATAATTTCATTTTTAATAATTGGCGGTTACAAATAAAAATTTAAATTACATAACAAATCAAAGGCTTAATTATAAATTAATCAATCAGATAATGATTAATTTATAATTAATAGAAACTATTTTTTATATTTACTCGGGCAAGTAATAAAATTTTACTTATTTTTTTCATAGTAATCCATCCTATCACTTAACATTTTGCTATATAAAATCTTACACATCCAAATACTTTTGAAAAATTTCTTTTGATTAGTGTTAGAATATATTCTGTACTTATAAGCTTTATTATCACTCATATATTCTATTAATTATCATCTAGTTAATTGCTAAAATAAAAATACCTGCATAAATGCCAAACTTTCATCTTCTCTTTATCAAATAATACTTAAATATATATTATTTATGAAAAACCCCAATGAATTCAATTATGATAAGGATTATATTCATTTATTATTAGAATATACTTTCAATATTCAAACTCTAAATTCATCAATAATCTAAAAATAGCATCTTAAAGATATATAAGGAAAAATATTCTACTTATTTAGATAAACATTGCTTGAAACCTTATTTTTGATATGAAAACTATTATGCCACATCTCTTGCTGGAAAAGCCTCTATTAGGATACCAAAAAGTGTTCAGGGTCAAAATAACTATTTATTAAAATATTTGATAAGAATCAATCAAAATAATTTTTAGAAAGCTCAAAATACTATAAAACTTCTTGCAATGAAAATATGGTTGCAATTATTTTAATAATATATCTATATTATATTAAATATAACTTAATATTAATATTAAATTATATTGATATTAGATTTTAATTAAGGAGAATGTTCATGAAATATAACATCATTGCTAGCTTATTTATTTTTCTATTTTTAAATGCTTGCAATCCAGATTTTAACACCAACCAAAAAGATATAAGGTATCAATCTAGTAAAAAAGGACTAAAATCCAAGAAAAAAGGATTCAAACCTAAAACAAAAGCAAACTTCAATCAAGAAGTAAACCCTAATCAAGAAATAAACCCCAATCAAGAAATAAACCCTAATCAAGAGGAAATCACTAATAAACCCAGAAGACAAAATGTCTTATGATTTAAGAAATTTAATAGAACAAGCTCACGCAGATAACGAAAAATATAAAAAAAAGTTGGAAGAAGAACCTGAAAACCAATATGGATTGCTGGAAGCTTTCAAACTCATTTTTTGGTCAAGCTCCAAAGAAGTAAATATAAAGGCATCCGACAATAGCAGAATATCTAAAAAATATAGAAAAAATATTTATAGCACCCTAAATATTGATGATAATAAATTAGAGAACTTTTCAAAAATGCTAACAGCATCACCTCAGATGCTAGAAGTATTTAGTACCCTTAACGACCTTGGAAATATTTTTGAAGAGGTAATTGTTAGCTTATATTCCAAAAAAGAAACTCTAGAAGAACTAGGAATTCCAAATTTAGATAAGCTTAAAAATTTGTTTGAAAAATTATTATCTATAAAAACAACAGTCTCTGAAATTATGCACCAACTTTTATTAGATTATCAAAATAATAAAAATGGTATAAACACAGATATAAATAAGCTTGGCTCTCATGCAAAAATAATTTACAATCAAATACTAGTAAAAGAGATAGAAGCATACGAACTACAAAGAGAAATATTTTCAATATATAACTAACCTTTAAGTTATGTATTAAAATTGTTACAATAATGCAAAAGCCTACCTTTTATTAAAGGTAGACTTAACGCTTTAACCAAAAATTAAAAAGAATTTTCCACCTATAATTTACATAAAAATTTAATTAGAGATAAGTTTGTAAAATTAATTTGTGTATTTTAAATATGCTTTTTATGATCTCTAAAAACTCATCTAGTAAAAAAGACAATCGCTTTTAAACCAAAAATAAAATAATGCCTACTCGTATTTTATAATATCTTATACTTAGCGTACGTGACACATTGTTAGCTTTTAATAATCGCTGTATATATATTGTTAATTATTAACATAGTATAGTTGCTAACTACAGACATAAATATGTAAATTCCAAGCTTTCATCTTTTTTGTCCAAAGAATAATACTTATTTTCTATAAAGAATAGGAAATAAGTATTATTAAATTCAATTGTGATAATGATCTAATCATATTCATTTATTAATAGAATTTGCTTTCAATATTCAACCTTCTAAATTCATCAATAATTCAAAAAAAATAATCTTAAAGATTTATAAGAAAAGAACATTTACTTATTTATATAAGCATTATTTAACTCCTTATTTTGGCTCTAAATAATATTTGATTTTTTCTGCAAAAATCAAATATTAAAAAAAAATTTTAAAATATGTGGGAATACTCAATTATTGAACTAATAATTGAGTATTAAATATTCTCCTTTTTTAAAATTAAAAGAATTTATTATCAATATTTACTTCATACCATACATTCTTTTAAATGAACCTCTTATCTTTAAGGGGTTTTCTTTTTGTATATAGAAAATAAAAAATCAATTAAACTCTTTAACTTAAAACTCTTGCTAAACAAATATATAAACTTTTTTAAGTTATCCTAATTGATAACTTTAACAAAGAATTATTCACCTATAATTTCCATGAAATTTAGATTGAAATGAATTTGTTAATAAATAGATTTATTTTGGCTTTGAGTATACTTTTTGATGATGCCAATAATTTAGTAGAAGATAAATAACTTTTAAAGACCAAAATAAGGGATTAAATAATGCTTATATAAATAAGTAAATGTTCTTTTCTTATAAATCTTTAAGATTATTTTCTTTGAATTATTGATGAATTTAGAAGGTTGAATATTGAAAGCAAATTCTATTAATAAATGAATATGATTAGATCATTATCACAATTGAATTTAATAATACTTATTTCCTATTCTTTATAGAAAATAAGTATTATTCTTTGGACAGAAAAGATGAAAGTTTGAAATTTACCCATTTATGCTTAAAATTATGGCTAATTATAAAAAAACTAAGAAAAAAACGACTTGAAACAAAGCTGTGAATCATCCCCTTTTTAAAATAACCACTCTTTAAAAAAGAAACTAAAATCTATCATAGAATATAGCAAGCTACTGTTTCTAAATCTTTGATTAAAAACAATAACTTGCTTATCTGACACAAATTTTCACAAAATATTAAAAGAAATAATCTCTAAAAACCCAACAAAACCTACTTGTATAGCTAAAATTTATAAAATTTTTAGACTTAATAGATAAAAACGGTTTACTAAAATTATTCAAGACTGATATCATATAATAAGTTGTATAATGAAAAGTAAAACTATTATATTCTTAATATTTTTGATTAAAAATCTGACAATATATGCTCAAAGCATAAACTACGAATTTAAACAAGCTAAAATTAAAAATCTAAAAGGGATATTTATTAATTATAAAGTCTATCTAGCAAAAGATTTGGCAATTGACAATGTAAAAACCTTAAACCATATTTCTACATTCAAAATCAATCTTGTTATTGACAAAAAAATTGCAACTTCTATTAAAAATGAGCAAGATGTAATTAGAGCCGGAAACGAATACGGAATCTTTTTAGAATTTCAAATCAATAACCGCATATACTACGCCAAATTTTCATCAATAAAATATATTTTACAAGCAATTGAAAGTTTTACTAAAATTAAAAATACAATTAATAATTTAGAAATTAAAAATCTTGAAGGAAATGGAATTTTTTTATACAAAAATGGTCACTCATACAATTTAAAAACAGATTTTCAAGAAACAGCAATATTTGTAAATTTTCTTGGCTTTAAAGATAATACAGGAAGGCCTTACTTTATCTTTTATTATGACAATATAGACAATAAAGATAAGAATTTAAAAACAGTCTTAATTTCTTTTGAAGAATTCCATAATGGAATAAGAGAAGGACTATTCTTGCTGAGAAATGAAAAGGCCATACTAGAATTCATAAATTTTTCAAAAGATTGACAGAATAGATAATATTAAAAATATTTTAAAGTCGATATAATAATAAATTAGTATCAAAAAACTTGTTTATATTAAATGCTCTTAATCCATATCCTTTCTAGCAGGTTCCCATTTAACTTGGACTTAAAAATTATTCAAATTAAAGTCAACCACCACCAAGCACTTTAACTTTTAAGTTAAAATCGTCCAAAAACTTTTTAAAAGGAATCTTATTAAAACTTACAATAACATCGTTCCTAAATGCATAAATTCTAAATGCCGCTATATCATCATTACCCAAAGCAACAAATCTTATAAATTCACTTTCTGGAATAATAAATTTATAAATTTCTACTTTAATATTTTTTTCAGTAACCACTGTTGTATAATCATAAGGAAAATATGAATCATAAAAATTGTTATAATAAACAACACGTCTACTGCTCTCTGAAACCAACTCTCCTTTAGACTCAAACCTAGTGTCTGTAATTATCTTTTCAAGCTTTATTTGACCAGAATTTCTAGACTCAGCTCTAACCAAAATAAAGTATTCCCTTTTATTTTTCAATTTATCATATTTAATAGAAATTACAGACTTAAATATCGCATCTCTAGAATAATTTGCCCCAATATCATATTGTGAATCCAATATTTGAGAAAACCTATCATAAGCTATTTGATAAGTTTGACAAGAAACTAAAAAAGATACAAAAATAATATACTTTAAAATAAATTTTAAACTCATTAAAATCCCCCTTAGTTTATCTTATATTTATTTAAAATAAAATTCTCAAAAATTAGAAAATTAAATAATATAATCAATTAAAATAAAATATTCTAATTTTATAGCTTGAATTAAATTCAAAAAACTATTATTATTAGGTGTTGTTCTAACAAAAACCAATTTAAAAGATTAGACTATATCTAATCCCAATTTATATAAATTTCAAAGTGCATCTATAGGAGAGATTGTGTATACTGACCCATGGTCAATTATTAACACTTACTTTGTAAAAAACAAAAAAATCTTCATTATTAACCCAATAGCTTTTAAATTTGAACTTAATTTTGAAAAAACTACTCAAACAAATTCAAAAGAGAATATAGCACTTAAAACATTTAAAGGCGGAATTATTAGTTTGCAATTAAGGTCAAATGAATTTTCTAAATTACCACAAGACATTCTAAAGGGAAAACTTGAATTTTATATTAACTATGTAAGTGAAGAAAAACTCAAAATAGTTTACGACATGATGGTAGTCAAAGTTTATACAATTGATTTAAAATCTAGCAATAAAGATAAAATTTACCTAATCGAACTTAAAATACTTGGCTCTATTTATAGAAAAGAAAATATAGAAAATGCGTTTATCCCTATTATAAAAAATAATAATACTTACCTTTTTGAAAACAAGGCAAACAATCAAAAAGTTAATTTACTATTAAAGGGCATCAAGAAGACCATTGAATTTCCCTTTTTAACAAAAATCAGCTATTCAAATATCAAAACTATTAATACCGCCGATATAAAAACTAATGAAAATTTAAATGTAAACATTAAAACAACAAATAGAATGTTATTAAATCTAAGCACAAAAATCTACGAAGAACTAATCTTAACAAAATCAAATCAAATCAAAACTATCAACAACAAACAAAAAATTCTAAAAACATTAAGCTCTTTTATTGAAAATGAAAATGGATTGGGAGGAAAAATAAGGTTAATTTTCTTAGAAAGAATAAGTTTTTTGCCCCAAAATTTATACTTAAATAACTTAGACTTTATATTAAATGACCTCAATATTATACAAGAAAATAGCTGTATCAGAATCGACATCACCTTATTAGAGGATAAAATTGAAAAAAAATACTTAAACCAAGCCTCAAGTATAAACCCATTTCTTAAAAATATCACGTTATTGTAAATTCCTTGGTAAGATAAATTGCTGTAATTCTTGACAAAACAAATTACTATAATCTTCCCGAACTACATAACCTAACAACTATTAACAAACTCTCTAACAAAAAGTATTCAACATATAACCCAATATCCTTGAAACTAACACACAATATATAATAGAATGAAATTAATGAGGTATTTATGTTAAGTATTAACGGTGTAAGACTTTATTCTTTAAAAGAATTCCAAAATATATTAGAAGATTCTTATAATCTTTCAATTAGCAAAAATACTATATCTAAAAAATCAAAAATTTTAAAATGCGCAATCCATGTAGACAACCGGCCTTACCTTTTAGAAGATTTTTGCACATATTTTCTAATGGACTTTAGAAGACCTAAACCTATAACAAATAGTATGAAAGAAACAATTCAATTAAGAATTGAGCAAGCAAAAAAAATAATGAGCCGAAAATCTACAAAACATGAAATACAAATTGCTTCAAAAAAGATGGGTCATATTTTATAATCTATTATATTGACATTTTAAAACCATTACTATAAAATATAGTAAAGAGCTAATTATTTCGTTTGTAATACAGTAAGAATTTAGAATGCAAGCCAAATAATTGAAAAAGCTTCTGAAACCACAACAAATTTAACTTCAGAAGCCAGGATAATATAATGATAATAAAAATAAAAAATAATGTCAACACAATTTTTAATAATCTTATAACATTAGAAGAAATTATAAGGTACAATCAAAAAAACACAAGCTCTAATTTAATAGAATTAAAACACTCAAGACTAAAATCATATTTAACTAAAAAAAAGTCCATATATCAAAGGATACTCAAGGTATGCTGGGCAATTGAACTTAAAAACAAAGAATACTATAAATCTAACAAACTTAAAACATATTCCACAATAGAAATATACAATATAGTTAATAAATGTCTTGGAAAAGATAATAAAAAAATATCAATCAGGACCTTGGAATATGATATATCATTTTTAAATCAAATACTCCTAATAACAACTAAACTAAAACATTTAGGCAAGAATAATGGAAGCTTTGCATTTTATATACAAAACAAAAACCTTTGGAAACACCGTTTTACAATTATTCAGGAAGCGATTAATGAAGAAATAAAAGAATATTTAAAAGACAAAAAAATAGTACCTGACTTTTCTAAAGAGATTAAAAATACTATCAATAAGAATAATATAAAAAATATAAAATCTAAAAGCTCAATTGCAGATGAATCAATTGCAGATGTTATACCTAAAGGTATAAAAGATATAAATAAGATAAAGAATTCTACAAAAAAAGAACATGAAAAAATAAATAAAATTTCTTACAAAGAATATATTGTAAATAAGTTAACAAAAGTTTACAAAATAGAAAAATCGCAAATAACAAAAATACTCCAAACAAGTAATAATGAAAAAACATACATAAATGCATTGAGAAACTTGAATTTGGCAATAACTAAATACAAAGAAGAATATAAAATAGAAGACATCTTAAATCATTTTATAAGAGAATTTAAAAGTAGGTATAGTAAAAAAATATGGATGATGAACGGAAAAACCGATAAAACAAATGACTTCAACGAAATTTGGGAAAAAAGATTTAAAAAAACGGTTTTAAGTAAAAATTTAAAAGAAAAATATCAAGGCAAATATGAAAAAGAAAATAAAAAAATTGTTAATAATAAAAAAAGAGTAAGTATTCTTTTTTCTGACAACAAAGGGTTTAAAAGAATCAGCAAAATCAAAATTAATCAAAATTAATTGCTATTGAAACATAAGAAAAAACCCTAGCATATACAAGCTTTATTCTTAAAATTTTTTCACTTCAACAACATTTAACATATATTTGAGCACATGAATTTATGTCAAAAAAATATGAGAAATTCACATTTAATATACAAATTAAAAGCCTCTAAAATTAAACTGTAGGCAAAGAGTTTTTTTATTTTCAAAAGAAAACCAATCATCTTTTTTTACAAGATGTATGAGTTTTATCATAGTAAGTTGAAACATTAGATATTCTAGAAGAATAAGAATGGTTTTTATTATTATTTGCATTTAATTCAATTTGAGAATTTTTAACTTCGGAATCTTTTTTGCCTAAACATTGATAGTCTAAATTATTCATATATTTATTTTCAAAATCCGAAATTTTATCTATTTTGTTTTGGTCGTTATTTATTGATAAGTCACAACCCAATACCAATAAAAAATTTAATTTTATAGATAATAAAGAAATAATAAATTTTTTGTTCATAAATCTCTTTCTCCTCAATTCTAATAATCAAAATTTACCTTGCAAAAACCACAAGTAACAATATTTTAAAATTTAAAGTTATGCATTATTGTAGCATATATAGCCAATTTATTTTTTAATAAAATACAAGTAGGTAAAGTTTATATCTATTTTTATCAATTTTTAGTCATAGAAATTGTATTCTAAATCAACCATTTTTTAAAGCAAAATTTTAACAAAATTCTCTCTTCTTATAAAAGAAATATAAACTAGTAAAAAATGTAAAAATATTATTTTATAACACCAAAATAATGCATCAAATTATTATCTATTTTTTAAATAGAATTGAAAATTAATTATTAATATACTAAATCCAAAAGAAATTTTCAAAATTATTTAGATGTGCAAGATTTTTGTATAACAAAATGTTAAGTGATAGGAAAGATTGTTGTGAAAAAATAAGCAAAATTTTATTGCGTATTCAAATAAGTATAAGTATAAATAAGAGTTTTTTTTCCTAAAAAAAAAGTTGATATCTTAAACATAGCTCTTTATATCGCTATAAATTGATTTATCCAGTCTGTACCCATACAGGAGCATTTAAAGCGATAAAATTATTAAAAAAGTAGTAATAAAAAAATACCGACAGCAGTTTACATCTTAATAAGATTATTAAAATTTTATACTTAATATTCACAATAAAAATTTTTAGTTAATATATGCTTTTTAAATTTTCATTTTTTCTATTTGCTATAAACTTATTAGTTTAGGCTCTGAATGTTTTAGTTTTTTAAAAAAAGAAGTAGTCCCTACCCCTAATCTTATTTGGAGAGGATTAATAGGGGTGTTTGGGACTGTTGGCAGATTGTTTTCTACCTTACATATATAATATTTTATTTTTTTAATTTTGTAAATATTATTTAATGATAATAAATAAAATTAAACTTTTTTAAGCAAAATGTTAAATTTTGGCTTTTCCCCCATGATTACCTTTTAATTTTTTAGTTGTGCTTTTTGTTTTAACATTCTGTTGTTGTGATTGACTTTCAATTTTGTTGATGGCTTGTAAAAGCCGTATTTGACCCTTATTAATGGTTTTTTTCTCGTGTTTGAGCTTTAAAGGGTTTAATTTCTGATTCATTGCTTGAATTTCTTTGATTTCTTCTGAAGTTGGTTCATAGTTTATCCATTTTTTATCTATCCAGCCTTTTTCCCATTCATAATAGCTTTCATTAAAGTTGCTTCTGCTTTGTTCGTCGAAGTGTCTTGCTAGTGCGGCAATTATTTTTGTTCCATATTTAAGCATTTTTTCTGTTTCTGTTTTTGTAATAAATGTATCGTAGTCGTAATTTTCTCCGGTTTGCATATTAATAATATCAACTATAAGTTTAAAAGTATTTATACAATTCATTGCAATATTTGTAGATGAAAAATTAGGATCACTAAGGGCTCTAATATTAAGTTCATATTTTTTCTTTAAGCTTATGGGAATTTTAAAAAAGTCAATTATAAAGCCATTTATTTTTGCTCGATAATTAGCTTCATATTGGGAATTCCCAAAGAAAGTTCCTTTTATGCCCCCAATTATATATTCATTATAGTTTATTGTTATTTCTTTTTGCATTTTTATCCTTTAAAAATCAATTATTATAATTTATATATTATAATATAGTAATATATATCAATTGATATTAATTATCAATTGATATATATTACAAGTAAAAAAATATTTTTAATTTTGTTTTTTTTCTAAATTGTTGTAAATTTTAATTTATCTTTAACCTTTAACCATTTATAAAAAGTCCTTAAGAGAGAAATTTCTTAGGGCTTTTTATAAATTAAATAAAAAATAATAAAGAACTATTCATCTATAATTTCTTTGAAATTTCGGTAGAAAGATGAGCTTGTAAAATAGATTTATTTTAGCTCCGAATTACTCTTTATGATTATCGGTAGAGTCTTATAATATAAATAAGGCAATAGTTTTAGGCCAAAAACAGGGCTTCCAGCAATACTTATTTAAATAAGTAGAATATTTTTTCTTGTAAGTTTTGAAGATACCGTTTTTATATTATTGATTAATTTAGATGGTTGAATATTGTAAGTAAATTCTAGTGATAAATGAATTTGATTCTTATCATAATTGAGGTTATTAAGGGGTTTTTCATAAATAACATGGAATAATCAATATTGGGCAAAGAGAATACCAGCATTTATAAATACAAAATTATATTCTAATGCCAGCCAAAAGAAACTTTTTTTAAAGATATTTAGATATGTAAGATTTTTATATAGCACAATTTTAAAGCGATAAGATAGATTATTATGAAAAAATAAGCAAACTTTTAAAATTAATAATAAAAAACCCATGAAAATAAGCTTAAGGAATACTAAAAGAAAATTATCAAAAAAACCAAAAAAGAGACTTTTTTATATAAATTATTTCTTTGCTTTGTAGTTTAGGATGTTATAAGTTTATAAGACAATTATAGTATAAATTAGGATTGTATGGATTCTATTTGCATAAATTAGTTGTATATTTATGTCAAATAAATTATATGGTAATTGGGGTATTAAAAATGTAACTCTAAAATTAAGTGCCACTAGGTTAACTTACAGTGTTTTGTATGTTAGAGATATAAAACAATTCTAAATTTTAGGCTTTTTAAATATAAATAAATAAAAACCAAGACAGAGATTTCCTGAAGTCAATCTTGTTTATCATACTATTGGTGTGGAAACCGTTCTGATAAAAGGCCTAAAAAGCTATCATGGTATGAGGTAAAAAGCTGTTTTTATAATTTTTGAGTAGAAATAGTAGTTTAATAGTTTTTAAAATTATATCAGGGTTAATTCATTGGAAAATTTTGTAAAAGGAGCTTCATAGGCAGAGATTAAAATAATTAATATATGATATAAAATAATTAATATATGATATAAAATAATTAATATATGATATAAAATAATTAATATATGATATAAAATAATTAATAGGAAGTTTGTATGAAAAAAATAGCATTTCATATTCAAAAAGGCGGTGTTGGTAAAACTACTTTAAGCGGGAATATTGCAAGTTATTTATCTAAAACAAAAAAAGTTATATTAGTTGATTGTGATATACAGCAAGGAAGTTCTTCTACATGGTTTCTTAATCATGAAATTCTTAAGTTAGATATTAAAGATTTTCTTTTGAAGAAGATAAATATAGATCAAATATTAAGACGAATACAAAAAAATTTTTATATTTTGCCATGTGTGCCGAGCGGAACTTTTAGAAGAGATGTGCAACATGAATTGCAAGATTTTCCATATTTGATAGATGATTTTTGCTTGGAATTAGAGAAATTGGGATTTGAATTTGCGATTTTTGATCTGTCTCCCAGTTTTGAGCTTTGGGAGCGAAGAATTATTCTTGCAATGTGTGAAGTTGTTACCCCATTGACTCCAGAATTTTTGAGTCTTGAGGGAATTAATATTTTTAAAGAAGAGTTTGATTCTTTGTTAAAATCTTATAGGAAAAAGGTTAAACACGAGAAGATTATTTGTAATATGCTTAATAAAAACTTTAAAAGACATAATTTACACTTGAAGCAATTTAAAACTTTTGGATATGATCTTTATGAGGTTGGGCAAGATTCCAAAATAGCAGAATCCCAGTTGTATAAAAAGTCAATTTTTGATTATTGTCCCGAGAGTAGGTCTATCTTAGAACTTTCAAGATTGGGAGATGCTTTATGCCTATAAGCAAAGAGGTTGATTTAGAAGAAGTTATTAAACAGAATATTAGTAAATCTAAATTTGCTTTTCGTAACGATGATGTTATTGATAATAATATTTTAAATGTTAAGCCTAGTAGATCAAAGATGATGATCAAGCAAATAAGTGTGGGGTTGAAATATGAATATTGGATTGAATTTTATTCTATTTTGGACAAAAAGGGATTGACAGCTTCTGGTTTTATAAGAACTTTAATTATGGAATATATAGAAGCTTCCAAGAAAAAATAATTTTGTTATTTAAATTTTTAACAAAAAAATAATAAAGAATTATCCAGCTATAATTTCTTTAAAATTTGGGCGGGTATGAATTTGTTGGTAAAAGATTATTTAACTTCGAATATATTCTTTGATGTTATCAATAGAGGGTTCTTCGGTATAGATAGTCAATAACTTCTAGACCAAAAATAAGATTTTCAGGGTTACTTATATAAATAAGTAAAATATTTTTTTTATTATAATAATCTTTGATTAAGATACTATCTTTAGATTATTGATGAATTTATAAGGTTGTATATTAGCAATGCTAATTCTTATTATAATCAAATTCGTTATTGGTTATTTTACATAAGGAACAAAAATAGGTATTATTTTATTGAAGATATAGGACAGAAACTCATCATTTATGCCTATAGTTATTTGACTAACTCTGGGGGATAATTAATAAAATATATGCAGTGAGTATTAAAAGGTATTTCATTTCTATATACACTAAGTAATTATTATAAAATAATAGAAAATATGAGCGCTGATAAAGCTTATAAAAACAAAGTATATTCTAACACTAATCAAAAGAAATTTTTTAAAAGTATTTGGATTTGCAATATTTTTGTAAAATAAAATATTAGGTGATAAGAAAGATTCTTATGGAAAAAACAAGAAAAGTTTTGGTATTAATCTAGGTAAATATAAAAATAAATTTTCCTTCTTAAGGAATTTAATACTTTAACTCCTTTTAGTAGTGCAGGGATTAATTCAAACCCTGTGTAATAATTTTTAGATAAATTAAAAAAGTAAGCAAGCCGTAAGGATTTACTAGATATAGAATAAAAATCCCAATAAAAATATAAAATGAATATAAAGCTTATCTAAAATAGGTTTTGTAAAGTTATGCCTATATAGAAGCATTGTAATAGCAATAACCTTATTATAAATTTAGTAGTAGAAAAAAAATACCGATAATAAATATTATATTTCAGTAACATTTGAGAGCTTATATATTAAAATAATAGTAAAACTAAAAATAATAGAAAAGAGTGATGAGGATGAAAAAACGAATCATAATGAATATTTATAAAAAAAATAGGCTTAAAAAATACTAAAGAAAGCTATCAAAAAAAAGGTGTTATTAATAGAGCTAAATCTAGATCAAGGATCACTAAGCTGTATAAAAATTTAATTTTAAAAAAAATCCTTTTAAATAAAATTGTCTTATTATAATTTAGCTAATTATAAGGCCTAATAATAGGGGACTTAATAAAATTTTATGCAAAAAAAGGAATGTTTGGGTTGCGGATTATGCTTTGGTAGATTGTCGTTCTTAGAATAAAAAATAATCTAAAAAGTTATCATATGAGATACAATCAGTTAGCTTAATTACAATTAATACAATAAGTAAATCATTGTATTAATTGTAATTATGGCTATTGATAAAATAATAAATATATAAAACTTATTATTAATAATTAATAGATAAAAAATTAATTGTAACATTTCTATTAATAATAATAAAATATCAAAACATTTTTGGCAAAACATGATTAATTTTGTAAAAAATGTTTTTAGCTGCATGTGAAAATATATTAAACACATAGTCAAGCATGAACAAACGATTATTGTTGTCATAAAAATTTTAAATCTCCCTCAATTTCAGTCTATCTCAATTTTTTAAAAATTCCATTTTTGGTTATTGATAGTTCTGTAGTATTATCTGTATTTATTATAAATGTATGTTATAACTTTAATATTTGAGAGTGTTTTTAAATGTCGGTTTAGATATGTTATTTTTTGAAAAGTTTTCACACAAAAAAAATTTTTATTTTCTCTTTTTTACTCGTCTTGTTCTATTTAATAGGCATTCTTTTTTTCTCTATAGGCTTTTAAAAAATTAAAGATAATAAGTACATATCTTTATAATCTTTATTTAATGTTTTAAATAAACTATATTGATCCAGATCTAAGAAGTAGTTAAGATTTGTTTTTTGAAAATTTTTAAAATAATAAGATTTTCTAGGTAGTTATTTGATTTTTATTATTTTGATTGCGAACGCTTTAAGCGCTATAGCATTTTAACCAATTCTAATAGAATATACTTAGAAAAATATTTGTTGGGAGATTATTGCGTTTTAAATAGTTTGGTGTTATAAAATTTTTTAAAATTTCTTCTTTTAGGATACAAATATATAATGCTCCCCCCCCATATTCTTTGGAAGTCCCGTTCTCTAATGGTTTATAGGGGATGATTTCCCCTTGTTTTTTTAATCTAAGTAGTTTGATATAAATGGTATTTTTTATACATTTATTTTGCATAGCTTGTATTACTTTTAAAGTAAAATATTTTTTATTTTGTTATCATCAAAAAGTATCATTAAATTTCTTCTATTTTTATTATATGGAGTATATACTTTGTTATAAGTAGTCAATGTGTTAAATGAAGGATAAAAGCTATTATTTTTGTAATTTATGAATTAAGTTTTATACCAAATAACTATAATATATATTATAGTTATTTGGTATAAAACTTAATTCATAAATTACAAAAATAATAGCTTTTATCCTTCATTTAACACATTGACTACTTATAACAAAGTATATACTCCATATAATAAAAATAGAAGAAATTTAATGATACTTTTTGATGATAACAAAATAAAAAATATTTTACTTTAAAAGTAATACAAGCTATGCAAAATAAATGTATAAAAAATACCATTTATATCAAACTACTTAGATTAAAAAAACAAGGGGAAATCATCCCCTATAAACCATTAGAGAACGGGACTTCCAAAGAATATGGGGGGGGAGCATTATATATTTGTATCCTAAAAGAAGAAATTTTAAAAAATTTTATAACACCAAACTATTTAAAACGCAATAATCTCCCAACAAATATTTTTCTAAGTATATTCTATTAGAATTGGTTAAAATGCTATAGCGCTTAAAGCGTTCGCAATCAAAATAATAAAAATCAAATAACTACCTAGAAAATCTTATTATTTTAAAAATTTTCAAAAAACAAATCTTAACTACTTCTTAGATCTGGATCAATATAGTTTATTTAAAACATTAAATAAAGATTATAAAGATATGTACTTATTATCTTTAATTTTTTAAAAGCCTATAGAGAAAAAAAGAATGCCTATTAAATAGAACAAGACGAGTAAAAAAGAGAAAATAAAAATTTTTTTTGTGTGAAAACTTTTCAAAAAATAACATATCTAAACCGACATTTAAAAACACTCTCAAATATTAAAGTTATAACATACATTTATAATAAATACAGATAATACTACAGAACTATCAATAACCAAAAATGGAATTTTTAAAAAATTGAGATAGACTGAAATTGAGGGAGATTTAAAATTTTTATGACAACAATAATCGTTTGTTCATGCTTGACTATGTGTTTAATATATTTTCACATGCAGCTAAAAACATTTTTTACAAAATTAATCATGTTTTGCCAAAAATGTTTTGATATTTTATTATTATTAATAGAAATGTTACAATTAATTTTTTATCTATTAATTATTAATAATAAGTTTTATATATTTATTATTTTATCAATAGCCATAATTACAATTAATACAATGATTTACTTATTGTATTAATTGTAATTAAGCTAACTGATTGTATCTCATATGATAACTTTTTAGATTATTTTTTATTCTAAGAACGACAATCTACCAAAGCATAATCCGCAACCCAAACATTCCTTTTTTTGCATAAAATTTTATTAAGTCCCCTATTATTAGGCCTTATAATTAGCTAAATTATAATAAGACAATTTTATTTAAAAGGATTTTTTTTAAAATTAAATTTTTATACAGCTTAGTGATCCTTGATCTAGATTTAGCTCTATTAATAACACCTTTTTTTTGATAGCTTTCTTTAGTATTTTTTAAGCCTATTTTTTTTATAAATATTCATTATGATTCGTTTTTTCATCCTCATCACTCTTTTCTATTATTTTTAGTTTTACTATTATTTTAATATATAAGCTCTCAAATGTTACTGAAATATAATATTTATTATCGGTATTTTTTTTCTACTACTAAATTTATAATAAGGTTATTGCTATTACAATGCTTCTATATAGGCATAACTTTACAAAACCTATTTTAGATAAGCTTTATATTCATTTTATATTTTTATTGGGATTTTTATTCTATATCTAGTAAATCCTTACGGCTTGCTTACTTTTTTAATTTATCTAAAAATTATTACACAGGGTTTGAATTAATCCCTGCACTACTAAAAGGAGTTAAAGTATTAAATTCCTTAAGAAGGAAAATTTATTTTTATATTTACCTAGATTAATACCAAAACTTTTCTTGTTTTTTCCATAAGAATCTTTCTTATCACCTAATATTTTATTTTACAAAAATATTGCAAATCCAAATACTTTTAAAAAATTTCTTTTGATTAGTGTTAGAATATACTTTGTTTTTATAAGCTTTATCAGCGCTCATATTTTCTATTATTTTATAATAATTACTTAGTGTATATAGAAATGAAATACCTTTTAATACTCACTGCATATATTTTATTAATTATCCCCCAGAGTTAGTCAAATAACTATAGGCATAAATGATGAGTTTCTGTCCTATATCTTCAATAAAATAATACCTATTTTTGTTCCTTATGTAAAATAACCAATAACGAATTTGATTATAATAAGAATTAGCATTGCTAATATACAACCTTATAAATTCATCAATAATCTAAAGATAGTATCTTAATCAAAGATTATTATAATAAAAAAAATATTTTACTTATTTATATAAGTAACCCTGAAAATCTTATTTTTGGTCTAGAAGTTATTGACTATCTATACCGAAGAACCCTCTATTGATAACATCAAAGAATATATTCGAAGTTAAATAATCTTTTACCAACAAATTCATACCCGCCCAAATTTTAAAGAAATTATAGCTGGATAATTCTTTATTATTTTTTTGTTAAAAATTTAAATAACAAAATTATTTTTTCTTGGAAGCTTCTATATATTCCATAATTAAAGTTCTTATAAAACCAGAAGCTGTCAATCCCTTTTTGTCCAAAATAGAATAAAATTCAATCCAATATTCATATTTCAACCCCACACTTATTTGCTTGATCATCATCTTTGATCTACTAGGCTTAACATTTAAAATATTATTATCAATAACATCATCGTTACGAAAAGCAAATTTAGATTTACTAATATTCTGTTTAATAACTTCTTCTAAATCAACCTCTTTGCTTATAGGCATAAAGCATCTCCCAATCTTGAAAGTTCTAAGATAGACCTACTCTCGGGACAATAATCAAAAATTGACTTTTTATACAACTGGGATTCTGCTATTTTGGAATCTTGCCCAACCTCATAAAGATCATATCCAAAAGTTTTAAATTGCTTCAAGTGTAAATTATGTCTTTTAAAGTTTTTATTAAGCATATTACAAATAATCTTCTCGTGTTTAACCTTTTTCCTATAAGATTTTAACAAAGAATCAAACTCTTCTTTAAAAATATTAATTCCCTCAAGACTCAAAAATTCTGGAGTCAATGGGGTAACAACTTCACACATTGCAAGAATAATTCTTCGCTCCCAAAGCTCAAAACTGGGAGACAGATCAAAAATCGCAAATTCAAATCCCAATTTCTCTAATTCCAAGCAAAAATCATCTATCAAATATGGAAAATCTTGCAATTCATGTTGCACATCTCTTCTAAAAGTTCCGCTCGGCACACATGGCAAAATATAAAAATTTTTTTGTATTCGTCTTAATATTTGATCTATATTTATCTTCTTCAAAAGAAAATCTTTAATATCTAACTTAAGAATTTCATGATTAAGAAACCATGTAGAAGAACTTCCTTGCTGTATATCACAATCAACTAATATAACTTTTTTTGTTTTAGATAAATAACTTGCAATATTCCCGCTTAAAGTAGTTTTACCAACACCGCCTTTTTGAATATGAAATGCTATTTTTTTCATACAAACTTCCTATTAATTATTTTATATCATATATTAATTATTTTATATCATATATTAATTATTTTATATCATATATTAATTATTTTATATCATATATTAATTATTTTATATCATATATTAATTATTTT
>NZ_JACHFB010000006.1:0-17857 GCF_014205885.1 Borreliella californiensis | reverse complement strand
TTTAATCTCTGCCTATGAAGCTCCTTTTACAAAATTTTCCAATGAATTAACCCTGATATAATTTTAAAAACTATTAAACTACTATTTCTACTCAAAAATTATAAAAACAGCTTTTTACCTCATACCATGATAGCTTTTTAGGCCTTTTATCAGAACGGTTTCCACACCAATAGTATGATAAACAAGATTGACTTCAGGAAATCTCTGTCTTGGTTTTTATTTATTTATATTTAAAAAGCCTAAAATTTAGAATTGTTTTATATCTCTAACATACAAAACACTGTAAGTTAACCTAGTGGCACTTAATTTTAGAGTTACATTTTTAATACCCCAATTACCATATAATTTATTTGACATAAATATACAACTAATTTATGCAAATAGAATCCATACAATCCTAATTTATACTATAATTGTCTTATAAACTTATAACATCCTAAACTACAAAGCAAAGAAATAATTTATATAAAAAAGTCTCTTTTTTGGTTTTTTTGATAATTTTCTTTTAGTATTCCTTAAGCTTATTTTCATGGGTTTTTTATTATTAATTTTAAAAGTTTGCTTATTTTTTCATAATAATCTATCTTATCGCTTTAAAATTGTGCTATATAAAAATCTTACATATCTAAATATCTTTAAAAAAAGTTTCTTTTGGCTGGCATTAGAATATAATTTTGTATTTATAAATGCTGGTATTCTCTTTGCCCAATATTGATTATTCCATGTTATTTATGAAAAACCCCTTAATAACCTCAATTATGATAAGAATCAAATTCATTTATCACTAGAATTTACTTACAATATTCAACCATCTAAATTAATCAATAATATAAAAACGGTATCTTCAAAACTTACAAGAAAAAATATTCTACTTATTTAAATAAGTATTGCTGGAAGCCCTGTTTTTGGCCTAAAACTATTGCCTTATTTATATTATAAGACTCTACCGATAATCATAAAGAGTAATTCGGAGCTAAAATAAATCTATTTTACAAGCTCATCTTTCTACCGAAATTTCAAAGAAATTATAGATGAATAGTTCTTTATTATTTTTTATTTAATTTATAAAAAGCCCTAAGAAATTTCTCTCTTAAGGACTTTTTATAAATGGTTAAAGGTTAAAGATAAATTAAAATTTACAACAATTTAGAAAAAAAACAAAATTAAAAATATTTTTTTACTTGTAATATATATCAATTGATAATTAATATCAATTGATATATATTACTATATTATAATATATAAATTATAATAATTGATTTTTAAAGGATAAAAATGCAAAAAGAAATAACAATAAACTATAATGAATATATAATTGGGGGCATAAAAGGAACTTTCTTTGGGAATTCCCAATATGAAGCTAATTATCGAGCAAAAATAAATGGCTTTATAATTGACTTTTTTAAAATTCCCATAAGCTTAAAGAAAAAATATGAACTTAATATTAGAGCCCTTAGTGATCCTAATTTTTCATCTACAAATATTGCAATGAATTGTATAAATACTTTTAAACTTATAGTTGATATTATTAATATGCAAACCGGAGAAAATTACGACTACGATACATTTATTACAAAAACAGAAACAGAAAAAATGCTTAAATATGGAACAAAAATAATTGCCGCACTAGCAAGACACTTCGACGAACAAAGCAGAAGCAACTTTAATGAAAGCTATTATGAATGGGAAAAAGGCTGGATAGATAAAAAATGGATAAACTATGAACCAACTTCAGAAGAAATCAAAGAAATTCAAGCAATGAATCAGAAATTAAACCCTTTAAAGCTCAAACACGAGAAAAAAACCATTAATAAGGGTCAAATACGGCTTTTACAAGCCATCAACAAAATTGAAAGTCAATCACAACAACAGAATGTTAAAACAAAAAGCACAACTAAAAAATTAAAAGGTAATCATGGGGGAAAAGCCAAAATTTAACATTTTGCTTAAAAAAGTTTAATTTTATTTATTATCATTAAATAATATTTACAAAATTAAAAAAATAAAATATTATATATGTAAGGTAGAAAACAATCTGCCAACAGTCCCAAACACCCCTATTAATCCTCTCCAAATAAGATTAGGGGTAGGGACTACTTCTTTTTTTAAAAAACTAAAACATTCAGAGCCTAAACTAATAAGTTTATAGCAAATAGAAAAAATGAAAATTTAAAAAGCATATATTAACTAAAAATTTTTATTGTGAATATTAAGTATAAAATTTTAATAATCTTATTAAGATGTAAACTGCTGTCGGTATTTTTTTATTACTACTTTTTTAATAATTTTATCGCTTTAAATGCTCCTGTATGGGTACAGACTGGATAAATCAATTTATAGCGATATAAAGAGCTATGTTTAAGATATCAACTTTTTTTTTAGGAAAAAAAACTCTTATTTATACTTATACTTATTTGAATACGCAATAAAATTTTGCTTATTTTTTCACAACAATCTTTCCTATCACTTAACATTTTGTTATACAAAAATCTTGCACATCTAAATAATTTTGAAAATTTCTTTTGGATTTAGTATATTAATAATTAATTTTCAATTCTATTTAAAAAATAGATAATAATTTGATGCATTATTTTGGTGTTATAAAATAATATTTTTACATTTTTTACTAGTTTATATTTCTTTTATAAGAAGAGAGAATTTTGTTAAAATTTTGCTTTAAAAAATGGTTGATTTAGAATACAATTTCTATGACTAAAAATTGATAAAAATAGATATAAACTTTACCTACTTGTATTTTATTAAAAAATAAATTGGCTATATATGCTACAATAATGCATAACTTTAAATTTTAAAATATTGTTACTTGTGGTTTTTGCAAGGTAAATTTTGATTATTAGAATTGAGGAGAAAGAGATTTATGAACAAAAAATTTATTATTTCTTTATTATCTATAAAATTAAATTTTTTATTGGTATTGGGTTGTGACTTATCAATAAATAACGACCAAAACAAAATAGATAAAATTTCGGATTTTGAAAATAAATATATGAATAATTTAGACTATCAATGTTTAGGCAAAAAAGATTCCGAAGTTAAAAATTCTCAAATTGAATTAAATGCAAATAATAATAAAAACCATTCTTATTCTTCTAGAATATCTAATGTTTCAACTTACTATGATAAAACTCATACATCTTGTAAAAAAAGATGATTGGTTTTCTTTTGAAAATAAAAAAACTCTTTGCCTACAGTTTAATTTTAGAGGCTTTTAATTTGTATATTAAATGTGAATTTCTCATATTTTTTTGACATAAATTCATGTGCTCAAATATATGTTAAATGTTGTTGAAGTGAAAAAATTTTAAGAATAAAGCTTGTATATGCTAGGGTTTTTTCTTATGTTTCAATAGCAATTAATTTTGATTAATTTTGATTTTGCTGATTCTTTTAAACCCTTTGTTGTCAGAAAAAAGAATACTTACTCTTTTTTTATTATTAACAATTTTTTTATTTTCTTTTTCATATTTGCCTTGATATTTTTCTTTTAAATTTTTACTTAAAACCGTTTTTTTAAATCTTTTTTCCCAAATTTCGTTGAAGTCATTTGTTTTATCGGTTTTTCCGTTCATCATCCATATTTTTTTACTATACCTACTTTTAAATTCTCTTATAAAATGATTTAAGATGTCTTCTATTTTATATTCTTCTTTGTATTTAGTTATTGCCAAATTCAAGTTTCTCAATGCATTTATGTATGTTTTTTCATTATTACTTGTTTGGAGTATTTTTGTTATTTGCGATTTTTCTATTTTGTAAACTTTTGTTAACTTATTTACAATATATTCTTTGTAAGAAATTTTATTTATTTTTTCATGTTCTTTTTTTGTAGAATTCTTTATCTTATTTATATCTTTTATACCTTTAGGTATAACATCTGCAATTGATTCATCTGCAATTGAGCTTTTAGATTTTATATTTTTTATATTATTCTTATTGATAGTATTTTTAATCTCTTTAGAAAAGTCAGGTACTATTTTTTTGTCTTTTAAATATTCTTTTATTTCTTCATTAATCGCTTCCTGAATAATTGTAAAACGGTGTTTCCAAAGGTTTTTGTTTTGTATATAAAATGCAAAGCTTCCATTATTCTTGCCTAAATGTTTTAGTTTAGTTGTTATTAGGAGTATTTGATTTAAAAATGATATATCATATTCCAAGGTCCTGATTGATATTTTTTTATTATCTTTTCCAAGACATTTATTAACTATATTGTATATTTCTATTGTGGAATATGTTTTAAGTTTGTTAGATTTATAGTATTCTTTGTTTTTAAGTTCAATTGCCCAGCATACCTTGAGTATCCTTTGATATATGGACTTTTTTTTAGTTAAATATGATTTTAGTCTTGAGTGTTTTAATTCTATTAAATTAGAGCTTGTGTTTTTTTGATTGTACCTTATAATTTCTTCTAATGTTATAAGATTATTAAAAATTGTGTTGACATTATTTTTTATTTTTATTATCATTATATTATCCTGGCTTCTGAAGTTAAATTTGTTGTGGTTTCAGAAGCTTTTTCAATTATTTGGCTTGCATTCTAAATTCTTACTGTATTACAAACGAAATAATTAGCTCTTTACTATATTTTATAGTAATGGTTTTAAAATGTCAATATAATAGATTATAAAATATGACCCATCTTTTTTGAAGCAATTTGTATTTCATGTTTTGTAGATTTTCGGCTCATTATTTTTTTTGCTTGCTCAATTCTTAATTGAATTGTTTCTTTCATACTATTTGTTATAGGTTTAGGTCTTCTAAAGTCCATTAGAAAATATGTGCAAAAATCTTCTAAAAGGTAAGGCCGGTTGTCTACATGGATTGCGCATTTTAAAATTTTTGATTTTTTAGATATAGTATTTTTGCTAATTGAAAGATTATAAGAATCTTCTAATATATTTTGGAATTCTTTTAAAGAATAAAGTCTTACACCGTTAATACTTAACATAAATACCTCATTAATTTCATTCTATTATATATTGTGTGTTAGTTTCAAGGATATTGGGTTATATGTTGAATACTTTTTGTTAGAGAGTTTGTTAATAGTTGTTAGGTTATGTAGTTCGGGAAGATTATAGTAATTTGTTTTGTCAAGAATTACAGCAATTTATCTTACCAAGGAATTTACAATAACGTGATATTTTTAAGAAATGGGTTTATACTTGAGGCTTGGTTTAAGTATTTTTTTTCAATTTTATCCTCTAATAAGGTGATGTCGATTCTGATACAGCTATTTTCTTGTATAATATTGAGGTCATTTAATATAAAGTCTAAGTTATTTAAGTATAAATTTTGGGGCAAAAAACTTATTCTTTCTAAGAAAATTAACCTTATTTTTCCTCCCAATCCATTTTCATTTTCAATAAAAGAGCTTAATGTTTTTAGAATTTTTTGTTTGTTGTTGATAGTTTTGATTTGATTTGATTTTGTTAAGATTAGTTCTTCGTAGATTTTTGTGCTTAGATTTAATAACATTCTATTTGTTGTTTTAATGTTTACATTTAAATTTTCATTAGTTTTTATATCGGCGGTATTAATAGTTTTGATATTTGAATAGCTGATTTTTGTTAAAAAGGGAAATTCAATGGTCTTCTTGATGCCCTTTAATAGTAAATTAACTTTTTGATTGTTTGCCTTGTTTTCAAAAAGGTAAGTATTATTATTTTTTATAATAGGGATAAACGCATTTTCTATATTTTCTTTTCTATAAATAGAGCCAAGTATTTTAAGTTCGATTAGGTAAATTTTATCTTTATTGCTAGATTTTAAATCAATTGTATAAACTTTGACTACCATCATGTCGTAAACTATTTTGAGTTTTTCTTCACTTACATAGTTAATATAAAATTCAAGTTTTCCCTTTAGAATGTCTTGTGGTAATTTAGAAAATTCATTTGACCTTAATTGCAAACTAATAATTCCGCCTTTAAATGTTTTAAGTGCTATATTCTCTTTTGAATTTGTTTGAGTAGTTTTTTCAAAATTAAGTTCAAATTTAAAAGCTATTGGGTTAATAATGAAGATTTTTTTGTTTTTTACAAAGTAAGTGTTAATAATTGACCATGGGTCAGTATACACAATCTCTCCTATAGATGCACTTTGAAATTTATATAAATTGGGATTAGATATAGTCTAATCTTTTAAATTGGTTTTTGTTAGAACAACACCTAATAATAATAGTTTTTTGAATTTAATTCAAGCTATAAAATTAGAATATTTTATTTTAATTGATTATATTATTTAATTTTCTAATTTTTGAGAATTTTATTTTAAATAAATATAAGATAAACTAAGGGGGATTTTAATGAGTTTAAAATTTATTTTAAAGTATATTATTTTTGTATCTTTTTTAGTTTCTTGTCAAACTTATCAAATAGCTTATGATAGGTTTTCTCAAATATTGGATTCACAATATGATATTGGGGCAAATTATTCTAGAGATGCGATATTTAAGTCTGTAATTTCTATTAAATATGATAAATTGAAAAATAAAAGGGAATACTTTATTTTGGTTAGAGCTGAGTCTAGAAATTCTGGTCAAATAAAGCTTGAAAAGATAATTACAGACACTAGGTTTGAGTCTAAAGGAGAGTTGGTTTCAGAGAGCAGTAGACGTGTTGTTTATTATAACAATTTTTATGATTCATATTTTCCTTATGATTATACAACAGTGGTTACTGAAAAAAATATTAAAGTAGAAATTTATAAATTTATTATTCCAGAAAGTGAATTTATAAGATTTGTTGCTTTGGGTAATGATGATATAGCGGCATTTAGAATTTATGCATTTAGGAACGATGTTATTGTAAGTTTTAATAAGATTCCTTTTAAAAAGTTTTTGGACGATTTTAACTTAAAAGTTAAAGTGCTTGGTGGTGGTTGACTTTAATTTGAATAATTTTTAAGTCCAAGTTAAATGGGAACCTGCTAGAAAGGATATGGATTAAGAGCATTTAATATAAACAAGTTTTTTGATACTAATTTATTATTATATCGACTTTAAAATATTTTTAATATTATCTATTCTGTCAATCTTTTGAAAAATTTATGAATTCTAGTATGGCCTTTTCATTTCTCAGCAAGAATAGTCCTTCTCTTATTCCATTATGGAATTCTTCAAAAGAAATTAAGACTGTTTTTAAATTCTTATCTTTATTGTCTATATTGTCATAATAAAAGATAAAGTAAGGCCTTCCTGTATTATCTTTAAAGCCAAGAAAATTTACAAATATTGCTGTTTCTTGAAAATCTGTTTTTAAATTGTATGAGTGACCATTTTTGTATAAAAAAATTCCATTTCCTTCAAGATTTTTAATTTCTAAATTATTAATTGTATTTTTAATTTTAGTAAAACTTTCAATTGCTTGTAAAATATATTTTATTGATGAAAATTTGGCGTAGTATATGCGGTTATTGATTTGAAATTCTAAAAAGATTCCGTATTCGTTTCCGGCTCTAATTACATCTTGCTCATTTTTAATAGAAGTTGCAATTTTTTTGTCAATAACAAGATTGATTTTGAATGTAGAAATATGGTTTAAGGTTTTTACATTGTCAATTGCCAAATCTTTTGCTAGATAGACTTTATAATTAATAAATATCCCTTTTAGATTTTTAATTTTAGCTTGTTTAAATTCGTAGTTTATGCTTTGAGCATATATTGTCAGATTTTTAATCAAAAATATTAAGAATATAATAGTTTTACTTTTCATTATACAACTTATTATATGATATCAGTCTTGAATAATTTTAGTAAACCGTTTTTATCTATTAAGTCTAAAAATTTTATAAATTTTAGCTATACAAGTAGGTTTTGTTGGGTTTTTAGAGATTATTTCTTTTAATATTTTGTGAAAATTTGTGTCAGATAAGCAAGTTATTGTTTTTAATCAAAGATTTAGAAACAGTAGCTTGCTATATTCTATGATAGATTTTAGTTTCTTTTTTAAAGAGTGGTTATTTTAAAAAGGGGATGATTCACAGCTTTGTTTCAAGTCGTTTTTTTCTTAGTTTTTTTATAATTAGCCATAATTTTAAGCATAAATGGGTAAATTTCAAACTTTCATCTTTTCTGTCCAAAGAATAATACTTATTTTCTATAAAGAATAGGAAATAAGTATTATTAAATTCAATTGTGATAATGATCTAATCATATTCATTTATTAATAGAATTTGCTTTCAATATTCAACCTTCTAAATTCATCAATAATTCAAAGAAAATAATCTTAAAGATTTATAAGAAAAGAACATTTACTTATTTATATAAGCATTATTTAATCCCTTATTTTGGTCTTTAAAAGTTATTTATCTTCTACTAAATTATTGGCATCATCAAAAAGTATACTCAAAGCCAAAATAAATCTATTTATTAACAAATTCATTTCAATCTAAATTTCATGGAAATTATAGGTGAATAATTCTTTGTTAAAGTTATCAATTAGGATAACTTAAAAAAGTTTATATATTTGTTTAGCAAGAGTTTTAAGTTAAAGAGTTTAATTGATTTTTTATTTTCTATATACAAAAAGAAAACCCCTTAAAGATAAGAGGTTCATTTAAAAGAATGTATGGTATGAAGTAAATATTGATAATAAATTCTTTTAATTTTAAAAAAGGAGAATATTTAATACTCAATTATTAGTTCAATAATTGAGTATTCCCACATATTTTAAAATTTTTTTTTAATATTTGATTTTTGCAGAAAAAATCAAATATTATTTAGAGCCAAAATAAGGAGTTAAATAATGCTTATATAAATAAGTAAATGTTCTTTTCTTATAAATCTTTAAGATTATTTTTTTTGAATTATTGATGAATTTAGAAGGTTGAATATTGAAAGCAAATTCTATTAATAAATGAATATGATTAGATCATTATCACAATTGAATTTAATAATACTTATTTCCTATTCTTTATAGAAAATAAGTATTATTCTTTGGACAAAAAAGATGAAAGCTTGGAATTTACATATTTATGTCTGTAGTTAGCAACTATACTATGTTAATAATTAACAATATATATACAGCGATTATTAAAAGCTAACAATGTGTCACGTACGCTAAGTATAAGATATTATAAAATACGAGTAGGCATTATTTTATTTTTGGTTTAAAAGCGATTGTCTTTTTTACTAGATGAGTTTTTAGAGATCATAAAAAGCATATTTAAAATACACAAATTAATTTTACAAACTTATCTCTAATTAAATTTTTATGTAAATTATAGGTGGAAAATTCTTTTTAATTTTTGGTTAAAGCGTTAAGTCTACCTTTAATAAAAGGTAGGCTTTTGCATTATTGTAACAATTTTAATACATAACTTAAAGGTTAGTTATATATTGAAAATATTTCTCTTTGTAGTTCGTATGCTTCTATCTCTTTTACTAGTATTTGATTGTAAATTATTTTTGCATGAGAGCCAAGCTTATTTATATCTGTGTTTATACCATTTTTATTATTTTGATAATCTAATAAAAGTTGGTGCATAATTTCAGAGACTGTTGTTTTTATAGATAATAATTTTTCAAACAAATTTTTAAGCTTATCTAAATTTGGAATTCCTAGTTCTTCTAGAGTTTCTTTTTTGGAATATAAGCTAACAATTACCTCTTCAAAAATATTTCCAAGGTCGTTAAGGGTACTAAATACTTCTAGCATCTGAGGTGATGCTGTTAGCATTTTTGAAAAGTTCTCTAATTTATTATCATCAATATTTAGGGTGCTATAAATATTTTTTCTATATTTTTTAGATATTCTGCTATTGTCGGATGCCTTTATATTTACTTCTTTGGAGCTTGACCAAAAAATGAGTTTGAAAGCTTCCAGCAATCCATATTGGTTTTCAGGTTCTTCTTCCAACTTTTTTTTATATTTTTCGTTATCTGCGTGAGCTTGTTCTATTAAATTTCTTAAATCATAAGACATTTTGTCTTCTGGGTTTATTAGTGATTTCCTCTTGATTAGGGTTTATTTCTTGATTGGGGTTTATTTCTTGATTAGGGTTTACTTCTTGATTGAAGTTTGCTTTTGTTTTAGGTTTGAATCCTTTTTTCTTGGATTTTAGTCCTTTTTTACTAGATTGATACCTTATATCTTTTTGGTTGGTGTTAAAATCTGGATTGCAAGCATTTAAAAATAGAAAAATAAATAAGCTAGCAATGATGTTATATTTCATGAACATTCTCCTTAATTAAAATCTAATATCAATATAATTTAATATTAATATTAAGTTATATTTAATATAATATAGATATATTATTAAAATAATTGCAACCATATTTTCATTGCAAGAAGTTTTATAGTATTTTGAGCTTTCTAAAAATTATTTTGATTGATTCTTATCAAATATTTTAATAAATAGTTATTTTGACCCTGAACACTTTTTGGTATCCTAATAGAGGCTTTTCCAGCAAGAGATGTGGCATAATAGTTTTCATATCAAAAATAAGGTTTCAAGCAATGTTTATCTAAATAAGTAGAATATTTTTCCTTATATATCTTTAAGATGCTATTTTTAGATTATTGATGAATTTAGAGTTTGAATATTGAAAGTATATTCTAATAATAAATGAATATAATCCTTATCATAATTGAATTCATTGGGGTTTTTCATAAATAATATATATTTAAGTATTATTTGATAAAGAGAAGATGAAAGTTTGGCATTTATGCAGGTATTTTTATTTTAGCAATTAACTAGATGATAATTAATAGAATATATGAGTGATAATAAAGCTTATAAGTACAGAATATATTCTAACACTAATCAAAAGAAATTTTTCAAAAGTATTTGGATGTGTAAGATTTTATATAGCAAAATGTTAAGTGATAGGATGGATTACTATGAAAAAAATAAGTAAAATTTTATTACTTGCCCGAGTAAATATAAAAAATAGTTTCTATTAATTATAAATTAATCATTATCTGATTGATTAATTTATAATTAAGCCTTTGATTTGTTATGTAATTTAAATTTTTATTTGTAACCGCCAATTATTAAAAATGAAATTATTAAAGGTAATTAATTTTACATCAATTAACTTTAAATATACTTCTTTTAAAGAATATATCATTAGTATATTAATCTATTGATACTACTATTATTAAATTAAAGATTTGTAGGAATAGCAGTTTGTTTATTATTAGAATTAAAGTTTATGTAAATTAAAGTTTAAAAATTCTTTATAATCTTGGGTTAGAATGTTAAACTTATCTTTAATAAAAGGTAGGTTTTTGTATTATGGCAATTCCAATATGCAATTTCTGTTTTAGCTGTTTCTATTAAATTTCTTAAATTATCAAGCAGTGTGTTTTCCATTTTTATTAAGATTTTATTATTGGTTAGAGTTTTCTTTTTAAACCAGGTTTGCTTCTTTAATTTGGGTCTTATTTTTGCGTTAGAATTGCTTCTATTTTAGGTTTTAATCCTTTTTCCTTAGATTTTAGTCCTTTTTTACTAGATTGATACTTTATATCTTTTTGATTGGTGTTGAAATCTGGATTGCAAGCATTTAAAAATAGAAAAACGAATAAGCCTCTTTAAATATTTATGTTTTATAAATGTTTTCCTTAATTAAGATCTAAAATCTTATATCAAAGATAATCCAATATTCAATATAGAATGTTGAGATTATCATAATAATATTTTTATTGCGAGAAATTTTATAGTAGTTTAAGTTTTTTAAAAATCTATTTTGTAATATGGTTGAATAACTTTTAATAAATAAATAAATTTATTTATTAAAAGTTATTTATTATATGCTTATAATATTAATTTTCTATGGATCAATATAATGATTTATTATTTAATAATTCTTGAGAAAAGATAAAATTAGTATAGATCTAGGTATCATATTTATTAGCTCTAGAGCAATCTATTTTAATAGAGCTTTTTAAGTTTAGTAATAATAGTATTTTGATAAACTTGTATGTTATATTACTTTGATAGTAGGATAGCAAGGTATATATTAGGACTTTGCGTAATGTTTATTAATAGCTTGCTTTAATATTTTTCATTTCTTGATAAATTTGTTGATGAGAAGTGGAAAGCATAGCTATAATGGAGGTTATTTAAGAAATAAAAATATGTGAAAATGGATGTTTTAACACTGGTACAGGAGAAAAATGTTTTCAATTTTTTATTGCTTTAATGGAAGCAATAGGCTTTACTGTTAATAAAGTTAAACTCTGCGTATAAGAATTTTTTAGAGAAATTTAAAAAGAAAATAGAACACAAGGATTTTCTAAATATAAGAGTATAAAAATAGGATAACTTTTAGAGTTAATAATCAAAAAAAAATAAAATCAAAGAAAAATCTTTTTACATAATTGTTCTATTATTTTGTGGTTAATTATAGAAAACACAGCAATATAGGATTTATCAATTAAATGTATACAAAAAGTAATGTTTGGGAGAAAAGCATTACTAATTTGGGATATATGAGTCTATAAAGCAATTATCTATAAATCAGAGTAGTATGAAAACCTTGTATCATAAAAATTTATGAATATTTTGAAAGGGTTTGTGGTTGGAGCAGACAAGTTTCTATTTTTTTTCATAATTTTTTAATAAGGAGGAAAATGGATTGATTTGTTTCTATTTAAAAGATGCAGGAGATGCGTTTTAGGCATGTTCTATGGGTTTAAAAAAATCAAGTATGATGAATTTTACAGTGATTTTATGTTTGTAAATTTTATAAAAAAATCAAAACTTTTAATAAAGCCTTATTACATTGAGTTTGGGGGTTGAAATCGGCTGTGTGTTTTTGTATATTCTCCGAGCGAGGGCTTATTTGTTGGGGGTGTAATAATAAGATTTTCTAAAAAATTATATAAGCTAATATTTGATTCAGTAAAATAATTATTCAAATCTTATTCCAAAGATTTAAATATCACGGGTATTGTAACTAATTTGATTGTTTACATTAAAAATATAAAATTGGAAATTTTAGTTGCATAGTATTGGGTGATTTTGAAAATATTTTATTATTTAGTTTTGATTTGTGTCCCAATATTTTTGGCAAGTGGATAAATTATGGGAAGGAAGAAGTAGTTTTGACAACAAGATATTACTGAAGATCAAATATAATTGATTTTCTAAGAGAGCTTTAAGTAATAATTAAGGATGATTCTAAAAATGAAAAATAATTTTGGTATTAAAGATATTATTGAAAATAATGGCCTTTTTAATCGTGATTTAGAAAGTGTTGTAATTGGCAGTTTGATAGACAGCACTTTTTTTAAAATTTTTATGGTCAATTTACATACAAAAGGAGTGCCGATTGCTTCTATTATAAGTGCTTGATGACGAGTTTATAAAAGATGGAAATTTGGTTTTAGGACCTTTTGACATAAATGAATAGGGCTTTAAACAAAATTAGAGTGTTGGATTTTTACGCTTGAAATGTGGGTTAAATCTATTGTAATAAGACTTGTTTCAAATAATGTTAAGTCAAATATATTATAAGATTGATGATAGTAATTTAATTAATAAAAATGAGCTAGCTGCATGTTAAGGTATTTTCAACTTAATAATTTATCTTTTTATATTAAAAGTATGCAAGGCATTCAAATACACAAATTAAAAGCTCAAGCTAGAAAAATGAAAAAAAATTATAATATTCAGATTATTTTCATTGACTATATAGGTTTAATTACTATGTTGCAGAATAATGTTTTTCTTTTTGAACAATATTCATTTTCGATCCGTACTATTATGTGCACTTGCTTTTGAGTTTGAAAAATTCTAATAATAGCTTTGTCGCAAGTTATCAGAAGTGTGTAGGTGTGTGTGTAAAGAAGGTAAAAGAGCCTAGTTTAGCAATTTTAAAAATTGGGGGCTTTAGAGCAGGATGCGCATTGTAAATTTTTTTGCATCAAAAGAATAAAGAATATAAACTTAATAATAATGCTTTAAGTTGGGATAGGTGTGGCTAAAGTAAAAGTTATAGTCGCTAAAAATAGAGGTGGAGCTACTGTTACTGCAGTTATGGACTTTATACCTAAGTTTACAAAATTCATAGATAATAATAATGGAATATATGAATGTTGCTAAAGCTTATAAGTATAGAATATGTTCTAATGTTAATCAAAAGAAATGCTTTTCAAAAGTATTGGGAGGTATAATATTTTTATATAAAACAAAAAAATGTATAGTTGTATTAAGAGTGTAAATTATGAAATATATTAACTTAGAAAAGCAATTTAGGATAAGGCTTTACAAAAAGACATACCCAATTTAGCGCAAGATTTAAAACAAAGTTGTAACTAAAATCTAGAAAATCATAGAAAATTCTTATTAGAAAAATTCGGAGTGAACAATAGAATAATAATTCTTGTATCAATAACATGCATGATAGAGATATAAATGCAAGTATAACCTCTAAGCTTATTATTATAAAGAAATAAAAACTTAGGCAGGAACTGCCTAAGTTTTTATTGCAAAAAAAGCCCAAAAGCTACCATGGGAAGATGCAAGAAGCTATTTCTATAATCTTTGATAGAAATAGCAGTTCACATTCCAACATTAAAATTAGGGTTATCTAGTATGTCTTGTTTTACGATTTTCATCATCAATCTGCGGATATAAATGATATAGTAATTTAAAGTTGTTTAGATTGCCTATATTAGTGATTGATTCTATTGCTATTTAGGTTTATTCCTCAATAAATATATTTTGATAATTAAATGATAGTGCAATTTATGAAATTTTGGTGGAGATTAATTTGTTAATAAATAGATTAATCAATAAGATATTACCTAAATGATTAATAATTAAAAAGAGTAAAATTATTTATAGTTTATTCTAATTTAAGCAAATTAATATAATCTTAATTAACAATCATTATATATTTTTGATTAGGATAAAGGGATAATATTTTTATGAGAAAAGATTTATTTTTATATACAGTGTTAATGTTATTATTGAAAATTTTGGAGAACGGAAATATGATAATTTAATTTCTATAGAGTTTGGGGAGTCTTTAGAATTATTGAATAACAAGGTTAATATACCAAATATTCCAACTGAGCGTGTTCAAAAAAAGAAGAAATAAAAAAAGAGGATTTAATTCCTTTTGCTGATGAAGAAAAGAGAGCAAATAAAGCAATTAAAGATATAGAAAATATAAAATATTCTTAGAGACTCTGGATTATTTTCTGAGTTAATTACGGATCTGAGTATAGTTAAAGATGAATGTATTTCAATAAAAGATGATTTTTATAATGTGATGAGCGATGAGCAAGATTCAGAATAAAAAAACATCATTAATGGAAAATTATAAGAACAATAAAGGTAAGATAAATAAACTAACACAATTGGGATATAATTTAAAGATAGATATTATTAAATTAGATGAATTTATAAATAGATTAATATGGCAGAACAAGAGATAAGATCTGCAGCTTTATTTTTTTGATAATGCTCAGAAAAGTTTAGAAGAAAGTATTATTTATTAAAAGATTAGAGATTAAAAATAAGGTATCTTATGCATCACAATTGTCTAGACAAGCTCTAAGTAAAGCCCAGGGTTTTAGCTTTTAAAAAAAATAACTTAGGATCTTATTTTTGCTGAGACAATGGCTAAAAAGCAAGAGGTAAAAGAATTTATAGAATATGTGAAAGCTGTTTTACAAAGTTTTGACGAATAATAAAATATATAAAGATTGTAGAAATAATGGTTCGCAGATATTGTTAGCTTGTATTTTGATAATAGTTAGTTGTGACTTTTATTTCTTTTTCAATTTATAAATATATTTTTGCATAGTTCTTAATGTAGAGATGGCTTGACCATTTCTTTTTAAATTTTTATTGAAATAATATAATATGTTTTTTTGGGGTATATTTTTGATTTTTGTTGTTTAAATAGGCTAGTGTTGAGATAAGAACTATCAATTTATATTTGTATTTATAGTGACTTTAATTTTCGCAAATTATGCTATTAATATATCTGGATTTTAATTTCAATTTGGGATATATTGATTTTTGATAAATTCATAAAATAATTTCCAAGAATTTTTAAGGTGTTTATAGTAATTTTACTAATGAATTACTATGAGTGCCTATCATTTTTAATGCGAATTCTCTAAGATTAAATTGTTATTTATTCTATGATAGATAGCTATTTATAGGAATTCTTAATTTTTGTATAACATATTTTTAGAGGATAATTAATTGTGTAATAAAGTTTGAATATATTTTTTTCTACGTTATATTTATTAGTTATGATTTTTAGTTTGTTTTCTAAATTATCGAGATTTTTTTCTAATAAATCTATTCCAATATTTTCACTAGTATTGCAATATTTATGTATGTTAGAATTAAACATGCGAAGATAAAGCCTCTACTATAGTACCCAGTATTTGAACTTAGGTCAATGTTGTCTAGTGTGTAAACAAGAATTATTAAGTGATAAGATAGCGTATTTTTGCAATTCATTTTTGATATTTCTTTCAAAAATTTTTCCAAATTAGTATTCCTAGTAATTTTTATTATTAGTCATATAATAGAGTATGGTTTTTTGTGTATATTTCTTATGTGTTTTGTTTAGATAGCACATTGTTGAAATAAGAACTATTAATTTATGTTGAACTTTATTATAGCAATTTCTAGGGTTTTTATTTATTGGGTTTGTATTCATATATGACCCCTCCTTGTTAAAAAAAACTGATCTGTTTACAATATAACTTGACTATATTTTAATTTTTGTTATACTATAGATAGTTCGATGCGAACTCGAATTGTAAAAATCTGATCATGAAATAGGGCTTAAAGCAAGTTTTTTATAAAGAATTTGTCTTAAGCCCTATTCATTTTATGTAACACTAATTTCCCCAATTTACGGTTTATTTATATATATTTTAGTAATTGTTATTTATTAGGCTTATGATGGTCTAGGGCATAATAGGCCTAGATTTTTCTTGTATTTGCCCTATTTAAAATAGGGTAAAATTTTAAAAAGACATAAAAAGTTCCATTATAAATGGCGTAAAATAGTTTTCCGTGCTATTAAGGACATATAGGGATTAATTGTAAAATTAATTACTATATGTCCCTATCTTTTTTACTTATGGATCAGAATATTCTTTATTGGGCCCTATTATGCTCTAGAGCGTAATAGGTCTAGATTTTTAAAATTGCATTCTATTATGTAAAAATAATTTTCTGGATTATATTAGCTTACATATTAGGATGAGAACTATAAATTTTAGTGCAACAATCTTCTACAGGGTAAAGGAGTATATAAAGGCCTATAAAGCTTTTATTTTCTTTATTTGTAGAACATTTTAAGATTATTTTTGGGGTTTTTTCTAATATTTCAAGATATTCTAATAGGGTTTTATAATTAACTCCATGTTGATTAGTTTTAGCGAGAGCCGCATTAAACTTGTTTTTTATTAAGAAATAAGTGTAATTTTTATTTGCACTATAGAATAATTCTTCATTCATATGATTTAGTGTTTTGACAAGAATAATTAACTTATTCTTATTAAATTTGATTTTATTTTGCATTTTTGCGACTAATGTATTGTTAATTACTCCATCCATAATGAATTAACCCCCTATTATATTAAATTTATATTACAAATATAGCACAGTATTTTTAAATTTTTTTAGCGTAAAACAATATATTTATAAAGTTTTGCATAAGATTATTTTATATATTTACAATTAAGTAGTAGTGTTTTCTTGTAAAAATTGCAAAAATTAATTTTTTATTATTTAGGGTTAAAGTTTTAGCTATTTAGGTTAATCTTGAGAATAGAAATATCTATACTAATTAAAAATTATATATATAATTTTTAATTAGTATAGATATTTCTATTCTCAAGATTAACCT
>NZ_JACHFB010000005.1 GCF_014205885.1 Borreliella californiensis | reverse complement strand
ATTTATTATTAATTAGTATAAATAGATATATACGTGAACTACTAATTTATATAATCTTATCACTTAACATTTTGTTATACAAAAATCTTACACATCCAAATACTTTTGAAAAATATTTTTTTTGATTATTGTTAGGATATATTCTATGCTTATAAGCTTTATTAATACCCATATGTTCTATTATTTTAGAATATTTTATACTTAGTGTATATGTCACAAAAGCTAAATTTTAATAATCACTGCATATATTCAATTAATTATCATCTAATATTAGTTACTAAATATCGGCATAAATGCATAAATGCTAAGCTTTCATCTTCTCTTTGCCAAATAATAATTAATATATGTTATTTATGGAAAGTAACCCTTAATGAATTCAACCATGATAAAGATCATATTCATTTATTACTAGAATTTACTCCCAATATTCAACCTTCTAAATTCATCAACAATCTAAAAACAGTATCTTCAAGGCTTATAAGAAAAAAATATTCTACTTATTTAGATAAGTATTACTGGAAACCTTATTTTTGGTCTAGAAGTTATTGCCTTATCTCTACTGGAGGAGCTTCTATTGATTTCATCAAAAAGTATATTCAAAATCAAAACAAATCTATTTATTAGCAAATTCATCTCCACCTAAATTTCATAGAAATTATAGGTGGGGAATTCTTTGTTATTTTTAGTTAAATTTTTATCTATATTAGTATCTAAATTATATAAATTACCAATAATATTATGTTCAATTCTATCATTAAGAAATAATTTTTTTTTATTTTTTTTGCTCATATATATATCCTCCACATACTTAATTATGTCATATTTATAACTACAGTAAACTACACCACTTTCCCTTATTCTTTATGAAATAATTATTTTGATGATTTATAACTACAGTAAACCTATCACTTTGTTTAAATAGATATATAGGTATTTGTAGACTATGTTACCCCTTACAACTATAAGATATTTTTTAAAATCTATTTTTATTTCTTTTGCATGATTTACTGTATATATGTTTGTTTTATAAAAAATAGCAATATATTTATATACATAATAATATGAATCTTATAAAGATTAGATAATTTGAAAATATTCTACAAGTAGAGAATATGAAAAAAAATATTTTAGCAACATACTCTTAATGCTATTAAGTTTATCATCATATGATACAAATACTATTAATAAATTAACAAATAAAACAAAAGAAAACTTTTTAAAAAATCTAAGCATAGATTTTTTAAAAAATTGTAAATTAAGAAATTTGATTGATTTAATTTTGAAAGGCAATAATTATGACTAGAAAAATGTTTGTTGTTTATGCTATTCTTGCACTAACAAGTTGCTGTAAGAATTATGAAAGTAATGTAGAGCTAAAAAACCAAATTGAAGAATTTTTAAATACAAAAGAAATAGCTCAGAACGTTGTTAAAGATTCGAGATTAGAAGAGGCTGAAAAAAAAATTCAAGAATTAACGAATAAAATAAATGAAAAAGATAAAGAACAATTTGGGCATAAATTAGAAAAAATTAAAGATAGATCGGAAAAGAAACAAGAAAATATAAAACAAGAATCAGAAACAATTAAAGAAAAATTAAAAAACCTATTTAAATATTATAATATATCTGTACCAATTCCTAAACTACCCAAAAATTATCTTGAACTCGGACTTACGTCTATATCGAATCTTATTAACGTATTTTCTGAATCCAAAAATGAATTTGGATGGGCTGCACGTAAAGGATTCTTTTTGGTTTATGCACTGTATGATCATTACATATTAATCTATAAATCAAATATGGAAAGACTTGAAAGTGCATTAACTCCAACAACAATAACTAAAAAACTCGATCCAATAAATGAAAAAATCATTGGGGTTATTGATTCAATTAAATCTATTGAATATAAATCGGAAAATAAACCAGAAACAATTAACGAAAAATCAAAAACCCTATTTAAAGATAATCTTGAACTCGGACTTACGTCTATATCGAATCTTATTGAAATACTTTCTAAATTTGAAAATGAATTTGGAGAAGTTGCACACAAAGGATTTTCTTTGGTTTATGATTTGTATTCCTATTACACATCAATCTATAAATCAAATATGGAAAGACTTGAAAGTGCATTGACTCCAACAATAACTAAAAAACTCGATCCATTAAATGAAAAAATCAATAAGGTTATTGATTTGGTTAATTCTGATGATAAAAATCTCAAAATACATAATGGTCTAAAATTTGATGAATCAGGAACACCTATTTATAAAAAACAAGAAATATCAAAAATTAAAAATCTCACATCATCAATGTATAACATAAATTGAATATGAAAACCTAATTTTCAAACAAATTAGCACCAAAAGCAGAAGATTTATTAAAAATTATCACCGGCTTATAGTTAAGCTGATTTAAAAAGCTTAAAAAGTGATTTAGGAAAAATCAAAGAATATCTTGAAAATCTTAAAAAGAAAGAGATAGATTCCAAAGCTATAAAATGGGGAGAATATTTAATGTAGATTGTCCTCAATTAATAGTTTTTAATATTTAATTAATATTAAAAAATTAAGAATCCCTAAATATAGAGGATTTTTATTTTATCAAAAAAGAAAAGCCATAGAAAATAAAATTTAAGAATGCCTTATCTTATTAAGATACTAAAAATCTTATTTTAAAAAAAATAATTTATAACTAAAAGCCCAATATTTTATATAATTTCATTCATTAATCCTTACATAGACATTAATACTAAAAATGAAAATTATCTTAAAGCATACTGTTCTATTCCTTTCTTCACTTTAAAATATTGTTCATCAATAGTGGGCCTAGGCATAAAAACCTCCCTCCCATTATAAAAATATTCATTTCCCCCTTCACCAGAATACTTAATATCTGGAGAATATAAAGCCCTTATGCATGAATAAAGCCAATAAACTTCGTATTTAAATTTATTTTATTAGCACTCATTATTTTTTATAATTATAATACTATATTTTAACTTGCGTTACAAATTCATCTCCACCTAAATTTCATAGAAATTATAGGTGGAGTATTCTTTGTTATTTTTAGATAAAATTTTACTATCTTTAAAAATTGCAATATCCACTATTTAGGATTACGCTGCGTTATGCTTATACATTCTTCTTAAATAATTCTCATATCCTTTTATTAAAGATGAAATATAATCTTCTCCTTTTTTATTTTTAAAAACCTTAAACTCATTAAGTAAGGTTACAAAATCTTCTTTGGAATTGCTCACATCCATTTTTAAATAGATGTTTTTAGCTTTTTCCATTATTTTTAAATTTATATGTCACAATAACAGACATTATACAAAAAATAAGTATTAATAAAATAAATGCATTTATAGCACTTATAAAATTAGTTAAAATTGAACATATGGCTAATGCTAAAACTGAAAATATACGAGATAATGTACTATTAACAGAGGTTATAGTTCCTAAAACTTTTGAATCCACATTTTTTCTTAAAAAATATTCTAAATTATTAGAATAAATAGAAATTAAAATTACCAAAAATATTACCATGGTGATAAATATGTAAATATGTGTAACTATTTTTATTAAAACTGATAACAAAAATATCATAGCTAAAATAGCATAAATATCATATTTTGAATGTTTAATTTTTCTAAATGTCCATGCTCCCACAATATCTGACAAGCGAAACAGTATATATATAATTCCAAATATACTAATAGATATATTCTTATCAGCAAAAATTACTTGCCAGTATAAATAAAAAGGTTGATAAAAAAATTGAATAAGGCTATTTAAAATAAATAATTCTAAAAGCTCTTTGGATTTTAATAAAATTATTATTTTTTTTTTAAACTTTGCAAGATATAAAGCTAAATCTTCTTTACTACGCTCATGATCTGTACTTTTATCATTAGGTATGAAAAAGATTGTAATTAAAGAAGATATTAAATATATTAATAATGAAATTAGATAAATTTTTACATCGATATATAAATATAGTACACTTCCAATATATCCCCCTAAAATAGCACTAATACTTAGTATCATTTTTACAGATGACATAAAAGCTTTTAGCTTTTTTGAATCATTTTGGTATAGTTTAGTAAAACTAATATCGATTGTCCCGGTGTTAATAGCAGCTGACATCCCATATATAAACCACGAAATACAAAGAAGTATGAATGAAGAAGCTTTAAAAATAATAAAATAAGAAATCATTAGCAAGAAAATTGATACTAAGTAAACAATTTTTCTATCAAAAATATCTGATATTACACCTGATGGAAATTCAAAAATAATAATTGCTGCCATGTAAAAAATTTGTACTATAGTAATATCTTTTAATGACAATCCTTTATTTATTAAAATAATAGTTAGTACAGCATGGGGCAACGTTCTTGCAAGTTCTAATAAAAATAACGAATCAAAATAATATCTTTTATGTTTACTTTCTATCATAAATCTTTATTACACTTGCAGGATTTATTTTTAAAAATATCAATAAAATGAAATGAGAAATTATGATTACTGATACCAATTCGTTTATTTAAAGAATTAATTTTTCCATATTCATTGCCGAAATAAAATATGATATCAATAATAGCCATACTCGATGCAATTGCATTATTAGTAAAAAAAGAGGGAGCTTGATAATCTTTATTTGCTAATATTATTTTACTTTCTAATTTAGAAGTTGTTGACTTTTTTATAACTCCTATGTCAGTACAATAATAGCAAGATGAGATATTTGGAATATAAAATGGACCAATAACTGAAAAATCATTAAGATATCCAATATTTATAAGTGGAATGGAATTTTCAATACAAAATTTATTAACTAAAGGTAAACAGTAGTCATCATCCGCTGACAGCACTATTAATGCTGGTTTAATTTTTGAGTTAATCAAAATATTTTTTAATAATTTTACAGAAACTTTTTCCTTATAGGCTTTAGTTTGAATGGCTTTGTTTAGCGATTTTATTTTTTCTTCAATTACATCTACTTTGTTAGATCCTATATCATCATGATTAAATAAAAACTGTCTATTTAAATTGGATTCTTCTATTTCGTCTTCATCTATAAAAGTTATAGCCCCTAATCCTAAAGTAGAAAGAGAATAAGTCATAAAATTTCCAATACCGCCACATCCCACTATAATGATATGCTCTTTTTCTAAACTAAAACTTTCTGGATTTTCAAGTAAAAGATCTAAAAAATATTTATTTTTAAAGCAAGCTCTATTCTTCGGATGTTCATAAAAAGGAATTAATACTTTATTCTCTAATGCTAATTTTACAGTTTCGTCGCTAATATTATTTTCAGTAGCAAATAATATTAATTCTTTATATGTTTTTTTATTTTTTGCAAATATTGCAATATCAAGCAAATGTTCAAAAACATTATCACTCACTTTAATTTGAAAGTTACCCAAATTAACAAGATTGCCAGAAATTGATTTATTAAAAAATGAAGTTGGATTTTTTATATAAACCATTTTATACCCCCTAACATTTAAGACTAGGTGTATTAAATATTTAAAATAATACAACAAAACCTAGTCTTAAATATTAATTAAATTTCTTGCCTAACATAATTGCACCCCCTTATATTATTAGAATAGCATAAAGAAGAAACAAATGAGCTTTACTATAACCAAACTTCTAGATTTACTAATGTTCCCAAGAAGGTGTATAACTATACTATTGGGAGTTACCAAACTCTAAAAAGTTACTTAACTTATAGAAAAGGCAGAAAAATGTCCCCAAAAGAAGTTGAACATCTCGAAAAAGTCATCAAAACAATTCATTATACAATTGGCATACAAAAAGAAATAGACAGCATAATTTCAAATCTAAAAGAATTTAATGGAAACTCTACAAACTCCACATTAAAATCTGCTTAGCACAGCTAAGTAATTCAAATAAAATCTAAAAATTGCGCTACTATTTAATTATCAAAACTTTATTATTAGGAGGTAATATTAATATGAAAAAAATTTTCACATTAATATTAATTTTTAGTTCAACAATGCAAATCTTGGCACAAGACAAACTTGAAAAAGGAGTTGATGATATTGCAACTGTAATGAAATATGAAAGTGAAAAAGCAACCGTACTAGCACCATTACTTTTGAATATCTTTTTGTCTTTAGGGATAGGATCTTTTGTTCAAGGAGATTATATTGGCGGTGGAGCACTGCTTGGTTCTCAAATACTTGGAGGAATACTTATAATAACCGGGAAGCTTATTACAGCAACAAAAGACGAAGCAACAGAAATGACCGGATTGACACTAACGGGTATAGGAAGTCTTACGGTTTTAGCATCCTACATTACTGGAATTATTATTCCATTTAAATTTGCAAATAAACACAACGCTAATCTTAAAAAAAGACTCGGCATTGCTCTTGCGGGGTTTGAACCCAATTTTGATATTGGAATAAACGGATTTCAGCTATCCTTTAAAAAAGCCTATTGAAAAAATATAAGACAATAACCCCTGTAATCTAATAATAAATAGGTTTTGTTGAAAACTTTCAATTAAAAGCACTCAACAAAACCTATTACTAGGTTTTAAATTGACAATTAGGATCGTATCAGTTTAAAAATACAACCTCTGGTAATTGTACAAAAATTGCTTAAATTTTGCAAGCACTTGCTTATATGTTTTGCTTTGTTTTTTTTAAATTTAAATCACAGTATTCTTTTAATATCTTGTTTAAATAATCTTTATCACTAGAAAAAATCTTATCTAACAAATACCCCGTAAATTTAGCATTGCTTTTATAGAAATCGTAACTATCTCGTCTTTTAAGCTGAAATCTTAATGGTTTTATTGAATTTTGAATTGACTTTTTATCTACCACCTCTTTTGATTTTATATTTCTATAAATTTCTATCATCCCTTTGTCTCTAATTTCTTTTATACTTACATCTCCTTTTAAAACTCGTTCATATATTTTTAAATATAAATAAGCTTGAGTCCTAGCAATTAAAAATTCTTCAATAAAAGACTTGAAACTCACATGCCCATCAATACGATAAAGTTTTTTATTTTTTATGTTGTACAATATTTCCATGATTTTAATTTTATTTTCAATATCATTAACCATACTCTTTTTTAAAGCATGCTTATAGTTTTCATACTCCTCCTCCTCGGAAATACCCATCAATCCTTCTTCTCTATCATTCAAAATGATTAAATCTTTAGACATCCCTAAAACGCTCCTTAAAAAAAATATGCTTTAAACAGCAGCATTTGTTCGTTTGCGAACAAACGAACAAAATAAAATAAAATTAAATACCTAATATATTTTTTAAGGCTTCTAAACATTCTTGATAATAAGGTTCTTTAACATTGGGTTCTTGTAAATTATTTGCAAACACCTTGACTTTATTATAAAAATGAACTTTTCCTTTAATATATTTGCCGTATTTATCTTTAATTGAATTTTCAATACTTTTAAAAGTATTTCTGTTTTTCATGAATTGATTTTCAATTATGGATATGTCAATATCTTTATCTAGGTACATTGAAACTTTCTCAATATATTTCATTAAGATAGATAGGCTTTCAACAGAAAATCTTTCAACTTGAATAGGAATAATAAGTTTATTAGTAATATTAAGAGCATTATCTAAAAGAGAATCCAAATTGGGTGGCGTGTCAATTATCACATAATTAAAACTATAATTGGGCAATACTCTTTCTAGCCTATGCTTTAAAAAAAGTTCTTTATAGGAAGTATTCTCCTTGTTAAAAAGGTGTAAACTGGGATGAGAAGGAATAAGATATACATTATCATGTATTTTGGTCAAATATTTATCTAAATTAGCATTTGAGTCTTCTTTTAAAAAAGAATAAACATTGTTTTTGCTCAAACTCTTTATATACTTAAAAAAATAACTAGTTAAACTATTTTGGGGATCAAAATCTACAAGCAAAACCTTTTTATCAAAACTTTTCAAAACAAAACTAAATATAATAGTTAAAACACTTTTTCCAACGCCCCCTTTAATATTTGCAATGCTAATTATTTCTGGTTTTTTGTTATCCATTTAATTATAATTCCTCCATTTGATAAATTTTTATTGTAGAATCTGTATACTTTATGTTCTAGATTAATTATTCTCTCTAATAGATTTTGAGCATATTTTTTTTTAAATTTTTCTTTTTTTGTTAAAGCGTGAATTGCTTTTATATAACAAAAAACACTTCCTTTCTTATATCTAAATTCTATGTAATGGATTTTATACATAGGTATAGTTTTGATAGCTTTTGTAATAACATCTTTATATTTAAAAAAAAGTGGCCTTGTTAATCTTTTAAATCCATAAAACATTCCCAAAAATTCATCATTAATACTCTCTTTAATTCTAAATAAATGAAAATTACTTTTTTCATTTATATCAAATAAATTCCTTAATGTAATAAAAAATTTATTTTCGTTTCTTTGATTTATACCAAATGTATAAATATCTCTAAATATTTTTGTATGATATAATGTTTTGTTATTTATTTTCTCTTTTTTTATGAAAATATTGTTTTTCTTTTTTAGCAATCCAATTTCCATTTCTTTGTATTTTAGACCTTCTAATATTTGATTCATATTTTAACCACAAATCTCTCATTTGTCGTAACATATTTGATTTTTAATTCTTTTTAACCATTCTTTTGTCTCTATCCTTTTATATAAATATTTTCTTTTGTTATAATTTTCTTTAACCTTATCTAAGAAATTTATTTTTTTAAATTTTAATAAAGTTTTTATTTTTGAATCTATGAAATTTAAATTTTCATTTTTTGTTTTGTGTAAAATTTTTTCTTTATTATTTATATGTTTTTTATTATTTATAATATGACTGACATTTTTAGTTGCATTCTTTAGACTAAAAGCCCTAACCCCTTTATTTTTGAAGTATTTTTTTTGTGTTTCTTTTGTAAATTTATATATTGCGTTAGCATCATGTTCAATAGTATTTTGCTTATCTTTAAGTACACAGTTTAAATTATTATTACTATATTTGTTGACTGAATATCTTATATATGAACCATTCCCTTCTCCTAATCTTAATAAAGTTTTTTTAATAATACTTTTATCACATAACCAAGTTAAATCTTTTCTAAGGGTTCTTAGTGCAATCTCCTTAAGTCCATCTTGGGCTAGAAAATAATTTAATGTATTTAAAATAAATTTTTGATTATATCTAATAGCATTTTTCTGGAAATACTTAAGTATTGATAAGATTTTGTAATATCTGATTTGATATTTTTTTAATAGATTTGCATTGGTTTGAATTTTAAGGTTGTCTATTTTCATTCTATACTCCTAACTGTATTTACAATTATGCTTATGATACACAATTTTAATTGGAAAGTAAATATTTGAGAATGAACATCTTTTTATTTAAAAATAATTCTTTTATTCCACTAGTAGAATAGAAGAAAAAGACCATTAGCAAAGGCTAAAGGTCTTTTTCAAGGTATTGATAGTTGCATAATAAATTATGCAACTATCAATGCTGATATTATATACTAAAAAAGATAAAATATCAAGTAATTTGAAAATTTTTTTACATTTTTTTCTACTCTGCCATTCTAAATCCCATTAGATGTTCTTTTGATTTTAGCATTCTAACTAATTTTTCAGCATCAAGCACATCTCCATTAAAGTTATAGTAAAAATTATTTATAACTGTACTGCTTTGGGTTTTTTGTAATTTGGTAATTTCTTCTGCAATAATTTTAGCTTCAAGTTTGCGTAAATTTTCATCTATTGGTGCAGGAGTTATTCTTACTAATTCGGGTTGACCAAACTCACTAGACATTACACCTGAGTTTGGCATATATGTTGGTTTATTCGAAACAAACCGTGCACCACCACGAGCAAGTTTTATCTCCTCAATAGATCCGGCTGATTTTACTTTTGCAATTCTTTTAAGTATCTCATCTAAAATTTTTTGCGTCTTTTTTAACCTATCATACTTGCCCAAATTCCACGAACTTTCAGCATTTACTTTATCAACTTCGGCCTGTGCTTTTATTCGTTCGGGCTCTAGTTTAGAAAGTTTGTTTTTGCGTTCTACTTCTATTTTTTTAGTCTCTTCGGTTTTAGTAAGTTGAGTGGTTTCTATATCTTTTTTTGTTTTATATTCTGTTTGTACATCGTGTAATCTTTTTTGAAATTCTTCACCAGATATTTGTCCTTTACTTTGAGCTTGTTTGAGAAATTCTATTTCTTTAGTGTATTCATCATCTAATTCACTCAATTTTTCTTTTCTCATTTTGATTTCGGCGTCAAATCTCTCTTCAAGCTTTTGAAGTTCGACTTCACTTCGTTTTTCAAGTTCTTCCAAATCTTCGTCCCGTTGTTTTTCAATTGCTTTAATTCTCGCTTTTTCTTGCCCCTTGAAAAGTCCCCAAATAAAATCGGTCAATCCTGTTATAAGCTCCGCAATGGCTGTTCCAGCAGGTCCAAACATTGCTCCAAAAGCTTTTACTCCACTTTTCCAAGATTCGTACATTTGTGTTGTCATTTTTTCTAAAACTTCACCAAAATTCACATCCTCCCCATTAATAGCATTATGAATTTCTTCTCCAATACTTTCTCCCATATCCTTATTCAAAAATTTGCCCACTATATCTTTTATAAAGGCATTTGAGAAGGCTTCTAGGCCGTCTATCATGCTGTCATATAAGCTTTTTGTCGTATCTTTAGCTTTCTCAGCCATTTGTTTCATAGAGTTTTGGTTGGTTTCATTTAGCTTTTCGAATTCTGATTTGTGCTCATCCACGAATTTTTTATACATTGTTTGAATTTTGGATGCCATCTTTTTTTCAGCACTTGCTCTTTCTTTTGCTGGAAGTAGCATTGTTTTCCACTCTAAGTCGGTTATTTCTTTTTGCAGAGCTTTTTGAGCTTCAACAAAAGATCGATCTAAAGCGGTTTTTTCAAATTCATTAACCTGCTTTTCAAGTGCGACTACAACTTGCCTGTTAGACTCGTTCAGAGTTTCTAAACTTTTTCCATATTTTTCTACGAACGCTTTGTTCTTTTCATTGATTTCATCATTAAGCTTCTGTAAAGCACTTACTTGATCTGTATGGGGCGTGGTTTTGATTATTTCCCTTTCACGACTTTCTTTTTTTTTTAGTAACTTTTGGTACTCATTCACAAAATCATAATTGGAGTTATTGAACTCATTTACTGATTTTTCAACTCCGGCTAAAATTTTCTTGTTCTCGTCCGATAAATCGTCAAAAGTTTTGGAGTATTCATTTATAAATTGTTGGTTTTTTTCCTTTATTGTTTTTTCAAGCTTCCTTAAGGCTTGTTCTCGTGCTTTCCCGATATTTTTATGGTCTTGATAGATTTTCCTCTGCTCATTAAATATTTCGTCTTGCAGCTTTTGATAGTCTTCTGCCATTTTCTTGTTAAAATTGGTTTTTGCATTTGGATCAAACTTTTTATCCCTTTCGGGTTCGGGACTGGAAGTGTCTTTTTCTTTTTCGGTCTTTTTCCAAAAAGTAACCAGATTTTTCAATTTTGTATACGTTTTGGATATCATATCTATCAACTTTTGAACCAATTTGATAATGGGCTCAAACGCTCCCTGAAAACGATTTAAAAATCCACTAGAAACATATGTTGCAAGTTCTTTTAGCTTGCCAATTACGTATTTGATTCCCTCGTAGAGTTTCACAAAGGGCGTGGTAATGGCCTTGAACAACATTTTTATACCTTGCACCCACTTACCGGTAAGATATACTACAAGCTCACCCAATTTGGTAGTTAAGTATATTGTAGCTGTAGTCACCTTGGTCAAAGGAACCATGATTGCTACCATAAGAAATTGTTTTACTTTTTCAAATCCAATCATCATTGGCTCTAGAGCTTTTCCAATGTCTAAGAAAAGCTTTTCGCTCATTTTAGCAGTTTGCTGTTGAGCTTGAGCTAAAGTTTTTGCTTCTTTGGCCGTTTTGCCGTAAAATTTACCACCTTCGCTAGTGGCCTTAGAAAGAGCCTTATTTAGAGTCTCGAATCCTATTTTTCCATCGCTCGCTGCCTTATATAATGCTTTTCCAGCTAAACCAGCTTCTTCTGCCAAAATGTCTGTAATGTCAACACCCGCGTCACGAAGTGCATACAAATCTTCTAAATTCACTTGATTACTCGATTCTACACGAGAATATACTTCGGCTAATTTCTCAAGCCCCTCGCTACTTCCACCAGCAGCCTCCCCAAACATTTTAATTCTCTCTTCAACTTCACTCGCAGTTGCACCATAAGAAAGCATTGTTTTAGCAGCATTAGCAATAGCGTCTCTAGTAAAAAGAGTTTCATCGCCAAAAGCTCTCATTGATTCTGCTAAAGATTTTCCAAGTTTTTCATTTCCAAGCATATCGGAAAACGTTGACACTTCTTCGTTGAATTCATCAAGAGCATCCATAGCACCATCAAAAATTCCACTTATTGTAGAGCCGATTGCTTGTAGAGCTTTTACAGCTATAATAATTGGGGCAAAAGCCGCCAACATTTGGTTGAATGCTTCACCAGTTTTGTTTGCTAAATTCTTTACACTTCCTAAGCCTTTTCCAACACTTTTTAGAACTTTGCCTATACTTTTCATGCCGCCAGCTTTAGAACTTACAGAATCAACAGAATTTGCAAGAGATTTGAAGTTTTTACTAGCATTCTGCGAACTTTTATTTAAAGCTTTTTCTAAATTTGATCCAGATGTAGTAGATTTTTCTAATTTTGACTTCAAATCATCCAGACTTGAAAATTTTTGTTCGGCAATTTTTTTTAGAGTTTCTGCTATTGAGTCCAGCTTTTCATTGTTGCTGATCGACATTGATAGCGGAATTATTATTTCATCAAGTTTCATCTACTTATGCTCTCGCTCTCAAGATTTTTGATGTACAAATTGAGTTCGTTCAAAACTAAAACAAACCAGTAATTTTGCTCAAAAAGACCGCCCCTATTGGGCAAGCTGCCAATACTTTTTGAAAGTAAGGCTTGATTCAGTAAATGCAGAATAGCATCCTCATTATATTTAATCCAGGGAAGTTCCTTTTTCATATTCACTATGAATTCTGAATTCACGCGGTCTGCAAAATTCAGAATTTGGTCATAGTGATTTTTTTTTGTAATATAAGCGAATGCAAGCTCTACTTTTTTGAAACACGCTCAACCCTTAGAGTATCTGCCAGGAAATTAATTTCGATTGCAAGACTTGAAAGCATGTCTTGAAACAAGATAGCGTCACTTTCAACCATTTCTTTGGTGATAACTTCTCCTTGTTGATTTTCAAGGCCGACAAATTCTACCACATTTTCATCCCAAATTTTTTTTACAAATTGAATTTGAGCACTTGTCGACTCAATCATAGCATTGGAATTGGTTTTACCATTCTGGCCATTCAATTTTTTGAAAAGTTCGATTTGTCTTGCCTTTAGCTTTTCTACAAACCCGTAGTTAATGTCTTTCAAAACCACATATGCTTTCTCTTCTTCTTTGATATTTTCCTTACCGTTTCTAATATAGTCTGGAATATAGGGTAACATTACCCTGCCAGTCAAATTAACATTAATTACCATTGTTGCCTCCTAAATTTTGAAGAACCTTGCATCTTGAATATAGTCGCATGAAAGCGATACTAAGGGTTTTGTTAGAGTAAGCTGGCACTTTAGATCGATTTTTTGATTGTTCAAGTCCTGGCTTGGGTTGTAAGTTGCAATTTGTCCTTCGCCCACCATGAATTTGGTTCTTTGATCTTGATCTGCAATTTGATCTACAAAAAGTACCGTGAACTCGTAATTTGTAGGCAAACTACGTTTTCCAATTTGCCATTGGTTATTATTTTTTGAAATATCTTGTGTTATGAAATGCGATTTTTCTATATATGTATCTAGGATTTCTTCCTTATTAGTTGCGGTTTCTCTAACGGAATACCCGCTAAACTCAACAGTTTGCTCTGGTATTTTTCCAATCGCCGAGATCGATCCGCAAGTTGTTTTTAGAGTTTCTGTAGCTTTTGTTGAGCTAATGGTATATGAATATCCTAAGCAATATGTTTTGAAAAGTAGAACATCAATTTCATCAGCATTATCACATACTTGGGACATTTTTGTCAAAAGATCTTTGTTATAGTAGAAAATACTACCTTCTTTTAGATCTAAATCTGATGTAAGTTTTGACTTAGAATCAATCTTTTTAACCCTAAAAATGCATTCGCTAATTGACTTCCATTTGCTAGGCTTTGTTATGTTTGAACCCAAATCTTTTACAACTAAATTAGTAGGATCTGTTCCAGAAGGTTCACTATTATTTTTGATGTCTGAACCCTTGAAATTCCACTTGAATTTTTCAATATTCACCGTAACTAGCACTGCACCAGTCGGCATTCTCAATTTTTCAATTGCCATTTTTACCTCCACGACAATTAATGTAATCAACGCTATCTATCCTAATTCCCAATGTTGAATCAACCAATGTTACCATTCTTGCATCAGAAGCTTCGTCTTCAACCTGGGAATCGTCAATGCTAAAATACTTCAACGAATAATTTAGCATCAGAAACGCCACAATTATATTTGCAATCTCAAGTCCTAAAGTAGGACGCATGCTACACTCCGTGTAAATTATGAACTTTGGGCACAAAAGCATCGAATAATTTTTGCAATGATTCAGAATTTCTCCAGTACTTTTTACTGCAAAGACAATTGATGGCAAGTCTAAATTTGAACATGCAAACATTTCAGACTTGTAATATACTTTTGTGGTTGTTTGTTTACAAGTAGCCAAGTAAGTTTTCAAATTTTTTTTCAGATTAATGACAAATTCTTCTATGTGCTTCATCTAAGTAATTTTGCAGACTCCTTTGCTAAATCGCTTGTCCAGTTTGTATATTGGTTTTTAGGTTTTCTCTTCTTCAGAGATAGCCAAATGGGTACCGCTGAGGGTTCTATCCCCTTATATGCTGCCCAACTTTTGATTTTTGTTAGACTTGGAGCTGGCAAATTGTTGTTATATGCCTGTCCTGAGTCTAGAAATTCAGAAAGAGGGGAGCCTACTTTTACTTTTAAACTCAACCCAAAATCAGTTTCTTCTAAATCAATATTTGTTACATTTGACAATCGTCCGGGGATATGTGATTTTAATGTATCTAAATTTTTTTTGACTTTGAATCCTACGAAACTTTTTGCATTATCAAATATAGATTTTCTTATTTTTTCTCCAATTTCCATTTGTTATCCTTTTGGTCAACCAATATAAAAAAAGGGACAAGAATCAATACGCGGGAATAGAAAATCAAGTTGAGAGAGTAAATATTTGAATTTACACTCTTTTTGATCTCCTTTACACCTAATATTGAAAACTTCTAAATAAAGAACATCAAGCAAAATTACAAGCCAATTGTTGTAAGCAGCTCCCATTTGGTACAAGGCTAAAATAGATTTTGCGTATCTTAGAACTTCAGAAAGTTGCACTTTGGTTTGATCTGGGATACTAATGCTTCCGTCTTCATTGATGCACTCAATGCGTAAAGATTCTATCTTAGTAAGATTGATCCACATAATAAGATCGTCAAGTTCACTCATTTGTTAAGTTTACTAACTACTAACTAGCTTTTGTAACTTCAATTTCAACAACTTCTTGTGGCTGAAAGTGAATTACTCCTGCTGATTCCATTGAGGCATGAATGTAATCTCCGTCTGCTGATGCAAATTTTCTAAAGAATATTTCTGGCAACATTGGAACAAACATAACTTCTGGATTTGGTTCGTACAGTATAGGATTTTTTAGGCCTTTAAAAACCGAAGTTACCACATCATGATCTCTAGCAAGTGCTTCTTTGACTGTTACATACTGAGGCTCACTGTACAACTCTAGTAAAAGGTGAGAAAAATTGTGGGGAACTAAAAGATGGTAAGCTCCATCAAGTTTTTCCTTGTGTTTTTCTGATTCACGTTTTGCAAGTGCTACTTTTTCATACAGCGTAAATCCAGTAGTAAGTGTATCAACAGTAACTTTGCTCCGACCCTTTAAATTTGCGATGCCTTCCATATTGATATTTTTTTTACCAAAAATAACAGAATGGTATGCATCTTTCATAAGACCAAGTTCTAGATTAGCCTTTACTTCATCTTCAGTTATAGTTCCGTACATTAGGTCTTTTAGAGAAATTCGCTGTACTGTATCAAATACGTGCATCTTGTAAGCCATTTCTTTGAAGAAAATGCTGCTTTTCCCAATTTCATTACTATGATCACCAAAAGTTGATGTAACATTGTGATCGACTGTTGCTTTTTTGACAATATAATAGCCTTGTCTTAGATCATTTCTACTTATCATCTTGTAAGGCATAAGCTCTTCAAGGCCACCTTTTGCAAGTTGTAATATATCTCCACTGTAGCTACCACTTGCTTCTGCAAAAATACTTCTACTCAAGATATTCCTCCTAATTTTTTTTCATAAATTTGTATGTTCACGAGAATTTCCTGTTACCATTAGACTCAAACTCAGGCCCGATATTAACATCAAGCAAAACTACTTTACTATTTGCGTCAAGACTAACATCTTTGATTCTGCCAACTTGCACACCCCCTTTGCCGTCTTTTACAAGTTTTCCTGCTTTTAAGAAGACAAAATCGCCGATTTTGGGAGTTGCAAATGTGCTGTCTAACGCAACGGTTATTTCTCCAGCACGTCTTATTGGAATTAGTTCGCCCGGTAAGTAATCTTCGCTTTCTAGTAAAGCAATATCTGTTTTTTTTAAGGCAAATCCACGAATAGGGCCAACTCCTGCTGTTACAGTTGCAGCTTTTACTAGCACTTCTCCCATTTCACTTGATCCACTTGAAAAAACTGGGTCTCCGGGTTTGATGGTCGCTGATTCAACATCAACTATTGCAGTTTCAGTTTGATGAACACATGCTTTATGCTCAACTCCTAAAACGAAATTTTTACATACTTTTGTGAAATCGAAATCTGCCATTTATATCTCCCCCAAAGCAAATTTACTTTTGTATCTTTGTGCTTTTGTATTGTTAATAATTTGACCTGTAAATCGATTTCTTGCATTTACCATTTGTTTGTATGCTGTAAGTTCTTGTACTAGCAAGCTAATATTGTCGATTTGCGAATCAAGGTCACCTTCTTCATCAATTTTGAACTTAATGTTGTACTTTCTTTTCATTGCATCCAAAAATGCAAGCTTAGCATCTTTTACACTCAAAGAGTTTGCAAAAGGTGGAGCAATTTCATACTGCTCACAAGCTTTCTCAAGATTTGACAAAAGTTTAGAATCTTTGAAAGCATTAGCCTCGGCTTGTCTTTCGGCTTGTTTTCGAGCTTTAGTAAAGTTGCTCTCAGCCTCAGCAAGTCGTTTTTCAAAATCTTCTCGTGATATCATGTCTGGTAATTTTTTTGCATCAGGCACTAACCGCTCATATTCTTCTGAAGATATTGTTACAAGTTCTTTGTCATTTTTTGGCAAAGATTCAGAAATTGTAACAGCTTCTTCATTTACTTGTTCTTGCATATAAACCTCCTTTCTAAAATTAAATTTTCTAAATTTGCAAGTACTGATTCATTTCATCTTGTATTTTTAAGTACAAGTTATCATTTCCCATTTCTTTCGCCTTACTTAAAAGCTCTACATAAGTTGCTAAAGTTTTTGCATGTTTTTCATCAATTTCAGCTTGTTCTTTTTGGCTAATTGGTTTTACTGGTTTGTAACACCAATTAGAGGTTAATCCGAATTTTGAAAGTACCGCATTGATGAATGGTGTCACCATTAGTTTGCATATCTGCTCAATGTTTAGGTAAAAAATATCATAGTTGCCAACACTACCTTCTCCAGAAGGAGATATTGGATACAATATTTCCTTGGGAATTCCTGAATGGAGCGTTATGTCTGATACAATGATTTCAAAAGCATCTCTTAGTGGGCTTACAGATCTTGTTACATTGGCAATATCATCTTCTCTTCCGAGTATCATCATTTTGTGATTACTATCAAGAACCCCCTCAATGTTTTTTTTAACCTCGGCCAGATCATATGCAGTCATATCCTTGACTGATGGCAGAGTTGCTGATTTAAGGAAAGTGAAATTATTCACCCGTAAAAAACCTACCGTCTCATTAAGTAGGGTGTTCATAATATTGCTACTTTTTTTTAGAGATTCGAAATTTAGAAAAGATGACTTCATGGTAATGATTCTACTTTTATGAATATTTTTTAAGAAAAAGCCCCCATCAATAACTTCACCAAAGTTATAACAAAGACAAGGAAATCCCTTTTTTAGTGGTTTGTGTGGATCATCGGAATCTGGAACTACTATGTAAAAATGGCTTTCTCCAGACAAAATTGCTGTATAAACCATTTTTTTGATCACGGCTCTGAAATTATTATCAAATAATTTTGAAAGTCCATCATCGACTTTATGCTCAATATCTCTTGAAGATGCAAACCCCGCGTAAATTTCAGCTATTTGATGTGCAAGTCTTAATTGATCCTGGTGTGGTGTGTATTCACTTACTGGAAATAGTTTTGTTTCTTTAGGTTTTTTGAAAAATTTCATTCTAAACATTAGAAGCTCCTTTAGCTAAAAACCGATATGGCATTGAGAAATGCCGGGATGTATACCAAATCTTTTTGCATAACAAAATTTGTAACTTCGCTATCTTCTGCACTAGATTCATCATAGTAATATTCAGTTTCGTTAAACTCTGAAATTACATCGGTGGTTTCGGGTTTGTTTACCACATTAAGATTAGAAGGAATTAAATAGTCTGAGAGTGAATACAAGTTTCGTTTTTTTGCAAGCAAAGTGCCTCTACCAAAACGGGAGAATACATATTTGAGTTCTTCCCTTGCCGATGGCAATACAAAAGTTCCTTTGAACTGGTTAATCTCGGCTTGGTAATCCGTTTTTGATAGTAAAACTTTACTACATGCGTTTGTAATAATTACAACTGGAAGATAAGAAATTCTTCCAACAAGAATTTCTAAAAAACAAATTCTGTTGCCTTTAACGTGTATTCCTGTATAGTAGCTTCCATTAGCTCTAGAAAGAATATCGGGACCGCACACATTAAATTTTTTTATGAGCCTTGCTGTGCCAAAATCAAACTCTTCTCCTAAAACCTCAATTCTAAAACCAATGTCATTACCATGATATGCAAGTTTTTGTTTTTCAAGCCAAGCTTGCACATCTCCACCATTTAAAAATGGGTTGTCGCGGTAAGTGCTTTTGATTATACACACGGCAGGATTGTCTTGATTTGATAAGTACCTTTTGTATAGCCAGTGTGATTTAGGCACGGGATTGCTTGACATATAGATTCTGCCGCCTTGTTCTCTCATTGTAGGAATAAGCATTTCTATGTCATCAGCACTAAGCTGATTAGCTTCTTCCAACCACAAGTCCTTGAAATGTGCATAAGATTTTAAATCTCTTGTGTCGTGGCCCCCTTCAAAAACAAAAGCACGTTTTTTTCCAAAAATCAAACTTTTACTTTCAATTTTTGCTTTGCTTATATTGAAAAATTTTCTTAAGCTGTAGATACTTAAAAGTTCTAAAATTTCCTTGTGTATTGATTGTGTTGTTTTGTTTTTCTTTTTTCTAATTGCAAGGGTATCCCCACCATCAACACTAAATTTTCTTTCTAAATTAACAGTTGCAATGTTGTAGGTTTTACCAGTTCCCCTACTTGAATAGTATATGAAAATTTCAGCATTGGGCTTTTCTTTGTAGGCATCAACATATACTGGAAGTCGCCTTAGTCTCATAGTTCACCCTTGTTAATAATTTTGTTGATTTCTTCTTCGGTATAAGAACAACTTTTTACAAAGCCTGTGCTTGTATTATTTCCAATAATTAATTTTTCTTTATTAATAATGTCTAGTACTAAATCCTCAGCTTCGCTCATTTCAAAGACCGCAAAAAACATTCTAAATGCGTGTAGACTTGTTGCTAGCACATTACTGTTTGAAAATTCAAACATTTTGTTGACAAACAGTCTAAGCAGTGCTTGTTTGCTGGAGTTGTGTGAAGTTTGATTGTCAAAAGAAAGTTTTTCTTCTATTAATTTTTTTAAAGTTTCTTGAATTTGTAAATTATCCATAATTTTTCTCCTAAAGATCGTATCTGTAAAAAGATATATAACAGGTATTTTTAGGCCTTGTTTCTTCGTAACCTCTTTGATTTGTAAAAGGTGGTAATAATTCGTAGGAGTATATATCTTCAGAAGTATAGCCTGTAATAAAGGGAGAAATAATCTCCTCAGCCCAATACCAAGTATACCAAGTATCAGCTCTACGATAAATTATTGTCATCTGTTTTACTAATTTCCCTTCAAAATTAATTCTACTGGTGTCAAGATAATGATTGTGACTTTCAAAAGTGTCACTTTGTGTATTGCCTAAGCTTCTGGAATTGCTTGAGGCGTAGTGTCTTAGAAATCTGCCCGACAAATTGGGGGCCGAAGATATTCCCAAAATTTTATACGCATAGCAACTGCTTGGTAAGCTTCTGCCGTCTGGAACACAAAACTTGTTTGTGCTTGTAAATGCTTCAATTAATTTGCTTCTTGTAAGGATTGATCCTTCCTGTGCAAATTTAGCAGTCAAAGCACCAACGGGTGTTTTTTCTAGAAAAAACAAAGTCATATGTTCTAAATATTCACTAAGTGAATCTAAATTTGGTGTACTTTTGGTAATTTCATATTCTTTTCTATTGTCAATGCTTTTCCCATCACATACTGAAAAAGTAAGCTTATCTTTTAGTAAAATTGATTCTCCAAGAGATCCCTCATACCCTAGCGAGTCTATTTTGTTGCCATTTCTGAATTGGATGCGAGTTTTAGTCTTTTCGAGTCGTTTTTTTATTTCTGTGTAGTCTTTTTGCGTTATCATTGATTTTACCTACCAATCGTATCTGTAGAATGAAATGTAACATGTGTTTTTGGGCCGTGTTTCGCTATCTCCCGTATATTTTGTGTAGGAAGGATATCGCCACGACTGTATTTTGTCACCGTATTCTATCCTAGTAACAAAAGAGGTGGTGCCCTCACTCCAATTAGCATCTCTTCTAATGAAGGAATGATCAATCACAAGTCTCCCTTTTAAACTATTCAATAGGCTTAAGTCAAGATCATGATCGTGGCTTTTAAAAGAATCACTTTGTGTATCTCCCAAGCTTCTTGTACCGTCAGAATCGGTGGAGCCGCTAGAATCATAGTGTCTCAAGAATCTCCCTGACAAATTGGGGGCCGAAGATATTCCAAATTTTTCTTTTACAAAACAATTCTCGGGAAGAGATCTTCCATCTGGAATACAAAATTTTTTACTATTCTCAAAAGCTTGTATCAACTTACTTATTGATAGCGATCCTTCCTTAGCAAACTCAGTCGTTAAGAATCCAGGATAAGTGTTTTCTAAACACCAATTAACTAAATCTTTTAAATAATCGTCTATATTTTCGCCAATAGGAGGCTTAGTATTCTTGTTAATGGGATAGTATTTTCTGTTATCAGTGTCTTTACCATTGCAAATAGCAAACAATTCTTTGTCCTTAACAACAATGGGCTCGCCAAGTTTACCAACATAATTTTTTGCTTCTTCCATAGTCCCAACACCAAATTGAATTTTGATATTGTCGGCTTGAAGTCTTTTTTTGATATCTTCGAAATCATCATCACTTATCATTTAAGCGGCCTCCTGTTTGTCTTTAGTGTTTTCCATATAGGTACTAAGGTCAAGCGTTCGCACCCCCGCGTTTGATTTTCTTGTTAAATTAAGAGCAAGTGTGTTTTTTACAAAAGTATCGCGTATGATCAAGTCAAAAGCATGGTTTTCAAGTCCAACTTTATTTTCTGTGAATGTATTATTACTTAGTCTTGCACTAGTAATGTCTGCTAAATGCAGTGCAGTGCCATTGTTGTTGCTAAACTGCGTATCGGTTATTTTTAAGCTTGAAAAGTTAGAAAGTTTGAGTGCGTCTATGTTGTTGGTAAAGGAGCTGTCTCTAATTATTGCATTTAGGCCATTTGCAACTGATGCGGTTTTACTGCCTTTAGCAGTAACATTAATTAGTGTTAGATTGGCAACATTTTCTATGTCGAAGCTTTGATTTGTAGAATCAAAATGAACATCTTCAAGTAAAATTTTTTTTGTTCTTTTGAAATTTAGTGCTTTGTTTAGAGCACAAAGAAATATGACATTTTTGATGTACACAAAGTTTGCATCTGTAACATAGACTGATGATCTAACGGCTTCTTTTAACGCGTATGATGAACATAGCACTAAATCATTAGGCCGTGTGAAACTCTTGTCTTCCAGATAAGGCGACAGTTCTTCTTGATTTAGATCTCCTCCGTTAATGTAAAGCTCGCTCATTGGTTGTTGGCATATGTTAATTCCGGAAATTTTAAATGATTTTTCTGATGTAAAAATATGTTTAGAAAACCCTGTGCTTCTTATGAAAACTTCGTCATCACTTTCGATTTCTAAATTGTTTAGATTTACTTGATTGTAAATGTAGAAGTCGCCTTTAAGTAGTTTAATTTTGTTGAGTCCAGATTGTTTTGCAAATTCAATAGCATCATTCAAAGTATCCTCATCCTTAAATCCGGCTGCTTTGAAGTGGGAAGTTTCGATCCCATTATAATTAAACGGTGCAATAACAACTTTGTGGACTCCAGACAAATAGTCGCTTATTCCTATTTTGGTTGAAGTTGTAAGGTATTCGTAGTGAGTGTAGTCGCCCCAAGTGATTCCCTCATATTCGTAAAGTTTGATATCTAGATCTAGATTAGTAATTTTTTTTGAAAGTATGAGAAAAAAATGATCAATGCCAATATTATCAAGTCTAAGCTTGACAAAATCGGTTAGATTTAGATTTTGCATTGAACGAAAATTAACAATAGTATGTCCTTTGACACGTAGGTTTGTTAAAAATTCAAAAAGTCTTACTGCGGATTCTTCGGAAAAAATGAATCTTGTTGTGTATTCAAACTTTTTAGAATAAAAATCATCGGCATTGTCGGTTTGGAGTACATTTTGAGCTATTGTGTAGAAAACATCTCCGTAGATATCAAAGTGGTAAATATATTTGGAGCCTTGACTACTAGAAGTGTTTCTAAACCAAAGCTTAGCCCTTGATGGAAAATATTCTTTATTTTCAAGCTTGATGGAGGAGTCGGCACTAAACCTTGCTTCAAGATTATGTGTAGAGATTATTGCTAAATGTTCGTTTATGGCATAGTGGTCGTGCCAAACTTCACGCCTTTTGAAGTCCCATTTGTAAACTGTATCTAACCAACTAGGATCGTATTCTTGAAAAACACTGCTGCCGACTTTGTCTGCAAAGTCGGGGTAAACCACACCTTTTTGGAGTACCGCTACATACAGTGCACCGTCATTACCAGCAACGTTAATTGGGGCTGAGTACAAAGGTCGTTTTTTAGACATTGCTTCTTCTTTGCTTTGAAACTTGCCTTCTCTCCAAATAACTTTAGTTGAATCGTAGCTGCTGGAACTGCTTTTGGACATAACGTAACTGTCAGCGTCTAAAGAACAAATTTCAACATCTTTCTTGATGACTTCACTTTTCCAAATCGGAAGAATTTGCAATTTGCCGCTTGAGGAGAAAGTATATGCGTATCCGAATTCATACAACAAGGCTTGCAAAATAGTTTCTACATCTTCTCCAGAATCAATGATTACAGCGGGAACTTTGTCAAGTATTGATTCGCTAGCATCATCATCAATAAGGTCTTTTAGTTTGGTTTTTTCTATTATTAGATGAACAAGTGAGAGTTCTTTTGCCAAAGGATTGTATACAAAAAGCCAGTCTGGTGAAAAATTGATTGGGAATTGAACTGGATTTTCGAATGCAATCTTTAATAGGCTAGAGTAGTCGTTAACTGTGAATGATACACTTTTGGTGCTATTGAACAGATCTCTGCTGAAAAATTTTTCTAGAATTCCCCTAAAAACGGGGTTATTCTTATCATTTACTTTTACGAAAATGTCTTCGTTTCTGAAGAATAAGAAATTCAAAAATTCTTCTGATAGACCGTTTACACTAAAGTTGAACGTGCTTGCTGCTGTTTTTAGGCTTGGATCAACTATTTTTTCTTCTAGAACAATGCTTGTAGTGTCAACAAAAGGGGTAAGTTCAAAAATTTGACCTTCGTCCGTGTAGAATACAATGTCAAGCCCCAAAGAAGTACAATCTTCTGTTGTATCTTCTTTGGCACTTGATATTTCTGCAGTTTCGTTGCTTTTTTCAACTTCTTGACTTAAACTAGCAATTTCTGAATTTTTGTCAGCAGTTTCTTGACTTAAACTAGCAATTTCTTGATCTAAGGCTTTAGGTTCTTGACTTAAATTGTCTTGATCTTTCAACGTAATAAAATCCTTATCTTCTGCTGTATTTTTTGTAACACTTAAATACAATAGGTTCAGTTTTTTCTATGTATCGCTTGTAATAGGTAATTCTATTTTTTAGCATATTTGTTTCTTCGGTTTCATTTTCATCGCCAAACACAGGATCGAAATTTTCAAACATAGGAAATTTGTCATTAGGATAGTATTTGGCTGCATAGGTTTTTACGGTCAAAAGCCAAACATTTAGCGAAGTTGAGTATCTAAAAAGTTCTGCTTCATTGAGAATTAGATTTTCGGTGTCTTCTTTGTTTGTTAAGTTTGGTTTTTGGGGAAGTGATGGTATTGATTCACAAGAAAGAAATACCAAAAATATCCAAAATATCCCTAAGAAATTAGTTTTTGTTTTTAAATTTTTCATTATTTGCTCCCCTGAACTTGATTTTGTAAATCTTTTAACATTTTACTTGTAATTTCGTCTCTAAGCTTTAAAAGCTTTTTGTATTCTGAAAAATCACCTCCAGAATCTTTGTAAGCTTTATAAGCTCGTATTGAGAGTTCAATTGTATCTTTGAGACGTTTATCAATTTGCTCAACAGCAGCTTGATCTTCATTGTTTTTTTCGATTTTGTCTTTAATGTAAAGTATGAACTTTAAAAGTGAGCTTGTAAATGTCATTCCTTCGTTTACAATGTCTAATTTTTCGCTACCAAAAGAACTTTCAAGTCCCTTTAGAAGTGCATTTTTGACGTCCACTGCGTCTAATAACTCATTAATGTTTTTTATTGCGTTCATTACGCCACCTCCAAATTATTTCTAAATTTTGCACTGTAAAATTCTAGTCTATCTTTTACGCGCTCTATAATTGCTGTATTTTGAATTTTAAAAACTCTTAAAGACTCTAAGTGTCCGTTGGCAACAGTTTTGGAATTGCCAAGCGAATCCCAAATAATAGTTTTTAGATCACTGCTTAATAATACAAAATGGTAAAAACTAGAACTTATGTCTTTGTACTTGCCAATCAAAATATCAGATTCTGATGGAACATAAGAGGTTGGGTGATGTTTTTCTTCGAAGTAAATATCTTCATCAATACCCAAATTTGCAAATATTGCATTTGGAGAATTAACAAATGCATTGTCACCCCTTAAGCAGCCTTTACTTACAAGGCCCTTGAAAAGTAAATCAATCTCATAACAATCAAAACATTTTTCAACGCTGTTTTTGATTTCTTTTACCACAAGTCCAATAAATAAAATACAAAGAAAATAACATCCAAATTTTGAAATAACTTCATTTTGTTCTTTGAATTGCATTTGCAAGGGCACGGCAAGTCTGTGAATTTCGACTTCTTTTACAGTTTCTTTGTAAGAATTTTTGAAACATGATGCACTTTCGAGTAATTCCGATTTGTACTTTTTTATGAAATAGTCTTTTAGAAGTTTATAGAAAAAATTGTAAATGCACAAAAACATTTTGTTATTCATTTACTTTCTCCAATTTTTCTGAAATTTTTTTCTATTTCTTCTTTTATAAGTTCTTGTGTTTTGATTCGCTCTTTTGAGAAAATGTTTTTAACTTCTAATACCAAATTTTCTTTGTTAACAGCGTTAATAAATTCTGTAGTTCTTTTTAGTTCTTCTTTGATAGAGTTTTTCATTTCTTCGAATTCGGTTTTAATCTTGGCATTGTAGTAATCTTCAAGTTCTTTAAAAATTTCGTCTTTGGCTTTTAAGACTGAAGCTTTTAGATCAGCCATTACCCCTTTAAAAGCGTATGTTCCAAGTCCAGAGATAGATATTACTAACATTGCTACAATGCTGCCAATAATATTTATTTGTTTTTTTACTCTTATCATAAAATCCTTCTTTTTTTAAAATTTTTTAAATAAAAAAACTATATTTTACTTACTTTAAAAAAATAAATAAAATATAGCAGCTGCTAGACTGGATTCTAAATTCCAGCGGTATCTAATTTGGTCAAAACCATTATTAGGTATTTCGTAATTGTATATCGTTTTTGCTAAAAATCAAAAATCCAAAAAATTTTTTTGATTTTCTAAAGACAAAAAATACGAATTGATATATACTTTACCTGCATGGAGAGGCCTGTTTTTTAGAAATGCGTCTTAAAAAATTTTTAAAAGGATAAGAAAGTTTAAGTCGCGCTGCAAGCAACGCGACTTAGCCTCAGACACAAATAAAGTTTAAGTGTTTTAGAGGATCCATATGAACTATGAATAAAATATTAATAAATTATGCTAGGCTTAGTAAAGCGGTATTACATGAATTGCTTACCAAATTGGTAGCGTTAAACAGCAAAAAAGAACACTGTTCTAACACAATCAAAGTGTCTCAGGTTGAGTCGCTTATAAAAAAAATGAGATCAAATCAATACGATAGACTTTTGAAGGTTTATTGGGTAATTGACGTCAAAAATCAAAATTACAAAAACTCTTGCGGAGTTGTTCGTTATTCGGCATGTGATATTTATAGACTGGTTGCTGATCTACTCAAAAAAGATGGCAAAAGGGTTGTTAGTGTGCGGACTGTGCAGCGGGATCTTAAACTGCTTAACGAGTTTGGACTGATCAAAACTAAGTTAAGAAAATTCGGTAAAGACAATATTGGACAGGGAAGTGTTGCGCATTATATACAAAACACAGCGCTTGCGGCGTATCATAAAGAAATAATTTGGGAACATCTTGTTTCATTGCTTTGCGAGAAGCTTGAGAATAAGAAAATAGTAGGCGATTTTGACGAAGACATAAAAAATGCAGTATTTAATGTTTTTGGCAATTCATTGAAGTATCCTTCCGATACATCCACAGGCTTATCAAAGTTTTCTAACAAATTTTCAGATAAATTTTCTAAACATTCAGACAATTTTTCTGAAAATGTTTTTTTGGAAACCTCAGGTGACATTGCTTTAAACAACGAAAGTGTTGATAGTCGCACCAAGACAATGTCGCACCACTCGCCGCCGGCTGTATTTAATAAAGCTAATATAAGCAATATTAATTATAAGAATTCAAAGAATTCTTTATGTAATTCAAAAATTCAAAAAAACAATATTAATTTCGAAAAAAAAGACATTGAAACTAAATTGATCGAAAGAAATGTCCCAAAAGATTTTCTTAGTCAAATAAAAGATCTTAGCAATAATCCTACAACTTACAGAAATGCACTATATAATCTGGATAAGGCCTTAGACGATCACAAGGAGATCAAGTTGAAGTATGTACTTGAGCACTTTTTAGGTCAGTTTTCTGTTTATCGATATAAAGTTTGGATGATGATGAAGCGTACGGATGGGATTATTAGCGATTATGAAGTCATTTGGAAGGAAAGGTTTGGAGAGTTTGTTAAGAAAAAAGTTGAGCTTAATGATTATGTGAAAAAAGTGCTTGCAATGGAAGCTAAAGAGAGAGAAAATCGTAGTAGAGAGCGTTTGGAGAAGATTAATGGTCAATCGCAAGCACAAGTGCAAACGCAAACAGGAGAATTGTCAAATAATCAGGAGCAAGATAGCGTAAATATGCCGCCGGAGAGAATTTACTTAGGGGAGAATAGAAATAACATCTATGGAAGAAGTAACATTGTTAAGGATTCCTTGGGCTTCAAGACAATTAAAGGAATTACTCTTGAGGGTCTTGGAATTGATAAAAAAGCAATTTGAGCCTAAGTGGCTTTAGGAGGTAAAATGAAAATAAGAATGAAACATTTAGTAAGAAGGCTTTATTTGAGAAGGGACAAGATTTGGCATGTTTACAGAAGCACCGAAGTACAAAATAAAGCTAAGGACAAAAACATTACCAATTTCCCTAAATTAGAACCGGAAGATTTTGACTATGAGTATATTTACAAGTATGTGGATGAGTGGATTCAGAAGAAATATAACGATAAATTAGGGTTTACTATTCAAAAGGTAGATGGTCTTGAATATATTTGTAAGGCAAAAAGGTATTCTAGTTTAAAGAAGATTTTGGCCAGAATTGTTAAAGACTATAAAGATATATTTCTTGCTAGATTAGAAAAAAAAGCCCCTGCTGCTCCAGCAGCTCCCCGATCGGGTGATTCGGGGCCAAAACAATCTGGAACTTAGGAAGGAGTAATGTATTAGTTTTAGAATAGTAAAAAGGGTAGTAAAAACGCCAGTAAAAACACCAAGTCCTGAAAAGGCTGTTGTAACTAATAAAGAACAGATACCGTTTAAGAACCATTCTTTTTTTAAAAAGGAAATTATTGGCGATAAAACTATGTATCATACAAGGTTGATGAATGTTTATAAGGGGTGGCGGGCCTGGAAGCATAAGTTCTGTGTTTATTTTATAAATTCTCTTAACAAAGAGAGAAAATTTATTATGTTATACCCCATAAAGGAGGAAGATGCGTTTTTAGGTATATTTTATGGGTACAATAAGGTGAAAAATAATCCATTTTACAGAGATTATACCTCTGTTTGTAGCTTTTCTAAGAAAATATTTAAAACTTTTAATAAATCGTATTTTATTGAATTTAGGTTCAAAAAGGGGAGTGTGTTTTTGTATCTCCATACCATAGCGTATTTGCTTAGGGATAGGAATCTCTATAATAGGGAGCATAAAAAATTACATGGACGCTTGATGGAGTTAGAAAAAGAAGTATTTAAGTTCTATGGTCGAGATTTAAATCCCGAGGGCGAGGGTATTATAACTAAGTGGATAGATAAAATTAATCGGAAAAAGTTGGGCAAAGAGGATAATCCTAGTTTGCTTCGCAGTCTACTACGTAGTCGACTGCGTAAATTTTGAATTTGTAATGTTACTGAAGGAATAACCTATATGAAAGTCGCAAATCTTATAAGGTCAACTTGTGAAAATGAAAATTTCTTACAGAGCGGGTTTAGAGATCTTGATGCTATTATACAAGGCTTTCGGGAATCAAATTTTGTAGTAATTGGAGCACGACCCAGTGTTGGTAAAACGGCTTTTGCCCTCAATATTGCTCACAACATATGCTTACAACAAAATTTGAGTGTTGGATGGTTTACATATGAAATGACAAGTAAATCTGTCACTCGGAGGCTTTTGTCGATGAATTCAGGCATAGAATACAATAAGTTGATTGACAACATCAGTTCGCTAGATAAAAGTGAACTGGACGCTTTTCATAAATCAGTTTCTGAGGTTAGTAATTTTTCTTTTTGGATTAATAGCGTTTGGGGTACCGACATACATGAGTTAGAAGATAAAGTCAGACAAATGAAATTGAACCACGATGTAAAAATTATCTTTATTGACTACATCAATTTGATTCCCGTGTCACAGAATAATATTCCTCGTTTTGAGCAAGTTGCATTTTTGAGTCGTAATATACGTTCGCTTGCGCTTGAACTTGGAATTCCAATAATAGTTGTATCTCAAGTTTCCAGAAGTGCTGAGGTTGTAGAACCCAGTTTGGCAACTTTGGGAGAATCGGCAGCATTACAATGGCATGCAGATATTGTAATTTTTTTACATCAAGAGAGGGAAAAACGTAAAGGGCGGAATACTTCTAAAGGTAGTAATACAACTAAAGTAAAAGTGATAGTTGCTAAAAATAGAAACGGTTATATTGGGATTGCCAATTTAGGTTTTACTCCAAAAACTATAAAATTTTCGAATTGAAATTTAGATTTGTTAGATTTGTAGATTTGAGAATATTGTGTTATTTAGCCTTGATTTGTGTTACAATGTATTTAGCATGTGAGTAAATTATGAAATCATCGATAGTGGCAACAAGTATTACTGAAGAACAAATATATAAAGAGTTTCTGCGATTAGGTATGGAACAACTAATAGCTGAAGATTTGTCAAAAAGATATTATCACAATGAGCTAACATATAGAGATTTAGAAAATTTAGAAAAACAATTTGGCATAAAGTTTGACAATCTTGTTACTAAGATTGATACTGTTAAAAGTCAACTTACTACTAAGATTGATGGTGTAGAGAAGAATTTAAATCTAAAAATAGATAATTTAGATACCAAGATTGATACTTTAGAAAAGAATTTACAAAAAGACATGCTCAACTTGGAGCAGACTATGAAAAAAAATATATCTATGTTAGAGCAAAATAGAATAAAAGAGTCACAAATGCATCATAAGAAAGGGTTTTTTAAAAAATTTTTGTATGATGATGATTGGTGGAATGTGCTCTTGTCTATATGCATTTCAATAGCTACTATTGCGTGGCTAAGTATATTCGGCATTTTGAGGAAACTTTTGCGGTTGTAAATATTCTGTTATTTAGCCTTGATTTGTGTTACAATGTATTTAGCAGGTGGGTAAATTATGAAATCATCGATAGTGACAACAAGTATTACTGAAGAACAAATATATAAAGAGTTTCTGCGATTAGGTATGGAACAACTAATAGCTGAAGATTTGTCAAAAAGATATTATCACAATGAGCTTACATATAGAGATTTAGAAAATTTAGAAAAACAATTTGGCATAAAGTTTGACAATCTTGTTACTAAGATTGATGGTGTAGAGAAGAATTTAAATCTAAAAATAGACAATTTAGATACTAAGATTGATACTGTTAAAAGTGAACTTACTACTAAAATTGATAACGTAGAGAAGAATTTAAATCTAAAAATAGACAATTTAGATACTAAGATTGATACTGTTAAAAGTGAACTTACTACTAAGATTGATACTGTTAAAAGTGAACTTACTACTAAAATTGATAACGTAGAAAAGAATTTACAAAAAGATATAGTTAATTCGGAACAAAGGCTAGAAGCAAAGCTGGAAGCCAATAACAAAGTTTTTTTGGAAAAGCTGGAAGCCAATAACAAAGTTCTTTTGGAAAAGCTAGAAGCCAATAACAAAGTTCTTTTGGAAAAGCTTAGCGTGAAAAACAGAGTGTCAGTTGCTATTGCATCAGTAGTTTCGCCCATTGTTTTAGCTATTTTAGCGTCCTTAATTATGCTATTAATTGGCAACTATTTCAAATAGAAATTACAAAGAAACTTCCACCTATCTAATTAAAAAGATTTTAGATATAATTCGCTTTTGTAATTTACAAGTATTTTTGTAAATGCCTAACTTTCTTAATTTAGCATTAATGTACAATTTTAGATTATGCAAATTTTTGCAAGGTTCCTTTTCAGTGAAAAAATTCGAAATCAGATTAATAATTGTAAGTTTGGTTCCAGTAGAACTGTTTAGATAATGATTTAGATTGCTTTGATTGAGCTTTAGAGGTGCAAATGATTTAATGTAATTGAGTTTTTGTGATATATTTAATATACAAGGTGTTTTAACTAAAAAGAAGTTTTGTGAGTTAGAGTTATATGTAATTTCGTTTAGAGTTTCTTTTGACTTTGCAATCAAAGAGTAAATAATTTTCAGTTGTTTAGCAGTAATCCTAAAACCAAATATATTGTTTGCCACATAATTAATTCTACGTGCATCAATAGATAGTAATCTATTTTTGTCTAAATTTTCAATACATCTGGAAATTTCATTAGAGCAAATTAGAGAATATGTTTCAATTTGTAAACCGTTATCCAATGCATAAGAAAGTATATCGGATTTGAAATTGTAAGGAGTTTTGATATTTTGATTTTTTAGATGAGCTAATGAAATTCCAGAAGCCATAATAATTCCAAGTAATTGGTGAGTAGTGCTAGTAGAATTGATAAGATGTTTGCTAATTAGAATAAATTCATCCGGATTTATTTTGTAAAAATTTTTCTGTTTATCAGATTTTTTTTAAAAAAGAACTTGAATAAAAACATATAAATATTATACACTTTTATGTAAAAATTGCAAAAATTAAAGTTTTATTATTTCGGATTAAAGTTTTATCATTTTTAAAAATTCTAGTTAAAGTTTTATTTTTTCTAGTTAAAGTTTTGCTGCTTGATAGGTATAGTTTTAACAATTTGGGTTAATCTTTAGAGTGGAAATATCTATACTAATTAAAAATTATATATATAATTTTTAATTAGTATAGATATTTCCACTCTAAAGATTAACCCAAATTGTTAAAACTATACCTATCAAGCAGCAAAACTTTAACTAGAAAAAATAAAACTTTAACTAGAATTTTTAAAAATGATAAAACTTTAATCCGAAATAATAAAACTTTAATTTTTGCAATTTTTACATAAAAGTGTATAATATTTATATGTTTTTATTCAAGTTCTTTTTTAAAAAAAATCTGATAAACAGAAAAATTTTTACAAAATAAATCCGGATGAATTTATTCTAATTAGCAAACATCTTATCAATTCTACTAGCACTACTCACCAATTACTTGGAATTATTATGGCTTCTGGAATTTCATTAGCTCATCTAAAAAATCAAAATATCAAAACTCCTTACAATTTCAAATCCGATATACTTTCTTATGCATTGGATAACGGTTTACAAATTGAAACATATTCTCTAATTTGCTCTAATGAAATTTCCAGATGTATTGAAAATTTAGACAAAAATAGATTACTATCTATTGATGCACGTAGAATTAATTATGTGGCAAACAATATATTTGGTTTTAGGATTACTGCTAAACAACTGAAAATTATTTACTCTTTGATTGCAAAGTCAAAAGAAACTCTAAACGAAATTACATATAACTCTAACTCACAAAACTTCTTTTTAGTTAAAACACCTTGTATATTAAATATATCACAAAAACTCAATTACATTAAATCATTTGCACCTCTAAAGCTCAATCAAAGCAATCTAAATCATTATCTAAACAGTTCTACTGGAACCAAACTTACAATTATTAATCTGATTTCGAATTTTTTCACTGAAAAGGAACCTTGCAAAAATTTGCATAATCTAAAATTGTACATTAATGCTAAATTAAGAAAGTTAGGCATTTACAAAAATACTTGTAAATTACAAAAGCGAATTATATCTAAAATCTTTTTAATTAGATAGGTGGAAGTTTCTTTGTAATTTCTATTTGAAATAGTTGCCAATTAATAGCATAATTAAGGACGCTAAAATAGCTAAAACAATGGGCGAAACTACTGATGCAATAGCAACTGACACTCTGTTTTTCACGCTAAGCTTTTCCAAAAGAACTTTGTTATTGGCTTCTAGCTTTTCCAAAAGAACTTTGTTATTGGCTTCCAGCTTTTCCAAAAAAACTTTGTTATTGGCTTCCAGCTTTGCTTCTAGCCTTTGTTCCGAATTAACTATATCTTTTTGTAAATTCTTTTCTACGTTATCAATTTTAGTAGTAAGTTCACTTTTAACAGTATCAATCTTAGTAGTAAGTTCACTTTTAACAGTATCAATCTTAGTATCTAAATTGTCTATTTTTAGATTTAAATTCTTCTCTACGTTATCAATTTTAGTAGTAAGTTCACTTTTAACAGTATCAATCTTAGTATCTAAATTGTCTATTTTTAGATTTAAATTCTTCTCTACACCATCAATCTTAGTAACAAGATTGTCAAACTTTATGCCAAATTGTTTTTCTAAATTTTCTAAATCTCTATATGTAAGCTCATTGTGATAATATCTTTTTGACAAATCTTCAGCTATTAGTTGTTCCATACCTAATCGCAGAAACTCTTTATATATTTGTTCTTCAGTAATACTTGTTGTCACTATCGATGATTTCATAATTTACCCACCTGCTAAATACATTGTAACACAAATCAAGGCTAAATAACAGAATATTTACAACCGCAAAAGTTTCCTCAAAATGCCGAATATACTTAGCCACGCAATAGTAGCTATTGAAATGCATATAGACAAGAGCACATTCCACCAATCATCATCATACAAAAATTTTTTAAAAAACCCTTTCTTATGATGCATTTGTGACTCTTTTATTCTATTTTGCTCTAACATAGATATATTTTTTTTCATAGTCTGCTCCAAGTTGAGCATGTCTTTTTGTAAATTCTTTTCTAAAGTATCAATCTTGGTATCTAAATTATCTATTTTTAGATTTAAATTCTTCTCTACACCATCAATCTTAGTAGTAAGTTGACTTTTAACAGTATCAATCTTAGTAACAAGATTGTCAAACTTTATGCCAAATTGTTTTTCTAAATTTTCTAAATCTCTATATGTTAGCTCATTGTGATAATATCTTTTTGACAAATCTTCAGCTATTAGTTGTTCCATACCTAATCGCAGAAACTCTTTATATATTTGTTCTTCAGTAATACTTGTTGCCACTATCGATGATTTCATAATTTACTCACATGCTAAATACATTGTAACACAAATCAAGGCTAAATAACACAATATTCTCAAATCTACAAATCTAACAAATCTAAATTTCAATTCGAAAATTTTATAGTTTTTGGAGTAAAACCTAAATTGGCAATCCCAATATAACCGTTTCTATTTTTAGCAACTATCACTTTTACTTTAGTTGTATTACTACCTTTAGAAGTATTCCGCCCTTTACGTTTTTCCCTCTCTTGATGTAAAAAAATTACAATATCTGCATGCCATTGTAATGCTGCCGATTCTCCCAAAGTTGCCAAACTGGGTTCTACAACCTCAGCACTTCTGGAAACTTGAGATACAACTATTATTGGAATTCCAAGTTCAAGCGCAAGCGAACGTATATTACGACTCAAAAATGCAACTTGCTCAAAACGAGGAATATTATTCTGTGACACGGGAATCAAATTGATGTAGTCAATAAAGATAATTTTTACATCGTGGTTCAATTTCATTTGTCTGACTTTATCTTCTAACTCATGTATGTCGGTACCCCAAACGCTATTAATCCAAAAAGAAAAATTACTAACCTCAGAAACTGATTTATGAAAAGCGTCCAGTTCACTTTTATCTAGCGAACTGATGTTGTCAATCAACTTATTGTATTCTATGCCTGAATTCATCGACAAAAGCCTCCGAGTGACAGATTTACTTGTCATTTCATATGTAAACCATCCAACACTCAAATTTTGTTGTAAGCATATGTTGTGAGCAATATTGAGGGCAAAAGCCGTTTTACCAACACTGGGTCGTGCTCCAATTACTACAAAATTTGATTCCCGAAAGCCTTGTATAATAGCATCAAGATCTCTAAACCCGCTCTGTAAGAAATTTTCATTTTCACAAGTTGACCTTATAAGATTTGCGACTTTCATATAGGTTATTCCTTCAGTAACATTACAAATTCAAAATTTACGCAGTCGACTACGTAGTAGACTGCGAAGCAAACTAGGATTATCCTCTTTGCCCAACTTTTTCCGATTAATTTTATCTATCCACTTAGTTATAATACCCTCGCCCTCGGGATTTAAATCTCGACCATAGAACTTAAATACTTCTTTTTCTAACTCCATCAAGCGTCCATGTAATTTTTTATGCTCCCTATTATAGAGATTCCTATCCCTAAGCAAATACGCTATGGTATGGAGATACAAAAACACACTCCCCTTTTTGAACCTAAATTCAATAAAATACGATTTATTAAAAGTTTTAAATATTTTCTTAGAAAAGCTACAAACAGAGGTATAATCTCTGTAAAATGGATTATTTTTCACCTTATTGTACCCATAAAATATACCTAAAAACGCATCTTCCTCCTTTATGGGGTATAACATAATAAATTTTCTCTCTTTGTTAAGAGAATTTATAAAATAAACACAGAACTTATGCTTCCAGGCCCGCCACCCCTTATAAACATTCATCAACCTTGTATGATACATAGTTTTATCGCCAATAATTTCCTTTTTAAAAAAAGAATGGTTCTTAAACGGTATCTGTTCTTTATTAGTTACAACAGCCTTTTCAGGACTTGGTGTTTTTACTGGCGTTTTTACTACCCTTTTTACTATTCTAAAACTAATACATTACTCCTTCCTAAGTTCCAGATTGTTTTGGCCCCGAATCACCCGATCGGGGAGCTGCTGGAGCAGCAGGGGCTTTTTTTTCTAATCTAGCAAGAAATATATCTTTATAGTCTTTAACAATTCTGGCCAAAATCTTCTTTAAACTAGAATACCTTTTTGCCTTACAAATATATTCAAGACCATCTACCTTTTGAATAGTAAACCCTAATTTATCGTTATATTTCTTCTGAATCCACTCATCCACATACTTGTAAATATACTCATAGTCAAAATCTTCCGGTTCTAATTTAGGGAAATTGGTAATGTTTTTGTCCTTAGCTTTATTTTGTACTTCGGTGCTTCTGTAAACATGCCAAATCTTGTCCCTTCTCAAATAAAGCCTTCTTACTAAATGTTTCATTCTTATTTTCATTTTACCTCCTAAAGCCACTTAGGCTCAAATTGCTTTTTTATCAATTCCAAGACCCTCAAGAGTAATTCCTTTAATTGTCTTGAAGCCCAAGGAATCCTTAACAATGTTACTTCTTCCATAGATGTTATTTCTATTCTCCCCTAAGTAAATTCTCTCCGGCGGCATATTTACGCTATCTTGCTCCTGATTATTTGACAATTCTCCTGTTTGCGTTTGCACTTGTGCTTGCGATTGACCATTAATCTTCTCCAAACGCTCTCTACTACGATTTTCTCTCTCTTTAGCTTCCATTGCAAGCACTTTTTTCACATAATCATTAAGCTCAACTTTTTTCTTAACAAACTCTCCAAACCTTTCCTTCCAAATGACTTCATAATCGCTAATAATCCCATCCGTACGCTTCATCATCATCCAAACTTTATATCGATAAACAGAAAACTGACCTAAAAAGTGCTCAAGTACATACTTCAACTTGATCTCCTTGTGATCGTCTAAGGCCTTATCCAGATTATATAGTGCATTTCTGTAAGTTGTAGGATTATTGCTAAGATCTTTTATTTGACTAAGAAAATCTTTTGGGACATTTCTTTCGATCAATTTAGTTTCAATGTCTTTTTTTTCGAAATTAATATTGTTTTTTTGAATTTTTGAATTACATAAAGAATTCTTTGAATTCTTATAATTAATATTGCTTATATTAGCTTTATTAAATACAGCCGGCGGCGAGTGGTGCGACATTGTCTTGGTGCGACTATCAACACTTTCGTTGTTTAAAGCAATGTCACCTGAGGTTTCCAAAAAAACATTTTCAGAAAAATTGTCTGAATGTTTAGAAAATTTATCTGAAAATTTGTTAGAAAACTTTGATAAGCCTGTGGATGTATCGGAAGGATACTTCAATGAATTGCCAAAAACATTAAATACTGCATTTTTTATGTCTTCGTCAAAATCGCCTACTATTTTCTTATTCTCAAGCTTCTCGCAAAGCAATGAAACAAGATGTTCCCAAATTATTTCTTTATGATACGCCGCAAGCGCTGTGTTTTGTATATAATGCGCAACACTTCCCTGTCCAATATTGTCTTTACCGAATTTTCTTAACTTAGTTTTGATCAGTCCAAACTCGTTAAGCAGTTTAAGATCCCGCTGCACAGTCCGCACACTAACAACCCTTTTGCCATCTTTTTTGAGTAGATCAGCAACCAGTCTATAAATATCACATGCCGAATAACGAACAACTCCGCAAGAGTTTTTGTAATTTTGATTTTTGACGTCAATTACCCAATAAACCTTCAAAAGTCTATCGTATTGATTTGATCTCATTTTTTTTATAAGCGACTCAACCTGAGACACTTTGATTGTGTTAGAACAGTGTTCTTTTTTGCTGTTTAACGCTACCAATTTGGTAAGCAATTCATGTAATACCGCTTTACTAAGCCTAGCATAATTTATTAATATTTTATTCATAGTTCATATGGATCCTCTAAAACACTTAAACTTTATTTGTGTCTGAGGCTAAGTCGCGTTGCTTGCAGCGCGACTTAAACTTTCTTATCCTTTTAAAAATTTTTTAAGACGCATTTCTAAAAAACAGGCCTCTCCATGCAGGTAAAGTATATATCAATTCGTATTTTTTGTCTTTAGAAAATCAAAAAAATTTTTTGGATTTTTGATTTTTAGCAAAAACGATATACAATTACGAAATACCTAATAATGGTTTTGACCAAATTAGATACCGCTGGAATTTAGAATCCAGTCTAGCAGCTGCTATATTTTATTTATTTTTTTAAAGTAAGTAAAATATAGTTTTTTTATTTAAAAAATTTTAAAAAAAGAAGGATTTTATGATAAGAGTAAAAAAACAAATAAATATTATTGGCAGCATTGTAGCAATGTTAGTAATATCTATCTCTGGACTTGGAACATACGCTTTTAAAGGGGTAATGGCTGATCTAAAAGCTTCAGTCTTAAAAGCCAAAGACGAAATTTTTAAAGAACTTGAAGATTACTACAATGCCAAGATTAAAACCGAATTCGAAGAAATGAAAAACTCTATCAAAGAAGAACTAAAAAGAACTACAGAATTTATTAACGCTGTTAACAAAGAAAATTTGGTATTAGAAGTTAAAAACATTTTCTCAAAAGAGCGAATCAAAACACAAGAACTTATAAAAGAAGAAATAGAAAAAAATTTCAGAAAAATTGGAGAAAGTAAATGAATAACAAAATGTTTTTGTGCATTTACAATTTTTTCTATAAACTTCTAAAAGACTATTTCATAAAAAAGTACAAATCGGAATTACTCGAAAGTGCATCATGTTTCAAAAATTCTTACAAAGAAACTGTAAAAGAAGTCGAAATTCACAGACTTGCCGTGCCCTTGCAAATGCAATTCAAAGAACAAAATGAAGTTATTTCAAAATTTGGATGTTATTTTCTTTGTATTTTATTTATTGGACTTGTGGTAAAAGAAATCAAAAACAGCGTTGAAAAATGTTTTGATTGTTATGAGATTGATTTACTTTTCAAGGGCCTTGTAAGTAAAGGCTGCTTAAGGGGTGACAATGCATTTGTTAATTCTCCAAATGCAATATTTGCAAATTTGGGTATTGATGAAGATATTTACTTCGAAGAAAAACATCACCCAACCTCTTATGTTCCATCAGAATCTGATATTTTGATTGGCAAGTACAAAGACATAAGTTCTAGTTTTTACCATTTTGTATTATTAAGCAGTGATCTAAAAACTATTATTTGGGATTCGCTTGGCAATTCCAAAACTGTTGCCAACGGACACTTAGAGTCTTTAAGAGTTTTTAAAATTCAAAATACAGCAATTATAGAGCGCGTAAAAGATAGACTAGAATTTTACAGTGCAAAATTTAGAAATAATTTGGAGGTGGCGTAATGAACGCAATAAAAAACATTAATGAGTTATTAGACGCAGTGGACGTCAAAAATGCACTTCTAAAGGGACTTGAAAGTTCTTTTGGTAGCGAAAAATTAGACATTGTAAACGAAGGAATGACATTTACAAGCTCACTTTTAAAGTTCATACTTTACATTAAAGACAAAATCGAAAAAAACAATGAAGATCAAGCTGCTGTTGAGCAAATTGATAAACGTCTCAAAGATACAATTGAACTCTCAATACGAGCTTATAAAGCTTACAAAGATTCTGGAGGTGATTTTTCAGAATACAAAAAGCTTTTAAAGCTTAGAGACGAAATTACAAGTAAAATGTTAAAAGATTTACAAAATCAAGTTCAGGGGAGCAAATAATGAAAAATTTAAAAACAAAAACTAATTTCTTAGGGATATTTTGGATATTTTTGGTATTTCTTTCTTGTGAATCAATACCATCACTTCCCCAAAAACCAAACTTAACAAACAAAGAAGACACCGAAAATCTAATTCTCAATGAAGCAGAACTTTTTAGATACTCAACTTCGCTAAATGTTTGGCTTTTGACCGTAAAAACCTATGCAGCCAAATACTATCCTAATGACAAATTTCCTATGTTTGAAAATTTCGATCCTGTGTTTGGCGATGAAAATGAAACCGAAGAAACAAATATGCTAAAAAATAGAATTACCTATTACAAGCGATACATAGAAAAAACTGAACCTATTGTATTTAAGTGTTACAAAAAATACAGCAGAAGATAAGGATTTTATTACGTTGAAAGATCAAGACAATTTAAGTCAAGAACCTAAAGCCTTAGATCAAGAAATTGCTAGTTTAAGTCAAGAAACTGCTGACAAAAATTCAGAAATTGCTAGTTTAAGTCAAGAAGTTGAAAAAAGCAACGAAACTGCAGAAATATCAAGTGCCAAAGAAGATACAACAGAAGATTGTACTTCTTTGGGGCTTGACATTGTATTCTACACGGACGAAGGTCAAATTTTTGAACTTACCCCTTTTGTTGACACTACAAGCATTGTTCTAGAAGAAAAAATAGTTGATCCAAGCCTAAAAACAGCAGCAAGCACGTTCAACTTTAGTGTAAACGGTCTATCAGAAGAATTTTTGAATTTCTTATTCTTCAGAAACGAAGACATTTTCGTAAAAGTAAATGATAAGAATAACCCCGTTTTTAGGGGAATTCTAGAAAAATTTTTCAGCAGAGATCTGTTCAATAGCACCAAAAGTGTATCATTCACAGTTAACGACTACTCTAGCCTATTAAAGATTGCATTCGAAAATCCAGTTCAATTCCCAATCAATTTTTCACCAGACTGGCTTTTTGTATACAATCCTTTGGCAAAAGAACTCTCACTTGTTCATCTAATAATAGAAAAAACCAAACTAAAAGACCTTATTGATGATGATGCTAGCGAATCAATACTTGACAAAGTTCCCGCTGTAATCATTGATTCTGGAGAAGATGTAGAAACTATTTTGCAAGCCTTGTTGTATGAATTCGGATACGCATATACTTTCTCCTCAAGCGGCAAATTGCAAATTCTTCCGATTTGGAAAAGTGAAGTCATCAAGAAAGATGTTGAAATTTGTTCTTTAGACGCTGACAGTTACGTTATGTCCAAAAGCAGTTCCAGCAGCTACGATTCAACTAAAGTTATTTGGAGAGAAGGCAAGTTTCAAAGCAAAGAAGAAGCAATGTCTAAAAAACGACCTTTGTACTCAGCCCCAATTAACGTTGCTGGTAATGACGGTGCACTGTATGTAGCGGTACTCCAAAAAGGTGTGGTTTACCCCGACTTTGCAGACAAAGTCGGCAGCAGTGTTTTTCAAGAATACGATCCTAGTTGGTTAGATACAGTTTACAAATGGGACTTCAAAAGGCGTGAAGTTTGGCACGACCACTATGCCATAAACGAACATTTAGCAATAATCTCTACACATAATCTTGAAGCAAGGTTTAGTGCCGACTCCTCCATCAAGCTTGAAAATAAAGAATATTTTCCATCAAGGGCTAAGCTTTGGTTTAGAAACACTTCTAGTAGTCAAGGCTCCAAATATATTTACCACTTTGATATCTACGGAGATGTTTTCTACACAATAGCTCAAAATGTACTCCAAACCGACAATGCCGATGATTTTTATTCTAAAAAGTTTGAATACACAACAAGATTCATTTTTTCCGAAGAATCCGCAGTAAGACTTTTTGAATTTTTAACAAACCTACGTGTCAAAGGACATACTATTGTTAATTTTCGTTCAATGCAAAATCTAAATCTAACCGATTTTGTCAAGCTTAGACTTGATAATATTGGCATTGATCATTTTTTTCTCATACTTTCAAAAAAAATTACTAATCTAGATCTAGATATCAAACTTTACGAATATGAGGGAATCACTTGGGGCGACTACACTCACTACGAATACCTTACAACTTCAACCAAAATAGGAATAAGCGACTATTTGTCTGGAGTCCACAAAGTTGTTATTGCACCGTTTAATTATAATGGGATCGAAACTTCCCACTTCAAAGCAGCCGGATTTAAGGATGAGGATACTTTGAATGATGCTATTGAATTTGCAAAACAATCTGGACTCAACAAAATTAAACTACTTAAAGGCGACTTCTACATTTACAATCAAGTAAATCTAAACAATTTAGAAATCGAAAGTGATGACGAAGTTTTCATAAGAAGCACAGGGTTTTCTAAACATATTTTTACATCAGAAAAATCATTTAAAATTTCCGGAATTAACATATGCCAACAACCAATGAGCGAGCTTTACATTAACGGAGGAGATCTAAATCAAGAAGAACTGTCGCCTTATCTGGAAGACAAGAGTTTCACACGGCCTAATGATTTAGTGCTATGTTCATCATACGCGTTAAAAGAAGCCGTTAGATCATCAGTCTATGTTACAGATGCAAACTTTGTGTACATCAAAAATGTCATATTTCTTTGTGCTCTAAACAAAGCACTAAATTTCAAAAGAACAAAAAAAATTTTACTTGAAGATGTTCATTTTGATTCTACAAATCAAAGCTTCGACATAGAAAATGTTGCCAATCTAACACTAATTAATGTTACTGCTAAAGGCAGTAAAACCGCATCAGTTGCAAATGGCCTAAATGCAATAATTAGAGACAGCTCCTTTACCAACAACATAGACGCACTCAAACTTTCTAACTTTTCAAGCTTAAAAATAACCGATACGCAGTTTAGCAACAACAATGGCACTGCACTGCATTTAGCAGACATTACTAGTGCAAGACTAAGTAATAATACATTCACAGAAAATAAAGTTGGACTTGAAAACCATGCTTTTGACTTGATCATACGCGATACTTTTGTAAAAAACACACTTGCTCTTAATTTAACAAGAAAATCAAACGCGGGGGTGCGAACGCTTGACCTTAGTACCTATATGGAAAACACTAAAGACAAACAGGAGGCCGCTTAAATGATAAGTGATGATGATTTCGAAGATATCAAAAAAAGACTTCAAGCCGACAATATCAAAATTCAATTTGGTGTTGGGACTATGGAAGAAGCAAAAAATTATGTTGGTAAACTTGGCGAGCCCATTGTTGTTAAGGACAAAGAATTGTTTGCTATTTGCAATGGTAAAGACACTGATAACAGAAAATACTATCCCATTAACAAGAATACTAAGCCTCCTATTGGCGAAAATATAGACGATTATTTAAAAGATTTAGTTAATTGGTGTTTAGAAAACACTTATCCTGGATTCTTAACGACTGAGTTTGCTAAGGAAGGATCGCTATCAATAAGTAAGTTGATACAAGCTTTTGAGAATAGTAAAAAATTTTGTATTCCAGATGGAAGATCTCTTCCCGAGAATTGTTTTGTAAAAGAAAAATTTGGAATATCTTCGGCCCCCAATTTGTCAGGGAGATTCTTGAGACACTATGATTCTAGCGGCTCCACCGATTCTGACGGTACAAGAAGCTTGGGAGATACACAAAGTGATTCTTTTAAAAGCCACGATCATGATCTTGACTTAAGCCTATTGAATAGTTTAAAAGGGAGACTTGTGATTGATCATTCCTTCATTAGAAGAGATGCTAATTGGAGTGAGGGCACCACCTCTTTTGTTACTAGGATAGAATACGGTGACAAAATACAGTCGTGGCGATATCCTTCCTACACAAAATATACGGGAGATAGCGAAACACGGCCCAAAAACACATGTTACATTTCATTCTACAGATACGATTGGTAGGTAAAATCAATGATAACGCAAAAAGACTACACAGAAATAAAAAAACGACTCGAAAAGACTAAAACTCGCATCCAATTCAGAAATGGCAACAAAATAGACTCGCTAGGGTATGAGGGATCTCTTGGAGAATCAATTTTACTAAAAGATAAGCTTACTTTTTCAGTATGTGATGGGAAAAGCATTGACAATAGAAAAGAATATGAAATTACCAAAAGTACACCAAATTTAGATTCACTTAGTGAATATTTAGAACATATGACTTTGTTTTTTCTAGAAAAAACACCCGTTGGTGCTTTGACTGCTAAATTTGCACAGGAAGGATCAATCCTTACAAGAAGCAAATTAATTGAAGCATTTACAAGCACAAACAAGTTTTGTGTTCCAGACGGCAGAAGCTTACCAAGCAGTTGCTATGCGTATAAAATTTTGGGAATATCTTCGGCCCCCAATTTGTCGGGCAGATTTCTAAGACACTACGCCTCAAGCAATTCCAGAAGCTTAGGCAATACACAAAGTGACACTTTTGAAAGTCACAATCATTATCTTGACACCAGTAGAATTAATTTTGAAGGGAAATTAGTAAAACAGATGACAATAATTTATCGTAGAGCTGATACTTGGTATACTTGGTATTGGGCTGAGGAGATTATTTCTCCCTTTATTACAGGCTATACTTCTGAAGATATATACTCCTACGAATTATTACCACCTTTTACAAATCAAAGAGGTTACGAAGAAACAAGGCCTAAAAATACCTGTTATATATCTTTTTACAGATACGATCTTTAGGAGAAAAATTATGGATAATTTACAAATTCAAGAAACTTTAAAAAAATTAATAGAAGAAAAACTTTCTTTTGACAATCAAACTTCACACAACTCCAGCAAACAAGCACTGCTTAGACTGTTTGTCAACAAAATGTTTGAATTTTCAAACAGTAATGTGCTAGCAACAAGTCTACACGCATTTAGAATGTTTTTTGCGGTCTTTGAAATGAGCGAAGCTGAGGATTTAGTACTAGACATTATTAATAAAGAAAAATTAATTATTGGAAATAATACAAGCACAGGCTTTGTAAAAAGTTGTTCTTATACCGAAGAAGAAATCAACAAAATTATTAACAAGGGTGAACTATGAGACTAAGGCGACTTCCAGTATATGTTGATGCCTACAAAGAAAAGCCCAATGCTGAAATTTTCATATACTATTCAAGTAGGGGAACTGGTAAAACCTACAACATTGCAACTGTTAATTTAGAAAGAAAATTTAGTGTTGATGGTGGGGATACCCTTGCAATTAGAAAAAAGAAAAACAAAACAACACAATCAATACACAAGGAAATTTTAGAACTTTTAAGTATCTACAGCTTAAGAAAATTTTTCAATATAAGCAAAGCAAAAATTGAAAGTAAAAGTTTGATTTTTGGAAAAAAACGTGCTTTTGTTTTTGAAGGGGGCCACGACACAAGAGATTTAAAATCTTATGCACATTTCAAGGACTTGTGGTTGGAAGAAGCTAATCAGCTTAGTGCTGATGACATAGAAATGCTTATTCCTACAATGAGAGAACAAGGCGGCAGAATCTATATGTCAAGCAATCCCGTGCCTAAATCACACTGGCTATACAAAAGGTACTTATCAAATCAAGACAATCCTGCCGTGTGTATAATCAAAAGCACTTACCGCGACAACCCATTTTTAAATGGTGGAGATGTGCAAGCTTGGCTTGAAAAACAAAAACTTGCATATCATGGTAATGACATTGGTTTTAGAATTGAGGTTTTAGGAGAAGAGTTTGATTTTGGCACAGCAAGGCTCATAAAAAAATTTAATGTGTGCGGTCCCGATATTCTTTCTAGAGCTAATGGAAGCTACTATACAGGAATACACGTTAAAGGCAACAGAATTTGTTTTTTAGAAATTCTTGTTGGAAGAATTTCTTATCTTCCAGTTGTAATTATTACAAACGCATGTAGTAAAGTTTTACTATCAAAAACGGATTACCAAGCCGAGATTAACCAGTTCAAAGGAACTTTTGTATTGCCATCGGCAAGGGAAGAACTCAAATATGTATTCTCCCGTTTTGGTAGAGGCACTTTGCTTGCAAAAAAACGAAACTTGTATTCACTCTCAGACTATTTAATTCCTTCTAATCTTAATGTGGTAAACAAACCCGAAACCACCGATGTAATTTCAGAGTTTAACGAAACTGAATATTACTATGATGAATCTAGTGCAGAAGATAGCGAAGTTACAAATTTTGTTATGCAAAAAGATTTGGTATACATCCCGGCATTTCTCAATGCCATATCGGTTTTTAGCTAAAGGAGCTTCTAATGTTTAGAATGAAATTTTTCAAAAAACCTAAAGAAACAAAACTATTTCCAGTAAGTGAATACACACCACACCAGGATCAATTAAGACTTGCACATCAAATAGCTGAAATTTACGCGGGGTTTGCATCTTCAAGAGATATTGAGCATAAAGTCGATGATGGACTTTCAAAATTATTTGATAATAATTTCAGAGCCGTGATCAAAAAAATGGTTTATACAGCAATTTTGTCTGGAGAAAGCCATTTTTACATAGTAGTTCCAGATTCCGATGATCCACACAAACCACTAAAAAAGGGATTTCCTTGTCTTTGTTATAACTTTGGTGAAGTTATTGATGGGGGCTTTTTCTTAAAAAATATTCATAAAAGTAGAATCATTACCATGAAGTCATCTTTTCTAAATTTCGAATCTCTAAAAAAAAGTAGCAATATTATGAACACCCTACTTAATGAGACGGTAGGTTTTTTACGGGTGAATAATTTCACTTTCCTTAAATCAGCAACTCTGCCATCAGTCAAGGATATGACTGCATATGATCTGGCCGAGGTTAAAAAAAACATTGAGGGGGTTCTTGATAGTAATCACAAAATGATGATACTCGGAAGAGAAGATGATATTGCCAATGTAACAAGATCTGTAAGCCCACTAAGAGATGCTTTTGAAATCATTGTATCAGACATAACGCTCCATTCAGGAATTCCCAAGGAAATATTGTATCCAATATCTCCTTCTGGAGAAGGTAGTGTTGGCAACTATGATATTTTTTACCTAAACATTGAGCAGATATGCAAACTAATGGTGACACCATTCATCAATGCGGTACTTTCAAAATTCGGATTAACCTCTAATTGGTGTTACAAACCAGTAAAACCAATTAGCCAAAAAGAACAAGCTGAAATTGATGAAAAACATGCAAAAACTTTAGCAACTTATGTAGAGCTTTTAAGTAAGGCGAAAGAAATGGGAAATGATAACTTGTACTTAAAAATACAAGATGAAATGAATCAGTACTTGCAAATTTAGAAAATTTAATTTTAGAAAGGAGGTTTATATGCAAGAACAAGTAAATGAAGAAGCTGTTACAATTTCTGAATCTTTGCCAAAAAATGACAAAGAACTTGTAACAATATCTTCAGAAGAATATGAGCGGTTAGTGCCTGATGCAAAAAAATTACCAGACATGATATCACGAGAAGATTTTGAAAAACGACTTGCTGAGGCTGAGAGCAACTTTACTAAAGCTCGAAAACAAGCCGAAAGACAAGCCGAGGCTAATGCTTTCAAAGATTCTAAACTTTTGTCAAATCTTGAGAAAGCTTGTGAGCAGTATGAAATTGCTCCACCTTTTGCAAACTCTTTGAGTGTAAAAGATGCTAAGCTTGCATTTTTGGATGCAATGAAAAGAAAGTACAACATTAAGTTCAAAATTGATGAAGAAGGTGACCTTGATTCGCAAATCGACAATATTAGCTTGCTAGTACAAGAACTTACAGCATACAAACAAATGGTAAATGCAAGAAATCGATTTACAGGTCAAATTATTAACAATACAAAAGCACAAAGATACAAAAGTAAATTTGCTTTGGGGGAGATATAAATGGCAGATTTCGATTTCACAAAAGTATGTAAAAATTTCGTTTTAGGAGTTGAGCATAAAGCATGTGTTCATCAAACTGAAACTGCAATAGTTGATGTTGAATCAGCGACCATCAAACCCGGAGACCCAGTTTTTTCAAGTGGATCAAGTGAAATGGGAGAAGTGCTAGTAAAAGCTGCAACTGTAACAGCAGGAGTTGGCCCTATTCGTGGATTTGCCTTAAAAAAAACAGATATTGCTTTACTAGAAAGCGAAGATTACTTACCGGGCGAACTAATTCCAATAAGACGTGCTGGAGAAATAACCGTTGCGTTAGACAGCACATTTGCAACTCCCAAAATCGGCGATTTTGTCTTCTTAAAAGCAGGAAAACTTGTAAAAGACGGCAAAGGGGGTGTGCAAGTTGGCAGAATCAAAGATGTTAGTCTTGACGCAAATAGTAAAGTAGTTTTGCTTGATGTTAATATCGGGCCTGAGTTTGAGTCTAATGGTAACAGGAAATTCTCGTGAACATACAAATTTATGAAAAAAAATTAGGAGGAATATCTTGAGTAGAAGTATTTTTGCAGAAGCAAGTGGTAGCTACAGTGGAGATATATTACAACTTGCAAAAGGTGGCCTTGAAGAGCTTATGCCTTACAAGATGATAAGTAGAAATGATCTAAGACAAGGCTATTATATTGTCAAAAAAGCAACAGTCGATCACAATGTTACATCAACTTTTGGTGATCATAGTAATGAAATTGGGAAAAGCAGCATTTTCTTCAAAGAAATGGCTTACAAGATGCACGTATTTGATACAGTACAGCGAATTTCTCTAAAAGACCTAATGTACGGAACTATAACTGAAGATGAAGTAAAGGCTAATCTAGAACTTGGTCTTATGAAAGATGCATACCATTCTGTTATTTTTGGTAAAAAAAATATCAATATGGAAGGCATCGCAAATTTAAAGGGTCGGAGCAAAGTTACTGTTGATACACTTACTACTGGATTTACGCTGTATGAAAAAGTAGCACTTGCAAAACGTGAATCAGAAAAACACAAGGAAAAACTTGATGGAGCTTACCATCTTTTAGTTCCCCACAATTTTTCTCACCTTTTACTAGAGTTGTACAGTGAGCCTCAGTATGTAACAGTCAAAGAAGCACTTGCTAGAGATCATGATGTGGTAACTTCGGTTTTTAAAGGCCTAAAAAATCCTATACTGTACGAACCAAATCCAGAAGTTATGTTTGTTCCAATGTTGCCAGAAATATTCTTTAGAAAATTTGCATCAGCAGACGGAGATTACATTCATGCCTCAATGGAATCAGCAGGAGTAATTCACTTTCAGCCACAAGAAGTTGTTGAAATTGAAGTTACAAAAGCTAGTTAGTAGTTAGTAAACTTAACAAATGAGTGAACTTGACGATCTTATTATGTGGATCAATCTTACTAAGATAGAATCTTTACGCATTGAGTGCATCAATGAAGACGGAAGCATTAGTATCCCAGATCAAACCAAAGTGCAACTTTCTGAAGTTCTAAGATACGCAAAATCTATTTTAGCCTTGTACCAAATGGGAGCTGCTTACAACAATTGGCTTGTAATTTTGCTTGATGTTCTTTATTTAGAAGTTTTCAATATTAGGTGTAAAGGAGATCAAAAAGAGTGTAAATTCAAATATTTACTCTCTCAACTTGATTTTCTATTCCCGCGTATTGATTCTTGTCCCTTTTTTTATATTGGTTGACCAAAAGGATAACAAATGGAAATTGGAGAAAAAATAAGAAAATCTATATTTGATAATGCAAAAAGTTTCGTAGGATTCAAAGTCAAAAAAAATTTAGATACATTAAAATCACATATCCCCGGACGATTGTCAAATGTAACAAATATTGATTTAGAAGAAACTGATTTTGGGTTGAGTTTAAAAGTAAAAGTAGGCTCCCCTCTTTCTGAATTTCTAGACTCAGGACAGGCATATAACAACAATTTGCCAGCTCCAAGTCTAACAAAAATCAAAAGTTGGGCAGCATATAAGGGGATAGAACCCTCAGCGGTACCCATTTGGCTATCTCTGAAGAAGAGAAAACCTAAAAACCAATATACAAACTGGACAAGCGATTTAGCAAAGGAGTCTGCAAAATTACTTAGATGAAGCACATAGAAGAATTTGTCATTAATCTGAAAAAAAATTTGAAAACTTACTTGGCTACTTGTAAACAAACAACCACAAAAGTATATTACAAGTCTGAAATGTTTGCATGTTCAAATTTAGACTTGCCATCAATTGTCTTTGCAGTAAAAAGTACTGGAGAAATTCTGAATCATTGCAAAAATTATTCGATGCTTTTGTGCCCAAAGTTCATAATTTACACGGAGTGTAGCATGCGTCCTACTTTAGGACTTGAGATTGCAAATATAATTGTGGCGTTTCTGATGCTAAATTATTCGTTGAAGTATTTTAGCATTGACGATTCCCAGGTTGAAGACGAAGCTTCTGATGCAAGAATGGTAACATTGGTTGATTCAACATTGGGAATTAGGATAGATAGCGTTGATTACATTAATTGTCGTGGAGGTAAAAATGGCAATTGAAAAATTGAGAATGCCGACTGGTGCAGTGCTAGTTACGGTGAATATTGAAAAATTCAAGTGGAATTTCAAGGGTTCAGACATCAAAAATAATAGTGAACCTTCTGGAACAGATCCTACTAATTTAGTTGTAAAAGATTTGGGTTCAAACATAACAAAGCCTAGCAAATGGAAGTCAATTAGCGAATGCATTTTTAGGGTTAAAAAGATTGATTCTAAGTCAAAACTTACATCAGATTTAGATCTAAAAGAAGGTAGTATTTTCTACTATAACAAAGATCTTTTGACAAAAATGTCCCAAGTATGTGATAATGCTGATGAAATTGATGTTCTACTTTTCAAAACATATTGCTTAGGATATTCATATACCATTAGCTCAACAAAAGCTACAGAAACTCTAAAAACAACTTGCGGATCGATCTCGGCGATTGGAAAAATACCAGAGCAAACTGTTGAGTTTAGCGGGTATTCCGTTAGAGAAACCGCAACTAATAAGGAAGAAATCCTAGATACATATATAGAAAAATCGCATTTCATAACACAAGATATTTCAAAAAATAATAACCAATGGCAAATTGGAAAACGTAGTTTGCCTACAAATTACGAGTTCACGGTACTTTTTGTAGATCAAATTGCAGATCAAGATCAAAGAACCAAATTCATGGTGGGCGAAGGACAAATTGCAACTTACAACCCAAGCCAGGACTTGAACAATCAAAAAATCGATCTAAAGTGCCAGCTTACTCTAACAAAACCCTTAGTATCGCTTTCATGCGACTATATTCAAGATGCAAGGTTCTTCAAAATTTAGGAGGCAACAATGGTAATTAATGTTAATTTGACTGGCAGGGTAATGTTACCCTATATTCCAGACTATATTAGAAACGGTAAGGAAAATATCAAAGAAGAAGAGAAAGCATATGTGGTTTTGAAAGACATTAACTACGGGTTTGTAGAAAAGCTAAAGGCAAGACAAATCGAACTTTTCAAAAAATTGAATGGCCAGAATGGTAAAACCAATTCCAATGCTATGATTGAGTCGACAAGTGCTCAAATTCAATTTGTAAAAAAAATTTGGGATGAAAATGTGGTAGAATTTGTCGGCCTTGAAAATCAACAAGGAGAAGTTATCACCAAAGAAATGGTTGAAAGTGACGCTATCTTGTTTCAAGACATGCTTTCAAGTCTTGCAATCGAAATTAATTTCCTGGCAGATACTCTAAGGGTTGAGCGTGTTTCAAAAAAGTAGAGCTTGCATTCGCTTATATTACAAAAAAAAATCACTATGACCAAATTCTGAATTTTGCAGACCGCGTGAATTCAGAATTCATAGTGAATATGAAAAAGGAACTTCCCTGGATTAAATATAATGAGGATGCTATTCTGCATTTACTGAATCAAGCCTTACTTTCAAAAAGTATTGGCAGCTTGCCCAATAGGGGCGGTCTTTTTGAGCAAAATTACTGGTTTGTTTTAGTTTTGAACGAACTCAATTTGTACATCAAAAATCTTGAGAGCGAGAGCATAAGTAGATGAAACTTGATGAAATAATAATTCCGCTATCAATGTCGATCAGCAACAATGAAAAGCTGGACTCAATAGCAGAAACTCTAAAAAAAATTGCCGAACAAAAATTTTCAAGTCTGGATGATTTGAAGTCAAAATTAGAAAAATCTACTACATCTGGATCAAATTTAGAAAAAGCTTTAAATAAAAGTTCGCAGAATGCTAGTAAAAACTTCAAATCTCTTGCAAATTCTGTTGATTCTGTAAGTTCTAAAGCTGGCGGCATGAAAAGTATAGGCAAAGTTCTAAAAAGTGTTGGAAAAGGCTTAGGAAGTGTAAAGAATTTAGCAAACAAAACTGGTGAAGCATTCAACCAAATGTTGGCGGCTTTTGCCCCAATTATTATAGCTGTAAAAGCTCTACAAGCAATCGGCTCTACAATAAGTGGAATTTTTGATGGTGCTATGGATGCTCTTGATGAATTCAACGAAGAAGTGTCAACGTTTTCCGATATGCTTGGAAATGAAAAACTTGGAAAATCTTTAGCAGAATCAATGAGAGCTTTTGGCGATGAAACTCTTTTTACTAGAGACGCTATTGCTAATGCTGCTAAAACAATGCTTTCTTATGGTGCAACTGCGAGTGAAGTTGAAGAGAGAATTAAAATGTTTGGGGAGGCTGCTGGTGGAAGTAGCGAGGGGCTTGAGAAATTAGCCGAAGTATATTCTCGTGTAGAATCGAGTAATCAAGTGAATTTAGAAGATTTGTATGCACTTCGTGACGCGGGTGTTGACATTACAGACATTTTGGCAGAAGAAGCTGGTTTAGCTGGAAAAGCATTATATAAGGCAGCGAGCGATGGAAAAATAGGATTCGAGACTCTAAATAAGGCTCTTTCTAAGGCCACTAGCGAAGGTGGTAAATTTTACGGCAAAACGGCCAAAGAAGCAAAAACTTTAGCTCAAGCTCAACAGCAAACTGCTAAAATGAGCGAAAAGCTTTTCTTAGACATTGGAAAAGCTCTAGAGCCAATGATGATTGGATTTGAAAAAGTAAAACAATTTCTTATGGTAGCAATCATGGTTCCTTTGACCAAGGTGACTACAGCTACAATATACTTAACTACCAAATTGGGTGAGCTTGTAGTATATCTTACCGGTAAGTGGGTGCAAGGTATAAAAATGTTGTTCAAGGCCATTACCACGCCCTTTGTGAAACTCTACGAGGGAATCAAATACGTAATTGGCAAGCTAAAAGAACTTGCAACATATGTTTCTAGTGGATTTTTAAATCGTTTTCAGGGAGCGTTTGAGCCCATTATCAAATTGGTTCAAAAGTTGATAGATATGATATCCAAAACGTATACAAAATTGAAAAATCTGGTTACTTTTTGGAAAAAGACCGAAAAAGAAAAAGACACTTCCAGTCCCGAACCCGAAAGGGATAAAAAGTTTGATCCAAATGCAAAAACCAATTTTAACAAGAAAATGGCAGAAGACTATCAAAAGCTGCAAGACGAAATATTTAATGAGCAGAGGAAAATCTATCAAGACCATAAAAATATCGGGAAAGCACGAGAACAAGCCTTAAGGAAGCTTGAAAAAACAATAAAGGAAAAAAACCAACAATTTATAAATGAATACTCCAAAACTTTTGACGATTTATCGGACGAGAACAAGAAAATTTTAGCCGGAGTTGAAAAATCAGTAAATGAGTTCAATAACTCCAATTATGATTTTGTGAATGAGTACCAAAAGTTACTAAAAAAAAAAGAAAGTCGTGAAAGGGAAATAATCAAAACCACGCCCCATACAGATCAAGTAAGTGCTTTACAGAAGCTTAATGATGAAATCAATGAAAAGAACAAAGCGTTCGTAGAAAAATATGGAAAAAGTTTAGAAACTCTGAACGAGTCTAACAGGCAAGTTGTAGTCGCACTTGAAAAGCAGGTTAATGAATTTGAAAAAACCGCTTTAGATCGATCTTTTGTTGAAGCTCAAAAAGCTCTGCAAAAAGAAATAACCGACTTAGAGTGGAAAACAATGCTACTTCCAGCAAAAGAAAGAGCAAGTGCTGAAAAAAAGATGGCATCCAAAATTCAAACAATGTATAAAAAATTCGTGGATGAGCACAAATCAGAATTCGAAAAGCTAAATGAAACCAACCAAAACTCTATGAAACAAATGGCTGAGAAAGCTAAAGATACGACAAAAAGCTTATATGACAGCATGATAGACGGCCTAGAAGCCTTCTCAAATGCCTTTATAAAAGATATAGTGGGCAAATTTTTGAATAAGGATATGGGAGAAAGTATTGGAGAAGAAATTCATAATGCTATTAATGGGGAGGATGTGAATTTTGGTGAAGTTTTAGAAAAAATGACAACACAAATGTACGAATCTTGGAAAAGTGGAGTAAAAGCTTTTGGAGCAATGTTTGGACCTGCTGGAACAGCCATTGCGGAGCTTATAACAGGATTGACCGATTTTATTTGGGGACTTTTCAAGGGGCAAGAAAAAGCGAGAATTAAAGCAATTGAAAAACAACGGGACGAAGATTTGGAAGAACTTGAAAAACGAAGTGAAGTCGAACTTCAAAAGCTTGAAGAGAGATTTGACGCCGAAATCAAAATGAGAAAAGAAAAATTGAGTGAATTAGATGATGAATACACTAAAGAAATAGAATTTCTCAAACAAGCTCAAAGTAAAGGACAAATATCTGGTGAAGAATTTCAAAAAAGATTACACGATGTACAAACAGAATATAAAACAAAAAAAGATATAGAAACCACTCAACTTACTAAAACCGAAGAGACTAAAAAAATAGAAGTAGAACGCAAAAACAAACTTTCTAAACTAGAGCCCGAACGAATAAAAGCACAGGCCGAAGTTGATAAAGTAAATGCTGAAAGTTCGTGGAATTTGGGCAAGTATGATAGGTTAAAAAAGACGCAAAAAATTTTAGATGAGATACTTAAAAGAATTGCAAAAGTAAAATCAGCCGGATCTATTGAGGAGATAAAACTTGCTCGTGGTGGTGCACGGTTTGTTTCGAATAAACCAACATATATGCCAAACTCAGGTGTAATGTCTAGTGAGTTTGGTCAACCCGAATTAGTAAGAATAACTCCTGCACCAATAGATGAAAATTTACGCAAACTTGAAGCTAAAATTATTGCAGAAGAAATTACCAAATTACAAAAAACCCAAAGCAGTACAGTTATAAATAATTTTTACTATAACTTTAATGGAGATGTGCTTGATGCTGAAAAATTAGTTAGAATGCTAAAATCAAAAGAACATCTAATGGGATTTAGAATGGCAGAGTAGAAAAAAATGTAAAAAAATTTTCAAATTACTTGATATTTTATCTTTTTTAGTATATAATATCAGCATTGATAGTTGCATAATTTATTATGCAACTATCAATACCTTGAAAAAGACCTTTAGCCTTTGCTAATGGTCTTTTTCTTCTATTCTACTAGTGGAATAAAAGAATTATTTTTAAATAAAAAGATGTTCATTCTCAAATATTTACTTTCCAATTAAAATTGTGTATCATAAGCATAATTGTAAATACAGTTAGGAGTATAGAATGAAAATAGACAACCTTAAAATTCAAACCAATGCAAATCTATTAAAAAAATATCAAATCAGATATTACAAAATCTTATCAATACTTAAGTATTTCCAGAAAAATGCTATTAGATATAATCAAAAATTTATTTTAAATACATTAAATTATTTTCTAGCCCAAGATGGACTTAAGGAGATTGCACTAAGAACCCTTAGAAAAGATTTAACTTGGTTATGTGATAAAAGTATTATTAAAAAAACTTTATTAAGATTAGGAGAAGGGAATGGTTCATATATAAGATATTCAGTCAACAAATATAGTAATAATAATTTAAACTGTGTACTTAAAGATAAGCAAAATACTATTGAACATGATGCTAACGCAATATATAAATTTACAAAAGAAACACAAAAAAAATACTTCAAAAATAAAGGGGTTAGGGCTTTTAGTCTAAAGAATGCAACTAAAAATGTCAGTCATATTATAAATAATAAAAAACATATAAATAATAAAGAAAAAATTTTACACAAAACAAAAAATGAAAATTTAAATTTCATAGATTCAAAAATAAAAACTTTATTAAAATTTAAAAAAATAAATTTCTTAGATAAGGTTAAAGAAAATTATAACAAAAGAAAATATTTATATAAAAGGATAGAGACAAAAGAATGGTTAAAAAGAATTAAAAATCAAATATGTTACGACAAATGAGAGATTTGTGGTTAAAATATGAATCAAATATTAGAAGGTCTAAAATACAAAGAAATGGAAATTGGATTGCTAAAAAAGAAAAACAATATTTTCATAAAAAAAGAGAAAATAAATAACAAAACATTATATCATACAAAAATATTTAGAGATATTTATACATTTGGTATAAATCAAAGAAACGAAAATAAATTTTTTATTACATTAAGGAATTTATTTGATATAAATGAAAAAAGTAATTTTCATTTATTTAGAATTAAAGAGAGTATTAATGATGAATTTTTGGGAATGTTTTATGGATTTAAAAGATTAACAAGGCCACTTTTTTTTAAATATAAAGATGTTATTACAAAAGCTATCAAAACTATACCTATGTATAAAATCCATTACATAGAATTTAGATATAAGAAAGGAAGTGTTTTTTGTTATATAAAAGCAATTCACGCTTTAACAAAAAAAGAAAAATTTAAAAAAAAATATGCTCAAAATCTATTAGAGAGAATAATTAATCTAGAACATAAAGTATACAGATTCTACAATAAAAATTTATCAAATGGAGGAATTATAATTAAATGGATAACAAAAAACCAGAAATAATTAGCATTGCAAATATTAAAGGGGGCGTTGGAAAAAGTGTTTTAACTATTATATTTAGTTTTGTTTTGAAAAGTTTTGATAAAAAGGTTTTGCTTGTAGATTTTGATCCCCAAAATAGTTTAACTAGTTATTTTTTTAAGTATATAAAGAGTTTGAGCAAAAACAATGTTTATTCTTTTTTAAAAGAAGACTCAAATGCTAATTTAGATAAATATTTGACCAAAATACATGATAATGTATATCTTATTCCTTCTCATCCCAGTTTACACCTTTTTAACAAGGAGAATACTTCCTATAAAGAACTTTTTTTAAAGCATAGGCTAGAAAGAGTATTGCCCAATTATAGTTTTAATTATGTGATAATTGACACGCCACCCAATTTGGATTCTCTTTTAGATAATGCTCTTAATATTACTAATAAACTTATTATTCCTATTCAAGTTGAAAGATTTTCTGTTGAAAGCCTATCTATCTTAATGAAATATATTGAGAAAGTTTCAATGTACCTAGATAAAGATATTGACATATCCATAATTGAAAATCAATTCATGAAAAACAGAAATACTTTTAAAAGTATTGAAAATTCAATTAAAGATAAATACGGCAAATATATTAAAGGAAAAGTTCATTTTTATAATAAAGTCAAGGTGTTTGCAAATAATTTACAAGAACCCAATGTTAAAGAACCTTATTATCAAGAATGTTTAGAAGCCTTAAAAAATATATTAGGTATTTAATTTTATTTTATTTTGTTCGTTTGTTCGCAAACGAACAAATGCTGCTGTTTAAAGCATATTTTTTTTAAGGAGCGTTTTAGGGATGTCTAAAGATTTAATCATTTTGAATGATAGAGAAGAAGGATTGATGGGTATTTCCGAGGAGGAGGAGTATGAAAACTATAAGCATGCTTTAAAAAAGAGTATGGTTAATGATATTGAAAATAAAATTAAAATCATGGAAATATTGTACAACATAAAAAATAAAAAACTTTATCGTATTGATGGGCATGTGAGTTTCAAGTCTTTTATTGAAGAATTTTTAATTGCTAGGACTCAAGCTTATTTATATTTAAAAATATATGAACGAGTTTTAAAAGGAGATGTAAGTATAAAAGAAATTAGAGACAAAGGGATGATAGAAATTTATAGAAATATAAAATCAAAAGAGGTGGTAGATAAAAAGTCAATTCAAAATTCAATAAAACCATTAAGATTTCAGCTTAAAAGACGAGATAGTTACGATTTCTATAAAAGCAATGCTAAATTTACGGGGTATTTGTTAGATAAGATTTTTTCTAGTGATAAAGATTATTTAAACAAGATATTAAAAGAATACTGTGATTTAAATTTAAAAAAAACAAAGCAAAACATATAAGCAAGTGCTTGCAAAATTTAAGCAATTTTTGTACAATTACCAGAGGTTGTATTTTTAAACTGATACGATCCTAATTGTCAATTTAAAACCTAGTAATAGGTTTTGTTGAGTGCTTTTAATTGAAAGTTTTCAACAAAACCTATTTATTATTAGATTACAGGGGTTATTGTCTTATATTTTTTCAATAGGCTTTTTTAAAGGATAGCTGAAATCCGTTTATTCCAATATCAAAATTGGGTTCAAACCCCGCAAGAGCAATGCCGAGTCTTTTTTTAAGATTAGCGTTGTGTTTATTTGCAAATTTAAATGGAATAATAATTCCAGTAATGTAGGATGCTAAAACCGTAAGACTTCCTATACCCGTTAGTGTCAATCCGGTCATTTCTGTTGCTTCGTCTTTTGTTGCTGTAATAAGCTTCCCGGTTATTATAAGTATTCCTCCAAGTATTTGAGAACCAAGCAGTGCTCCACCGCCAATATAATCTCCTTGAACAAAAGATCCTATCCCTAAAGACAAAAAGATATTCAAAAGTAATGGTGCTAGTACGGTTGCTTTTTCACTTTCATATTTCATTACAGTTGCAATATCATCAACTCCTTTTTCAAGTTTGTCTTGTGCCAAGATTTGCATTGTTGAACTAAAAATTAATATTAATGTGAAAATTTTTTTCATATTAATATTACCTCCTAATAATAAAGTTTTGATAATTAAATAGTAGCGCAATTTTTAGATTTTATTTGAATTACTTAGCTGTGCTAAGCAGATTTTAATGTGGAGTTTGTAGAGTTTCCATTAAATTCTTTTAGATTTGAAATTATGCTGTCTATTTCTTTTTGTATGCCAATTGTATAATGAATTGTTTTGATGACTTTTTCGAGATGTTCAACTTCTTTTGGGGACATTTTTCTGCCTTTTCTATAAGTTAAGTAACTTTTTAGAGTTTGGTAACTCCCAATAGTATAGTTATACACCTTCTTGGGAACATTAGTAAATCTAGAAGTTTGGTTATAGTAAAGCTCATTTGTTTCTTCTTTATGCTATTCTAATAATATAAGGGGGTGCAATTATGTTAGGCAAGAAATTTAATTAATATTTAAGACTAGGTTTTGTTGTATTATTTTAAATATTTAATACACCTAGTCTTAAATGTTAGGGGGTATAAAATGGTTTATATAAAAAATCCAACTTCATTTTTTAATAAATCAATTTCTGGCAATCTTGTTAATTTGGGTAACTTTCAAATTAAAGTGAGTGATAATGTTTTTGAACATTTGCTTGATATTGCAATATTTGCAAAAAATAAAAAAACATATAAAGAATTAATATTATTTGCTACTGAAAATAATATTAGCGACGAAACTGTAAAATTAGCATTAGAGAATAAAGTATTAATTCCTTTTTATGAACATCCGAAGAATAGAGCTTGCTTTAAAAATAAATATTTTTTAGATCTTTTACTTGAAAATCCAGAAAGTTTTAGTTTAGAAAAAGAGCATATCATTATAGTGGGATGTGGCGGTATTGGAAATTTTATGACTTATTCTCTTTCTACTTTAGGATTAGGGGCTATAACTTTTATAGATGAAGACGAAATAGAAGAATCCAATTTAAATAGACAGTTTTTATTTAATCATGATGATATAGGATCTAACAAAGTAGATGTAATTGAAGAAAAAATAAAATCGCTAAACAAAGCCATTCAAACTAAAGCCTATAAGGAAAAAGTTTCTGTAAAATTATTAAAAAATATTTTGATTAACTCAAAAATTAAACCAGCATTAATAGTGCTGTCAGCGGATGATGACTACTGTTTACCTTTAGTTAATAAATTTTGTATTGAAAATTCCATTCCACTTATAAATATTGGATATCTTAATGATTTTTCAGTTATTGGTCCATTTTATATTCCAAATATCTCATCTTGCTATTATTGTACTGACATAGGAGTTATAAAAAAGTCAACAACTTCTAAATTAGAAAGTAAAATAATATTAGCAAATAAAGATTATCAAGCTCCCTCTTTTTTTACTAATAATGCAATTGCATCGAGTATGGCTATTATTGATATCATATTTTATTTCGGCAATGAATATGGAAAAATTAATTCTTTAAATAAACGAATTGGTATCAGTAATCATAATTTCTCATTTCATTTTATTGATATTTTTAAAAATAAATCCTGCAAGTGTAATAAAGATTTATGATAGAAAGTAAACATAAAAGATATTATTTTGATTCGTTATTTTTATTAGAACTTGCAAGAACGTTGCCCCATGCTGTACTAACTATTATTTTAATAAATAAAGGATTGTCATTAAAAGATATTACTATAGTACAAATTTTTTACATGGCAGCAATTATTATTTTTGAATTTCCATCAGGTGTAATATCAGATATTTTTGATAGAAAAATTGTTTACTTAGTATCAATTTTCTTGCTAATGATTTCTTATTTTATTATTTTTAAAGCTTCTTCATTCATACTTCTTTGTATTTCGTGGTTTATATATGGGATGTCAGCTGCTATTAACACCGGGACAATCGATATTAGTTTTACTAAACTATACCAAAATGATTCAAAAAAGCTAAAAGCTTTTATGTCATCTGTAAAAATGATACTAAGTATTAGTGCTATTTTAGGGGGATATATTGGAAGTGTACTATATTTATATATCGATGTAAAAATTTATCTAATTTCATTATTAATATATTTAATATCTTCTTTAATTACAATCTTTTTCATACCTAATGATAAAAGTACAGATCATGAGCGTAGTAAAGAAGATTTAGCTTTATATCTTGCAAAGTTTAAAAAAAAAATAATAATTTTATTAAAATCCAAAGAGCTTTTAGAATTATTTATTTTAAATAGCCTTATTCAATTTTTTTATCAACCTTTTTATTTATACTGGCAAGTAATTTTTGCTGATAAGAATATATCTATTAGTATATTTGGAATTATATATATACTGTTTCGCTTGTCAGATATTGTGGGAGCATGGACATTTAGAAAAATTAAACATTCAAAATATGATATTTATGCTATTTTAGCTATGATATTTTTGTTATCAGTTTTAATAAAAATAGTTACACATATTTACATATTTATCACCATGGTAATATTTTTGGTAATTTTAATTTCTATTTATTCTAATAATTTAGAATATTTTTTAAGAAAAAATGTGGATTCAAAAGTTTTAGGAACTATAACCTCTGTTAATAGTACATTATCTCGTATATTTTCAGTTTTAGCATTAGCCATATGTTCAATTTTAACTAATTTTATAAGTGCTATAAATGCATTTATTTTATTAATACTTATTTTTTGTATAATGTCTGTTATTGTGACATATAAATTTAAAAATAATGGAAAAAGCTAAAAACATCTATTTAAAAATGGATGTGAGCAATTCCAAAGAAGATTTTGTAACCTTACTTAATGAGTTTAAGGTTTTTAAAAATAAAAAAGGAGAAGATTATATTTCATCTTTAATAAAAGGATATGAGAATTATTTAAGAAGAATGTATAAGCATAACGCAGCGTAATCCTAAATAGTGGATATTGCAATTTTTAAAGATAGTAAAATTTTATCTAAAAATAACAAAGAATACTCCACCTATAATTTCTATGAAATTTAGGTGGAGATGAATTTGTAACGCAAGTTAAAATATAGTATTATAATTATAAAAAATAATGAGTGCTAATAAAATAAATTTAAATACGAAGTTTATTGGCTTTATTCATGCATAAGGGCTTTATATTCTCCAGATATTAAGTATTCTGGTGAAGGGGGAAATGAATATTTTTATAATGGGAGGGAGGTTTTTATGCCTAGGCCCACTATTGATGAACAATATTTTAAAGTGAAGAAAGGAATAGAACAGTATGCTTTAAGATAATTTTCATTTTTAGTATTAATGTCTATGTAAGGATTAATGAATGAAATTATATAAAATATTGGGCTTTTAGTTATAAATTATTTTTTTTAAAATAAGATTTTTAGTATCTTAATAAGATAAGGCATTCTTAAATTTTATTTTCTATGGCTTTTCTTTTTTGATAAAATAAAAATCCTCTATATTTAGGGATTCTTAATTTTTTAATATTAATTAAATATTAAAAACTATTAATTGAGGACAATCTACATTAAATATTCTCCCCATTTTATAGCTTTGGAATCTATCTCTTTCTTTTTAAGATTTTCAAGATATTCTTTGATTTTTCCTAAATCACTTTTTAAGCTTTTTAAATCAGCTTAACTATAAGCCGGTGATAATTTTTAATAAATCTTCTGCTTTTGGTGCTAATTTGTTTGAAAATTAGGTTTTCATATTCAATTTATGTTATACATTGATGATGTGAGATTTTTAATTTTTGATATTTCTTGTTTTTTATAAATAGGTGTTCCTGATTCATCAAATTTTAGACCATTATGTATTTTGAGATTTTTATCATCAGAATTAACCAAATCAATAACCTTATTGATTTTTTCATTTAATGGATCGAGTTTTTTAGTTATTGTTGGAGTCAATGCACTTTCAAGTCTTTCCATATTTGATTTATAGATTGATGTGTAATAGGAATACAAATCATAAACCAAAGAAAATCCTTTGTGTGCAACTTCTCCAAATTCATTTTCAAATTTAGAAAGTATTTCAATAAGATTCGATATAGACGTAAGTCCGAGTTCAAGATTATCTTTAAATAGGGTTTTTGATTTTTCGTTAATTGTTTCTGGTTTATTTTCCGATTTATATTCAATAGATTTAATTGAATCAATAACCCCAATGATTTTTTCATTTATTGGATCGAGTTTTTTAGTTATTGTTGTTGGAGTTAATGCACTTTCAAGTCTTTCCATATTTGATTTATAGATTAATATGTAATGATCATACAGTGCATAAACCAAAAAGAATCCTTTACGTGCAGCCCATCCAAATTCATTTTTGGATTCAGAAAATACGTTAATAAGATTCGATATAGACGTAAGTCCGAGTTCAAGATAATTTTTGGGTAGTTTAGGAATTGGTACAGATATATTATAATATTTAAATAGGTTTTTTAATTTTTCTTTAATTGTTTCTGATTCTTGTTTTATATTTTCTTGTTTCTTTTCCGATCTATCTTTAATTTTTTCTAATTTATGCCCAAATTGTTCTTTATCTTTTTCATTTATTTTATTCGTTAATTCTTGAATTTTTTTTTCAGCCTCTTCTAATCTCGAATCTTTAACAACGTTCTGAGCTATTTCTTTTGTATTTAAAAATTCTTCAATTTGGTTTTTTAGCTCTACATTACTTTCATAATTCTTACAGCAACTTGTTAGTGCAAGAATAGCATAAACAACAAACATTTTTCTAGTCATAATTATTGCCTTTCAAAATTAAATCAATCAAATTTCTTAATTTACAATTTTTTAAAAAATCTATGCTTAGATTTTTTAAAAAGTTTTCTTTTGTTTTATTTGTTAATTTATTAATAGTATTTGTATCATATGATGATAAACTTAATAGCATTAAGAGTATGTTGCTAAAATATTTTTTTTCATATTCTCTACTTGTAGAATATTTTCAAATTATCTAATCTTTATAAGATTCATATTATTATGTATATAAATATATTGCTATTTTTTATAAAACAAACATATATACAGTAAATCATGCAAAAGAAATAAAAATAGATTTTAAAAAATATCTTATAGTTGTAAGGGGTAACATAGTCTACAAATACCTATATATCTATTTAAACAAAGTGATAGGTTTACTGTAGTTATAAATCATCAAAATAATTATTTCATAAAGAATAAGGGAAAGTGGTGTAGTTTACTGTAGTTATAAATATGACATAATTAAGTATGTGGAGGATATATATATGAGCAAAAAAAATAAAAAAAAATTATTTCTTAATGATAGAATTGAACATAATATTATTGGTAATTTATATAATTTAGATACTAATATAGATAAAAATTTAACTAAAAATAACAAAGAATTCCCCACCTATAATTTCTATGAAATTTAGGTGGAGATGAATTTGCTAATAAATAGATTTGTTTTGATTTTGAATATACTTTTTGATGAAATCAATAGAAGCTCCTCCAGTAGAGATAAGGCAATAACTTCTAGACCAAAAATAAGGTTTCCAGTAATACTTATCTAAATAAGTAGAATATTTTTTTCTTATAAGCCTTGAAGATACTGTTTTTAGATTGTTGATGAATTTAGAAGGTTGAATATTGGGAGTAAATTCTAGTAATAAATGAATATGATCTTTATCATGGTTGAATTCATTAAGGGTTACTTTCCATAAATAACATATATTAATTATTATTTGGCAAAGAGAAGATGAAAGCTTAGCATTTATGCATTTATGCCGATATTTAGTAACTAATATTAGATGATAATTAATTGAATATATGCAGTGATTATTAAAATTTAGCTTTTGTGACATATACACTAAGTATAAAATATTCTAAAATAATAGAACATATGGGTATTAATAAAGCTTATAAGCATAGAATATATCCTAACAATAATCAAAAAAAATATTTTTCAAAAGTATTTGGATGTGTAAGATTTTTGTATAACAAAATGTTAAGTGATAAGATTATATAAATTAGTAGTTCACGTATATATCTATTTATACTAATTAATAATAAAT
>NZ_JACHFB010000004.1 GCF_014205885.1 Borreliella californiensis | reverse complement strand
TCAAGCAATAAATCTAAAGAGACAAGTCGTGATTTAAGTATAAATGAGCGAATAACAAAAGAACTTGCAGAAGTTGAGGAGCGAGAGCGTGTTGAGAAATAATTGTTACTAGAAGCTGATCGTATAAATGAAATTGATACACTTGCAAAAGCGCATCTTAGCAGCCATTTCAATAAAGAAGCACTGCTTGCAAAGGGGTACACTCTAAAAGATATTATGCAAGCACAACGTAGAGAACTTATATGAAAGTAAAGTATAAACTTGATCTTAAAAACTATCTCTACTTAAACATAGGCTCTCAAATTAGGGACATATATTCTAGGATTATTTCAAATAACTATTCTGATATGGGAATTAGCTTTGAATATCAAGACTTTTTTGCTCCAGTTAATGAAGTAAAAGAGATTAAGTTTATGGAAATTAAAGTTTGTGTTAAAGATGTAGACACTGAAAGTATTTCAAAAATCAGTGATAGCGATTTTCAAACAAATAAAAAGATATTGCCATTAATGATGACACAATGCTACTTTTCAATACTACAGATAGATTGCTTATTGATATTGATAGTTAACAAACATGAAAATACCTAATTTTTTTCAAAAATACCGAAATTCATAAATTTATACGTACAGAAACAGAATATGCACAAGCACTACTTAATGAGCTTAAGTTTCTTAATTCCAACTTCATATCCATTAATGCAAAAGAAAATATAAAATTAAGATATATTACAATATGAATATCTCAAGCTCTATCTATTTTTTATTCAAAAACTCAAACTTTACAAAGCATTACAAGTAATATTAATAGTGTTATTTTTGCTTTAAGTCATATTGGCACTGATAAGTTATTTAGACTAATTTTCAAGGCCTTTTTAAATGTAGACATTGAAGTTAGCACTCCTGAAGCTGGTGTTATTGACATCTCCCTAAAAGGGGTAATAAAAACAAACTTTACTAAATTTATTTCCCCTAGCACTGAAAAAGGAAAACGGCTTAAAAAGATTCTAATTAGAGAAAAAAACCCGGGATGCGCTGCATCTAAAAAGGCTTTGGTATTTAACTCACTTCCTAAGGGCTATGATCATTCAATTTATGCTTTTATAAAGGGAATTATTCCTATTGGTAGAGTTCTCATTATTTGTGTAAAAATTGAATCGCTGCTTGCTATCCATTCACCTAATAACACTCTTGCTTTATATGCTGGTATATCTTTATATAATTTTTCTTGAGTTTCGATAAATTCTTTACTAAGTAGAACATTATCATAAGTTGCAAACTTATATGTCTTAAAAGTCGCTATATTATCAATATAATCGGTTTTAAAATAGTGCTCTGGATGGTCCAGATTAGTATCAAAAATAATAGTTTCTTGTCCACACCCAAGTCTTTTTAAGACTTCCTCTAAAGTTTGCTTGTGTAAAGTAGTGGCTTCATTAACAAAAATAAGTGCCGAATTACTACCCCTAAATCTTTCAAAATCACTTACCTTATCTCCTCCATATAAATTAATACGCAGTGAATCAATCAGAATATATGAATTATTTGTATGTCTTGGGATATAAGGAACTTTAAGAAGTTTGCATAGCTTTTCAAATTGTCCTAAAACATTAACTTCAACTGAACGCTGCGAATTACCCATAATGAAATTATTAGTATCACTAGAGTATAGCTTCTTATTTTTAATTAAACTTTTAAGAAAAAGATAACATGCAAGATACGTTTTGCCGCTAGCTATACCGCCACTAAGTATAATCTTCTTTTCATTATTCTTTTGAATACTTTTTATCACATTCTTTTGTTTTAAAGTTAAATGCTTATCTTCAAATCGATCAAAATTAACCGTAGAGCTTGTAGGCTTTAAAAATTTAGATATGTTAACTTCAAACTGATTTTTATATTGCTTTTGAAGTGTTGTAAAAAATTTTGTTTGATATAAGTTCACTTGTGCCCTTTACTATTTTTGTAGTTGCTTTTGCTTTCAGCTTCATTAACAGTAGCAAGTCTTTTCATACATTCATAGTAAAGCTCCATTTTCCTTATTGAATACTCCTTTACAAGGTCATTAAGCTCACTTTTTAAAGATTCAATATTTTCATTCACACAATTTGCATTTTTTTTATCACATTCTTTAGATAAAGAATCAATTTTACATTTTAAATCTTCTATTTTGGAAAGCACACTAGCAAGCTCAACACTAGAGGTATTGATTGAATTCACGTATAAATCCTAATTCTAAATTAGCGCGCTCTAAATCTAATTCCCCCCTAATTTTCCTAGCTTTAACTTCTGATTTAAAAGTTTGTGCTAAAAGATGTTCAAAAGTATCTTCACTAATTGTTACTCTAGATCACTCGTTTATATAAGTTTCTCCTCTTTCCCATTTTTGTCTCATTTTCCATACATTTACTTTAAAAACTCCCAATTTAACCGCTATTTCTCTATAATCTAACGATTCTTCTCTAAAATATACAGCATAATCATCAAAAGACCTTTTGGCTCTTTTCAAAAGAATTCTCCTAAATTAACAAAATTAACAAATTGTTACTCTAAACAGTAAAGCAATTTATTATTTGTTAACATAAACTGCTAATTTTTTAATATCCATTAACCGCCGATCTATCTTTACAAGATTTATTAAAAATGAACAATAAAAAATAAGACTAATAAACTAGTCTTATTTTTTATAATTTATGCTTCTAAAATTATTTATTGCAATTTTTCAGCTTATATTTGTTAATAATATAACTTTTAAGCCATTCTTCAATCTTTTTAGTTTCTTAATTAAAATTATGTTCATACATATCATATAAATCTTGAAAGTTACTAAGTCTAATACCGAAAGCCTCATTTATTTTTTGATTATCAATATTCTTACTTTTAAAACCCTGCTTGAAAATATTTTTTTTTAAAAAATTAGATCTCTAATTTTCTTTTAAAGCTAGCAATTTATTGCTTTCTACAATCCATTGATTACTTATTGACTTCATAATGGGATCTTCTTTATCAAAAGAATAACTAATAATCATATTTTTTATGTTGTTAGTTTTTTAAAATACTTCTTTTTTTAAAAAAAAGAGCAATCTTTGCCCCTTTTTTAGGGCTCTACACCCAAATGCCAACCCATTAATGCCTTCAAACATTAACATATCCTTTTTTCTTGCTTTAGTTTTCTTAGTATTGTTAATAGCGTCACCAATAGCAGTCCCAAATATATACATTAAGTTAAAAACATTTTTATCGGCCGATGCAATAACATATGCAATCTCATTTTCATTTTTTTCATTTCTTAATTCCCAATACGCACTATTTTATTGCAGTTTAAAATCTTCAAAATTAATATCATCCTCGTTACCATTAATGAGTCCTCTCAAAAATTCGCTAGCATTTAAAGAAAATAAAGCAAATAACAAATATAAAATGATATAAATTCTTTTCATTTATCATAATTCTCCAATATTAATAAGATAACAAGACTAGTTGCTAGTCTTGTTATTCATAATTTATGCTTATAAAAACCATTTATTTTATTTCGAAATCTTTTTTAGCTTTTCTTTAAGAAAAGCGTATAAGATTCTTTTTTCAAATTAAAATCTAATTTTTGGGCAAATCCGCCAAAATTTGTTTTAAAATTTGTTTAACTGTATTTGCTTTATCTTCAGAATAATCTTTTTTAAAATTATTTCTGGCATTATCTCCATATTTCTCAGCATAATCAATTTTATCCGAATTTAGTTGTATCAAATAATTGAAAATCGAATCTGGATAACCACCTATAAGTCTAATCATATCCTCAGACAGGAAAATACTATCAGTACTTATCTTAATTTTTATAAGATATTCAATAACCTCAAGAGCATCTAAAAAAACCCTTTTTTCTTTAATTCCAATTTTTCTTAAATCTCCTCTAATTCTAGGAGCATCGGAAAAAACATGACTTTTTTCATACTCATTTTTAAAATCATAATTATCTAGTCTTTTATTTATTAAATTAAAATCTTCTTCAGAAAAAGCTCTTTTGGTTTCTATATAATTTTCTTCTATATTTGCACTTAAACTTACTACAAATAAAAACAAAAATATTAACAGATTAATTTTTTTCATATCCCTCTTCCTAGCTTTATTGCCTAAATTTCAACAATGTAAATGCGAATAAACAATAAGACTTGTTGTTAGTCTTGTTGTTTATAATTTTTACTACCAAAAACCATTTTTTATTATTTTTATCTTCTGAATTTTGAGGCTCTGTTAGCTTTTCAAGCTCTTCTTTAATATTTTAAAGCGCATCATCTATAACTTTTTTTGCAAACTTATCAGTATCAGTACTATCATTAGCAGAATAACTTCCATTTACACCTAATTTTTTAGCATATAGAAAAGCTTCTCGTCCAATCTTGCCTTGATTTTTAACTTTATCAGTATTTTCAGTTACTGATTCAACTTGTCTTTTTTTAAACTCTTCCAATTTCTGTTTAGCCTCTTCTAATTCTTTTTTTCTATCCTCTTTTGTCTTTTTTGAGCTATCTTTAAGCTCCTTTAATTCTTCCTTCTATCTTTTCTTCAAGACCTTTCTCTTTTAATCCTAGATCTTCAAAAACACCTTGAGCCACTTGCTCTTCAGCTTGTACTTGTGGTCTATCGACTTGCATTAATTCTTCAACTTTTGAATAAGCTTCTGATCCAAGCTTTTTTAAACCGCCAACCAACTCTTCTTTTTTTGTATCTAAAAATCCCTTAACTTTTCCTTTTAAATCTTGTTCTAAACTTTTTTTTACATCTTCACCACTTGCGTAATTCTTACAAGAAATTATAATCACAAAAACAACACAAATAGCAAACATTTTCCTTTTCTTATTCATAAGATACTCCATAAGTCTTAAGCTTAACGCAACACCTAACAATTACAATCTTTTTAAAGATTTAAATATTTGATTTTGTTACATTTTAAATTATATATTAACAAAACTCAAATGTAATTTGAACCAACTCTTAAAAATCTCTCCATTGCAAATGGCCTACTCACTACAAAAGATTATAAAACACATACAAATTAAATTTCAAAGTCTTTGCTATATGTTAGATAAAGTATACTTTTCTTAAGTATACTCCTTAGAAATTGCCACTTCTGCTTATTATAGCTACCATAAAACCCAAATTTCGCTTGCAACAAGAACCTCCGCAATTTGACTAAAATTTTCGATTTTTGTTAAAAAATAAATTACAATTTATATCTATTTTTATTACTTTTACTTAATTTAAAAGTAACACTTATAAGTAACTTGTCTTATAGACATTAATAATTATTTTAATTTAAATAATATCAGTATAGATTTCATACTCAAAAAACCATAAGATTATCAAAATCTTGCAAATGAAAACAAAATTCTTAAAAATTCACTCAAAAGTTCAACTAAACTTAAAAAAGAATCTTTAAAACTAACTCCTAAATTTTATTTGCCCCCAAAAATTAGCAACATAATTAAAAAATGTATCAAAACTCTAACACAAACTGATCCAATATCTGGTTGGTTTCTACATCTACTGACAATAAGCGGATGCGGGGACACTGAAATGCAAGATATTACCCCATTATTCAATAAAACTGGAGAGACTTTATACAATATAAAAGTAAATATCAAAAAAAAGAAATGTTGCTTGTATTAGAAGAAATTGTCATAAGCTCCAAAGAGTTTGAAGCTATCCAAACGACACACAAAAATCATTTTAATTAGAAAAATCTTGATACAAGACGCACTTATTTTTTTAAAAAATCCAAACATAAGTTTAAAGATAATCAAATTAGCATTATACATATTTCTTTCTAATAAATTTAAAAATCTTCTTAAAGAATCAGGATTTCGTGCAAATAAATCACTTCACTTATGTAGAAATTTATTTATTTCAAATTTAAAATCTAATGGATACAATTCTTTCCAAATTAAAGAACTTATGAAATATTCTTCAACTTCCGAAATTGACAATATCTATGGACTCTCTGCTGCAAACAAAATTCAAGCTTATGAAAGTATTAAAAATACCCTTAAACTTTAGTAAAACTACTTTAGTTTAAATATACGCTTTGAAGTTACTTTAAATACTTTCCCACGAGGTTTTAAATCAAGTGAATCATATAATATTTCTTCATTTTTTGTTGCTATAAAGTGAAATCCATTAACTTTATCGATTTTAACTTCACTTATTTCAAATTCATTTAAAGCACACAAATAATTTAAAGATTCATATCTCACACTACTTTTAATTCCATAGCAATTAAGTATCATACATAGATTTTTAATAAAACAATTACTCTTAATGTATCCAAGTGCTATAAATCTGTAATACACTACATTTATATCATAAGCATTAAATTCAAGTTTCTTAAATACACTTGTATAGTAATGCAGACACAAAAAGTAACAGCCCCATTTTTGTATTTCTGGACGTAAAGCTTTATTACTTTGTTTTATTTTATTAATAAGCATTGTTTAAACCTCCGATGTTAAATTGCTTCTTTTAACTTTTCAGTGCTCCCATGTGAATGGGAGCACTGGCGCTATTTGCAAATGCTATATTATTTAGGATAAATACTTTACCACTTATCGACAATAGTCCCTTAAATCTATCTGATATTGCTCTTTTCTTAGGGTCAAAATTGAACATAAATTCTCCTCTAAACCGATAATTTATCTGATTAATTAGTGGATATTTATTCGCAATATTGTAAGTTAGCATTTTGATGAAATCTTTAAGAGGCTTTTCTCTTTTTTTATTTTCGTTTTGAATTCTATTTAATTCTTCTTGTAGACTATCAATCTTCATTAAATCACACGCAAGATTTTTAGCAATTTGATCATCCTTAATTTCAAGGTCTACGCAATCAACATATCCTACAAATTCGCTTGCCCAATCAAACTCAACTCCAGATTATATTGATTACTCTTTTCTACTAAATCTTCAACAAGCTTTATAAACGTATCTTTGTTAAAATTATGTGTCATTAAATATTCGTCTCTATAGTTACTAAAAATATCGTTTCTCAAATTGAAAACTTCCATTTCGCATTTCTCAACAAATTCAAGCACTTTTGATATTAAAGCCTCATTTCTCTTTATTCTGCAGTTAACTGGTGCGGCGTCGATTAAAAAGAATAAATTACAATGCTCAAGAGCAGTACATGCTAGCTGCATTTGTGCTTGCACATAGTATTTGAAAAAATATTTACTACTTAAAAAGTACCATTTTTGTTGTACTCCGCAATAGCACTACTCATATAATTAGAATCACTACTCTTAATCTATAAAAGTTCTAAATCTCCAGCATTATTAATAAACCATCCATCAATTGTTGAGCAAACTAAAGTTTCTGCACTACCCATTTTTTTGAAATAATTATACTTATCAACACCATTAGCATATTTGTTTTTGTACAAAACAGAAATATTATCTCCTTGTGATTTAACAAATTCTCTAAATCCTAAATTTTCTAACTCTTTGCCCTTGAGCATATATAAATTCTCTTCAAAAGGCCTGCTAATACCAAAATATTTAAGCACTCTATTCATCATTAAGTCTTTTAGCCCTGCACCACCAATAAGAATACTACCTACTTCACTAGCACCGCATTTATCAAGCTTGCTTCTTTGTACGCTAAAATCAATATTGCGATTAAATCTAAAGCATTCTTGGCTGCTTATTCCTGGTATTTTTTTGCCTATCTTGCTTAACTTACTTTTTTCTTTAATGGAAGAAGATTTTTCCTCAAATATTTTACAACCAGTAAAACTTTGTTGATTAACACTTATCATTTTGAGATCTCCTTAAATATTATTTTGAATATTTTCTTATGGGTTATTATTTTTGTTTGAAACATTTGTCATGTTTTCCTCCTTCATTTTCAATGAATATAAATTTTTAACAAAAACTATTTTTGCCAACTTTTTTACAAAAATTTTTACAAAAAATTAGGGTTTAGCTAAATCCTCTATTAAAAGAACTTCGCTAAACCCTTATATTATTTTTTTGCAAATTAACATATAGGTAGTTCAAATACATGGAAATGTTTTAATAACTACGCTGTTTTTAGTATAGTCTAACTTCAAATTAAAATCAGTTTATATTTGTTAAAATAAAAGAACCTATTTAAATTCTTAAAAATAAAATATTTCTTTTTAAGAATTTAAACTAAGATTATATTATTCTATTTAAAAAATAAGCTATATACTCCCCCCAATATTTTAAAATATTTTAATCATTCTTAATTAAAAAAATACTTATTGAATATAGAGTAAATAATTGGAGCAAGCGTTATTCCTGCTATTAGCATTACTTGTATTGTCCTATTACTTGCATTAAGTTCATTTTTTAAACTATCTATATCCTTTTGAAAGTTCTTTTCCACATTAATTATTTATTGTTCTAAAGAATTCATTTTCTCTTTTAGAACTTCAAAGTTGTAATTGTCATTCTGAAGCAAAACAAAATCTATTACCTCTTCACTAAACCCCTTATTTAAAAATTCTAACCTTATATTTTCTATCTTAAGAGCATTGTAGGCCAAATTACTCATAAAATCTCCTTTATTATCCTTTTAATTCTTTATATTTTTTAAAAAGTTTATTAAGAAAATCTTTTTGATTTGCAAAAATCTCATCCATCATAAAACTTGTAAATTTAGCATGCTTTTTATAAAAATCATAGCTTTCTTGTTTTTTAAGCTGAAATCTTAGGGGTTTTATCCAATTTTGTTTAGATTTCTTTATTGTTACGCTTTCTTTATTTCTTAGCACAAAAATAGTTTGTCTAAATCCATTTTGCACTAAAAATTCTTCCTCTATTATCCCCTCTTCTATAGCATTAGCAATTCTTAGATAATCATAGGCTTGAGTTTTTGCCAATTTATAGTTTTTTGTAAAATCTTCAAAGCTTTTATATCCATCTAATTTGTAATATTCATTATCTTTAATCTCTTTTAAGATTTTCATTGTCTCTAATCTAGAACAAATTTCAGATTTAACGTTTATCGTTAATTGAGATTTTAAAGATTTATACCTAACCATAACATCATTATCAGTAGATAAATTTCTTTTATTTAATTGTATATTCATATATAAATCACCTCACATTTTTTCCGGCACCGGAATTATTTTACTACAAAAAATACCTTTTATATGCTCCATCCAAAAGATGGAGTAACTTGCATCTTATTTAAAAAACATTCAAGAATTTTTTTATACTCACACACATAGTCCTTATCTAAATCAAATTTATCATTTTCTGCTATTCTCCTATTTAAATCTTCTCTTTCAGATATAATCCCTAAATAATCCTCTCTTAATTGTAAAATATCCAGCAATTGTTTATGAGTATTATTTTTTTTAAATCGCGTTACTAATACAAAAATAGGTGCATTTGTTCCTATTTTTTTTAAATAAAACTCTAAAAGATCCAAACTCTCAACTGCCCATTTTTCAGCAGTTATGGGGACTAAAACATATTGACTACTTACCAGAGCATTTGTCAAAGCAAAGTCTAAACTTGGTGGAGTATCTATTATTATATAATCATAATTGTCTTGTATAGATTCTAACTTCTTTTTTAGCCTTAATTCTTTAAATGGAATTGCTTCTTGATTAAATTTATGTAAACTTAGATAACTGGGTATTAAATCTAAATTGTTATCAATATTGATAATTACATCTCTTATTTCTAAAGCACCTTCTTTTAAGATTTCATATATATTAAAATTTTCCAAATTAACATTTTTATTTTGTATATTATTAAAATAAAAACTAGTTATTGATGCTTGCGTATCTATATCTATCAAAAGAATCTTTTTTGATGTTGATAAAAGAGTGGCAAGAATTATTGAAGTTGTGCTTTTCCCTACACCACCTTTAAGGCTGGCAATTGTTATTATTTTAGGTTTTTTATTATCCATTTTATTAACGGTCCTTGTTCTGGGTATTTTTTCCCATAAAATTTATATACTTGTTGTTCTAAATCCGTAAACATACTAAATAATATTTTATTGTAGTGATTGTTTGTTCTTTTTTTATCTAATAAACGATATAGCCCCTTAAAGTAGCAAAAAACGCTTCCGTGCTTAAATCTAAACTCCATATAATATGCCCTTGCTAATGCATACGCTTTTCTAATGCCGTTTAATTGATACTTTATTAAGGGCTTTTTTATTGGTTTTCTGTATCCATAGAAAATGCCAATAAACTTATCCCCTTCTTTAATAGGATACAAATGAGTTTCTTCAACAATTCTTTCCCCATTAAATAATGCTCGCAATGATAATCTAAATTCATGTTTTTTCTCATAAACTCCAAATTTATAAATGTCCATCATTATTTTTGTATGGTACATTGCTTTGCCATTTTCTTTTTCAATCAAAATAAAGCGTTCTTTATTTTGGCATTCAACTTTACATTTTTCTTTTCTTGTAGTTTCAATAGGTTCGGGTGTACTTTCCATATTTAAATCCTCATACAACCTTTATGTTAAATTCTCCTACAGTTAAAGAATTTTTTTGATTTTTTATTAGCTCTGATAATTCAGAATAATATGTATCAAATACTTTATTGTATTCTATTTTCTTTTGTTTATTCAAATATTCTTTTATAATAGGCTTTACAATTTCAATATTTGTCTCTTTTTTTAGTTGCTCAACAAGTATATTAAAAATGTTTATTTTTAGATTTTGGTAATTTTGTTGAGAATTTTCTTTTTTTCTTTCAATCGATTTTTCTAATTTACGTTTTATATTGTTTAAATCACTATATTTATGACTTTCAATGATGAAATGTGGCTTAAATTTGTAAGTTTGATATACTTTTTGGAAATTTATTTCTAATTGTTCGTTGTTGTATCCGTTTTTTTCTAATTCTTTTTGAGCATTTTTTAGAATTTCTCTTAATTTTTTTTGCTTATTTTTAAAACAAGATCTATTTGAATTTGCATTAAAACTTTTTATTAGTTCAATTTCAACTCGTTTTATAATTTTAATTACGTCAATTTTTGTTTTTTGATTAATGTCTAGATTAAAAATAGAAAGAGAACTTTTGGACTTAATTTCACTTTTATTGTAATAGTTTTTTACTTGATATTCTTTTATTTGGATAATTCTTTTTTCTTCTTTTATATTATTATTTTTATTACTTAAACACTCAACTAATTCTACACTACTATGTTTATTAACATTGTCTTTAAAATAGTTATTTACTCTAGACCTAAATCTAGAGTCTTTTTTTTCTTTAAAGTAATTGTTGATTTTAAGGTAACACTCTTTTTTAGGATAATTAAGCTTATAGTAAATTTCAGTCCCACAATTTACCCCTAAATGTTGGTAGTAGTTAGTTGTGACTTTAAATACTTTTTCTAATTTGTAAAGATAATTTTGCATAGTTCTTAGAGTAGTGGGAGCTAGGCTATTTCTTTTTAGATTTTCATTAAAGTAATAGAGTATGTTTTTTTGAGTGTATTTCTTATCTTTTTTGTTTAGGTAATCTAGTGTTGAGGCAAGAACTATCAATTTGTATTGATGCTTATTGTAGCAATGTGAACTTTTTTTATTGGCTGATATTGACATAACAGTCAACCTCCTGACTTAGTAATAAATAATTATAAGTAACATTATGCATAATTTTGATTTAAAAGTAAATACTTTTCTAAAAAAATATTAAATTTTAATTATTAATTTTGTTAAATTATTATGCCTTATGTAATTTGGTAAAAAGATTCATTGATTTTAGTTCTAAGTTAGACTATACTACAAGTAGTGTAGTTGTTGAAATATTGACATTTGTGACTACCTAACTTAGTAATTTGCAAAAAATGATATAAGGGTTTAGCGAAGTTCTTTTAATAGAGGATTTAGCTAAGCCCTAATTTTTTGTAGAAATTTATGTTAAAAACTTGTCAAAAATAGTTTTTGCTACATAATTATTTATTACTAAGTTAGGAGAAAAAAAGATGGAAAATCTTTCAAACAAAAATAATCCACAAGATAATATTCAAGCAGAAATTGACTTTATAAGAGATGTGAAAACTCTAATTAGGAACTTGTCGCGTATTGACAAAAGTCTTAAAGGGGACGGATATAAGTATCAGGATTTCAATGGCATATTAGAAGGAATTAAAAACGTTATTGAAAAGCGCAATTTGGATCTTATGTTTAGGCGATTTCCAACTTTTACACATGATCCATATGGTAGAATTTATGTTATTAGAACTACATTCTACAGCACAATCAGTGGGCACAGAGAGTTATTTAATACCTCAATTCTTACAGAAAATTTGTAATGGAACAGTGAAAATGGCTCTAAAAATGTAAATACATTGCCATAATTTGTTGGTTTAGCTATTATTTATTTCAAAAGGTACGCTTTAGTTGCATGTCTTAACATAAAAAGTGAAATGGATACTGATGCAGCGCCTATTTACAATAATTATGAAAATGGAAATTCTATGACTAGCAAACAAGCTAGTGTTAATCAAAAGCAAGAACAAAAAAAAGATAAGTTTTATTATTATGGTGTTTTTAAAGAAGCGGTGTCTAATATGACAAATTAGGTAAATGACCTTACAATAAAAGATAATATAAACTCAATTATTCAAAAAATAAGTTTTATACAGGATATAGCCCCTAATAATGGTGATGATATTAAGAAAATTGAAGCAGATCTGATCGCGTATTTTGAGAAAAATAGCGACTTTAAGAGGATTAAACTATTGAGCGGAGATTATAAAAAGACTATTTCAAGAAAAACAATAAATTGCAGGATTTAAAGGATTTTGAAAAGTTTATGTCGTTTAAGAAGGCTATTTATGGTGCTAGCCCACTAATATTCTTTAGTGTCTTAAAAAGAGATAAACAATTTGATTATATATTTGTAGCATAGCAATATTAATACCCCCTATTTGGGGGCTGATATTAGCTATTAGGAATTTTTGCATGTAGTAGTTGCATTGGTTGCAAAATCATCTATATTTTCCTCTTTAAGATATTCTTTAACTACGGTTTTAAAAGTGGTTTTCTGTTCATCACCACTCTGTTTCCCAGTACATTTAGCAAGTTCACTTTTTATATGATCAAGTGCAGATTTTATTTTATCTTCATTGTTTTCTAAGAATTTATCAAATTCTCCACCACTAGTTAAAGCAGTTTTTAACCAGTCAAGGTGTATTTTTTGATCATCAGATAGCTTTTCTCTAAGCAGTTTTTCTTTAGATTTTGGTTTTTCTTGTGTTACTTCTTTTTGGGTTAAATCACGCTTTCCCCGGTTTTTTGTCTGCTTGGTAGTTGTATCATTAGAATTACAGCCGTTTAGCATTAGTAAAAATAAACAAATTAATATATTGATGATTTTCATTATTATTTCCTTCCTTTATCTCTAGTCCAATATGTTGAGTAAAAATAAAATTTATTCTTGTAATTATAGAGTCTATTTTTAAAAATATTAATTGAGAGATTAATATTTTTTGAATGTTGTGCTAGCTTTTATTTCATTATTATTAAATATAGGAGTAACTAATGAAAAATAAAAACATAGTTAAAATATTTTTTGTATCAATGTTATTTATAATGGCTTGTAAAGCATACGTAGAAGAAAAGAAACAAATAGGTTCATTAAGTACAGACGTTTCAACTCTTAATAATAAGATTGATCATGAGAAATTTAATCATTATAAACAAGAAATAAATAAATTAAAAGAAAGTTTAAAGGATGTAAGTAATGCAGAGCTTAAAGAAAAACTATTGGCTTTAGAAAGTCTCTTCCAAGATAAATTGGCAGCTAAATTATCAGCTTTAAAAGCAGCTAAACAAAAAATTGAGGGGATTACAGATACTGACAATAATACTGCAAAAAGCAAGATATGGGCAGAATCAAAGCTGGTTGGAGTAACTATAAAGTTTAGCGGAAGCAATACTGCTGGTAATGGAAAAAAAATGTCTGAAGAAGCTGTAAAACAGATAGATAAAATAATAAAGTTTCTTAAAGAGGGTACTAATTGATTAGTAAATATTCATATTAAAAATGTTTAAATCTAGGTATTAAATTTACTTTAATTTAATATCTAGATTTTTCTGCTATTCTAAAAGCCAATTTAATTATAAAGTAAAATTTTTTGCAAGACAAACCTTTTTGTAATTTACATTTTTAATTGAGAATACTTATTATAAACTTTTTTTGCTATTGGTTTTGCTTCCTTGATGTACTTTAAAAATATGTTGATATTATATTTTATTGAAGTCATAGAGTGTTCGTCTTTTAGTGTTGATAAGTCGGGATAAGGATATTCTGGATAATTTGGATCATTAACTTTTACTTTTGTTTTGGCTAAAAATGTTACAAGATACATAACATATCTTCCTTATTGAATTTCAGATCATTAGATATTTTTAGATTTTTTTCATCAGAATTAACTAAATCAATACAGTGATTGATTTTCTCATTTATTGGAGCGAGTGTATTAGTTATTGTTGGGGTTAATGCACTCTCAAGTCTTTCTATATTTGTTTTATAGATTAATTTTGTAGTGAGCATATAGTTCATAAACCAAAAAGAATCCTTTATGTGCAATTTCATCAAATTCATCTTCAAATTTAGAAAATATGTCAATAAGGTTTGATATAGACTTAAGTCCAGCTTCAAGATTATCTTTAGATAATTTAGGAATTGGTACAGATATAGTTCTATGATCAAAATAATAATATTTAAATAGGTCCTTTGATTTTTCGTTAATTGTTTCTGATTTTTGTTCTATATTTTCTTGGTTCTTTTCCGATCTATCTTTACTTTCTTCTAATTCGTGCCTAAATTGTTCTTTATCTTTTTCATCTATTTTATTCGTTAATTCTTGATTTTTTTTTCAATCTCTTCTAATCTCGAATCTTCAACAATGTTCTGAACTATTTCTTTTGTATCTAAAAATTCTTCAACTTGGTTTTTTAACTCTGCATTACTTTCATAATTTTTACAAGAACTTGTTAGTGCAAGAATAGCACAAACAGCAAACATTTTTCTAGTCATAATTATTGCCTTTCAAAATTAAATCAATCAAATTTCTTGTTAAGACCATCAAATTTACAATTTACTAAATTTATTACTTGACAAGTAATGAAAAATTTTCAAGAAAAAACAAATCATTGATATCCATATTCTTCTACATTTATTTCAAGCCGGAGTGGGCTTTTTCTTGCCCTATCTAGCAAATCTTCAATAATTTCACCAACAGCGTGTTTCAATATATTTGTCAATACTACCAAAGTTTTAGTAACTCCAATTTCAACAGCAGTTTTAACCGTGTCACTCTCTCCACTGCTAGCAACAGCAAACTGTCCATCTTTGGCCATTCCTCTCAAAATAATTGCTGTAGCAATAATTATTGGATTAGAAACATTAAAATGGCCAACCCCCATGTCCATAAACATCATCATTGCCACCAATAGCTGCCTCAATAGGGATGGAAGCAATATTAGGAGTTCTACCCTGCTCTCGTTCTGCGTCTAAACCATTCCTTTCAATAGCAAGCAATATCTCCTCCCCACTAACCGAATTAACTAAATCCTTTGCTTTACTCGCTGCACTGGCAGGATCATTCTCATCCTTACAATCATTGCGCTTTTCTTTTTTAATAAAAAAAAATTACCAATACAATCAACACTACCAACCTGTCTATGTTTTGCATTAAACTCCCTCTTATAATTGAAGAATATTTTATCATTAATACCAAAACTTCTTGCAACATGTAAAATCGTTGATATCCCCTTGACAAATCCCTTTACACTTGACGAATCAGCTATCTTAAGATTTCCTCCTGTCACAACTTTCCCAACTAAATCGCTCCCAATATCTGCCGCTTTAGCAGTCTCATCCGCACCATTAATAAAATCCATCAAATACCTATCAATAAATATTTTTTGCAGCATTAATGACAAGATAACCTGCCCCGTAATATTCAGAAAAATTAAAAGATATTTTTTTAAAACCTTCTTGAATTTTTCTAAACTCTTTAATTATCGTTTCAAAATAATTTCTAACTTCAGATTTTTTCAAGTCGACTGCGATTGCCTTCACACCCAAAGAATCACCAAAAGGGGAATAAATAAAGGCATCAGAAAAATCCTTGCCCAATGCTTCAATTGAATTTAACAATTGGGTTTTTATGACTTCATCGGGCACTGTGTTTTTACAAGCAATCAGAACAAACAACAGCAGAATAAATGCTAAACTTGTTACTTTTTTTATTATTAATCCTCATTTCTAATGATACAGAAAAATAATCATCAACCATAACGTAATACAAGACAAATCCATAATCAATCTATTGGGATATTTTCTTTTACTTATAAACTTATCTTTAGGTAATCTATATATCAACTTATACTGCTTTTTCCTTATTATTTGATAATGTAATTCATTTTTATCTAATTTAGGAGGAACAAATTGAAATTATTAAAAATATTTTTGTGAGTTTTTTTACTAATATACTAAAAATAAAAATTACCTTACAATTAAGAGCCTAAAATCATCTTTAAAGCTACTGTTCCACTACTTTCTTCACTTTAAAATATTGTTCATCAATAGTGGGCCTAGGCATAAAAACCTCCCCCCTCCCATCGTTATAATATTCATGTCTTCCTTCACCAGAATACTTAATACCTGGAGAATATAAATCCCTTACACATGAATAAAGCCAATAAACTCCGTGTTTAAATTTATTATTTTGCTCATTTTTTAACCTACTAAACAACTTAATCAGTTCTTTAGATCGCTCAGAGCCTAAATCTAAAAAGAATTTATTCAAATACACCTCATTATAGTCAGGCACTGGAGGTACATCGTGATAATTAGGATCTTTTAAACTAATTATAGTATTTTTTATATCGACTAACAAACGATGTTCAGCCGCATATAATCTTAAATTAGAAAATACACCTTCAGTAATAATCTCATCAGGCTCTTTATCATAACTTTCCATTTCCAAATTTTCAATCTCAAAAAAAGTTTGAACAGCTTGTTCCTGCTTATCAGGCAAATAACAACCCAATAAAGCTAATGTTATTATGCAAACGCCAACCAAAATCCCCATATATGCTTCTCCTCCATCTTACTGCTAAGGTAATCTATAAATATATAAGTTAACCCAAATACTATTTTACTAAACTCAAAAAGCTCTACTAAAATAGATTTTTCTAAAAAAACAAGCATATACCAATTTTATCTTTTCTCAAGAATTGTTAAATAACAAATCATTATATTGATTTATGAAAAATAAATATTTAAATAATCTCCTTATAAAATATATTTATAAATAAATATATACATAAAAATTAAATTATATGATTCTCACAAACTTAATGTTTATATTAAAAAATTATATAGATGTAATGGCGCTTGCTTTCAAGCATACTTATTGATTAGATTCTCAATTAATTGAAAAAGCTTTAAAGTAAACTTGCTTTAAAATACTATTCTTGGTATACCGCCATTTATTAATGCCTTATTTATATTCAACAAGCTTTCAAGTTTCATTAATTAACTAAAGAGATTTGCTCTTTTCTGTTTTAATTTCTTGGTTAAAAAAATCCCAAAGAGCATCTATGTATAACTGGTAGATAGTACTATTTCATAAAATAGTTTAAATAACCTCCTATATTTGTCCAGCTCATTTAAGAATCTTTTTTGTGCTTAAAATTATTAACTTGCCTTTCAATCTCGGGTTTGGCTTTTTAAAGGTCTTCTTTTGATTTTAATTAATCTTCATTTAGCTAAATCAGAACAATTACTAAAATCATTTTAGACTCAAACTTATATAAATCTAAGTAACTTTAAAACCTAATTTATCTTTAAACCCTTCAATATATTAAATATTAAAATTTGAGCTTCAAAACAAAAAATTATTAAGTGCTTACTTACAACTTAAAAAATTAATTTCTATAAAAATAGAATCTTTTTTTGATTACAACAAGCTAATATTAATTTATTATTAATTGCACGAATATTTTACTTATCAAAACTTATTATTAAGAGATAACAAAAAATATGATATTAATATTAATTTTTGGTTTGACAATTCAAATTTTTGCCACAAAAGATAAGCAAGATAGAATTGAAAAAGTATTGTAAGTTCTCTTCAATACGATAAATATATTAGAAAAAGAATAAATCCACTCGTACCGTTACTTTTAAATTCATTTTTGTTTTTAGGAATAGAATCCTTTATACAAGAAGATTATATTGGTAGTGACACAGTGCTTAGATCTTCAGTTATTGGAAAGGAATCCTTTGGCTAACTGGAAATATTATTGGTAATACTGCACAAAACGCAACAACAATAACCGGGATTCACACTAATAGGGATAGGAGCGGAGTGGACACGATTGCAGCATCCCACATAACCTCGCTTATTATTCCATTCAAAGGCACAAATAAGTATAATGAAAATCTTAAAAAAAGACTTGGCATTGATCTTGCAGGTTTTAAACCCAATTTTGATATTGGAATAAGCGGATTTAAACTGTCGTTTAAAAAAAGTTATTAAATAAATATAAAACAATAAATTCTACGAGCTAATAATAAATAGGCTTCGCCGAAAACTTTAAATTTTAAAAATGATCAACAAAACTTATTACCGGGTTTTTAAATTGACAATTAAGGTCGTATTAGTACGAAAACACAATCACTGATAATTGTATAAAAATTGTTTAAATTTTGAGAGTAATTACTTATATGCTTTGCTTTGTTTTTTTAAAATTTAAATCAGAATATTCTTTAAACACCTTTTTTTAAACAATCTTTATCGTTCAAAAAAATCTTGTCTAATAAATTCCCTATAAATTTTTTATTATCTCCTTTAATATCCTATTTAATTAGCTCAAAATTCAAAATTCTAGTCTTAATACTTTTTTAAAAGTATGGCACCAAAAAACCAAAATAAAAAATAATATAAAGAAAAACATATTTAAAATACTTATATTTTTTTCATAATTTTTTTATTTTAAGTAATTTTTAAAGCCCTTCCCATTTCCTTGATGTCAAAAATTCATAAAATATTTTCTCATTATATCAAAAAAAGTATTTACGGCTCACAAAACAAATATTTTATAACGCTTAAGATGCTTATTAATAACTTATTTATATAATTATCAATAAAAATATATTGATGCTATCTTTTTTAAAAAAAGATTATAGAAACAGCAGTTCGCTTTATTTATTTTACAATTTATTCAATACATAAAAGAATAGACTAACCAAAATGCCTATTGCATCTTGAGAAGCTAATGCAATTCCTATCATCCAATTATTAAGTTTTAATTTGCTATCGAATTCGATTTTTAAACTTTTAATTTCTCCTTTTACAATACTAATTTCATCTCTTACAAAACCTTGAAGCTCTAGTTTAACAATCTCTGAATCTTTTATTGTTATTTCATTATGATAAAATCTAGTAGCTAAATCACTTGCTAATATTTTATTCATGCCTAATCTAACAAGCTCATTATATAGATCATTTTCATTCATTTTGTCTCTAATATATACTTATTATACCCCTATCTATAGAAATTTAGAAATAGCAGTTCACTCGGACCTAGCAGGCACAAAAAAAGCCCTTATGGGCAAATATTTTACTACTGAAAACGGAGAGAGAAAAGTTCTCTAACCTAATTTAATAATAATATATTATACAATTATTATCAAGAGTTCACTTTTTTCTTTTATCTTTTCTATGATTTTCATAATCAATCATAAGATCTGACAAAATATTTTTTTTATCTTTAATCAGCCTCTCTAGAATAAAATAGATCCTTTTAGTATCTTTTTTGCAAAAATCATAAACTTCTTTGTCTTTCATTAAAATTCTAATGGGTATATTTGGGTTATCATCCTCTTTTTCTACATTTTCTTCAATCATATCTCCTTTATATACATATGAAGAGTTGTTTTTTAGTATATCTTTATATGTAGCTACAAAACCCATTTCTTTAACTTTTTCAATAGAAATAGCCCCTTCTAAAACTTTCTCATAAATTTTCAAATACATATATGCTTGGCTTCTGGCAATTACATAAGACTTTATAAACTGTTTAAAGCTTTTAAAACCATCATATTTATAAAGTTCTTTTTGCTTAATTTCATATAGAATTTTCATTCTTTGAATTTTATTATTAATATCGGATTTTAAATTTAATTTCAACTGTTCTTTCAATTCATTGTAATTTCTCAATTCTTCATCTTGATTGTTATCTAAATTTAATTCTTCGCCAGTAGAGATTTCTACCCTTTTATATAAAGTTACTTGCTTTTTATTTTCTTTTTTCCCCATTTATATCTCCTATTTTCAGGTAATTTTTGGCAAAATTACCTGTCCGATATCGAACAACTCTAGATAAGTAATATTATGGCTAACAAAAATGTTAACTATAAAGAAAAAATATTTTTTAAAGTATCTTTTATTTCTTTATGATACATTTCTTTTGCAGAGGGTTCTAATCGTCCATTTATAAGAACTTTTATGCTATTTGAAAAATGGACCTTGCCTTTAATATATTCTCTATATTCTTTATAAAGCAAATCCTCCACTTCTTTTATAGTATTTCTATTTTTTATAAACTGATTCTCCACAATAGAAATATTGTATATTTTCTTTCTAAACTTTGTAATATCATTAACTGCATTAATCAAAATGGTAAAACTTTCTATTGACCATATTTCCACCTGAACCGGAATTACAATATAATTCGTAACATTTAAGGCATTCTTTAAGAGAAAATCTAAACTAGGAGGAGTATCTAGTAAAACATAATCAAAATTATAATTTTGAATATTTTCATTTAAATGATGTTCTAAAATAATTTCTTTATAATCAATGGCTTCCGAATTAAATTTTCCTAAAATGGGATGAGAGGGAATTATAGAGATATAATCATTAATCTTGTAAATGCATTCATTAAAATGGAAATCTCCTTTTAACATACTGTAAACATTGTATTTTTCGATATTTGAAATATATCCATTAAAATAAGAAGTTAAAGAATTTTGTGGATCTAAATCAATTAATAGTACTTTTTTGCCTAATTCTTTTAATACATAAGAAAAAAGTATAGAAAGTGCACTTTTTCCAACTCCTCCCTTAATTGAAGCCATTGTTATAATATCTGATTTTTTAATATCCATTTTTTTAAAATTCCTCCATCTGGTAATTTTTTATTGTAAAACTTATATACTTTGCTTTCCATTTTTTCTAAATGATTTAGTGTAAACTGATAGTACTCGGTGGTTTCTTTTTCTTTTTTTCTCAACAAAGTTCTTAGAGGCAATATGTAAGACTTGATAGATCCTTTTTTAAACCTAAATTCTATGTGATATAGTTTTTTTATTGCATAAATTTTATTATCTTCTTTTTTAAGAAATAAAGGTTTTTCAAGACGATCCCATCCATATTTTATTCCTAAAAATTTATCATTTTTGTCTAATGCAAAAAGATTAAAAAAATAATAACCTTTATTATTAAATTTTTGAAAAACAAGCCTAAATCTTTGTTCTTTGTTGGTAACTCTGAAATTAATTAGATGTTTAAATATTTTTGTGTAGTATGTTTTTTTGCCGTCTATTTCTTCTATTTTACTAAAAGCATCTTTCTTAATTAAAATGTCACTAATCTTTATTGAAGCTTTTTTTTGTTTTAGTTTTTCAAGTAATCTACTCAAATTTTAATCCTTTTGTCAAAATGTTAGCTAAAATATTATTGGCTACTATGGCAGCATGTCCTGAAAAGCTAGTTGTTTTATTTTTCTTCCATTTAGTAGTGTATACATCTTTAAATTCTCCTGCAAGGATGTAGAAATCAGTTTTATAGGGTGCGGTTTTTCTCATAAAATGGATTTTATCTTTATAAAGATTTAGTTTAGATAAGAAAAATTCTTTAATATCTTCAATCATATAATCATATTTTAGATAATTTTTAAAATCTTTATAGTTTAATAAAGCATTTTTTAGTGTTGCAATTGGTTTTTTAGTGTTAGAAGCTATTGATTTAATTCTTTTAAAGAAAGGGTTTTCTATAGAATTCTTATTATATATATTTATATATCGTTTATTATATACAGTGATATTTTCAGTGATATTTTGAGGTTCAAAATATCCTTTTTCTTTTTTAAAAACATCTTTTTCTTCCTTTACTTTCTTAATTAAGTCTGCTTTAGTGCTACTAAAATATGCATCAATCAATTTATGTGCAATAGGGACACTTTATATATACAAAGCTTTCCTTTAAATTCTCCAAAGTTATTTGAAAATGTTAGTATTCTTTTTTCTAATGCTTTTAGTTTAACTAAAAACCTTAAATCTGGTCTTAGAGTATTAATTGTGGTTTCTTTTTTATTTTCTTTACATATATTTGAGTTTAGTACACGAAGTATATCTCCTTGATGATGAACCCCAAGTTCTTTTACTTTTTCGGAAGTAAAGTGTTCTTTATTGATTGAGGTACTGTATTTTCTTTCAAACTCTTTATTTAAGTAAATAATAACTGAAATAATTTTTTTCAGCCTACAAATTTTACTAAGTAGTTTGTTTTTATAGGCTTGGTGTTTGTGGTTAGATATAACTGATTTCATTTTTAATCTCCATTTCCAGTGTATTATTATTAATAATTTTATTATAACCAAAATATTTGATTAATTTCAACCCATGAACTATTTATTTTTAAATCAAAAATTATAGAAATAGCTTTTTGCTTTATCCTATAATAGCTTTTTAGATTCTACAAGAACGGGTAGCCCCCATAGCATGATCCACGAGCTTTACTTCAGGCTGTTCTTGCCTTAGTTTTTATTTTTTTATAATAATAAACCTTAAGATTTAGGGATGTATTTTTGATACCATAGTTGCTATATAGTTTACTTGATGAGGAATATCTATCTACTTTATATAAAGAGGATCCATGTCACTCTGATTTATATGATAATTGTATTACAATCGCATATCGTTCGTTCTAAATCATTAATACTTTCTTTAAACATCCTTTTTGCATGCCCTGAGTTGACAAGTTTTTTATTGCTATATTTTTATATTTAGCTACAAAGTAATAAGATAATTTATGTAAAAAATCTTTTCTTTGATTTGAAATTTTCTTATATGGCTTAGTAACTTTTAATCCAGATTAATTATATTAAAGAGCCTTTTTGTTTTTTTGATAGTTTCCTTTAGTTTATTTTTATTTTTTAGCAAATGTTTAGGATTATTGGTTTTCTCCCTTCCCCCGCTACTTGCTAAAAATTGTAAATAAAGAACTTTGATTTATTTTTTAATTTTAGAAGGGGATAATTATGAACAAAAAAATGTTTATTATTTATGTTGTTTTTGTACTGATAAATTATTGCAAGGATTTTTTACATCTTTATTACTTGGATAATTCCGAACAAGATGTTTCTAAAGAATTAATTAACAAAAGACTAGATAATTATGATTTTGAAAATGAAAATGAAAATGATATAAACTTTTTTTTGCCCATGCTTCACAAATTAGAGGGTGTTTAAGAAAAATTAGGATTAAAGAAAAAAGTATTTTAGATGCCCTTGATGTCATGGGTTGCCTCATAAAAAATAAATTAATAACTCTAATATTTATTAAGCTTAAGATAATAATTTGTCTTATAGCTGGTTATTCAGATCAAATTTTTGATTATTTAATACAATTAGACTTGTATAAAATTGATTTTGCTGAGAAATATGGAGAAAAAGCTAGCAATAGGTTTGAACAATTTTATTTTAGAAATAAAGTATTTATAGTTAAACAAATATTAAAACAAATTTTGGCCAACTTGTCTAAGATTAGTTTTTTAACTTTTAAAAAAAACCAATCTTAGGATATGCTGTGAGTATTAAGAAAAGCTAAAAAAGATTTATAAATAACATAAATGGTTTCTATAAGCATAAATAATGAAAAATAATAACATTATAAAAACAAATGATCCAAACATATCTCTTTATAAAGAACTATCAAAAGATTTTATAAAAAAAGAGAATATTAATAAACTAAAAGACCTTTTTATTCTTATAAAAAACAAACTTTCTTCAATAGACGACAATTCAACAGAAGCAAATATAGAGTCTTTATTAAGATCTATATTTGAAAAACTAAATTATTCAGTAGAACAACAAAAAGTCGGGCAAATAGAAGGAGTGGATTCCAGAGTAGATATACTACTTTTTGAAAATGATAAAGACAGAGTAGATTTTAATAATAAATTAGAAGAAGCTAAAAAAAATAATGAGCCTATTTTAGCCGAAGATATCTTACTTATAGTAGAAGTTAAGCGTCCATCATTTAGTTTTGACACTAAAAATAAAGTAAAAGAAGCAGAAGATCAGCTATATAGATATATAAATCAATATCAAAAACATTATGGGATACTTTCAAGTGGAAAGATATGGAGATTATATGACAAATCAAAAGTCCTTTATGGAGAAAAAAGATATATTGAATTTAATTTTTCTAAAATTAAAGAAAAAGAAGAATACAAAGAACAAGAATGGTTTATTTTATTCATCTACCTTATAAGAAAAGCAAGATATCTAAAGACAAGCAATATAATAGAGATTGAAAAAGAACAAATATCTAAAGAAAAAGAGATAATCCAAAAAACTCTAAGAGAGATGCTTTATGAGAGGCCCGATGACTCTATAGTATTTAAAATTGCAAAAAATATATATGACAAAGAATTAAAAGTATCAGGCAAAGAAATTACTCAGCATATTTTAGCTAGCATTCTTGAAGAATCAATTATTTTTATTTTAAGAATATTTTTTATTGCATATATTGAAGATAATGACATATTTAAGAAAATATTAAAAGAAAATAAGCTATACAGATCTTCTATATCTTTTAGGTATTTTTTTTATGATAAAAATACAAAAAAGAAATTAGGATATAAAAAAATAATAACAATTTTCAATTTACTTGATAAAGGAAGTGATGCAATAAAGTTTCCTGTATTTAATGGAGGGTTATTTTCAGAAGATAAGGTTAAATATTTAAATAATGAAAGTTTGCTCAGCATTAGTGAACTTGAAGAAATACTAGTTAAAATACTTTTCTTTGAAGAAAAAAATATCAAAGATAAAAAATTTGTAGAGTATTCAAGGTTAGATCCCAAAAGTTTTGGAGAATTATACGAAACCCTGCTTGAATATGACCTAAGAATTGCAGATACTACTGTTCATCGTATTATTGAAGACGGAGTTTATCTCATTCGTACCGAAGAAGAGCTTGCAAACAAGCAGGTAAACAAAGTTGCTACATACTATCAAGGCAATATTTATCTTACATCTAGATCGCTTGATAGAAAGAAAAGTGGGGCATATTACACCCCAGATGACCTAACTGATTTTATGGTTACATCTTCAATTGAAGAACAGCTTAAAACCAAGTCTCCTTTAGATATAAAAATCATTGACAACTCTTGTGGTTCGGGGCATTTTTTAATTTCTTGTCTAGATTACTTAACAGAAAAAGTATGGTACGAGCTAGATAAATTTGAAGATGTAAAAAAAGAACTCGATAAAGAATATAGAGCTATTCTAAAAGAAAGTGAAGAATATGATGTTCAAGATAGTATAAGTAAAGAATTAGTACTTAAAAGGATGTTACTAAAGAAGTGTATTTATGGTGTTGATATTAATCCTATTTCAGTTGAAATTACTATGTTAAGTTTGTGGATTAATACCTTTATTTTTGGAACACCACTAAGCTTTATTGAACATCATATAAAAGTAGGAAATGCCTTATTAGGATATGCCAAAGACGAATTTTTTAATATTGTAAAAAAGAAATTTGAGAGCGGATTTTCTTTGTTTAAAAAAAGAATTAAAGAAATTACAACTATTTTAGAAGATATCTATCAAAAAATTAAAGGTATTAATGATACTACTAAAGAAGATATAGAAAAATCTAAAAAGATATACAAAGAATATGAAGAAAGTAAAGATATAGATAATTTAAGAATAATATTTTCTTTAATTAAACTTTATTCATTGTCTTTTGATAAATCTTTAAATATGAAATTTAGCGATATTGTGTCTGTAATTAGGTTAATTGAAAATATTTTGAGCAATAAAATTTCTAGTGAAGATAAAGAAAAAATAGAAAAAATTAAAAAATTGAGTAGCTACTATAAATTTTTTCACTATGGAATTGAGTTTCCAGATATTCAGGAAGGATTTGATATTGTAATTGGAAATCCACCATGGGAGAAAACCAAGTTTAATGAAGCAGAGTTTTTCTCAAAGCATATTCCTAACTACAGAAAGCTAAGCATAAAAGAACAAAATAAAATAAAGCAAGAAATACTTAATAAAGATAATCATCCTTTGAGCATTGAATATAATGAAGAAAAAAACAGCATAAGTACTATTAACAATATTTATAAAAGTGATTTTAAAGACTTTACCAGTGGTGGTGATCCAAATCTTTTTAGATACTTTGTTACATTTAATTTAAACCTAATAAAAGAAAAAGGCAATTTAACTTATTTGGTTCCTTCAGCTATTTGGAATGAATCTAGTTCTAGAATACTAAGAAAACATATATTTGCTCACTATAAACTTAACTATATTTATCAATTTGAAAATAAAAAAAGATTTAAAGATGTGGATTCTCGTTTTAAATTTGTAATATTTCAACTTAGCAATATTAAAGAATCTACATCAAGCTTTAAGGTAAAATTCATGATTCAGAGTAGTGATAATATTTTAAAAGAAATAACTAGGGATTTAAAAGATAGTAAAGACGATGCTTATAAGGGAGTTGAATTAAATATAAATCAAATTAAAAAACTATCTCCTATACAAGAATCAATAATTGAATTTAAAGATAATGAAGAATTTAGCTTAATTAACAAAATGTTTAGCAAATTTAGTACTCTTGGTGAAGAATATGTTGATTTTAAAAAAGGCTTAGATCCAAGCATTAAGAATCGTAAATCTTTATTAAAAGAATATAATAATAGAAATCTTATATTTCTTTATTCTGGAGCTAATATCCATCAATTTAATTCAAGATTTTTTGAAGATAAAGATGCAAAAGAAAGCTCTAAATTGTTATGGATAGATAAAGAGGATTTGGAAAAGGTATTAACTAAAGATAACCAATATCAAACTGAAAGAGTATTTTATAGAGCAATTGCAAGCAACACAAATGAAAGAACCATGATTAGTACTTTATCTCCTGGAAATTGTTATTGTGTGAATTCAATGTATATAAATTATGAGAAAACACCAATATCACTTTATAAAAAATTATTTATTATATCTATTTTCAACTCATTTGTATTTGACTTTTTGTTAAGGAGATTTGTTGATTCAAATGTGCTAAAATCATGCCTTTATCAATGCCCAATGCCTCAACCCGAAGAAAAAGAAATTTTAAGTAATCCTTTATATTTAAATCTTGCAAAAAATACTTCTTTACTAATAGCCAAAAATGATCCCGAGAACTTTAAATATTTACTTTACTTAGAATATTTTGAGTTTGATAAAGAAAAAGTTAATAAAATACTAAATCTAAATGCGGAAGATGAATTTTTTAAAGAAAAAGAAAGTGAAAATAATTTTATTGTAGCTCGTCTTTATTCACTGACCAAAGAAGATTTTAGGATTTTACTTAATGACTTTGAGGTATTAAAAAATAAAAAAGGAGAAGTCTATATTTCGTCTTTAATAAAAGGATATGAGAATTATTTAAGAATAAATAAGCTTAACAATTCAAGTTTAGTTAATTACTATAAAGAGATTTTATTTACTTAATAAAATATATGTTTTTACTAAAAATATTACTATAAAATTATGAAAAAGTTATTTTTAGCGAAGTTGTTCTTAAAGGAAGCAGTAGATAAACTAAAAAACTTTTAAAAATAGAAGAAAATAATGTTTATATATTTTAAAATGCAGAAATGTATCATTTTAGTTGTTTTTTAAAGCCAAAGAAGATTATTAGAAATAAAGAGTTTGTAATCCATATAGAAAGTCATATAGAAGTATGTATTAGTGACATTTCGTAATTTTTTTTGCGATGCGTATATGGGGCCAAAGAAGATTATTTAGTAAAAATTATTGGTAATTTATAAAAAGAGTTTTTATAGTTTTTTATATTAATTAACTAGAAATATATTTTTTTTAAAAAGCATCTTTTTTATAACATGTTTTAATAATATCTTCTTGATTTTTTTATATTAATAAATCAATTAAGTATTATTTAGGACAATATATACTAAATACTCCACATTTTATAACTTTAGAAGTTATCTCTTCTTTTTTAGAATTTTCAAGTTGTCCTTTAATTTCTTTTAAATAACTTTTTAATCTTTCTAAATTATTCCCAATATCACTAACTTCTACAGTATTTTATTTTCGTTATCATCTTTTATTTTGCTTCTTGAAGTGCTTCTAGTATTTTCTAAGAAATAAATCTATTTATTAAAAATTTCACTAGGGTATTTATTATTCATCAAATCAATAGGAAGCTTTAATTTTTCTTTTGATAAATCTGGATACTTGGCAAATATTAGCTTAACAACATCATTAAATAGCTTTAGATCTAATACAATTTCATGGGTTTTATCCTCACTAGTTTGCCTATCTTTTATAGTAAGATAGGCAAGTATATAATTACATTTACTCTTTTTTATAAAAAGAGTAAAAAAATCTGTTAAAGCATCATTAAAAACCCCAAAATTATATGAATTAATATATCCAGCCTCTCTTGAAACTTCTTTCAAAGTAATTTTAGCAAAACCATCAGTTCTATATTTCTCAAAATCAAAATTCACTCCTTCAAAAATTAACTTTAGATTTTTAACTTCATATCTTTTTTCAAACTCTTTGGTTGACTCAAATGCTATTATTTTAGCTATTGGAACCTTTATACCCATTATTTTATAGTTATCATCATTGATATGATAAGTGTAGCCACTAAACAATGACCAAGAAAAAGTTTTAAGTCGAATGGGCGAAAAAATATACGAATATTTAAGCCCTTTAAGATCTTCAATTAAATTATTATATCTGTCTTTTATAGCCCTTAAATTATTAGGTTTTATCCATGTAACACTTTTTGCGAATAGTCCACCCTGAACTTCTCCTTCTTTTATTTCGCTTGACCCAAATTCTTCATTAATACAGGAAATATTTTTAATATCTTCTTCATTATCTTCTTTAATATCTTTTTCATTATTCTCTTCACTTAGCTCAAAGTCCAAACCTTCAGTTTTGATGTTTTTTAAAGAATTTGATCCTACAACACAAGAATAAAAAAATGATATAATGAAAAATATATTCAAAATACTTATACTCTTTTTCATAAAATTCTTCTTGTTTTAATTAATTTCTAAAGCATTACTCCATTAATTTAATATTAAAAATTCATAAAACATTTTTTTATTATACCCAGAAGAGAGTTGGCTAAAAAAAATGAACTACTTATTCTATAATCTTTAATTTAGAAATAGTAGCTCATCTAAGTAATTTTACTAGTATTAAAATGAAAAATTAATCATATATTTATTATTTCTATTTTTAGGTTAAAAATATTTACAAATATTTATACTTAAAGCTTGATTTTTTGCCAAAAACGAATCTTGGTTTTATTCAATAACTAGGAAGAAACTTTTTAATAAACTCGATTAAGAATAGAATAATTTTTGACACCTTGGGTGTCAAAAATTAAAAAAATATATTTTTAAATACTAATCAGGATAAAAATCTAGTAATCTAAAGCGAATTAAAAGAACAATTAAAATTAAAGTTATAAGATGCTATTAATAATAAAGTTAAAGAAAAAGACCTTTATAAATATGATGGTTTCAAAAGTTTTGAACAGTTTATAAAATCTTTTGTAGTAGTAAAAACTCAGGCCTATATGTATTTAAAAGTTTATGAAAAAGTTTTAAAAAGTGCTATTTCTATTGATAATATTAAATAAATAGCATTTATCAACTTTTATCAATATTTACAAAAAAATGATTTTATTGATATCCATAAAGCTACGCAAGAAAAAATAATTTAAATGGTGTAAAGATTTAAAAAAAACAAGTTAAAGGATTTCTATATACAAAGGATAAGATAAAAGAAGAAGAGTGGCCTGGAGTTTTTGGAAAATTTGGATCAGGAATTTATCTAAAAATAGGAATTAATGTAAGCTTTATGGACATCTATAAGGGCAAGTTGAAGATCTAATAAAATTAAAAGAGATTGATAAAAAATCAAGAATTAGAGGATAAAATAGAGAAAATGATCCCAAACCTCTCTTTTAGAATATATTCTAAGTATGAAAAAGAAATAAAAGAATTTAAGAAAAAACTTAAAAGATAGATAATGGCGACAAGGCAATAAGCCAAGGGCAAGTTGCAGCCAAAGTGTTTATTTTTTAGAAGATACACTCAGCTCTAGGCTTCTTTCTATCAATTCTTTTATTGTCCTTATTATATTTGAAGAAAAACTAGCAAGCTTTTCTGTATTTTAAATTTGCTGAGGTACAACACTAAAAAATTCCTAAAAACGCCTATAACATTATTTATTTTAGTATTATTAATAATAAGTTTTAGTTTTTCAAGACCAGATTTAAATAAGGTTTGTTAATTTTCTTAATTTCAATATAGCCTGCTTTTATTTGTTTTAAATACATAATCATGTGATTCAGTCTCCTATTTTTATTTCACTTTGACTCATGTTGATTACTAATACTTTAATTTTGATTAATTTTATTAAAGTCATTAAGTAGATTTTTAAATTTAGTTCTATTGGTATGCTTAGTTTTTACATCTTGTGAGGGTTTTTCAAGATTATCTATATTTTTTTAAATAAAGAGCCCATCTTTAAAGAATATATCATTAATAATATTAAATCTATTGAATTAATATTATTAAATTAAAGATTGTAGAAATAGCAGTTTGATTATTACTAGAATTTAATCATAATATTGGCTTTTAAATTTATTAACAATCTAAAATAGCATCTTCAAGGCATCTTATTTCTGCTAGAAGGGAGTTTCTATAAACATCATAAAGGAGCATATTTATAAAACTAATAAATCAATTTGACAAAGCTTGTTTCCACCTAAAGTTTATGTAAATTATAGATGGAAAATTCTTTGTAATCTTTAGTTAAAATATTAAGTCTGCCTTTTGTTGAAGATAGTTTTTTGCATTATAACAATTTCAATACATAACCTTTAAGGTATGTATTGAAAATATGTCGCTTTTTATCTTTTCTGATTCTTCCCTTTTTTTTATAAGTTGTTTGTAAAGTTCAATTACATGAGATTTGAGCTTAGTGGAATTTGTTTTTATAAAATTTTTATTATTTTGATAATCTAATAAAAGTTGGTTTAACATTTCTGAAACGATTGTTTTTGTAGATAATAATTCCTCAAATGAATTTTTAAGCTTCTCTAAGTCTAAAGTGTCTAGTTTATCTATAGTGTTTTTTTTGGAATATAGATAAACAATCACGTCGTCAATAGCACTTCCAAATCCGTTAAAGATACTAAATAGGCTTTGTGTTTGTTCTGATAATATTATAATTTCTGAAAGTTCCTTTAATTTATTAGTGTCAATAGCATTTAAGGTGGCATAAATATATTTTCTATATTTTTTAGATTTCTCGCTATTATTGGCTATCTTTTCACCTGATAAATTTTCCATCCAAACTAATTTTTTGAAAGCCAATATTCCATATTGGTCTGAAGGTTCTTTTTCTAATTTTTTTACATATTTTTCTCTATCTATATTAGCTATTTCTATTAAATTTCTTAGATCGTCAATCGGTGTGTTTTTTATTCTTTTATTAGGGACTTCTTCTTGATTTAGATTTACTTCTTGATTTAGATTTACTTCTTGATTTAGGTTTACTGCTGTTTTAGTTTCTAATCCCTCTTTATTGGATTTTAGTTTTTTTTTATTAGATTGATCCTTCATATCTTTTTGATTGGTGTTAAAATCTGGATTGCAAGCATTTAAAAATAAAAAAACAAATATGCTTACAATTATATTATATTTCACAAATATTCTCCTTATTTATAATCTTACATTTAATATAATAAAATAATCAATATAAGATTATAATATAATTATATTACAATCTTATATTGATTATTTTAGTATTCATAATAATATTTTCATTACCAGAAGTTTTATATTATTTTGAGCTTTTTTAAAAAATTTATTTTGATATAAATTTAATTAAATTTGTTTATTTTAATAATAGTATGTGTTATTTGTGAATAGATTTTAATAATTATTGTGTTAAAGATTTAAAAACTTTGAAATTGTAAATAATTTGTAGAGTATTTTAAGGTATTATCGAATGGTTCTGTGAAGTTATTCTAATGAAAGTATTTAAACAAATAAACCGAAAGGTAACTACCATGTTGATGTAATATGAATTTATTTGTAGATTTAGTATCTATGGTCGTTGTTTAGTATAGATCTATTGAAAAATAAGTGAATTCTAGTTTTTAAAAGGTATAGCAACATTAAAATGATCAAATAATCCACCCAGGTGCTTTATTAAAGATCTTGAAGGACGGTCATCTTTAGTACATTTTTAGTAAATAAAAGGGAATAATTTCTGGACTAAATAAGGTTTTTAGCAATACTTGTCTAAATAAGTAAAATATTTTTTTGTTATAAATCTTAAAGTTACTGTTTTTAGAGTATTAATAAATTTAGAAGGGTGTATATCGGGAGCAAATTCTAGTAATAAATGAATATGATCTTTATCATTGTTGAATTTATTGAAAGTTATTTTGTCAACCGATTTATCTAGAAATTAAGTTTTTAATTAAAAACTTAATTTTTTTAGAATATATTGTTAGTATTAATAATATATGGAAAAGATTTGTAAACAATGTAAATGGATTTTTTATAAAGCATAGATAATGAAAACTAATGATATCGTAAAAACAAACAATCCTAATGTATCTCTTTATAAACAATTATCAAAGGACTTTATTAAAAGGGAAAATACTAATAAACTAAAAGACCTTTTTATTCTTATAAAAAACAAACTTTCTTCAATAGACGACAATTCAACAGAAGCAAATATAGAGTCTTTGCTAAAGTCTATATTTGAAGAGCTAAATTATTCAGTAGAACAACAAAAAGCTGGGCAAATAGAAGGAGTAGAGTCTAGAATAGATATACTACTTTTTGAAAATGATAAAGACAAAGTAGATTTTAATAATAAAGTAAAAGAAGCTAAAAAAAATAATGAACCCATTCCTGTTGAAAATATCTTGCTTATAGCAGAAATTAAGCGTCCAGCATTTAGTTTTTATACTAAAGATAAAGTAAAAGAAGCAGAAGATCAGCTATATAGATATCTAAATCAATATCAAAAACATTATGGAATACTTTCTAATGGAAAGGTATGGAGATTGTATGACAAATCAAAAGTACTTTATGGAGAAAAAAGATATATTGAGTTTAATTTTTCTAAAATTGAAGAAAAAGAAGAATATAAGGAACAAGAATGGTTTGTTTTATTCATCTACCTTATAAGAAAAGAAAGATTCTTAAAAAAAAGTAACATAATAGAAGTTGAAAAAGAACAAATAAACAAAGAAAAAGAGATAATTCAAAAAACCTTAAGAGAGATACTTTATGAGAGACCCGACGATTCTATAGTATTTAAAATTGCAAAAAATATATATGACAAAGAATTTAAAGTGTCAGGCAAAGAAATTACCGGGCATATTTTAGCTAGCATACTTGAAGAGTCAATTATTTTTATTTTAAGAATATTTTTTATTGCATATATTGAAGATAATGAAATTTTTAAGAAAATTTTAGAAGAAAACAAGTTATACAGATCTTCTATATCTTTTAGGTATTTTTTTTATGATGAAAATACAAAAAAGAAATTAGGATATAAAAAAATAATAACAATTTTCAATTTACTTGATAAAGGAAGTGATGCAATAAAGTTTCCTATATTTAATGGAGGGTTGTTTTCAGAAGATAAGGTTAAATATTTAAATAATGAAAGTTTGCTTAGCATTAGTGAACTTGAAGAAATACTAGTTAAAATACTTTTCTTTGAAGAAAAAAACATTAAAGATGAAAAATTTGTAGAGTATTCAAGGTTAGATCCCAAAAGTTTTGGAGAATTATATGAAACTCTACTTGAATATGACCTTAGAATTGCAGATACTACCGTTCATCGTATTATTGAAGACGGAGTTTATCTCATTCGTACCGAAGAAGAGCTTGTAAACAAAAAAGCAAACAAAGTTGCTACATACTATAAAGGCAATATTTATCTTACATCTAGATCACTTGATAGAAAAAAGAGTGGAGCATATTATACCCCAGATGATTTAACTGATTTTATGGTTATATCATCAATTGAAGAGCAGCTTAAAACCAAATCTCCTTTAGATATAAAAATTATTGACAATTCTTGTGGATCAGGGCATTTTTTGATTTCTTGTCTAGATTACTTAACAGAAAAAGTATGGCACGAGCTAGATAAATTTGAAGATGTAAGAAAAGAGCTTGATAAAGAATATAGAGCTATTTTGAAAGAAAGTGAAGAGTATGGTGTTCAGGATAGTATAAGTAAAGAATTAGTACTTAAAAGGATGTTGCTAAAGAAGTGTATTTATGGTGTTGATATTAATCCTATTTCGGTTGAAATTACTATGCTAAGTTTATGGATTAATACCTTTGTTTTTGGAACACCACTAAGCTTTATTGAACATCACATAAAAGTAGGAAATGCTCTCTTGGGATATACCAAAGATGAATTTTTTGATATTACAAAAAAGAAATTTGAAAGTGGATTTTCTTTATTTAGGAAAAGAATTAAAGAAATTACAACTATTTTAGAAGATAACTATCAAAAAATTAAAGGGATTAACGATACTACTAAAGAAGATATAGAAAAATCTAAAAAGATATACAAAGAATATGAAGAAAGTGAATATATAGATAATTTAAAAATAATATTTTCTTTAATCAAACTTTATTCATTATCTTTTGACAAATCTTTGAATATAGAATTTAGTGATATTACAGATGTAATTAGTTTAATTGAAAATATTTTGGGCAGTAAGACTTCTAGTGAAGATAAAGAGAAAATGGAGAAAATTAGGAAATTAAGTAGCTACTATAAATTTTTTCACTATGGAATTGAGTTTCCAGATATTCAGAAAGGCTTTGATATTGTAATTGGAAATCCACCATGGGAGAAAACCAAGTTTAATGAAGCAGAGTTTTTCTCAAAACATATTCCCGGCTATAGGAAATTAAGCATAAAAGAACAAAATGAAATAAAGCAAGAAATACTTAATAAAGATAATCATCCTTTGAGCATTGAATATAATGAAGAAAAAAACAGCATAAGTACTATTAACAATATTTATAAAAGTGATTTTAAAAACTTTACCAGTGGTGGTGATCCAAATCTTTTTAGATACTTTGTTACATTTAATTTAAAACTAATAAAAGAAAAAGGCAATTTAACTTATTTGGTTCCTTCAAGTCTTTGGAGTGAATTTAGCTCAAAAACATTAAGAAAGCATATATTTGCTAACTATAGACTTAATTATATTTATCAATTTGAAAATAAAAAAAGATTTAAAGATGTGGATTCTCGTTTTAAATTTGTAATATTTCAACTTAGCAATACTAAAACCCCCACATCAAGCTTTAAGGCAAAATTCATGATTCAAAACGATGATAATATTATTAAAGAAATAACTGGTGATTTAAAAGATAATAAATACGATCCTTATAGAGGAATTGAGTTAAGTATAGATCAAATTAAAGAACTATCTCCTATACAAGAATCAATAATTGAATTTAAAGATAATGAAGAATTTAGCTTAATTAACAAAATATTTAGTCAATTTAGTACTCTGAGTGAAGAGTATATTGATTTTAAACAAGGACTAAATTTAACAATTTATAAAGCATTCTATAAAGAATATAATAATGAAAACTTTATATTTCTTTATTCTGGAGCTAATATTTATCAGTTTAATTCAAGATTTTTTGAAGATAAAGATGCAAAAGAAAGCTCTAAATTGTTATGGATATATAAAGAAGATTTAGAAAACATATTAACCAAAGACGAGCAGTATCAATCTGAAAGAATATTATATAGAGATATTGCAAGAAATACAGACATAAGAACTATGATTAGTACACTTTCTCCTAAAAATTGTTATTGTGTGAATTCAATGTATATAAATTGTGAGAAAACACCAATATCCATTTATAAAAAATTATTTATTATATCGATTTTTAATTCATTTGTATTTGATTTTATGATTAGAAGATTTGTTAATATACATGTTCAAAAATCATGTTTATATCAATGTTCAATACCTCAACCCGAAGAAAAAGAAATTTTAAGCAATTCTTTATATTTAAATCTTATAAAAAACACTTCTCTATTGATAGTTAAAAATGATCCCGAGAACTTTAAATATTTACTTTATTTAGAACATTTTGAGTTTAATAAAGAAAAAGTTGATAAAATACTAAATTTAAATGTGGAAGATGAATTTTTTAAAGAAAAAGAAAATGAAAATAACTTTATTGTAGCCAGTCTTTACTCATTAACCAAAGAAGATTTTATCACATTGCTTAGAGATTTTAAGGTATTGAAAAACAAAAAAGGGGAAGAGTATATTTCTTCTTTAATAAAAGGATATGAGAATTATTTACTAAATAATAAAATTTTTTAGCATAAATAAGTTAATACAAAAAATAAAAAATAAGATTTAAATTTGAGAAATTATTTAGAAAAATAAAAGAATTAAGGTATTGCTTAAGATTTTTAAAATAAGATAATTTGGATAAAAAGAGTGTTGTAATATTTAAACCAATTAGAATAAATTCAAATGAATTTATTCTAAAAAAAATTTTCTGTTTGGCAGGGTTGCTTTTTTAAAAAAAGTTGCATACTAACATATTAGTATATGTATTTATTTTTTAGAAAAGTCAAAAAAAATTTTAGTTTGAGATTTTCAGGTTAAAGTTTACTATTTTTGAAAAATACAAGTTAAAAATTTCAATTTTTGTATTAAAATTTAGGATTTTTGAGTTAAATGTTGAGTTATTAGAGTTATTTAGAGTCAGTCCAAAATGTATTTGTACTATTAAAAAATTAAATATTTAATTTTTTAATAGTACAAATACATTTTGGACTGACTCTAAATAACTCTAATAACTCAACATTTAACTCAAAAATCCTAAATTTTAATACAAAAATTGAAATTTTTAACTTGTATTTTTCAAAAATAGTAAACTTTAACCTGAAAATCTCAAACTAAAATTTTTTTTGACTTTTCTAAAAAATAAATACATATACTAATATGTTAGTATGCAACTTTTTTTAAAAAAGCAACCCTGCCAAACAGAAAATTTTTTTTAGAATAAATTCATTTGAATTTATTCTAATTGGTTTAAATATTACAACACTCTTTTTATCCAAATTATCTTATTTTAAAAATCTTAAGCAATACCTTAATTCTTTTATTTTTCTAAATAATTTCTCAAATTTAAATCTTATTTTTTATTTTTTGTATTAACTTATTTATGCTAAAAAATTTTATTATTTAGTAAATAATTCTCATATCCTTTTATTAAAGAAGAAATATACTCTTCCCCTTTTTTGTTTTTCAATACCTTAAAATCTCTAAGCAATGTGATAAAATCTTCTTTGGTTAATGAGTAAAGACTGGCTACAATAAAGTTATTTTCATTTTCTTTTTCTTTAAAAAATTCATCTTCCACATTTAAATTTAGTATTTTATCAACTTTTTCTTTATTAAACTCAAAATGTTCTAAATAAAGTAAATATTTAAAGTTCTCGGGATCATTTTTAACTATCAATAGAGAAGTGTTTTTTATAAGATTTAAATATAAAGAATTGCTTAAAATTTCTTTTTCTTCGGGTTGAGGTATTGAACATTGATATAAACATGATTTTTGAACATGTATATTAACAAATCTTCTAATCATAAAATCAAATACAAATGAATTAAAAATCGATATAATAAATAATTTTTTATAAATGGATATTGGTGTTTTCTCACAATTTATATACATTGAATTCACACAATAACAATTTTTAGGAGAAAGTGTACTAATCATAGTTCTTATGTCTGTATTTCTTGCAATATCTCTATATAATATTCTTTCAGATTGATACTGCTCGTCTTTGGTTAATATGTTTTCTAAATCTTCTTTATATATCCATAACAATTTAGAGCTTTCTTTTGCATCTTTATCTTCAAAAAATCTTGAATTAAACTGATAAATATTAGCTCCAGAATAAAGAAATATAAAGTTTTCATTATTATATTCTTTATAGAATGCTTTATAAATTGTTAAATTTAGTCCTTGTTTAAAATCAATATACTCTTCACTCAGAGTACTAAATTGACTAAATATTTTGTTAATTAAGCTAAATTCTTCATTATCTTTAAATTCAATTATTGATTCTTGTATAGGAGATAGTTCTTTAATTTGATCTATACTTAACTCAATTCCTCTATAAGGATCGTATTTATTATCTTTTAAATCACCAGTTATTTCTTTAATAATATTATCATCGTTTTGAATCATGAATTTTGCCTTAAAGCTTGATGTGGGGGTTTTAGTATTGCTAAGTTGAAATATTACAAATTTAAAACGAGAATCCACATCTTTAAATCTTTTTTTATTTTCAAATTGATAAATATAATTAAGTCTATAGTTAGCAAATATATGCTTTCTTAATGTTTTTGAGCTAAATTCACTCCAAAGACTTGAAGGAACCAAATAAGTTAAATTGCCTTTTTCTTTTATTAGTTTTAAATTAAATGTAACAAAGTATCTAAAAAGATTTGGATCACCACCACTGGTAAAGTTTTTAAAATCACTTTTATAAATATTGTTAATAGTACTTATGCTGTTTTTTTCTTCATTATATTCAATGCTCAAAGGATGATTATCTTTATTAAGTATTTCTTGCTTTATTTCATTTTGTTCTTTTATGCTTAATTTCCTATAGCCGGGAATATGTTTTGAGAAAAACTCTGCTTCATTAAACTTGGTTTTCTCCCATGGTGGATTTCCAATTACAATATCAAAGCCTTTCTGAATATCTGGAAACTCAATTCCATAGTGAAAAAATTTATAGTAGCTACTTAATTTCCTAATTTTCTCCATTTTCTCTTTATCTTCACTAGAAGTCTTACTGCCCAAAATATTTTCAATTAAACTAATTACATCTGTAATATCACTAAATTCTATATTCAAAGATTTGTCAAAAGATAATGAATAAAGTTTGATTAAAGAAAATATTATTTTTAAATTATCTATATATTCACTTTCTTCATATTCTTTGTATATCTTTTTAGATTTTTCTATATCTTCTTTAGTAGTATCGTTAATCCCTTTAATTTTTTGATAGTTATCTTCTAAAATAGTTGTAATTTCTTTAATTCTTTTCCTAAATAAAGAAAATCCACTTTCAAATTTCTTTTTTGTAATATCAAAAAATTCATCTTTGGTATATCCCAAGAGAGCATTTCCTACTTTTATGTGATGTTCAATAAAGCTTAGTGGTGTTCCAAAAACAAAGGTATTAATCCATAAACTTAGCATAGTAATTTCAACCGAAATAGGATTAATATCAACACCATAAATACACTTCTTTAGCAACATCCTTTTAAGTACTAATTCTTTACTTATACTATCCTGAACACCATACTCTTCACTTTCTTTCAAAATAGCTCTATATTCTTTATCAAGCTCTTTTCTTACATCTTCAAATTTATCTAGCTCGTGCCATACTTTTTCTGTTAAGTAATCTAGACAAGAAATCAAAAAATGCCCTGATCCACAAGAATTGTCAATAATTTTTATATCTAAAGGAGATTTGGTTTTAAGCTGCTCTTCAATTGATGATATAACCATAAAATCAGTTAAATCATCTGGGGTATAATATGCTCCACTCTTTTTTCTATCAAGTGATCTAGATGTAAGATAAATATTGCCTTTATAGTATGTAGCAACTTTGTTTGCTTTTTTGTTTACAAGCTCTTCTTCGGTACGAATGAGATAAACTCCGTCTTCAATAATACGATGAACGGTAGTATCTGCAATTCTAAGGTCATATTCAAGTAGAGTTTCATATAATTCTCCAAAACTTTTGGGATCTAACCTTGAATACTCTACAAATTTTTCATCTTTAATGTTTTTTTCTTCAAAGAAAAGTATTTTAACTAGTATTTCTTCAAGTTCACTAATGCTAAGCAAACTTTCATTATTTAAATATTTAACCTTATCTTCTGAAAACAACCCTCCATTAAATATAGGAAACTTTATTGCATCACTTCCTTTATCAAGTAAATTGAAAATTGTTATTATTTTTTTATATCCTAATTTCTTTTTTGTATTTTCATCATAAAAAAAATACCTAAAAGATATAGAAGATCTGTATAACTTGTTTTCTTCTAAAATTTTCTTAAAAATTTCATTATCTTCAATATATGCAATAAAAAATATTCTTAAAATAAAAATAATTGACTCTTCAAGTATGCTAGCTAAAATATGCCCGGTAATTTCTTTGCCTGACACTTTAAATTCTTTGTCATATATATTTTTTGCAATTTTAAATACTATAGAATCGTCGGGTCTCTCATAAAGTATCTCTCTTAAGGTTTTTTGAATTATCTCTTTTTCTTTGTTTATTTGTTCTTTTTCAACTTCTATTATGTTACTTTTTTTTAAGAATCTTTCTTTTCTTATAAGGTAGATGAATAAAACAAACCATTCTTGTTCCTTATATTCTTCTTTTTCTTCAATTTTAGAAAAATTAAACTCAATATATCTTTTTTCTCCATAAAGTACTTTTGATTTGTCATACAATCTCCATACCTTTCCATTAGAAAGTATTCCATAATGTTTTTGATATTGATTTAGATATCTATATAGCTGATCTTCTGCTTCTTTTACTTTATCTTTAGTATAAAAACTAAATGCTGGACGCTTAATTTCTGCTATAAGCAAGATATTTTCAACAGGAATGGGTTCATTATTTTTTTTAGCTTCTTTTACTTTATTATTAAAATCTACTTTGTCTTTATCATTTTCAAAAAGTAGTATATCTATTCTAGACTCTACTCCTTCTATTTGCCCAGCTTTTTGTTGTTCTACTGAATAATTTAGCTCTTCAAATATAGACTTTAGCAAAGACTCTATATTTGCTTCTGTTGAATTGTCGTCTATTGAAGAAAGTTTGTTTTTTATAAGAATAAAAAGGTCTTTTAGTTTATTAGTATTTTCCCTTTTAATAAAGTCCTTTGATAATTGTTTATAAAGAGATACATTAGGATTGTTTGTTTTTACGATATCATTAGTTTTCATTATCTATGCTTTATAAAAAATCCATTTACATTGTTTACAAATCTTTTCCATATATTATTAATACTAACAATATATTCTAAAAAAATTAAGTTTTTAATTAAAAACTTAATTTCTAGATAAATCGGTTGACAAAATAACTTTCAATAAATTCAACAATGATAAAGATCATATTCATTTATTACTAGAATTTGCTCCCGATATACACCCTTCTAAATTTATTAATACTCTAAAAACAGTAACTTTAAGATTTATAACAAAAAAATATTTTACTTATTTAGACAAGTATTGCTAAAAACCTTATTTAGTCCAGAAATTATTCCCTTTTATTTACTAAAAATGTACTAAAGATGACCGTCCTTCAAGATCTTTAATAAAGCACCTGGGTGGATTATTTGATCATTTTAATGTTGCTATACCTTTTAAAAACTAGAATTCACTTATTTTTCAATAGATCTATACTAAACAACGACCATAGATACTAAATCTACAAATAAATTCATATTACATCAACATGGTAGTTACCTTTCGGTTTATTTGTTTAAATACTTTCATTAGAATAACTTCACAGAACCATTCGATAATACCTTAAAATACTCTACAAATTATTTACAATTTCAAAGTTTTTAAATCTTTAACACAATAATTATTAAAATCTATTCACAAATAACACATACTATTATTAAAATAAACAAATTTAATTAAATTTATATCAAAATAAATTTTTTAAAAAAGCTCAAAATAATATAAAACTTCTGGTAATGAAAATATTATTATGAATACTAAAATAATCAATATAAGATTGTAATATAATTATATTATAATCTTATATTGATTATTTTATTATATTAAATGTAAGATTATAAATAAGGAGAATATTTGTGAAATATAATATAATTGTAAGCATATTTGTTTTTTTATTTTTAAATGCTTGCAATCCAGATTTTAACACCAATCAAAAAGATATGAAGGATCAATCTAATAAAAAAAAACTAAAATCCAATAAAGAGGGATTAGAAACTAAAACAGCAGTAAACCTAAATCAAGAAGTAAATCTAAATCAAGAAGTAAATCTAAATCAAGAAGAAGTCCCTAATAAAAGAATAAAAAACACACCGATTGACGATCTAAGAAATTTAATAGAAATAGCTAATATAGATAGAGAAAAATATGTAAAAAAATTAGAAAAAGAACCTTCAGACCAATATGGAATATTGGCTTTCAAAAAATTAGTTTGGATGGAAAATTTATCAGGTGAAAAGATAGCCAATAATAGCGAGAAATCTAAAAAATATAGAAAATATATTTATGCCACCTTAAATGCTATTGACACTAATAAATTAAAGGAACTTTCAGAAATTATAATATTATCAGAACAAACACAAAGCCTATTTAGTATCTTTAACGGATTTGGAAGTGCTATTGACGACGTGATTGTTTATCTATATTCCAAAAAAAACACTATAGATAAACTAGACACTTTAGACTTAGAGAAGCTTAAAAATTCATTTGAGGAATTATTATCTACAAAAACAATCGTTTCAGAAATGTTAAACCAACTTTTATTAGATTATCAAAATAATAAAAATTTTATAAAAACAAATTCCACTAAGCTCAAATCTCATGTAATTGAACTTTACAAACAACTTATAAAAAAAAGGGAAGAATCAGAAAAGATAAAAAGCGACATATTTTCAATACATACCTTAAAGGTTATGTATTGAAATTGTTATAATGCAAAAAACTATCTTCAACAAAAGGCAGACTTAATATTTTAACTAAAGATTACAAAGAATTTTCCATCTATAATTTACATAAACTTTAGGTGGAAACAAGCTTTGTCAAATTGATTTATTAGTTTTATAAATATGCTCCTTTATGATGTTTATAGAAACTCCCTTCTAGCAGAAATAAGATGCCTTGAAGATGCTATTTTAGATTGTTAATAAATTTAAAAGCCAATATTATGATTAAATTCTAGTAATAATCAAACTGCTATTTCTACAATCTTTAATTTAATAATATTAATTCAATAGATTTAATATTATTAATGATATATTCTTTAAAGATGGGCTCTTTATTTAAAAAAATATAGATAATCTTGAAAAACCCTCACAAGATGTAAAAACTAAGCATACCAATAGAACTAAATTTAAAAATCTACTTAATGACTTTAATAAAATTAATCAAAATTAAAGTATTAGTAATCAACATGAGTCAAAGTGAAATAAAAATAGGAGACTGAATCACATGATTATGTATTTAAAACAAATAAAAGCAGGCTATATTGAAATTAAGAAAATTAACAAACCTTATTTAAATCTGGTCTTGAAAAACTAAAACTTATTATTAATAATACTAAAATAAATAATGTTATAGGCGTTTTTAGGAATTTTTTAGTGTTGTACCTCAGCAAATTTAAAATACAGAAAAGCTTGCTAGTTTTTCTTCAAATATAATAAGGACAATAAAAGAATTGATAGAAAGAAGCCTAGAGCTGAGTGTATCTTCTAAAAAATAAACACTTTGGCTGCAACTTGCCCTTGGCTTATTGCCTTGTCGCCATTATCTATCTTTTAAGTTTTTTCTTAAATTCTTTTATTTCTTTTTCATACTTAGAATATATTCTAAAAGAGAGGTTTGGGATCATTTTCTCTATTTTATCCTCTAATTCTTGATTTTTTATCAATCTCTTTTAATTTTATTAGATCTTCAACTTGCCCTTATAGATGTCCATAAAGCTTACATTAATTCCTATTTTTAGATAAATTCCTGATCCAAATTTTCCAAAAACTCCAGGCCACTCTTCTTCTTTTATCTTATCCTTTGTATATAGAAATCCTTTAACTTGTTTTTTTTAAATCTTTACACCATTTAAATTATTTTTTCTTGCGTAGCTTTATGGATATCAATAAAATCATTTTTTTGTAAATATTGATAAAAGTTGATAAATGCTATTTATTTAATATTATCAATAGAAATAGCACTTTTTAAAACTTTTTCATAAACTTTTAAATACATATAGGCCTGAGTTTTTACTACTACAAAAGATTTTATAAACTGTTCAAAACTTTTGAAACCATCATATTTATAAAGGTCTTTTTCTTTAACTTTATTATTAATAGCATCTTATAACTTTAATTTTAATTGTTCTTTTAATTCGCTTTAGATTACTAGATTTTTATCCTGATTAGTATTTAAAAATATATTTTTTTAATTTTTGACACCCAAGGTGTCAAAAATTATTCTATTCTTAATCGAGTTTATTAAAAAGTTTCTTCCTAGTTATTGAATAAAACCAAGATTCGTTTTTGGCAAAAAATCAAGCTTTAAGTATAAATATTTGTAAATATTTTTAACCTAAAAATAGAAATAATAAATATATGATTAATTTTTCATTTTAATACTAGTAAAATTACTTAGATGAGCTACTATTTCTAAATTAAAGATTATAGAATAAGTAGTTCATTTTTTTTAGCCAACTCTCTTCTGGGTATAATAAAAAAATGTTTTATGAATTTTTAATATTAAATTAATGGAGTAATGCTTTAGAAATTAATTAAAACAAGAAGAATTTTATGAAAAAGAGTATAAGTATTTTGAATATATTTTTCATTATATCATTTTTTTATTCTTGTGTTGTAGGATCAAATTCTTTAAAAAACATCAAAACTGAAGGTTTGGACTTTGAGCTAAGTGAAGAGAATAATGAAAAAGATATTAAAGAAGATAATGAAGAAGATATTAAAAATATTTCCTGTATTAATGAAGAATTTGGGTCAAGCGAAATAAAAGAAGGAGAAGTTCAGGGTGGACTATTCGCAAAAAGTGTTACATGGATAAAACCTAATAATTTAAGGGCTATAAAAGACAGATATAATAATTTAATTGAAGATCTTAAAGGGCTTAAATATTCGTATATTTTTTCGCCCATTCGACTTAAAACTTTTTCTTGGTCATTGTTTAGTGGCTACACTTATCATATCAATGATGATAACTATAAAATAATGGGTATAAAGGTTCCAATAGCTAAAATAATAGCATTTGAGTCAACCAAAGAGTTTGAAAAAAGATATGAAGTTAAAAATCTAAAGTTAATTTTTGAAGGAGTGAATTTTGATTTTGAGAAATATAGAACTGATGGTTTTGCTAAAATTACTTTGAAAGAAGTTTCAAGAGAGGCTGGATATATTAATTCATATAATTTTGGGGTTTTTAATGATGCTTTAACAGATTTTTTTACTCTTTTTATAAAAAAGAGTAAATGTAATTATATACTTGCCTATCTTACTATAAAAGATAGGCAAACTAGTGAGGATAAAACCCATGAAATTGTATTAGATCTAAAGCTATTTAATGATGTTGTTAAGCTAATATTTGCCAAGTATCCAGATTTATCAAAAGAAAAATTAAAGCTTCCTATTGATTTGATGAATAATAAATACCCTAGTGAAATTTTTAATAAATAGATTTATTTCTTAGAAAATACTAGAAGCACTTCAAGAAGCAAAATAAAAGATGATAACGAAAATAAAATACTGTAGAAGTTAGTGATATTGGGAATAATTTAGAAAGATTAAAAAGTTATTTAAAAGAAATTAAAGGACAACTTGAAAATTCTAAAAAAGAAGAGATAACTTCTAAAGTTATAAAATGTGGAGTATTTAGTATATATTGTCCTAAATAATACTTAATTGATTTATTAATATAAAAAAATCAAGAAGATATTATTAAAACATGTTATAAAAAAGATGCTTTTTAAAAAAAATATATTTCTAGTTAATTAATATAAAAAACTATAAAAACTCTTTTTATAAATTACCAATAATTTTTACTAAATAATCTTCTTTGGCCCCATATACGCATCGCAAAAAAAATTACGAAATGTCACTAATACATACTTCTATATGACTTTCTATATGGATTACAAACTCTTTATTTCTAATAATCTTCTTTGGCTTTAAAAAACAACTAAAATGATACATTTCTGCATTTTAAAATATATAAACATTATTTTCTTCTATTTTTAAAAGTTTTTTAGTTTATCTACTGCTTCCTTTAAGAACAACTTCGCTAAAAATAACTTTTTCATAATTTTATAGTAATATTTTTAGTAAAAACATATATTTTATTAAGTAAATAAAATCTCTTTATAGTAATTAACTAAACTTGAATTGTTAAGCTTATTTATTCTTAAATAATTCTCATATCCTTTTATTAAAGACGAAATATAGACTTCTCCTTTTTTATTTTTTAATACCTCAAAGTCATTAAGTAAAATCCTAAAATCTTCTTTGGTCAGTGAATAAAGACGAGCTACAATAAAATTATTTTCACTTTCTTTTTCTTTAAAAAATTCATCTTCCGCATTTAGATTTAGTATTTTATTAACTTTTTCTTTATCAAACTCAAAATATTCTAAGTAAAGTAAATATTTAAAGTTCTCGGGATCATTTTTGGCTATTAGTAAAGAAGTATTTTTTGCAAGATTTAAATATAAAGGATTACTTAAAATTTCTTTTTCTTCGGGTTGAGGCATTGGGCATTGATAAAGGCATGATTTTAGCACATTTGAATCAACAAATCTCCTTAACAAAAAGTCAAATACAAATGAGTTGAAAATAGATATAATAAATAATTTTTTATAAAGTGATATTGGTGTTTTCTCATAATTTATATACATTGAATTCACACAATAACAATTTCCAGGAGATAAAGTACTAATCATGGTTCTTTCATTTGTGTTGCTTGCAATTGCTCTATAAAATACTCTTTCAGTTTGATATTGGTTATCTTTAGTTAATACCTTTTCCAAATCCTCTTTATCTATCCATAACAATTTAGAGCTTTCTTTTGCATCTTTATCTTCAAAAAATCTTGAATTAAATTGATGGATATTAGCTCCAGAATAAAGAAATATAAGATTTCTATTATTATATTCTTTTAATAAAGATTTACGATTCTTAATGCTTGGATCTAAGCCTTTTTTAAAATCAACATATTCTTCACCAAGAGTACTAAATTTGCTAAACATTTTGTTAATTAAGCTAAATTCTTCATTATCTTTAAATTCAATTATTGATTCTTGTATAGGAGATAGTTTTTTAATTTGATTTATATTTAATTCAACTCCCTTATAAGCATCGTCTTTACTATCTTTTAAATCCCTAGTTATTTCTTTTAAAATATTATCACTACTCTGAATCATGAATTTTACCTTAAAGCTTGATGTAGATTCTTTAATATTGCTAAGTTGAAATATTACAAATTTAAAACGAGAATCCACATCTTTAAATCTTTTTTTATTTTCAAATTGATAAATATAGTTAAGTTTATAGTGAGCAAATATATGTTTTCTTAGTATTCTAGAACTAGATTCATTCCAAATAGCTGAAGGAACCAAATAAGTTAAATTGCCTTTTTCTTTTATTAGGTTTAAATTAAATGTAACAAAGTATCTAAAAAGATTTGGATCACCACCACTGGTAAAGTCTTTAAAATCACTTTTATAAATATTGTTAATAGTACTTATGCTGTTTTTTTCTTCATTATATTCAATGCTCAAAGGATGATTATCTTTATTAAGTATTTCTTGCTTTATTTTATTTTGTTCTTTTATGCTTAGCTTTCTGTAGTTAGGAATATGCTTTGAGAAAAACTCTGCTTCATTAAACTTGGTTTTCTCCCATGGTGGATTTCCAATTACAATATCAAATCCTTCCTGAATATCTGGAAACTCAATTCCATAGTGAAAAAATTTATAGTAGCTACTCAATTTTTTAATTTTTTCTATTTTTTCTTTATCTTCACTAGAAATTTTATTGCTCAAAATATTTTCAATTAACCTAATTACAGACACAATATCGCTAAATTTCATATTTAAAGATTTATCAAAAGACAATGAATAAAGTTTAATTAAAGAAAATATTATTCTTAAATTATCTATATCTTTACTTTCTTCATATTCTTTGTATATCTTTTTAGATTTTTCTATATCTTCTTTAGTAGTATCATTAATACCTTTAATTTTTTGATAGATATCTTCTAAAATAGTTGTAATTTCTTTAATTCTTTTTTTAAACAAAGAAAATCCGCTCTCAAATTTCTTTTTTACAATATTAAAAAATTCGTCTTTGGCATATCCTAATAAGGCATTTCCTACTTTTATATGATGTTCAATAAAGCTTAGTGGTGTTCCAAAAATAAAGGTATTAATCCACAAACTTAACATAGTAATTTCAACTGAAATAGGATTAATATCAACACCATAAATACACTTCTTTAGTAACATCCTTTTAAGTACTAATTCTTTACTTATACTATCTTGAACATCATATTCTTCACTTTCTTTTAGAATAGCTCTATATTCTTTATCGAGTTCTTTTTTTACATCTTCAAATTTATCTAGCTCGTACCATACTTTTTCTGTTAAGTAATCTAGACAAGAAATTAAAAAATGCCCCGAACCACAAGAGTTGTCAATGATTTTTATATCTAAAGGAGACTTGGTTTTAAGCTGTTCTTCAATTGAAGATGTAACCATAAAATCAGTTAGGTCATCTGGGGTGTAATATGCCCCACTTTTCTTTCTATCAAGCGATCTAGATGTAAGATAAATATTGCCTTGATAGTATGTAGCAACTTTGTTTACCTGCTTGTTTGCAAGCTCTTCTTCGGTACGAATGAGATAAACTCCGTCTTCAATAATACGATGAACAGTAGTATCTGCAATTCTTAGGTCATATTCAAGCAGGGTTTCGTATAATTCTCCAAAACTTTTGGGATCTAACCTTGAATACTCTACAAATTTTTTATCTTTGATATTTTTTTCTTCAAAGAAAAGTATTTTAACTAGTATTTCTTCAAGTTCACTAATGCTGAGCAAACTTTCATTATTTAAATATTTAACCTTATCTTCTGAAAATAACCCTCCATTAAATACAGGAAACTTTATTGCATCACTTCCTTTATCAAGTAAATTGAAAATTGTTATTATTTTTTTATATCCTAATTTCTTTTTTGTATTTTTATCATAAAAAAAATACCTAAAAGATATAGAAGATCTGTATAGCTTATTTTCTTTTAATATTTTCTTAAATATGTCATTATCTTCAATATATGCAATAAAAAATATTCTTAAAATAAAAATAATTGATTCTTCAAGAATGCTAGCTAAAATATGCTGAGTAATTTCTTTGCCTGATACTTTTAATTCTTTGTCATATATATTTTTTGCAATTTTAAATACTATAGAGTCATCGGGCCTCTCATAAAGCATCTCTCTTAGAGTTTTTTGGATTATCTCTTTTTCTTTAGATATTTGTTCTTTTTCAATCTCTATTATATTGCTTGTCTTTAGATATCTTGCTTTTCTTATAAGGTAGATGAATAAAATAAACCATTCTTGTTCTTTGTATTCTTCTTTTTCTTTAATTTTAGAAAAATTAAATTCAATATATCTTTTTTCTCCATAAAGGACTTTTGATTTGTCATATAATCTCCATATCTTTCCACTTGAAAGTATCCCATAATGTTTTTGATATTGATTTATATATCTATATAGCTGATCTTCTGCTTCTTTTACTTTATTTTTAGTGTCAAAACTAAATGATGGACGCTTAACTTCTACTATAAGTAAGATATCTTCGGCTAAAATAGGCTCATTATTTTTTTTAGCTTCTTCTAATTTATTATTAAAATCTACTCTGTCTTTATCATTTTCAAAAAGTAGTATATCTACTCTGGAATCCACTCCTTCTATTTGCCCGACTTTTTGTTGTTCTACTGAATAATTTAGTTTTTCAAATATAGATCTTAATAAAGACTCTATATTTGCTTCTGTTGAATTGTCGTCTATTGAAGAAAGTTTGTTTTTTATAAGAATAAAAAGGTCTTTTAGTTTATTAATATTCTCTTTTTTTATAAAATCTTTTGATAGTTCTTTATAAAGAGATATGTTTGGATCATTTGTTTTTATAATGTTATTATTTTTCATTATTTATGCTTATAGAAACCATTTATGTTATTTATAAATCTTTTTTAGCTTTTCTTAATACTCACAGCATATCCTAAGATTGGTTTTTTTTAAAAGTTAAAAAACTAATCTTAGACAAGTTGGCCAAAATTTGTTTTAATATTTGTTTAACTATAAATACTTTATTTCTAAAATAAAATTGTTCAAACCTATTGCTAGCTTTTTCTCCATATTTCTCAGCAAAATCAATTTTATACAAGTCTAATTGTATTAAATAATCAAAAATTTGATCTGAATAACCAGCTATAAGACAAATTATTATCTTAAGCTTAATAAATATTAGAGTTATTAATTTATTTTTTATGAGGCAACCCATGACATCAAGGGCATCTAAAATACTTTTTTCTTTAATCCTAATTTTTCTTAAACACCCTCTAATTTGTGAAGCATGGGCAAAAAAAAGTTTATATCATTTTCATTTTCATTTTCAAAATCATAATTATCTAGTCTTTTGTTAATTAATTCTTTAGAAACATCTTGTTCGGAATTATCCAAGTAATAAAGATGTAAAAAATCCTTGCAATAATTTATCAGTACAAAAACAACATAAATAATAAACATTTTTTTGTTCATAATTATCCCCTTCTAAAATTAAAAAATAAATCAAAGTTCTTTATTTACAATTTTTAGCAAGTAGCGGGGGAAGGGAGAAAACCAATAATCCTAAACATTTGCTAAAAAATAAAAATAAACTAAAGGAAACTATCAAAAAAACAAAAAGGCTCTTTAATATAATTAATCTGGATTAAAAGTTACTAAGCCATATAAGAAAATTTCAAATCAAAGAAAAGATTTTTTACATAAATTATCTTATTACTTTGTAGCTAAATATAAAAATATAGCAATAAAAAACTTGTCAACTCAGGGCATGCAAAAAGGATGTTTAAAGAAAGTATTAATGATTTAGAACGAACGATATGCGATTGTAATACAATTATCATATAAATCAGAGTGACATGGATCCTCTTTATATAAAGTAGATAGATATTCCTCATCAAGTAAACTATATAGCAACTATGGTATCAAAAATACATCCCTAAATCTTAAGGTTTATTATTATAAAAAAATAAAAACTAAGGCAAGAACAGCCTGAAGTAAAGCTCGTGGATCATGCTATGGGGGCTACCCGTTCTTGTAGAATCTAAAAAGCTATTATAGGATAAAGCAAAAAGCTATTTCTATAATTTTTGATTTAAAAATAAATAGTTCATGGGTTGAAATTAATCAAATATTTTGGTTATAATAAAATTATTAATAATAATACACTGGAAATGGAGATTAAAAATGAAATCAGTTATATCTAACCACAAACACCAAGCCTATAAAAACAAACTACTTAGTAAAATTTGTAGGCTGAAAAAAATTATTTCAGTTATTATTTACTTAAATAAAGAGTTTGAAAGAAAATACAGTACCTCAATCAATAAAGAACACTTTACTTCCGAAAAAGTAAAAGAACTTGGGGTTCATCATCAAGGAGATATACTTCGTGTACTAAACTCAAATATATGTAAAGAAAATAAAAAAGAAACCACAATTAATACTCTAAGACCAGATTTAAGGTTTTTAGTTAAACTAAAAGCATTAGAAAAAAGAATACTAACATTTTCAAATAACTTTGGAGAATTTAAAGGAAAGCTTTGTATATATAAAGTGTCCCTATTGCACATAAATTGATTGATGCATATTTTAGTAGCACTAAAGCAGACTTAATTAAGAAAGTAAAGGAAGAAAAAGATGTTTTTAAAAAAGAAAAAGGATATTTTGAACCTCAAAATATCACTGAAAATATCACTGTATATAATAAACGATATATAAATATATATAATAAGAATTCTATAGAAAACCCTTTCTTTAAAAGAATTAAATCAATAGCTTCTAACACTAAAAAACCAATTGCAACACTAAAAAATGCTTTATTAAACTATAAAGATTTTAAAAATTATCTAAAATATGATTATATGATTGAAGATATTAAAGAATTTTTCTTATCTAAACTAAATCTTTATAAAGATAAAATCCATTTTATGAGAAAAACCGCACCCTATAAAACTGATTTCTACATCCTTGCAGGAGAATTTAAAGATGTATACACTACTAAATGGAAGAAAAATAAAACAACTAGCTTTTCAGGACATGCTGCCATAGTAGCCAATAATATTTTAGCTAACATTTTGACAAAAGGATTAAAATTTGAGTAGATTACTTGAAAAACTAAAACAAAAAAAAGCTTCAATAAAGATTAGTGACATTTTAATTAAGAAAGATGCTTTTAGTAAAATAGAAGAAATAGACGGCAAAAAAACATACTACACAAAAATATTTAAACATCTAATTAATTTCAGAGTTACCAACAAAGAACAAAGATTTAGGCTTGTTTTTCAAAAATTTAATAATAAAGGTTATTATTTTTTTAATCTTTTTGCATTAGACAAAAATGATAAATTTTTAGGAATAAAATATGGATGGGATCGTCTTGAAAAACCTTTATTTCTTAAAAAAGAAGATAATAAAATTTATGCAATAAAAAAACTATATCACATAGAATTTAGGTTTAAAAAAGGATCTATCAAGTCTTACATATTGCCTCTAAGAACTTTGTTGAGAAAAAAAGAAAAAGAAACCACCGAGTACTATCAGTTTACACTAAATCATTTAGAAAAAATGGAAAGCAAAGTATATAAGTTTTACAATAAAAAATTACCAGATGGAGGAATTTTAAAAAAATGGATATTAAAAAATCAGATATTATAACAATGGCTTCAATTAAGGGAGGAGTTGGAAAAAGTGCACTTTCTATACTTTTTTCTTATGTATTAAAAGAATTAGGCAAAAAAGTACTATTAATTGATTTAGATCCACAAAATTCTTTAACTTCTTATTTTAATGGATATATTTCAAATATCGAAAAATACAATGTTTACAGTATGTTAAAAGGAGATTTCCATTTTAATGAATGCATTTACAAGATTAATGATTATATCTCTATAATTCCCTCTCATCCCATTTTAGGAAAATTTAATTCGGAAGCCATTGATTATAAAGAAATTATTTTAGAACATCATTTAAATGAAAATATTCAAAATTATAATTTTGATTATGTTTTACTAGATACTCCTCCTAGTTTAGATTTTCTCTTAAAGAATGCCTTAAATGTTACGAATTATATTGTAATTCCGGTTCAGGTGGAAATATGGTCAATAGAAAGTTTTACCATTTTGATTAATGCAGTTAATGATATTACAAAGTTTAGAAAGAAAATATACAATATTTCTATTGTGGAGAATCAGTTTATAAAAAATAGAAATACTATAAAAGAAGTGGAGGATTTGCTTTATAAAGAATATAGAGAATATATTAAAGGCAAGGTCCATTTTTCAAATAGCATAAAAGTTCTTATAAATGGACGATTAGAACCCTCTGCAAAAGAAATGTATCATAAAGAAATAAAAGATACTTTAAAAAATATTTTTTCTTTATAGTTAACATTTTTGTTAGCCATAATATTACTTATCTAGAGTTGTTCGATATCGGACAGGTAATTTTGCCAAAAATTACCTGAAAATAGGAGATATAAATGGGGAAAAAAGAAAATAAAAAGCAAGTAACTTTATATAAAAGGGTAGAAATCTCTACTGGCGAAGAATTAAATTTAGATAACAATCAAGATGAAGAATTGAGAAATTACAATGAATTGAAAGAACAGTTGAAATTAAATTTAAAATCCGATATTAATAATAAAATTCAAAGAATGAAAATTCTATATGAAATTAAGCAAAAAGAACTTTATAAATATGATGGTTTTAAAAGCTTTAAACAGTTTATAAAGTCTTATGTAATTGCCAGAAGCCAAGCATATATGTATTTGAAAATTTATGAGAAAGTTTTAGAAGGGGCTATTTCTATTGAAAAAGTTAAAGAAATGGGTTTTGTAGCTACATATAAAGATATACTAAAAAACAACTCTTCATATGTATATAAAGGAGATATGATTGAAGAAAATGTAGAAAAAGAGGATGATAACCCAAATATACCCATTAGAATTTTAATGAAAGACAAAGAAGTTTATGATTTTTGCAAAAAAGATACTAAAAGGATCTATTTTATTCTAGAGAGGCTGATTAAAGATAAAAAAAATATTTTGTCAGATCTTATGATTGATTATGAAAATCATAGAAAAGATAAAAGAAAAAAGTGAACTCTTGATAATAATTGTATAATATATTATTATTAAATTAGGTTAGAGAACTTTTCTCTCTCCGTTTTCAGTAGTAAAATATTTGCCCATAAGGGCTTTTTTTGTGCCTGCTAGGTCCGAGTGAACTGCTATTTCTAAATTTCTATAGATAGGGGTATAATAAGTATATATTAGAGACAAAATGAATGAAAATGATCTATATAATGAGCTTGTTAGATTAGGCATGAATAAAATATTAGCAAGTGATTTAGCTACTAGATTTTATCATAATGAAATAACAATAAAAGATTCAGAGATTGTTAAACTAGAGCTTCAAGGTTTTGTAAGAGATGAAATTAGTATTGTAAAAGGAGAAATTAAAAGTTTAAAAATCGAATTCGATAGCAAATTAAAACTTAATAATTGGATGATAGGAATTGCATTAGCTTCTCAAGATGCAATAGGCATTTTGGTTAGTCTATTCTTTTATGTATTGAATAAATTGTAAAATAAATAAAGCGAACTGCTGTTTCTATAATCTTTTTTTAAAAAAGATAGCATCAATATATTTTTATTGATAATTATATAAATAAGTTATTAATAAGCATCTTAAGCGTTATAAAATATTTGTTTTGTGAGCCGTAAATACTTTTTTTGATATAATGAGAAAATATTTTATGAATTTTTGACATCAAGGAAATGGGAAGGGCTTTAAAAATTACTTAAAATAAAAAAATTATGAAAAAAATATAAGTATTTTAAATATGTTTTTCTTTATATTATTTTTTATTTTGGTTTTTTGGTGCCATACTTTTAAAAAAGTATTAAGACTAGAATTTTGAATTTTGAGCTAATTAAATAGGATATTAAAGGAGATAATAAAAAATTTATAGGGAATTTATTAGACAAGATTTTTTTGAACGATAAAGATTGTTTAAAAAAAGGTGTTTAAAGAATATTCTGATTTAAATTTTAAAAAAACAAAGCAAAGCATATAAGTAATTACTCTCAAAATTTAAACAATTTTTATACAATTATCAGTGATTGTGTTTTCGTACTAATACGACCTTAATTGTCAATTTAAAAACCCGGTAATAAGTTTTGTTGATCATTTTTAAAATTTAAAGTTTTCGGCGAAGCCTATTTATTATTAGCTCGTAGAATTTATTGTTTTATATTTATTTAATAACTTTTTTTAAACGACAGTTTAAATCCGCTTATTCCAATATCAAAATTGGGTTTAAAACCTGCAAGATCAATGCCAAGTCTTTTTTTAAGATTTTCATTATACTTATTTGTGCCTTTGAATGGAATAATAAGCGAGGTTATGTGGGATGCTGCAATCGTGTCCACTCCGCTCCTATCCCTATTAGTGTGAATCCCGGTTATTGTTGTTGCGTTTTGTGCAGTATTACCAATAATATTTCCAGTTAGCCAAAGGATTCCTTTCCAATAACTGAAGATCTAAGCACTGTGTCACTACCAATATAATCTTCTTGTATAAAGGATTCTATTCCTAAAAACAAAAATGAATTTAAAAGTAACGGTACGAGTGGATTTATTCTTTTTCTAATATATTTATCGTATTGAAGAGAACTTACAATACTTTTTCAATTCTATCTTGCTTATCTTTTGTGGCAAAAATTTGAATTGTCAAACCAAAAATTAATATTAATATCATATTTTTTGTTATCTCTTAATAATAAGTTTTGATAAGTAAAATATTCGTGCAATTAATAATAAATTAATATTAGCTTGTTGTAATCAAAAAAAGATTCTATTTTTATAGAAATTAATTTTTTAAGTTGTAAGTAAGCACTTAATAATTTTTTGTTTTGAAGCTCAAATTTTAATATTTAATATATTGAAGGGTTTAAAGATAAATTAGGTTTTAAAGTTACTTAGATTTATATAAGTTTGAGTCTAAAATGATTTTAGTAATTGTTCTGATTTAGCTAAATGAAGATTAATTAAAATCAAAAGAAGACCTTTAAAAAGCCAAACCCGAGATTGAAAGGCAAGTTAATAATTTTAAGCACAAAAAAGATTCTTAAATGAGCTGGACAAATATAGGAGGTTATTTAAACTATTTTATGAAATAGTACTATCTACCAGTTATACATAGATGCTCTTTGGGATTTTTTTAACCAAGAAATTAAAACAGAAAAGAGCAAATCTCTTTAGTTAATTAATGAAACTTGAAAGCTTGTTGAATATAAATAAGGCATTAATAAATGGCGGTATACCAAGAATAGTATTTTAAAGCAAGTTTACTTTAAAGCTTTTTCAATTAATTGAGAATCTAATCAATAAGTATGCTTGAAAGCAAGCGCCATTACATCTATATAATTTTTTAATATAAACATTAAGTTTGTGAGAATCATATAATTTAATTTTTATGTATATATTTATTTATAAATATATTTTATAAGGAGATTATTTAAATATTTATTTTTCATAAATCAATATAATGATTTGTTATTTAACAATTCTTGAGAAAAGATAAAATTGGTATATGCTTGTTTTTTTAGAAAAATCTATTTTAGTAGAGCTTTTTGAGTTTAGTAAAATAGTATTTGGGTTAACTTATATATTTATAGATTACCTTAGCAGTAAGATGGAGGAGAAGCATATATGGGGATTTTGGTTGGCGTTTGCATAATAACATTAGCTTTATTGGGTTGTTATTTGCCTGATAAGCAGGAACAAGCTGTTCAAACTTTTTTTGAGATTGAAAATTTGGAAATGGAAAGTTATGATAAAGAGCCTGATGAGATTATTACTGAAGGTGTATTTTCTAATTTAAGATTATATGCGGCTGAACATCGTTTGTTAGTCGATATAAAAAATACTATAATTAGTTTAAAAGATCCTAATTATCACGATGTACCTCCAGTGCCTGACTATAATGAGGTGTATTTGAATAAATTCTTTTTAGATTTAGGCTCTGAGCGATCTAAAGAACTGATTAAGTTGTTTAGTAGGTTAAAAAATGAGCAAAATAATAAATTTAAACACGGAGTTTATTGGCTTTATTCATGTGTAAGGGATTTATATTCTCCAGGTATTAAGTATTCTGGTGAAGGAAGACATGAATATTATAACGATGGGAGGGGGGAGGTTTTTATGCCTAGGCCCACTATTGATGAACAATATTTTAAAGTGAAGAAAGTAGTGGAACAGTAGCTTTAAAGATGATTTTAGGCTCTTAATTGTAAGGTAATTTTTATTTTTAGTATATTAGTAAAAAAACTCACAAAAATATTTTTAATAATTTCAATTTGTTCCTCCTAAATTAGATAAAAATGAATTACATTATCAAATAATAAGGAAAAAGCAGTATAAGTTGATATATAGATTACCTAAAGATAAGTTTATAAGTAAAAGAAAATATCCCAATAGATTGATTATGGATTTGTCTTGTATTACGTTATGGTTGATGATTATTTTTCTGTATCATTAGAAATGAGGATTAATAATAAAAAAAGTAACAAGTTTAGCATTTATTCTGCTGTTGTTTGTTCTGATTGCTTGTAAAAACACAGTGCCCGATGAAGTCATAAAAACCCAATTGTTAAATTCAATTGAAGCATTGGGCAAGGATTTTTCTGATGCCTTTATTTATTCCCCTTTTGGTGATTCTTTGGGTGTGAAGGCAATCGCAGTCGACTTGAAAAAATCTGAAGTTAGAAATTATTTTGAAACGATAATTAAAGAGTTTAGAAAAATTCAAGAAGGTTTTAAAAAAATATCTTTTAATTTTTCTGAATATTACGGGGCAGGTTATCTTGTCATTAATGCTGCAAAAAATATTTATTGATAGGTATTTGATGGATTTTATTAATGGTGCGGATGAGACTGCTAAAGCGGCAGATATTGGGAGCGATTTAGTTGGGAAAGTTGTGACAGGAGGAAATCTTAAGATAGCTGATTCGTCAAGTGTAAAGGGATTTGTCAAGGGGATATCAACGATTTTACATGTTGCAAGAAGTTTTGGTATTAATGATAAAATATTCTTCAATTATAAGAGGGAGTTTAATGCAAAACATAGACAGGTTGGTAGTGTTGATTGTATTGGTAATTTTTTTTTATTAAAAAAGAAAAGCGCAATGATTGTAAGGATGAGAATGATCCTGCCAGTGCAGCGAGTAAAGCAAAGGATTTAGTTAATTCGGTTAGTGGGGAGGAGATATTGCTTGCTATTGAAAGGAATGGTTTAGACGCAGAACGAGAGCAGGGTAGAACTCCTAATATTGCTTCCATCCCTATTGAGGCAGCTATTGGTGGCAATGATGATGTTTATGGACATGGGGGTTGGCCATTTTAATGTTTCTAATCCAATAATTATTGCTACAGCAATTATTTTGAGAGGAATGGCCAAAGATGGACAGTTTGCTGTTGCTAGCAGTGGAGAGAGTGACACGGTTAAAACTGCTGTTGAAATTGGAGTTACTAAAACTTTGGTAGTATTGACAAATATATTGAAACACGCTGTTGGTGAAATTATTGAAGATTTGCTAGATAGGGCAAGAAAAAGCCCACTCCGGCTTGAAATAAATGTAGAAGAATATGGATATCAATGATTTGTTTTTTCTTGAAAATTTTTCATTACTTGTCAAGTAATAAATTTAGTAAATTGTAAATTTGATGGTCTTAACAAGAAATTTGATTGATTTAATTTTGAAAGGCAATAATTATGACTAGAAAAATGTTTGCTGTTTGTGCTATTCTTGCACTAACAAGTTCTTGTAAAAATTATGAAAGTAATGCAGAGTTAAAAAACCAAGTTGAAGAATTTTTAGATACAAAAGAAATAGTTCAGAACATTGTTGAAGATTCGAGATTAGAAGAGATTGAAAAAAAAATCAAGAATTAACGAATAAAATAGATGAAAAAGATAAAGAACAATTTAGGCACGAATTAGAAGAAAGTAAAGATAGATCGGAAAAGAACCAAGAAAATATAGAACAAAAATCAGAAACAATTAACGAAAAATCAAAGGACCTATTTAAATATTATTATTTTGATCATAGAACTATATCTGTACCAATTCCTAAATTATCTAAAGATAATCTTGAAGCTGGACTTAAGTCTATATCAAACCTTATTGACATATTTTCTAAATTTGAAGATGAATTTGATGAAATTGCACATAAAGGATTCTTTTTGGTTTATGAACTATATGCTCACTACAAAATTAATCTATAAAACAAATATAGAAAGACTTGAGAGTGCATTAACCCCAACAATAACTAATACACTCGCTCCAATAAATGAGAAAATCAATCACTGTATTGATTTAGTTAATTCTGATGAAAAAAATCTAAAAATATCTAATGATCTGAAATTCAATAAGGAAGATATGTTATGTATCTTGTAACATTTTTAGCCAAAACAAAAGTAAAAGTTAATGATCCAAATTATCCAGAATATCCTTATCCCGACTTATCAACACTAAAAGACGAACACTCTATGACTTCAATAAAATATAATATCAACATATTTTTAAAGTACATCAAGGAAGCAAAACCAATAGCAAAAAAAGTTTATAATAAGTATTCTCAATTAAAAATGTAAATTACAAAAAGGTTTGTCTTGCAAAAAATTTTACTTTATAATTAAATTGGCTTTTAGAATAGCAGAAAAATCTAGATATTAAATTAAAGTAAATTTAATACCTAGATTTAAACATTTTTAATATGAATATTTACTAATCAATTAGTACCCTCTTTAAGAAACTTTATTATTTTATCTATCTGTTTTACAGCTTCTTCAGACATTTTTTTTCCATTACCAGCAGTATTGCTTCCGCTAAACTTTATAGTTACTCCAACCAGCTTTGATTCTGCCCATATCTTGCTTTTTGCAGTATTATTGTCAGTATCTGTAATCCCCTCAATTTTTTGTTTAGCTGCTTTTAAAGCTGATAATTTAGCTGCCAATTTATCTTGGAAGAGACTTTCTAAAGCCAATAGTTTTTCTTTAAGCTCTGCATTACTTACATCCTTTAAACTTTCTTTTAATTTATTTATTTCTTGTTTATAATGATTAAATTTCTCATGATCAATCTTATTATTAAGAGTTGAAACGTCTGTACTTAATGAACCTATTTGTTTCTTTTCTTCTACGTATGCTTTACAAGCCATTATAAATAACATTGATACAAAAAATATTTTAACTATGTTTTTATTTTTCATTAGTTACTCCTATATTTAATAATAATGAAATAAAAGCTAGCACAACATTCAAAAAATATTAATCTCTCAATTAATATTTTTAAAAATAGACTCTATAATTACAAGAATAAATTTTATTTTTACTCAACATATTGGACTAGAGATAAAGGAAGGAAATAATAATGAAAATCATCAATATATTAATTTGTTTATTTTTACTAATGCTAAACGGCTGTAATTCTAATGATACAACTACCAAGCAGACAAAAAACCGGGGAAAGCGTGATTTAACCCAAAAAGAAGTAACACAAGAAAAACCAAAATCTAAAGAAAAACTGCTTAGAGAAAAGCTATCTGATGATCAAAAAATACACCTTGACTGGTTAAAAACTGCTTTAACTAGTGGTGGAGAATTTGATAAATTCTTAGAAAACAATGAAGATAAAATAAAATCTGCACTTGATCATATAAAAAGTGAACTTGCTAAATGTACTGGGAAACAGAGTGGTGATGAACAGAAAACCACTTTTAAAACCGTAGTTAAAGAATATCTTAAAGAGGAAAATATAGATGATTTTGCAACCAATGCAACTACTACATGCAAAAATTCCTAATAGCTAATATCAGCCCCCAAATAGGGGGTATTAATATTGCTATGCTACAAATATATAATCAAATTGTTTATCTCTTTTTAAGACACTAAAGAATATTAGTGGGCTAGCACCATAAATAGCCTTCTTAAACGACATAAACTTTTCAAAATCCTTTAAATCCTGCAATTTATTGTTTTTCTTGAAATAGTCTTTTTATAATCTCCGCTCAATAGTTTAATCCTCTTAAAGTCGCTATTTTTCTCAAAATACGCGATCAGATCTGCTTCAATTTTCTTAATATCATCACCATTATTAGGGGCTATATCCTGTATAAAACTTATTTTTTGAATAATTGAGTTTATATTATCTTTTATTGTAAGGTCATTTACCTAATTTGTCATATTAGACACCGCTTCTTTAAAAACACCATAATAATAAAACTTATCTTTTTTTTGTTCTTGCTTTTGATTAACACTAGCTTGTTTGCTAGTCATAGAATTTCCATTTTCATAATTATTGTAAATAGGCGCTGCATCAGTATCCATTTCACTTTTTATGTTAAGACATGCAACTAAAGCGTACCTTTTGAAATAAATAATAGCTAAACCAACAAATTATGGCAATGTATTTACATTTTTAGAGCCATTTTCACTGTTCCATTACAAATTTTCTGTAAGAATTGAGGTATTAAATAACTCTCTGTGCCCACTGATTGTGCTGTAGAATGTAGTTCTAATAACATAAATTCTACCATATGGATCATGTGTAAAAGTTGGAAATCGCCTAAACATAAGATCCAAATTGCGCTTTTCAATAACGTTTTTAATTCCTTCTAATATGCCATTGAAATCCTGATACTTATATCCGTCCCCTTTAAGACTTTTGTCAATACGCGACAAGTTCCTAATTAGAGTTTTCACATCTCTTATAAAGTCAATTTCTGCTTGAATATTATCTTGTGGATTATTTTTGTTTGAAAGATTTTCCATCTTTTTTTCTCCTAACTTAGTAATAAATAATTATGTAGCAAAAACTATTTTTGACAAGTTTTTAACATAAATTTCTACAAAAAATTAGGGCTTAGCTAAATCCTCTATTAAAAGAACTTCGCTAAACCCTTATATCATTTTTTGCAAATTACTAAGTTAGGTAGTCACAAATGTCAATATTTCAACAACTACACTACTTGTAGTATAGTCTAACTTAGAACTAAAATCAATGAATCTTTTTACCAAATTACATAAGGCATAATAATTTAACAAAATTAATAATTAAAATTTAATATTTTTTTAGAAAAGTATTTACTTTTAAATCAAAATTATGCATAATGTTACTTATAATTATTTATTACTAAGTCAGGAGGTTGACTGTTATGTCAATATCAGCCAATAAAAAAAGTTCACATTGCTACAATAAGCATCAATACAAATTGATAGTTCTTGCCTCAACACTAGATTACCTAAACAAAAAAGATAAGAAATACACTCAAAAAAACATACTCTATTACTTTAATGAAAATCTAAAAAGAAATAGCCTAGCTCCCACTACTCTAAGAACTATGCAAAATTATCTTTACAAATTAGAAAAAGTATTTAAAGTCACAACTAACTACTACCAACATTTAGGGGTAAATTGTGGGACTGAAATTTACTATAAGCTTAATTATCCTAAAAAAGAGTGTTACCTTAAAATCAACAATTACTTTAAAGAAAAAAAAGACTCTAGATTTAGGTCTAGAGTAAATAACTATTTTAAAGACAATGTTAATAAACATAGTAGTGTAGAATTAGTTGAGTGTTTAAGTAATAAAAATAATAATATAAAAGAAGAAAAAAGAATTATCCAAATAAAAGAATATCAAGTAAAAAACTATTACAATAAAAGTGAAATTAAGTCCAAAAGTTCTCTTTCTATTTTTAATCTAGACATTAATCAAAAAACAAAAATTGACGTAATTAAAATTATAAAACGAGTTGAAATTGAACTAATAAAAAGTTTTAATGCAAATTCAAATAGATCTTGTTTTAAAAATAAGCAAAAAAAATTAAGAGAAATTCTAAAAAATGCTCAAAAAGAATTAGAAAAAAACGGATACAACAACGAACAATTAGAAATAAATTTCCAAAAAGTATATCAAACTTACAAATTTAAGCCACATTTCATCATTGAAAGTCATAAATATAGTGATTTAAACAATATAAAACGTAAATTAGAAAAATCGATTGAAAGAAAAAAAGAAAATTCTCAACAAAATTACCAAAATCTAAAAATAAACATTTTTAATATACTTGTTGAGCAACTAAAAAAAGAGACAAATATTGAAATTGTAAAGCCTATTATAAAAGAATATTTGAATAAACAAAAGAAAATAGAATACAATAAAGTATTTGATACATATTATTCTGAATTATCAGAGCTAATAAAAAATCAAAAAAATTCTTTAACTGTAGGAGAATTTAACATAAAGGTTGTATGAGGATTTAAATATGGAAAGTACACCCGAACCTATTGAAACTACAAGAAAAGAAAAATGTAAAGTTGAATGCCAAAATAAAGAACGCTTTATTTTGATTGAAAAAGAAAATGGCAAAGCAATGTACCATACAAAAATAATGATGGACATTTATAAATTTGGAGTTTATGAGAAAAAACATGAATTTAGATTATCATTGCGAGCATTATTTAATGGGGAAAGAATTGTTGAAGAAACTCATTTGTATCCTATTAAAGAAGGGGATAAGTTTATTGGCATTTTCTATGGATACAGAAAACCAATAAAAAAGCCCTTAATAAAGTATCAATTAAACGGCATTAGAAAAGCGTATGCATTAGCAAGGGCATATTATATGGAGTTTAGATTTAAGCACGGAAGCGTTTTTTGCTACTTTAAGGGGCTATATCGTTTATTAGATAAAAAAAGAACAAACAATCACTACAATAAAATATTATTTAGTATGTTTACGGATTTAGAACAACAAGTATATAAATTTTATGGGAAAAAATACCCAGAACAAGGACCGTTAATAAAATGGATAATAAAAAACCTAAAATAATAACAATTGCCAGCCTTAAAGGTGGTGTAGGGAAAAGCACAACTTCAATAATTCTTGCCACTCTTTTATCAACATCAAAAAAGATTCTTTTGATAGATATAGATACGCAAGCATCAATAACTAGTTTTTATTTTAATAATATACAAAATAAAAATGTTAATTTGGAAAATTTTAATATATATGAAATCTTAAAAGAAGGTGCTTTAGAAATAAGAGATGTAATTATCAATATTGATAACAATTTAGATTTAATACCCAGTTATCTAAGTTTACATAAATTTAATCAAGAAGCAATTCCATTTAAAGAATTAAGGCTAAAAAAGAAGTTAGAATCTATACAAGACAATTATGATTATATAATAATAGATACTCCACCAAGTTTAGACTTTGCTTTGACAAATGCTCTGGTAAGTAGTCAATATGTTTTAGTCCCCATAACTGCTGAAAAATGGGCAGTTGAGAGTTTGGATCTTTTAGAGTTTTATTTAAAAAAAATAGGAACAAATGCACCTATTTTTGTATTAGTAACGCGATTTAAAAAAAATAATACTCATAAACAATTGCTGGATATTTTACAATTAAGAGAGGATTATTTAGGGATTATATCTGAAAGAGAAGATTTAAATAGGAGAATAGCAGAAAATGATAAATTTGATTTAGATAAGGACTATGTGTGTGAGTATAAAAAAATTCTTGAATGTTTTTTAAATAAGATGCAAGTTACTCCATCTTTTGGATGGAGCATATAAAAGGTATTTTTTGTAGTAAAATAATTCCGGTGCCGGAAAAAATGTGAGGTGATTTATATATGAATATACAATTAAATAAAAGAAATTTATCTACTGATAATGATGTTATGGTTAGGTATAAATCTTTAAAATCTCAATTAACGATAAACGTTAAATCTGAAATTTGTTCTAGATTAGAGACAATGAAAATCTTAAAAGAGATTAAAGATAATGAATATTACAAATTAGATGGATATAAAAGCTTTGAAGATTTTACAAAAAACTATAAATTGGCAAAAACTCAAGCCTATGATTATCTAAGAATTGCTAATGCTATAGAAGAGGGGATAATAGAGGAAGAATTTTTAGTGCAAAATGGATTTAGACAAACTATTTTTGTGCTAAGAAATAAAGAAAGCGTAACAATAAAGAAATCTAAACAAAATTGGATAAAACCCCTAAGATTTCAGCTTAAAAAACAAGAAAGCTATGATTTTTATAAAAAGCATGCTAAATTTACAAGTTTTATGATGGATGAGATTTTTGCAAATCAAAAAGATTTTCTTAATAAACTTTTTAAAAAATATAAAGAATTAAAAGGATAATAAAGGAGATTTTATGAGTAATTTGGCCTACAATGCTCTTAAGATAGAAAATATAAGGTTAGAATTTTTAAATAAGGGGTTTAGTGAAGAGGTAATAGATTTTGTTTTGCTTCAGAATGACAATTACAACTTTGAAGTTCTAAAAGAGAAAATGAATTCTTTAGAACAATAAATAATTAATGTGGAAAAGAACTTTCAAAAGGATATAGATAGTTTAAAAAATGAACTTAATGCAAGTAATAGGACAATACAAGTAATGCTAATAGCAGGAATAACGCTTGCTCCAATTATTTACTCTATATTCAATAAGTATTTTTTTAATTAAGAATGATTAAAATATTTTAAAATATTGGGGGGAGTATATAGCTTATTTTTTAAATAGAATAATATAATCTTAGTTTAAATTCTTAAAAAGAAATATTTTATTTTTAAGAATTTAAATAGGTTCTTTTATTTTAACAAATATAAACTGATTTTAATTTGAAGTTAGACTATACTAAAAACAGCGTAGTTATTAAAACATTTCCATGTATTTGAACTACCTATATGTTAATTTGCAAAAAAATAATATAAGGGTTTAGCGAAGTTCTTTTAATAGAGGATTTAGCTAAACCCTAATTTTTTGTAAAAATTTTTGTAAAAAAGTTGGCAAAAATAGTTTTTGTTAAAAATTTATATTCATTGAAAATGAAGGAGGAAAACATGACAAATGTTTCAAACAAAAATAATAACCCATAAGAAAATATTCAAAATAATATTTAAGGAGATCTCAAAATGATAAGTGTTAATCAACAAAGTTTTACTGGTTGTAAAATATTTGAGGAAAAATCTTCTTCCATTAAAGAAAAAAGTAAGTTAAGCAAGATAGGCAAAAAAATACCAGGAATAAGCAGCCAAGAATGCTTTAGATTTAATCGCAATATTGATTTTAGCGTACAAAGAAGCAAGCTTGATAAATGCGGTGCTAGTGAAGTAGGTAGTATTCTTATTGGTGGTGCAGGGCTAAAAGACTTAATGATGAATAGAGTGCTTAAATATTTTGGTATTAGCAGGCCTTTTGAAGAGAATTTATATATGCTCAAGGGCAAAGAGTTAGAAAATTTAGGATTTAGAGAATTTGTTAAATCACAAGGAGATAATATTTCTGTTTTGTACAAAAACAAATATGCTAATGGTGTTGATAAGTATAATTATTTCAAAAAAATGGGTAGTGCAGAAACTTTAGTTTGCTCAACAATTGATGGATGGTTTATTAATAATGCTGGAGATTTAGAACTTTTATAGATTAAGAGTAGTGATTCTAATTATATGAGTAGTGCTATTGCGGAGTACAACAAAAATGGTACTTTTTAAGTAGTAAATATTTTTTCAAATACTATGTGCAAGCACAAATGCAGCTAGCATGTACTGCTCTTGAGCATTGTAATTTATTCTTTTTAATCGACGCCGCACCAGTTAACTGCAGAATAAAGAGAAATGAGGCTTTAATATCAAAAGTGCTTGAATTTGTTGAGAAATGCGAAATGGAAGTTTTCAATTTGAGAAACGATATTTTTAGTAACTATAGAGACGAATATTTAATGACACATAATTTTAACAAAGATACGTTTATAAAGCTTGTTGAAGATTTAGTAGAAAAGAGTAATCAATATAATCTGGAGTTGAGTTTGATTGGGCAAGCGAATTTGTAGGATATGTTGATTGCGTAGACCTTGAAATTAAGGATGATCAAATTGCTAAAAATCTTGCGTGTGATTTAATGAAGATTGATAGTCTACAAGAAGAATTAAATAGAATTCAAAACGAAAATAAAAAAAGAGAAAAGCCTCTTAAAGATTTCATCAAAATGCTAACTTACAATATTGCGAATAAATATCCACTAATTAATCAGATAAATTATCGGTTTAGAGGAGAATTTATGTTCAATTTTGACCCTAAGAAAAGAGCAATATCAGATAGATTTAAGGGACTATTGTCGATAAGTGGTAAAGTATTTATCCTAAATAATATAGCATTTGCAAATAGCGCCAGTGCTCCCATTCACATGGGAGCACTGAAAAGTTAAAAGAAGCAATTTAACATCGGAGGTTTAAACAATGCTTATTAATAAAATAAAACAAAGTAATAAAGCTTTACGTCCAGAAATACAAAAATGGGGCTGTTACTTTTTGTGTCTGCATTACTATACAAGTGTATTTAAGAAACTTGAATTTAATGCTTATGATATAAATGTAGTGTATTACAGATTTATAGCACTTGGATACATTAAGAGTAATTGTTTTATTAAAAATCTATGTATGATACTTAATTGCTATGGAATTAAAAGTAGTGTGAGATATGAATCTTTAAATTATTTGTGTGCTTTAAATGAATTTGAAATAAGTGAAGTTAAAATCGATAAAGTTAATGGATTTCACTTTATAGCAACAAAAAATGAAGAAATATTATATGATTCACTTGATTTAAAACCTCGTGGGAAAGTATTTAAAGTAACTTCAAAGCGTATATTTAAACTAAAGTAGTTTTACTAAAGTTTAAGGGTATTTTTAATACTTTCATAAGCTTGAATTTTGTTTGCAGCAGAGAGTCCATAGATATTGTCAATTTCGGAAGTTGAAGAATATTTCATAAGTTCTTTAATTTGGAAAGAATTGTATCCATTAGATTTTAAATTTGAAATAAATAAATTTCTACATAAGTGAAGTGATTTATTTGCACGAAATCCTGATTCTTTAAGAAGATTTTTAAATTTATTAGAAAGAAATATGTATAATGCTAATTTGATTATCTTTAAACTTATGTTTGGATTTTTTAAAAAAATAAGTGCGTCTTGTATCAAGATTTTTCTAATTAAAATGATTTTTGTGTGTCGTTTGGATAGCTTCAAACTCTTTGGAGCTTATGACAATTTCTTCTAATACAAGCAACATTTCTTTTTTTTGATATTTACTTTTATATTGTATAAAGTCTCTCCAGTTTTATTGAATAATGGGGTAATATCTTGCATTTCAGTGTCCCCGCATCCGCTTATTGTCAGTAGATGTAGAAACCAACCAGATATTGGATCAGTTTGTGTTAGAGTTTTGATACATTTTTTAATTATGTTGCTAATTTTTGGGGGCAAATAAAATTTAGGAGTTAGTTTTAAAGATTCTTTTTTAAGTTTAGTTGAACTTTTGAGTGAATTTTTAAGAATTTTGTTTTCATTTGCAAGATTTTGATAATCTTATGGTTTTTTGAGTATGAAATCTATACTGATATTATTTAAATTAAAATAATTATTAATGTCTATAAGACAAGTTACTTATAAGTGTTACTTTTAAATTAAGTAAAAGTAATAAAAATAGATATAAATTGTAATTTATTTTTTAACAAAAATCGAAAATTTTAGTCAAATTGCGGAGGTTCTTGTTGCAAGCGAAATTTGGGTTTTATGGTAGCTATAATAAGCAGAAGTGGCAATTTCTAAGGAGTATACTTAAGAAAAGTATACTTTATCTAACATATAGCAAAGACTTTGAAATTTAATTTGTATGTGTTTTATAATCTTTTGTAGTGAGTAGGCCATTTGCAATGGAGAGATTTTTAAGAGTTGGTTCAAATTACATTTGAGTTTTGTTAATATATAATTTAAAATGTAACAAAATCAAATATTTAAATCTTTAAAAAGATTGTAATTGTTAGGTGTTGCGTTAAGCTTAAGACTTATGGAGTATCTTATGAATAAGAAAAGGAAAATGTTTGCTATTTGTGTTGTTTTTGTGATTATAATTTCTTGTAAGAATTACGCAAGTGGTGAAGATGTAAAAAAAAGTTTAGAACAAGATTTAAAAGGAAAAGTTAAGGGATTTTTAGATACAAAAAAAGAAGAGTTGGTTGGCGGTTTAAAAAAGCTTGGATCAGAAGCTTATTCAAAAGTTGAAGAATTAATGCAAGTCGATAGACCACAAGTACAAGCTGAAGAGCAAGTGGCTCAAGGTGTTTTTGAAGATCTAGGATTAAAAGAGAAAGGTCTTGAAGAAAAGATAGAAGGAAGAATTAAAGGAGCTTAAAGATAGCTCAAAAAAGACAAAAGAGGATAGAAAAAAAGAATTAGAAGAGGCTAAACAGAAATTGGAAGAGTTTAAAAAAAGACAAGTTGAATCAGTAACTGAAAATACTGATAAAGTTAAAAATCAAGGCAAGATTGGACGAGAAGCTTTTCTATATGCTAAAAAATTAGGTGTAAATGGAAGTTATTCTGCTAATGATAGTACTGATACTGATAAGTTTGCAAAAAAAGTTATAGATGATGCGCTTTAAAATATTAAAGAAGAGCTTGAAAAGCTAACAGAGCCTCAAAATTCAGAAGATAAAAATAATAAAAAATGGTTTTTGGTAGTAAAAATTATAAACAACAAGACTAACAACAAGTCTTATTGTTTATTCGCATTTACATTGTTGAAATTTAGGCAATAAAGCTAGGAAGAGGGATATGAAAAAAATTAATCTGTTAATATTTTTGTTTTTATTTGTAGTAAGTTTAAGTGCAAATATAGAAGAAAATTATATAGAAACCAAAAGAGCTTTTTCTGAAGAAGATTTTAATTTAATAAATAAAAGACTAGATAATTATGATTTTAAAAATGAGTATGAAAAAAGTCATGTTTTTTCCGATGCTCCTAGAATTAGAGGAGATTTAAGAAAAATTGGAATTAAAGAAAAAAGGGTTTTTTTAGATGCTCTTGAGGTTATTGAATATCTTATAAAAATTAAGATAAGTACTGATAGTATTTTCCTGTCTGAGGATATGATTAGACTTATAGGTGGTTATCCAGATTCGATTTTCAATTATTTGATACAACTAAATTCGGATAAAATTGATTATGCTGAGAAATATGGAGATAATGCCAGAAATAATTTTAAAAAAGATTATTCTGAAGATAAAGCAAATACAGTTAAACAAATTTTAAAACAAATTTTGGCGGATTTGCCCAAAAATTAGATTTTAATTTGAAAAAAGAATCTTATACGCTTTTCTTAAAGAAAAGCTAAAAAAGATTTCGAAATAAAATAAATGGTTTTTATAAGCATAAATTATGAATAACAAGACTAGCAACTAGTCTTGTTATCTTATTAATATTGGAGAATTATGATAAATGAAAAGAATTTATATCATTTTATATTTGTTATTTGCTTTATTTTCTTTAAATGCTAGCGAATTTTTGAGAGGACTCATTAATGGTAACGAGGATGATATTAATTTTGAAGATTTTAAACTGCAATAAAATAGTGCGTATTGGGAATTAAGAAATGAAAAAAATGAAAATGAGATTGCATATGTTATTGCATCGGCCGATAAAAATGTTTTTAACTTAATGTATATATTTGGGACTGCTATTGGTGACGCTATTAACAATACTAAGAAAACTAAAGCAAGAAAAAAGGATATGTTAATGTTTGAAGGCATTAATGGGTTGGCATTTGGGTGTAGAGCCCTAAAAAAGGGGCAAAGATTGCTCTTTTTTTTAAAAAAAGAAGTATTTTAAAAAACTAACAACATAAAAAATATGATTATTAGTTATTCTTTTGATAAAGAAGATCCCATTATGAAGTCAATAAGTAATCAATGGATTGTAGAAAGCAATAAATTGCTAGCTTTAAAAGAAAATTAGAGATCTAATTTTTTAAAAAAAAATATTTTCAAGCAGGGTTTTAAAAGTAAGAATATTGATAATCAAAAAATAAATGAGGCTTTCGGTATTAGACTTAGTAACTTTCAAGATTTATATGATATGTATGAACATAATTTTAATTAAGAAACTAAAAAGATTGAAGAATGGCTTAAAAGTTATATTATTAACAAATATAAGCTGAAAAATTGCAATAAATAATTTTAGAAGCATAAATTATAAAAAATAAGACTAGTTTATTAGTCTTATTTTTTATTGTTCATTTTTAATAAATCTTGTAAAGATAGATCGGCGGTTAATGGATATTAAAAAATTAGCAGTTTATGTTAACAAATAATAAATTGCTTTACTGTTTAGAGTAACAATTTGTTAATTTTGTTAATTTAGGAGAATTCTTTTGAAAAGAGCCAAAAGGTCTTTTGATGATTATGCTGTATATTTTAGAGAAGAATCGTTAGATTATAGAGAAATAGCGGTTAAATTGGGAGTTTTTAAAGTAAATGTATGGAAAATGAGACAAAAATGGGAAAGAGGAGAAACTTATATAAACGAGTGATCTAGAGTAACAATTAGTGAAGATACTTTTGAACATCTTTTAGCACAAACTTTTAAATCAGAAGTTAAAGCTAGGAAAATTAGGGGGGAATTAGATTTAGAGCGCGCTAATTTAGAATTAGGATTTATACGTGAATTCAATCAATACCTCTAGTGTTGAGCTTGCTAGTGTGCTTTCCAAAATAGAAGATTTAAAATGTAAAATTGATTCTTTATCTAAAGAATGTGATAAAAAAAATGCAAATTGTGTGAATGAAAATATTGAATCTTTAAAAAGTGAGCTTAATGACCTTGTAAAGGAGTATTCAATAAGGAAAATGGAGCTTTACTATGAATGTATGAAAAGACTTGCTACTGTTAATGAAGCTGAAAGCAAAAGCAACTACAAAAATAGTAAAGGGCACAAGTGAACTTATATCAAACAAAATTTTTTACAACACTTCAAAAGCAATATAAAAATCAGTTTGAAGTTAACATATCTAAATTTTTAAAGCCTACAAGCTCTACGGTTAATTTTGATCGATTTGAAGATAAGCATTTAACTTTAAAACAAAAGAATGTGATAAAAAGTATTCAAAAGAATAATGAAAAGAAGATTATACTTAGTGGCGGTATAGCTAGCGGCAAAACGTATCTTGCATGTTATCTTTTTCTTAAAAGTTTAATTAAAAATAAGAAGCTATACTCTAGTGATACTAATAATTTCATTATGGGTAATTCGCAGCGTTCAGTTGAAGTTAATGTTTTAGGACAATTTGAAAAGCTATGCAAACTTCTTAAAGTTCCTTATATCCCAAGACATACAAATAATTCATATATTCTGATTGATTCACTGCGTATTAATTTATATGGAGGAGATAAGGTAAGTGATTTTGAAAGATTTAGGGGTAGTAATTCGGCACTTATTTTTGTTAATGAAGCCACTACTTTACACAAGCAAACTTTAGAGGAAGTCTTAAAAAGACTTGGGTGTGGACAAGAAACTATTATTTTTGATACTAATCTGGACCATCCAGAGCACTATTTTAAAACCGATTATATTGATAATATAGCGACTTTTAAGACATATAAGTTTGCAACTTATGATAATGTTCTACTTAGTAAAGAATTTATCGAAACTCAAGAAAAATTATATAAAGATATACCAGCATATAAAGCAAGAGTGTTATTAGGTGAATGGATAGCAAGCAGCGATTCAATTTTTACACAAATAATGAGAACTCTACCAATAGGAATAATTCCCTTTATAAAAGCATAAATTGAATGATCATAGCCCTTAGGAAGTGAGTTAAATACCAAAGCCTTTTTAGATGCAGCGCATCCCGGGTTTTTTTCTCTAATTAGAATCTTTTTAAGCCGTTTTCCTTTTTCAGTGCTAGGGGAAATAAATTTAGTAAAGTTTGTTTTTATTACCCCTTTTAGGGAGATGTCAATAACACCAGCTTCAGGAGTGCTAACTTCAATGTCTACATTTAAAAAGGCCTTGAAAATTAGTCTAAATAACTTATCAGTGCCAATATGACTTAAAGCAAAAATAACACTATTAATATTACTTGTAATGCTTTGTAAAGTTTGAGTTTTTGAATAAAAAATAGATAGAGCTTGAGATATTCATATTGTAATATATCTTAATTTTATATTTTCTTTTGCATTAATGGATATGAAGTTGGAATTAAGAAACTTAAGCTCATTAAGTAGTGCTTGTGCATATTCTGTTTCTGTACGTATAAATTTATGAATTTCGGTATTTTTGAAAAAAATTAGGTATTTTCATGTTTGTTAACTATCAATATCAATAAGCAATCTATCTGTAGTATTGAAAAGTAGCATTGTGTCATCATTAATGGCAATATCTTTTTATTTGTTTGAAAATCGCTATCACTGATTTTTGAAATACTTTCAGTGTCTACATCTTTAACACAAACTTTAATTTCCATAAACTTAATCTCTTTTACTTCATTAACTGGAGCAAAAAAGTCTTGATATTCAAAGCTAATTCCCATATCAGAATAGTTATTTGAAATAATCCTAGAATATATGTCCCTAATTTGAGAGCCTATGTTTAAGTAGAGATAGTTTTTAAGATCAAGTTTATACTTTACTTTCATATAAGTTCTCTACGTTGTGCTTGCATAATATCTTTTAGAGTGTACCCCTTTGCAAGCAGTGCTTCTTTATTGAAATGGCTGCTAAGATGCGCTTTTGCAAGTGTATCAATTTCATTTATACGATCAGCTTCTAGTAACAATTATTTCTCAACACGCTCTCGCTCCTCAACTTCTGCAAGTTCTTTTGTTATTCGCTCATTTATACTTAAATCACGACTTGTCTCTTTAGATTTATTGCTTGA
>NZ_JACHFB010000003.1 GCF_014205885.1 Borreliella californiensis | reverse complement strand
GTATTAAAATTCTTTAATACTTTATAAAGATAATTTATTAGTATACTAATAAATTATCTTTATAAAGATAATTTATTAGTATACTAATAAAGTATCTTTATAAAGTATTAAAGAATTTTAATGCACATGATATTAGTATAATATATATAATTTAAAGTATGTTGATCTATATAAATATCGGAATATTAACAAAACTTCTTAATAAAATCTCAAACTTTTATTTTTTAATAATTTTAAAAATATTCATTTTTTTAATAAAAAAATGAATATAAACATTAATTTGAATTAATAATTAAAAATCACATGAACATAAAAACAATAATCCAATTAATGGGGATACATATTTAAAAACTTGCTTTTTAAACTTAGATTGAGCTTTTAAAAAGTCTTCTTTTACTTTAATATTTATCTTCTTAAGCTTCGAGATTTTTAAAAAATTTATTACTAAGTAAACACGCTGATATTAATTTATTATAAATTGCGCTAATATTTTACTTGTCAAAATTTGCTATTAGGAGATAATAAAAATATGAAAAAAATTTTTACATTAATATTAATTTTTGGGCTAACAATACAAATCTTTGCCACAAAAGACACACAAAATAAAATTGAAAAAGGCATTGAAAAAGATATTGAAAGTTCCAATAAAAATGATAAAGAAGATAAAAAAAATAGAATTGAAAAAGGTATTGAAAGTTTTAATACATATGATAAAGAGAAAAAAAATCCAATCGGGCCATTCCTTTTAAATTTATTTTTACCTTTTGGAATAGGATCATTTATCCAAGAAGATTATATTGGTGGAGGCTCAGTGCTTGGGTTTAATTTATTGGGAGCAATCCTCTGGGGAACTGGAATGATTCTTAACTATCGTGAAACACAATTGACCGGATACATACTAATAGGGGTAGGAGCAAGCATGATTTTAACATCCTACACAACTTCACTTATTATTCCATTTACATTTGCAAATAGGCACAATGAAAATCTTAAAAAAAGACTCAGCACTGAGCTTGTGGGCTTTGAACCCAATTTTGATATTGGAATAAATGGATTCCAATTATCGTTTAAAAAAAGTTACTAAATAAATATTGGATAACAATTTTTACGATTTAATTTAAAATTAAAAATAAATTTGCCAACAAAGAAAGTGTTAATTAATATTCTCTCTGTTGGCTTATTAATTGCACTTAAAATATCCTTAAACCACACCCTGAATACTATAAACTCTTTCAATCTTAATACCGTAATATTCAACCTAATTAAGAAATTATTCTTAATGCCAAATTGGTACAATATTTTTAAAAACTAATAATAACAATTATTAATTAAAATGTTCTAAACATATTATTAAAATGCTATAATTACTAATTATTATTAATAATTAAAATACTTTTTAAGGAGACTATTTTGAAAAAAACAATTATTGTATTTATAATATTAGCATTTATGCTTAATTGCAAAAACAAAAGTAATAATGCTGAACCAGCCAACGATCTAGATGAAAAATCTCAATCTAAATCAAATCTAGTTGATGAAGATAGGATTGAATTTAGCAAAACAACACCTTTGGAAAAATTAGTAGGCACATTAAACTTAAACAATACTGAAAAAGAAACGCTAACATTTTTAATAAACCTATTAAAAGAAAAATTAGTAGACCCAAATATTGGCTTACATTTTAAAAATACTGGTGGAGATGAAAGTAAAATAGAAGAGACTGTACAAAAATTTCTATCAGATCTAAAAGAAAATGAAATAAAAGAACTGCTTGCAAAAATTAAAGAAAATAAAGATAAAAAAGAAAAAGATCCTGAAGAGTTAAATACTTATAAAAGCATACTTGCTAGTGGATTTGATGGAATTTTTAATCAAGCAGATTTCAAAACCACACTTAATACTCTTAAAGATACTATATAGCCAAACCAAGTGAAATTTATAATTAATTTAAAAAAGCTAGTGGTTTTAAACTGCTAGCTTTTAAAATAATTTTTTAGTTAATCAACGAATTAAATGCAAAACTTGCTCTTTTTATCTTAGGATATTTTTCAATTATTTTTTTCATAGCAACATTAAAAAGCTGAGAATCAAGTGAAATTCTGTACACCTTTTCACTTTTTGGATGTTTCTTAGACTTAATGGTAATCTCGGCAATCATATCACTCCAAATTCCATTATTATAAAGAGAAACAAAAGCCTCAATCACTTTTTTAGCATCGCTAGAACCAAAAGGATATGCGGTTACAAGCCCAGATTCAACTGATTTTTCAGACATTGGAAGTCCTCCCCCAAAAAACCCACCTTTATTTTCATTAAAATTTATATCATTTCCCTTGCTTATTAATTTAAACCCAGAAACAGAATAAAGCGGATCACTCTCGCTAGTAGTTTCAAAAATTATTAAGGGCATAGCATAAGAAATATAGCTCCCATCAATAGGAGAAACAAGATAAGAATACTTAATCCCCTTAAGCTCATTAATAAAATCTCCGCGCTCCCCAAACAAATCTCTGGCTTTAATTTTCATCCAACGAATATAAACCGGCAAAAGAAAAAAATTTATTGATTTTGTTCCTTCTAAAAACTCTATTTTAGAGTAATCAATAAATTTATTTTTATTCTCAAGAGCTTTTAAAGTCTTATATTCTTGAAAATCATCAACTACACCAGAATCTCCAGAAAAAAGTCCAAAATTCACCTCTCCTAAAGCTCTTTTTTCTTGATCCAGCCTATTTAATCCACTTTCTCTAATAAGCCTACTACTACCCTCTCCCTCCATTTTTGAATTATCATCTAAATTACACCCTAGAATTAAAACCACAACAGATATAATGACTCTTTTCAAAATGCTCCCCCTTTAAAGTTTTAAAGTTTTAAACTTTTATCTAATATTTAAAGTTTTTAAATTAGAGTATTAGAAGCAAATGTAGATCAATTAACAAAAAAATCAAAATAAAAACTTTAACGTCTGCTAATCTCTTTTATCAAACTGTTTAACATGCGATTTATATAATCATAAAGTTTTTTATTCTTGCCAATATTGTTGTAATAAAGCTTAAAAATTTCTAAAAGAGAATTTCTAACTTTAAAAATCAAAACTCTTTTATTTTTATTACTAATAGAACTTAATGCTTGTTTAAAAGATTTGCCTGTTTTTTCCATTTCTTTTAAAACCCTATTAACATCGTAATTTAATATTATTTCTTCTAGCTTTCTCAATATCAACCTAGAATATTCCTTTCCAAGCCTTTTAAATAAATCGTCAAGATTCTCAAAATCTAATTCTCCATCTAACAAAACCCTACAACATTGCAAAGTTTCTTCTTCTTCGTCTGTTAAATTTCGCTTCCAATTCAAATACCAATCAAGCTCTGACTTTGTAGTAAGAGAAAAATTTTTAAATTCAAGAAGCTCTTTACTAACACTACTAATTTGTTGATCGATTGTTTTTTCAAGGGCCACAAGAATGTCTGTGCTTGAACCACCAGCATTAATTTTGGTTAGATAAAATTGTTGACACAGATTCATATCTAGAAGAGAAATTTCATCTTCTCTATCACTTTTATCAGAATAATTTTCAATCAATCGCACTAAAGTGCTCATTTTAGAAGACAAATCTCCCCACCGCTTTTTCCCTATATCAATCAAAAAATGATTAACGTCTTTTTCGCTGTACCTATATTTTGCCAGCACTTCATCATTATTTAAAAGCCACCCACCAAGAGCATATCTATTCTCATCATTTTGCAAAGATTTCTTGAAAAACTCAAAATTTTTGACCTCTTCCAAATTTAAATGGGAAATCCAAATCTCATCATGAGTATTTTTCAGCAAAGCTTTGCCGTATTTTGACTTGTTAATATTCTGATTTGAAGAGGGTTTTTGCAAAGACCCTGAATTATCTAAATTGTCAAAATTATTACTCGACTGATCCGGATTTTTAGACATTAAATTTTCAGAATTCTTTAAAGTTTGCAAATCCTTTTTGGTGCCCTTAGATTCTCTTAAGCTTATTTGAACATTCTTTTTGCTTTTTAAATTACTTAAACTAGAATCTTTAAGTCTATTGTTACTAGAATCTAAAGATTTTTTTTCATTGCTTATTAAATTTTGCTTATTGCCAGAATTGGTACTTTTTAAATCTTCTTCTAAAGATTTGCTATTACAATTAACAATTAACATAAAGCTAATAAATGCAATTCCTATTTTATTCATAAATTAAATTTCCCCTATTTAATTATTGGTTTAAATAAAAATATAGCTCACTTTACATACACTAAATGTATACATTACATTATTTCTTATTACAAAAAGAATTAGGCTTGATGTTGTTTTAATAATTTATTTTTTAAAACAAAAAACCTAGTTAAAATAACTTAAATAAGTTATTAAGCATAAATTAACCAAACCAATGCCTTTTAAAGCAAAAAGTATTAATAATCTGAGTTATTTAACAATATATAAATTACACATATAAATTAAAATTATTAACATCGGCCTAAATCACAGAAATTTAAATTTTCAAATCCAGATATATTTGCAACAAAATAAATAAACATAAACAAAAAGATTAACTCTTAACATAAGAGCTAATCTAGGGTTAATTAAAATATAAAAAAGTTAAAACGAAGCAGATGCATCGTAATTTTTAACAAGATTACAAGCCTCTTCAATGTTTTTAGTAGTCATAAAAGATTGTCGCAAATTATCTATGTAAGTTTTTTCAACCTGTAACAGCTGATGCTTAGCATTGGCAACATTTGGATCATTTGATTTCTCAAGATCCATTTTGGCCTTTCTTTTGGCCTGTAAACACTTAACAACAGTAGCAAGCATTTCTTTTATTTTCTTTTCATTTAAATTAAAAATTTGATTAAACTTACCTGGATTACTATCAAGAACTACCTGCTCAAGAAAAAACAAAGCTTCTTTTTGGTCATCATTTAAAGAATCTACAAAAGACATTTTAAGTTCTTGATTTGCTATGCTATTAGAAGAATTTAAAAGCTTTGAAGACCTTCTCCTAATATCAGAATAATTAAATTCTTTACAAGAAAAGAATAATAAAATAATAAATAATAAAATATTTTTCATACAGTCTCCCACACTGCGATTACGCAAATATTTAAATTAAAAAATTAAATAACCTTTTTTAAAAAAAATATAAATTATAATATATCTCAACATTTAAAATAATAAACATTTTGTAAAACTTTATAGAAATATCAAATAAAATATGTTAAAATTATTTTGGTAGTTAAAAATGGAAATTAAAATTGATGAAAAATTTAATATAGTATTTAACAACGATCTTAAATTAATAGAAAACATTGAAGAGCAAAAACAGCGTTTGTTTTTTTACCTTAAGACCCCAAAAGGCAGCTTAAAAGAAAATCCAAATTATGGGCTTGACTACGGCTTTTACTTTAAGCTTTGCAAAGCTAATAAACTAGAATCTATTAAAACCTTTTTTTTAAACCTTTCAAGAGAGCTTAAAATAGACCTTATTAACGTAAAACCAAGCATTAAAAATAAAACGATAACAATAAATTTTTTCTTTTTAGGAAAAGACACTTTAAAAATGGATTTTAAAATATGAGTATAATTTTTGATAAAAACTTAGGAATATTGGAAAAAACAATAGAAGAAATTCAAAATGAAAAAAAACATATACTTAGAACAAAATACGGCATAAACATTAAAGATAATTCAATTTACGACATAATAAACTTTCCAAGCTCAAGTATTGACAAGCAAATATCAGAAGTCTTAAAAGAACTTTTTTCCAAAATTAAAGAAAATGGAAGCTATTTTAATGCACTCAAAGAAGACCTAAGCACACCCAAAAGCTCAACTTATGAAGCAATAAGAAAAGCTCTACTAAATGTTGAAGGGGTTAAGCACATAAACATTTTAAGTGGGCCTGGAACAATTAATCTCTACTTAATACTACAAGACGATTGCTTTCAAGACCAAGAAAAAAAGCAAATCAAAATTGAAACTAAACAAAATATCTGGCAAGCAATTTACTATACAGCACCAAGCGGAACAGTTTTTAAAGGTGACATTGGGATTGAGTTTTTAAACAAACACAACCAAAAAAAAACATACAAATTCAGCTTAGGTAAAAAGAAATATGCATATCTTAAAGTAGCCTACAAAACAGAAGCAAAAGACGCAATCTACAAAGATATCGATGCTCAAATTAGAGACATTTACAACAAAATATTAGCCGATAAATACATTGAAATGGGAACATCTCTTAGATATCAAGACTTTCTTGCACCAGTTAGTATTATCAAGGGAATAAAAGAGCTTAAAATCGGGGCTTGTATTAAAAATGACAAGACAACAAAAATCACCCAACTTAGTGACAGTGATTTCACATTTAATAAAGACGAAAACACCAAAGAGGATGAAATTATTATTTTTGATACAAACAAAAGACTGCTTATTAACAGAGAATAAAAATGAACAAAGAAATACCAAAATTTTTAGAAAATACCCAAATTGAAAAATTCATTTACAATGAGCTTGATTACAAAAAAGAGATATTAAAAGAACTAAAAGAACTGCTTGAAAACTTTAACACAATCAACGTTAAAAAGAGCATTAACTCTAAATACATTGTATTACTAATGCTTTCAATATTTAACGCATTTCACTTTAAAAAAGAGCTAGATAAAAATCTTGTTACCTCTCTAGATGCCATTATTTTTGCAATCAAGTCTATTGGCACTGACGAGAGCTTTATTGTACTCTTTAAAGCCTTTTTACACGCAAATGTAGAAGTCAGCTCAAACGAAAACGCTCCAGGCGAAATAATAATAAAATTGCTTGGAAACATTAAGTCCCCGATTGAATTTAATATTGCAGCAAAAAATCAAAACAAACTAAAAAAAATAACAGCAAAGCACTCTGGATTTAAGAAAGCTCTAACTTCTAACTATATGCCCAAAGATTACAAAAACTCAGTATATGAATTTATCAAAATATTAATTCCTACAGGCAGGATAGTTAAAATCATAGACAAAAAACAAATAGAAATAAAAGGCACAAGAATAAAAAACTTTAGCACAAAAGAGCATTTTTTTTGATTTGCCGCCTACTAAATTGTAAATAAAAAGTTAAAACTTAAAAAATTAAAAAGGAGAATTTATGAATACCAACGAACCACAAGAGAGTGTGCAAATAAAAGACTTAAACAGAAAAACAAAAGTTAATCCAAGCGATCTTATTCCTATTGATGACATAGTAGAAGACACTTGCGCAATTACATATCAACATCTCCTAGAACAAATACAAAACGATACATTTTATAACAACGAATTTGGATGCTTTAAAAAAGCAATAAAAGACGTAATTAGTAAGGAACTTTTAGAAAACAAAGAATATATAAAAAGCATTTATATCAAAGTAATCTCAAAGCTTTTAGAACTAAGCACACCATTTGAAAACATAGATTTTGATACTGTTTTTAGAAAAGTTAAATCTACGTTTATTGAGAGTTTAAAGCACACAAACACAAAACCATCTTCAAAAAAAATTTCAATTTATAACTCAGACACAAAAGACATTGAACTTATTCAATTTGAACTCTTGGTTGAAAGTTTAAAAGAAGTTCTTGCAGAAAAATCTGAAGTAAATCAACTTAAAAGCGACCTAACAAGTTGCTTGCAAATAAACGATTTTACAGATACATTTCAAAACTCTTTTAAATCAATACCCAAACAAACTCTTGATACAAAAAATGAACATCTTGTAAGCTGTTATCAAAACGGAATTCCACAAATTGTAGACATTCCTATTTGGTGGCAAGGAAAACCACACGGCTTTGGGGGACTTCACACAATAGTTGATGATGCTAGAATATTAGAATTCCAATATAAAAATAAAGCTACAACTGTTGTACTTAAAAACAGAAATAGCACATCAATTGTAATAAACGAATCATATAAAGATAATTACATTTACTTACAAATAGATGCAGAAATTAGGTATTCAAGCTCAACAGATGATCACAATAAACAATTTTACCTTCAATTTGAAAAAAGCTCTGAAAAAATTCTAATAGCTTCATTTTCTTCTCAAAACATGCCCACGCTTAAAACACCAATTTATAATGGCTGGTACTACGTTGGATCAGGCAAACTAGGCAGGGGAGAAGAAATGCCAATACTAAACAAAGCATAAAAAATAAATAAAAGGAGATATTTATGGATACAATACTTATTTTTTTGTCAACAATTGACAATACAAAACTAATTATATTGGGGGGATTTATTTTGCTGGCAATATTGCCAATGATTTTGGCAATAAAACCACAGTTTAGAGAAAATTTAAATTCTCTTATCAAAAAACTTTTAAAAAATATAAATAAAAAGGACATAAAATGAACAGTAAAATGAATATCAACTCTGGCATTGAGGCTTTAAATAATTTATATGATTTTCTAAAAAGCAGCGATTCTCCAACAGAAGTCAAAGTGGAAAAAGGTATATATTTAGGGCTTAATCTTTACAACCTAATAATGAGCATCTATAAAGATAAAATCACAACCCTTGAGAAGGAAGAATCAATAAAAATATTAAATGAAATTGAAAATGTTAACAATAAAATTACTCAACTTATATCAAGCATTAATGATGAGAGAGATTTAAGTATTATTGAACATTTAAGAGAAGAGAGAAATGAACTAATGACAATCAAAACCCAAGCACTCCAAGAACAAATAAAAGAGTTCTCAGAAAATCCAAACACTACTAGTAACAAAACCCAAAACTTAAAAGAAGATAAAGGAGATAAAATTGCAAATTAAAAATTTCCATTTTTTGTTTTTATTAAACATTCTTATAATCTTTTCATGCTCTACAATAGCAAGCCTTCCAGAAGAGCCATCATCCCCAAAAGAATCAACATTAAAGGCTTTAAGTTTATATGAAGCGCATCTTTCAAGCTATATTATGTATTTACAAACATTTCTTGTGAAGACTAAACAAAAAGTAAATAACAAAAATTATCCTGAGTTTAAGCTTTTTGACACAAGTAAATTAGAAAAAGATCAAACTCTAAAATCAATCAAAACAAACATTACTGCTTTAAAGAATCATATTGACAAAATAAAACCAATTGCAATGCAAATTTACAAAAAATACTCAAAAAATATACCTTAATACCTTAAAGACATTTAATTTTTCTTTTTCCTGAAAGTCCCAATTGTGGGACTTTTTTTTTAAAAAAAATAAAAGTCTACATTTAATTTAAACTTAATTAATATTAAAACTATTTGATATTGAAACTATTTTAAAATTATTATCATTTTATTTTTTTTCAATTTTCTATTTGTTATTTATTAATCTTATACTATAATTATAGTTGTATTAAGTTATATTAATATAAAAGGAGAATATATTATGAAAAAATATTTATTGGGAATAGGTCTAATATTAGCCTTAATAGCATGTAAGCAAAATGTTAGCGGCCTTGATGAGAAAAACAGCGTTTCAGTAGATTTACCTGGTGAAATGAAAGTTCTTGTAAGCAAAGAAAAAGACAAAGACGGCAAGTACAGTCTAATGGCAACAGTAGACAAGCTTGAGCTTAAAGGAACTTCCGACAAAAACAATGGATCTGGAGTACTTGAAGGCGTAAAAGATGACAAAAGTAAAGTAAAATTAACAGTTTCTGACGATCTAAGCACAACCACACTTGAAGTTTTAAAAGAAGATGGAAAAACATTAGTATCAAGAAAAGAAACTTCCAAAGATAAGTCATCAACAGAAGAAAAATTCAATGAAAAAGGTGAATTAACTGAAAAAATAATGGAAAGATCAAACGGAACCAGACTTGAATACACAGAAATTAAAACCGATGGATCCGGAAAAGCTAAAGAAACTTTAAAGGACTTTGTTCTTGAAGGAACTCTAACTACTGAAAAAGCAATATTGACAGTTAAAGAGGGAACCGTTACTTTAAATAAGAACATTTCAAAATCCGGAGAAGTAACAGTTGATCTTAATGACACTTCAACAACTGCTGCTACTAAAAAAACTGGAAAATGGGATTCAAGCACTTCAACTTTAACAGTTAGTGTAAACAGCAAAAAAACTAAAGATCTTGTATTTACAAAACAAGACACAATTACAGTACAAAAATACGACTCAGCAGGTACCAACTTAGAAGGCACAGCAGTCGAAATTAAAACACTTGATGAACTTAAAAACGCTTTAAAATAAGGAGAATTTATGAGACTATATTTAATAGGATTTGCTTTAGTGTTAGCTTTAATAGGATGTGCACAAAAAGGTGCTGAGCCAAAAAATACTTCTCAAAAGTACAATGATCAAGAAATTATTGACTCAAACAAAGCACCAAAAGACGCTAAACAAGACCTTCCTACAGTGACAGAAAACTCAGTGTCTCTATTCAGTGGTAATGAAATTTTCGTAAGCAAAGAAAAAAACAGCTCTGGTAAATATGATTTAAGAACAACAATTGATCAGGTTGAGCTTAAAGGAACTTCCGATAAAAACAATGGTTCTGGAAGCCTTGAAGGCGTAAAATCTGACAAGAGTAAGGTAAAATTAACAGTTGCTGACGATCTAAATACAATAACTGTAGAAACATTTGATACTAGCAACCAAAAAATTTCAAGCAAAGTTACTAAAAAACATGGGTCAATAACAGAGGAAACTCTCAAAGCTAATAAATTAGACTCAAAAAAAATAACAAGATCAAACGACACTGTGCTTGAATACTCACAAATGACAGATGCTGACAATGCTACAAAAGCAGTAGAAACTCTAAAAAATGGCATTAAGTTCGAAGGAAATCTTGTAGGCGGTAAAACAACATTGAAGCTAGTAGAAGGTACTGTTACTCTTACAAGAGAAATTGAAAAAGATGGAAAAGTAAAAGTCTTTTTGAATGACACTGCAAGTGGTTCTACTAAAAAAACAGCTACTTGGCAAGAAGCTACTAACACCTTAACAATTAGTGCTGACAGCAAAAAAACTAAAGATCTAGTGTTCTTAACAGACGGTACAATTACAGTACAAAAATATAACACAGCTGGCACTGCACTTGAAGGATCAGCAGCTGAAATTAAAGACCTTTCAGAACTTAAAAGTGCTTTAAAATAAAAAATAATAAGTAAACCCCCACCCTACAAGGCAGCAGCTAATGTAGGAAGGGTTTATTACAACCTAAAAATTGAATTTATATATTTTTCAATTTGTTACTTCTAGAAAAAGTCTCTTAGGAGACTTTTTCTCTATAAAAAAAGAGAAAACATAACAATATACAAGTCAAACTATTTAGGTCTTCAACCTTTAACTTTAATCTTTAAGTTTTTAAAATCAAAATAAAAACGATAATAACCTGAATACCCACAATTTAAAAAAATCAATAGGGCTAATTCCTTCACTCAAGCCTAACTCTTGAATGAAGGATAAATAATAAAATAATCTAAATTCTTAATAAAATTAAACCCATCGCTAATCAGCTCACTATTTTAAATAAAAATTAACGCGTAAAAATAATTTACTCCTAATATAAGTTTATTACTCATTACATTTTATTACAAAAACTTACTTTTGTAAAGCATATTTAACAAATTTGAATTAAATATACTTTTTTTATATTTTTTATATAAAAATACTTTACTTTTTTAAGAAACTGTACTATTAATTAAGTTATAATTAAAGAAACTACTTATATTAGGAGTATAAAATTGAAAACATTAAAACAAAAATCACCAAACACTACAAAAAAGGCAAAAAAAACTACAATAAATTTCCAACACAACTTGATTGTCTTAATCTCTACTCTTAACTTTATCAACTTAAACTTTAAAAAATACACACAAAAAAACATACTTTATTTCCTAAATAAAAACCTTGAAAGAAATAAACAAAAACCCATAAAACTAAAAACACTACAAAACTATTTATATATACTAGATAAAAAATTTAAAGTCACTCTAAACTACTGTAAACATTTGGGAAGAAATTCAGGAAGTGAAACTTACTATAAACTTAAATACGAAAAAGAAAAATGCTATTTAATAATTAACACATACTTTAAAGAAAAAATAATCAATAAAATTGACGAATTTACGCAAAGAATAAAAAAATTTAATCAAATAAATAGTAGTGTAAAATGGGAGTGTATTAATAATACTAATAATATATATAAATATAAAGAGTATAGAAATATACACAAAAATTCTAAAAAAACAACAAATAACGAAATGATAAAAAAGTATTTGAGTAAATGTAACTTCAAAACAAAAATTCCATCTTTAATATTGAATTTAAAAACAACAAACATCATTAAAATATATCATTTAAGAAACTTAAAACACATTGAAAATGACCTTAAAGAAATAGATTCTAGAAACATTGAAAAATACCTTTCAAATATAATAAGAGAAAATGTAAACAATCCAGGATATCTTTGTAAGTTTTTCAAAAACAGCGGATATAAAAAAATAATAGATAAAATAAAAAAGACAGAAAAGAAATACAAAACTAAGAAAGAAATTTTAAAAAAAATAATTGAAAAAAAAATAAAAGAATTAGAAAATGAACAATATAAAAAGGAAGATCTTGAAAAGTTTTTTAACAAAACATACGAAATTTATAAAACAAAACCTCATTTCATAATAGAACACAAAAAATATTCAGATTTAGATAACTTAATCCAAAGAGCAAAAACAGAAATCCCCAAAATTCAAGACAAAATGATGAAGCTAAAAAGTATAAAAAACAACATTTTTAGTATATTATTAGAACAGTTAAGGTACAAAGTAGATGAAGATAAGTTAATTCCTACTTTAAAAAAATTCATTGAAAATGAGCCTGATCTTAGATATAGCAAGGTATTTGACAATTCCTACTATAATAATTTGATTGAAATAGTGAGCTAGTGAACTAGTAAGCTATTGAGCTAAAGAGAAAATGTACAGGATAGCTTTACTATTAAGGAAAAAGGAAAAAAATGACGGCTTTACTTGAACGATTAAAGCAAAAACAAAAAGAATTAAAATTAAACACAGACAACAAACAAAATTCCAAAAAAGGAAAAAAAGCTAATGTCTTTTCTAAGATTGAGGAAGTTAAAGGCAGAAAGATATACCATACCAAAATCTTTAATGACTTCTATACATTTGGGATAAGTAAAAATGAACCTACAAAGTTTTTCATTTCTTTAAGGGGAATCTTTAATATAGAAGACATAAGCATGTTTCATTTATTTTCTTTAAGAGAAGATGATGAATTTATGGGAATTTATTACGGAATAAGAAAGCTTGATAAAGCTTTTATTGTAAAGAATTTCAATAAGAAAGAAACATATACACTTAGAAAATGTGAATATATTGAATTTAAGTATAAAAAAGGATCTGTTTTTTGTTATTTAAACGGTCTTCATATTTTGCTTAAAAAGGATAGAGTCAACAGCCCCTATTACAACACGCTTTTAAATATCATTTTAGAACTAGAAACTGAACTCCATACTTTTTATAATAAAAAATTGTCAGAAGGGGGAATTATTCCTGAATGGATAAAAAAGAGACAAAAGTAATAACAGTTGCAAGCATAAAAGGTGGTGTTGGTAAAAGCACAACAAGTTTAATTTTTGCCACATTGCTTTCAATCAAATACAAGGTTCTTTTAATAGACATTGACACTCAAGCCTCAACAACAAGTTATTTCTTTAGTAAAATTAAAGATAATAATGTAGATTTAATAAATAAAAATATATATGAGGTATTAATATCAAATTTACATATAGACAATGCACTAATAACAATTAACGAAAATTTAGATTTAATTCCAAGTTATTTAACATTACATAAATTCAATTCAGAATCTATTCCATATAAAGAATTTAAATTAAAAGAACAGCTAAAGCTAATAAGCAATCATTACGATTATATAATACTTGATACAAATCCCAGCTTAGATTTTACCCTAACAAATGCTCTTGTGTGCAGCAATTATATAATAATACCAATAACAGCAGAGAAATGGGCTGTTGAAAGTTTAGATTTGTTTAATTTTTTTATGAATAAGCTATTATTAACTTTGCCGACGTATTTAATCAATACTAAATTTAAAAAAAACAACACTCACAGAGAACTTTTAAGGGTTTTGGAGAAAAATAGTAATTTCTTAGGCACAATATCTGAGAGAGAAGATTTAAATAAAAGAATAGCAAAAAATGACAGATTTGATTTGACGAAGGATTACATAATAGAGTACCAAAATACGCTTACTGCGTTTTTAAATAAATCAAGTTACGTACACTAAGTGTACTCAGATTGTAAAGGAGGAGATAGGTGGATATAAAGATAAATAAAAGAAATTTATCTGAGAGTGTTATAGAAGAAGAACAGGCTCTTGTTCATTATAATAAACTTAAAGAAAAATTAAACATTAATTTCCAAAAAGAAATTTATTGCAAACTAGAAGCAATGAAAGTTTTAAAGGAAATTAAAGACAAAGAATATTATAAGCTTGATAATTATTCTAGTTTTGATGATTTTGCAAAAGATTATAGACTTGCCAGAACTCAAACGTATAAGTATCTTAAAATTGCAACAGCAATAGAAGAAGGCTTAATTGAAGAAAAGTATGTGGTTAAAAACGGGATCAATGATACAATTTGTCTTCTTAAAACAAAAGAGAGTTCAAGTTTAAAAAAATCTAATGAAAACCCAATAAAACCACTAAGATTTCAGCTTAAAAAGGAGGAATCTTATTCTTTTTATAAAAAAAATGCCAAACTTACAAGTTTTCTTTTGGAAAAAATTTTTTTTGAGGAAAAAGATTTTTTATTAAAAATAATTAAAGAATTTGAAACTTTAAGAAATAAACGAAAATGAAATATTTATTTGCAAAACTTGAAAAGTTAGTGTATACTTTATAGGTACAGACTGACACGCAATGTGTCGCTCTTAATATAAGGACCTGTTACCTTAAAGGGTTTATTGGGGGATTCTTTTGAAAGAAATTCCAATAAACCCTTTAACTTTTAATATAAAGCCGTTATTTTTAACAATAATTTTGAAAAAATTTAGAAAAGTATTTACAAAACATAAATTTTTTTATACTATATTATTAGTAAAAAACTTATATTAGGAGTTAAGATGAAAAGGCTTAATAAGATCAAAAGGAAAGAATACTACAAATTTTTAATTAAAACTTTTGCCATTAAAAACAATGGGTTTGAGTGGCTTGGTTTTAACAATATTAAAGATTTTTAAACCTAAATGTTTTCTTATTAAGCTTTTGGATTCTAAAGTTTAAATAAAAATTGGTCAGGAATGTTTGATTATTTGAAAATTATATTTAAAAATTGTTTATTTAAAAATGTTTATTGAGAAAATATTACAAAGTAATGCAGAATTGTTTAAAGATATTCAAAAGTCTGGATGTTATTTTTTATCTTTGCACTATTGGATATTTGTTTTAACAGGTTTTGATTTTACAGTAAAAGATGTTAATTTTAATTATCAGCGGTTTTTAAAATTAGGCTACATTAGAAACGATTGTTATATTTTAAATCCATGTGAAATTCTTGGTTATTATAAAGTATTTTCTAAGGTTAGATATGAAAGTCCGCTTTATTTACCCAAGGCTGGCAGAGAGTTTGAAATAACACAGGTTAAGCTGAAAGATAAAGCGTTTATTCATTTTCTTGTAATGGATAACAATAAGGTAATTTACGATAGTCTTGACTTAAATTCCAAAGGAAAGAAATTCCAAATAATATCAAAAAGAATATTTAATTATTTTGTTTAAAAATAATTAAACCATTTTTAAATTCTAAATCCTTTAAGTCAGTTGTTTTAACTGTGATTTATTTTGTTTTTTGGCTGTTGGGTAAAAAGCTTGTTATTTGTTGATATGCATTGCAAAGCTAAAACTTAAATTATAAGACCAAACCTAAATGGGTTTGGTCTTATAATTTAAGTTACATATAAAAATAGCGGTTAATTGGTTTTGCTGCAGTCGTTAGAAGTATTATTAGTGTTAGTTTTCCTTTCGAGGGCGCATTTGTTTTTCTTATGAACTTTTTGTAATTTTGTTTTCATTGCTTTTGCGATTTCAAGTATTCCTTCAGCTGTAGTTGTAGAGTTTTCTTCGGCCGTACCTGTAACTGTTTTTTTCATGTCTTGTATTCCAATTTCTTCTAGTGGGGCTGAGACCTCAAGCATTAAGTTATACATTGCTGAGAATTCGCCGCTACTTCCAGTTTCTTTAAGTTTAGTAGCTTCTTCTTCGATTGCTGTTACAAATTTTTCTGCCACGTCAGTAGCTTGCATCTTTGCTTTTAATATGAATTCAGGTTTTTCTGATACCTGGCTACCTGTTTGTTTTTCTCTAAAGTTTTCAAATTTTACGCCGCTAGCAGCGGCCTTTTTTTTAATTTCATTTATTGCGTCTGTAATATCTTTAGCGCTTCGTTCTAATCTAATTTTTGTTTCTCCTGTTAAGCCGCATGATATAAACAAGCTAATAAGTAAAGGTAGTTTAAATAAATTTTTAAAATTAAAATTTTTAAAAGTTTTTTTATATTTAATCATAACAATATCCTTTTTTTGAACTTTAATAAAAGCAATAAATCAATATTAATATTGTTAAATTGTAAATATTAGGACGAGCTAAAAATTTTATTTTTAGTCCATTCTAATTAAAATATTTTTAATATTTATTTCTTTTTTTTGCTTTTATTATTTTTTTTCTCCTCATTTTCAATATTTTGTTTTGCCTTAATTGCTTCTAGTTGAGTTTCTATTTGAACTTTAACCTCAAGCAATCTTTCGGCTGTGTTTATAGGATTACTTTTAGCGTCCTCTAAAACACGGGGTTTTACGTCTTTTATTCCAACTTCTTCTAGTGATTCTACGACGTCAAGCATTAAGTCAGACATTGCCAAGAATTGACTACTTTTGCCAGTTTCTTTAATTTTCAAAGTCTCTTCTTCTATTATCTTGAGAAACTTTTCTGTTTCACCAATAGCTTGTACTTTTGCTTCTCTTAAAGCAAGCCCGCCATCTGACACTTTAGAGCCAGTTTTGTTGTCTGTAAAAGCTGCAAAACGCACACCTTTTTTAGCGGCCTCTTCTTTTATTTTTAAAATTTTGTTTTTTAAATCCCTAGAGGATGATTCAAGCGCGAGCTTTGTTTTTTCTATTAATCCAAGATTACATGCAAGCAATGGAGTGAAAAATAAAGCTATAACGATTAAATTTAATCTTTTCATTTTTGTTACCTCCTTTCTATATTAAATTTAATTTTTCCATTTTTGTTATCTCCTTTCTATATTAAATTTAGTTAAGTCTAAATTTTAGCCCAGTTTATTGAAAATAAAATAAAATAAAATAAAATAAATGAGTCAATAAGGTTAATACAATTATACAATTATTGTATTTGTACTGAATTGCAAAACCTTTTATTTGAAAGCCTTACCAATTTTAATTTTATTTTTATTAGGGAGCATAAATTTGTTTTATGCAAATATAGCAGTAACATTGTTTGGAGTTATAAGTTGGCCTTTTAAGCGAGCTTGTAATTTTGAGATTTATTTCCAGTTTGTCAAAATATTGCAAATTGGTTATTTTGTAATATTTTGTAAATTAAAACAAAGATCTAAAAGAATTTAGGTCTTAAAAATAAAAGAGAAGCCATGCTCCCGCAATTTGTTGGCTTCTCTTTTGAGTATTTTGACTATTTTGACACTGTTTTAATTAAGGAGCAGGAACGGGATTGGCAGGCTTTAGAGGGCATAACAACATCTTTTGGGCCTATAGAATTGTCCTGTTTTACTTGCTCCAGAGACTATTTTATTTTTTCCGTTAATTATGTGTCTAGTAAACTTTCATTAGTTGTATTGTTTCCAGCAGCCTTTATTGAGCGTTTTAATCCTTCAGCTTATTCGTTAACAACGATTTTCTGATTTTTGTTTCTTGCTCTCTAGTAAAACCCTGCTGTACATATTGCAAGACAATATCATAGCTGGCAACAAAATATATTTTATTTTAAACGGTTCTTTCTCCTTGTACCATTTATTTTTATTAATTTTGTTCTATATAAAAAATATATCTCGTTAATTAAATTATTCACAATAAAAAACATTAATTTTTCTTGAGTTTTTAAAAGAACTTAATTAAAATAAAATAATGATATTTAAAAATAGAAAAGAAGAATATATTTTTTTATTTAAAAAAGGTTTAAAAGATTTAGACATTGCTCAAATTTTAGGTGTTAGTGAATCTTTTGTAGCAAAAGCCCGAAACAAATATTTTAAATCTAGTGATTCTGTTTGCAAAAAGAACCCTTTTCCTATCGACTCAGCAGGAGAAAATATTGCTAACGTGTCTTTCAATGAGGATAATTTTAACAATTTAGTGCTACTTGCTACAAAAAAGGCTTGTGAGCTTGAAAATGCTAAAAACGAATCCGAAAAACTGTTTTATGAGATAGTTTGTTCTTTTATTGATTCTCACAATAAATATAAAAATCTCAGTTTAGCGTCAATAAAAAAGGAATCATTAATCTTGGATTTAAAAATTAGCAAACTTCAAGGCGAGATTAGTTTTAATAAAAAAAGAGGCCTTAATAGCCAAGAAAGCCTTGAGAGAGAGCTTGCCGATAGGATTCAAGAAAGAGAAGAGATTGAAAAAAAGATTATTACTATTTGCATGAGAGAGGATTTTGATGCTCTTGTTAAGCTTAAATCTGTTTTAAGTAGTAAGAATTTAAAATTGGAGTAAGATTTGAAATTTTTCAGATCCTTAATATTTTTTAATCTTCAGAAAAAGTTTAAAAATAAGTTTAATATTAACATTTTGGATTATATTAAGCCAAAATCAACCAACATTTGTTTTAAAGATTTTGAAAACAAATACTTAACTGCTAAGCAAAAGGAAGTTCTTTTTGACATAGAAAGTAACAACTATTCAAAAGTAATATTTAGCGGAGGGATTTCAAGTGGCAAGACTTTTTTAGCCTCATATTTGCTTATTAAAAAGCTTATTGAAAACAAATCTTTTTATGAGCAAGATACCAATAATTTTATTATAGGTAATTCTATTGGTTTATTGATGACAAATACCCTAAAGCAAATAGAGAAAATTTGCAGCTTGCTAGGAATTGATTATCAGAAAAAGAAAAGTGGGCAGTCTTTTTGCAAAATAGCAGGTCTTAAGCTTAATATTTACGGAGGTAAAAATAGAGATGCTTTTTCTAAGATTCGTGGGGGCAATAGTGCAATAATTTATGTAAATGAAGCAACAGTAATTCACAGAGAAACTTTGCTTGAGGTAATAAAAAGGCTTAGAAAAGGCAAAGAGATTATTATTTTTGATACAAATCCGGAAAGTCCGGTGCATTATTTTAAAACAGACTATATTGAAAATACAGATGTTTTTAAAACATATAATTTTACAACGTACGATAACCCCTTAAATTCAGCAGATTTTATTCAAACCCAGGAGAGACTTTACAGGCGTTTTCCCGCTTATAAGGCTCGTGTGCTTTACGGAGAGTGGATTTTAAATGAATCTACACTATTTAATGAGATGATTTTCAATCAAGATTATGAATTTAAAAGCCCAATAATGTACATTGATCCCGCATTCTCAGTAGGTGGAGACAATACAGCTGTTTGTGTTTTAGAGCGTACTTTTGAAAAGTTTTATGCATATATTTATCAAGATCAAAAACCAGTAAGTGATAGTTTAATGCTTTCCTCCATTCAAGTTTTAATAGAAAATTTTAATGTAAATACTGTTTACATTGAGGAGAGAGACAGTATCAAAGGGGATGGAATTTTAACCAAAACAATTCTTTTTTTAAGAAACAAAAGCATTCACTATTTTAAAGTTGCACCAATAAAGCCTTTGAGCAATAAATTTAAAAGAATATGTGCTCTTGTTCCTTTATTTGAAAGCCGCAAGATAGAATTTTTAAAAATAATAAATAAAAATGTAGTATCTGATATTTACAGCTACAAAGGAGACGGCAAAACAAAAGATGATGCACTTGATTCTCTTGCAAATGCATATCTTCTTTTAACGCTAAATTATAAAGAAAAATTATTTCATTTCGGCAAGTTTAAATATTTATAATTTGATCTAAATTGATATTTATCAATTTAAGTTTATTATGATTGATAATTATTTAAAAAGTTTTTGTCTTTTGTGCTGATTTTGTTAAAAATTCCTTTTTGCCTTAAAGGCCAAGGCAATATTAAATAAATTTTTAAAGCAATTAAAATATTTGATTAAAAAATACAATTTTTTATAAAAAATAAAAAGTTAATATTCAATCTTTTAAAAGTTTTGAAAAATTATTTTTAAAGGTTATTATTTTGGGAAATATTGTTGATATGATTTATAATATAATTTTTATTATTTTTTACGTTAAAGGAGATTTTATGAAAAGCATATTTTTTTTATTTTTCTTTCAAGAGTCTTAGAATTGAAGATATTTTAAGCAAGTTGATTTTTTAAAAAAGAGAGTTTATTTTACATCAAATTTGATTAGATTTTGATTGAATTTTATTAGATTAGCATTAGAAGAATTTGCCAAGTTTGCCAAATTTGTCTAGTGCAAGGTATTTTTAAAATTTATCTATTCAAATGTATTTCAAGGAGAGAGAAATATGAGAATTGCCAGTTTTCTTTTTTTTTTAATGTGTCTTTTGAGTTGTAGTTCTTTTAATAAATCAAGCAATAAAAGTTTATTATCCAAAAATAAGCAGAAAGCTTCAGATTATAATAGAGAATATTATCAGAAAAACAGAGAAAAACTTAAATTAAGAGCTAGAGAGCGATATCGTAGAAACAAAAAAACTTAAAATTAACTATAAAGAATTAAACTTATTAAGCTTAATAAACTTATTAAAAATTTAAAATCAATTTTAATATTAAGTAATATATTTAAATTGAATGGTGAATTTATGCAAAAGATGTATGTTTTTTAGTTATTTAAAATAATTTTGTGCTTTTGAAATAAATTAAATTTTAATTAGGAGAATATACATGAAGAGATATATTTATGTATATATATTTGCAGTAATAGCAAGTTCTTGTTATTTAAATGATTTTTCTAGTATGAAAAAAAGCAATTCTAATAATAAATATGACTTAAATTTTTCTAAGCTTTCTTTATCTGAAAGAGAAAGTGCTATTTTAAAAATTCAAAGAAAATTCAAAAGTTTAACTGATAAAATAAACTCCCGAATCACTAATTATAATGAGATTAAAGTTAGTAATTTTTTTAGTGAATTTAGTGAACAAAAAATTAATCTTTTAAACAAAATATTAGAGATTTTAAAAGTACAGCATGGGCTAATGGAAAAAAGTAGCAGTAGCTTAAGCAAACTTAATATGTTAAGCGGGGGTAGTTATGCCGTTCATGATCCACAGCCAGAATTGAAACTTTTAAATCAGAAATATTCAGATATAGATGAAAAATTAAGAGAAATATGTAGTTGCATTCTTAGCAACAGTGTTGACTTTGATAAGGCTTTAAAGGATTTGATTTCTTTAAAAGAAGGCTCTTTAGTGTTAATACAAAAATAAAGTTTTTATAAATAGAATCAAAAATTTTTGACTCTATTTATAAAAAAGCATTTATTCCTCTAAAGGTTTTATTTCTGATAAGGCAAATCTTTCTGAATTGTTTGTACTCCACCCCGTCCATTTATCATTTTTAAAAAGATAGTTTCCTGCAACACTGTATATTGGAATTATTGGATAATCATTTTCAATAATTATTTCTTCTATCTTTTTTAATATTTCTAATCTAAGTTTTTCATCCCCTTCAAGATCAGATTTTATTATAAGCTCATCAAGTTCAGGATTTGAATATCCGTAAGATACAAAATGTGAGCTTTTAGTTTCAAATATGTTGAAGAATGTCATGGGATCTAAATAATCTCCTTGCCAGGAATTTACTGAGATCTCATATTGACCTTTTAGAATGTTTGATATGTGATTAGTCCACGTCTCAGGCTCAATTTCTACATCAATATTTAAAACTTTTTTCCATTGGCTTTGAATAAAATTGGCAACTTCTTTTTCAAGGTCATTTTTATTGTATTTTAGTGTAAGCGTTGGAAAATTTTTTCCATCAGGATATCCAGCTTCGGCTAAAAGTTTTTCTGCTTTTCGTGGGTTGTATGGCTTTAGCTTTTTCCCATAATTATAGTTGTTAATATTGGGACTTATTTTTCTTGTTGCTTTAAAGTTGTTATCAAGCACCCTGTAGACTAGAGTTTCTCTGTCAACCGCAAGAGCCAATGCTTCTCTTACTTTTGGATTGTTAAGAGGTTTAGCATTTGTATTTAATGATAAAAACCCAATTTGATTAATGTCAGCTGAATAAAAATCTTCTCTTAAAATAAGTTCATTAATAAGGGTTAAGGGGATGTTGTTAAAAATAGCATCTATTTCATTGTGCTCATACATGCTGTAAATTCTGCGGGCATCGTTTATAGTAACAAATATAAGCTCATTAATAGCAACGGTTTTAGCATCATAAAATTTGATATTCTTTTCAAGAGATATTTCTTCGTTTAAGATGTTTCTTTTTAGTTTAAAAGGCCCACTTGTAACCATGTTTTCAGGGTTTGTCCATTTATTTCCAAACTTTTTAACAACGTGAGTAGGAATAGGCATAAATATTGGGTTTGTAAGCATATCAAGAAAATATATTGTTGGGCGAGAGAGAGTTATTTCTAAAGTTTGCTCATTAATAACCCTTATTCCAACTTCATCTGCATTGAATTTTGTTTCGTGAAATTCTTTTGCATTTTTTATCTTTGATACTAGTAGGCTAATATTTGGCACATCAAGTTCATTTTCTAATGCCATTATGTAGGAATCTCTAATAGTACTTGCTGTTATTTTAACGCCGTCACTCCAATAAATGTCGTCTCTTAAATGGAATGTGTAGCAAGTGTTATCGTAAGAAATGTCCCAATTTTTTGCAAGTCCTGGCCTGTAACCACCCGTTTTAGGATCCCCCCTTAAAAGTCCTACAAATAGTTCGTTTATAATTAAATTGCCTATTTTATCGCTGGAAAATTGTGGATCAAGTGATGTTGGGCTCTTTCCAATTCCAACGCCAAAGATAATATCATCTTTTTCTTTAGAAATTGTACACGAGATTATAGCAGCAATGTTTAGTATTAAAAATAGTCTTTTTTTTATTATCATATCCTTTGCACCTCCTTTATATTTGCAATATTTAATAGCAAAATATATTGCAATATAATTTTTTAAAATATTTTATGTTTTTGTTAGCACTCTAAAGCTTTGTTATTTTTTGGTTATTTGATAAATTAAATATTTTTTATTCAAAGGAAATTCAAAGGAAAAAACTAAAAAAGGGTACATTTTTTGTTTTAAAACTACAAATAAGGCCTTGAGACCCTATTTGTAGTTTTAAAGAAGTTTTCAATGAATTGTTGATTTATAACAATAGACAAGTATATATCTCTCTTTGTTTTTTTCAAATAAAAATAAACCTTTATTTGTATGTCTTGAGAATGCTAGAAAATGAACTATAATGACGTCTTATTTCAGCGGAGGTTGTGATGCAAAGAATAAGTATTTTATTATTGTTATTAGCGGTGTTTTCTTGTAAACAGTTTGGCGATGTTAGGGGGCTTACAGAAATTGAATCTGAGAATGGCATTCCTCTTGTTGTTAGCGATGTAGTTAAAGATCTAATTCCTAAAGAGATTTCTTTAACACCCGAGGAGTCTGAAAAGTTAGAGACTTTAAAAATCTTTTTAAAAGATGCGATGGACGTTAATGGTAGAGAAGATAGTCTAAAAGCTGAATACGAGAAATCTTATAAAGAATTTTTTGATTGGCTTTCTAAGGATGTTGACAGACAAAAAGAGTTTGTAAGTTTTTTTGACAATGTTTGCGGTATTGTATCTAAAGCAGTAGATGCAAGTAAAAGGCAAAGACCTACTGAGCAGAAATCTTTAGGCTTTAAAGAATATGTTTGTTACAAGATTAAAAAGAGTACTGGCGAGGCTTTAAGTTTATTTTTCCAGAAGGTAGCTGATGCGTTTGGTGTTGATGAGTACAAAAAAGGTACTGATGAGAGCGTTCAAAAGCCTGAGAAATGCAATGAAGAGATTTTTAAAGTAATCAAAAGAGTGTTTACCCAAAGCGAGAGTAACAACGAATTGAAAAATTTAAAAAATTTCGGAAATGTTTAAATATTTGGGATATACTTTTTATAAAGACAGGTTCTATTGTGAACGTGTCTTTATATTTTCTTTAAAAGACTTTTAAGCATCTTTTAAGGCTAGATCTTTATTGGGGCATGAGTGATAACAATAACGCAAAGAGCAATTTTCAAGATTTTAAATTTAGTAATGTGGAATTTGCCAAGGAATTATCAACTCAAATTATCAATTCTGCTCTAGAAGTAGAGACCAATTTAAATAAAATTTTAAATACAAATAATTTACATGATGCTCATTTAAGGGTTCAAAAATTAAAGTCAAGACTTGTTTCTACAGTCAGGCTAGCCAAAAAGCTAAACAACCACCTGCTTTTAGAATTTGATAAAATTTCTGATTTTGATATTCCTGTAACATTAAGGATTGTTGACAAGATTTTAAAAGTATTTTATTGGACAATAGTCAATTTTGATTCTCATACAGTAAGTGAAATTGACTCAGTGGGGTTAAAAGAAATTAATTTTTTACATGAAGATGAAGAAGGAATAAAATCAGCTGAAGAAGAGATTAGCAGTATTAAAAATTCAAAGAAAAGAGAATTTCTCTTTGGGTTGCTTTTGGTTATTAAATCCACATTTCAAGCAGACAAAGCTTTAATAAAAGCAATAAGAGCATCTCTTTTAGCGTCAGCTTTTATTGCCCAACAGGGAATAGAAGGTAAGCAGATTTTATTTTTTTATGTTTAGTTTTAGGCAATTGGGTTTTCTGTATTTCAATATTAAAAGGTAGAGAAACAGCTCTCTACCTTTTTAATATTTATTGGGATTGGATAAAGTATTAATTTAATTTTCTTTTTAATATCATTTTACAATGTTTATCTTTTAACAAAGCGAGCAAAAGTAAGCAGAATATTTTATAAGTTTTACTTATATTCTTTAATTAATATTAGCATAAATACTCTAAAACGTATTAGTTTTTTTATAAAAATTTAAATGAATTTTAATATTTACATTTTGTATATCAGTATTATTTGATAATTTATATTAAATAATATCAATTTGCATAAAATACTGTTTTTGATATAATAATATATAATGATATTTAAAAAAATGATTAACGAATTTAAAATGGAAATAAAAAACAATAAATCCAAAATTAATCCTATTGATGTTTACAGATATTCGATTTTTTTCAGGAATTACATAGAAAGTACAGCAGAAGATGCACTTAAGAATGGGATTAATTTAAGCTTGCTTGAAAAGTCTTGTTTGGAAGAGGGGAGCAACTCTCTTTTAAGTTTAAAGGTAGAGCTAAAAGAAGCTCTACTTGAAGCAATGATAAGCTATAGATTTAATGGAGCAGGTTATATTTTAGTAAAATCCAAAAGCGAAGATGAAGATTTAAGCAAAAAGGTTAACAGCGAATTACCCATAGGTTTTAAATATTTAGATTTTCAAAAAATTATTAACAAAAGAGATTCTAATTACATAGAGTACCTTTCTAATTCAAAAGACCTGGATGGTTTTGAGAAAGCAAGAGTTGTAAGAATAGATAAAAGCAGAGTAATAATTTATGAAAATTATGATTATGTTTTAGGCGTGCAAGAACCTGCTTACACGCAAAGTTTGCTACTTAACATTTGTCTTTTAGAACAAATTTATTTAGAAATAGAAAAAAGAATAAGAAATTATAATTTTTTGTTTTACAAAGACGAACATTTAGTAGGACTTGTTGAATCATTAGAAATTGCAAAAGAAGAAATTAATGCTTTAACAAACAGTAAAGGCAAAATATTTTCTACCTTTTTTAAAGCTCAAGGGCCAAACAAAAGTTTTCAAGAATTAAGTAGTGTTTCTGATCAGCTTAGCAGAGAGCTTAGCAAGATTAAAAGCGCTCTAAACAATGATGGAATTTTTTATACAGCATCAGAGAATGCTCGTCTAGAGGTAATAAAATATGATTTAGAGTTTTTAAAAGACGCATTTGAACTTGTTAAAGCAAAAATTGGTGCTGATACTAAAGAGCCTTTAACTAGAAGCTTTAATGAGCAAGTCAAAGGACTTGGTAGCAGTGGCAAGGGAGACAAAAGTAATTATTATGATTATTTAAAAGGTGTACAAGAATCTGTTGCTAATGCGTGTAATCTCAAGCTTAACAAATATTATAGATTAAATATGAAGTTTAATGAGCTTGAAGCTTTAAGCTATGAGCAAAGACTTGAGAGAGACAATTTGCTTCTTGATGTTTATTTTAAATATTTAAAGCTAATTAAAAATGAAAATCTAAGCGACAAGGCAAAAGAAAATTTAAAAGAACAATTAAGTTTGGTTATTTAAAGGAGTAATTATGGAAAAAATGGCATCAAATGCAGACAAAGACAGCCAAGAAGATTTAAAAGAGTCTAGAAACAAAAACAATGAAGTTTTAAGCGATACTTTGGTTAAGGAGTTCTTAGAATATAAAAATCTCAAAAGTGCAAGTAATAACTTGGCCATTAATTTTTCTCACAATGACTTAAGAGAATCTGTTGAGATAAATAAACTTGCAAATGATAATTTAAGTTTTGAGTATAATACAGAAAATCTTTTAGCAAAAGGGTATTCTTTTAAAGAGGTTGTAAAAGGACAAGCCGAAGAGCTTATTAGAAAGTATGTAAAGTCAGCCCAAATATTTGCAATAGCTGGAACTTGCAAGCTTGATGAGATTGACTCATCTTCTCGTGCAATACTAATAAGGCTTGCAAAGACCAATATTGATCAGAATAAGAATTTAGAAAATTCATACAAAGTGATAAATTTTCAAAGAATAAACCTAGATCAAAAAAATAATTTAAGATCCAGAAATGGTTTTTTTAACACGTATAATGATTTAAGAGAGGCAATGCTTAATGAATGGGAAGAGGTTAAGAATGAATTTTATTGTAATAAAAAAGCATTAGCTTAAATTTTATTAAATTTGTTTGAATTTTTGTAATTTAAGCTTTTAATGAAAAATTTAAATAAAAATTAAATAAAAAATTAATTTAAAAAAGGAGATTATTAATGAGTGATTCAATTGATTTTCAAAAAGAGATAGAAAAACTAAAAGCATCAAAAGTAGAACTTGAGAGTCAGCTTGAAAGTTTAAAGAAAAATCAAGCTCAAAAAATTGTTTTAGACAAGCTGCAAAGCGTTGCTGCTAGTAGTTACCCAGTATTTGAGAGCAGTTCCAAATTTCAAGACGAAGGGTTTTATTTTTCTCAAAAAGGCGGACTTAAAAGCTCTCCTGCTGATAAGTTTGAAAATTACCAGGCGCAAGATTTTTGCTATAAATATGGGGTTAAGCTTATTGTTAACGGTTCACATTTACAAATAGCAAGAGGCGGCGGTAGCGAGCTTTATGGGGTTTGTGTAGACTTTGACGATTTTTCAAGAACTGGTACGGTTGTTCCAATAACTTGTAGTTTTGAATGTGTTTTGATTACTAAAGATAAAACTATCAAAGCAGAAGACAAATTAATAATAAACAGCGAAGGTGTTTTAGAAAAATCTAGCAAGAATGCATCATTTATTCATGCTTTAGCATTAGGTCCTGCTTTAGAATTTAAAGACAGAAGAGATGTTTATGGTGTTAGGGTTCTTTTTTTAGTCAAGCAAATAAAAGATGTAATTTAAAATAGGAGAATTTGAAATGGACGAGAGCATATTAAATAACGAAGAGTATGTAAACACAGTAAGGGATGTTTTGGTTAAGGAGTGCCCAATTCCGGAATATTATCATTTTTTAGATTCACAGCAAATACAAAGTAGTAATATTTCTCTTGGAAGTGATAGAATTATCAAGTGGTATTCTAATTTAACAGACATTCCCACATTAAAGGTTAATGATTTTAACACAGTATCAACAATAAAGTTCCAAAGACAAATAGTAAAAATTAATTATTTGCCTTTTCAGTATGCATTTACGTACTATGCACCAGATGGAAAAGTTAGTGTAGAGGCAAACACAAATATTAACATGAGAGAAGGTCTCTTAGGTGCAATAATTGAGATACAAAAGCTAATGAGTGTGCACTATTTAAGAGGCGGGCTTACACTCTCAAGAGGCAGCAAAAGAACTCTTCTTGTTGATGAGTTTAACAATGAAACTATGTACGGACTTTTGAATCTCCCAAACCAAATAGACAAAACAGTTAAACAGACAAACATATTAGATCAAATAAAATCAATAAATGATGATCTTTCAAAGATTAATTTAGAAGACGAGAGAAAGGTGCCTTTTAAAATACTTACAACTAGCAAAATTAAAGGTCGTCTTCTTGAAAGGCTTCCAAACAACAATTATTCATACAAAGACATGCTTTTTGATTTTATAAGCGCAATTAATAATGATGCAGATATTGAGCTTGAGACTACAAATTTACTAGACGATGAAATTTTAATATATCCAAGAAGCAGCAAACTACTGCTTTTAAAAGACGGTCATCAGCCGATATTAAATTCATACACAGAAGTTTCAAGTAGTAATTTCAGAACAAGTTTTCTTGACTTTTCTATTGGAACAATTTTGGCAACAAAAAATTCAATCTTAAGAATAAAATTGAGCTAAAAATGAATGACAACAAAGTAGATACCAATCAGGTCTTAAATGCAAATTTTAAAACTCTAGAGAGTGAAAATCCAGAGTCATTGCAAACAGTGTATGAGCAAATACTTAGTCTTTTAATGCTTGATTTTAAAGATCTAAGCATTAAAGAATTTTCTTTATATTTAAATTTACTTGAGAATATTTTAATTTTTAAGAGAATAAGAATTAAAAATTTAAATGATTCTACAATGTTTGTTTTAATTTATTATTTTATTGGTTGCGAGCTAAAAAAACGAAACAGATTAAAAGGTTTTAATTTAAATAACATCAAGTCCGAAAAATTCAAAGAGATATCATTAGAATATTTCCCCACAAATGTTGATTCTAGCAGCTGTGGGGGGGATTTTTGTAAATGTTTGGATAGTTTAATAAAAGATTTAAGAGCAAAGGGCGCTCTAATAGGAGTAGTTAAATGAAATCTTTAGAGATGATTAATACAAGTTTAAGTAATATTATAAGTATATATTCACAAGAACTTTTTTTCTGTAAGTTTAGAACAATCAAAGATCCAATAAATGCATCTTATGAAACTAGATTTAAAAGTTCTGATACTGTTGTTTTTAAAGGGATGTTATTATTAATAAATCCAGAAGAAGTAGTTGAGATTGAAGGTGTAAATATTTTTGACAAAAATAGTTACGCCAAGGTTTATACTCTTGAGAATTTGGAATTTGAGTACGGAGATTTGGTTAAGGTTTTTGATGATGTTTATTCTATCTTAGGGGTGCAAAAGAGCTACAAAGAAGGCCTAAATTACAATACTCTGGTTTTAAGGAGCTCTTGTTGAGTGTAAGAATTAAATTTAAAGACAGTACTTTTAATGCAGAAAATAGCATTAATATCAAATCTGAAGAACTTAAAAGAGAGCTTGATTTTAAACTAGCAAAAGCTGCTTACAAAGAATTTTATTCTAATGTTTTTTCAAACAAAGGAATAAAAACAGCTTTTAGAAAATCTATTCAAAAAGGGCTTGTTGAAATAAAAGATCAGTTTAAGATTTTTTATAAAAATTATTCACTTAGCTTGCAAATAAATCCAAGCTTAAAAAAAGCTTTTAAAGCTAAAGAGGCCAAAGAGGCTAAAAAATCCAAAGAATTTAAAAGCTTTATTAATGGCATTAAAACCCCAAGTCTTTTAAAGGCAAAAGAAAAGGATAATCATGATTGTAGGACTAAATGAATCTGTACAGTTTTTAATAAAAATACTTACAAATTTTAAAAAATATTTAGATATTAAAGAAATAGAATTAGAAATCTTAAATACCTATAACCACCCATATTTGGAAAAGTTTGCTACAAATACTAGTAATTTACTTGTATTAAAAAGTGAGTCTTTCGAAGGGCTTACTCCTAGAAATCTAGGGGGTAGAAATTCTTTTAAAGAGTTTAATGAGTTTAGATTAAGGTTTTCGCTTTATTTTTTAAGTTTTGTTTTGTTTAAAGCTTACAGAGATGCTTATGAGAACATTTGCAAAGTGTATGAGCACTTTTTAGAATTTTTACACGAGAATAGATTTAGGTTTGAGTTTACAAAAGAGCTTGAGGATGGTTCTTCTTTGTTTTTAACTTATTATCTGTGCTCGATTAGCAATTTAAATAATGATGGATTACTTGGCGTTTCTAATATGCATGCCAATATGTGTTTTAGTTTTAATCAGATTTTTGTTGCAAATATACAGGTTTTAAAACAAGAGAGGTAAATTTTTTGAGAAAATAAAAGGAAATAAAAAGAAATAAAAAGAAATAAAATAAAAATTTAAAAAAAATAAAATAAAAATTAAATAAAGAAATTTAAAAAGGAGGATAAATGCCAAAAGATACAATAAGCATTAGTTTGGTGCAAAACAGATTAGATTTCAATAATATTAATTATTACAATCCGCTTTTAATTTACAAAAGCAATGTTTTGGCAAGCAAGCACTTGGCATTAAGTGTTACAAATTTACAGGATCTGCTTGAAAAACTTGAGATGCAAAAGACCCAGGAGTCTGATTCTTCTAAGAAAAAAATAGCAGAAGAGCAAATAAGCGTTTTAAAAAAATCAATGCAAGATTTTTTTGGGCAAGACGGACTTAGGTCTGTTGATTTTTATGTTTACAATCAGATTAAAGAGATTAAAGATTTTTTAAAATCCAATTTACATCCGTTTGTAGTTTTTGTAAATCAAGCAGAAGATACTATTAGTAGTGATTTTGAAGAGATTAGAAAAGTTTGCAATTTTATTATAATTTCCACTAAAGATGGCAACTTACCAAATTTTTTAAAAGGCAAAGACAAAAGTGAGCTTAAAAATGTTATTGCTGTTTACGGTGGCGGAGGCAGTCAAGATTTGCACCTTAAGTTTGCAGCAGTTTATTTACATCAAGCAAGCATTTTTCACGCGGTTAATCCTTATGGTATGATTTTAAACTCTTCTCCTATTTACGATGACTTTCTAATTGATTCTCTTAGAAAATCCAATATTAATTTTTACTCTCTTTTAAATGAAACCAGCAATGACGGCATTTTAGCTTTCAAAGAAGGAGTTAGTCTTTCGGGTGATCCTATTGATGAGGCTTTTACGCTTTTTTACATTAAAAATGAAGCAACAAAAGAGCTTATTAGGGTTTGGAATAAAAACAATAGAGCCAACAGCAAGCTTGGCGCTTTAAATTTGGACGGCAATTTGCCAAACGAATACACAGCAGGGCTTGAATGTTTTTTCCATGAACTTAAACAAAAAGGTCTTATTATCTCTTATAAACAGATTAAACTTAAAGTTAATTCTTCTAAAGGCTTAAGCTTAAGCTTAGAAGTTGCACTTAAGTACAATGACAGCTTTAATAGTGTTAATTTAGTAATAACAGCACAAGAGATAAGCGAATATTTAAGGAGAGCATCATAATGAGAGAATATTATTCACTTGATTTAATATTTTTTAGCTTTAATGACAATTTAATAGATACAGGCACTCTTGAGTACAGTACAGAGCCCAATGTAATGGCTAAGGCAAGCACAGAAGACAGAAATTTTCCAATTCCAAGCTTTCGAGATCCAAGAACCGTTGTTCATATTTTTGATTTAGAAGTAAGTAAAGGATCTCTTGATTACAAACTCTTAACAAAGCTAAGCAACGAACAATTTTACGAGAATGTACCAAAATCTAAAAAATTAAAAAGATTAGTGTTTAATGATCAGATGGGACTTAAAATTATTTCAAATAGTGCTTTTTTTGCAGAAATTCCAACTAGAAAGTATTCAGCTGATAATGATACTGTTAAGTTTACAATTCATGCAATCAATTGTGATGTTGAGAAAGCAAGTTAAAAGCAATTTGATTGAACAATAAAAATGTTTTAAAAATGTTTTAATTAAAGGATAAGAATTTAAAATGAGATACAAGTTAAAAATATTAACCAAGGCCAAAATACACACATACGTTTTAAAAGATATTCCCATGTATGAGTGGGACAGTGTTTTAGGATTTGATATTGAAAGAGACGAACTTATTAGCAAACTTAATGATCTGCGAACATTAAAAGAGATAACCAAACTAATGATTTCAAGAGGGTTTTTAGATGAATTTTACGAAATCTTAAACCAAGAGAGAAGATATTCAGAGCTTTACAAGTATGCTCTTCCTACAATTCTTTTTTCAGTACAGTATTCACTTTTTGAAACAATAGAAGGGTTTAAAAAGCCCAGTTTAGTTTACATTGAAAGCTTTCAAGATAAAAACGGAGATTACATTAAGTATGACTACATTGATGATCGCTGGAGTTATGATTTTTTAATTACAAGCAATTTTGCAGGTTTAGATCAAAAAGATTCTTTAGAAACCGGTTTTGAGTCTTTAATTCAAGAAGGTGTCAATGAATAAGCAAGAGATTGCGACCAATTATTTTAAATATATAGACTATTTAACAAGAGAAGCTAATAAGTATTATTTCCCTATTGTAATGGGCATTTGTACATATAAAGACGTTAAAAAAATGAGCTACAAAGAGCTTGTAGAGGTTAACCGAGTAGCCAGCCTAAAGCTTAACAAGGAAATATACGAGTGGTTTTTGTTTTAGTAGTATGTGTTAAAGTTTGTTTTAAAGGTTTTTATGTACGAAGAAAACAATAATGAGAATAAATTCACAATTACATTAGAAGGTGTTCTTGATAAGAATGCTACTAAGAGTAATTTAAAAAAAGAGTTTTTAAGCCTAAAAAGGGAAAATTTTTTCAGTCAAATGGGTTTTTATGGTTTGAGTGGAAAAAGTAGTAAGGATTTTTTATCTTTAAGTCTTTCAAGACTTAAGGGGCTTAATAGACCCAAAAGTGACAATCTTCAAAAATCATCAAGTTTTAAATCTTTGAATGTTTTTGGCAAAAGTAATTCTTTTAAGGATTTTCTAAGCTTTGATGATTCTCGGGAAAACACTCCTAAGAGTGTTTTAAAAGATTTTAGTGTTTTTGATTTTGATTTAAAAGACAAAAGTGATTTGACTGCTGGATTCTTAAATGAGAATAAAAGCAGTCCAAGTCCATATTTAAAGCCAAAGGTAGATAAATTGGATCTTGGTGCTAGCCAGGATTTATATTTTAAGACTGAAAATATTAAAAACATTTTTAAGCAAAATTTTATTAATAATTTTGGTAAAAATCAAACTAATGTGCCAAAAGACTTTAGATTAAATTCCAATTTTAACAAGATTCCTTTTAAGGATTTACAAAATCTGGAGGGTTTTAAAAACAAAAACAGTAGTCAGATCATTGGGGAAAATTTGATGACTTTTAGAGGGTTTTTAAAAGATCCAAATCCTGTTGATTTTTTTGATATAAAAAATGGGTTTAATGATTTAAATTCTTCTTTAAGAGAATTTAAAAATTTAAAAGACAAAAAGACTAAGCTAAGTCTTGAAAATTTTCTTTACAAAGATAGTCAAAAAGAAAGTGTAAATAAAATACTAAAAAGAGAAAGATCTTTTGAAACAGAGCTTGAGAGAAATGATTTTTTAAGAAAACTTTATATTCTTCAAAATTCACAAAATTCAAATTCAAATTCAAATGATTTCTCTTTTATGGTTGAGCTTGCACAAAAATTAAAAAACAAAGGGCATGCTAAAAATGATTCAAAAGCCATTAGTCTGGTAAGTGATTTCCTAAAGGGTGAGAATGGTTTAGAAAAAGTTTTAAGTTTGAAAATGCCAACAATTTCTTTAAAAAGTCCAAGTGAGCCTGAGGTTTTAAATAGTAAAATAATAAGTGCTGCTTTTGAGCCTGGATTAGAGTTGCTCTTAGAAAAAACTTTAGAACTTTTAGAGTGGGCTAAAAATTACGATTTTACTAGTAGTGTGCTAGACCCTTTAAAAAGTACTTTTTCAAATCTTGGCATTATTTTGGCGCAAGCTTTTGAAAGTTTGCCTTTGGTTGAGAACATTACAAGTTTACTAAATAGTGTTAGTGAATTTAATTCAAGAGGAATTGATGATGATTCTAGAATGCCTTAAGTGCAAAAGAGGTTTCAAGTGATTAAAGAGCAAGCCAGTAATTTAATAAAAGATATTGTAAATCAAATCTCAAGTTTGGCAAGCATTTCTAATTTTGTTTTACTTTTTCCAAGGCTTGATTTTAAAGGTCTTGGGTACATTCCCCAACTGTTTTTTATTTTTGTAAAGCACGATTTAATAGAAGAAAATCTCTCAAGTATAAGCTCAGACCGTGCGGTAATTGATTTTACCAATACAAAAAGTGAATATGTGAACTTTAACATTACTCCAAGGCCTGAGATTATAACAATTAATAAAGGAATTTTGTCCTCTATTTATGACCAAACTTTGCTAAGAGCTTTAAGAGAAACCCCTTTTATGAACAGTGTTTTAGAATTTAATAGTAATTTTATAAAAATGCAATTCAGGCAAAGGTTTAACCTAGGGGTTTACTACAGTATGTACAGCCCTTCAGTAGGATTTCACGAGGCAGTAAGTATTAGTTCATTAAAGCTTAAGGACACAGTCTATCTAGAGGAGGTGGAAATTAGTTTGCAAGTAAAAATTTGCAAAACGTTTAATATTTTAACTTATAAAGGTTAAAATATTAATTAAAAACATCTAAATATTAGGAGAATATTAATGAGACAATTTAAGTTTATTTTAATATTTTTTTTATTTATTGTTTCAACAACATATGCAAGCGAGGCAAGACCATTTGATTTTAAAAAGTGGAATTTCAAAAGAGACATAGATTTGGCATATGTATTAATGCATGACATCGACAATGGAATTTTAATTAAATCTCAAGATAAAGCCGGTAGCATTAAAAGGCAAGAAATACTAACCAAGCTTAATGCGCTAAATGCTTATTGTAATAATTTGCAGAAAATAATAAAAAAAAGACTTACTTTAAGCAGATTTAAAAAAGAGGTGGAATTACCATTGCTTAAGATTTTTAAAAAATATAAATATTTAACAAGAAATTACAAAAATAAAAGCCTTATTGAAAATCCAGAATATACAAAGCTTATTGCAGAGAGAATTATTAAAAAAGCTTTTTTTTTAGAAAACTATTTTCAATCTAGTAGTAGGCTTAAAAATGTAAAATCTCTTGAAAATATTAAAAAAAGAATTGATAATCAGAGCAACTTAAAGTCTTTAAAGGGTAAAACTAAAAGATTTGTTGGTTCAAAGGCTTCAAGCTTTAAACCTTCCAAAAGACCACAAGGTGAAAAAAAATGTAACAAAAGACGAATCTTAAGCAAGCATGATCTTAACCGTGCAGAAGGTGAGTTTTTGGCCGATCCAGACCAAGACTTAGACGAACTAGAAAGCAGCTTCCAAGATGAGAGCGAGAGTGAATACCAAGATGAGAGCGAGAGTGAATATCAAGATGAGAGTGAGAATGAATATCAAGATGAGAGTGAGAATGAATATCAAGATGAGAGTGAGAATGAATATGATGTGTTTAAGGAAGATCAAAGCGAAGATGAGTTTTTTGATTCTCTTGAAGGTCAGTTTAGTTAAATTTTTTAATTTGATTTTTAATTTGAATATTTTTTTGATTTACTTTAAAAGATTTTTAAGGTTTAATCTTTATTCTTACTGCCTTCAAAATGCAATTAATAAAATAGGATCTGAGAATATTTTAAACATTGAGCATAATGTAACTTTTAATGGTTTACTGTAATGGTGATTTATAATTAATTTTTAATTCAATTAATAGTTTGTTAATTTAAAAAGGAGTTTTATTTAAAAAAGATGTTAATATTTCAGTACGATTTTAAAGTTGAGTTTTACAATACAATTGATTCTAAAAATAGCATTGACGGCAAACTTGCAGGCTCAAGGCCTAAAGTTGTTATTATTACTCAAAATGGTGTGCCTGATTTGAATATTTTTATTCAAAATACATATTCTGAGAATAATTTAATAATTAGTAAAAAGGCCAAACTTCAAATTTTTAATGTACCTTTAGATTTTTCTAATTTTAAGACGGCAGATATTGTAAAAATTTATTATAAGAAGTTTTCAGATCAGCAAGATTACGAGTTTATTATGGCTGGGTATTTGGGAGCGCCTGTTGAGAGAATTGGTGGGCTTGAGAATTTTAGTTTTGAGTGTGAATTGTATCTTTTGTCCAGAGCGACATTTTTAGAGAGAAAATTTGAGTATAAAAATTTCAAAGGCAGCACTATTGCTGATGCAATAAACTATGTGTTTAAGGACAAGGCAATCTTTTGTATGAATGAACTTGAAAAAACAAAAGTGATCAAAGAGAGCTTTGCTTGCAACTCGCCAAAAGGATTAATAGAATACCTAAGGCGACAAGGATACGTTGACTTTGTCATTGTTGAGATTGGAGATCCCGGGCAAGATGTTGATTCAAAGTTTATTTTTATGAATTTTGGACAATTTGTTTCTAGTGAGTACAAAAGACTTGAAGATTATGGGCTTTTTTTTGTACCCCAAAAAGATGCTTTAAGCTTTAAGTCTGGGTTAAGCTTATATCAAGCGCAAGTGATGTTTACTCACAATATTAAGATTGCAGATAATCTAAGCTTTAAAGATAGACATGGAAATACCTTAAACTGCAAGGTTAAAACCACCAGCGCCAGATTAAGCAGTACCAGAGAGTGTGTTTTAAATCTAGAGCTTTACTCAGAGAATAAAAAAGGAATCTATTGTGCAAAATAATAATTTTAGCTTTGAGCCAGGCAGCCTAAAGGCCTCTTCTGCTGGTTTGTTAAAGCAGTTTCTTTTTGAGAATGTTTTTATTTGCAGAATAGGTGTTATTAAAAGCTTTGACTTTAAAACTCAAACGGGTGTTGTTGCCATTAAAGAATACGAAGGGTTAGAGATTAGTACTTGCAGTATATCTAACTTTAATCTTGATTTAGCAGCAGAAGATGAGGTGGTTTTACTTCAAAGTAATTTTAATATTTTCCAAGAAAACGATAATAATCATTTTGATAAAAATTATTTTTACATTCTAAGTGTTCTTAATCCCAAGAAAATTGGTATTAAGCTTGATCAGTTTAAATTGAGCGTGCAAGAGTTTGATTCACAAAGCGAGAATATAAAATTTAAAGCAAAAAAATTGATTATTGATGTAGACAATATTGAAATTAAAGGCAATTTAAAGATTAATGGAACTAAGTTTGAAAATCATACGCACAGTTCTGGTACTTTAACTTATGTGAATAGTAGTGGTGCGCCAACAACCACAACCGGAAAAACAGGCCCGATTTCTTGAAGTAGTTTTTTTATTTTTGCTTTTTCTTTTCTTAATATAACTTTGCTATCAAAGGTCTATTGATGATTGTTTTCTACTAATAAGATTAAGTTTCTCACTTGGTTTGCAAACTCTTTTGTTGCGTCAATTATTTTGCTGATGCTATTGGTTGTTAATTTAGACTCAGCTTTTAGTTGTTCTTTTGTGTTTTTGTATTCATTTTTTACTTTAGTAAATTTTTCGGCTAGAATTTTATATTCTTGAGCTATTAATTTATTGTAAAGTTTTGGGTTTGGATGAAACTTAAAGCCTAAGTTCCAGTCTATTTGACTTGTGTTTTCTTTTTCTCCCCATTTCTTAGCAGCGTCCATTACTCTTTTTATTGTGCTTGTTCCTAGGGGATCTTTAGTATCTTCAAAAACAAGCTCACTGTTTTTTAACTCCTCGAGCAATCTATTTTTTGTTGTTTCTATATTCTTGGTATTAATGTTGTCAATGTTGCTTTCAATTGAGTTTTTTGATTTGTTTAGAGAGCTTTCCAGATCCTTTGGTAAATTTTCAAGCTCTTTAAATTCTTTAGATGTTTCTAGATTTTTTATTGCATTTAGTGCTTTATCTAGAGAGTCTCTAACTTGATTTGCGTATTCTTTTGTTATGAAGTTGTCATTGTTTCTTAAGTGAATGCTGTGTTTTTGGAATTGATTTTGTTGATTTTGTGTAGGGTTTATTTTGCTTTTGTTAAAGGCGTCATTTTTTAAAGTGTCATTTTCTTCTTTTTGATCAAAAATTTTGTCTTTATCATTATTAATTTTTTCTTCTTCAATTGGGGTAAGTATTACCTCATTGTCGCTTGTTGAAATTTTAAATTCTATTGTAGTTGGGTGTAAAGATTTTTGGATATTTTCGCCTAATTCTTGACCTGTAATTTCATCAGAAGCCCCGATTAACAATAATTGTTCTTGTATTTTTGCAATTTCTTCTTCTGATTTTGCCATATTTGCTTCTTCTAGTACTTCTAGGGGTATTGGGCCTTCGCTGTCAAATTCAGATTGTAGGGCAATCTCTTGTTTCCCGGGTTCAATTTTTTCAATTTCTAAAATAGGAGGTGTACTTTGATTTATTTTTGATTCAAGTTCTTTTTTAAACTTAGTGTCTGATTCAAGCTGCAAGCTGTTCTTAATGACTTCTGAGATATTTTGTAATTTATATTCGTTTAAGGCTTTGTTTTTATCATTTGTATCCATGTTTGCATTACAGCTAATAACTAGTAGCAATGGTGCAAATGTTAAAATTTTTATAGCTTTTCTAAGCTTGCTTTTCAAAGCCTTACGCTCCTTTAAAACAAGAATATTGAGAAACATTATACCACATTTTTTGGATTTTGATTTTATTTTAAATATAAAATCCCCTGTTAAGGGGATTTAAGGGGGTATCATAGATTTTGTGTTATTATTTTTAAATGTTTATTCTTCCTGTTTTGCAGGAATTAAAATTTTAATAATTTGTAATTGTCGCCTTTGGTCCGTTTGTAATTTGGTGTTGAAGTGGTGGTGCTGGTTTTTATTTTATAAATTTTTCTAAAATTATCAGCACCATTCTTCTTTATTTTATTTTTATACAAAAGATTTGCTTTGTACTAAGTGTATAGCATACTTTGAATTTTTCAGATTACTAATAAAGGAGAACATCGGGTGTAATTCGATGTTCCTTTGAATATATTAATATATTTAAATGTAGACTTGAGATTTTAACTATTAGCTAATAAAATGTTTCCAAAGTAAAATGATCTGATTACCCTACTCAATCTCTTCATTTTGATCATCATCTTCTTCAGGATTGTTTTCAGTATTTTCTTCTATTGCGGGCTTTGATTGTGAATTTTGTTTTTTTTCATTTTCATCTTTTTTTTCTTGTTCTAATTCTTTATGCACATTTCGAAGAATTGAATCTATTAAAATTCCACGTCCAATTGCGCTGCAAGACATAATAAATACTGAAAATGAAATAAATATTATTTTTTTAACCATTTAATCATTCCTTTAACCTAAGCAATTCAAACATAATTATATATCATTAAATTATATTAATCAAATAAATGTAATTTATTTTTAAAGTCTAATTTAATTTTTAGATATATTCTTTTTGAATTACTGATTTTAGATTATTTATGTCTGTTATCACATCTAAAATTTGAGTGAAATTTTTATTCATTTGAAAGACTTGATTGTGTGGTAGCAGGTCTAATTCTATTATTTTTTCACTAATAGTCACTTTGTTGTAATCTATTGAATGGTAATCTTTTTTATTTTTTATTTGAAATCTATAGATAGGATTTAAGTATTTCTCACTTAACCCCTTTTTAATCGTTTCTTTAAGGTCCTGTAAAACATAATTTTTGGGTTTTTTGGTATCGTTTGGGGGATTGAGCATAATGTTAATAATGTTGTCATCATTTTCATTTTTAAGGTTTAAGACAAATAATAAATCTTGATTTTGGAAAAAATTCTCAATATTTTCAATATCTTTGAGATTTTTTAAAGTTGAGTTTTTTGAGTTTTTTGGATTTTTAAAGTCCAACAATGGTTTATTTATTAAGATGCTCAAAGATACCACTTTCCCCTTAGCAGATAAGATTTTATCTTCTGCTTGTTGGAATTCTTTTTCTCTTTTGATGCTAAAATCAAGAGTGAATGTTTGAATTGGATAAGCTTGTTTGTAGTATTTTTGAGTACTTATTGGGACTTGATTTGATTGTCTTATTTCTACTGTTTGAATTGATACCGCAGGGATTATTTTTATTGCAGGTTTTTGTTCTTTGTGTTTTTCCTGTTTTTCAGGAGTTTGTTCTTTATTTATAAATAAATCACAAGACAAGATTAAAATTTCTAGTAGTATTAAAATTACTCTTTTACTCATTTATTTCTCCTTAGCCTTTTTGACTTGTTTATTATATATTAATATTAATAATTAATAAGTTGTTTTAAAGCTTATTTGATTAAAAATATTAAAAATATAAAAAATTGATTTTTGCAAAAAGAAGTTCTCTAATGCAAAAAAGAACTTCTTTGGAGGTAGTTTAAAAGCAGTATTATTTCTTGCTTGAATAAGCTACGCTTTGATTTTGAGTATATAGCTACTTTAAAGTATAGCTCACATTTTAAAATATGAATTTTACTTGTTTTTAAAATTTACAAAGAGGACTCCATCTGAGAGCCTCTTTGAAACATGTGTGGGAAGTGTTTAATTTGATTTTAATAAATAAAATTATTTAATGAATTCTTTTAGATTTGAAGCATTAGTTAATATTTTTAGTGTATTGTAAATGTTTTGGCTTACTTTAATGTAATAATTTTTATTAGAATAAGGGGAATAGATAAGTTTAACTTTATTTAGGCTTTTTTGAAATTTGGCAAAGCTTAGATATTTCCAGCTGTGATTGGTTGATACGTAAAATGAGCTTCCAAATTGTAAATCGCCATATTTATCTTTGTTTAGAATTGCCTTGTTGATGCTTAATAAACTGTGATAATGAAACAAGGGCATTAAATTTATTTCTCTTTTGTGTTTATCTTCGAAATTTAAACAACATCTTATGAAGTTATTTTCATAAAAATAATTAAAATCTTTGTGATTTTTTAATTGAAGCAGGTTTTTTAAACCTTTTTTATCCAAACTGTCTTTGTGGGCTAATATACTAATTGATTTTAGCTTGCCTTTTGTTAGTGTAATTTTATCGTAATGTTCTAAATATTGAGCTTCTGATTTTATTTCAATTGTTGCGTTTGAATCTACAGCGTAATTTCTAATGTAAAACTGTGCACAAAGAATAGGGTTTAAAGGTTTTATATGTTCGCTTTTGTAAATTAGATTGTTTTTAACTGCATTCATATTTATCTCTTGTAATATTAAATTTATTTAAATTATTTTTTAAATATTTAAAGTTGTATACATATAAATATTTAATTATTCCTCAGTCCAAATTTATTTATATAAGATATCATTTTATACGGATTTTATCAATAGTTTGTGAATTATTTAATACTTTTTTTATTTAGAATAAAAAACCAATTAATATTGATTATTTCAAGATTATATTTTAATATAATATAAGTTCTAAAGAAGGAGAATAAACAATGATAAAATTAATGTACGCTATATTTTTAAGCGCAATATTATTTGTTGCTTGCGAAACTACAAGAATTTCAGATGAGATGGAAAATACTAGCGATGAAGATTCAAAAGTTACAGCTCCAATGTCAGACAAAAATATGATGAAGTCAATGCCAGACAAAAGCATGAAACCGATGACAAAGCCAATGAAAAAGTAACAATATTTGCTTTTAAATTAATTTAAATAAGTTAAATACAATACTAGTAACTATTTTAAAAAACTTTTTTAATAAATTTTATTAAAAAAGTTTTTGGATTTTAATCTTCAATAAAAGTTAAGCATTTTTATTTATTATTTATTATTGTTATTTAGAAAAATTAAAATAATATATTAAAATTAAATATAAAAAGGGGAGAGAGGGCTTTAAAACCCCTATCCCTTTTTGAATGCAAAACCAATATTACTGAATTGGGGCAAGAATGTTGGTAGTTGTGTTTATTAAATTCAAAATTATATCGTGAATGTCTGCAAATTGAGCTCTTGAATTTTTTAATCTTAAGGTGGCATTTAATTTTGAAATGTCAGTTTGTAAGGCATGGTTAGTATTGTACTCATTAATAAGGTCATCTGTGTCTTTTAGCCATTTTTCTTTAAGTGTTGTAAGTTTCTCAAAATCGTAGTAGAGTGCTTTCAAATTAGTTTTGTTTAGTTGTTGTAGTTTGTCTTTTACATCTAGTATTTTTGCACTTATTTCTTCCATTGCTAATTGAATGCCAAAACCTCTGTTTATAATGGTTTCTTTAACCAAGTTTCTGTAGTTTGAGTCTTGAGAGAGTTTTGATAAAATTTTTCCAAGATCTACAATTTTTCCTTCGTTGAAGTTTAAAGATGTGTAAAACATTCTTCTTTCACTTACAAATTCATTTTCGTCAAAATGCGCTGTTGAGGTTGCATTGAAAAATATTTTGCTAAATATTTCTGCTTTCATTCCAAATTGGTCATCAGGCTCGCCCTTGTAAGAATCAATTTCGCTTATTTGAATAATATTCTCAGATCTATCTAATATTTTTTGTATTAGCTCTGTGGCTTCTGGATCTACTGTTTGCTTTGGAGCAGTATTATTAGCATTGGGACTGTTTTTTTGCTTTAAGGCTGCTGAATTTGGGTTTTTTTTATTGTTTGCTGCGATTTTTGGCGGATTTTTTAAAGTATTAATGGCAATAAGCAGATTGTCTATTTTTGATTTGCCGTTTTTAGACACCTTTTTATTTTTCAATGAATTATTTTCGTTTTTTGTGATATTTGATTTTTCTTTTTTATGCTTTTTATTTTCATTACTGTCTTTGACCTCTAGAGAGCAAGAAAGCAAAATTAGCACAGTTAATATATGCAATAAAAATATTGCAATTAATTTATTTTTTTTCAAAATGTTACCCTTCAATAAAAATTTTAAGTAATTAATTATTAATTAATAATTTTAATTACCCAATTAATAACTTTAATTCAAAATTGTTATTGTGCAATAAGAATTCAAAAAAAAAGAGAGCGCAAGCTCTCTTTGGGTAAAAGGTTTTATTTTTTAATAATTTTTAATTATTATTCAATTTAAATAATGTATCTAAAGAAATTAATGTTTGCTCGGATTTCAAACAAAGAGAAATCATAGTGTCTTTATATAGTTGCTCGATGTGGTCGTTTAGCTTTTCTGTATTGTATTGTAGCTCCAAGGTAGCATTTGAGCTTTTAATCAATGTTTCTATTGTGCTAAGCCATTCTTTTTTTATTAAGATTAAATCAACAATTAAATTATAAATTTTTTCTAAAGTTTTTTTATTAAAATCTTTTTCTTTTAGCTTGTCCATGTTAATTGCCAAGTCTTCAAGCGCAACTTCAAATCCTTGCTGAATTCGTATGCCCCCTGATATTTTTTTTATTGTATCGTGGGCTTTTGGGTCTTTGTAAAGCTTGTTTACAATCTCTGCTAAATTAAAAATATCAGTGGTGTTGTAGCTTAGTGATGAATAAAATTGTCTTCTCATTTTTTGAGATTCTGCAAGCCCTGAGTTCATTTTTTCTTGAAGCCTTGTGCCATTTTGGGTGTCAATTTTGTAAACATTAAGTAATTCAAACATACTATTTTTTAGTCCAAATTGGCTAGGTATTTCCGTTTGAAGTTTTTCTTTTTTTATTATTGTCATTTCTCTTGCTAAAATCTCAAAGAGCTTGTCAATTAGATCTGCTTCTCCTTTGTTTGAAACTTTTAATTCTTTTGTTGATCGTTGAGGTTCTTGTTTTTTTGTTTCTTTTTTTTCGTCTTTTTGAGGATTTAATTTATCGTATTTTGTTTCTGTAAAGCTTGCTACTTTGGTTTTATTGTCTTTATTGTTTAGATCGCAAGAGAAAAGTGTCATTATCCCTAATGTTATAAATATTGATAATTTCGTTTTATTCAAAATTTAATCCTTTAATAAAAATTTTAAGTAATTTTAATTATTTAAAATTAATACTTAATGATTTAAATTTAGTTCAAATTTAAAATAGAACAATAAAAAAAAAAGAAGAGTCCAGATCTCTTCTTTTGATTAAATAGTTGTAAAATAGTTTATTTTAGTTTTTTAAATAAACTATTTGAGCTCTGTTATGCTAATGTATGTTTCAAGAACAGACTGTCGAGCATTTTGCATGTTATCTAGATACTTGTTTTGAATGTACTCTGCTAAAGATTTAGAATCGCTTAAGTTTGAATTAGAGTTTGCATTAGCAATAAGCCCATCAGCTTGTCTTGACCATTCGTCTCTTTTAGATAAAATTTGATTTAGCTTTGATTTAAGCTCTTTTAGCTTAAAGGTAAAATCAAAGCTGTTAATTTTAGTGTTTAAGTAGTCCTGGTTAAAGAGTTTAATTTTGTTATCTATTTCTTCTAGTGCAAGCTCAAGAGAAATTTGTATTCCAAGTCCTGATATTATTAATTCTCTTATTAAGCTATGATTTTGATTCTCATTGTAAAGAGTTTCCATTATTGATCCAAATTGTTCAGTTTTGTTTTGATCAAAATCCATAAGTGCGTAGAATTTATTTCTTTCATTTTCTGCTTCTGGTGTGTTGGAGTTAAGCTGCGGTGCGTAACTTCTGTCAAAAACTTTAGCACTTGAAATAACATCTAGTAGCTCAAATGCAGAATCTTTCATTTTAAATTGATCATAAGTTTCTCTAAATCCAAAGTTGTTTTGTGTTTTATTTTTTTCTACAGAAACTGTTCTAATAAGTTCATTTTTTAATGTTTGTAATTTACTGCTATTGCCAGAAGATGTTGTTGTTTGTACAGCAAGGCTTGAATTTGTTGGTTGACTAAAGCTGTAACTTAAGGCAAATGTTGGTATACTGCTATTTTTGTTGTTAAAAGTTCTTGTACTCTTGGGCACATTTTTAACCACTTGAATAGGTTTTATTTGTTTTGGCGGTGCAACGGTTGCGGCTGTTGTTGTCACTACCTTTGTTTGAGGTAGGTTTATGTTTGTATTTGTTGGTTTTGGCAGATGTGATAAATCTACTTTAAGCCCGAAGGATTGTAATTGCAGAGTTTGTTCTGCTTCTGTTTGATTTTGCAATCCTTTGGCTGCTGTAGCTTGTGCTGCTGCTTGTTCTTGTTTTTTCAGCTCCGCTGCTACTGTATCAGCTATTGGTATATTTTTTGCAGTATTTGATTTTGTATTAACATCTGCTGTTTCTTGATCATCTGTTGTTCTATTGAGCATTCCTTTTACTTTGCTTTTATAATCTTCATTTAGATTAGCATCAATTGTGCAAGAAAACAAAAACAATCCCAGGAGCTTTAAAGGCATTAATGATTTGATTTTCAAAATAATTCCTCGATTTCTTTTTAATGAATTTTAATAATCAAAATTAATTAAAATTTAAAATTAATTATTAATTATTAAAAACTTAGTTCAAATTATAGAATAATCAATAAATATAAATAAAAAAGATCAAAGTCTTTCACTCTTTTTTATTTTTCTGCTGCTTGATCTTGTTATTTTACATATTACAAATGTATATCAAATTATTTAAAGTATAAATTTAAACTCTTATAAAAATAGAAAAATATCGTTGTGTTTTAGTTTAGATTTATTTAGATTTAGATTATGAGCCTAAAAAAAAAGAGAAGAATTAACTTCTCTTTTAAAATATCAAGTGCAACATATTATTTTTTTCTTAAGATTATTAGGAGATAGGTTTTAAAGAATAATATTCTTTGTAATATTGATTCACGTGTTCTGCTAGCATTTCCACATCATTTTTAATCTTGTTAGTATTGTTGTAAATCTCAAGAGTTTCGTTTAAGGTTTTTTTAAACCTTTCTTTTAGCTGTAGGTTAGATTTTGCTTCCATTAGTAATAATGTGGATTCTTTTTGGTTTAAATTGTTTACTCTATTTTGTATTGATGCCAAATGATTTTCTATTTTGAATTGAATGCTCCATGGTAGAGTAACCAATCTTAAAGCTGTGTTTTGGTGTTTGGGATTATCTCTAAGTGTTTCAAGAATTTCTTTTAATGTCTCTATTTTTTCTTTATTGTAATCTAAAGATGAATAAATTATTCTTTTTGTTTGCATTTGTTGATCTTCAACAATAATGTCGTAGGGACCAACTTTAAAAGTTTCTAGGAAATCAACTTCATTAGCAATTTTAGCTATTTGTGTACTTTCTTCATTTTTTTGGTTTTCCAGATTCTTGCCCATTGCTTTTAATTCTGAGATTGTAGTTTCAAAATTTTGATAGGAAGACTTTGGATTTCTAGGGTCATCTTCAAAATTTTGGGTATTTTCTTCTAGATTGTTGGGTTTTTTTGTATTAATGTTGTTTTTTGATATAGTGTTTTCATTGGCTTTGGAGGCAATTGGATTAGCAGTGCATGAGATGCAAATTAAAGTTAATATCATTGCAATGGTATTAAGCTTAATTAAATTTAGTTTAGATATTGTCAAAATACTCTCCTTATAAATTAGAATTATTATTAATTAATTCTAGTACAAAATAATAATATAACTATATTTCAATAATTGTAAAATAACAACATTATTAATTAATAATTAAAGATTAAATTTATTGTTGTATTTTGTTTGGATTTATTTAGATTTATTTAGATTTAGATTATGAGCCTAAAAAAAAAGAGAAGAATTAACTTCTCTTTTAAAATATCAAGTGCAACATATTATTTTTTTCTTAAGATTATTAGGAGATAGGTTTTAAAGAATTAGAGTTTTCGTAATATTTATTCACGTGTTCTGCTAGCATTTTCACATCATTTTTAATCTTGTTAGTATTGTTATTGTAAGCTTCAATAGTTTCGTTTAAGGTTTTTTTAAACCTTTCTTTTAGCTGTAGGTTATATTTTACTTCCATTAGTAATAATGTGGATTTTTCTTGGTTTAAATTGTTTATTTTATTTTGTATTGATGCTAAATGATTTTCTATTTTGAATTGAAGATTTTCTATTTTGAATTGAATGCTCCATGGTAGAGTAACCAATCTTACAGCTGTGTTTTGGTGTTCGGGATTTTCTCTAAGTGTTTCAAGAATTTTTTTTAATGTCTCTATATTTTCTTTTTTATAATCTAAAGATGAATAAATCATTCTTTTTGTTTGCATTCGTTGATTTTTATCAATACACTCGCGGGAACTAACTTTAAAAGTGTCTAGGAAATCAAGTTCTTCATTAGCAATTTTAGCTATTTGTGTACTTTCTTCATTTTTTTGATCTTCCAGACTCTTGCTCATTGTTTTTAATTCTGAGATTGTAGTTTCAAAATTTTGGGTATTTTCTTCTAGATTGGTGTTGTTTTTTGATATAGTGTTTTCATTTGCTTTGGAGGCAATTGGATTAGCAGTGCACGAGATGCAAATTAAAGTTAATATCATTGTAATGATATTAAGCTTAATTAAATTTAGTTTAGATATTGTCAAAATACTCTCCTTATAAATTAGAATTATTATTAATTAATTCTAGTACAAAATAATAATATAACTATATTTCAATAATTGTAAAATAACAACATTATTATTTAATAATTAAAGATTAAATTTATTGTTGTGTTTTAGTTTGGATTTATTTAGATTTAGATTGTGAGCGTAAAAAAAAAGAGAAGAATTAACTTCTCTTTTAAAATATCAAGTGCAACATATTATTTTTTTTCTTAACGATTATTAAGAGATAGCTTTTAAAGCATTAAAGTCTTTGTAATATTGATGAAAATGTTCTGCTAGTATTTTCACATCATTTTGAATGTTGCTAGTATTTTTATTGTAAGCTTCAATAGTTTCGTTTAAGTTTTTTTTAAACCTTTCTTTTAGCTGTAAGCTAGATTCTGTTTGTACTAGCAATGCTTTTAAATCTTCTTTTGAATCTTCTTTGCTTTGAGTGTCTAGTTTTTCATTTATTAATTTTAAGTGACTTTCTAGTTGTTGTTGAATGCCCAGAGCTGTGCGATAAAGGAAGTTTGCAGCAATTTTAGAGTCGATTTTGATATTACATATAAGTATTTCAAGAATTTCTTTTAATGTCTCTATATTTTCTTTTTTATAATCTAAAGATGAATAAAGGATTCTTTTTAAAAGTATTTTTTCATCTTCGTTAGCTAGTGCAGAATTAGCACCAATATAAGGATCTAAGAGACTGGATTCTTCTTTAGTCATTGTATCAATTTGTGTACTTTCTTTATTGTTTTGATCTTTTAGCTTCTTTCCCATTTCTTTTAATTTTGAGTCTATAGTTTCCATAAATTTTTGATCAGAAGGGCTAAAGTCTTCAGATTCGTCTTTAAAAAAATTTTGAATATTTTCCCCCGGATTGGTGGTGTTTTTTAAATTAGCAACTTTGTTTAGCTTAGCGGTTTTTTTAAGCTTAGTGTTTTCAGTTGCTTTGGGATCTATTTTGTTAAAAGGTGCACATGAGATGCAAATTAAAGTTAATATCATTGTAATAATATTAAGTTTGGTTATGTTTAGTTTAGCTTTTGTCAAAATACTCTCCTTATAAATTAGAACTATTATTAATTAATTCTAATATAAAATAATAATAATAACTATATTTCAATAATTGTCAAATAACAACATTATTATTTAAGAATTAAAGATTAAATTTATTGTTGTGTTTTAGTTTAGATTTATTTAGATTTATTTGTATTTAGATTGTGAGCCTAAAAAAAAAGAGAAGAATTAACTTCTCTTTTTCAAAAAAATATCAAGTGCAACATCTATTGTTGCTTATATTATTTTTTTAATTCATTAAATTAGCTTAGTTTTTGTCAAAATAATCCCCTTATACATATTTATAAGTTAAAATTAATGTTATTGATTTTAATACAAAATAATATAGTCGTATTACAGATCCGCCGAATAACAATATTATTATTTAATATTAAAAAATTAAATTTCTATTTTACGTTTTTAATTTTTTAAAGGTTTTTCAATATTTTTAATCCCCCTTTAATTCACACCAATACATACACCACTAATTAGTAGTGTATGTGGTCACAACAGGTTTTTAGCATCGTTTCAATATTGTATAAAATTTGCATACTTTCATGTGGATTGAAGTTATATTCGTATCCAAGCCTTATTATTTCTCCTAGAATGTTTCCATCAGCTTTGGCTCCCCCCGTATTGTTGTCATATTCCCAAATAATGTTATCTATGGTTTTTATCCAAGAATTTCTCTCTTGTATTAGTTTTTCAAAATTTTCTTGAATCTCTTTTACTGTTTTTGTTCTAAAGTTGAACATTAGGTGTCTTTGCTCGTCTTTGGTTAAAATCTTAACAGTTTTTTCGAATGATTCTTGGATTTTAAATCCTGTCCAAAAAATTGAGTTAATAAGTCTATAATGGTATCCAGATGAGCTTGATGTTTGTGCAAGTATTTTTGCTATTTTTTTGATTTTATTTTCATCATAATTTAAAGATGAGTAAAATAATTTTCTAAATCGACTGTCTTTTAACATAAAATCAATATACGTCTCTTTGTTTTCTGGGAATGTGGTTTTGTTTATTCCAAATTGATCAATAGGTTCGATTTTTGGAATATCTGAGTTTATTTTTTGAGTAAATATCTCTATATTTGGCCCTATTTTGTTAATTAATTTTTCATTCTCATCAAATTCTTGTGCAATTTTTTTAATTATCGTTTCTTTTTCATCTTTTAGGTGCTGGCTTTGTTGTAAATTTTGGATATCGATCTTTTTAAGATTTTCTGCTTTCTCATCAGTGCCAAAGCTTTTAACTCCAATGGGGGGTGGTTGCAATTCACCTGTTGCTTCTGTGTTGTTTGATTTAGAATAAAAAGAACATGAGACCAGTAAAGTTATTTGAAACAGTTTTAATATTTTCCAAATTGTGTTTTTTTTCAAAACGTAATCCTTAAAAAAAATTATCATTAGTTTTATTTGGCAAGCTCAATATTTTTGATTTCTAATATAAATGTATTTCAATTTTTTTAATTTTCAATGTTTGTTTTATTTATTTTAAATAAAATTTAATAAGTAAAACGTTTAAAATATTCTTAAAAGAAGCCTAAAATGTTTCCGTTTGGTTTTTAAATTTGTTAGCAATTGTAATTAAATTGATGTTATACTTTCTATGTTTTTTGAATTTTAAAGATATTTATCAATAGTCTTGTTTTTGCTGATGATTGCATTATATTTTTCATGTGTTATTTTATAATAAATAATAAATCTAAATATTATAAAATAACACCATTCTCCCCATTTTAATCTAAATTCTAGGTGTTAATCTTTGTTAAAAGTCTTTTGCTTTTAAAGCCATTCTTAATTAAAAAAGTTAATTATATGTTTTTATACAAATATATATTGATTCTAATTTAGTTATGTTTTAAAATATTAAAAATAAATGTTTAAATAAGGAGAATTAACAATGGCTAAAATATTTAGCAATTTAATAATTAACGGATTATTGTTTGGATTTGTAAATTTAAATGTGTTTGCAGATTCTAACAATGTAAATATTTTCAATCCCCAACCCAATGTTTTAGAACAACCAGATCAAAAGGATGACAAAAGCTTGGATCAAAAAGATGACAAAAGCTTGGATCAAAAGGATGGCAAAAAATTAGATCAAAAAGATCAGGTTAATCAAGCTCTAGATACTATTAGCAAGGTAAGCGAAGATGTTTCTAGTAAATTAGAGGGAGTTAGAGAGTCATCTCTTGAGTTGGTAGAATCAAATGATGCAGCGGTAGTTAAAAAGTTTGTAGGGTCAATGTCTTTAATCTCAGATGTTGCCAAGGGAGTTGTTGTAGCATCACAAGAAGCAACTATTGTGGCAAAGTGTTCAGGAATAGTTGCTGAGGATGCAAACAAGGTTGTTGAAATGTCTAAAAAGGCCGTTCAAGAAACTCAAAAGGCTGTTTCTGTTGCCGGTGAAGCAACATTTTTAATAGAGAAACAAATAATGTCAAATAAATCTCCAAATAATAAGGATTTAGAATTGACAAAAGAAGAATTTGCCAAAGTAGAGCAAGTTAAAGAAACTTTAATGGCTTCTGAAAGGGCTTTAGATGAAACAGTTCAAGAGGCTCAAAAAGTTCTCAATATGGTTAATGGTTTAAATCCAGCAAATAAGGATCAAGCAGTAGCAAAAAAAGATGTTGCAAAGGCTATTTCTAATGTTGTTAAGGTAGTTCAAGGTGCAAGAGATCTTACAAAAGTAATGACCATTTCTTTATATATGAGATAGTTAGATTATACAAATTTTATAAATAATTAGGGGTTAGAGCAAAAAGGTTTGAAGCTAATTATATAGTTTCTGCCTTTTTTTTATTTTTTTGCTAAGTCAATATTAAGCCCTCCTTATTAAGACCGTTTATGATATAATATTTATATTCTAAATATTCGCTTGAATAATTACATTCTTAAAAAGTTAATAAATTTGCTTTAAACAAGGAGATCAATTTTTGAATAAAGAATATAAAATTTTGGATAATGGGTTTTTAAAGCTTATTGATTTTATGGGAGATGATAAGAGAATAGTTAAGGCAGCAAGGATTTCTTATCGAGGAGAGAGCGTTAAAAGAAAAGATGAGGAACTTATTGATTATTTAATAAGAAATGGGCACACAAGCCCATTGGAGCAGGTAGTTTTTACATTTCATGTGAAAGCCCCAATATTTATTGCAAGGCAATGGATGAGGCATAGAACCGCAAGGATTAATGAAGTTTCTGGATGCTACAGCTTGGCAAGAGAGGAATTTTATGTTCCTTTAGAAGAAGATTTAAAGTGCCAAATTTTTGGTGGTAATAAATCCAAAAGAGAATTTAAGTCTTTGGAAAAAAGTTTATCAGATAAAATAAAACATCATCAAAAACATTCTTATGAGCTTTATCAAGATATGATCAATTCTAATATTCCAAAAGAACTCTCAAGAATAGTTTTGCCCTTAAGTTTATATACTGAATGGTATTGGCAAATTGATTTAAATAATCTTTTTCATTTTATTAAATTGAGATTGGCCTTAGACAGTCCAAAAGAAATTAAAGAGAATTCACCAAAAGAAATGCGAGAATATGCTAAAGCATTGATAAGTATAGTAAAAGAAATTGTACCTATGTCCTTTAACAGTTTTGAAAATCATTTTTTAAGGGGAAAGAGATTTTCTGGTGAAGAGATAGCAGTAATTATTAATGCTTTGGATTTAAATAAGCTTAGTATGAATTCTGAAAAATTGGAGTTATTGAAAGATAAACTAGGAATTGATTGATTTTAAAGCGTTTATTTCTTTTAGAAAGACAAGATAAATTAAGTTTATTAGTATACTAATAAACTCTTATTATAATAAGAGTTTATTAGTATACTAATAAACTTAATTTATCTTGTCTTTCTAAAAGAAATAAACGCTTTAAAATCAATCAATTCCTAGTTTATCTTTCAATAACTCCAATTTTTCAGAATTCATACTAAGCTTATTTAAATCCAAAGCATTAATAATTACTGCTATCTCTTCACCAGAAAATCTCTTTCCCCTTAAAAAATGATTTTCAAAACTGTTAAAGGACATAGGTACAATTTCTTTTACTATACTTATCAATGCTTTAGCATATTCTCGCATTTCTTTTGGTGAATTCTCTTTAATTTCTTTTGGACTGTCTAAGGCCAATCTCAATTTAATAAAATGAAAAAGATTATTTAAATCAATTTGCCAATACCATTCAGTATATAAACTTAAGGGCAAAACTATTCTTGAGAGTTCTTTTGGAATATTAGAATTGATCATATCTTGATAAAGCTCATAAGAATGTTTTTGATGATGTTTTATTTTATCTGATAAACTTTTTTCCAAAGACTTAAATTCTCTTTTGGATTTATTACCACCAAAAATTTGGCACTTTAAATCTTCTTCTAAAGGAACATAAAATTCCTCTCTTGCCAAGCTGTAGCATCCAGAAACTTCATTAATCCTTGCGGTTCTATGCCTCATCCATTGCCTTGCAATAAATATTGGGGCTTTCACATGAAATGTAAAAACTACCTGCTCCAATGGGCTTGTGTGCCCATTTCTTATTAAATAATCAATAAGTTCCTCATCTTTTCTTTTAACGCTCTCTCCTCGATAAGAAATCCTTGCTGCCTTAACTATTCTCTTATCATCTCCCATAAAATCAATAAGCTTTAAAAACCCATTATCCAAAATTTTATATTCTTTATTCAAAAATTGATCTCCTTGTTTAAAGCAAATTTATTAACTTTTTAAGAATGTAATTATTCAAGCGAATATTTAGAATATAAATATTATATCATAAACGGTCTTAATAAGGAGGGCTTAATATTGACTTAGCAAAAAAATAAAAAAAAGGCAGAAACTATATAATTAGCTTCAAACCTTTTTGCTCTAACCCCTAATTATTTATAAAATTTGTATAATCTAACTATCTCATATATAAAGAAATGGTCATTACTTTTGTAAGATCTCTTGCACCTTGAACTACCTTAACAACATTAGAAATAGCCTTTGCAACATCTTTTTTTGCTACTGCTTGATCCTTATTTGCTGGATTTAAACCATTAACCATATTGAGAACTTTTTGAGCCTCTTGAACTGTTTCATCTAAAGCCCTTTCAGAAGCCATTAAAGTTTCTTTAACTTGCTCTACTTTGGCAAATTCTTCTTTTGTCAATTCTAAATCCTTATTATTTGGAGATTTATTTGACATTATTTGTTTCTCTATTAAAAATGTTGCTTCACCGGCAACAGAAACAGCCTTTTGAGTTTCTTGAACGGCCTTTTTAGACATTTCAACAACCTTGTTTGCATCCTCAGCAACTATTCCTGAACACTTTGCCACAATAGTTGCTTCTTGTGATGCTACAACAACTCCCTTGGCAACATCTGAGATTAAAGACATTGACCCTACAAACTTTTTAACTACCGCTGCATCATTTGATTCTACCAACTCAAGAGATGACTCTCTAACTCCCTCTAATTTACTAGAAACATCTTCGCTTACCTTGCTAATAGTATCTAGAGCTTGATTAACCTGATCTTTTTGATCTAATTTTTTGCCATCCTTTTGATCCAAGCTTTTGTCATCTTTTTGATCCAAGCTTTTGTCATCCTTTTGATCTGGTTGTTCTAAAACATTGGGTTGGGGATTGAAAATATTTACATTGTTAGAATCTGCAAACACATTTAAATTTACAAATCCAAACAATAATCCGTTAATTATTAAATTGCTAAATATTTTAGCCATTGTTAATTCTCCTTATTTAAACATTTATTTTTAATATTTTAAAACATAACTAAATTAGAATCAATATATATTTGTATAAAAACATATAATTAACTTTTTTAATTAAGAATGGCTTTAAAAGCAAAAGACTTTTAACAAAGATTAACACCTAGAATTTAGATTAAAATGGGGAGAATGGTGTTATTTTATAATATTTAGATTTATTATTTATTATAAAATAACACATGAAAAATATAATGCAATCATCAGCAAAAACAAGACTATTGATAAATATCTTTAAAATTCAAAAAACATAGAAAGTATAACATCAATTTAATTACAATTGCTAACAAATTTAAAAACCAAACGGAAACATTTTAGGCTTCTTTTAAGAATATTTTAAACGTTTTACTTATTAAATTTTATTTAAAATAAATAAAACAAACATTGAAAATTAAAAAAATTGAAATACATTTATATTAGAAATCAAAAATATTGAGCTTGCCAAATAAAACTAATGATAATTTTTTTTAAGGATTACGTTTTGAAAAAAAACACAATTTGGAAAATATTAAAACTGTTTCAAATAACTTTACTGGTCTCATGTTCTTTTTATTCTAAATCAAACAACACAGAAGCAACAGGTGAATTGCAACCACCCCCCATTGGAGTTAAAAGCTTTGGCACTGATGAGAAAGCAGAAAATCTTAAAAAGATCGATATCCAAAATTTACAACAAAGCCAGCACCTAAAAGATGAAAAAGAAACGATAATTAAAAAAATTGCACAAGAATTTGATGAGAATGAAAAATTAATTAACAAAATAGGGCCAAATATAGAGATATTTACTCAAAAAATAAACTCAGATATTCCAAAAATCGAACCTATTGATCAATTTGGAATAAACAAAACCACATTCCCAGAAAACAAAGAGACGTATATTGATTTTATGTTAAAAGACAGTCGATTTAGAAAATTATTTTACTCATCTTTAAATTATGATGAAAATAAAATCAAAAAAATAGCAAAAATACTTGCACAAACATCAAGCTCATCTGGATACCATTATAGACTTATTAACTCAATTTTTTGGACAGGATTTAAAATCCAAGAATCATTCGAAAAAACTGTTAAGATTTTAACCAAAGACGAGCAAAGACACCTAATGTTCAACTTTAGAACAAAAACAGTAAAAGAGATTCAAGAAAATTTTGAAAAACTAATACAAGAGAGAAATTCTTGGATAAAAACCATAGATAACATTATTTGGGAATATGACAACAATACGGGGGGAGCCAAAGCTGATGGAAACATTCTAGGAGAAATAATAAGGCTTGGATACGAATATAACTTCAATCCACATGAAAGTATGCAAATTTTATACAATATTGAAACGATGCTAAAAACCTGTTGTGACCACATACACTACTAATTAGTGGTGTATGTATTGGTGTGAATTAAAGGGGGATTAAAAATATTGAAAAACCTTTAAAAAATTAAAAACGTAAAATAGAAATTTAATTTTTTAATATTAAATAATAATATTGTTATTCGGCGGATCTGTAATACGACTATATTATTTTGTATTAAAATCAATAACATTAATTTTAACTTATAAATATGTATAAGGGGATTATTTTGACAAAAACTAAGCTAATTTAATGAATTAAAAAAATAATATAAGCAACAATAGATGTTGCACTTGATATTTTTTTGAAAAAGAGAAGTTAATTCTTCTCTTTTTTTTTAGGCTCACAATCTAAATACAAATAAATCTAAATAAATCTAAACTAAAACACAACAATAAATTTAATCTTTAATTCTTAAATAATAATGTTGTTATTTGACAATTATTGAAATATAGTTATTATTATTATTTTATATTAGAATTAATTAATAATAGTTCTAATTTATAAGGAGAGTATTTTGACAAAAGCTAAACTAAACATAACCAAACTTAATATTATTACAATGATATTAACTTTAATTTGCATCTCATGTGCACCTTTTAACAAAATAGATCCCAAAGCAACTGAAAACACTAAGCTTAAAAAAACCGCTAAGCTAAACAAAGTTGCTAATTTAAAAAACACCACCAATCCGGGGGAAAATATTCAAAATTTTTTTAAAGACGAATCTGAAGACTTTAGCCCTTCTGATCAAAAATTTATGGAAACTATAGACTCAAAATTAAAAGAAATGGGAAAGAAGCTAAAAGATCAAAACAATAAAGAAAGTACACAAATTGATACAATGACTAAAGAAGAATCCAGTCTCTTAGATCCTTATATTGGTGCTAATTCTGCACTAGCTAACGAAGATGAAAAAATACTTTTAAAAAGAATCCTTTATTCATCTTTAGATTATAAAAAAGAAAATATAGAGACATTAAAAGAAATTCTTGAAATACTTATATGTAATATCAAAATCGACTCTAAAATTGCTGCAAACTTCCTTTATCGCACAGCTCTGGGCATTCAACAACAACTAGAAAGTCACTTAAAATTAATAAATGAAAAACTAGACACTCAAAGCAAAGAAGATTCAAAAGAAGATTTAAAAGCATTGCTAGTACAAACAGAATCTAGCTTACAGCTAAAAGAAAGGTTTAAAAAAAACTTAAACGAAACTATTGAAGCTTACAATAAAAATACTAGCAACATTCAAAATGATGTGAAAATACTAGCAGAACATTTTCATCAATATTACAAAGACTTTAATGCTTTAAAAGCTATCTCTTAATAATCGTTAAGAAAAAAAATAATATGTTGCACTTGATATTTTAAAAGAGAAGTTAATTCTTCTCTTTTTTTTTACGCTCACAATCTAAATCTAAATAAATCCAAACTAAAACACAACAATAAATTTAATCTTTAATTATTAAATAATAATGTTGTTATTTTACAATTATTGAAATATAGTTATATTATTATTTTGTACTAGAATTAATTAATAATAATTCTAATTTATAAGGAGAGTATTTTGACAATATCTAAACTAAATTTAATTAAGCTTAATATCATTACAATGATATTAACTTTAATTTGCATCTCGTGCACTGCTAATCCAATTGCCTCCAAAGCAAATGAAAACACTATATCAAAAAACAACACCAATCTAGAAGAAAATACCCAAAATTTTGAAACTACAATCTCAGAATTAAAAACAATGAGCAAGAGTCTGGAAGATCAAAAAAATGAAGAAAGTACACAAATAGCTAAAATTGCTAATGAAGAACTTGATTTCCTAGACACTTTTAAAGTTAGTTCCCGCGAGTGTATTGATAAAAATCAACGAATGCAAACAAAAAGAATGATTTATTCATCTTTAGATTATAAAAAAGAAAATATAGAGACATTAAAAAAAATTCTTGAAACACTTAGAGAAAATCCCGAACACCAAAACACAGCTGTAAGATTGGTTACTCTACCATGGAGCATTCAATTCAAAATAGAAAATCTTCAATTCAAAATAGAAAATCATTTAGCATCAATACAAAATAAAATAAACAATTTAAACCAAGAAAAATCCACATTATTACTAATGGAAGTAAAATATAACCTACAGCTAAAAGAAAGGTTTAAAAAAACCTTAAACGAAACTATTGAAGCTTACAATAACAATACTAACAAGATTAAAAATGATGTGAAAATGCTAGCAGAACACGTGAATAAATATTACGAAAACTCTAATTCTTTAAAACCTATCTCCTAATAATCTTAAGAAAAAAATAATATGTTGCACTTGATATTTTAAAAGAGAAGTTAATTCTTCTCTTTTTTTTTAGGCTCATAATCTAAATCTAAATAAATCTAAATAAATCCAAACAAAATACAACAATAAATTTAATCTTTAATTATTAATTAATAATGTTGTTATTTTACAATTATTGAAATATAGTTATATTATTATTTTGTACTAGAATTAATTAATAATAATTCTAATTTATAAGGAGAGTATTTTGACAATATCTAAACTAAATTTAATTAAGCTTAATACCATTGCAATGATATTAACTTTAATTTGCATCTCATGCACTGCTAATCCAATTGCCTCCAAAGCCAATGAAAACACTATATCAAAAAACAACATTAATACAAAAAAACCCAACAATCTAGAAGAAAATACCCAAAATTTTGAAGATGACCCTAGAAATCCAAAGTCTTCCTATCAAAATTTTGAAACTACAATCTCAGAATTAAAAGCAATGGGCAAGAATCTGGAAAACCAAAAAAATGAAGAAAGTACACAAATAGCTAAAATTGCTAATGAAGTTGATTTCCTAGAAACTTTTAAAGTTGGTCCCTACGACATTATTGTTGAAGATCAACAAATGCAAACAAAAAGAATAATTTATTCATCTTTAGATTACAATAAAGAAAAAATAGAGACATTAAAAGAAATTCTTGAAACACTTAGAGATAATCCCAAACACCAAAACACAGCTTTAAGATTGGTTACTCTACCATGGAGCATTCAATTCAAAATAGAAAATCATTTGGCATCAATACAAAATAGAGTAAACAATTTAAACCAAAAAGAATCCACATTATTACTAATGGAAGCAAAATCTAACCTACAGCTAAAAGAAAGGTTTAAAAAAACCTTAAACGAAACTCTTGAGATTTACAACAATACTAACAAGATTAAAAATGATGTGGAAATGCTAGCAGAACACGTGAATCAATATTACAAAGAATATTATTCTTTAAAACCTATCTCCTAATAATCTTAAGAAAAAAATAATATGTTGCACTTGATATTTTAAAAGAGAAGTTAATTCTTCTCTTTTTTTTTAGGCTCATAATCTAAATCTAAATAAATCTAAACTAAAACACAACGATATTTTTCTATTTTTATAAGAGTTTAAATTTATACTTTAAATAATTTGATATACATTTGTAATATGTAAAATAACAAGATCAAGCAGCAGAAAAATAAAAAAGAGTGAAAGACTTTGATCTTTTTTATTTATATTTATTGATTATTCTATAATTTGAACTAAGTTTTTAATAATTAATAATTAATTTTAAATTTTAATTAATTTTGATTATTAAAATTCATTAAAAAGAAATCGAGGAATTATTTTGAAAATCAAATCATTAATGCCTTTAAAGCTCCTGGGATTGTTTTTGTTTTCTTGCACAATTGATGCTAATCTAAATGAAGATTATAAAAGCAAAGTAAAAGGAATGCTCAATAGAACAACAGATGATCAAGAAACAGCAGATGTTAATACAAAATCAAATACTGCAAAAAATATACCAATAGCTGATACAGTAGCAGCGGAGCTGAAAAAACAAGAACAAGCAGCAGCACAAGCTACAGCAGCCAAAGGATTGCAAAATCAAACAGAAGCAGAACAAACTCTGCAATTACAATCCTTCGGGCTTAAAGTAGATTTATCACATCTGCCAAAACCAACAAATACAAACATAAACCTACCTCAAACAAAGGTAGTGACAACAACAGCCGCAACCGTTGCACCGCCAAAACAAATAAAACCTATTCAAGTGGTTAAAAATGTGCCCAAGAGTACAAGAACTTTTAACAACAAAAATAGCAGTATACCAACATTTGCCTTAAGTTACAGCTTTAGTCAACCAACAAATTCAAGCCTTGCTGTACAAACAACAACATCTTCTGGCAATAGCAGTAAATTACAAACATTAAAAAATGAACTTATTAGAACAGTTTCTGTAGAAAAAAATAAAACACAAAACAACTTTGGATTTAGAGAAACTTATGATCAATTTAAAATGAAAGATTCTGCATTTGAGCTACTAGATGTTATTTCAAGTGCTAAAGTTTTTGACAGAAGTTACGCACCGCAGCTTAACTCCAACACACCAGAAGCAGAAAATGAAAGAAATAAATTCTACGCACTTATGGATTTTGATCAAAACAAAACTGAACAATTTGGATCAATAATGGAAACTCTTTACAATGAGAATCAAAATCATAGCTTAATAAGAGAATTAATAATATCAGGACTTGGAATACAAATTTCTCTTGAGCTTGCACTAGAAGAAATAGATAACAAAATTAAACTCTTTAACCAGGACTACTTAAACACTAAAATTAACAGCTTTGATTTTACCTTTAAGCTAAAAGAGCTTAAATCAAAGCTAAATCAAATTTTATCTAAAAGAGACGAATGGTCAAGACAAGCTGATGGGCTTATTGCTAATGCAAACTCTAATTCAAACTTAAGCGATTCTAAATCTTTAGCAGAGTACATTCAAAACAAGTATCTAGATAACATGCAAAATGCTCGACAGTCTGTTCTTGAAACATACATTAGCATAACAGAGCTCAAATAGTTTATTTAAAAAACTAAAATAAACTATTTTACAACTATTTAATCAAAAGAAGAGATCTGGACTCTTCTTTTTTTTTTATTGTTCTATTTTAAATTTGAACTAAATTTAAATCATTAAGTATTAATTTTAAATAATTAAAATTACTTAAAATTTTTATTAAAGGATTAAATTTTGAATAAAACGAAATTATCAATATTTATAACATTAGGGATAATGACACTTTTCTCTTGCGATCTAAACAATAAAGACAATAAAACCAAAGTAGCAAGCTTTACAGAAACAAAATACGATAAATTAAATCCTCAAAAAGACGAAAAAAAAGAAACAAAAAAACAAGAACCTCAACGATCAACAAAAGAATTAAAAGTTTCAAACAAAGGAGAAGCAGATCTAATTGACAAGCTCTTTGAGATTTTAGCAAGAGAAATGACAATAATAAAAAAAGAAAAACTTCAAACGGAAATACCTAGCCAATTTGGACTAAAAAATAGTATGTTTGAATTACTTAATGTTTACAAAATTGACACCCAAAATGGCACAAGGCTTCAAGAAAAAATGAACTCAGGGCTTGCAGAATCTCAAAAAATGAGAAGACAATTTTATTCATCACTAAGCTACAACACCACTGATATTTTTAATTTAGCAGAGATTGTAAACAAGCTTTACAAAGACCCAAAAGCCCACGATACAATAAAAAAAATATCAGGGGGCATACGAATTCAGCAAGGATTTGAAGTTGCGCTTGAAGACTTGGCAATTAACATGGACAAGCTAAAAGAAAAAGATTTTAATAAAAAAACTTTAGAAAAAATTTATAATTTAATTGTTGATTTAATCTTAATAAAAAAAGAATGGCTTAGCACAATAGAAACATTGATTAAAAGCTCAAATGCTACCTTGGAGCTACAATACAATACAGAAAAGCTAAACGACCACATCGAGCAACTATATAAAGACACTATGATTTCTCTTTGTTTGAAATCCGAGCAAACATTAATTTCTTTAGATACATTATTTAAATTGAATAATAATTAAAAATTATTAAAAAATAAAACCTTTTACCCAAAGAGAGCTTGCGCTCTCTTTTTTTTTGAATTCTTATTGCACAATAACAATTTTGAATTAAAGTTATTAATTGGGTAATTAAAATTATTAATTAATAATTAATTACTTAAAATTTTTATTGAAGGGTAACATTTTGAAAAAAAATAAATTAATTGCAATATTTTTATTGCATATATTAACTGTGCTAATTTTGCTTTCTTGCTCTCTAGAGGTCAAAGACAGTAATGAAAATAAAAAGCATAAAAAAGAAAAATCAAATATCACAAAAAACGAAAATAATTCATTGAAAAATAAAAAGGTGTCTAAAAACGGCAAATCAAAAATAGACAATCTGCTTATTGCCATTAATACTTTAAAAAATCCGCCAAAAATCGCAGCAAACAATAAAAAAAACCCAAATTCAGCAGCCTTAAAGCAAAAAAACAGTCCCAATGCTAATAATACTGCTCCAAAGCAAACAGTAGATCCAGAAGCCACAGAGCTAATACAAAAAATATTAGATAGATCTGAGAATATTATTCAAATAAGCGAAATTGATTCTTACAAGGGCGAGCCTGATGACCAATTTGGAATGAAAGCAGAAATATTTAGCAAAATATTTTTCAATGCAACCTCAACAGCGCATTTTGACGAAAATGAATTTGTAAGTGAAAGAAGAATGTTTTACACATCTTTAAACTTCAACGAAGGAAAAATTGTAGATCTTGGAAAAATTTTATCAAAACTCTCTCAAGACTCAAACTACAGAAACTTGGTTAAAGAAACCATTATAAACAGAGGTTTTGGCATTCAATTAGCAATGGAAGAAATAAGTGCAAAAATACTAGATGTAAAAGACAAACTACAACAACTAAACAAAACTAATTTGAAAGCACTCTACTACGATTTTGAGAAACTTACAACACTTAAAGAAAAATGGCTAAAAGACACAGATGACCTTATTAATGAGTACAATACTAACCATGCCTTACAAACTGACATTTCAAAATTAAATGCCACCTTAAGATTAAAAAATTCAAGAGCTCAATTTGCAGACATTCACGATATAATTTTGAATTTAATAAACACAACTACCAACATTCTTGCCCCAATTCAGTAATATTGGTTTTGCATTCAAAAAGGGATAGGGGTTTTAAAGCCCTCTCTCCCCTTTTTATATTTAATTTTAATATATTATTTTAATTTTTCTAAATAACAATAATAAATAATAAATAAAAATGCTTAACTTTTATTGAAGATTAAAATCCAAAAACTTTTTTAATAAAATTTATTAAAAAAGTTTTTTAAAATAGTTACTAGTATTGTATTTAACTTATTTAAATTAATTTAAAAGCAAATATTGTTACTTTTTCATTGGCTTTGTCATCGGTTTCATGCTTTTGTCTGGCATTGACTTCATCATATTTTTGTCTGACATTGGAGCTGTAACTTTTGAATCTTCATCGCTAGTATTTTCCATCTCATCTGAAATTCTTGTAGTTTCGCAAGCAACAAATAATATTGCGCTTAAAAATATAGCGTACATTAATTTTATCATTGTTTATTCTCCTTCTTTAGAACTTATATTATATTAAAATATAATCTTGAAATAATCAATATTAATTGGTTTTTTATTCTAAATAAAAAAAGTATTAAATAATTCACAAACTATTGATAAAATCCGTATAAAATGATATCTTATATAAATAAATTTGGACTGAGGAATAATTAAATATTTATATGTATACAACTTTAAATATTTAAAAAATAATTTAAATAAATTTAATATTACAAGAGATAAATATGAATGCAGTTAAAAACAATCTAATTTACAAAAGCGAACATATAAAACCTTTAAACCCTATTCTTTGTGCACAGTTTTACATTAGAAATTACGCTGTAGATTCAAACGCAACAATTGAAATAAAATCAGAAGCTCAATATTTAGAACATTACGATAAAATTACACTAACAAAAGGCAAGCTAAAATCAATTAGTATATTAGCCCACAAAGACAGTTTGGATAAAAAAGGTTTAAAAAACCTGCTTCAATTAAAAAATCACAAAGATTTTAATTATTTTTATGAAAATAACTTCATAAGATGTTGTTTAAATTTCGAAGATAAACACAAAAGAGAAATAAATTTAATGCCCTTGTTTCATTATCACAGTTTATTAAGCATCAACAAGGCAATTCTAAACAAAGATAAATATGGCGATTTACAATTTGGAAGCTCATTTTACGTATCAACCAATCACAGCTGGAAATATCTAAGCTTTGCCAAATTTCAAAAAAGCCTAAATAAAGTTAAACTTATCTATTCCCCTTATTCTAATAAAAATTATTACATTAAAGTAAGCCAAAACATTTACAATACACTAAAAATATTAACTAATGCTTCAAATCTAAAAGAATTCATTAAATAATTTTATTTATTAAAATCAAATTAAACACTTCCCACACATGTTTCAAAGAGGCTCTCAGATGGAGTCCTCTTTGTAAATTTTAAAAACAAGTAAAATTCATATTTTAAAATGTGAGCTATACTTTAAAGTAGCTATATACTCAAAATCAAAGCGTAGCTTATTCAAGCAAGAAATAATACTGCTTTTAAACTACCTCCAAAGAAGTTCTTTTTTGCATTAGAGAACTTCTTTTTGCAAAAATCAATTTTTTATATTTTTAATATTTTTAATCAAATAAGCTTTAAAACAACTTATTAATTATTAATATTAATATATAATAAACAAGTCAAAAAGGCTAAGGAGAAATAAATGAGTAAAAGAGTAATTTTAATACTACTAGAAATTTTAATCTTGTCTTGTGATTTATTTATAAATAAAGAACAAACTCCTGAAAAACAGGAAAAACACAAAGAACAAAAACCTGCAATAAAAATAATCCCTGCGGTATCAATTCAAACAGTAGAAATAAGACAATCAAATCAAGTCCCAATAAGTACTCAAAAATACTACAAACAAGCTTATCCAATTCAAACATTCACTCTTGATTTTAGCATCAAAAGAGAAAAAGAATTCCAACAAGCAGAAGATAAAATCTTATCTGCTAAGGGGAAAGTGGTATCTTTGAGCATCTTAATAAATAAACCATTGTTGGACTTTAAAAATCCAAAAAACTCAAAAAACTCAACTTTAAAAAATCTCAAAGATATTGAAAATATTGAGAATTTTTTCCAAAATCAAGATTTATTATTTGTCTTAAACCTTAAAAATGAAAATGATGACAACATTATTAACATTATGCTCAATCCCCCAAACGATACCAAAAAACCCAAAAATTATGTTTTACAGGACCTTAAAGAAACGATTAAAAAGGGGTTAAGTGAGAAATACTTAAATCCTATCTATAGATTTCAAATAAAAAATAAAAAAGATTACCATTCAATAGATTACAACAAAGTGACTATTAGTGAAAAAATAATAGAATTAGACCTGCTACCACACAATCAAGTCTTTCAAATGAATAAAAATTTCACTCAAATTTTAGATGTGATAACAGACATAAATAATCTAAAATCAGTAATTCAAAAAGAATATATCTAAAAATTAAATTAGACTTTAAAAATAAATTACATTTATTTGATTAATATAATTTAATGATATATAATTATGTTTGAATTGCTTAGGTTAAAGGAATGATTAAATGGTTAAAAAAATAATATTTATTTCATTTTCAGTATTTATTATGTCTTGCAGCGCAATTGGACGTGGAATTTTAATAGATTCAATTCTTCGAAATGTGCATAAAGAATTAGAACAAGAAAAAAAAGATGAAAATGAAAAAAAACAAAATTCACAATCAAAGCCCGCAATAGAAGAAAATACTGAAAACAATCCTGAAGAAGATGATGATCAAAATGAAGAGATTGAGTAGGGTAATCAGATCATTTTACTTTGGAAACATTTTATTAGCTAATAGTTAAAATCTCAAGTCTACATTTAAATATATTAATATATTCAAAGGAACATCGAATTACACCCGATGTTCTCCTTTATTAGTAATCTGAAAAATTCAAAGTATGCTATACACTTAGTACAAAGCAAATCTTTTGTATAAAAATAAAATAAAGAAGAATGGTGCTGATAATTTTAGAAAAATTTATAAAATAAAAACCAGCACCACCACTTCAACACCAAATTACAAACGGACCAAAGGCGACAATTACAAATTATTAAAATTTTAATTCCTGCAAAACAGGAAGAATAAACATTTAAAAATAATAACACAAAATCTATGATACCCCCTTAAATCCCCTTAACAGGGGATTTTATATTTAAAATAAAATCAAAATCCAAAAAATGTGGTATAATGTTTCTCAATATTCTTGTTTTAAAGGAGCGTAAGGCTTTGAAAAGCAAGCTTAGAAAAGCTATAAAAATTTTAACATTTGCACCATTGCTACTAGTTATTAGCTGTAATGCAAACATGGATACAAATGATAAAAACAAAGCCTTAAACGAATATAAATTACAAAATATCTCAGAAGTCATTAAGAACAGCTTGCAGCTTGAATCAGACACTAAGTTTAAAAAAGAACTTGAATCAAAAATAAATCAAAGTACACCTCCTATTTTAGAAATTGAAAAAATTGAACCCGGGAAACAAGAGATTGCCCTACAATCTGAATTTGACAGCGAAGGCCCAATACCCCTAGAAGTACTAGAAGAAGCAAATATGGCAAAATCAGAAGAAGAAATTGCAAAAATACAAGAACAATTATTGTTAATCGGGGCTTCTGATGAAATTACAGGTCAAGAATTAGGCGAAAATATCCAAAAATCTTTACACCCAACTACAATAGAATTTAAAATTTCAACAAGCGACAATGAGGTAATACTTACCCCAATTGAAGAAGAAAAAATTAATAATGATAAAGACAAAATTTTTGATCAAAAAGAAGAAAATGACACTTTAAAAAATGACGCCTTTAACAAAAGCAAAATAAACCCTACACAAAATCAACAAAATCAATTCCAAAAACACAGCATTCACTTAAGAAACAATGACAACTTCATAACAAAAGAATACGCAAATCAAGTTAGAGACTCTCTAGATAAAGCACTAAATGCAATAAAAAATCTAGAAACATCTAAAGAATTTAAAGAGCTTGAAAATTTACCAAAGGATCTGGAAAGCTCTCTAAACAAATCAAAAAACTCAATTGAAAGCAACATTGACAACATTAATACCAAGAATATAGAAACAACAAAAAATAGATTGCTCGAGGAGTTAAAAAACAGTGAGCTTGTTTTTGAAGATACTAAAGATCCCCTAGGAACAAGCACAATAAAAAGAGTAATGGACGCTGCTAAGAAATGGGGAGAAAAAGAAAACACAAGTCAAATAGACTGGAACTTAGGCTTTAAGTTTCATCCAAACCCAAAACTTTACAATAAATTAATAGCTCAAGAATATAAAATTCTAGCCGAAAAATTTACTAAAGTAAAAAATGAATACAAAAACACAAAAGAACAACTAAAAGCTGAGTCTAAATTAACAACCAATAGCATCAGCAAAATAATTGACGCAACAAAAGAGTTTGCAAACCAAGTGAGAAACTTAATCTTATTAGTAGAAAACAATCATCAATAGACCTTTGATAGCAAAGTTATATTAAGAAAAGAAAAAGCAAAAATAAAAAAACTACTTCAAGAAATCGGGCCTGTTTTTCCGGTTGTGGTTGTTGGCGCACCACTACTATTCACATAAGTTAAAGTACCAGAACTGTGCGTATGATTTTCAAACTTAGTTCCATTAATCTTTAAATTGCCTTTAATTTCAATATTGTCTACATCAATAATCAATTTTTTTGCTTTAAATTTTATATTCTCGCTTTGTGAATCAAACTCTTGCACGCTCAATTTAAACTGATCAAGCTTAATACCAATTTTCTTGGGATTAAGAACACTTAGAATGTAAAAATAATTTTTATCAAAATGATTATTATCGTTTTCTTGGAAAATATTAAAATTACTTTGAAGTAAAACCACCTCATCTTCTGCTGCTAAATCAAGATTAAAGTTAGATATACTGCAAGTACTAATCTCTAACCCTTCGTATTCTTTAATGGCAACAACACCCGTTTGAGTTTTAAAGTCAAAGCTTTTAATAACACCTATTCTGCAAATAAAAACATTCTCAAAAAGAAACTGCTTTAACAAACCAGCAGAAGAGGCCTTTAGGCTGCCTGGCTCAAAGCTAAAATTATTATTTTGCACAATAGATTCCTTTTTTATTCTCTGAGTAAAGCTCTAGATTTAAAACACACTCTCTGGTACTGCTTAATCTGGCGCTGGTGGTTTTAACCTTGCAGTTTAAGGTATTTCCATGTCTATCTTTAAAGCTTAGATTATCTGCAATCTTAATATTGTGAGTAAACATCACTTGCGCTTGATATAAGCTTAACCCAGACTTAAAGCTTAAAGCATCTTTTTGGGGTACAAAAAAAAGCCCATAATCTTCAAGTCTTTTGTACTCACTAGAAACAAATTGTCCAAAATTCATAAAAATAAACTTTGAATCAACATCTTGCCCGGGATCTCCAATCTCAACAATGACAAAGTCAACGTATCCTTGTCGCCTTAGGTATTCTATTAATCCTTTTGGCGAGTTGCAAGCAAAGCTCTCTTTGATCACTTTTGTTTTTTCAAGTTCATTCATACAAAAGATTGCCTTGTCCTTAAACACATAGTTTATTGCATCAGCAATAGTGCTGCCTTTGAAATTTTTATACTCAAATTTTCTCTCTAAAAATGTCGCTCTGGACAAAAGATACAATTCACACTCAAAACTAAAATTCTCAAGCCCACCAATTCTCTCAACAGGCGCTCCCAAATACCCAGCCATAATAAACTCGTAATCTTGCTGATCTGAAAACTTCTTATAATAAATTTTTACAATATCTGCCGTCTTAAAATTAGAAAAATCTAAAGGTACATTAAAAATTTGAAGTTTGGCCTTTTTACTAATTATTAAATTATTCTCAGAATATGTATTTTGAATAAAAATATTCAAATCAGGCACACCATTTTGAGTAATAATAACAACTTTAGGCCTTGAGCCTGCAAGTTTGCCGTCAATGCTATTTTTAGAATCAATTGTATTGTAAAACTCAACTTTAAAATCGTACTGAAATATTAACATCTTTTTTAAATAAAACTCCTTTTTAAATTAACAAACTATTAATTGAATTAAAAATTAATTATAAATCACCATTACAGTAAACCATTAAAAGTTACATTATGCTCAATGTTTAAAATATTCTCAGATCCTATTTTATTAATTGCATTTTGAAGGCAGTAAGAATAAAGATTAAACCTTAAAAATCTTTTAAAGTAAATCAAAAAAATATTCAAATTAAAAATCAAATTAAAAAATTTAACTAAACTGACCTTCAAGAGAATCAAAAAACTCATCTTCGCTTTGATCTTCCTTAAACACATCATATTCATTCTCACTCTCATCTTGATATTCATTCTCACTCTCATCTTGATATTCATTCTCACTCTCATCTTGATATTCACTCTCGCTCTCATCTTGGTATTCACTCTCGCTCTCATCTTGGAAGCTGCTTTCTAGTTCGTCTAAGTCTTGGTCTGGATCGGCCAAAAACTCACCTTCTGCACGGTTAAGATCATGCTTGCTTAAGATTCGTCTTTTGTTACATTTTTTTTCACCTTGTGGTCTTTTGGAAGGTTTAAAGCTTGAAGCCTTTGAACCAACAAATCTTTTAGTTTTACCCTTTAAAGACTTTAAGTTGCTCTGATTATCAATTCTTTTTTTAATATTTTCAAGAGATTTTACATTTTTAAGCCTACTACTAGATTGAAAATAGTTTTCTAAAAAAAAAGCTTTTTTAATAATTCTCTCTGCAATAAGCTTTGTATATTCTGGATTTTCAATAAGGCTTTTATTTTTGTAATTTCTTGTTAAATATTTATATTTTTTAAAAATCTTAAGCAATGGTAATTCCACCTCTTTTTTAAATCTGCTTAAAGTAAGTCTTTTTTTTATTATTTTCTGCAAATTATTACAATAAGCATTTAGCGCATTAAGCTTGGTTAGTATTTCTTGCCTTTTAATGCTACCGGCTTTATCTTGAGATTTAATTAAAATTCCATTGTCGATGTCATGCATTAATACATATGCCAAATCTATGTCTCTTTTGAAATTCCACTTTTTAAAATCAAATGGTCTTGCCTCGCTTGCATATGTTGTTGAAACAATAAATAAAAAAAATATTAAAATAAACTTAAATTGTCTCATTAATATTCTCCTAATATTTAGATGTTTTTAATTAATATTTTAACCTTTATAAGTTAAAATATTAAACGTTTTGCAAATTTTTACTTGCAAACTAATTTCCACCTCCTCTAGATAGACTGTGTCCTTAAGCTTTAATGAACTAATACTTACTGCCTCGTGAAATCCTACTGAAGGGCTGTACATACTGTAGTAAACCCCTAGGTTAAACCTTTGCCTGAATTGCATTTTTATAAAATTACTATTAAATTCTAAAACACTGTTCATAAAAGGGGTTTCTCTTAAAGCTCTTAGCAAAGTTTGGTCATAAATAGAGGACAAAATTCCTTTATTAATTGTTATAATCTCAGGCCTTGGAGTAATGTTAAAGTTCACATATTCACTTTTTGTATTGGTAAAATCAATTACCGCACGGTCTGAGCTTATACTTGAGAGATTTTCTTCTATTAAATCGTGCTTTACAAAAATAAAAAACAGTTGGGGAATGTACCCAAGACCTTTAAAATCAAGCCTTGGAAAAAGTAAAACAAAATTAGAAATGCTTGCCAAACTTGAGATTTGATTTACAATATCTTTTATTAAATTACTGGCTTGCTCTTTAATCACTTGAAACCTCTTTTGCACTTAAGGCATTCTAGAATCATCATCAATTCCTCTTGAATTAAATTCACTAACACTATTTAGTAAACTTGTAATGTTCTCAACCAAAGGCAAACTTTCAAAAGCTTGCGCCAAAATAATGCCAAGATTTGAAAAAGTACTTTTTAAAGGGTCTAGCACACTACTAGTAAAATCGTAATTTTTAGCCCACTCTAAAAGTTCTAAAGTTTTTTCTAAGAGCAACTCTAATCCAGGCTCAAAAGCAGCACTTATTATTTTACTATTTAAAACCTCAGGCTCACTTGGACTTTTTAAAGAAATTGTTGGCATTTTCAAACTTAAAACTTTTTCTAAACCATTCTCACCCTTTAGGAAATCACTTACCAGACTAATGGCTTTTGAATCATTTTTAGCATGCCCTTTGTTTTTTAATTTTTGTGCAAGCTCAACCATAAAAGAGAAATCATTTGAATTTGAATTTGAATTTTGTGAATTTTGAAGAATATAAAGTTTTCTTAAAAAATCATTTCTCTCAAGCTCTGTTTCAAAAGATCTTTCTCTTTTTAGTATTTTATTTACACTTTCTTTTTGACTATCTTTGTAAAGAAAATTTTCAAGACTTAGCTTAGTCTTTTTGTCTTTTAAATTTTTAAATTCTCTTAAAGAAGAATTTAAATCATTAAACCCATTTTTTATATCAAAAAAATCAACAGGATTTGGATCTTTTAAAAACCCTCTAAAAGTCATCAAATTTTCCCCAATGATCTGACTACTGTTTTTGTTTTTAAAACCCTCCAGATTTTGTAAATCCTTAAAAGGAATCTTGTTAAAATTGGAATTTAATCTAAAGTCTTTTGGCACATTAGTTTGATTTTTACCAAAATTATTAATAAAATTTTGCTTAAAAATGTTTTTAATATTTTCAGTCTTAAAATATAAATCCTGGCTAGCACCAAGATCCAATTTATCTACCTTTGGCTTTAAATATGGACTTGGACTGCTTTTATTCTCATTTAAGAATCCAGCAGTCAAATCACTTTTGTCTTTTAAATCAAAATCAAAAACACTAAAATCTTTTAAAACACTCTTAGGAGTGTTTTCCCGAGAATCATCAAAGCTTAGAAAATCCTTAAAAGAATTACTTTTGCCAAAAACATTCAAAGATTTAAAACTTGATGATTTTTGAAGATTGTCACTTTTGGGTCTATTAAGCCCCTTAAGTCTTGAAAGACTTAAAGATAAAAAATCCTTACTACTTTTTCCACTCAAACCATAAAAACCCATTTGACTGAAAAAATTTTCCCTTTTTAGGCTTAAAAACTCTTTTTTTAAATTACTCTTAGTAGCATTCTTATCAAGAACACCTTCTAATGTAATTGTGAATTTATTCTCATTATTGTTTTCTTCGTACATAAAAACCTTTAAAACAAACTTTAACACATACTACTAAAACAAAAACCACTCGTATATTTCCTTGTTAAGCTTTAGGCTGGCTACTCGGTTAACCTCTACAAGCTCTTTGTAGCTCATTTTTTTAACGTCTTTATATGTACAAATGCCCATTACAATAGGGAAATAATACTTATTAGCTTCTCTTGTTAAATAGTCTATATATTTAAAATAATTGGTCGCAATCTCTTGCTTATTCATTGACACCTTCTTGAATTAAAGACTCAAAACCGGTTTCTAAAGAATCTTTTTGATCTAAACCTGCAAAATTGCTTGTAATTAAAAAATCATAACTCCAGCGATCATCAATGTAGTCATACTTAATGTAATCTCCGTTTTTATCTTGAAAGCTTTCAATGTAAACTAAACTGGGCTTTTTAAACCCTTCTATTGTTTCAAAAAGTGAATACTGTACTGAAAAAAGAATTGTAGGAAGAGCATACTTGTAAAGCTCTGAATATCTTCTCTCTTGGTTTAAGATTTCGTAAAATTCATCTAAAAACCCTCTTGAAATCATTAGTTTGGTTATCTCTTTTAATGTTCGCAGATCATTAAGTTTGCTAATAAGTTCGTCTCTTTCAATATCAAATCCTAAAACACTGTCCCACTCATACATGGGAATATCTTTTAAAACGTATGTGTGTATTTTGGCCTTGGTTAATATTTTTAACTTGTATCTCATTTTAAATTCTTATCCTTTAATTAAAACATTTTTAAAACATTTTTATTGTTCAATCAAATTGCTTTTAACTTGCTTTCTCAACATCACAATTGATTGCATGAATTGTAAACTTAACAGTATCATTATCAGCTGAATACTTTCTAGTTGGAATTTCTGCAAAAAAAGCACTATTTGAAATAATTTTAAGTCCCATCTGATCATTAAACACTAATCTTTTTAATTTTTTAGATTTTGGTACATTCTCGTAAAATTGTTCGTTGCTTAGCTTTGTTAAGAGTTTGTAATCAAGAGATCCTTTACTTACTTCTAAATCAAAAATATGAACAACGGTTCTTGGATCTCGAAAGCTTGGAATTGGAAAATTTCTGTCTTCTGTGCTTGCCTTAGCCATTACATTGGGCTCTGTACTGTACTCAAGAGTGCCTGTATCTATTAAATTGTCATTAAAGCTAAAAAATATTAAATCAAGTGAATAATATTCTCTCATTATGATGCTCTCCTTAAATATTCGCTTATCTCTTGTGCTGTTATTACTAAATTAACACTATTAAAGCTGTCATTGTACTTAAGTGCAACTTCTAAGCTTAAGCTTAAGCCTTTAGAAGAATTAACTTTAAGTTTAATCTGTTTATAAGAGATAATAAGACCTTTTTGTTTAAGTTCATGGAAAAAACATTCAAGCCCTGCTGTGTATTCGTTTGGCAAATTGCCGTCCAAATTTAAAGCGCCAAGCTTGCTGTTGGCTCTATTGTTTTTATTCCAAACCCTAATAAGCTCTTTTGTTGCTTCATTTTTAATGTAAAAAAGCGTAAAAGCCTCATCAATAGGATCACCCGAAAGACTAACTCCTTCTTTGAAAGCTAAAATGCCGTCATTGCTGGTTTCATTTAAAAGAGAGTAAAAATTAATATTGGATTTTCTAAGAGAATCAATTAGAAAGTCATCGTAAATAGGAGAAGAGTTTAAAATCATACCATAAGGATTAACCGCGTGAAAAATGCTTGCTTGATGTAAATAAACTGCTGCAAACTTAAGGTGCAAATCTTGACTGCCTCCGCCACCGTAAACAGCAATAACATTTTTAAGCTCACTTTTGTCTTTGCCTTTTAAAAAATTTGGTAAGTTGCCATCTTTAGTGGAAATTATAATAAAATTGCAAACTTTTCTAATCTCTTCAAAATCACTACTAATAGTATCTTCTGCTTGATTTACAAAAACTACAAACGGATGTAAATTGGATTTTAAAAAATCTTTAATCTCTTTAATCTGATTGTAAACATAAAAATCAACAGACCTAAGTCCGTCTTGCCCAAAAAAATCTTGCATTGATTTTTTTAAAACGCTTATTTGCTCTTCTGCTATTTTTTTCTTAGAAGAATCAGACTCCTGGGTCTTTTGCATCTCAAGTTTTTCAAGCAGATCCTGTAAATTTGTAACACTTAATGCCAAGTGCTTGCTTGCCAAAACATTGCTTTTGTAAATTAAAAGCGGATTGTAATAATTAATATTATTGAAATCTAATCTGTTTTGCACCAAACTAATGCTTATTGTATCTTTTGGCATTTATCCTCCTTTTTAAATTTCTTTATTTAATTTTTATTTTATTTTTTTTAAATTTTTATTTTATTTCTTTTTATTTCTTTTTATTTCCTTTTATTTTCTCAAAAAATTTACCTCTCTTGTTTTAAAACCTGTATATTTGCAACAAAAATCTGATTAAAACTAAAACACATATTGGCATGCATATTAGAAACGCCAAGTAATCCATCATTATTTAAATTGCTAATCGAGCACAGATAATAAGTTAAAAACAAAGAAGAACCATCCTCAAGCTCTTTTGTAAACTCAAACCTAAATCTATTCTCGTGTAAAAATTCTAAAAAGTGCTCATACACTTTGCAAATGTTCTCATAAGCATCTCTGTAAGCTTTAAACAAAACAAAACTTAAAAAATAAAGCGAAAACCTTAATCTAAACTCATTAAACTCTTTAAAAGAATTTCTACCCCCTAGATTTCTAGGAGTAAGCCCTTCGAAAGACTCACTTTTTAATACAAGTAAATTACTAGTATTTGTAGCAAACTTTTCCAAATATGGGTGGTTATAGGTATTTAAGATTTCTAATTCTATTTCTTTAATATCTAAATATTTTTTAAAATTTGTAAGTATTTTTATTAAAAACTGTACAGATTCATTTAGTCCTACAATCATGATTATCCTTTTCTTTTGCCTTTAAAAGACTTGGGGTTTTAATGCCATTAATAAAGCTTTTAAATTCTTTGGATTTTTTAGCCTCTTTGGCCTCTTTAGCTTTAAAAGCTTTTTTTAAGCTTGGATTTATTTGCAAGCTAAGTGAATAATTTTTATAAAAAATCTTAAACTGATCTTTTATTTCAACAAGCCCTTTTTGAATAGATTTTCTAAAAGCTGTTTTTATTCCTTTGTTTGAAAAAACATTAGAATAAAATTCTTTGTAAGCAGCTTTTGCTAGTTTAAAATCAAGCTCTCTTTTAAGTTCTTCAGATTTGATATTAATGCTATTTTCTGCATTAAAAGTACTGTCTTTAAATTTAATTCTTACACTCAACAAGAGCTCCTTAAAACCAGAGTATTGTAATTTAGGCCTTCTTTGTAGCTCTTTTGCACCCCTAAGATAGAATAAACATCATCAAAAACCTTAACCAAATCTCCGTACTCAAATTCCAAATTCTCAAGAGTATAAACCTTGGCGTAACTATTTTTGTCAAAAATATTTACACCTTCAATCTCAACTACTTCTTCTGGATTTATTAATAATAACATCCCTTTAAAAACAACAGTATCAGAACTTTTAAATCTAGTTTCATAAGATGCATTTATTGGATCTTTGATTGTTCTAAACTTACAGAAAAAAAGTTCTTGTGAATATATACTTATAATATTACTTAAACTTGTATTAATCATCTCTAAAGATTTCATTTAACTACTCCTATTAGAGCGCCCTTTGCTCTTAAATCTTTTATTAAACTATCCAAACATTTACAAAAATCCCCCCCACAGCTGCTAGAATCAACATTTGTGGGGAAATATTCTAATGATATCTCTTTGAATTTTTCGGACTTGATGTTATTTAAATTAAAACCTTTTAATCTGTTTCGTTTTTTTAGCTCGCAACCAATAAAATAATAAATTAAAACAAACATTGTAGAATCATTTAAATTTTTAATTCTTATTCTCTTAAAAATTAAAATATTCTCAAGTAAATTTAAATATAAAGAAAATTCTTTAATGCTTAGATCTTTAAAATCAAGCATTAAAAGACTAAGTATTTGCTCATACACTGTTTGCAATGACTCTGGATTTTCACTCTCTAGAGTTTTAAAATTTGCATTTAAGACCTGATTGGTATCTACTTTGTTGTCATTCATTTTTAGCTCAATTTTATTCTTAAGATTGAATTTTTTGTTGCCAAAATTGTTCCAATAGAAAAGTCAAGAAAACTTGTTCTGAAATTACTACTTGAAACTTCTGTGTATGAATTTAATATCGGCTGATGACCGTCTTTTAAAAGCAGTAGTTTGCTGCTTCTTGGATATATTAAAATTTCATCGTCTAGTAAATTTGTAGTCTCAAGCTCAATATCTGCATCATTATTAATTGCGCTTATAAAATCAAAAAGCATGTCTTTGTATGAATAATTGTTGTTTGGAAGCCTTTCAAGAAGACGACCTTTAATTTTGCTAGTTGTAAGTATTTTAAAAGGCACCTTTCTCTCGTCTTCTAAATTAATCTTTGAAAGATCATCATTTATTGATTTTATTTGATCTAATATGTTTGTCTGTTTAACTGTTTTGTCTATTTGGTTTGGGAGATTCAAAAGTCCGTACATAGTTTCATTGTTAAACTCATCAACAAGAAGAGTTCTTTTGCTGCCTCTTGAGAGTGTAAGCCCGCCTCTTAAATAGTGCACACTCATTAGCTTTTGTATCTCAATTATTGCACCTAAGAGACCTTCTCTCATGTTAATATTTGTGTTTGCCTCTACACTAACTTTTCCATCTGGTGCATAGTACGTAAATGCATACTGAAAAGGCAAATAATTAATTTTTACTATTTGTCTTTGGAACTTTATTGTTGATACTGTGTTAAAATCATTAACCTTTAATGTGGGAATGTCTGTTAAATTAGAATACCACTTGATAATTCTATCACTTCCAAGAGAAATATTACTACTTTGTATTTGCTGTGAATCTAAAAAATGATAATATTCCGGAATTGGGCACTCCTTAACCAAAACATCCCTTACTGTGTTTACATACTCTTCGTTATTTAATATGCTCTCGTCCATTTCAAATTCTCCTATTTTAAATTACATCTTTTATTTGCTTGACTAAAAAAAGAACCCTAACACCATAAACATCTCTTCTGTCTTTAAATTCTAAAGCAGGACCTAATGCTAAAGCATGAATAAATGATGCATTCTTGCTAGATTTTTCTAAAACACCTTCGCTGTTTATTATTAATTTGTCTTCTGCTTTGATAGTTTTATCTTTAGTAATCAAAACACATTCAAAACTACAAGTTATTGGAACAACCGTACCAGTTCTTGAAAAATCGTCAAAGTCTACACAAACCCCATAAAGCTCGCTACCGCCGCCTCTTGCTATTTGTAAATGTGAACCGTTAACAATAAGCTTAACCCCATATTTATAGCAAAAATCTTGCGCCTGGTAATTTTCAAACTTATCAGCAGGAGAGCTTTTAAGTCCGCCTTTTTGAGAAAAATAAAACCCTTCGTCTTGAAATTTGGAACTGCTCTCAAATACTGGGTAACTACTAGCAGCAACGCTTTGCAGCTTGTCTAAAACAATTTTTTGAGCTTGATTTTTCTTTAAACTTTCAAGCTGACTCTCAAGTTCTACTTTTGATGCTTTTAGTTTTTCTATCTCTTTTTGAAAATCAATTGAATCACTCATTAATAATCTCCTTTTTTAAATTAATTTTTTATTTAATTTTTATTTAAATTTTTCATTAAAAGCTTAAATTACAAAAATTCAAACAAATTTAATAAAATTTAAGCTAATGCTTTTTTATTACAATAAAATTCATTCTTAACCTCTTCCCATTCATTAAGCATTGCCTCTCTTAAATCATTATACGTGTTAAAAAAACCATTTCTGGATCTTAAATTATTTTTTTGATCTAGGTTTATTCTTTGAAAATTTATCACTTTGTATGAATTTTCTAAATTCTTATTCTGATCAATATTGGTCTTTGCAAGCCTTATTAGTATTGCACGAGAAGATGAGTCAATCTCATCAAGCTTGCAAGTTCCAGCTATTGCAAATATTTGGGCTGACTTTACATACTTTCTAATAAGCTCTTCGGCTTGTCCTTTTACAACCTCTTTAAAAGAATACCCTTTTGCTAAAAGATTTTCTGTATTATACTCAAAACTTAAATTATCATTTGCAAGTTTATTTATCTCAACAGATTCTCTTAAGTCATTGTGAGAAAAATTAATGGCCAAGTTATTACTTGCACTTTTGAGATTTTTATATTCTAAGAACTCCTTAACCAAAGTATCGCTTAAAACTTCATTGTTTTTGTTTCTAGACTCTTTTAAATCTTCTTGGCTGTCTTTGTCTGCATTTGATGCCATTTTTTCCATAATTACTCCTTTAAATAACCAAACTTAATTGTTCTTTTAAATTTTCTTTTGCCTTGTCGCTTAGATTTTCATTTTTAATTAGCTTTAAATATTTAAAATAAACATCAAGAAGCAAATTGTCTCTCTCAAGTCTTTGCTCATAGCTTAAAGCTTCAAGCTCATTAAACTTCATATTTAATCTATAATATTTGTTAAGCTTGAGATTACACGCATTAGCAACAGATTCTTGTACACCTTTTAAATAATCATAATAATTACTTTTGTCTCCCTTGCCACTGCTACCAAGTCCTTTGACTTGCTCATTAAAGCTTCTAGTTAAAGGCTCTTTAGTATCAGCACCAATTTTTGCTTTAACAAGTTCAAATGCGTCTTTTAAAAACTCTAAATCATATTTTATTACCTCTAGACGAGCATTCTCTGATGCTGTATAAAAAATTCCATCATTGTTTAGAGCGCTTTTAATCTTGCTAAGCTCTCTGCTAAGCTGATCAGAAACACTACTTAATTCTTGAAAACTTTTGTTTGGCCCTTGAGCTTTAAAAAAGGTAGAAAATATTTTGCCTTTACTGTTTGTTAAAGCATTAATTTCTTCTTTTGCAATTTCTAATGATTCAACAAGTCCTACTAAATGTTCGTCTTTGTAAAACAAAAAATTATAATTTCTTATTCTTTTTTCTATTTCTAAATAAATTTGTTCTAAAAGACAAATGTTAAGTAGCAAACTTTGCGTGTAAGCAGGTTCTTGCACGCCTAAAACATAATCATAATTTTCATAAATTATTACTCTGCTTTTATCTATTCTTACAACTCTTGCTTTCTCAAAACCATCCAGGTCTTTTGAATTAGAAAGGTACTCTATGTAATTAGAATCTCTTTTGTTAATAATTTTTTGAAAATCTAAATATTTAAAACCTATGGGTAATTCGCTGTTAACCTTTTTGCTTAAATCTTCATCTTCGCTTTTGGATTTTACTAAAATATAACCTGCTCCATTAAATCTATAGCTTATCATTGCTTCAAGTAGAGCTTCTTTTAGCTCTACCTTTAAACTTAAAAGAGAGTTGCTCCCCTCTTCCAAACAAGACTTTTCAAGCAAGCTTAAATTAATCCCATTCTTAAGTGCATCTTCTGCTGTACTTTCTATGTAATTCCTGAAAAAAATCGAATATCTGTAAACATCAATAGGATTAATTTTGGATTTATTGTTTTTTATTTCCATTTTAAATTCGTTAATCATTTTTTTAAATATCATTATATATTATTATATCAAAAACAGTATTTTATGCAAATTGATATTATTTAATATAAATTATCAAATAATACTGATATACAAAATGTAAATATTAAAATTCATTTAAATTTTTATAAAAAAACTAATACGTTTTAGAGTATTTATGCTAATATTAATTAAAGAATATAAGTAAAACTTATAAAATATTCTGCTTACTTTTGCTCGCTTTGTTAAAAGATAAACATTGTAAAATGATATTAAAAAGAAAATTAAATTAATACTTTATCCAATCCCAATAAATATTAAAAAGGTAGAGAGCTGTTTCTCTACCTTTTAATATTGAAATACAGAAAACCCAATTGCCTAAAACTAAACATAAAAAAATAAAATCTGCTTACCTTCTATTCCCTGTTGGGCAATAAAAGCTGACGCTAAAAGAGATGCTCTTATTGCTTTTATTAAAGCTTTGTCTGCTTGAAATGTGGATTTAATAACCAAAAGCAACCCAAAGAGAAATTCTCTTTTCTTTGAATTTTTAATACTGCTAATCTCTTCTTCAGCTGATTTTATTCCTTCTTCATCTTCATGTAAAAAATTAATTTCTTTTAACCCCACTGAGTCAATTTCACTTACTGTATGAGAATCAAAATTGACTATTGTCCAATAAAATACTTTTAAAATCTTGTCAACAATCCTTAATGTTACAGGAATATCAAAATCAGAAATTTTATCAAATTCTAAAAGCAGGTGGTTGTTTAGCTTTTTGGCTAGCCTGACTGTAGAAACAAGTCTTGACTTTAATTTTTGAACCCTTAAATGAGCATCATGTAAATTATTTGTATTTAAAATTTTATTTAAATTGGTCTCTACTTCTAGAGCAGAATTGATAATTTGAGTTGATAATTCCTTGGCAAATTCCACATTACTAAATTTAAAATCTTGAAAATTGCTCTTTGCGTTATTGTTATCACTCATGCCCCAATAAAGATCTAGCCTTAAAAGATGCTTAAAAGTCTTTTAAAGAAAATATAAAGACACGTTCACAATAGAACCTGTCTTTATAAAAAGTATATCCCAAATATTTAAACATTTCCGAAATTTTTTAAATTTTTCAATTCGTTGTTACTCTCGCTTTGGGTAAACACTCTTTTGATTACTTTAAAAATCTCTTCATTGCATTTCTCAGGCTTTTGAACGCTCTCATCAGTACCTTTTTTGTACTCATCAACACCAAACGCATCAGCTACCTTCTGGAAAAATAAACTTAAAGCCTCGCCAGTACTCTTTTTAATCTTGTAACAAACATATTCTTTAAAGCCTAAAGATTTCTGCTCAGTAGGTCTTTGCCTTTTACTTGCATCTACTGCTTTAGATACAATACCGCAAACATTGTCAAAAAAACTTACAAACTCTTTTTGTCTGTCAACATCCTTAGAAAGCCAATCAAAAAATTCTTTATAAGATTTCTCGTATTCAGCTTTTAGACTATCTTCTCTACCATTAACGTCCATCGCATCTTTTAAAAAGATTTTTAAAGTCTCTAACTTTTCAGACTCCTCGGGTGTTAAAGAAATCTCTTTAGGAATTAGATCTTTAACTACATCGCTAACAACAAGAGGAATGCCATTCTCAGATTCAATTTCTGTAAGCCCCCTAACATCGCCAAACTGTTTACAAGAAAACACCGCTAATAACAATAATAAAATACTTATTCTTTGCATCACAACCTCCGCTGAAATAAGACGTCATTATAGTTCATTTTCTAGCATTCTCAAGACATACAAATAAAGGTTTATTTTTATTTGAAAAAAACAAAGAGAGATATATACTTGTCTATTGTTATAAATCAACAATTCATTGAAAACTTCTTTAAAACTACAAATAGGGTCTCAAGGCCTTATTTGTAGTTTTAAAACAAAAAATGTACCCTTTTTTAGTTTTTTCCTTTGAATTTCCTTTGAATAAAAAATATTTAATTTATCAAATAACCAAAAAATAACAAAGCTTTAGAGTGCTAACAAAAACATAAAATATTTTAAAAAATTATATTGCAATATATTTTGCTATTAAATATTGCAAATATAAAGGAGGTGCAAAGGATATGATAATAAAAAAAAGACTATTTTTAATACTAAACATTGCTGCTATAATCTCGTGTACAATTTCTAAAGAAAAAGATGATATTATCTTTGGCGTTGGAATTGGAAAGAGCCCAACATCACTTGATCCACAATTTTCCAGCGATAAAATAGGCAATTTAATTATAAACGAACTATTTGTAGGACTTTTAAGGGGGGATCCTAAAACGGGTGGTTACAGGCCAGGACTTGCAAAAAATTGGGACATTTCTTACGATAACACTTGCTACACATTCCATTTAAGAGACGACATTTATTGGAGTGACGGCGTTAAAATAACAGCAAGTACTATTAGAGATTCCTACATAATGGCATTAGAAAATGAACTTGATGTGCCAAATATTAGCCTACTAGTATCAAAGATAAAAAATGCAAAAGAATTTCACGAAACAAAATTCAATGCAGATGAAGTTGGAATAAGGGTTATTAATGAGCAAACTTTAGAAATAACTCTCTCTCGCCCAACAATATATTTTCTTGATATGCTTACAAACCCAATATTTATGCCTATTCCTACTCACGTTGTTAAAAAGTTTGGAAATAAATGGACAAACCCTGAAAACATGGTTACAAGTGGGCCTTTTAAACTAAAAAGAAACATCTTAAACGAAGAAATATCTCTTGAAAAGAATATCAAATTTTATGATGCTAAAACCGTTGCTATTAATGAGCTTATATTTGTTACTATAAACGATGCCCGCAGAATTTACAGCATGTATGAGCACAATGAAATAGATGCTATTTTTAACAACATCCCCTTAACCCTTATTAATGAACTTATTTTAAGAGAAGATTTTTATTCAGCTGACATTAATCAAATTGGGTTTTTATCATTAAATACAAATGCTAAACCTCTTAACAATCCAAAAGTAAGAGAAGCATTGGCTCTTGCGGTTGACAGAGAAACTCTAGTCTACAGGGTGCTTGATAACAACTTTAAAGCAACAAGAAAAATAAGTCCCAATATTAACAACTATAATTATGGGAAAAAGCTAAAGCCATACAACCCACGAAAAGCAGAAAAACTTTTAGCCGAAGCTGGATATCCTGATGGAAAAAATTTTCCAACGCTTACACTAAAATACAATAAAAATGACCTTGAAAAAGAAGTTGCCAATTTTATTCAAAGCCAATGGAAAAAAGTTTTAAATATTGATGTAGAAATTGAGCCTGAGACGTGGACTAATCACATATCAAACATTCTAAAAGGTCAATATGAGATCTCAGTAAATTCCTGGCAAGGAGATTATTTAGATCCCATGACATTCTTCAACATATTTGAAACTAAAAGCTCACATTTTGTATCTTACGGATATTCAAATCCTGAACTTGATGAGCTTATAATAAAATCTGATCTTGAAGGGGATGAAAAACTTAGATTAGAAATATTAAAAAAGATAGAAGAAATAATTATTGAAAATGATTATCCAATAATTCCAATATACAGTGTTGCAGGAAACTATCTTTTTAAAAATGATAAATGGACGGGGTGGAGTACAAACAATTCAGAAAGATTTGCCTTATCAGAAATAAAACCTTTAGAGGAATAAATGCTTTTTTATAAATAGAGTCAAAAATTTTTGATTCTATTTATAAAAACTTTATTTTTGTATTAACACTAAAGAGCCTTCTTTTAAAGAAATCAAATCCTTTAAAGCCTTATCAAAGTCAACACTGTTGCTAAGAATGCAACTACATATTTCTCTTAATTTTTCATCTATATCTGAATATTTCTGATTTAAAAGTTTCAATTCTGGCTGTGGATCATGAACGGCATAACTACCCCCGCTTAACATATTAAGTTTGCTTAAGCTACTGCTACTTTTTTCCATTAGCCCATGCTGTACTTTTAAAATCTCTAATATTTTGTTTAAAAGATTAATTTTTTGTTCACTAAATTCACTAAAAAAATTACTAACTTTAATCTCATTATAATTAGTGATTCGGGAGTTTATTTTATCAGTTAAACTTTTGAATTTTCTTTGAATTTTTAAAATAGCACTTTCTCTTTCAGATAAAGAAAGCTTAGAAAAATTTAAGTCATATTTATTATTAGAATTGCTTTTTTTCATACTAGAAAAATCATTTAAATAACAAGAACTTGCTATTACTGCAAATATATATACATAAATATATCTCTTCATGTATATTCTCCTAATTAAAATTTAATTTATTTCAAAAGCACAAAATTATTTTAAATAACTAAAAAACATACATCTTTTGCATAAATTCACCATTCAATTTAAATATATTACTTAATATTAAAATTGATTTTAAATTTTTAATAAGTTTATTAAGCTTAATAAGTTTAATTCTTTATAGTTAATTTTAAGTTTTTTTGTTTCTACGATATCGCTCTCTAGCTCTTAATTTAAGTTTTTCTCTGTTTTTCTGATAATATTCTCTATTATAATCTGAAGCTTTCTGCTTATTTTTGGATAATAAACTTTTATTGCTTGATTTATTAAAAGAACTACAACTCAAAAGACACATTAAAAAAAAAAGAAAACTGGCAATTCTCATATTTCTCTCTCCTTGAAATACATTTGAATAGATAAATTTTAAAAATACCTTGCACTAGACAAATTTGGCAAACTTGGCAAATTCTTCTAATGCTAATCTAATAAAATTCAATCAAAATCTAATCAAATTTGATGTAAAATAAACTCTCTTTTTTAAAAAATCAACTTGCTTAAAATATCTTCAATTCTAAGACTCTTGAAAGAAAAATAAAAAAAATATGCTTTTCATAAAATCTCCTTTAACGTAAAAAATAATAAAAATTATATTATAAATCATATCAACAATATTTCCCAAAATAATAACCTTTAAAAATAATTTTTCAAAACTTTTAAAAGATTGAATATTAACTTTTTATTTTTTATAAAAAATTGTATTTTTTAATCAAATATTTTAATTGCTTTAAAAATTTATTTAATATTGCCTTGGCCTTTAAGGCAAAAAGGAATTTTTAACAAAATCAGCACAAAAGACAAAAACTTTTTAAATAATTATCAATCATAATAAACTTAAATTGATAAATATCAATTTAGATCAAATTATAAATATTTAAACTTGCCGAAATGAAATAATTTTTCTTTATAATTTAGCGTTAAAAGAAGATATGCATTTGCAAGAGAATCAAGTGCATCATCTTTTGTTTTGCCGTCTCCTTTGTAGCTGTAAATATCAGATACTACATTTTTATTTATTATTTTTAAAAATTCTATCTTGCGGCTTTCAAATAAAGGAACAAGAGCACATATTCTTTTAAATTTATTGCTCAAAGGCTTTATTGGTGCAACTTTAAAATAGTGAATGCTTTTGTTTCTTAAAAAAAGAATTGTTTTGGTTAAAATTCCATCCCCTTTGATACTGTCTCTCTCCTCAATGTAAACAGTATTTACATTAAAATTTTCTATTAAAACTTGAATGGAGGAAAGCATTAAACTATCACTTACTGGTTTTTGATCTTGATAAATATATGCATAAAACTTTTCAAAAGTACGCTCTAAAACACAAACAGCTGTATTGTCTCCACCTACTGAGAATGCGGGATCAATGTACATTATTGGGCTTTTAAATTCATAATCTTGATTGAAAATCATCTCATTAAATAGTGTAGATTCATTTAAAATCCACTCTCCGTAAAGCACACGAGCCTTATAAGCGGGAAAACGCCTGTAAAGTCTCTCCTGGGTTTGAATAAAATCTGCTGAATTTAAGGGGTTATCGTACGTTGTAAAATTATATGTTTTAAAAACATCTGTATTTTCAATATAGTCTGTTTTAAAATAATGCACCGGACTTTCCGGATTTGTATCAAAAATAATAATCTCTTTGCCTTTTCTAAGCCTTTTTATTACCTCAAGCAAAGTTTCTCTGTGAATTACTGTTGCTTCATTTACATAAATTATTGCACTATTGCCCCCACGAATCTTAGAAAAAGCATCTCTATTTTTACCTCCGTAAATATTAAGCTTAAGACCTGCTATTTTGCAAAAAGACTGCCCACTTTTCTTTTTCTGATAATCAATTCCTAGCAAGCTGCAAATTTTCTCTATTTGCTTTAGGGTATTTGTCATCAATAAACCAATAGAATTACCTATAATAAAATTATTGGTATCTTGCTCATAAAAAGATTTGTTTTCAATAAGCTTTTTAATAAGCAAATATGAGGCTAAAAAAGTCTTGCCACTTGAAATCCCTCCGCTAAATATTACTTTTGAATAGTTGTTACTTTCTATGTCAAAAAGAACTTCCTTTTGCTTAGCAGTTAAGTATTTGTTTTCAAAATCTTTAAAACAAATGTTGGTTGATTTTGGCTTAATATAATCCAAAATGTTAATATTAAACTTATTTTTAAACTTTTTCTGAAGATTAAAAAATATTAAGGATCTGAAAAATTTCAAATCTTACTCCAATTTTAAATTCTTACTACTTAAAACAGATTTAAGCTTAACAAGAGCATCAAAATCCTCTCTCATGCAAATAGTAATAATCTTTTTTTCAATCTCTTCTCTTTCTTGAATCCTATCGGCAAGCTCTCTCTCAAGGCTTTCTTGGCTATTAAGGCCTCTTTTTTTATTAAAACTAATCTCGCCTTGAAGTTTGCTAATTTTTAAATCCAAGATTAATGATTCCTTTTTTATTGACGCTAAACTGAGATTTTTATATTTATTGTGAGAATCAATAAAAGAACAAACTATCTCATAAAACAGTTTTTCGGATTCGTTTTTAGCATTTTCAAGCTCACAAGCCTTTTTTGTAGCAAGTAGCACTAAATTGTTAAAATTATCCTCATTGAAAGACACGTTAGCAATATTTTCTCCTGCTGAGTCGATAGGAAAAGGGTTCTTTTTGCAAACAGAATCACTAGATTTAAAATATTTGTTTCGGGCTTTTGCTACAAAAGATTCACTAACACCTAAAATTTGAGCAATGTCTAAATCTTTTAAACCTTTTTTAAATAAAAAAATATATTCTTCTTTTCTATTTTTAAATATCATTATTTTATTTTAATTAAGTTCTTTTAAAAACTCAAGAAAAATTAATGTTTTTTATTGTGAATAATTTAATTAACGAGATATATTTTTTATATAGAACAAAATTAATAAAAATAAATGGTACAAGGAGAAAGAACCGTTTAAAATAAAATATATTTTGTTGCCAGCTATGATATTGTCTTGCAATATGTACAGCAGGGTTTTACTAGAGAGCAAGAAACAAAAATCAGAAAATCGTTGTTAACGAATAAGCTGAAGGATTAAAACGCTCAATAAAGGCTGCTGGAAACAATACAACTAATGAAAGTTTACTAGACACATAATTAACGGAAAAAATAAAATAGTCTCTGGAGCAAGTAAAACAGGACAATTCTATAGGCCCAAAAGATGTTGTTATGCCCTCTAAAGCCTGCCAATCCCGTTCCTGCTCCTTAATTAAAACAGTGTCAAAATAGTCAAAATACTCAAAAGAGAAGCCAACAAATTGCGGGAGCATGGCTTCTCTTTTATTTTTAAGACCTAAATTCTTTTAGATCTTTGTTTTAATTTACAAAATATTACAAAATAACCAATTTGCAATATTTTGACAAACTGGAAATAAATCTCAAAATTACAAGCTCGCTTAAAAGGCCAACTTATAACTCCAAACAATGTTACTGCTATATTTGCATAAAACAAATTTATGCTCCCTAATAAAAATAAAATTAAAATTGGTAAGGCTTTCAAATAAAAGGTTTTGCAATTCAGTACAAATACAATAATTGTATAATTGTATTAACCTTATTGACTCATTTATTTTATTTTATTTTATTTTATTTTCAATAAACTGGGCTAAAATTTAGACTTAACTAAATTTAATATAGAAAGGAGATAACAAAAATGGAAAAATTAAATTTAATATAGAAAGGAGGTAACAAAAATGAAAAGATTAAATTTAATCGTTATAGCTTTATTTTTCACTCCATTGCTTGCATGTAATCTTGGATTAATAGAAAAAACAAAGCTCGCGCTTGAATCATCCTCTAGGGATTTAAAAAACAAAATTTTAAAAATAAAAGAAGAGGCCGCTAAAAAAGGTGTGCGTTTTGCAGCTTTTACAGACAACAAAACTGGCTCTAAAGTGTCAGATGGCGGGCTTGCTTTAAGAGAAGCAAAAGTACAAGCTATTGGTGAAACAGAAAAGTTTCTCAAGATAATAGAAGAAGAGACTTTGAAAATTAAAGAAACTGGCAAAAGTAGTCAATTCTTGGCAATGTCTGACTTAATGCTTGACGTCGTAGAATCACTAGAAGAAGTTGGAATAAAAGACGTAAAACCCCGTGTTTTAGAGGACGCTAAAAGTAATCCTATAAACACAGCCGAAAGATTGCTTGAGGTTAAAGTTCAAATAGAAACTCAACTAGAAGCAATTAAGGCAAAACAAAATATTGAAAATGAGGAGAAAAAAAATAATAAAAGCAAAAAAAAGAAATAAATATTAAAAATATTTTAATTAGAATGGACTAAAAATAAAATTTTTAGCTCGTCCTAATATTTACAATTTAACAATATTAATATTGATTTATTGCTTTTATTAAAGTTCAAAAAAAGGATATTGTTATGATTAAATATAAAAAAACTTTTAAAAATTTTAATTTTAAAAATTTATTTAAACTACCTTTACTTATTAGCTTGTTTATATCATGCGGCTTAACAGGAGAAACAAAAATTAGATTAGAACGAAGCGCTAAAGATATTACAGACGCAATAAATGAAATTAAAAAAAAGGCCGCTGCTAGCGGCGTAAAATTTGAAAACTTTAGAGAAAAACAAACAGGTAGCCAGGTATCAGAAAAACCTGAATTCATATTAAAAGCAAAGATGCAAGCTACTGACGTGGCAGAAAAATTTGTAACAGCAATCGAAGAAGAAGCTACTAAACTTAAAGAAACTGGAAGTAGCGGCGAATTCTCAGCAATGTATAACTTAATGCTTGAGGTCTCAGCCCCACTAGAAGAAATTGGAATACAAGACATGAAAAAAACAGTTACAGGTACGGCCGAAGAAAACTCTACAACTACAGCTGAAGGAATACTTGAAATCGCAAAAGCAATGAAAACAAAATTACAAAAAGTTCATAAGAAAAACAAATGCGCCCTCGAAAGGAAAACTAACACTAATAATACTTCTAACGACTGCAGCAAAACCAATTAACCGCTATTTTTATATGTAACTTAAATTATAAGACCAAACCCATTTAGGTTTGGTCTTATAATTTAAGTTTTAGCTTTGCAATGCATATCAACAAATAACAAGCTTTTTACCCAACAGCCAAAAAACAAAATAAATCACAGTTAAAACAACTGACTTAAAGGATTTAGAATTTAAAAATGGTTTAATTATTTTTAAACAAAATAATTAAATATTCTTTTTGATATTATTTGGAATTTCTTTCCTTTGGAATTTAAGTCAAGACTATCGTAAATTACCTTATTGTTATCCATTACAAGAAAATGAATAAACGCTTTATCTTTCAGCTTAACCTGTGTTATTTCAAACTCTCTGCCAGCCTTGGGTAAATAAAGCGGACTTTCATATCTAACCTTAGAAAATACTTTATAATAACCAAGAATTTCACATGGATTTAAAATATAACAATCGTTTCTAATGTAGCCTAATTTTAAAAACCGCTGATAATTAAAATTAACATCTTTTACTGTAAAATCAAAACCTGTTAAAACAAATATCCAATAGTGCAAAGATAAAAAATAACATCCAGACTTTTGAATATCTTTAAACAATTCTGCATTACTTTGTAATATTTTCTCAATAAACATTTTTAAATAAACAATTTTTAAATATAATTTTCAAATAATCAAACATTCCTGACCAATTTTTATTTAAACTTTAGAATCCAAAAGCTTAATAAGAAAACATTTAGGTTTAAAAATCTTTAATATTGTTAAAACCAAGCCACTCAAACCCATTGTTTTTAATGGCAAAAGTTTTAATTAAAAATTTGTAGTATTCTTTCCTTTTGATCTTATTAAGCCTTTTCATCTTAACTCCTAATATAAGTTTTTTACTAATAATATAGTATAAAAAAATTTATGTTTTGTAAATACTTTTCTAAATTTTTTCAAAATTATTGTTAAAAATAACGGCTTTATATTAAAAGTTAAAGGGTTTATTGGAATTTCTTTCAAAAGAATCCCCCAATAAACCCTTTAAGGTAACAGGTCCTTATATTAAGAGCGACACATTGCGTGTCAGTCTGTACCTATAAAGTATACACTAACTTTTCAAGTTTTGCAAATAAATATTTCATTTTCGTTTATTTCTTAAAGTTTCAAATTCTTTAATTATTTTTAATAAAAAATCTTTTTCCTCAAAAAAAATTTTTTCCAAAAGAAAACTTGTAAGTTTGGCATTTTTTTTATAAAAAGAATAAGATTCCTCCTTTTTAAGCTGAAATCTTAGTGGTTTTATTGGGTTTTCATTAGATTTTTTTAAACTTGAACTCTCTTTTGTTTTAAGAAGACAAATTGTATCATTGATCCCGTTTTTAACCACATACTTTTCTTCAATTAAGCCTTCTTCTATTGCTGTTGCAATTTTAAGATACTTATACGTTTGAGTTCTGGCAAGTCTATAATCTTTTGCAAAATCATCAAAACTAGAATAATTATCAAGCTTATAATATTCTTTGTCTTTAATTTCCTTTAAAACTTTCATTGCTTCTAGTTTGCAATAAATTTCTTTTTGGAAATTAATGTTTAATTTTTCTTTAAGTTTATTATAATGAACAAGAGCCTGTTCTTCTTCTATAACACTCTCAGATAAATTTCTTTTATTTATCTTTATATCCACCTATCTCCTCCTTTACAATCTGAGTACACTTAGTGTACGTAACTTGATTTATTTAAAAACGCAGTAAGCGTATTTTGGTACTCTATTATGTAATCCTTCGTCAAATCAAATCTGTCATTTTTTGCTATTCTTTTATTTAAATCTTCTCTCTCAGATATTGTGCCTAAGAAATTACTATTTTTCTCCAAAACCCTTAAAAGTTCTCTGTGAGTGTTGTTTTTTTTAAATTTAGTATTGATTAAATACGTCGGCAAAGTTAATAATAGCTTATTCATAAAAAAATTAAACAAATCTAAACTTTCAACAGCCCATTTCTCTGCTGTTATTGGTATTATTATATAATTGCTGCACACAAGAGCATTTGTTAGGGTAAAATCTAAGCTGGGATTTGTATCAAGTATTATATAATCGTAATGATTGCTTATTAGCTTTAGCTGTTCTTTTAATTTAAATTCTTTATATGGAATAGATTCTGAATTGAATTTATGTAATGTTAAATAACTTGGAATTAAATCTAAATTTTCGTTAATTGTTATTAGTGCATTGTCTATATGTAAATTTGATATTAATACCTCATATATATTTTTATTTATTAAATCTACATTATTATCTTTAATTTTACTAAAGAAATAACTTGTTGTTGAGGCTTGAGTGTCAATGTCTATTAAAAGAACCTTGTATTTGATTGAAAGCAATGTGGCAAAAATTAAACTTGTTGTGCTTTTACCAACACCACCTTTTATGCTTGCAACTGTTATTACTTTTGTCTCTTTTTTATCCATTCAGGAATAATTCCCCCTTCTGACAATTTTTTATTATAAAAAGTATGGAGTTCAGTTTCTAGTTCTAAAATGATATTTAAAAGCGTGTTGTAATAGGGGCTGTTGACTCTATCCTTTTTAAGCAAAATATGAAGACCGTTTAAATAACAAAAAACAGATCCTTTTTTATACTTAAATTCAATATATTCACATTTTCTAAGTGTATATGTTTCTTTCTTATTGAAATTCTTTACAATAAAAGCTTTATCAAGCTTTCTTATTCCGTAATAAATTCCCATAAATTCATCATCTTCTCTTAAAGAAAATAAATGAAACATGCTTATGTCTTCTATATTAAAGATTCCCCTTAAAGAAATGAAAAACTTTGTAGGTTCATTTTTACTTATCCCAAATGTATAGAAGTCATTAAAGATTTTGGTATGGTATATCTTTCTGCCTTTAACTTCCTCAATCTTAGAAAAGACATTAGCTTTTTTTCCTTTTTTGGAATTTTGTTTGTTGTCTGTGTTTAATTTTAATTCTTTTTGTTTTTGCTTTAATCGTTCAAGTAAAGCCGTCATTTTTTTCCTTTTTCCTTAATAGTAAAGCTATCCTGTACATTTTCTCTTTAGCTCAATAGCTTACTAGTTCACTAGCTCACTATTTCAATCAAATTATTATAGTAGGAATTGTCAAATACCTTGCTATATCTAAGATCAGGCTCATTTTCAATGAATTTTTTTAAAGTAGGAATTAACTTATCTTCATCTACTTTGTACCTTAACTGTTCTAATAATATACTAAAAATGTTGTTTTTTATACTTTTTAGCTTCATCATTTTGTCTTGAATTTTGGGGATTTCTGTTTTTGCTCTTTGGATTAAGTTATCTAAATCTGAATATTTTTTGTGTTCTATTATGAAATGAGGTTTTGTTTTATAAATTTCGTATGTTTTGTTAAAAAACTTTTCAAGATCTTCCTTTTTATATTGTTCATTTTCTAATTCTTTTATTTTTTTTTCAATTATTTTTTTTAAAATTTCTTTCTTAGTTTTGTATTTCTTTTCTGTCTTTTTTATTTTATCTATTATTTTTTTATATCCGCTGTTTTTGAAAAACTTACAAAGATATCCTGGATTGTTTACATTTTCTCTTATTATATTTGAAAGGTATTTTTCAATGTTTCTAGAATCTATTTCTTTAAGGTCATTTTCAATGTGTTTTAAGTTTCTTAAATGATATATTTTAATGATGTTTGTTGTTTTTAAATTCAATATTAAAGATGGAATTTTTGTTTTGAAGTTACATTTACTCAAATACTTTTTTATCATTTCGTTATTTGTTGTTTTTTTAGAATTTTTGTGTATATTTCTATACTCTTTATATTTATATATATTATTAGTATTATTAATACACTCCCATTTTACACTACTATTTATTTGATTAAATTTTTTTATTCTTTGCGTAAATTCGTCAATTTTATTGATTATTTTTTCTTTAAAGTATGTGTTAATTATTAAATAGCATTTTTCTTTTTCGTATTTAAGTTTATAGTAAGTTTCACTTCCTGAATTTCTTCCCAAATGTTTACAGTAGTTTAGAGTGACTTTAAATTTTTTATCTAGTATATATAAATAGTTTTGTAGTGTTTTTAGTTTTATGGGTTTTTGTTTATTTCTTTCAAGGTTTTTATTTAGGAAATAAAGTATGTTTTTTTGTGTGTATTTTTTAAAGTTTAAGTTGATAAAGTTAAGAGTAGAGATTAAGACAATCAAGTTGTGTTGGAAATTTATTGTAGTTTTTTTTGCCTTTTTTGTAGTGTTTGGTGATTTTTGTTTTAATGTTTTCAATTTTATACTCCTAATATAAGTAGTTTCTTTAATTATAACTTAATTAATAGTACAGTTTCTTAAAAAAGTAAAGTATTTTTATATAAAAAATATAAAAAAAGTATATTTAATTCAAATTTGTTAAATATGCTTTACAAAAGTAAGTTTTTGTAATAAAATGTAATGAGTAATAAACTTATATTAGGAGTAAATTATTTTTACGCGTTAATTTTTATTTAAAATAGTGAGCTGATTAGCGATGGGTTTAATTTTATTAAGAATTTAGATTATTTTATTATTTATCCTTCATTCAAGAGTTAGGCTTGAGTGAAGGAATTAGCCCTATTGATTTTTTTAAATTGTGGGTATTCAGGTTATTATCGTTTTTATTTTGATTTTAAAAACTTAAAGATTAAAGTTAAAGGTTGAAGACCTAAATAGTTTGACTTGTATATTGTTATGTTTTCTCTTTTTTTATAGAGAAAAAGTCTCCTAAGAGACTTTTTCTAGAAGTAACAAATTGAAAAATATATAAATTCAATTTTTAGGTTGTAATAAACCCTTCCTACATTAGCTGCTGCCTTGTAGGGTGGGGGTTTACTTATTATTTTTTATTTTAAAGCACTTTTAAGTTCTGAAAGGTCTTTAATTTCAGCTGCTGATCCTTCAAGTGCAGTGCCAGCTGTGTTATATTTTTGTACTGTAATTGTACCGTCTGTTAAGAACACTAGATCTTTAGTTTTTTTGCTGTCAGCACTAATTGTTAAGGTGTTAGTAGCTTCTTGCCAAGTAGCTGTTTTTTTAGTAGAACCACTTGCAGTGTCATTCAAAAAGACTTTTACTTTTCCATCTTTTTCAATTTCTCTTGTAAGAGTAACAGTACCTTCTACTAGCTTCAATGTTGTTTTACCGCCTACAAGATTTCCTTCGAACTTAATGCCATTTTTTAGAGTTTCTACTGCTTTTGTAGCATTGTCAGCATCTGTCATTTGTGAGTATTCAAGCACAGTGTCGTTTGATCTTGTTATTTTTTTTGAGTCTAATTTATTAGCTTTGAGAGTTTCCTCTGTTATTGACCCATGTTTTTTAGTAACTTTGCTTGAAATTTTTTGGTTGCTAGTATCAAATGTTTCTACAGTTATTGTATTTAGATCGTCAGCAACTGTTAATTTTACCTTACTCTTGTCAGATTTTACGCCTTCAAGGCTTCCAGAACCATTGTTTTTATCGGAAGTTCCTTTAAGCTCAACCTGATCAATTGTTGTTCTTAAATCATATTTACCAGAGCTGTTTTTTTCTTTGCTTACGAAAATTTCATTACCACTGAATAGAGACACTGAGTTTTCTGTCACTGTAGGAAGGTCTTGTTTAGCGTCTTTTGGTGCTTTGTTTGAGTCAATAATTTCTTGATCATTGTACTTTTGAGAAGTATTTTTTGGCTCAGCACCTTTTTGTGCACATCCTATTAAAGCTAACACTAAAGCAAATCCTATTAAATATAGTCTCATAAATTCTCCTTATTTTAAAGCGTTTTTAAGTTCATCAAGTGTTTTAATTTCGACTGCTGTGCCTTCTAAGTTGGTACCTGCTGAGTCGTATTTTTGTACTGTAATTGTGTCTTGTTTTGTAAATACAAGATCTTTAGTTTTTTTGCTGTTTACACTAACTGTTAAAGTTGAAGTGCTTGAATCCCATTTTCCAGTTTTTTTAGTAGCAGCAGTTGTTGAAGTGTCATTAAGATCAACTGTTACTTCTCCGGATTTTGAAATGTTCTTATTTAAAGTAACGGTTCCCTCTTTAACTGTCAATATTGCTTTTTCAGTAGTTAGAGTTCCTTCAAGAACAAAGTCCTTTAAAGTTTCTTTAGCTTTTCCGGATCCATCGGTTTTAATTTCTGTGTATTCAAGTCTGGTTCCGTTTGATCTTTCCATTATTTTTTCAGTTAATTCACCTTTTTCATTGAATTTTTCTTCTGTTGATGACTTATCTTTGGAAGTTTCTTTTCTTGATACTAATGTTTTTCCATCTTCTTTTAAAACTTCAAGTGTGGTTGTGCTTAGATCGTCAGAAACTGTTAATTTTACTTTACTTTTGTCATCTTTTACGCCTTCAAGTACTCCAGATCCATTGTTTTTGTCGGAAGTTCCTTTAAGCTCAAGCTTGTCTACTGTTGCCATTAGACTGTACTTGCCGTCTTTGTCTTTTTCTTTGCTTACAAGAACTTTCATTTCACCAGGTAAATCTACTGAAACGCTGTTTTTCTCATCAAGGCCGCTAACATTTTGCTTACATGCTATTAAGGCTAATATTAGACCTATTCCCAATAAATATTTTTTCATAATATATTCTCCTTTTATATTAATATAACTTAATACAACTATAATTATAGTATAAGATTAATAAATAACAAATAGAAAATTGAAAAAAAATAAAATGATAATAATTTTAAAATAGTTTCAATATCAAATAGTTTTAATATTAATTAAGTTTAAATTAAATGTAGACTTTTATTTTTTTTAAAAAAAAAGTCCCACAATTGGGACTTTCAGGAAAAAGAAAAATTAAATGTCTTTAAGGTATTAAGGTATATTTTTTGAGTATTTTTTGTAAATTTGCATTGCAATTGGTTTTATTTTGTCAATATGATTCTTTAAAGCAGTAATGTTTGTTTTGATTGATTTTAGAGTTTGATCTTTTTCTAATTTACTTGTGTCAAAAAGCTTAAACTCAGGATAATTTTTGTTATTTACTTTTTGTTTAGTCTTCACAAGAAATGTTTGTAAATACATAATATAGCTTGAAAGATGCGCTTCATATAAACTTAAAGCCTTTAATGTTGATTCTTTTGGGGATGATGGCTCTTCTGGAAGGCTTGCTATTGTAGAGCATGAAAAGATTATAAGAATGTTTAATAAAAACAAAAAATGGAAATTTTTAATTTGCAATTTTATCTCCTTTATCTTCTTTTAAGTTTTGGGTTTTGTTACTAGTAGTGTTTGGATTTTCTGAGAACTCTTTTATTTGTTCTTGGAGTGCTTGGGTTTTGATTGTCATTAGTTCATTTCTCTCTTCTCTTAAATGTTCAATAATACTTAAATCTCTCTCATCATTAATGCTTGATATAAGTTGAGTAATTTTATTGTTAACATTTTCAATTTCATTTAATATTTTTATTGATTCTTCCTTCTCAAGGGTTGTGATTTTATCTTTATAGATGCTCATTATTAGGTTGTAAAGATTAAGCCCTAAATATATACCTTTTTCCACTTTGACTTCTGTTGGAGAATCGCTGCTTTTTAGAAAATCATATAAATTATTTAAAGCCTCAATGCCAGAGTTGATATTCATTTTACTGTTCATTTTATGTCCTTTTTATTTATATTTTTTAAAAGTTTTTTGATAAGAGAATTTAAATTTTCTCTAAACTGTGGTTTTATTGCCAAAATCATTGGCAATATTGCCAGCAAAATAAATCCCCCCAATATAATTAGTTTTGTATTGTCAATTGTTGACAAAAAAATAAGTATTGTATCCATAAATATCTCCTTTTATTTATTTTTTATGCTTTGTTTAGTATTGGCATTTCTTCTCCCCTGCCTAGTTTGCCTGATCCAACGTAGTACCAGCCATTATAAATTGGTGTTTTAAGCGTGGGCATGTTTTGAGAAGAAAATGAAGCTATTAGAATTTTTTCAGAGCTTTTTTCAAATTGAAGGTAAAATTGTTTATTGTGATCATCTGTTGAGCTTGAATACCTAATTTCTGCATCTATTTGTAAGTAAATGTAATTATCTTTATATGATTCGTTTATTACAATTGATGTGCTATTTCTGTTTTTAAGTACAACAGTTGTAGCTTTATTTTTATATTGGAATTCTAATATTCTAGCATCATCAACTATTGTGTGAAGTCCCCCAAAGCCGTGTGGTTTTCCTTGCCACCAAATAGGAATGTCTACAATTTGTGGAATTCCGTTTTGATAACAGCTTACAAGATGTTCATTTTTTGTATCAAGAGTTTGTTTGGGTATTGATTTAAAAGAGTTTTGAAATGTATCTGTAAAATCGTTTATTTGCAAGCAACTTGTTAGGTCGCTTTTAAGTTGATTTACTTCAGATTTTTCTGCAAGAACTTCTTTTAAACTTTCAACCAAGAGTTCAAATTGAATAAGTTCAATGTCTTTTGTGTCTGAGTTATAAATTGAAATTTTTTTTGAAGATGGTTTTGTGTTTGTGTGCTTTAAACTCTCAATAAACGTAGATTTAACTTTTCTAAAAACAGTATCAAAATCTATGTTTTCAAATGGTGTGCTTAGTTCTAAAAGCTTTGAGATTACTTTGATATAAATGCTTTTTATATATTCTTTGTTTTCTAAAAGTTCCTTACTAATTACGTCTTTTATTGCTTTTTTAAAGCATCCAAATTCGTTGTTATAAAATGTATCGTTTTGTATTTGTTCTAGGAGATGTTGATATGTAATTGCGCAAGTGTCTTCTACTATGTCATCAATAGGAATAAGATCGCTTGGATTAACTTTTGTTTTTCTGTTTAAGTCTTTTATTTGCACACTCTCTTGTGGTTCGTTGGTATTCATAAATTCTCCTTTTTAATTTTTTAAGTTTTAACTTTTTATTTACAATTTAGTAGGCGGCAAATCAAAAAAAATGCTCTTTTGTGCTAAAGTTTTTTATTCTTGTGCCTTTTATTTCTATTTGTTTTTTGTCTATGATTTTAACTATCCTGCCTGTAGGAATTAATATTTTGATAAATTCATATACTGAGTTTTTGTAATCTTTGGGCATATAGTTAGAAGTTAGAGCTTTCTTAAATCCAGAGTGCTTTGCTGTTATTTTTTTTAGTTTGTTTTGATTTTTTGCTGCAATATTAAATTCAATCGGGGACTTAATGTTTCCAAGCAATTTTATTATTATTTCGCCTGGAGCGTTTTCGTTTGAGCTGACTTCTACATTTGCGTGTAAAAAGGCTTTAAAGAGTACAATAAAGCTCTCGTCAGTGCCAATAGACTTGATTGCAAAAATAATGGCATCTAGAGAGGTAACAAGATTTTTATCTAGCTCTTTTTTAAAGTGAAATGCGTTAAATATTGAAAGCATTAGTAATACAATGTATTTAGAGTTAATGCTCTTTTTAACGTTGATTGTGTTAAAGTTTTCAAGCAGTTCTTTTAGTTCTTTTAATATCTCTTTTTTGTAATCAAGCTCATTGTAAATGAATTTTTCAATTTGGGTATTTTCTAAAAATTTTGGTATTTCTTTGTTCATTTTTATTCTCTGTTAATAAGCAGTCTTTTGTTTGTATCAAAAATAATAATTTCATCCTCTTTGGTGTTTTCGTCTTTATTAAATGTGAAATCACTGTCACTAAGTTGGGTGATTTTTGTTGTCTTGTCATTTTTAATACAAGCCCCGATTTTAAGCTCTTTTATTCCCTTGATAATACTAACTGGTGCAAGAAAGTCTTGATATCTAAGAGATGTTCCCATTTCAATGTATTTATCGGCTAATATTTTGTTGTAAATGTCTCTAATTTGAGCATCGATATCTTTGTAGATTGCGTCTTTTGCTTCTGTTTTGTAGGCTACTTTAAGATATGCATATTTCTTTTTACCTAAGCTGAATTTGTATGTTTTTTTTTGGTTGTGTTTGTTTAAAAACTCAATCCCAATGTCACCTTTAAAAACTGTTCCGCTTGGTGCTGTATAGTAAATTGCTTGCCAGATATTTTGTTTAGTTTCAATTTTGATTTGCTTTTTTTCTTGGTCTTGAAAGCAATCGTCTTGTAGTATTAAGTAGAGATTAATTGTTCCAGGCCCACTTAAAATGTTTATGTGCTTAACCCCTTCAACATTTAGTAGAGCTTTTCTTATTGCTTCATAAGTTGAGCTTTTGGGTGTGCTTAGGTCTTCTTTGAGTGCATTAAAATAGCTTCCATTTTCTTTAATTTTGGAAAAAAGTTCTTTTAAGACTTCTGATATTTGCTTGTCAATACTTGAGCTTGGAAAGTTTATTATGTCGTAAATTGAATTATCTTTAATGTTTATGCCGTATTTTGTTCTAAGTATATGTTTTTTTTCATTTTGAATTTCTTCTATTGTTTTTTCCAATATTCCTAAGTTTTTATCAAAAATTATACTCATATTTTAAAATCCATTTTTAAAGTGTCTTTTCCTAAAAAGAAAAAATTTATTGTTATCGTTTTATTTTTAATGCTTGGTTTTACGTTAATAAGGTCTATTTTAAGCTCTCTTGAAAGGTTTAAAAAAAAGGTTTTAATAGATTCTAGTTTATTAGCTTTGCAAAGCTTAAAGTAAAAGCCGTAGTCAAGCCCATAATTTGGATTTTCTTTTAAGCTGCCTTTTGGGGTCTTAAGGTAAAAAAACAAACGCTGTTTTTGCTCTTCAATGTTTTCTATTAATTTAAGATCGTTGTTAAATACTATATTAAATTTTTCATCAATTTTAATTTCCATTTTTAACTACCAAAATAATTTTAACATATTTTATTTGATATTTCTATAAAGTTTTACAAAATGTTTATTATTTTAAATGTTGAGATATATTATAATTTATATTTTTTTTAAAAAAGGTTATTTAATTTTTTAATTTAAATATTTGCGTAATCGCAGTGTGGGAGACTGTATGAAAAATATTTTATTATTTATTATTTTATTATTCTTTTCTTGTAAAGAATTTAATTATTCTGATATTAGGAGAAGGTCTTCAAAGCTTTTAAATTCTTCTAATAGCATAGCAAATCAAGAACTTAAAATGTCTTTTGTAGATTCTTTAAATGATGACCAAAAAGAAGCTTTGTTTTTTCTTGAGCAGGTAGTTCTTGATAGTAATCCAGGTAAGTTTAATCAAATTTTTAATTTAAATGAAAAGAAAATAAAAGAAATGCTTGCTACTGTTGTTAAGTGTTTACAGGCCAAAAGAAAGGCCAAAATGGATCTTGAGAAATCAAATGATCCAAATGTTGCCAATGCTAAGCATCAGCTGTTACAGGTTGAAAAAACTTACATAGATAATTTGCGACAATCTTTTATGACTACTAAAAACATTGAAGAGGCTTGTAATCTTGTTAAAAATTACGATGCATCTGCTTCGTTTTAACTTTTTTATATTTTAATTAACCCTAGATTAGCTCTTATGTTAAGAGTTAATCTTTTTGTTTATGTTTATTTATTTTGTTGCAAATATATCTGGATTTGAAAATTTAAATTTCTGTGATTTAGGCCGATGTTAATAATTTTAATTTATATGTGTAATTTATATATTGTTAAATAACTCAGATTATTAATACTTTTTGCTTTAAAAGGCATTGGTTTGGTTAATTTATGCTTAATAACTTATTTAAGTTATTTTAACTAGGTTTTTTGTTTTAAAAAATAAATTATTAAAACAACATCAAGCCTAATTCTTTTTGTAATAAGAAATAATGTAATGTATACATTTAGTGTATGTAAAGTGAGCTATATTTTTATTTAAACCAATAATTAAATAGGGGAAATTTAATTTATGAATAAAATAGGAATTGCATTTATTAGCTTTATGTTAATTGTTAATTGTAATAGCAAATCTTTAGAAGAAGATTTAAAAAGTACCAATTCTGGCAATAAGCAAAATTTAATAAGCAATGAAAAAAAATCTTTAGATTCTAGTAACAATAGACTTAAAGATTCTAGTTTAAGTAATTTAAAAAGCAAAAAGAATGTTCAAATAAGCTTAAGAGAATCTAAGGGCACCAAAAAGGATTTGCAAACTTTAAAGAATTCTGAAAATTTAATGTCTAAAAATCCGGATCAGTCGAGTAATAATTTTGACAATTTAGATAATTCAGGGTCTTTGCAAAAACCCTCTTCAAATCAGAATATTAACAAGTCAAAATACGGCAAAGCTTTGCTGAAAAATACTCATGATGAGATTTGGATTTCCCATTTAAATTTGGAAGAGGTCAAAAATTTTGAGTTTTTCAAGAAATCTTTGCAAAATGATGAGAATAGATATGCTCTTGGTGGGTGGCTTTTAAATAATGATGAAGTGCTGGCAAAATATAGGTACAGCGAAAAAGACGTTAATCATTTTTTGATTGATATAGGGAAAAAGCGGTGGGGAGATTTGTCTTCTAAAATGAGCACTTTAGTGCGATTGATTGAAAATTATTCTGATAAAAGTGATAGAGAAGATGAAATTTCTCTTCTAGATATGAATCTGTGTCAACAATTTTATCTAACCAAAATTAATGCTGGTGGTTCAAGCACAGACATTCTTGTGGCCCTTGAAAAAACAATCGATCAACAAATTAGTAGTGTTAGTAAAGAGCTTCTTGAATTTAAAAATTTTTCTCTTACTACAAAGTCAGAGCTTGATTGGTATTTGAATTGGAAGCGAAATTTAACAGACGAAGAAGAAGAAACTTTGCAATGTTGTAGGGTTTTGTTAGATGGAGAATTAGATTTTGAGAATCTTGACGATTTATTTAAAAGGCTTGGAAAGGAATATTCTAGGTTGATATTGAGAAAGCTAGAAGAAATAATATTAAATTACGATGTTAATAGGGTTTTAAAAGAAATGGAAAAAACAGGCAAATCTTTTAAACAAGCATTAAGTTCTATTAGTAATAAAAATAAAAGAGTTTTGATTTTTAAAGTTAGAAATTCTCTTTTAGAAATTTTTAAGCTTTATTACAACAATATTGGCAAGAATAAAAAACTTTATGATTATATAAATCGCATGTTAAACAGTTTGATAAAAGAGATTAGCAGACGTTAAAGTTTTTATTTTGATTTTTTTGTTAATTGATCTACATTTGCTTCTAATACTCTAATTTAAAAACTTTAAATATTAGATAAAAGTTTAAAACTTTAAAACTTTAAAGGGGGAGCATTTTGAAAAGAGTCATTATATCTGTTGTGGTTTTAATTCTAGGGTGTAATTTAGATGATAATTCAAAAATGGAGGGAGAGGGTAGTAGTAGGCTTATTAGAGAAAGTGGATTAAATAGGCTGGATCAAGAAAAAAGAGCTTTAGGAGAGGTGAATTTTGGACTTTTTTCTGGAGATTCTGGTGTAGTTGATGATTTTCAAGAATATAAGACTTTAAAAGCTCTTGAGAATAAAAATAAATTTATTGATTACTCTAAAATAGAGTTTTTAGAAGGAACAAAATCAATAAATTTTTTTCTTTTGCCGGTTTATATTCGTTGGATGAAAATTAAAGCCAGAGATTTGTTTGGGGAGCGCGGAGATTTTATTAATGAGCTTAAGGGGATTAAGTATTCTTATCTTGTTTCTCCTATTGATGGGAGCTATATTTCTTATGCTATGCCCTTAATAATTTTTGAAACTACTAGCGAGAGTGATCCGCTTTATTCTGTTTCTGGGTTTAAATTAATAAGCAAGGGAAATGATATAAATTTTAATGAAAATAAAGGTGGGTTTTTTGGGGGAGGACTTCCAATGTCTGAAAAATCAGTTGAATCTGGGCTTGTAACCGCATATCCTTTTGGTTCTAGCGATGCTAAAAAAGTGATTGAGGCTTTTGTTTCTCTTTATAATAATGGAATTTGGAGTGATATGATTGCCGAGATTACCATTAAGTCTAAGAAACATCCAAAAAGTGAAAAGGTGTACAGAATTTCACTTGATTCTCAGCTTTTTAATGTTGCTATGAAAAAAATAATTGAAAAATATCCTAAGATAAAAAGAGCAAGTTTTGCATTTAATTCGTTGATTAACTAAAAAATTATTTTAAAAGCTAGCAGTTTAAAACCACTAGCTTTTTTAAATTAATTATAAATTTCACTTGGTTTGGCTATATAGTATCTTTAAGAGTATTAAGTGTGGTTTTGAAATCTGCTTGATTAAAAATTCCATCAAATCCACTAGCAAGTATGCTTTTATAAGTATTTAACTCTTCAGGATCTTTTTCTTTTTTATCTTTATTTTCTTTAATTTTTGCAAGCAGTTCTTTTATTTCATTTTCTTTTAGATCTGATAGAAATTTTTGTACAGTCTCTTCTATTTTACTTTCATCTCCACCAGTATTTTTAAAATGTAAGCCAATATTTGGGTCTACTAATTTTTCTTTTAATAGGTTTATTAAAAATGTTAGCGTTTCTTTTTCAGTATTGTTTAAGTTTAATGTGCCTACTAATTTTTCCAAAGGTGTTGTTTTGCTAAATTCAATCCTATCTTCATCAACTAGATTTGATTTAGATTGAGATTTTTCATCTAGATCGTTGGCTGGTTCAGCATTATTACTTTTGTTTTTGCAATTAAGCATAAATGCTAATATTATAAATACAATAATTGTTTTTTTCAAAATAGTCTCCTTAAAAAGTATTTTAATTATTAATAATAATTAGTAATTATAGCATTTTAATAATATGTTTAGAACATTTTAATTAATAATTGTTATTATTAGTTTTTAAAAATATTGTACCAATTTGGCATTAAGAATAATTTCTTAATTAGGTTGAATATTACGGTATTAAGATTGAAAGAGTTTATAGTATTCAGGGTGTGGTTTAAGGATATTTTAAGTGCAATTAATAAGCCAACAGAGAGAATATTAATTAACACTTTCTTTGTTGGCAAATTTATTTTTAATTTTAAATTAAATCGTAAAAATTGTTATCCAATATTTATTTAGTAACTTTTTTTAAACGATAATTGGAATCCATTTATTCCAATATCAAAATTGGGTTCAAAGCCCACAAGCTCAGTGCTGAGTCTTTTTTTAAGATTTTCATTGTGCCTATTTGCAAATGTAAATGGAATAATAAGTGAAGTTGTGTAGGATGTTAAAATCATGCTTGCTCCTACCCCTATTAGTATGTATCCGGTCAATTGTGTTTCACGATAGTTAAGAATCATTCCAGTTCCCCAGAGGATTGCTCCCAATAAATTAAACCCAAGCACTGAGCCTCCACCAATATAATCTTCTTGGATAAATGATCCTATTCCAAAAGGTAAAAATAAATTTAAAAGGAATGGCCCGATTGGATTTTTTTTCTCTTTATCATATGTATTAAAACTTTCAATACCTTTTTCAATTCTATTTTTTTTATCTTCTTTATCATTTTTATTGGAACTTTCAATATCTTTTTCAATGCCTTTTTCAATTTTATTTTGTGTGTCTTTTGTGGCAAAGATTTGTATTGTTAGCCCAAAAATTAATATTAATGTAAAAATTTTTTTCATATTTTTATTATCTCCTAATAGCAAATTTTGACAAGTAAAATATTAGCGCAATTTATAATAAATTAATATCAGCGTGTTTACTTAGTAATAAATTTTTTAAAAATCTCGAAGCTTAAGAAGATAAATATTAAAGTAAAAGAAGACTTTTTAAAAGCTCAATCTAAGTTTAAAAAGCAAGTTTTTAAATATGTATCCCCATTAATTGGATTATTGTTTTTATGTTCATGTGATTTTTAATTATTAATTCAAATTAATGTTTATATTCATTTTTTTATTAAAAAAATGAATATTTTTAAAATTATTAAAAAATAAAAGTTTGAGATTTTATTAAGAAGTTTTGTTAATATTCCGATATTTATATAGATCAACATACTTTAAATTATATATATTATACTAATATCATGTGCATTAAAATTCTTTAATACTTTATAAAGATACTTTATTAGTATACTAATAAATTATCTTTATAAAGATAATTTATTAGTATACTAATAAATTATCTTTATAAAGTATTAAAGAATTTTAATAC
>NZ_JACHFB010000002.1:221964-435328 GCF_014205885.1 Borreliella californiensis | reverse complement strand
ATCTATTTTTTTCTATATTTATACTATTAAATAATATTATAAAATATTATTTAATAGTATAAATATAGAAAAAAATAGATAGATAGAATAGAAAGGATAAAAAAACAAATCAACCTAGAAAAAACCTGTTAATTTGTATATACTTATACTATTAATTACCATAAATAAAGCAACTTTTACTACTAATGAAATATACTGCTATATTATCCATTTTTTTTTTATTAATAAATAGTGTTAATTTATTTTGCCTTCAAAATAAATTAACTACTTCTCACTGGGAATTCCCTAAAGAGGATATTATAAAAAAAAACTTAAAAATAGGTATAATTTGCCATAATTACATAAATCCTATCTTTTATAATGAAAACTATAAATACATTCCCTTTATAGGAATATTGACATCTTATAATGAATGGATTGAAATACAATTCAGTCCCATAAATTTTATTACCATCCCAATAAATAAAGACTTTATTTCAAATACTTATTTCAATTTAGCTTTCACTATTTACATTGCTAAATATTCAATTTTGACTGATACGCTTACCATAAAATTCTTCATTGGAACTCAAATCGATTTAACCCTAAGAACTACTATATTTATAGGAAAAACAACTAACGCATTTCTCTATCCAACTCTTCCCATAATTGCCTTCAAATTTGAAATTGATTTCATACCTAATAACTATAGCATTTACTATAAATTATCAACTTCTTTTAAAGAATTTATTCTTTTAGATCTAGGAATTTCTATATTTATACCATAAAAATTTAAACACCTTTGTCATTTTTTTAATAATTTCTAACAAAACAAGAAATTACATAAATTATTGAAATTAGCTATTTAATCAACAAATTGCCAAAGACCAAAACCAAATCTTTAAAACAATTTCACTAGGGAATAAGAACTATATTTATACCTGAACTTAAAGACTTCTTAATAGCATTTTCAATATTAGAAAAACTTCTTGTAATTGCTCCCATATCATAAGAATCTGTCATCATAATACTAGTAATATTTAAATTATCCCTTATAATATTAACAATACTTCTAGACATACTAGTTATATCTTTAGAAATTTTAGGAACATTTACATGACCAATCATAATAAATCTAGCAGCTTTACCAAAAACAAATGGAACAAAATTATTTAACATTAAAAAACTTTTACTATAAGGCAAAAACGCTAAATATTTGTGTGTATCTGTAGTTGTTCCTCCTAATCCAGGAAAATGTTTGATTGCCGAAAATACCCCATAATTCTGCATCCCATCAATAAAAGCTTCTACCATAAGTCCAATATTATAAGCGGAATATCCTCCAAATGTCCTATTTAGCAAAGGAGTATGTGGTACAAATTTTATGTCAGCAACTGGAGCCATATTCAAATTAATACCCAGTCTTCGCAATTGCTTAGCAAGAACTTCACCAATTTTATAAATAAGATGCAAATCTTTAACACCCCCTACGCGCTCCATGGCCGGAAAATTATAAACCCCCATTTTCTTATTTTCACTAGCCCTACTAACTATCCCCCCCTCTTCATCAATAGCAATAAAAATATCATGTCCAATATGACTCTTTATTGCACTAATCAATCCTATTGTCTGCTCAGCATCTTTTAAATTTTCTCTAAATAAAATTATACCAATTGGATTAATCTTTTTTATTCTATTAATATCATTGCTATTAAGACCTTGAACATTATTGAAATTTGTTAAATTTCTAATCCCAATAAATAAGTTTCTATCTTTTAAAATAGTTTGAAAATCTAATTCACCTAAAAATTTTATCAAATCTACAAGATCTGATTTATCCTTGTTAAAATATTCATAATCTATTTCTGGTAAAGATTCTATTGCAAATAAATTTAAACAAAAAAAGCTAAAAAATAAAAAAAATAGGGCTTTCAAAAAGTCCATTTATATAGCCCATAAAGCAAACCATAATCTTTTGATAACAAATTAGAAAGAGCACTAAAATTCTTAGCAGAATTATCGATCCTATTCTTATAACAATATCCACATCTATCTTCAAGATTACTATTAAGTAACATATCAACAAATAACTTTGCAGGAAGAAATCTTTTATTTCTATCAACCGCTAAAATTAATGGATTTTCCATTAATTTTAGCACTTCCCACGTTATTTGCTCAACCGAAATATATTTACCAATTTCTTTATCTTGCTCTATAATTCTAATGGGCATTTTTTCTATTATTTCATCAATATTTTTTATCAAATACTCTAAATTAAAAAGCCCGGTTGCACAATTAAATAACAGTCCATTACCCTTATTTTCAAAATCTTGCACAATTTCTGAAGAAATCCCCCCGCCAATATCAACACAAGTTAACCGATTTTCACCGTTTACTGCCAATATCCCTCCCTTAAAATCCGCCTTGCTTTTAAAACTAAATTCAAACCCAGAAGAACAATTGGTCAAAGCCATTACAGCAAGTGCTTTAAAATTAATTGTAAAGCCCATATTGTCAACATTGCCAATGTATATAAATCTTTTCCCAGACTCATAAAGCTTTAAATAAATATCTTTTAAAATTTTGAAATTTTGACCATGCCCGGCAGGCAAAGCCAAAATAGAATTAGCATTTTTATTATCTTTGAGAGTAAAATATTGATAATTAGAGCTATTCAATTTTTCATAACAATAAACTAAAGGTTGAACAGCTGTGAAAACATCTTCTTTTTTAAGAGAACAAAAATTTACACTTCTAATCAAATCATCCAAAAATAAATCATCCAAAAATTTTGAAATAAATTCATCCGTTTTGCAACTAGTCATTTGAAATATTGAGGGCTTGATCATTTTGCCATAAAAAGATTCATATCTTTTAGCAACCATTAAAAGATGCCTGATTTTCAAAGCCAAAAATGAAAATCCAAAACTACCATCTTTATTAATATAGGCTGGTGTTATCCCCTTTGGGAATTCTCCAAATTTTTCTTTAAATTCAAGTATTTTAGATTCATATAGCATATATAAATCCTCATTTAACGCCCTATTTTTAGTCAAATCAAAATAACTTGTTGCAGAACCCCCATTTAAAATTCCAAAAGAAAGATACGGGAAAAGCATTAGTCCTAAATTTTCAAGATCACAAGAAGAAAAAATATAACAATCATCTTCTTCTGAGCACAAAAATTTAGAAAAATCATGAAAATATTTTTTTAAATTATCTTCAACCAACCCTTTGTGAAACTTAAACCTCAAAATTTTATCTGAAATATTTAAAATATTTTCATGGCTATCGCAAGGAAAATATTTAATGGATTCAAAATTATTAATTCCTAACTCACCAGAATTAAGTTTTTCAAGTATCATTTCAGAAAAAATTTTATCAACTTTAACATTCACCAATTAAAACCAAAACCCTTAAAGAAAAGCTTATTAATATAACCCAAAAACCATATTTTTAAGTATAATAATATAAGTGACCATATTATTATGTTTATTAATTATAGCAATAATATGGCTAGAATATCAATGAGAAGAAATTTAAATGCTTAAACAATATTCACTTAACATGAAAAATTTTAAAAAAGCTTTTGATGAGATGATACTTTCTCCTTCAGGTTTTAGAAAAATTTTTGCAAAATCAAAATACGAAGATTCAATAGAAAACGAAATAAACAATGAAGATAAAGCGCTAATAGCACTAATAATCTTCACAATATCAAATTATTTTAAAAATGAACCTAAGCCCTACATTGGATTAGGATTAGATTCAAGACCAACTGGCAACATTATTGCAGAAATAACAATAAAAATATTAATAACAAACAAAGAAAAGATTAAGTTTTTTGGAATACTTCCGATAACTGAAATTTTAGCTTATACAAAAAACAGTAAAGATTCAAAGGGCTTTATTTACATCTCTGCAAGTCATAATCCAACAGGATACAATGGGATAAAAATAGGATTAAACGATGGTGGTGTACTAAATTCCGCAAAAACTCACGAAATAATAAAACAAATTAAAAACAATAGCCAAAATGAAAATCTAATAAACCATTTAATTAACACTCTAAACAAATTTGATGAAGACAAATCCCATTTAGAGAATTATAATAAAATAATAAAATCAGAAAGAAAAAATAAAAACCAATCTTACGAAACATATAAATTACTAATACATAAAATAGCATATGAAAACGACATTAACAATAAAAATATCGAAATTTTAAAAAAAAGAATACTAAAAAATCCAATTGGAATAATAGCAGAAATGAATGGAAGCTCTAGAATCAATTCAATAGATAAAGAATTGCTAGAATCTTTAGGATTGAAAGTAAAATTATATAATAAAGAAATAGGTATTTTTAAGCACAATATTATTCCTGAAGGAAAATCTTTAAATGAATGTAAAAAATTGCTACAAAATAAATATATACAAGACAATTCTTTTGAGCTAGGATACGTACCAGATTGTGATGGAGATAGGGGTAATCTAGTGTTTATAGACAAAGCCAATAACACTGCAAATATAATCGAAGCGCAAAAAATATTTGCACTTGTAGTAATTTCAGAGCTTAGCTATCTTCATTACATAGGAATAAAAAATAATGTAGCAATAGTAACCAATGATGCAACATCTCTAAATATTGAAAAAATTGCAAATTTTTTTAACGCCAAAGTTTATAGAGTAGAGGTTGGAGAAGCTAATCTAATAGAAATGGCGGATGATTTAAGGGCTCAGGGATTGATTGTAAAAATCTCAGGAGAGGGATCAAATGGAGGCTGCATAATCCACCCTTCAAGGGTAAGAGACCCAATTACTACTTTGCTTAGTATAGTAAAATTATTAAAAATGAAAGAACTTTACCAAGTATGGTGTAAATTGTCTAAAAACTACTATAAAGAAAAGTACGACTTAAAAGATATTTTAAATACAACAAATTTTTATAGTAATGTAATAGTATCATCCAAGAAAGCCAATTTAACAAATCTAAAAATAAAAAATCAAGAAATTTTAAAAAGCAATTATGAAAATCTATTGATTAAAGAAATAAAAAGCAATAAGTTATTTCAAGAATTATCAGTGGTTGATTATGAAATCATTAACTATGAAGGCAAAATACAATCTAAGATTAGAACAGGAGATTCTTCGGGAGGATTAAAGGTATTGTTAAAAACTAACAAAGAAATTGTTGCAACCTTATGGATGAGAATCTCAAAGACAGAACCAGTAACAAGAGTACTCAGCGAAGTTATTTATGCAAAAAGAAACATTTTACATAAACTACTAGAATTTAATAAAAGATTAATAAAAAAGGCAAATCTACCTAATAATTAATATTGTTTGATTTAAATAATAAGTTAATTGTCAATATAAGTCTAACATAAAATCAATAATTTTCATTCTTAATTTTTAAATTTTTTCTCAGCACTACATTTTATTCCATTCCAAGTTTTTGAAAGTCCTATTAAATCCTTAACATCTTTTACTACTTTATTTGCAACAAACCTTGCCTTGCTTGTTCCATCAAAAATAATTTCATCAATGTAATCTTTTTTTTTGGATTCATAAAAACTTCTTTTATCCCTTATTGGTTTTAAAAAGCTATTCAAAGCTAAAAACAATTTTTTCTTAACCTCAACATCACCTACTTTGCCCTTCTTATACCTATTTTTAAGGTCCTCAACTTCTTCATGATTACTATTAAAAATACCATGATAAATAAAAACAGGATTATCTTCAACATTACCAGGAATATCTGCCCTTATTCTATTTGGGTCTGTATACATAGACATAATTTTTTTTTCTAACAAATTTTCATCATCGTTTAAAAAAATTGCATTATTAAGACTCTTACTCATTTTATTTTTACCGTAAATACCTACCAAAGGACGAGAATCCGTGAAAACAGATTCGGGTATTGGGAAAAAATTATTTTTGTACAAATGGTTAAACCTTCTTGCAAGTTCTCTTGCAAATTCAATATGAGATTCATTATCACGCCCAACGGGAACTAAATTTGCTTTTGTCATTAAAATATCTGCACTCATAAGAACGGGATATCCCAAAAGACCATAAGGAATCTCTTTAAGTCCAGCCGCAATGCTCATATCTTTTATACTTGGAATCCTTTGCAAGCGCGCAACAGTAACAATCATTGAAAATATTAAATGGAGTTCAAAAAGCTCGGGTATGGCTGATTGCAGATATATACTAACCTTATCAGGATTAATTCCACAAGCAAGATAATCTAAAACCATTTCCCTAACATTAAAAGGTATTGCATTAATGCTCTTCAAGTCGGGCCTTGTAGTCAAAGTATGCAAATCGGCTATAATAAAATATGTTTCATACTCTTCTTGAAATTTTAACCGATTTACTACAGATCCCACATAGTGCCCTAAATGAAGAGCACCAGTAGGCCTATCTCCCGTAAGCATAACCTTTCTTCTTTCCAAAATCAAATCTCCTTGCCTTTATCCGAAATGCTAACATTACTTAAGATCTCAGAACCACCTAAAAATACAGAAAAAGACTTAAGCCAACTTACATTGTCAACTATCACCTTTACAATCACAGTAAAAGGATAAGCTATTAAAAGACCCACAATACCCCAAAGCCATCCCCAAAAAAACAAAAAACATAATAGCAAAAATGGTGAAATATCAAGTCTTTTGCCCTGCATTTTTGGCTCAAGAATATTTCCAATCAACATTTGAATAGAAGTATTATATATAAAAATATAAAGCACTATATTTAAATTTGGATAAAATTGAATTAAAGATGTGATTACAATAAAAAATACAGCTAATATGGACCCAATACTGGGAATAAAATTAAAAACAAAAGAAAGAACTGCCCAAACAAGAGGAAAATCTTGTCCAAACAAAGTTAACCCAATAAATACTAAAATGCCTGTTAAACAGCTCACAAGAATTTTTATCCCCAAATATTTGCCAATTTGATTATTAATGGTATCTAAAGCTCCAATAAATCTAGTAGATATTGGCTTTTTAAAAGCTTTATCAAGCTTTATCCCAAAAACATGTATTTCTGAAAGCAAAAAATACAACAACAAAAAGACTATTACTAAACTACTTGTAAATCCAATTATCTCATTATAAGCTCTTGTTAGAAATGGATAAATATAACCAGAAAAATTCATATCATTAATAACAGAACTATCAACTTTATATCGACTGAGCACATCTTTCATAATAAATGCCAATTGATTTTGATAGTAGGGCAATTGCTTCATTAAAACAGTAACGCTGTAATAAACAAAACTAAAAATCAAATAAGAAAAAGAAAATAATAAAAAAAATATAATAAAAACTATTAAAAATTTGGGAACTTTAAATCTTGCTAAAAAAGTATAAACGGGATACACCAAAAATCCCAACACTATGGAAATAGCCAAAGGTTTAAATACGGCTTCTGCTATTTTAAAGGCCCCAATAAATATTAAAACTATGAAAATACAATAAAAAACAGATTCCACTCTCCAAGGCTTTAACCCTTGATTTGTATTTAAATCTTTAAGCATATTCCCCCTCTTTTCGTTTTTTAACTGCTTTTATCGACTAAACAAAAGTAAGTTAAATAACCTATACACTCAAGCAAATTTTCTCCATTATCCAATTATACAATTTAGTGCCCTTGCTATAATTGGCCTCAGCAAAATCTCCCACTCTATTCTCATAAAACAATTTTTTTGCATTCTTATCATTTCCATGATACACTGTTAAGGTATTTCTACAATGTTTTAAAATATTATTTAAGATTTCAAATGCCGGAATATCGCTAAATCCATCTGCAATGTAAAATATATTTTTAAAAGGAATTTGTCTTTTACTCTTTGGCACTCTCTCATTAATCTTCTCATAAGACCCTTTATTGATTTCAAAAATAACTCTAGTTTTTATTGTATGATCTACAAAGTAGCAAACACTGCTTAAAATCTTATTTTTAGAAAATTTATCATCTCTGAGTTCGTAAAAAGGCATCAAATAAGAATCTATAAACTCACATGCCCACACTTTGCTCACATAAGGCGCAACCTTGCTTCCCAAAATCATTTGTCTAAATCCACTTGAAACAATGTAAATTTTAACCTGCGAATTATTACCTTCTAACTTCTTATTTATTTTAGATATCTCATCAAATAAACCAATAACCCCTTCAAAAAATTTTAACTTAGCACCCAAATTAAATAATACTCTATTATCCAGTCTTTTAAAAAACCCCTCCCTTACGTAGGTTAAAAAATGGGATAAATATATCATTTCATTAGAAATTATATTATAACCATTTTGTTTATAAACATACTCTAAGCCTTCAACTTCTTTCCAAAAGGAACAAGAATCAACACAATACTCATCAAACAGTACTTGCTGCATATTACCATAAATAAGAGTATTATCAAAATCAAATATTAAAGCTATAATATTTTCTCTTTCATTCATAAATTAAAAAACAATTTAATTTAAATAATTACAACCCATGCTTATTTATATATTTTATATTATACTAATATAGGTTAATAAGTACAGTGTTTCCACATTGAGTAGAAAATTTATGATAGACATAAATGATTTAAATCAGATAAAAGATACTTTTTCAAGAACTTTAGATCTAAGCTTAATCAGCATCCTAGTATACTACGTATATAAAAACGTAATCAATTCTTATTCTACAAATCTATTAAAAGGAATGTTGATCATCATCTCTATAGGAATTATCTCATATTATTTAAATCTCTATACTATTAGTTGGCTGTTAAATTATATAGCCAATATATTACCAATAGCAATAGTCATACTTTTTAATCAAGAAATAAAAAAAATAATAATGCAAATTGGAAATTTCAATTTAGCCTTTAAGCTTTCAAATAAAAAAGAAGAAACTTTAAAAGTTATTTCTGAAATCCTAAAAGCAGTCAAACACCTGTCTGAAAACAAATCTGGCAGCCTGATATGCATTGAAAAAAAAATACAGTTGGAGCAAATAATAAACAAAGGAACTAAAATTGATGCGCTAATATCTAGTGAACTACTAATATCACTATTTGAGCGCGAAACTCCTCTTCACGACGGAGCTGTAATAATTAGTAAAAATAAATTAAAATACGCAGGCTCATTTTTACCATTATCTAATGTTGATTCTATTAGCAAAGCGTTTGGAACAAGACACAGAGCAGGGCTTGGGATTTCTGAAAATTCGGATGCAATAACAATAATAACTTCCGAAGAGACTGGGTCTATTTCTATTACAATCAATGCAAAATTGGAATACAATTTAAGCTTAAGTGAAATTAGAAATAAGTTAAATCTCGAGTTAATAGAGTAAAATAATGAAAATGGGCAAAAAATTAATAAATATAATAAAATTACTATTTGATGATTGGCAAAACAAAGCTATTTCCATTTTAATAGCTATTCTAATGTTTGTAGCATTTAATTTCAACAAAATAGAATCAATAACAACTGAAAAAGAATTCAAAATTATCTTGAATGATCAAATAACTCTTGGGAAAATGCCAGACTTTAGCAAAGTCAAAATTACAATAAAACTCAATAAAGATGATTTAAAATACCTTGATCTTAATAAAATAATATTATTTATTGAAGCATCAAACATAAAGATTCCTGGAAACTATAAGCTACCAATAAAAATAAAAAATCTTAACTCAATACACATTGCAGAATATAAGCTTTCAAAAACAAATATATTGCTAAATCTTGATAACAAAATCTCTAAATTAGTCAAAATAGAACCCAAGTTTAAACTTATAGAAAAAGATGGCAAGGGAGAATATTTTATTGCAAAATACAATATATTGCCTGAAAATTTATTAGTATATGGACCTGAACAAGAACTTAAAAAAATAAACACTATTCAAACCAACGTAAAAGAGTTTGACACAAGAACCCTATTTGTATCAGATTATCTTGAAGTAGTTCCACCAAATCCTCTAGTTATGTTTGAAAAAAGCCATGTGGTAGTCAATATTTATTTAAACAAAAAATATTCAAATACAACAATTAAATCTCCTAATCTTATTTTTAATAATCTTAAAAATGGCCTTGAAATTAAAAATAAAGAAAAAATAATAAACTCAGAAAACAAAATGTTTGTAAAAATAAAAACAAGACTTTCTGAAAAACAAATTAAAGCTCATATAAACAATCAAAATATAAGTCTTGCCTTTGATTTAGCAAATATAAAAACTCCCGGAATTTATAACATTGCTACAAATATAATTCTTAAAGAAAATATCAATGAAACAGAAATATATGATTATGAACCTAAAAAAATAAAACTAGAAATAATTGACAGCTCAGAGATCAAACCATGAAGTCAATAGGATGTGATATAATAAAAGTAGCAAGATTTAAAAATTTTTTAGAAAATAAAAAAAAAATGGAGAGGTTCTTTACAAATAAAGAAATTGAAAATTTTAAATTAAAAGGGGGCAACATTATAGAAAGTTTAGCTGGAAAATTTGCAGCTAAAGAATCTTTAATTAAAGCATTAAGCCCAATGTTGCAATATAAAATAAATTATACCCTTAAAGATATTGAGGTAATAAAATCTTTAAAAGGAAATGCAGAATTTCATTTGCATAATGAAATTGAAAAATTTGTAATAAAAATGAATTTAAAGCTATACCTAACAATATCCCATGAAAAGGAGTACGCTATTGCATTTGTAATAGTAGAAAATTAAATTCATGAAAAAAATATCATATTTTACAAAAGAAAAAATTGAATGCCCTGTATGCTCTTTTAAATTTCAAAAAGAAGAATTTTTGACTGGAAGTAGCAGATTAATAGCTGGAGAGTTAAAAATTGATCTAAAAAGAGAGTATATAAAAAACGACAAATATGGCATCATTTATCCTAGAATATATTCTGTAACAGTATGCCCAAAATGCTACTTTGCAGCATTTCCAAGCGAATTTAATTCAATCCCTAAAAATAAAAAAGAATTTTTGCAAAATAAAAAATCCGAAAGAAAAAAAATAGATACGATTTTTGACAACATGATCAACTTCAGTAAACCTAGGACATTAAAAGAAGGAGCTGCAAGTTATATTCTTGCCATGCTATGTTATGAGCATTTAGACAAGAATTACAGCCCCACGTTAAATCAAGCAAAATCAGCAATAAGAGCCGCTTGGACATTTGAAGACCTTGAAAAAGAAGAGCCAAACAAAAACTATAATTATCTTCAAAAAATATTTTATCACAAAGCTGCATATCTTTATAAACTAGTTATTGAAAAAGATAAAGACAATTCAGAACCTGTTAGCACATCAACCATATTTGGCCCAGATACAGATAAAAATTATGGCTATGACAGTGTGCTATACTTATCAGGTCTTCTAGAATACTTTTATGGGAACAAAGACAATAAGGAATACAGATACAAACAATTAAGCGACATAAAAACCACTCTTTCTAAAATAGCAGGCATGGGTAAATTTTCAAAAGAAAAGCCTTCAATACTTTTAGATAAAATCAAAGAAGTTTACTTTAAAATATCAAAGGAAATGAAAAATCTTAAATAAATGAAAAAAATACTGGCTGAAATCGCTTACGACGGATCTATATACCATGGATTTCAAATACAACCAACAAAGTCTACGGTTCAAGGAGAAATTGAAAAAGCTCTAATGAAAATCAACAAAAAAAAAGTAAAAATTCATTCATCTGGAAGAACAGATAAGGGCGTTCATGCAAAAAGACAAATAATAACTTTTGATATGAGTATTAATATTAAGCTAAACAATCTAAAAAAAGCTTTAAATGCAATATTATTAAAAAACAGTATAAAAATACTAAAGCTCAAGTATGTGAAAAATTCATTTCATCCACGTTTTAGCGCCCAAAAAAGAAAATACAGCTATTGTATATTAAACAGCGACAACTACTATCCCTGGGAAAGCTATCAAGCTCACTATGTAAATAAAAAACTAAACATAAGCAATTTAAACCAAATGGCTAAAACATTGATTGGCAACCACGATTTTACCACATTTTCATGCATAAAAGATAAAAGCAAATCTAAATTCAGGCATATACATTTTGCCAAATTTAAAAAAAGGGGGAAATATATTATTTTTGAAATAATAGGATCCTCTTTTCTGTGGAAAATGGTAAGGTCAATAATAGGCACAATGCTGGACATTGAAATAAAAAACGAATCGATTTCTACTTTTGAAACAATACTAAAATCCAAAAATAGAAACCTTGCAAGAACAACTGCACCTGCAAATGCTTTATTTTTAGACAGGGTTTACTATGAATAATAATATTTTAACTAAAAAACTTTTTTTACTTAAAATATTAACAAATAATATCGAAGGCAAAATTACAGAAAATTTTGAAGAAATAAACAATGAAATTAAACAAAAAATAGAAAAAGCTAAAAACACTAAAACTTATCAAAAAACCGAAAATAGCAAAGAACCTAAAAAATTACCCTTAGAAAACAAAAATTCAACAAAAATATTGCTAAATAATAACTTACAAGAAAAAAGTATAAACGACCATATCATAATATATGTAAGCAAAAACTATCTAAACGAACCTTCAAGGGACATTATAACAAAATGGTGCAAAAGCATAAACATACATAATTATAAAATAATAGATACTATTGAATCACTTAACTTAGAAATAAGCAACAAAAATCCTAAAGCAATTTTATCTTGCGAAGAAATAGATTTTTTCTTAAATCAACCGTTAAGAATTCAAATTGTAAGAGGAATAGAACTAAGATTTAAAGGCATTCCATTAGTTTTTACATATCTTCCTACAAATCAAATAAAAAATCCAGAATTAAAAAAAGAAATATGGCAAGATTTAAAAATAATAAAAGGCATAATAAAATATGGTTGAGCATTATAATTCAACTTATTACTATGAAATTGCAATAAATATTCCTTTAAATAAACTTTTTCTTTACAGATTCAACTTGAATCTAGAAATTGGAATAAGAGTAATGGTTAATTTTAATGGATCTAACAAAATTGGAATAATTATTAAAAAATATTTTGAAGACAAATTCAAAGAAAAATTTGAATTCAAAATAAAAGAAATTATTAAAATAATAGATACAACTAAAATAATAACAGAACACAACATTAATTTAGCACATTGGATTAGTAAAAAAACATTTTCGGGATTTGGAGAAACTTTATTCTTTGGATTGCCCAAAAATTCAAAATCTAAAAACAACTCCCAAACATTTTCTTCAATAAATGAGCATTCAGATCATAAAAAGCGCCTTCAGCTAAACAGTGAACAACAAAATATTTACAAAGAAATTATAGAGTCAGAAACAACTAATGTTTTTTACCTTTTTGGAATACCTGGATCTGGAAAAACTGAAATATTTATCAAATTGTGTGAATACTATTTAGCACTAGAACAACAAGTACTTTTTTTGATTCCTGAAATATCATTGGGATATCAAATAATAAAAAGAATAAAACATACATTAAATATGCGCCATAAAATTTATGAATATAACTCTAAAGTTCCAAATTCTAATAAAAATTTAATATGGAATAAAGTCAAAAATGGAGAAAGCTTGGTTGTAGTTGGCATCAAAAGTGTTCTAATGCTACCTTTCACCAAATTAAAATTAATAATTATGGACGAAGAACACGAAACTACATACAAATCTGAAAATATTCCAAGATTTCACTCAAGACATATATCATTTTTTTTGCAAAAAAAATTTAATGCCAAATTTGTAATGGGAAGCGCAACACCTTCTCTTGAAGCATACCATGCAATGAAAAATAACCAAATAAAAAAAATAATAATGCAAAACAAATTCTCTCAAAGCAAAATAGAAGATATAAAAATAATAAACATGAAAAAAGAACCTAGCACAATTTCATCAGAGCTGTTATACAGCATACAAAAAAGTTTAAATGAAAAAAGACAATCTTTAATTTTCATTAATAAAAGAGGATATCTAAAAAATCTCGAATGTAACGAATGCGGGCACACAATCTATTGTCCAAATTGCTCATTTGGATTGATTTACCACAAAAAAGAAAACAAACTTTTATGCCACTATTGTAGTTATAAAACAAAAACAGCAAGCCATTGTCCTCAATGCAAATCAAAAGACATTAAATACAAAACTTATGGAATTCAACTTGTTGAAAAAGAATTAAAAAAATTTTTGCCAAATGCAAAAATTGCAAGAATCGATTCCGATATTAGAAAAATAGAAAATATAGATTCAATAAATAAGTTCGAAAATAAAGAAATAGACATACTTATTGGAACACAAATAATCGCAAAAGGATTCAATTTTGAAAATATAAAAACACTAGGTATAATCAACGCAGACATTGGAATGGGACTACCTGATTTTAGAAGTAGCGAAAGAATTTTTACAACACTCTCACAAATTATGGGAAGAGCCGCAAGATTTAAAGATGACAACACAATTATTATACAAACAAAAAATCCCAATTATTACGCCATAAAATATGCTTATAAAAACCAATATGAACAATTTTACGAACAAGAACTAGATATAAGGAAAAAATTGAACTATCCTCCGTTTAACAAAATTATTAGAATTATATTTAGAAGTAAAAATGAAGAATCTGCTAAACAAAAATGTTGGGAATTTTTTGAAAAATCTAAAGAATTTTTGCAAGAAGGAATTGAACACTTAGGCCCATCAGAAGCTATTATGAAGAAAATATCTAAAAATTACAGATACAATATAATATACTTATCAAAATCCTACAGCCTGCTTGAAAAATTAGTTAACAATACAAAAGAAAAGGTAAAAAAGACAAATACTGTTTACATTGAAATAGATTATTATCCAATATCATTAATTTAGGTAAAATCTAGTCCCTCTTTACTTAAAGACTTAAGAAACGTTGAAAGCACATAAAGCGCTTTATCATTATGACCTCCCTCAGGAATAATAAGATCAGCATATTCTTTAGTAGGCTCAATAAACCTATAATAACCCCATCTAGTGGTGTTTAAATACTGATCAATCACCGACTCTACAGTACGTCCTCTTTTAGAAATATCTCTTCTTAAGCGCCTAATAAATCTAATATCATTTGGGGTGTCAATATATATTTTAAGATCTATTAAATTTCTTACTCTCTCTTCAACAAAAATCATAATACCCTCAACAATAATAACAGGTGTTGGAACAACCAAAACCGTTTTAAGCTGTCTTTTATGATTAATAAAATCGTAAAGGGGCATATCTATTGGACTATTTTTTTTTAAATATTTCAAATGCTCGTAAAACAAATTATTATCAAAAGCGTCTGGATGATCAAAATTTACCTTAGAAAATTCATGTTCATAATCACCCACGCTCTTATAGTAATTATCTTGAGAAATAAGGACAAATTCTGGAATAAATTCACTAATCTTGCTTACAACTGTAGTTTTTCCACTTCCAGAACCACCAGATATCCCAATAATCTTAGCCATCAACCAACTTCTTTTTTTTTCGTTTGTGGCATGTCTTTCAAGGTACCAGCCACAAACACATTCTTAAATCCCATACTTTTTAAAACTTTTTTAGCCTCGTAAGACTTATTAAAACTTTTACCATAAACAATTATTTGAGATTCAAAATCACCTAATTTATCCTTTTTAGCAAATAAATTATTAAAAGGAATGTTAATTGACTTCAAATAATGAGACTTACTATATTCTTTGGGAGATCGAATATCCAAAATTTTTGCTCCATTTTGGATTTTTTCCAACAAAAACAGATTAACTCTTTTCATCCTAAGGATAATAAAAAACCAAATATAAAAAAAAAGCAGAACTATTAATACTGTAAATCTTGCATAATTCATCGCCATAGTTTTATGAATATAATATCAAAAAATATAAAAAAAGTGAATAAAATTGTTTTTTTTGCAAAATTAATATAGAATTCAAGTAAATTACTAGCTTGTAGCTTAAAAGTAACTCTAACATTAAGATGAAAAAGAAAAAAAAGATACGTTGTCGTAGAATTAAAAAAAAACTCAAACTATTATTCATAATACTAATAAAAAAAATAAAGACTATAACTAAAAATCCCAAATTAATTTTTGATAGCACAATACAAATAACTTTAGGATCTGCACTAATGGCAATTTCCACCAATGTTTTGTATATTCCTCATGGACTTCTTAGTGGAGGGATTGGAGGCATTTCATTAATGCTACATTACCTGTTAAGCTTCAATTTAGGATGGACAATATTTGCATTAAACATACCCTTATTTCTTATTGGAATAAAATTTTTAAACATAACATTTATAATTCAAAGTTGGATTTCAATGGGATTATATTCTATTATCATAAACTACTCCCAGTTTTTACAAAATAAAATACATCTTAACGATATGATGCTTGTATCAATACTAGCTGGACTTATTTCTGGACTTGGGCTTGGGCTAGTATTTAAAGGCAAAGGATCTTCGGGGGGATCAGATATAATTGCTATGATTATTAAAGAAAAATATTCAATTAGCATTGGAACAACAAACTTCATTGTCAATCTAGCAGTATTAATACTTGCAACATTTTTCTTTAATATTGAAATTGCCCTTTACACACTAATAGCATCATTTGTTACATCTATCATGACAGACAAAACAAGCACTGGATTTGGCAATCAAAAAGCAATATTAATCATTTCAGATAAAGGAAAAGAAATTGCTTATCTTCTTACAAACAAGTTGAAATTAGCTGCTACATTAATAGGCGGAAAAGGGGCATGGGCAGGAACAGAAAAAACTATAGTATTTATAGTAGTTCCAATAATGCGTTTATCAAGAATTAAGTATATATCACAAAAAGTTGATCCAAATTGTTTCATTACTGTTATTAACACTAATGAAATTACTGGAGGCAAAATAATAACTGATCCAATCCCATTAAAACAAGAAATTTTAAATTAAAAATCTCTTAAAAAGAGAACCAAATTATCAATAATCAAATTCAATTCATCGCTCTTGTAAAAATTTGACAAAAAAATAACAAATCTTTTAGGAAATTCCGAAATGAATTTCCTAAAAGATTTGTTTCCAATATCAATTTCAAGCTTATAAGAATGAAGCATCAAAGTGATTTTTAAACTGCCGTCTACTCTGCCATAAACCTCATCTCCCAATATTGGAAAATTAAGATATTTCATATGAACCCTCAATTGATGAGTACGCCCGGTTTTAGGCTTTAAAGCTAAAAGAGAATATTCCCCAAAATTGAGCAACAATTTATATTCAGTTAATGCCTTTTTACCTCTATCTTTAGAAACACTAAATCTTTTCCTATTGTGCTTATCTCTATCTATAAAAGATTCAATACTTCCAAAAAAACTATTAAAATTACCCTTAACAATTGCAATGTAAACTTTATTTGTCCTTTTATCTTTAAACTGCTGAGCTAAAAATCTTAATGTGCTAATGTTTTTTGCACAAATTAGTACTCCAGAAGTATCTTTGTCTAATCTATGAACAATTCCAGGTCTAATTTTTTCTTCATTAAAATTAACTTTCAAACTTTTTATATGATATAAAAGAAAATTCACAACAGTATCATCCCAATGCGATATTCCAGGATGACTCAAAATTCCTTGTGGTTTATTTAAAACAATAACATTAGAATCTTCATAAATTATAGCAACGGGGATATTACTCGGCCTAAGGCAATCAATTTGACTACCTTCCTCGTCAAATTCAATTAGTATTTCATCGTCTTTAAAAACAGGCTTGGACAATTTTATCTTCAAAAATTTTCCATTACTCTTTTTAAACGCTTCTACATTTCTTCTTTTGATCTGACTTCTAGTAAAAGCCTCTAAATTGCTTGACAAGTAAAGATCTAATCTTAAAGCATTTTCTTTAACAATAAATTCTTTCTTAAGTCTTATCATATCATTAAAGAAAATAATCAATTAAAGCAATAGTTAATGCGACTATTGCTCCAATGGAAGCTGAAACAACAAATTTTTTATAAATCTCATCTTTTGAAAAACTAGGACCATTTGAAAAAGGATATGGAACGTAATTTGAGTTCATTCCACTATAAAAATAGTAGCCCACATCAAAAAAAAACAAGCTCAAAAATAAAACTATTGGGAAAGATCCAATACTAATAGCTGAAAATCTAAACAAATCTTTTGCTGATTTTGACTCAAGATCATTTTCAAGATTTAAAGCTTTATTCTCTTGAATATTTTTATAAAGAAAAGAATCGTCATTATCAGCAACAGACATATTATTATGTTTTTGATGAGAAACAAAATTGCCACTGAAAGTTGATTTGCCTTGCAATGACAAACTTTTAGCAATACCTAACTTTAAATAATTAAAATTTGGCTTGTAATAATCAAGTGAATTTGAATAAATATTCAAAACACTAAAAAGTAACAACAAGCTTCTAATAAGCATAAACTTTCTACTTTAATAATTCTAATTTTAAAGTCTCAGTTATTTCATCAACAATTTCAGAAGAACCAAAATACTGTACAGGACCTGGACATAAATACAAATTATTCAAAGCCCACTTATCACGATTTTTAACAAACTCTCTAAATGGTCTTCCTTCTAAATCAACTAGAGTTTTTTTTATAACAGGCTTTTTCTCTCCATACCTCTCTTCCATGTTCATAAACATTGTTAGAGGCACTCCTCCTGCAATCCAATCTGTTGGTTTTAAATTTAAATTTTTTATACAAGACATATAGCCTGTAAGACCATTTAAAATAAGAACAACAGCATTATATCCTAAGCTATAACAATAATCACTATCAAAATTAGAAGGAAAAGCACTTCTACCTTCATAGCCAAAGAAATGATCGACTGGGATAAAACTTCCCTTATATTCTCCACTTTTTTTCAACTCATTTAATCTTGATTGAACCATTTCAATAAACAATTTTTCAGTAGGAACTCTTGAAACATTAAAATTCCCATGGGGATCTCTTTCCAAAATTGAATTTACAAGTTCAAATTGAATAAACAAAGGCAAAGACAAATAAACTCTCTTCATATAATCACTAAGCTTGGCAACGAAAACTTCTTTCATCCCTTCAATATTAAGCCCCTTAAACTCACCTTCATTTTTATCAAAAATATCACATAATTCAACCATTAAAGACTTAACTTCTGGAATAAACTCAATCAGACCCTCAGGAACTATAACTATTCCAAAATTATCCCCATTTAAAGATCTCTTTAAGATAACAAATACCATTTCATCTACAATCTCAGACAAAGTTTTCTTTTTAGCCAAAACTTCTTCAGACACAATACAAATGTTTGGATGAGTTTTTAAAGCACATTCTAAAGCAACATGAGATGCACTCCTACCCATAAGTTTAACAAAATGCCAATATTTTTTAGTCGACATAGCATCTCTACACAAATTACCTATCAACTCAGAATAAATTTTTGTAGCAGAATCAAACCCAAATGAAATTTCAATATAATCATTTTTAAGATCAGCATCAATTGTCTTTGGAACTCCAATAACTTGAATATTCTCTCCCTTCTTTTTGAAATACTCAGCAAGAATAGCAGCATTAGTATTCGAATCATCACCACCAATAATAATAATCGCATTAAGATTGTTTTCTTTGGCAACAAATAGAGCTTTATTATAATGTTCTTCGGTTTCTATTTTTGTTCTTCCAGAAGATACAATATCAAAACCCCCGGTATTTCTATAAGAATTTACTAGGCTTTCAGTAAGTTCAATTTTGTCATTTTCCAACAGGCCCAAAGGGCCCCCTTTAAACCCAAAAATCTTTGAATTTGCATTAAATTTTTTTATTGCATCAAAAACACCAGATATAACATTATGCCCCCCAGGAGCAGGCCCTCCAGAAAGAATAATTCCGATATTTAAAGCTTTTGAAAAAGATAAATTGGACTTTCCTTCGGTAAAACTTACAATTGGCAACCCATAAGTATTCTTAAAAAATTCTTTTAAAGCCTGTCTATCTTGAATTGCTTCAGTCTTTTCTCTATAAACCAAGCTAATATTATTAAAATCTTTTTTTAAAATATTTGGCAATTTAGGAACATAATTTTGCCTTTCTTGCTTAAAAAGAGAAGTATTCATACATTTTCCTCCTAATGATTTAAGTTAAGCCTTATCATAACTTAAATATTAAAATAATTCACAACTAATATCTATATATGATTTAAAACTAACATAGCATCACCATAAGAAAAAAATTTATAACCTGTATTTATAGCTTCTTCATAAGAACTAAACACAAAATCTTTACCTGCAAATGAAGAAACCAACATCAAAAGTGTAGATTGTGGTGTGTGGAAATTTGTAAAAAGCATGTCGACAAACTTAAAACAATAGTTCTTGCCAGGATAAATAAAAAGATTTGTACTTTGCTGACCTGTTTTAAACTTCTTAAGTTTATTATCATAAGATGCCTCTAAAGCCCTAAGAGTTGTAGTGCCAATTGATAAAATTTTTTTACCAAAAAATTTCGCATTTTGTAGTCTTTTAGCCACACAATCTTTTATTAAAAAAGTTTCAAAATGCATATTGTGTTCTTCGACCTTTTTTGATCTTACGGGAAGAAAAGTGCCAAGCCCCACATGAAGAGTAATAAAATCATATTCAATATTGTTCCTTTCAAAAGCAAAAAACAAATCCCTACTGAAATGCAACCCTGCAGTCGCAGAAGCTGCAGAACCAACGTATTTAGAATAAACAGTTTGATACCGATCTTCATCTATTTTGTCATAATCTCTTTTAATGTAAGGAGGTATGGGAACAAAACCATGTTTTTCAAAATAATCTTCTCCAACATTAACATCAAATTTTAAAACAATCTCACTACTATTTTTTGACAAAATTTTACCTATCAATCCTTCAGGAAATTTGTAAAGATTTCCAACAATTTGTTTTTTAGACTTAGAAATAAGCGCAGTAAACAAATTAGTGTCAATTCTATCCAAAATTAAAAACTCAACATTACTGCCCATATCTGATTCTGCATACATTCTTGATTTTCTAACTTTTGAATTATTAAAAACAATAAAAATGTCGCTATTTATATATTTTAAAATATTGTTTACAGAATCTTCATGGTAAATTTTTTGCAATTTAGGATCTAGCACCATTAGTCTTGAAGATCCTCTTTTTTCACTTGGATATTGAGCTATTAAAGAATAGGGCAAGTTAAAATGAAACTCTTTGGTTTTCATTAAGACCATCCTCTTTCATCTCTAAGTTTAAGTGAAGATACGCAAACTCAGTAGCTTTGCGCCCTCTGTGAGTTCTACTGATAAATCCTTTCATAATTAAATAAGGCTCATAAAAGTCTTCAAGAGAATCTGCTGTTTCCCCTACAGAAATAGCTAAAGTGTCAACACCTACAGGCCCCCCATTAAATTTCAATATTAAACTTCTTAAAATATTTCTATCCTGCTCATCAAGGCCTTCTCCATCAATTCTAAGCATTTCAAGTCCAATTGAAACAATATCACCTGTAATAACCAAACTTCCGGTTACCTGAGCAATATCTCTTATTCTCCTTAGCAATCTATTTGCTATTCGAGGAGTCCCTCTTGAACTTCTTGCAAGAAGAAAAGCAGCATCCTCTTCTATTTCAATATTTAAAATAATAGAATTTCTCCTTATTATCTCAACAAGCTCTATTTCGCTGTAAAGTTCAAATCTTGCAGTAATTCCAAATCTCGCATAAAGTGGAGATGTTACTTTTCCCGGTTTAGTAGTAGCTCCAATCAATGTGAATTTTGGAAGTGGCATTCGAACAGTTCTTGCATTAGCTCCTTGCCCTATTACCCAATCCAGCTCATAATCTTCCATGGCAATACAAAGCATTTCTTCTATTATTGGCCTGAGTCTATGTATTTCATCAATAAATAAAACACTCTTTTCATCAAGACCTGTTAAAATTCCAATAATATCTTTGGGCTTGTCAAAAGCCGGAGCTGAAGTAATCTTAATCGAAGCATTCATCTCAAAGGCAATAATACTTGCAAGAGTAGTTTTCCCAAGACCTGGCGGACCACTTAAAAACACATGGTCTAAGGCCTCATCTCTTTCTTTGGAAGCTCTTATAAAAATACTAAGGGTTTCTTTAACATTAACCTGACCTTTAAAATCTTCAAAAACTTTGGGTCTAAGCTCATTTTCACCCTTATCATATAAATAATTTTCATTAGAGCTTAAAAAGCTTATATTATTTTCTTCTTTCATAAATACTCCTTAAAAACTATTTTTCTCTATAAAAACTAACAATTAATTCGACATTCTTTTTAAAACCTCCTTAAATAAAAACTGCTCCTTTTCAGAATCTTTTAAATTTGAAAATTCAACTAAATTGAAAGCCTCTCTAATCTTGATATTAACAATTTTTCTATCAAATCCCATACTAACAATTGATTCTTCTAATTCTTTAAATCTAAAAAGACTAGTAGATTCAAGCTCACTATTAATCAAAAGCTTGCCTTGAAGATGTAAAAACATTTTACCAGCCATTTTTTTGCCAATGCCTTTGATTTTAGAAACAAGCTCAACATCCTCTCTATCAATAGCCTCCTTAAACTCATTATACCTTATATGGGATAACACTCTTAAAGCGGCCCTTGGCCCTATCCCACTTACTCCAATAAGCTCCTTAAAGATTTCTCTTTCATCTGAATTCAAAAATCCAAAAAGTTTTAATTCATTTTCTCTCATATAAAGATAAGTAAATAGCTCTACTTTGTCTGACAAATTATAATTAGCAAGACAAAATGCACTAACTAAAAGCTCAAATTCAAAAACAGTAGTCATTAAAACCAAACTAGATTCTTTTTTTTCTATAACTTTACCATGAATCTTATTTATCATATAATTAAATTATATTACACAGAAACATCCAATTTAAAGCAAAAGCCTTAAGTAAAAAAAAGGACACTAAATGAACAATAAATTTTTAAATAGCTATTTTCAATTAATTACAACAACTATCTTCTTAATCTCATCTATAACCATAGCAGCAATAGAAACAACAAACACACTAAAAGTTCCAAATGGATTTAAAGTCGAAATTTTTTTAAACAATACAATTAAAAAACCCAGAGGAATCACAAGCGATCAAGATGGAAACATATTCATAGGATCTGGGAGCACTTTTGCATACCTTGTAACAAAGAACAAAAAAATTTATACCATAGCAAAAACCCTAGAAAAACCTATTGGCATTGCTTATTGGGATAACAAACTCTATATATCTTCTGTCAATAAAATATATGTAGTTGAAAATGTAAAAGAAGAAATTAATAAAAGCATAAAATCAAATAAAGACTATACATGGAAAATGCAAATTTTTTCACTTTTACCAAAAAATCATTCTAAAATGCATGCAGGGCGTTACATTAAAGTGGATCCTAAAAATAATAAATTAATGGTAAACATAGGATCCCAACACAATGCTGAAATTCCTCCAAAAAAAGAAGCAATAATCCTTAGCATTGATTTAAAAACAAAAAAAGAAGAAATAGTGGCTTTTGGAGTGAGAAACTCAGTTGGGTTTGATTTTCATCCAATCAGCAATGACATATATTTTAGCGACAATGGCCAAGACGGATTAGGAGACAACATTCCCCCAGATGAAATAAACGTAATAGCCGAATATAAAGAACATTTTGGATTTCCCTATGTTTTTGGGAAAAATCAAAAAAAAATTTACAGTTTGTATAACAAAGCACCCAAAAACACTAAGTTTAGCCCACCTATTTACGAACTTCCCGCACATGTAGCTCCACTTGGAATACACTTTTACCAAGGAAATAACTTCCCAAAAGAATATATAAATAAATTATTCATAGCAGAACACGGCTCGTGGAACAGATCTTCTCCTGTTGGCTACAGAATAACTACACTAGACATTGATTCTAAAACTAGAACAGCAAAAAATTACAAGACTTTTTTATATGGGTTTTTAAAACCTGATAACTCTAAATTTGGGCGCCCTGTTGATATAATCACATATTATGATGGTTCAATTCTTTTTACAGATGATTTTGGAAATAAAATATACAGAGTCTACTACGAAAAGATTTAAATAAAATTAACTTAATTCTTCTGGGACCTCCAAATTATGAATTACTTCCTGAACATCATCAAAATCTTCAAGCTTTTCAACAAGAAGAATTATTTTTTCTGCTTGCTCTTTATTTAAAGAAATTTTATTTTCAGGAATTAAAGCTATCTCTGCAACTTCTTCTTTAAATTTAGTTTTTAAAAAAGATAAAACTTTATCAAAATCATCAGGACTTGTTATAACTTCCGCTTCATTGTTTGAAACTAAAATATCTTCAACACCAACTTCTAATGCAAATTCCATTATTTCATCCTCACGATATTTTTCTAAATTGTAAACAATAAGACCCTTCCTGTAAAACATATATGAGACTGAACCTGGAGTACCAAGAGATCCTCCACCTTTTGCAAGAACACTTTTTACATCACTAGAAGTTCTGTTTTTATTATCTGTTAAGCATTTAATCATTAGAGCCACCCCATAAGGAGCATAGGCTTCATAAGTTATTTCAAAATATTCAACCCCTTCATTACCGCCAATACCCTTTTTTATTGCCTTCTCAATATTATCTTTAGGCATATTGGCAACTTTAGCCTTATTAACAGCTACCCTTAGTCTTGGATTAGATTCAATATCTCCCCCCCCTATTTTAGCTGCAATAGTTATTTCTCTTATTAACTTTGTAAAAATCTTATTGCGCTTTGCATCAAGAGCACCTTTTTTCCTCTTTATTGTTGACCATTTACTGTGACCAGACATTTACACCTCCACCAATTTTTCCAACCGATTTAAAACGTCAAACATCTTATTATTAATCAAATGAGCTTTAATTGTATTAAACATTAACATAAGAACCGTAACAGGACCTATTCCCCCCTTAACAGGAGTAATAAATTCAACACACTCTTTAATATTGTCAAAATCTGTATCACCTGAGAGAATTTTTCCGTTATCAGTCTCAATTTCAGAAATGCCAATATCAATCACATAAGGTTTTCCGCACAACATACTTTTATCTATTAACCTGGGTTTACCAACAGCAGAAATAACAATATCTGCTTGTCTTAAATAAACATCTAAATAAATACTCTTACTGTGACAAGTGATAACAGTTGCATCATAAGGTTTTGATGAGAGCAATATTGAAATAGGCCTTCCTACAAGAGGACTTCTACCAACCACAACAACCGTTTTTCCAGCTGTTTTTATCCCTTCATCTCGCAAAATCTTTAATACAGCAAGAGCTGTACAAGGAATAAATCCTTTTTTATCGCCCAAAATCATTTTCCCCAAATTAACAAAAGATAAGCCATCAACATCTTTTGAAGAAACTATGCCATTTAAAATAGAATTTAAATCCATACCTTTCAAAAGGGGCAATTGAACAATAATTCCATCTGTACTTAAATTTTTATTTTCTCTATCAATTACTTGTAAAATATCACTTTGAACAGGACTTGTAGAAAATTTAATTACTTCAACATTCAAGCCAATCTCTTTTGCAACTCGACTCTTGATTGAAACATAAAGCTTGCTTGCAGGCTCATTATTTGCTAAAATAACTTTTAATGCAATTTTATCTCTCAAGTCATGCTGCTTTAAGAATTCTTTGAGCATTAAATAATACTTATTCGCAAAATCTTTCCCATTAAATACAGTATTCAAAACATACCCCTTAAAACCCAACAAGATTACCTTAATATTATACTTAGATTGTCAATATAAGGAAAGCCAAATGACCAAATTTCAAATTGTAATTAAATTTATTTTCAACTATAATAAACAAGAATAATAATTTTAAAAGAATGGAGAATAATGAAAAAGTATCTTTTTATAACACTAATTGCAGTTTTGCTAATTGGTGTAAACATAAAAAAAATTGCGGCCGCAGTCAATATTGATAGGCATACAAACTCCACTTTAGGAATAGATTTAAGCGTTGGAGTTCCTATTTTTTACAACGACTTATCAAAAGCTTATCCCACTAATTTATATCCAGGAGGTATTGGGGCAATAAAATATCAGTACCATATTTTAAACAATTTGGCAATTGGACTCGAACTAAGATATATGTTTAACTTTGATATTAACCATTCTTTTAACATATTAAATCCAGATTCAAGCGTGGGTAAAATTTTTTATAGTGTACCTATTACATTTTCATTAAATTACATATTTGATATAGGAGAATTATTTCAAATTCCAGTTTTCACAAATATAGGGTTTTCTCTTAATACATATGGAGATAGAAACAATAATATTACAAATTTAAGAACTTTTGATGCACTCCCTACAATCTCTTTTGGATCTGGAATTTTATGGAACTTTAACTATAAATGGGCTTTTGGAGCAACAGCATCTTGGTGGATGATGTTTGAATTTGGAAATTCTGCTAAAATGGCACATTTTGCACTTATATCATTATCAGTTACAGTGAATGTAAATAAATTGTAGGATAAAAATGAAACAAAAATATGAAAACTATTTTAAAAAAAGATTAATTTTAAACCTATTAATATTTTTACTACTAGCATGCTCAAGCGAATCCATATTTTCCCAATTAGGCAATCTGCAAAAAATAAAACATGAATACAATATTTTAGGCAGTTCAAGTCCAAGAGGAATTTCTCTAGTAGGAGAAACTCTCTACATTGCAGCCATGCATTTATTTAAAAAAGAAAACGGCACAATTGAAAAAATTGATTTGAGCAATTCTTATGAGTTTATAAATGACATTGTAAATATATCTGGTAAAACCTATCTTTTAGCACAAAACAAACAAGAAGAACTAGAAGTTTGCGAGCTAAATGGAAAAGACTGGAAATTAAAATTTAAAAAACCGCTAAAAGCATATAAATTCTTAAAATCTGTGGGAAGAGATGGCGTAAAAGAAGCATATATTTTAGCTATAGATAAAAATAATCGTGAGAAAATTTTTGATCTACAAGGAGTTGACAAAACACCATCACAAACTACTGAAAATGACAAATTTTATCAAATATCAAATGAAGACAACTTAATTACAGGAAATTCACTTAAAATATGGCAAATGAATGCCAATACATACACAAACATAGACTATCAACAAGCCAAGGAAATAATGCCTATCATTAAAACAAACATTAGAGGTTTTTCTGAAACTTTAGTAATGACTGGTGGTTATAATAATTTAGATACAAAATTTAAAGTGTACTCAAGTGCAAATAATTACACAACACCAATATTTAATCAAGACGAAGTAGGCGAATTTAGTGGCTACTTTGCAAGAGAATTTAATGATGCAATATTAATCGGAAGTAATAATGGATTTGCAGAATTTGCAAAAAATAAAGAAGGGATCTTTAATCTACAAGCACCCTCAAAATCTGTAGAACCTGGAGCTTATAACGGATCTCAGCTAAGCAAAACGGGACTTAATGATATTATTCCCGTATCAAACAACACGATTTACATATTAACTCAAGGCAAGGGTCTGTGGAAATTGGAAAACAGAAAATTAACTAAAGAATAAAAAATAAAAATTCGTTATAAATTTCTCATATCTAGATTTATTAAAATCTCCATCATAATATTTTTTAATCTTAATTTTCAAATTGAAATTAATCTTAGATCTAAAATATAAATAATTTATATTATTCATATCAAAAATTCGACCCTCATCATTCATAACCTTAGCCTCAATATCTAAAAGAAGTTTGGCAAAAACAATATCTCGAGTAATCACAAGGCTATACCTATCTGCTGAATCCAAAATAAATGAATCAACATTGTCTACCACTTCCAAAGCAACATTTTCTGTTTTTTCTAAATTTAAAAACTTATTAGAAACTACAATAAGTTCTGATTTATTATGTAATATAAATTTTTGTAAAAATTTTACTATCTTAAAATTACAAGAATCAGCATCAACAAAAATTTTATTTAACAATCTTATAGTCCACTACCTTAAAGGCCAAAAAAGAAACAATAGCATTTTTATTAATAGGTCCAAATATTCTAGAATCATTTAAAACACTTAAATTGTCGTTTAGTAAAAAAAATTCATTTTTTTTTAAAGTAAAACACTTGATCACTTCGTCTGCATCTGTATTAAAAAAATTATTCAACTTATAATAGCTAACCAAATTGCCATTCAAATAAAAAAAATTTGTATCCTTTTTATTTACCAGAACATTTAAACCTCTAACATACACAGAATCACCCTGAACAGCTACTATTCTTGATACTTTATAGCTTGCTCTTTTAAAAATTTTATTTAAAAAAAAGAAATCTTTTATTAAAGTTAATAAAAAATTATTACTTAACCTAAAATCCTCATAAAGAACAATATCATTCATTTTCAATGGAATAAAAAAAGAAGTCATATGTGTTGCTACAAAAAATAAACTAGCATTTTTTGTTATTGTTGGCAACATCTCATTACTTTTAATCATAAAAATTTGCAAAACAAACTTTGTGAAAAAAAAATTTAACATTAAAAATGTTACAATATATTTTAAAAAAACTTTCCTTTGCTTTTTCCTCAAAAGTCTTTGCTCAAAAGTTAAATATGGAGCCACTTTAAATAAACCCTACTCTAGAAAATGGAAGATATATTATCAAGGTTCTTCCAAGCACTTTATTCTTATTGATTACTCCAAAAAATCGCCCGTCATGAGAATTATCTCTGTTGTCCCCAATTGGCAAAACATATCCATAAGGAACATAAATTCCACAATCTCTTATTATAGCTTTTTCCATATAATAATCAACATAAGGCATAAAAGCAGATAAATACTTATATTCCAATCTTTCAAACTCAAACCTATCAATCATTCTAACATCAAAAAAGGAAAAATCGGGAGTACTACTTAAATTTATATTTAACTGGCTTAGAGCAACAAACATAGCAAAATCACCATAAATCCCATAGTCCTCATTCGCCACAATTTTTTTAATTTTAAAATTTTTATCAACCAATTCCCAATAAGAATCTTCTAAAATAAAATTTTCCTCGCCCTCTCTTTTAATATAAGCTTTACCGTTATTAAATCTAACAATTTTACCATCTGCAAACACACCCCTTTTCACAAGAAACCTAACATTAGGATTGCCATATTCATCTCTATCAAGATCAATAAAAGATAACGTTAACATGTAAAGTATTCTTTGAAAGATATCAAAAAAAACACCCTTTGATTTATACTCTGGATTTTCAAAAATAATAATATCGGATTCTTCTGGGACTTTAAAACCATTAATCTTAAATAACCCTGGCAAAAGCTCAGGACCATAAGAAAATTTATCTACAAATAAAAAATCCCCTATTTGAAGAGCATTTTCCATTGAACCTGATGGTATTTTATAAGCTTGAACAAAATATTGATTTATCACTAATACAAAAATTGCTGCTGCTATAAAATCAAATAAAAAGTTAAGCAAAAACCCTCGTTTCTTAGCCCTTAATTTGCAAAAATACTTCTTTCTTTTTCTATATGTCAAATATTTCTCAACAATGTGTACCAAAAAAGATGCAAATTTATCCAATCTTCTTAAATACATAATCTAACCTCAAGAATTAAATCATACAAAATATTGACACTTATTTAAATACTTTTCTATACTTTAAAAGATGAAAGAGGTTGACGAGAATTCAAATATTGAGCTTTTTGAAGTTAAATTAAAGCCAATTCTAGGAGTAGCACCTAAGGTTTACATATTTCTTGCAACAATAATATTGCTTTTAAGTCTAGCATCAATTTTAATAATCATACCTAAGTTTAAAAATCCAGGAGCATATTTAAAAATAAATTCCAATATTGCAAACACTTACATATATTTAAACGAAAAATATATTGGCAGAACTCCACTTAACAAATATATAAATGCCACTGAAGGAATTATTAGAGCAAAAAGGATGGGATTTAAAACATACGAACAAAAGATAAAAATTCACAACAAATTTTTTGGAAGCTACAATTTGCAAGTAAATTTAGAACTGGTTGATCCTGAAAAGATTATTAAACAAAGACAAAAAGAGCTCTCTATAATGGTAAAAATAAAAAATACTAACGAAAATACAAAACTAATTCCTGTATTTTCATTAATATCTAGTGAACTCAAAGAACATCCTAAATACATTAAAAAATTTCTAAAAAATTCCATACCTTACTTAAATTCAATCGAAATGTTTAAGGATTTTCTAAATTCATATAAAGTTGTATATTCAATAGACCAAAACAATAGCAATCAAGAAGAAATATGGAACTCTTTGAAAACAAATTTTAATTTAGAAAATAGAGCTATCTTTTGGTTTTTAGAAAATTTAGATAAAGATTTAAAAATGCTAACAAAAAATGAACCATGGGTTAAAACATTAACCAAAACTTTAGACAATGAAAATATTCAATTAATTTCTAAAAATGAAAAAATCAATATAAAATTACCTGGATTTAAAAAAATAAATTCAAATAAAATCGAAAAAATTCAAAATTATGAATTAGATTCATTAGATTCTAAAAATATTTCACTAAAATCTACCTATAGTATAAAAGAATTTCTTATTCAAGAACAAAATGTTACAAAATACGAGTATCAAGATTTTTTAAAAGAAAATCCAAAATGGGCATTAAATAACAAAGAAAATTTAATTAAAGAACAACTTGTAGATGAAAATTATCTTAAAAATTTTAATCAAATAGGCTTAAATGAAGCTATCACGGGAATATCTTATTTCTCAGCAATAGAATACGCCAACTGGTACTCTAAAAAACTTCCCAACGGGTTTAAAGCAAGACTGCCTATATCACAAGAATGGGAATTGTACCAAAAAGAACCAAATAGAAACCCATTAAATATTAATGAAATATCAAAAAAAGTTGGATTTTGGAATTTAATGCAAAATTCATCCTTTAATGATATCGCAATATTCAAAAACGAAAAAGATTTTTATAACGAAAATTCAAATTTTTACTCATTGATAACAGAAATTAGAACATACTCTCATCAAAATAATAATTTACTCAATCCATCAACTAAAGCTTCTTTTTTGAAAAATTGGAGTTCTCCAAACATTGGTTTTAGGTTGATTGTATCAAAGGAATAAAAGGAATAGATTTGAACACAAACACTTTGATTCTTGAAAACAAAAAAGCTAAATTTAATTACTTTATTGAAGAGAAAATAAGTTGTGGAATAGTGCTAAAAGGAACTGAAGTAAAATCAATAAAGGCAAAAAAATTATCATTTAATAATAGCTTTGCAAGCATAAAAAAAGAAGAATTGTGGCTTGAAAACTTGCACGTATCAAAATATAAAGAAGGAAATATCTTTAATCATGATGAATTAAGATCTAGAAAACTTTTAATCAAAAAAAAGGAATTACAAAGGCTAAAAAAATTTAAAGAAAAAGAGGGATATACTTTAATTCCTATTAGTTTTTATTTAAAAAAATCAATAATCAAAGTAGAAGTTGGAATATGTAAAGGAAAAAAATTGTATGATAAAAGAGAAATACTAAAACAAAAAAGCATAAAAAAAGATCTTAGTAGAGAAATAAAATATAAATAAAAGCTCTTTTAATTACAATGAGCAATCACAATACAAAATTGCAATCACTCATTTCTGTAATAAATAAAATTAATAGCTTTTCTTGAAAGATAGTTCAAACCCAAGAGCACTTGCTTGACTCATAGCAATATCAAAGCTAGGCTCAAATCCTCCTAAAGCTACATTAAGGCTATTTTTTAGCTTCCTATTATAACTATTGGCAAATGTAAATGGAAGAATAATTTCTGTCAATCTTGTCACAGCCATAGTAACTACACCTGCCAATATAACTCCCTTACCCCAAGTCCATTGAAAAGCAGCTTTTTTGGCATTATTATCAAGAGCTTTGATATCCAAATAAGCTCCCGTAAGTATAAGTCCTATACCAACCGCATCAAATCCAAGAATAAGAGAACCTCCTAGAATATCACCTTGAGCAAAGGAGCCTATTCCAAACCCTAAAAATAGGTTCAATAAAAATGGTACAATAGGATCTTGCTTGCTAGTTTCATAAACCAAAAGTTTTTCTCCAGCACTCATACCAAACGCACCACTTTTAGAATCATCAGCTTGAGCAAAGCTAGAAAAAACACAAAAGGTTACCAAAACAAAAATTAAAAATTTATTCATAAAAACCCCTTTATTAAAACTGGTACTATGGTAGCATATTAATGAAATTAAAAAAAGGTTTTTAAAATTATTTAAATTTAACTTTTTTCAAATTATTACTTGAAATTCGCTTCCCAATAGAGCTTCTTGACTTCACCATAAAATTATCAATTTCAATTCTTTTAACAATGTCTTTATTTGTCAAAAATTCTACAAATTTGGGACTCAATGAAAAATCGACAAATTCATCATTTTCTCCCAAAAATTCATAAACTTTATCTGTAATAAATTTGTCTATTTTAAACCTTTTAACATAATAAAAATTGTCAAGTCTATTAAGATAAATTATTGAAAATATTTGCTCTTTTGAATTATTTATATCATAAATTAAAGCCCATACATTCTTTTTATCTATAAATGTTTTGTCTTCAATATTTTTAAGAACATAACTATTTTCTCTAAAAACTAATATTTTATCATAATAACTAGCATTCCCAATAAATTCACCATCAAAAAGACTAGTTCCTACAAAACCTTCTGCCAGGTTTAAATAAACTTTCATATTTTTTGTAGCTATTTCTTTTACATTCTTTGATTTGATTAAAGAAATTTTAGTCTTTCTTGGATGCTCTTTAGAATACTTTGCAAGTAATAAATCAATAAAGTTTATTGAATATCCTCTTATTGAAGAAATATTGCTATTTATACTCTTTAATTCTTTATTTAAAATTTTAATATCCTTGGAATTCTTATCAATATCAAAAAGACTTATTTTTCTAATTGGAATTTTAAGCAAATTTTCAACATCTTCTTTTAAAACTTCCCTTGAAAAATACTCTTTATACCTTAAAACCTCTGACAATATTATACTTACAATATTTTCTTCTTTAGAAATTGTTTCAAGAAACTTATAAATCTTTTTTTCAATAAAAATTTGTTCTAGTGTTTTATAAAATATCTTTTCAAGAATCTTACTTTTTTGCAATTCAAGTTCCATCTTTAAAATTTTTTGAAGATGGGCTGCATGAAACTTGACAAGATCTTTAATAGTATAGACAACAGGATATCTCTCACTAAGCAACAATAAATTAACAGAGATTGATATCTGACAATTTGTATAATGATACAACTTTTCAATCACTTCACTTGCATAAACACCTCGAGGCAAAGAAAGTTCTATGGCCACATTTTCAGCAGTAAAGTCATTAATGCTTGAAACTTTAATATAATTTTTTCTAATTGCTCTCTCAATCGAAGATATCAAACTCTCAGTAGTCTCACCAAAAGGCAATTCCCTTATTACAATTGTTTTTTCATCTATGGTTTCAATTTTAGCTCTAACTAAAACTTTACCATTACCATCAGCATATTCATTAACATCAACTATTCCTCCTGTTGGAAAATCAGGATAAATATTGTAATTCTCTCCAAGAAGCTCGCTCTTTACTGCATTTAAAATCTCATTAAAATTGTGAGGCAATATTTTAGCTGCCATTCCAACAGCAATTCCCTCACTTCCCTGAATTAAAATAACAGGAATTTTGGCAGGATAAAGCAAAGGTTCATTATTTCTTCCATCATAAGAAGATTCATAAATTGTTATCTCTTTGCTGTAAAGAACATCAAAAGCCAACGGAGTTAACCTACATTCAATATATCTAGAAGCAGAAGCAGGATCACCTGTAAACAAATTACCAAAATTGCCCTGCTTTTCAATAAATAGGTCCTTGTTAGCAATATTAACAAGAGCCTCATAAATTGATGTATCGCCATGAGGATGGTATTTCATTGTATTACCAACAACATTTGCAACTTTATGAAAGTTGCCATCATGCATTTCAAAAAGAGAATGTATAATCCTCCTTTGAACTGGTTTAAACCCATCAACAACACTAGCAATAGCACGATCTTTAATAACATAAGATGAATATTGTAAAAAATTATCTTTAAGTACAGTTCTAATATCCATTAAATCAAATTCTCCATAATAAAATTCCGCCTCTCAGGAGTATTTTGCCCCATATAAAAACCCAATTTCTCTTTTATTTCTTTAATATTAAAAAGGTCCACCTTTGTAAGCTTAATGCTATTAATATCAATAAAACCTTTAAATTCATTTGGAGAAATTTCACCAAGGCCTTTAAACCTTGTTACTTCACATCCCCCTTTAAGCTCTAGAATGGCTTTTTGCTTTTCTTCCTCAGAATAACAATAGATAGTGATTTTTTTGTTCCTAACCCTAAAAAGAGGAGTTTCTAAAATATACATATGACCATTTAAAATTAAATCTTCAAAAAAAGTCAAGAAAAAAGTTAACAACAAATTTCTAATATGAAATCCATCAAAATCTGCATCGGTTGCTATTACAACCTTATTGTACCTTAAATTTTCAATTGATTCTTCAATGCCAAGAGCTACCATCATGTTATAAAGCTCTTCATTTTTGTATATCTCAGATTTATTCTTTTCAAACATATTTTGAGGTTTTCCTCTAAGAGAAAATATAGCCTGAGTATAAACATCTCTACAAGACACCATTGAACCTGTTGCAGAGTCCCCCTCTGTTAAGAAAATCATGGTTTGTTCTGACTGCTTACTGCTGTCATTAAAATGAAATTTACAATCCTTAAGTTTGGGAATTTTAAAAGATATTTTTTTTGCTCTCTCTCTTGCTTCTTTTCTTACACTACTTAGCTCTTTTCTAAGTCGCTCATTATCAACTACTTTTTTCTCAATTAATTTTGCAAGTATTTTATCTTTATATAAAATCTCAGAAATTATCTTCTGTACTTCCTTTGCAACATTGCCCCTAGTTTCAACATTTCCAAGCTTATTCTTAGTTTGACTTTCAAATATTGGATCTTTAATTTTAACAGAAAGAGTTGCAACAAGTCCTTCCCTAATATCTGTTGAGGAATATGTTTTTTTAAGAAAATCGTTAATAGCTCTTACAAAGCCCTCTCTAAAACCAGTCTGATGGGTACCTCCATCGTTGGTATATTGCCCATTAACAAATGAAAAATAAGTTTCCCCATAATTATTTGTATGGGAAAAAGCAAATTCCAAAGTTTTACTAGAATAGTAAACAATATCATAAAGTAAATCATCACTTTTAATTTCTGAATTCAAAAAATCTAAAAGACCATTTTTAGATTCAAAAATTTGTTCATTATAGTTTATAATAAGTCCCTTATTCAAACAAACATAATGGAAAAATCTCCTCTTGAGAAAATCTTCACTATAAGAATATTTTCCAAATATTTCTAAGTCTGCTAAAAACTCAACATAAGTGCCATCTTTATCAGAAGATTTTATTTCTCTAGATTCCAATAATTTCCCCTTAGAAAACAAAGCCTCAAAAGATTTGCCATTTCTTGTTGATCTTACTAAAAATTTTGAACTTAAAGCATTAACTGCCTTAGTCCCAACCCCATTTAGCCCTACAGAAAATTGAAAAACATCATCATTATACTTGGCTCCAGTGTTAATAACCGAAACACTCTCAATAACTTTTCCAAGAGGAATTCCTCTACCATAATCCCTAATAGAAATAAGATTATCTTCTTTTTTTATAAAAATTTCATTTCCATAACCCATAATAAACTCATCAATTGAATTGTCTATTATCTCTTTAATTAAAACATAAATACCATCATCAATATTAGAGCCATCTCCCAAACGTCCAATATACATACCAGATCTTAATCTAATATGTTCAAGAGAAGATAAGGTGATTATTTTACTTTCATCATAATTTTGAGTCTTCATCTAAATCCTTGCTTAATTAAATTTTAATAGTTTTAATAGTTTCAAGCTTTTTAACTATTTGATCTCTAATAATACTGGTTAGATTCTCTTTTTCATACTCATTTAATTTTAAAATATCTATCAAAGGATGAATATGAATATAAACAGATAGCCCAGAATTAAAAATAATACTTTTAATAAAAAAGTTATTAGTATTATAAAGAGTGACAGGAAGAATTGATGTTCCTGTCTTTAATGCCATCTTAATTGCACCTTTTTTAAAAACCTTAGTATCCCCCCCTCTATTTCTAGTACCTTCAGGGAAAATTCCTATAGATCTGCCTTCTCTCATAACCTTTATTGCCTTAGCCTCAGCAGCAGCAGCAGATCTTATGCTCCTTCTATTAACAAAAATAACGCCCATAACAATCAAAACAATATTCACAAAAGGAACCCTAAGCAAAGAATGTTTTGCCAATATTACAAATGGACAGGCAAAAGTATAAATAAAAATTAAAGGGTCCATAGCCGCAATATGATTTCCCATTATTATTACATTGCTTTTTTTAGGAATATTCTCAGAACCCGTAACAATAATTTTAATTCCAGCAAGCCATAAGCTAATTTTAATGCAAGCCCGCATCATAATGAAACTAAGTCTAACAACATAACTCTCAAGTAAAAAAATTTTACAAACCAAGTAAAGAGGAAATAAAAAAAAAATTAAAATCAAAAAAAACAACAAAACATTAAAATAAGTTATAATACTTCTCAATATTTTCATAAAAACTATTATCCTATTTTTTCTATTCGCTCGAGCTTTAATTTTTGCCCTTTAACTAAGCTTACATCATCTTTTAAAATTTTAATAGGATTTAAAATGATTGTAGAAAATTTTTGCTTTTGAACAACTCTTTCATTATGCTCAAGAAAAAAAGATTCAACAAGTTTGTAACTACCCATGTCAATCTCATATTCAAGAACAAAATTATTTTTTAAAGGAAAAATATTAAAAATACCATAATAAATTTTATTCTCATCAATATAAGTTAAATGGGGGTAAGAAAAATCATAAATTTTGTCCTTATACACGTAATTTCCACTAGGAATAAAATAAACATCACTACCCCCTTTTTTAACATTTAAGACATTCTCATCAAATCTCTTAAATGCCCCCGAAAATCCACTATTATCATAAGAATTCGTACTAGTGTCAATTTTGATTTCAATATTTTCTTTATCTACAATTTTTATCCAAAAGTTGTAAACTATCAAATCTGAAAAAAGAGACTTTGCACTAACATTAAGAGTATTGTAAGCAGGTTTTGAAATATATTCAATCTTTGCAACTTCTTGAGAATTTTTTCTAAAAAGATTAATCTCGCTTGATTGCCTTTCAAAAGACAAGAATAAAACTTCCTCAATATCTCTGCTATGCTTTTTATTATAGCCATGAACATCATACCAAACTCCATGCAAAAATTTATAAACTTCATCTTTTCTTAAATTCTTTAAAGTTTTATAAATATTATTATCAATTTTACCAACTTTTTCACTCACAGAAGAAAGATAATATATGCCCTGAACATGAGAATATTCATATTTTTCAATCTTGCTGATTATTAAATCTTCCCCCACTTTTTCATATTTTTCTAAAGAAATAGAATAGCTTTCTCTTGATCTGTTTTCTTCATAAGCCGACGATCTTGCATACTTATTGATAAGAATAGTTCCATTAACTTTGTCAAAAAATATAGGCTTATAAGAAGAAACATCATTTAAAACAGATTTTTGAAAAACATACAAAACAGATTTATCTTTTAAAAATCCCTGAACAACTATATTGAAATCATAATCGCCTGTAATATCTTCAAGATACATGTTATAAGAATTTTTTGGATCAATATCTATTTGAGTTTTAAAAAGAATCTTTCCGACTTTAACTTTAGGATCAAAACCAATAATAAACAAATACGCATTAAGATTTGAAAAATTTTGAGCTAAAACCACCTGTTCAAAATACACATCTAAATTTAAATTTTCCTGCTGAACTAAAAGAATCTTATAACCTTTTAAATCTATAATATCTCCAAAAAAATCTTCCATTTTATTAACTTCTAAAACATTAGAATTTGGATTATCGATTCTGGAAGAAGATTTTACATCTTTATTAAAAACAATAAAATCTTTGCTCACTTTGGTACAAGCAAGCAATGTAAAAAAAAAGAATAAAAATAAAAATTTATAAAAATAATTATAAAACCGAATTAACGCTTTATCCTTACTCAGAGCAATTACACTAACAACCAAAACCTTTGTCATAAAATTCATTTCTTAATTTTGACTAAAGTTTTGCAAAGCAAAAAACGACTCATTAAAATTATTAACAAAATCTTTTTTATTTAGCAAAAAATCTGTAATCAAACCACTATTTGCAATGTTAAAATTGTCAATAAGTTTTTCATTTTTGATCTCTTCTTTGAGTCTATTAGATCTTTTTTTGGCTGACTTAAGAAAAAATAAATAAACTTTTTTATTTGCTACAAAAGGCTTAGACCAAGAATTTTCTTTTAATCCAAAAATAATACTATAAAAAGACTTGCTATTATTAAACTCAACCAACTCTTTTAAAGTATTGGGATAAATGTTAACATTATAAGATAAATTAACAATTTCTTCTTTTAAGCTAAGCTGATATTTTTCAAGAACTTGGCTTAAACTGCTAAATTTAACGTCACCAAGAAAATCATTTAGCTTATTTTCCAAATAACCTTCAATAACTCTTGGTTCATAAGTTTCAATGTAATTTTTAATAGAACTAATATCACGATCTGAATTTTTATCAAAATCATGAATATTACCAAATGCCTTATATATTTGATATTCATTTTTATTTCTAATCTTAATAGGCTTACTAAATTCACCTTCTCTTAAAGAAAAAATGGAATTTAGATCTTCTTTCTTTTCAACATTAAGATCTAAATCAAAATAATATTTATCCAAAGAAACAACGCCCTTGAAATTAGCTATATCATCTGAATAAAGCTTAGCAAGCTCTTCAAATGGGGTTTTGTTTAATAGCTTATCATAAGCATTCCGAGCATCATTCATATTTTTAAAACGAATAGACGCAAGCGATATACGTTTGAATAAATTTAAATTTTTCTCAGCATAAGATATTACCTCTTTATTAGAAAAATCCTGATAGGAAAGAGAAAGATATGAAATATGCCTTTCTACAGTGCTCATATCTTTAATCAGATCAAAAAGAGAATCGGGAAATATCAAATTACTATTTAAAAAAATTTTCACATTAGAAAACAATATATTTTCCACCATATCATCATAAATTTTAACTTTTTGATAATCAGAAACTTTATTATATCTTTTAGAACTGAAATTTCCACTAGAGTCTAAATATTCTGGAGATCTGAGTAGATTTTTATTCAGCATTTCCTTAGAAATATAAAAATTATATTTTTTTACTAAGTCTAAAAAAGCAAGATCCTCAACATATTTCATAAATGCCAAATACCAGGCATTATAATCTGTATTAATATTTTTAGCATTGCCCTGCAATCTAGAATAAAGATTTGAATAATATTTAACATATTTGGCAAACTTACTATCTTTTTTATAGTAAATAGGTTGACCTTTATAAGAACCAAATTTTAAACCCGATGAATGAGCATTATCAAATATCCCTGGAAGTAAAGGTGCAATAATAAATCCGAAAACAATTAAAATAAGAGCAAAAATACCCCACATACCAACTTTTTTTTCTTTAGATTCAAGCTCAAGTAAATCATTTTTGACTTTTCTACTTCTTTTTCGCATAAAACAACCCTTAATAAGTAAGCATACTAATAATTTAACTACTAAATTATCACAATTGAAAAATTATTGCAATTGAAATATCTAACTTAAGCTATACGCTTAAGTATTATAGAACTAAAAAAATATTTACATTTCTAATATAAAAACAAATCTCTCTGGATAAAAAGGAGAATAAAATCAAAAGTATATGAATATGAATCAAAACAAATTTAACCTTAATATAAATATAACTAAGGACGAACTTTTAAGATTAATAAAAATAGTTTACAACAATTTTGGAATCAATCTCAGCGAAAAAAAAAAGCTGCTAATTGAAAGCAGATTATCATCCCTTTTGAAAGTTAAAGGTTTTAAAAATTTTACTGAATACATCAACTTTTTAGAAAAAAGCAATGGGAATATTCAATTAATCGAATTAGTAGATAAAATATCAACAAATCATACCTATTTTTTCAGAGAATCTAAGCATTTTGATTTTTTAAATAATAAAATATTACCCAAACTTACTGAAAAAATATTAAACTCAGAAAACTCAGAAATTAGAATATGGTCAGCCGGCTGCTCAAGTGGTGAAGAGCCTTATACAATTGCAATGATACTAAAAGAATACATGGAACATAATAAAGTAAATTTCAAGGTCAAAATCTTAGCAACAGACATTTCAATTAGTGTTCTAAATGAAGCTAGTGAAGGGATTTATCCTGAAGATCGTATAATAAATTTGCCCAAATATTTAAAAACTAAATATTTAAATCAACTTCAAGATGACAAATTTCAAGTTAAAGAAATTTTAAAAAAAATGGTTTACTTTAAAAAATTAAATTTAATGGATGAAACATTTCCATTTAGCAAAAAATTTGACCTAATATTTTGCAGAAATGTTATGATCTATTTTGATGAAAAAACTAGAAACAACCTTGCCAATAAATTCAACTACTATCTTAAAAAGGGCTCTTATCTTTTAATTGGACATTCAGAAACAATCAGGGGAAACAAAAATCTTGAATACATAATGCCTGCCACCTATAAAAAGAATTAATGCTCATGAGCATTAATTCTTTTTATAATAAAATAAATTTTATATTACGTAAAATTTATTTAGCTAAAAGGTGTAAAAATAGTGCTGCTAAGTTAAGTTTACTTTTTCACCTATTCTAATAAAATAGAGCAATTCGCCAATTGTTGCTACATGATCGCCTACTCTTTCTAAGAAACTATTCAAAAATAAAATATTTATAAGATAATCCAAATTTTCAGGATTTTTTTTCATTGCATCAATAACAATACTTTTCTGCTTTGAAAATAATTTATCTATAATATTGTCATACTTAACTATCTTTAATATTTTGGTAAAATCTCCATCAAAATATGCGTCAAAAATATCAGACAACATTTCTTTAGCTGTATCGGCCATTTCTCTTAAAGGTTTAAAATACAGATTAAGAAAATCAAAATCATCTAAATCTGATTCAAGTAGAAGAACAACCCTTACAATCTTAGTGGCATGATCTGCAATCCTTTCAAGAGAACTTATTATTTTAATAATTGCTAAAATTTCTCTAAGCTCTGTAGCAACAGGATGCTCAGTAGCAATTATTCTTCCACACAAATCCTCGATATCGTACTGATAATCATCTATTATTTTTTCATCTTCATTGATTATTTTTTTAGCTAAATTTTTATCTTTAGATTCCAAGGCTATTAAAGAATCATCTATAATCTTAAGCACACATTCTTTCATATCCCAAAGATAATCTTTTATTATTTCAAGTTGTTTAGTAAGCCTTCTCCTTATCATATCGTATCTCCTAAAAAAACCGCTTTAAAAACAAATATCTTATCTTAGCTCTCTCATAATAATAACTAAAAGGGTAATTATCAATAACCAATTTATAGTAATACAAGGCCTTTAAAAAATCTTTATGCTTGCTCTCAGACTCATAAAGTTTTCCCAACAAATAACTATATTTGTCTGAAAAGCTTGAATTAATATACTTAGGAAAGTAAAGAGAACTAAAATTTAAAGCAAACTCATGCTCTCCCCTTGTTACTAAAAATTCAAAGATCTCAAGATAAATACTCTCAGAAAAATCAACATTCTTTTCAACTAAATATCTGGCGTTTTCCAAAACCTCTTCTTTAATATTTAATTCTATACCAAGCTTAATTAGATTAAAAACAATGCTGTGGAAGCACCTGTTCTTCAATTTCAAATAATTTTCATAAGACTTTAAATAATCCCTATTTTTATAATAAATTTCTGCCTTCAATAAAATATATTTATCGTCATTAAAATTATACTTATTAAGCAAATCTATTGCTCCTTTATAATCATTTATGTAAGATAAATTCAAAGCCCTGGCAATAATCTCTTTAGAGGTTACTCCATTAATACTATCCCTTCCAAGTTCAAGACTATTAACACTTCCAATGTTCTTGTCCTTGTTAGGGCCGACGCCGCTATGTGGAATTCCAACTTCAAACTTCTTTATAATTTTCAAGATAATTATTTTATTAAATTCACTTGAATCTTTAACATTTTGATAACTGAAAACCAATTTAATTTTGCCTTCTTTTTTAAAAGTTTGAAAAGTAAAAACAACGCCGTTATTATAAGATTCTCTAATCAACTTAATAAAAGCTTCATTTTCAATGCTTTTAATATAAATCCAAGACTCATCTTTAAAAGAAAGATTAAACTTTGAATTGGTATTTACATTAATATCTATCTCTCTACTACTAAAATCAAGCTCATATGAATCACCTTGACTTATAAAAGCCGGCTTAGAACAAACTTCAAAAACAATAAATAGCAAACTTATATAAATCAAATATATTTTAATCATTTGGAAATTTCTAAAATCTTATCTATTAATTTTTCATTCTCCTTCTCAATATCAACCCTAAATAAATTTTCCTTTTTAATCCAAAGATCCTTGAAAAAATTCTCATCAAGAAATTTATTTTTAATCAACCCATCAACAACCAAATTCTTATTTAAATTTTCATTTAAAAAATCAGGCCTTGGAATAAAAAAATCATCCATATTTAGACATTCATTTAAATCAAAATAAAAATCTTCCATATCAACTAATTTAACCTTAGCATCTAAATTGTCTTCAACAAACTTTTGAGATTTTTCTAACATTTGTGTTGCATAGAAATAAGTAATGCCCGAAACAATAAAAATCAAAAATATTAAGATTAAAAAATATTTTCTAAAACTAAACTTTCTGTCTTGCATGTTAATTTCCTTGAATCTAACTTAATTATATATTAAACACCCTGCTTTCACCATTATCAAGTGTAATACCTATTAAATTTTCACTACCCTCAGAAACATATACATTATGGGTTATTACTAAGAGTTGGATCTTTTTCCCCAATTCTTTTAAAAGTAAAGAAAGTTTTTTGCTATTCTCAAAATCAAGAGCCGCATCTATTTCATCAAGCATGCAAAAACAAGCGGGAGAATAATAATAAAGTGCAAATAAAAAAGCCATACTAACCAAAGTACTCTCGCCTCCTGAAAGCATATTATTGGTTTTGACGAACTTGTTTGAAAAATTTATTCTAATCTCAACATTATCAGTATTTTCATTATAAAAAAGACTGGCAGTTCCTTTAAAAATTTTTTTAAAAAAATAAGAAAAATTTTTATTAATCTCATCAAATGATTCTCTAAATTTTTTATAAATCTCATTTTTTATTTTTTTTTGAAGCTTTTGTAATGAATATTTTGAAAGCTTTAAATCTTCTACTTGTAAACTTACTTTTTCAAAACGATCCTTAGTTTCATCAAATTCTTTATCAATATTGAAAAATACATAATCACCCAGATTGATTGCATCGATCTCTTTGCACAACAACTCTCTGGTTGCAAGATCTTCTTCCAATTTAAATTTATCAGACATTTGATTAGAAATATTGAAATTTTCTATTTCGCTCTTAATACTTACATTAGAATTTAAAAGAAATTCGTATTCTGTTTGTTTTTTTATATATTCATAATAATTAGTTTTTTTAAAATCATTTAAAAAAACTAAAGAACTAAAATCTTCCTCCTTAAAAGGCTCGCTACTGAATTTTGAAGTACCAATAAGATTACTTAAATTAAGCTGGATATCGCTCTTTTCTATATTCAAATTCTCGAGCTTTAAATACAAATCTTTAAGCTCTTCATCAAGACTATTCTTAGATTCAAATAAAAATTCTAAATTACCATCTATAAGTTTAATTTCATCTAAATTTTTAAATTTAGAAAGCTCTATATACTCAAGCTCACCTAATACATCATTTAATTGAAGAGTCTTTTCTTCAATTAATCTCTCGATATTTGCTATCTCTTTGGCAAAATTCGATTTTAAAGCATTTTTTTCAAGCAAAAATTTTTTTAAATTAACATTTTGATCGAAAATAGGCTCAATTTCATCCCTCAATAAAGCCAAAAGATTCTCATCTTTACTTATATACTTGATTAAATTTACTCTAATCTCTTTAATATATTTTATACTCAATGATTCTTCAAAAAGTTTAAGGGAGTCTAATATATTCTCTTTTAATAAAACAAACTCTTCTGATTTGGCGCTCTTTAATACAGATACAATTAAATCAACAAGTTCAAAAAAACTTTTAGTATACCTATTAATCTCGTCACTTAAAGAAAAAAATTCATTTTTCTTTTCTTTAAGTAAACTATTTAATTGATATAAATTGTTATTTATAGAATTTTTCTTCTCTTCGGACTCAGATTTGCTCTTGACAAACTTATCTTCCAAATTCATCTTTAACTTCTTTTCTTGCTCTAATTTTTGAATTTTAATATCTAGCCCAAGAATTTTAGACTTCATAAACTCAAGATCTTTTTCTAATTCTTGAATATTATTGATAACATTTTTTTCTCTAAATGAATAAAATTCTAACTTTTCCTTAAAACTAGAAGACAAAAATTTACTCAACCCATCTAAATTTAATTCACCCTTCAAGACATTAAGATCAAAATTAATATTGAAAAGCTTTTTTAATGTTATTGTTTTTTCTAAAGCTTCTAATTTTTGACTTAATTCTTGATGTTTTTTTCTCAAAAGGTAAACATTTTTTATGTTGTTATACTTTTGCCTTAAATTTTCTTGCAGGGACAACAAGGATGACAAATTTTGATTAGACTGCTTAAAATTTTTTAAGGCCTCTTCTTCTTCAATTTTTAAAACATCTATTCCACTTGCCTGTTCAATTAAAGATTTGAGACTTACATTTCTTCCCAAAGAAATGTCTTCAACCTTACCTTGAGTTATAAACATATAAGGTGATTTTTTGAACTTAAACCTGTTCAAAAGTCTATTATAATCCTGAAAATTTAAAATTTTATTATTAAAATAATATTCACTTGAACCATCCCTATAAAGACGCCTACGAATATAAAAATCTCCTTCAAGTTCCTTTAAAGTCACTTTTTCAGAGTTACTGTTGCTAAAAAAAAGAGTTATTTCTGCAAAATTTGATTTTCCTAATTTTGAAACAGAAATTAAATCAGAAATATCTTCGACCCTTAAAAATTTTAAATTATCTTCTCCCATACAAAAACGTACAGCATCAATAAGATTACTCTTCCCACATCCATTAGGACCCACAATAAAACTTAAATTTTCACCTATTTCAAACTCTTGTCTATTTAAAAAAGATTTAAACCCTAAAAGCACTATTTTTTTTAAAACCAAACTAACTCCTAATTAAAATTAAAAACCAATTACTGATAAATCTACAATTTCATATTATAATAAATAAAAATATTTTAAAAAAAGGTCTATTATGATTTGCGGAATAGATGAAGTTGGAAGGGGCTGTATTTTTGGACCTATTCTAAGTGCTGCTGTAGTTTTCAAAAAAAAACCTAACTTTATAAAGGAATTGGATGATTCTAAAAAACTAACAAAAGAAAAAAGAGAGTACCTATCCTCATTGATACTTGAAAACTCATATTATGCATTTGCTGAAATTTCAAATGTAATAATAGAAAAAATAAATATTCACAACGCATCCCTACTTGCAATGCAAACTGCATACGAAAACCTAAAATTAAATTGCAACTTAGTTCTTGTAGATGGTAAATTTGTCCCCAAAATAACAGCAAAAAATGTAAAAGCAATAATTAAAGGAGATTCAATAATAGACGAAATAAAGGCTGCTTCAATTATTGCTAAAGTTAAAAGAGATAAACTAATGGATGAATACGATAAATTTTATCCATTATATTTACTCAAAAAAAATAAAGGATACCCCACAAAAGAACATAAAAATGCAATAAAGAAATATGGGGTTTTAAGCCTTCATAGAAAAAATTTTAAACTAATTTAAAAAAATAAAAATAATAAATATTTAATAATCCTTCTTTTTAAATCGACCGCCTGATAAATGAGATTTCTTATCAAATCTAGAATCGTCTAATTTAGATCTCTCTCCATATTCACCATACACTTTATTATGCCTTTCAGAAGAACCACCAGACCCTGTAGATACTTTCTGCTTAATAACCGCTATTGCTTTAAGCAAATTGGATTCAAACTCACTTATATTCTCTTCATATACAAAAATAGAATGTCTTTCAAAATCTCCACTTGGACTTCTTTTACTCTCTACAATATTTAAAAAATAATCTCCTTTTCTATTTTCCTTGACATTAAAAAAATAAGTTCTCTCAGACTCTGTAAATAGTTTCTCAGAGTATACTTCCCCTCTCTCTCCCATCAATTTCCTCCACACAAGTTTTTGTACTTGACTACATTTAAGTTAAATTAATTGTACTTATTTAAAAAAAAAATTACTAGCTAAAAATAACATTATAATAAATCTTATTGACATAAATTGATTTTTTTTATATAAGTAAATTATTGTATTGCGTCCTTCGTATAATGGCTATTACCTTAGCCTTCCAAGCTAATGATGTCGGTTCGATTCCGATAGGACGCTTAAAATAATGTCTTCACGTTTTCTAAATTCAGCGATGCTTTTTAAGAATAAGAATTATTATATTAAAAGGATAAGCAAAGAAATAAGTGGAGATGGCGGGAATTGAACCCGCGTCCTAAAAACAATACTATAAGCTTCTACAAGCTTATCTAGTATTTTATTAAGCAATATGGTTTGGAAATACTAGCAAACCGCCAAATTGCTCTCAAGTATAAAAGTCCCTAAAAATCACCTTGAAAACATTTTTAAGCAAGCTTCGATGTCAAAAAGAGTATAAGTGAACCTCAAAGCCAAATTCAACAAAACCCTCTGCTAACTTAAGCAGCCATTACAAGATTTGAGCTTGTAAAGTTATTATTTTTTGCATTTATTTTAGAAGTTTTAAGAGATTCCCTCTGCCTGCAACTTACAATATTAGCATTTTTAGTCAAATCCAAAACATCCCCTCATATAGGGCCACTATAACATAATTTTAAGAAAACAACAATACTACCTTATTTGAAAAAAGTAAGCTAAAATTTTATAATAAAAAATCCGATATTAGTAAAAGGTAATTTTATGTTTAATGAAATTTTATGGTTTGCCATGCTACTTACTACTTATTCATTTTTAATTATTGTGTCCCTTTTTTTTAAAAAAAACGGATTATTTGCATGGGTTGCAGTAGCAATTATTATAGCAAACATTCAAGTTTTAAAACAAATTACAATATTTGGAATTAATGCTACATTGGGCAACATTATTTATGCATCATCATACATTGCAACAGACATTCTCTCAGAATTTTATGGGAAAAAAACTTCAAAAAAAGCCGTTTATATTGGATTTATTAGCTTTATTGTCTTTGCAGTATTAACAAATGCACAAATTCACTTTATATCAAATAGAACTCAAGAAAATTTTAAAAGTTTAGAAAACATTTTCTCTTCAATACCAGCTTTACTATTAGCCTCTCTCACTGCATACCTAGTATCCCAATTAAACGACGTATATCTATATCAGTTTATTAAAAAAAAATTCCCTAAGTTTTTATTTATTAGAACCAATGGATCAACATTAATAAGTGGCTTAATAGATACAACAATTTTTGTAGGCATAGCAACATATTTTAAAGTATTTCCAAGGCAAGCTTTCCTAGATATAGTAATTTCCACATATCTAATTAAAGGTTTAGCGGGAATTTTGGGAACGCCTTTTATATATTTTGCAAAATATATAAAACTTCAAAAATGAAAAAGTTAATTTGCATAAATAAAAAACTTTATCTGAGGTAATTAATCTGATACAATTAAATGTCATGAATAAAGATATGTTTGATTTAAGCTTGTGGATAGGAATGTTTCTATTTACATACATAACATTGGGAATTCTTTACCGATTTTTCGGAAAATCCGGACTTTTTTGTTTTAACGCAATTATTTCTACAATATCAAATATTATAATATTAAGAAATTTAAAAGCATTTGGAATGTCCTTAAATTTATCAGGCATTACTTTTTTATCGGCATCATTCTCTTTAAACTTAATGATAGAAAAATACAGCAAAAAAGAAGCAACAAATTCAGTGATATTAAGCCTTTTGTTAAACATAACTTTCACAATTATGATTAATTTTATGATATTATTCAATCATAATAAATTAGACACCTCAGATATTCATTTTAAAATACTGTTTAATAACTTTACATACATTTTAACAATATTAATTGGAACGTATGTATTTTTTCTATCCCAATACATAAACATTTTACTATATAATTATTTTAAGCAAATAAAAATAAAATCTTTATGGATAATTCACCCTTTATCAAGACTAATTTCTGGATATCTGGCTAATTTGCTAGTTTCAATATCTATAAATACAATACTTAAATTCTACCCTGAAACAAAAAATATCGAGCTTACAAGAGGCTCTCTAATTATTACATTAATAATAATTGCAATCGATACCATTTTTTATCTATTTCTAAATTCTTGGAAAAAAATAAAAGAGGTTTAAGGATTAATAAGATTTTCAATAAATTGATAATTTTTAACAACTTGTCTATAATATTTTAATCTCAAATTTGATTTTTCAACTTCATTTAACAAGTAATCAATGCTACTTTTTCTTAAGCGAATCAATAAAGAATACATGACTATAGCAACAGCTACAGAAATATTATAACTTTGAGTAAATCCATACATAGGTATTTTTACATATAAATCAGCAGCCTGCAATACTTCTGCACTAAGCCCTGTTAATTCAGTCCCAAAAAATACCGCCATTTTATTATTAATTGCAAAATTTTCAAGATTTATTGATCTGGGATTCAAAGATGTGGCCACTATACTATATCCATCAGACTTTAACTTATCAATTGCAAACTTAGAATTTTTATACTTATTTAAATTTATCCATTGTGAAGATCCTAAAGTAACATCTGGATTTAAAGTATGCTTATTCTTTTTTTCAATAACATGAACATCACTAAGTCCTAAAATTTCGCCTGTTCTAATAGTAGCACTTGCATTTTGAGACTGAAAAATGTCTTCTAACACAAATGTTAAATAATTAGTGCGAATACTTAATACTTTCTCAATCCTAGCTTTTTTTTCATCTGTAATAAATTTAGACAAAACACCTATTCTTTTTAATACATCATTATCCATAATAAAAATTAAATTTTAAAAATAACAAATACGTCCTTTAATATATTTCAAATTACAAACTATTTCTTATATAATACAAAAATGAAAGTAAAAATTGAAGAATCTTGGAAAGAAGTTTTAAATAATGAATTTAACAAAGAATACTTTAAAAAACTTGTGAGATTTATAAAACATGAATATAAAACAAAAAATGGGAAAATATTTCCTCCTCCAAAACTTATATTCAATGCTTTTAATTCTTTACCATTTAAAGACATAAAAGTGGTAATAATTGGACAAGATCCATACCATGGGAAAAACCAAGCAAATGGACTTGCTTTTTCTGTAGATTCAAAAATCAAAATTCCACCATCTTTGCAAAACATATTTAAAGAAATAGAAAAAAGTTTAAAAATAAAAACAATCCCAAACGGAGATTTAAAAAGATGGGCAATTCAAGGTGTGTTTCTAATAAATACAATCTTAACAGTCGAGGAAGGCAAGCCTTCTTCTCATAAAGCTATTGGATGGGAAATTTTTACAGATGAAGTAATAAAAATAATCTCTAAAAATTTGAAAAACATTGTGTTTATGCTTTGGGGCAATTTAGCAAGAAGTAAAAAAGGACTAATTGACCCAACAAAGCATCTAATTCTTGAAACAAGCCATCCATCTCCATATTCAGCAAACAATGGGTTTTTAGGATCAAATCATTTTAGTAGTGCTTTAAATTATTTAAAAAACCACAATAAAAATATAATAAACTTTCAATAAAATTAATATAAGTTATTTAAAATTCCTTTATGTAAAAAGCTTTGCGCAAATATATTCATAGCACATGCAAATAATAACAGTAAACAATTTAAATTATTTTTCTTTCAAATTGTTTTCTTTAATTTCATTAATATTAGTATCTGATTCATTACTCTCATCATCCCAGAAAGTTGAACTATTCTTGTTTTCAGTCTTTATATCATTTAAAAAGCTATTATCTGCTCTTCTGGTATTTAGAAAAGATAACAAAACTACAAAGATAAAAAAGAGTGCTATAAAAAATCCAGTAATTTTTACAGCAACACTTGAAGACTTTGCTCCAAAAATAGAAGAACTACCGCCTCCAAAAACACCGCCTATTCCATCACCCTGCTCATCTTGAATTAAAACTAAAAGGATAATAAAAATTGAAACAATCACAAAAATTATAAAAATAAAAAATCTAACCAAATCCAAAACAAAAACCTCTTTAACTAAAGAACATTATTAATTATAGATAAAAAAGATTCAGCCTTTAAAGATGCTCCACCTATTAACGCACCATCAATATTGGGCTCATTCATAAGCTCCTTTATATTGCTTGAATTAACAGAGCCTCCATACTGAATTATAATACTATCTGAAGCTGACTTTGAATAAAGCTTCATGATCTCAAGTCTAATTGCCTTATGAACCTCTTCTGCTTCCTCTTTAGTTGCGGTTTTACCCGTTCCAATTGCCCAAACAGGTTCATAAGCTAAAATTATCCTTTTAATATCTGATTCAGGAACACAGTTTAACCCCTTTTTAACCTGATTTAAAACAACGTCCAAAGTTTTTCCAGAATCTCTTTCATCAAGAGTTTCTCCAACACAAAGAATTAAGTATTTAAAAGGATGCTTAAGTCCTGCAAGAATCTTTTTATTTATTATTTCATCTGTTTCTGCTAAATACAATCTACACTCAGAATGACCAAGGATAACATATTCTACTCCAAATTCTAAAAGCATTGAAGGTGAAATTTCACTTGTCCTTGCTCCACTTTCCATATAAGACATATTTTGAGCACCAAGAAGAATATTACTGCCCTTAATACATTCTGAAACCTTAGATAAAGCCGTAAATGGAGGAGTTATCATTATTACAACATCATCTTTTAAGGTCTTAACCTCAGTTGCAATTTTTTTTGCAACAATAGAAGCTTCTGAACTTGTATAATGCATTTTCCAATTTCCCGCTAAAAATGTTTTTCTCATTTTAATCCTCCAAAACCTTAATGCCCGGTAAAATTCTCCCTTCAAGGTATTCAAGTGATGCACCACCACCTGTTGAAACATGGGTAATCTTATCAGATAAATTAAATTTATTAACAGCTGCAACAGAATCTCCACCACCAACAACAGTTAAACCTGAGCAAGATGCCACCATTTCGGCAACCTTAGCAGTTCCTTTTGAAAATAAATCAAATTCAAATACACCAAGAGGACCATTCCAAATTATAGTTTTGGCGGTTTTTACAACCTTTTCAATTTCTTTTAAAGTATTGACTCCAATATCCATGCCAATCTTGTTTTCAGGAATATTAAAGGAATCAATATACTCAGGAGTTGAATTTTTATCAAAATCACTAGCTACAATATGATCAAGCGGTAAAATTACTTTAACACCCAGCTCTTTTGCTTTCCTTAAAAAAGAAGAGGCTATATCAATATATTCATCCTCTAAAAGAGATTTGCCTATAGAATATCCTTGGGAATGCAAAAAAGTATAAGCCATTCCACCACCAATCATAACTACATTTGACTTTGACAAAAGTGATTCTAATACCGCAATCTTTGAAGAAACCTTAGAACCACCAATAATTGAAACAAATGGCCTTTCAGGATTTTTTAATACTCCGCCAAGAAATTTATCTTCTTTTTCCATTAAAAATCCACCAAAAGATGGCAAATAATCAGAAACCCCTACAGTTGAAGCATGAGCTCTATGAGCTGCACCAAAGGCATCATTTACAAAAACATCTCCATTCTCAGAAAGTTTTTTTGCAAAATTTTTATCGTTTTTCTCTTCTTCTGCATAAAACCTTACATTTTCAAGTAATACAACATCCCCATCCTTCATTTGCAAGGTACTATTTACAATTTCACTTCCAATACAATCAGAAAGCATCTTGACATCTTGGTCTAAAAGCTCTGATAATCTATTGGCAACGGGTTTAAGAGAATATTTAGGATTTTTCTTTCCCTCTGGTCTACCCAAATGACTTACAAGCACAATCCTAGCTCCTCTTTCTTTTAGATACTCTATTGTGGGCAATGCAGCCTTAATTCTAGTATCATCACTAATGTTCCCCTCTTTTAGGGGAACATTAAAATCACATCTTACTAAAGCTCGCTTACCCGCAAAGCTACTAAAGTCTTTTACTGTTTTTATTGACATTTTATTACCTTAAGCCTACTTATCTTAAAAGTTTTTGAGCAAGATCTACAACTCTTGTAGAATATCCAAATTCATTATCATACCATGACAGCACCTTTGCAAATCCATTTTCAAGAACCATTGTCTCAAGGCCATCAACAATAGAAGAATGAGAATTTCCCTTTATATCTGAAGATACAATTGGATCTTCCGTATACCCCAAAATACCTTTAAGCTCAGACGTTTCTGATGCCTTCTTGAGTACAGAATTAATCTCTTCTTTTGTAACATCTTTTTTCTTGAGTTGAACTGTAAGATCAACAATTGAACCTGTTGGCACGGGCACCCTCATTGAAGTCCCATTTAACTTACCCTTAAGTTCAGGCAAAACAAGTCCAACTGCTTTTGCAGCACCGGTTGAAGTTGGAATAATAGAAAGTGCAGCAGCTCTTGCTCGTCTAAGATCAGAATGAGGAAGATCCAAAATTCTTTGATCATTAGTATAAGCATGAACAGTTGTCATAAGTCCTTGTTCAATTCCAAATGATTCATGAAGTACTTTTGCAAGAGGAGCCAAGCAATTGGTTGTACATGAAGCATTTGACACAGCCTTTAAATCAGAATTAATATCGTGATCATTTACACCAAGAACTATTGTTTTAATCTCGTCTTTAGCAGGAACTGTTAAAATAACTTTCTTAGCCCCAGCATGATTCACATGATCAAGATATCCCCCTTTATCACTAGTTGCTGATGAAAAAACACCTGTTGCCTCAATTACAACATCAATTCCAAGCTTTGCCCAAGGAAGATTTTTTGGGTCTCTCTCAGCAATAATTTTTATTTCTCTTCCATCCACAACAATAGCACCATCTCTTGACTCAACTTTTTTATTATATACTCCAAAAGTCGAATCATACTTTAAAAGATGTGCAAGAGTTTTAGGATCTGTTAAATCATTTATTGCCACAATATCAATTCCTCTTTCAAAAGCAATCTTAAAAACATTTCTACCAATACGACCAAAGCCATTAATAGCCAATTTCATACAAAATCCTCCAATTTTTTGATTTTATTCTTACTAAAATTATTAAATCATAAATTAATAACAAGTGTCAAACTATCTTTTTATAAGCACAGTAGCTCCTTCTTGGATATAATCCTTTAAAAAAGTAGAAGATTTTATAGTGCCTCTAGAAATATAATCACTTATATCCTCAATTAAAATCTCTCCTAAAATATCTGATTTTTTGTAAACAATAAAACCAGAATCTCTAGTATCACTGTTTAACGCGCCCTCTTTAAGAATCAAAAAAACATCCCCCTTTACAACACTGTTTACTTGCCCAAGATTAATAAGAGCATCGTCATTTTTAATTTGAAGAATCTTTCCTTTCTTTGGCAAATAATCATGAAAATCTTTTGAAAGAGAATTTAAAGCATTGCTTAAATAATTAATACCCCCCACATCATAAGAGAAAGAAACAACCTTAATCCCTGTTTTACCTGAAAAAATATTCACTACCAAAGTGGCTGTATTTTTTAAAATATCTGCCTTAAAATCAAAAATTAAAAATAAATCCAAATTATTATTTCTTGAATAAGAAAATCCTTCGGAAAAATTATTAATCAAATAGTCTCTATTTTTATTGTAATCAAAATTATAGTTAACTATTTCCATATTTAAATTACGTTCAAGCACCCTTTCAGCGTATCTTAATATCAAATCATTTGCCCCAAAAAACTTATTCTCACTTTGAGTAAAAATTGCCATTTTATAAACCACTCTGTCATCGTAAAGCTTATTAAAATCAGCAATGCTTTTATATCCATATTTATAAAATAAAGACTTCCTAATATCAAAAGACACAACGTCATAAAAATCTAAAATTCTAGAATCAATAGAATTTCTCTGTTTTGCTAAATAAAAGAGCTGCTCATAGGCCATAATATCTAAATTCATCAGCTTATATATTTTTGAAAGCAAAAACCTAGCACTATCATTATCGGGCCAAATATCAACAGCATTTTTTGCATTAAACAATGCCTTATTTAAATTTAAAGACTTAAAAGCTTTAAGACCCTCATTTTCATAATGCTTAGAAATTTTAGCATTGGAATTATTTTTCAAAAAATTTCTAAAATTAGATGCAAAAAAACTCTCCTCAAGAGCAATATTATAAAATTCTAAGTCTTTTTTAAGATTTTTAGCTCGCTCCAAATTTAAAATAGCCTTTTCAATATCTCCAAATTTTAAGTAAGAATACCCCAATAAATAATAAAGCTCATCAGAATCCTTATTAACCAAAATAGCTTTCTGCAAGGCTTCTATTGCATCCTCATATTTAAATTCATGCAAATAAACAAGCGCAAGCAATCGATACGCATCAACAACCCCAAAATCTTTATAAGAGCTTTCAATTAAAGCCAAATAATTTAAAGCATACTTTTCAGCAAGCCCCAAATTATTAATACTAATGTAAAATTCAGCCACTCTTTTATGAAAATCTGGAAAAGATAAAAAATTTACCCTGACTTTATTTATCAAATGCCTAATCTTGTCATGCATTCCTAGCCTTTGATAAATATCAATAAGATGTTCAAAAGCACTATAATTATTTTGACTATAATCAAGAATAGATAAATAATAATTAGCAGCGGCTATAAATAATCCATTTTTTTCAAAAATTGAAGCAAGTCCAACCAAAGCATCAATATTATTTCTCTGTTTAACTAAAACCTCAGAATAGATTTTTTTTGCTTGAGCAATTTTATTATTTTTTAATAGTATATTTGCATAAAGAATTTTATACTCAGTATCCTCATTAGACATTTTAGAAGCTTTCTCTATAAAAAATTGTGCTTGAGTATATATCTTAAGGGAATAGTAAATTGATGCAATAAATTTATAAGCTTCATAATAATTAGGATTAATTTTTATAGCCTCAACAAGCTCATCAATAGCATCATAATACCTTTTAGATAAATAATACTCACGGGCCTTTTGATAATGTCCTAATGCTGTAGCATCACTTCCCAATAGTACACTAAAATTAAAAAGGAATAACATTAAAAACCGATTAAAATTCATAAACCTTCCTTCTCGGAAATCTTTATTACCTTAATATTTCTTTGCTGCATATTTTTAATCGAAAAAACCAAATTGTTATATTCCACCTTTTCATTTTTCAAAGGAATCCTCCCAAAAAGATCATAAACGAAACCCCCAAGAGTATCAAAGTCTCCATTTGGCAAATTTAAATTAAGTTTCTCATTTAAATCCTCTATTAAAATTCTTGCATCGCAAAGATAAGACCCATCATCAAGACAAACAATTTCATCAAGCTCATTGTCAAATTCATCTTGAATGTCACCTACTATCTCTTCAAGAATATCCTCAAGAGTTACAAGCCCTGAAACCCCACCATACTCATCAACCACAATTGCAATATGAACATGATTTTCTTGAAATTCTTTTAAAAGAGAGTCTGTTTTTTTGCTTTCAGGAACAAACATAACCTTTCGCATAATATCTTTTAAGTCTATTTCGTAGAAATCTTTCTTACACATATGCAATAGTATGTCTCTTGTATGAATTATCCCAACAATATTGTCAATAGTACCATGATACACAGGAAATCTTGAATGACTGCTAGATGTTACAACCTTTAAAAGCTCGTCCTTGCTCTTAGCATAATCAACAAATATAACTCCTATCCTAGGAATCATAATCTCTTTTACAATAGTCTCTTTCAGCGCATTGAAATTTCTTATCAAAGAAGTTCCAATATTCGACTTATCTTCAAGATCATTTTCTGGGCTTCCTTTTTTCTTCTTTTTGCTTTTAAAATTAAAAAATCCCAACATCTAAAATACCCTTTTATTTTCTCTTAAGATATTTTCTTGAAGAATCAACATACCTTCCTTTTGAAAATCATTAGTTTCATGTTTATACCCCATTAAATGCAAAATCCCATGAATAGTGACACGCTGAAGTTCTTCATAAATTTCAACATTAAACTCTTGCGCGCTAAATTTTAAATATTCAAAAGATATGACAAGATCTCCTTGTATTTTATAATTTATACAATCAACCAAATTTTCGTTATGCTCATTATGTTCATTATAATTAAAAGAAAGAACATCGGTTGGCTCGTTCTTGTTTCTAAATTTCTTGTTCAATTCTTGTATATAAACATTATCACAAAGAATCACTGAAAGTTCAAAATCGCTAATAGAAAGAGCATTCAAAACAGATATAATAAAATCATAAAAAACACTAAGATGTTCAAATTTAACATTTTCTACAAATAAATTCAAATCAGATCTGGACAAATTAAATATACCCTAGAATAATCCATATATAACTTACAAATATGATTAATCGCTATAGCAATCAAATTATTTTATTTTGCAAACTAAAAACCAAAAAAGTCCTTAATTATGTTTTCAAAAGCATCTTCTTGTAAAAAGCCAACAGAAACCTTTGGCTTACCATCAATAGGAATAAAAAGAATAGTTGGAAGACTTTGTACTCCAAGCACAGAAGAAATATCGTGCTCTTTGTCTGTATCTACTTTGTAAAAATCAATGCTATCCTCGTACTTTTTAGAAAGTTTTTCAAAAATCGGAGAAAGCATCTTACATGGACCACACCAATTAGCATAAAAATCAATTATTGCAGGCCTTGAGCCTCTAAAATTCCACTCTTTATTATTTTTATAATCAAAAACTTTAACAACAAAATCTTCTTTGGTTAAAGAAATAGCCATATATTTTACATGCCCCCCTATCGACTTAAAATTATATCACAAATACAATATTAATAATAAGGAATTATAAGAAATGAATCTAATGTTAATAACTTTCAATGAATTTAAAACAGGAATTTCACTAAATGATACTAGGGCAGAACATCTTGTTAAAATCTTAAAATTAAAAGATAACGACAAATTTAAATTTGGTATTCTTGGAGAGAAAAACATTTACCATTGCATTTACAAAAAAGATAAAAAACTATTTTTCAAGAAAATCTTTAAAATAGATGAATCTAATAAACTTAAAAAATTAAATGTACTAATTGGAATGATAAGACCAATCGTTGCCAAAAGAATCATAAAAGAACTTGCTAGCATTGGAATATACGAAATAATTTTTTTTAACACTGAGCTTACTGAAAAATCATATTTAAATTCTAAAATTTTTAAAAACAATGACTGCGAAAAACATTTAATAGCCGGAGCAATGCAAGGGAGAATAACGTACTTACCAAAAATAAAAATTATGAAAAATTTGAAAGACAGTCTTAAATATATTAAACAAGAAAATTTTGAAATAAAAATATTGCTTGAAAAAAATAGTGAAAAAAATTTAATTAATATAGAACAAATAAACAATGCAGCCATTATTGTGGGTCCTGAAAGAGGATTTACGGAAGAAGAAAAACAATTAATAGCGCAACATAATTTCTCCCCTTATAGCATATCCTCAAACATCTTAAGAACAGAAACAGCCATAATTGCTGCATCTATTATTGCAGCATCAAAACTAATTAATATGTGATTTTATATTAGATTTTTTTATCATTTGAAGTCAATCTGTTTGAGCACAATTAATTTATAACTGTTTGATTGATCAGCTTATCATAAATATAAAGCTCAATCGTAGAACCTTTTTGAACCTCATAGGGCAATTTAATCAATCCTCCTTTTGACTTAAAAGAATAAATTAAAGAATTTTTACCATCCAAGCCTTTTAACCTAACAGATATATCAACATAAGATGGATGTTGCCTTAATTTATAAGTTAAAATTCCAAAAACAATTTTATTGTCAACCTTGGGCCTTGCAATAGTAATTAAAATTTTATCTGATTCACTTATTTTAGTTTCGGGTGGAATAGACTGAAAAATAATATTTCCAAAATCACTAGTATTTGCCAAATCAATGTCAAAGTTAATGCTATCATTTAAAAGAGAAGCAATTGCATCTTTATAATAAATTCCAATATAATTTTTAACATGTTTTTCCAAACGATCTTTACCCTTACTAATTAAAAATTGAAGATCCGTTAAACCTGATATTTGACTACCTGGTGATGGATTTTGACGAATTATTATGCCTTTTGGCAATTCACTCTCAACCTCAAGAGGCTTAACAATATGATAAAGTAATTTAGAATTATCAAAAGAATTAGCATTTAAATTAATAATAACATCGTCAATGTTTTTGCCAATAAAATTATCAACTCTGTTTATTATAGCTCCTTTGCTAATGAAAATTATAACCTTATTGCCATGTCTTAAAACAGTTCCTGGTTTTGGGCCCTGATCTATTACTTTCCCTTTATCAAGAGCGCTTGAAGAAAATTTAAATTCAATATGCGGGATCAACTCTTTTCTCTGCAATTCAAGAACAGCATCCTCAATAGTAAGAGAATACAGATTTGGAACTACTGTAATCTCGTTATTTTCTAAAACCACAAAGAAAATTGCAAAAGAAACAATTAAAGATCCAAAAATAACTAAAAGCAATGCCTTAATTGTGGGTTTGGGCAAAATCAACATCTCATTATTGCAATTTTTATTACTCTGAGTCAGATCTAATTTATTTTTAAACAATTCGTCTTCATTAGAAAATTTATTTTCTAAATTGCCATTATTATTAAAACTAATATATCCCTCCTATTCTATTGAAGAAAACACTTGCCCTATTAGCTGCCTGCTCCCGTTATAAAAAGACTTAAAATCCAAAACCCTTCTTCCAGGTCTTTGAACTTCTAAAAGTAAAAGAATCCCCTCCCCGGTATTAACAAATAATCCTTTTTCGGGATTAAAATCAACAATTTCTCCTACTTTTCTCTGCTTATATAAATCTACTTCCAAAAAATCGGCGCGATGAAAAATAATGTCGCTATAATTAAGCCTAGCTCTTACAAGTGGCCAAGGATTGCACGCATTAATTTTGTTTTTAATCTCAAATGCACTTAGATTAAAATCTATAAATCCAGATTCTTTTTTAAAAAAAGAACAAAAAGTAGCTTCGCTTGATTTTTGAGGAATTCCCAAAAACCCCTTACTAATTTTTTCCAAAGCTTCTAGCACAAGGCTTGGACTGAGACTTGATACAAGTTTTGAAATATCATGACTTGTATCATAAGATCTTATTTTAAAATTTTTTTGCACTAAAATATTGCCACTATCCATTTCTAAAGCCATCCTCTGAATAGTAATACCACTAACACAATCACCATTTAAAATTGCAGATTGTATCGGAGAAACACCTCTATATTTGGGCAAAAGAGAGGGGTGGACATTAATACACCCCTTTGAAAAAAGATCTAAAAATTCTTTTTTAAAAATCTTGCCATAAGAAAAAACTACCATTAAATCTGGATTCAAATCTCTAACTAAATTTAATGTATTATCATCAAGAATCAAGGGATCAAAAACTTTAATACTCCTAGCAATAGCCTCTGCCTTTATTATATTTTGGCTCAACTTTTGTCCTCTACCCTTAGGTTTATCAGGCAAAGTCAAAACCCCCACCACTTCATAATGCTTTACAATCTCCTTGAAAACTTCTAAAGCAATAGAAGAAGAGCTTACAAAAAATATTTTCATTTTGCCTTAAGCCCTCTTTCTCTCATATAAGGCTTTAACAATTTATTTCTTAACTTTTCTTCGTAATAATCAATAAAAAGAACTCCATTTAAATGATCCATTTCATGCTGAATAATTCTTGCCAAAAAATCAGAATTTTCTATAGTAAAAGATTTACCATTCTCATCATGAAAATTCACCACAATGGCCTTAGGCCTCTTTAAATCATAATAAACTCCTGGTATACTTAAACACCCTTCTTTGTAAGAACTAAGCTCATAAGAAGTTTCTATGATTGAAGGATTAATAAAAACCAAAGGCCTTGCCATTTTATTCTCTCTAGCTACAAAAAGCGACAAATCAAGGCCTACTTGAGGAGCAGCAAGCCCAACCCCACCGCTAATATCCATCAATTCTATCATCTTTTTAGCATAATCTCTAATCTTATTGTCAATATTAGCAATTTGCTTTGTCTTAACGCGAAGCAAATCATTAGGATAAAATACCATTTCCATAAAACTCATCCTCCTTCAAAAAAAAAAAAAAGACACTTATTTTATTTTTCCAAAAAGCTTCCACTCCTCATTCCCCAATAATGAAAAATAAATATTACCGTTCCTGGACTTAGGAATAGCATAAAGCTTGTTTTCATTAATATCTTTAAAAACTAAAAATTCTTTAAGACCTGTATCAAAAAGAACAAGCTTTCTATCTTTACCATTAAGCTTTAATCGCCAATCACCTTTTAATGTCTTGTAAAAAAAGACTCTCTCATCAGCAGTATTAATCTCATAATCTTTTTGCTTTTTTAAAACACTTGTTGATTTTATAGCTCCCATAACATAGTTTAAAAAATCCTTATCAAATTGAACACTACTTAAAACAGCTCCTACATAAGCTGCCTTTATTTGCTCATTTTTAGAATCTACAAAAAAAATAGTTGGACTTTTTTGTAGATTAATTTTATTAAAAATTTCATTATCCTTATCGATAACTAAAAAAACACTTTTTCTAGATACCCTGTGAATAATTTCATCATTTGCAAAAGAGTTTAAAAAATCTTTTATTAAATTTTCTTTAATATCTCTGCCAACCAAAATTAAAACATTTTTACCTAATTTTTGAGCTTTTTTAATTGCAATCTCATAAGAACTCTCAAAAATAATATCTTCAGGCGGCAAAGAAAACAAATTTGAAAATCCTTGATTTAAAACCATTAAAAATGCAATTATAAATCTCATATTTTACTTGTTAGCTTTGCTAAAAATTCCAACTCTCCTTCATCAGCAAAACGCTCTTTTAAGGTTAAAAACACGAATTCATGATAATCATTGATATAATTTAACTCATCTTCTAAGAGCATTTCTTTTACTATTAATTCTTTTTCAAAAGGAACAAGAGTTAAATTCTCAAACTCTAAAAAAGCTCCAAAGTCATTTGTAAAAGCTTGCCTTACAAAAACTAAATTCTCAATTCTTATTCCGTGACTAAATGTTCGATAAAGACCAGGCTCAATTGAAACCACCTCAGATCCTTTAAAAAGATAATTAGAATTAGGACTAATCGAAACCGGAAGTTCATGAACATTGAGAAAAAACCCAACACCATGCCCAGTGCCATGAATAAAATTCAATTCATTTTTTAAAAGCGGCAATCTACAAATTCCATCAAGAAAAGCTCCAGAAGATCCATATGGGAACTTTAAAGAAGAAAGGTTAATGAAAGCCTTAAGAACCAAAGTATAATCACGCTTTTCTTCATCAGAAGCATCACCTATTAAAAAAACTCTTGTAACGTCTGTGGTACCAAGTCCAAAATACGAACCCCCAGAATCAATCAAAAGAAGTCCATTGGTATTTATTTTTTTGCCCCTTTTAGGCTTATAATGCGGAAGAGCTCCATTTTTTCTAAAACCAACTATTGAGTCAAAACTAGAACTAAAAAAATCTTTATTTAATTTTCTAAAATGCAAAAGCATATCAGCAATATCTATTTCATCTAATTCAGCCAATTCAACCTTGCTAAGACTTTTAAATTTACGTAAAAATTTAATCAATGCAATAGCATCAATAATATGCGCCTCTTTTATCTTAAGAAGTTCATAATCGGTTTTTAATGCCTTAAAACTGCTTATAATACTCTCTGCTAAAATGATATTAGCCTCTCCAAGAACTTTTAAAACCCTAACATTGGCATAAAATGAAACAAAAAATTTACCTTCGTGCTTTATTTTGTCCAAAAAACAGTAAAAATTACTGTAAGATTCTATTTCAAAATTTTCCATCTCAAGCGCTTCTTTAACGCTTAAATCAAGTTTTTTTATATCAACAAAAAGAACGTTTTTTCGATCTTTATTCCTAGATATTAAAAGAAATGAATAAAACAATGCTGATTCTTTAACATCAGAGCCTCTTAAATTCAATATCCAAGCAATCTCATCAAGAGCAGTAATAACATAAAAATCTGACAAATTCTTTTCTAAAATCAAACAAATAGATTTGATTTTTTCAGCTCTTTTATTATTCTTCTGAACATCATTCAATTCAAATATATGACTAAACTCAAGCTGGGGTCTAGATTTCCAAATTAAATCAATTAAATCTTGATTTAAAGACCTGATATGTGTATTTTTACATTTTTCAGACAACTCTTTATAAAACTTTATACTAATCTCGTCTGAATAAATTCCAAGCTTTGATTCTTGAAGATTTGAATTTATATACGTAAAAATGTCAGGGAATCCTTTTACTCCAAGCTTTATTAATACAACTTCAGTTCCCTTAAGCTCTTGCTCAGCCTGTAAAAAATACCTACCATCCGTAAAAAGAACAGCTTTGGATAATGTTACAATTACCGTACCAAAGCTACCAGAAAAACCTGTAATAAACTTACGAGTGCTATACCTTTCATGAGAATATTCACTAAAATGAGGATCATAGCCTGCTACCAAATAAGCATCAACTCCATTATCCCTCATATGATCTCTAAGTAAAGCTAATCTTTTATTAATATCCAAAAAAATCCCCTTTATACAACCTATTAATACTAGTATACCAAATAATTATCAATTTAAAAAAAATTTTTTATTTGATATAATTTAGCTTGAAATTAACTCCTAAAGGATAAAACATGAAAAATATTAAAGCGGTTGCTTCTGATCTTGACGGCACTCTTTTACTATCAAAAAGCTATATTGGAGCCTTTACAGAACTTGTAATTAAAAAATTAACAAAAGAAAAAAAGAAATTTATAATAGCAACAGGAAGAAGTAAGAATGAAATCATTCAAATTACAAAAAAAATAGATCAACTGCAAGTTTCATTTTTCATCACATTAAACGGAGCAAAAGTTTACAACCAAGAATGGAAATTAATAAAAAGCCATAATTTATCTGCTGAAGTGGTAAAGAAAATTTTAAATTTAAGAAACGAAAAATTTAGTCATATACCTCATTTTTTACATAAAGCAGATCAAAACGACGACCAATTAAATATTGACATCAAGACTAAAATTGCAATTGATCAATGCAAAAAATTGCAAAAACAATCCAATATCTTCAGACATGAAATAGTCAGCCCACTCAATAAAATTCAAGAAATTAAGGACTTTAGCGAACTTGAAAATTTTGAAAATGTTGCAAAAATAATATTGGCTGGCAGAGAAGAAAGCCTAATAGAATATGAAGCAATGATTTTAGAAAAATATAAAGGGGAAATAAATGCATACCTTTCCACTCCAAATTCACTAGAAATTGTAGATCATAAAGTCTCTAAAGGTAATGCATTAAAAGAAGTTCTTAAAACTATAAATATTGATTTAAGCGAAACCATAGCTTTTGGAGATGGATTTAATGATACTGATATGCTAGAAAATGTAAAAAAGGGATTACTAATGAGAAATGCAAATTATAGATTAAAAGCAATGCTTCCTTACTTAGAAGTAATAGGAACAAATGATGAAGAAGCTGTTGCAAACTACATTAATGAGAATGTTTTAGAAGAACCTATTCGGGAGGAATAAATGGAGAAAGATTTAATAAAATATGCAGAGCTTATAATTTTAAAGGGAATTAATTTACAAAAAAATCAATGTGTTTTAATTCAAGGTTCAATCGACAATTATAATTTTTTGAAAATATTAGCAAAAAAAGCTTATGAACATGGGGCTAAGTATGTCAAGCTAAATATTAAAGACATTGATATTCTAAAATCAAGATTAAAATTCTCACAAGAAGAAAGCTTGGTATTTATTCCAAATGCCGAAAAGAGCTTTTTAGAAGAAATGGTTCAAGATAAATGGGCAAGAATAAACGTCGATGATACAGAAAATTTTGAAGATTTAAAAGAAAGCAGCATTGGTCAAAAAATGTCAATTTATCAAAAATCCTTAAATCTGGCAAGCAAAACCTTGTCGCAGGCAATAATGAGTAACGAAATAGCTTGGTGCGTTGTTTGTGCGCCAGGTCCAAAATGGGCTTCCAAAGTTTTAAATAAAAAAGAAGGAAGTCAAACTTTAGAAGAATTTTTCAAAATACAAAAGAAAATATTGCTACTTGATAGAGAAGATCCAATCAAAAATTGGGAATCTCATGGGGAAAAGCTTCACAAAAGATGTAAAACATTAAATGAACTTAATCTAGAAAAGGTAATTTTTAAAAATGAAAAAACAAACTTGGAAGTATATTTGCTTGAAACTTCCCTATGGACAGGCGGAAGCGAAAAAGTAAAAGGAACAGAAATAGAATTCAATGCTAATATGCCAACAGAAGAAGTTTTTACAACTCCAAACTATAAAAAAACAAAAGGCATTGTGTACGCCACCCGCCCCGTTATGGTTCTTGAAACACTAATATCTGGGATATGGCTAAAATTCGAAAATGGAAAAGTTGTTGACTTTGGCTGTGATGATGAAAAGCAAAAAGAAATATTAAAATCTCACATTGAAACCGATATTCAAGCAAAATATATAGGAGAGGTAGCATTAGTTGACAGCAGTTCCCCTATTTATCAAAGCAATCTTATTTTTTACAGTACATTATATGATGAGAATGCAAGTTGTCACATAGCACTAGGAGCTGCATATCCGTCTTGTTTAAGCAATGAAGAAGATTTAAAGACCGATGTCGATAAACTAACTTATGGATGCAACGTTTCATTAATACATACAGATTTAATGATTGGAAGCGATGACTTGAATGTCATTGGCATGGACAAAAATGGAAAAGAACACACAATCATAAAAGCTGGTAAATTCGCAATATAAAAGGAGGCTTAATAATGATAAGGGCATTGCTTACCAATGATCTTTTTTTATCTTGTCTTGTATCAGGAATTTCTGCTCAAGTGATTAAATATGGTATCCAAACCGTAAAAACAAGAAAGTTAAAACTAACTCCCGCACATCTTCTAAAAAAAATTTTTCTAGAAACAGGGGGCATGCCAAGTAGTCATTCATCAACAGTCACCGCTCTTTCAACTTCAATTGCACTAACTGAAGGAATAAATACAAATTTTATAATAGCCCTTGCATTTGCCCTTATTACAATAAGAGATTCTTTTGGAGTAAGATACATGTCTGGAGTTCAAGCAGAATATTTAAATGCATTATCAGAAAAATTAAAAAAAGAAATCAAAATTGACACAACAACAATAAAAGTGGTCAAGGGGCATAAAAAGAAAGAGGTTCTAACGGGCATAATAATAGGAATAGTCTCTGCATATATTGTGTGCTATTTTTAGCATAGGAAAAAATACATGGTGCGTTTTTTAGGTTTTTTATATTTAATTACAACAATACCACTTATCACTTCCTGCGATGTAGCTCAATTTGGAGACTACAAACCTTTATACTTTGAAAATGAAAATGATCTAAAAACTGCCAATGAATATATAAATTCACTAGGATACAAAACAATATCAGAATATACAACAAAAATTGACATTTTAGACTTTCCCGAAAATAAAAAAATCACAATAAACGAGATAAACAAACTTAACAATCTTGACCTTAGAAAAAGTATATTTTTAAAAAAGCTCCCTAATCTTTTCAACATAGAACATAAAAAACTTCTTTATGTTGAAAACAGGTTCAAAACTATAAATTTTAAAAACCTAAAAAAAGAACTCAACATTAATGCCAACATGCATTCTCTTGACCACAAAACAAAAATTAACTTTATTTCAAGCATAATATTTCTAACCATAATAATTTTATTAATTTTTTTAGACCCAACAAACTCTATATTTACTTTAATTTTTCTATTAATTTCATCTCTTACTTTTATGATAAGTAAAGAAATACTGTATTTTTATCCATTTACAGTTCTCTCTTATTTGTTATTTTCAATAATCAGTAATTTTAACAAAAATTACAATAAAATATATTTAAAAGAAATAAATTTTTTAACACTAATGACAAAAATAAAACACTTATTATTTTTATTTATATTCACAACTCTATATTTCATTACAATCACAACCTTTTTTACTATAAATATTGATCCCACTTTTATTGCATTTGTTGCAATACCAACCCTTTGTATCTTCTTAATTTTCAGCTGGATTAAAACAGAAAGCAATTTTAAAGACACATTCTTATTCCCAATTGAAATTAAAGAAAAAAAAATAGAAGGTAAAAAAACTTTAAAATCAAAAATAGCAATACATCTACTGCTATTTACACTCTCATTAATTCCTTTCGCTTATTCAAGCTATATGCTAAATTCTTATGAAAACATTAACTATCTTTACAGTAAAAAATTAAATTACTTTGATTATTTAAATCCTAACAACATTTATATAATGCTAGGATACAACAAAAAAATACCCAACATTATAGGATATCTGTCCCACATTCTTTATCAAAACGAACTAAAATACAATCTTAGTGCTAAATATGGAAAAATTCCTAAAGATATAAAAGAAAATTACTTTGAAATCAAAAACGACAAAATAGAAATTAATCCTAAAACTGTTTATGAAGTAGATAAATCATTTATTGATGAAATTCTTAAAAAAGATCTTGCAAGTCTGTTTTTAAAAAATAAAAATCCAATCTTAATATATAAAGAAAACAAGAATAATATCAACACAGATAAAAAAAATTACAAAATACTTTTCTTTTTCTCTTTACCCTTCTTTGTATTACTATTCCTATTTAAAGCAATAAGATTTACAATTCTTTTAAACATAAATGAAAAAACCTATAAAAAATATATTCAAGGATAAATAGCTAATGCTAGATTTAGAAAAAGTAAAAACAATTTTTAAAAAATACAATAAATACGAGGTAACAATTAACGAGATTCAAATACCTGAATATGCCCTAATACCCCTTGAAACAGAAAATTCAAAATCCATAATATATATAATTGAAAAACAAAAAATAGAAGAAAATCAAATTTTATCTAAAAACTCAAACATAGAACTATACACATACTCTCCAATATCTGGAATAGTAGAAAAAATATATACAGCCAATTTTCCAGATGGAAAAAAATTAAAATCAGCATTGATCAAATTTCAAGGGAAAATAAAAACCGAAAAAACACCAATTGAAGAAGAAATCTCAAGAGAAAAAACCCTGGAAAAATTAGTTCAACTGGGAATTCCTTGGTTTAATGAAAATTCTTTATTTCAATTCATAAACAAATGTAAAAAAATAGACAAAATGATTTTATTAACAAATGGAAAAGATATATTTACAAATATTTCAGAAGCACTCATGGCAGAAAAATTAGAAGAAATTTTTTCAGGATTCCAGATAATCGACAAAATATTTAAATTCAAAGAAATAATAATAATATCAAATAAAGACAAACTTAAACAAGAATTCGAAAAATTGAGTATTTTTAAACACAGAAAAATAAAAATTAAATCTTTAGAAAATGCATATCCTTATACAAATCACGAAATGATAATGCACTTTTTATACAACAATAAAAACACAAAAGATGATATAAACCCCCACAATAATATTTTATTAGCAAATATTGAAGATCTATACAATGCAAACCTTGTCATAAAAAATAACAACCCTTATAAAGAAAAATTTGTAGCTATAAATGGAAATAAAAAAATAAAAAGCAGAATACTGAAAGTAAAAATTGGGACTTCTTTCAGCCAGCTAATAAATGAAAAAATTGATACAAAAAAATATGAAATTTTTTTAAACAACCCAGCAAATAAAATAAAAATCAAAACATTAAACATACCAATAACAAGAGATATTTATAGCCTCACCATATTAAAGAAAAAGTCAATATATGACAAAATTAAAGCATTGTTTATATCCAGTTTTTCGCCACTGCAAATGGAAAATATTATTTTTTCATTCTTAAAGAATGAAAAAATAAATAATAACAACAAATTAAAAGTATTTAATTATACAGACAAAGAAATAGAAGAAGAAATACATAAGGTTCAAAAAGAAATTAAAGGTAAAATTCTAAATGAAAATTTAACAAATGAAATAATATACACTGAAAACAATTTAAAAGACATATACTTTGCTATCATACTATCACTATCGCCTAGCCTGATATTTTCTTTCCTAAATAACACAAAATTCATGACAGACACTTTGCTGTTAATATTTATTAGTGTAGTAGTCTATATTCCCATAATGCTAAAAATTAATTACAAATGTTTGTCTTTTTTTGTTTATGCCGCTTTAATGATGAGCATTATATTGCCCTTGGATTTAGAAATTATACTAAAAATAACCTCCTTGTTATTTACTTTTTTAGTATTCTTTTACTTTTTCAGACTATCAGCATTTTTAGCAAACCCTATATTAATTTCTTTTATGTTTTTTGTATTAAATTTTCCAATAAGTTTTAAGCAAGCCTATCAAGAGGAACTTAAAAACTCAAATTCAATAATTCCAACCTGGAATGAAATAATTAAAGCAAATCCAAACATAAAAAATTTAAAAAGTTTAAATACCTTGACAAGATATGAAAACAAAAAAATAGATGCAATTGAAAACTTTATAAATCAAAACATTTTTTCTGCTTTTAATATAATTGTCACAAGATTTCATATTGAAAGTCTTTTGGGGGTTAATAATGAAAAAAAAATATCTCCTATCTTGCTTTATTTTGGCCTCTTATTAATAGTTGGCAAATATATAATCAACAAATTAATACCATTGTCATTTTATATAAGCTTGATGGCAATCTCATACATAGCACATAATATAGGAATGCTAAGCCATATCAGCTCCGATATGTTAACATTACTTATTTCTCCAATCCCAATGCTGTTAATATTTACAATGGCAACAGAATTGCAAATAACACCACACTTTAAATTTGAGCAAATACTCTACGGATCAATATTGGCATTTATATACTTTTTAACATTAAGCTATATTCCTTTTGAAACCTTGTCAGTCATAATATCTATTTTTATCTTACAAACAAGCTCAAACTTAATAAAAAAATATAGCTTAACCTTCAAAATTAAAAAAATAATGCATGTTTTGAAAACAAATAAAGAAAAAGCACTCAAAACCCCTCTTGAGAATGAAAAGGATATAATAAAATTATGACTAGTAATTTAATTACATGCTTAATTATTAACAACTTAACTTTAATACACTTTGTTGGATTTGAGGACATAAAAATAAAAAACAATGTATCCCTAATAAAAAAATACATCATAATAACAATTACTTCTTTATTAATATATTCAATGTCGTTTTATCTCTATAAACAGTTTACAAAAAATAATTTACTATTCTTAATGCCAATTTTTTATGTAATTTTAATTTACATGTTGATATCATCATTTAAAGTATTAAATGATATATTTATTGTTTATAACAAAAAATCAAATTATTCAAACGATTTCATGCTTTCAAATAACAGCTTAATTGCAATAACATTTTTTGCACTTGATAAAAACAACGGATTTTTTGAAGGATTAGAAATACTTATCCTATCTGCACTTGGCATACTAATAGCCTTAATGTCAATAACATCAGTAAAAAAAAACTTTGATAAAAACCCTAAAATCAATATATTGGGAAACGAATCAATATATTTTTTTATAATGTTTATTTTATCTTTAATTCCAAATATAATTATATTAATATACAATCAATAATAGCGAGAAATAAAAATGAAAGAAAAAATAAATGTGTTGTTTAAACAAGCGGAAGACATTTGGAGGAAGCTTTGACAAAAATGAAATTCAAACTAAAATCGAAAAATATGAAAAAGAAATAAACCAGAAAAATTTTTGGAATAATCCTAAAAGAGCTCAAGAAGTAATTAAGGCTCAAAGTATCTTGAAAAACAAAATTGATCCATGGGAAGAGCTAATAAATAAAATAAAAGACTTAAGTGATTTGTCTGAAATTGTTGAAAATGAAAAAGATACTAGCAGCTTGGAAATCGAATTTAATGCACTTGAAAAACAATACAAAGATTTGCTCACAATTTCTTATTTTAAAGAAGAACTTGACGCAAACAACGCTTTTTTAACTATTCATTCTGGAGCAGGAGGCACTGAAGCATGTGACTGGGTTACAATGCTTTACAGAATGTATTCAAGATACGCCGAGAGAAAAAAATACAAAACAGAACTTATTGATTTACTTGAAGCAGAAGGTGGAATTAAATCTGTTACAATAGAAATAAAAGGAGAGTATGCTTACGGGCTATTAAAAAGTGAAGTTGGAATACATCGTCTTATAAGAATTTCTCCTTTTGATACTGCTAAAAAAAGACACACCTCTTTTGCATCCGTATTTGTTGACCCTGTTATTGATGACAAAATAGAAATAATAATCAAACCAGAAGACATAAGAATTGATACCTACAGAGCGTCGGGAGCCGGAGGACAACACGTCAACAAAACATCTTCTGCTGTAAGAATCACTCACATTGAAACAGGAATAGTTACTCAATCTCAAAGCGATAGGAGTCAACACAAAAACAAAGACTTGGCAATGAAAGTTTTAAAATCAAAACTTTACGAATACTATAAGAGTAAAGAAGATGAAAAAAACAAATCCAAGCAAGACGAAAAAAAAGAAATTTCTTGGGGCAACCAAATAAGATCTTACGTATTTCAACCTTACAATTTGGTAAAAGACCACAGAACAAAATTTGAAAATTCAAACACCACTTCAGTTATGGACGGCAATATAGACAATTTCATAGAAGAGTATCTAAAATGGAAAAGCTTAAACTAAAGCTAGTAATACCATTGTTAGTATTTACAATATTCAAAATACATTCTCAAAGTAACATTGAGTACAACTTTTCCTATATCATTAATACAAAAAAAGAAAATATTGACCTTAAAAAAGGAATTGAAAAACAATTGGACAAAATCTATGATAAAATAACAGAACATATAGTAAACAATGACGACAAGAACATCATTAAAGATATTTACATAAACCAAGATATAATAAAAACAGAACTTGAAATTAGCAAATTAAAAAAAGAAATGGATAAAAAAAAACTTCAAAACATAATAACCGCAAAAGAAAAATATAACACCAAAACCAAAATTGATGATCTTAAAAAAGATATTCAAAATATTAATAGTAAACAAAAAAAATTTGAAGAATACTTTAATAATTTAAACAAACTAAAAGTAAAACATAAAAAAATTGAAGAACAAACAAATATATCAAATTTAAATAAAGAATTTTTTATAAGAGAAAAATTATTTTTTATTAACTATATTGACCTGAAAAAAATAGAAAATTATTATTTAATAGAAATTAACAACATCACTCCTGAGAAAATTGAGACTAAAAAAGCGGTGTTTAAAACATCATCTTCTGTTAATGAAATTGCAGATCAAATAACAAAACACAGCTTTAAAGAAATATTAGGTAGAGAATTTTTAAAAATCAACATTAACGTCAAAAATAACCCAGATGCAAAAATCTATATAAATGAAAAATTTGTTTCAAAAGGAATCTATTACGATAATATTTTTGACATTTCTAAGCTTCCAAACAAAGAAATTGAAATACAAATCACAAGCTCAAATTTCGAAAACTACTTTATTAAAAGAACAGTAAAAAATGCAGATTCAATAATATTAAATATTGACTTAAAAAGAACAATCTCTAAAAAAGTATCAATTACGAGCAATGTACAATCTAAAGTTTTTAAAAAAGGCATATTTATAGGTGAAACTCCAATTGAAATTGAAAAACCAGAAAATCAAGATATTATTTTGCTTAAATCTAAAGGGTATAAAGATAAATTCAAGTTAATAAATAAAGAAGAAGATCAAGTAAAAATAGAAATGATAAAAACTAACAAAAATAGACTTATTAATACAAGAGACAAATTTTATGTCAATCTGACTATTTTTACATTAAGCACAATAGGAAGCATTTTTGCAGGAACATTGCTTAACAATTCAGAGAAACTTTATACAATAACGGGCAATCACTTTATTAACAAAAGATTAACGGCAGAAGATGTTTATACAGCAAAAGCAGAACAAATGACTGCAACATTTCTATTTGGAGCAAGCATCACTTTAACTATTGGCAGCTTTATCTCATTAATAACTCATTTGGTAGAATATATTAAAGAAGCAAATATGGGAGAATAAGCTTAATAATCTGCAATAAAATAGGAGAACAAACTTTTGGGCATTTTAGAAAAAATAAAAAATTTATTTAAAAATAAACAACAAGAAAATGTTATTGAAAATTTAGAAGACATTTTATTAGAGTCAGACATTAATAATGAAATTGTAATAGAAATAATAAATAAATTAAGAAAAGAAAAAAATAAAACTGAAAAAACTATTATTGAAAAACTAAAAGAACTTTTAAGCAATTATATTAACACAAAAAAATTTGCTCTAGAAAATAACAAATTAAACATTTTGTTAATAGTCGGTATAAATGGAATTGGGAAAACATCAAGCATAGCAAAACTTGCAAATAAATTAAAAAATGAAGGCAAAAATATTTTAATATCGGCCGCCGATACATTCAGAGCAGCTGCAATTGAACAAATGAAAATTTATGGAGAACAAATTGGGATCAGAATAATATCTCAAAACCAAGGAAGCGATCCATCAGCTGTAATATTTGACAGCATATCAAGTGCTAAGCTTAAAAATTACGATGCATTAATTATTGACACAGCCGGAAGATTGCAAAATAAAGAAAATTTAATAAAAGAGCTTCAAAAAATAAACAATGTAATATTAAAACAAATAAAAACCACCGACATCAATTACCAAAAATTACTTGTAATAGATTCTACTATCGGGAAAAATGCAAATAGCCAAGCAGAAATTTTTAATAAAGCAATAGAAATAGACGGAACAATAATCACAAAACTTGATTCATCTTCAAGAGCAGGCACAATAATAAATATTTCCAAAATTCTTAAAAAGCCCATATACTTTGCTACATTTGGAGAAAAACTAGAAGATATTAAAGAATTTGATATCAATGAATATCTTAATAAATTGCTATGAAAAAAACCCAATTAATACTTCTTATATTTATACCACAAATTATTTATACAAAAAGCTATTTTGCATCTGATGCATTTTTCAATAAATACCAAAAATTAACCGAAAAACCAAAAACAGGATTTTACATTGAGTATTACTTTATTGATAACGCTGAAAAGCTCTACTTATACAAAGAAAATAACTTAATAAAATACAAAACAATTCAAATCACAGAAAACACAAAAAAAATTACATTTTATGATACAAAAGATACAAAAAAACAAGAAGAGGTTTACGACAATTTAAATAATAAAGTACAAGAAATTGAATATGACAACAAAGGAAAAATTCTTGAAACAGTAAATTACTTTTATGAAAACGGAAACTTAATATCTAAAAATATAAAAACAATACACCAAAGCCCAAAATTAATATATTATTCTAAAGATGAAAATGGTAAATTACTAAAAATAACAGGATCAAATTTTCAAATTTGGAACTATGGAATTAATGGCGACATAAAATCTACATATTTTGACATCAAAAAAGCAACAACAAAAGTGATAAAATATGATGACAAAAAAAGAAATTCAGACAGTACAATAATTGTTAATAACAAAATAAAATCCAAAGAAAAAAACCAATATCTAGATGAAGGGGAAATAGTAAATACCTTTGAAGAGGGAAATACAAAAATCATATCTACCTACAAGGCAAACAATCTGATTAAAGAAGAAACATATAAAAATAATGAACTTATAAAAATAAATGATTTTCAATACAACGAATCTGATATGATAATTTTTAAAAACACTAAAGAAAAGGATAAAGACCAATACACTAATACTAAAATTGAATACGAATATAACAAAGACAATCAATTAAAAAGCAAAAAAATTTATGAGAACGATATAATCTATCTAAAAACCGAATACCACAATGATAATGAATATGAAGAAGAAATATACTACAATAAAAAACCTGCTCTTAAGATAAAACACAAGAACGGCAAAGCCACCGAAGAAAAACCAATGGGTACTAATTAAATGGGTATAAGAAATTTTTTACTTAAAAGATTAATACTAGAAGAAAAAAATAGCCTAGCTCTTACAATTGTCATAATATTAAGTATTACCTTAGGTGAAATAATAATTATCCTAACAATATCAATTATGAATGGTTTTCAAAACGATTTTTTTCTTAGCATTACAAATGTAGAAAGTGGAAACTTAAAAATAGAAAATGAACTAACTCAAGAAGAAATCAAAGAAATTAAAAAGATTGAAGGAATAAAACATATAAATAAAATATACGAAACACAAGGCATTGGAATTCAAAATTATTATTATCCAACTATTTTAAATATTATTGCAATCGATATTAAAGATCTAAAAAACGACCAAAATTTTATTTCATTTACAGGACTTGAAAAAGATGAATTGGATCTTAAAGATAATGAAATCATTATTGGAAATGTACTTTCCCACAATTTCAACTTATTTGAAAATGACCTACTAGAATTAATAATAACCGATGAAATAAAAACACTTATATCACTAGGAAATAATATAAAAAGCTTTAAAATAAAATCGATTTTCAAAAGTAATTATGCAAAAATAAATGAAACTTTAATTTTTATGAATATAGACTATTTCATTAAAAATAAAATTTTACATAATTCTAACATTAATTACCAAGTAAAAACAAAAAATTTAAATCCAAGTAACAAATTAATTGAAAAGATCAAAGCTGTTAATCCAAACATTAAAGCAAAAACTTGGAATGAATACAATAAAGAATTCTATAAAATATTGAAAATAGAACGAAATACAATGTTAATTATTTTAGCAAGCATTTTTATTGTTATTGCCGTTAATGCATATTATCTTCAAAAAAGAATAATAATAAACAAAAATAAAGCTATTTTAATATTATTAGCTATGGGGCTTAGAATAAAAAAAATAAAGCAAATTTTTTTTATTCACTCAATAATAATTTGCACTGCGGGGGGACTTCTTGGCTTGGCACTGGGAATTTCCATTTCCCTAAATATAAATGAAATTTTAAAAATAATTGATAATCTGGTAAATATTTTAATAAATTTTTTAAATCAAATATTGGCTTTAAAAATAGATGGCATTAAAATACAAATAGTAAAAAATATAATTACTCCTAAATTATTTTTAAGCGATTTGGCATTTACTTTTTGCTTTGCATGCTTTTCTACAATGTATTCAAGCATGAAAGCAACAAAAAAAATTGGAAATCAAAAAAACATTGAAACTATTAATGGGTAGTAAAATGGACAATATCTTAATCATAAAAAATCTTTGCAAAGCATATAAAAAAAATAAAACAAAAATTCAAGTAATAGAAAATTTAAACTTAACTGTAGAAAAAGGTGAATTTATTTCAATTCAAGGAAAAAGTGGTTGTGGAAAATCAACTCTTTTTAACATGATCTCAGGAATTGACAAAATAGATTCTGGAGAGATAATATCGTGTGGAATATTTTTGAAAAATGCAAATGAAAAAACATTAAGTTTGTACAAAAACAGACAAATAGGTTTAATATTCCAAAATTATAATTTAATAAATGAATTTAGTGTAATTGAAAATATAATTTTACCTCAAATTATTTCAGGCCAAAAAAGAAAAGAAACAATAAATAAAAAAGCTTTCGATCTAATGAAAATATTAAAAATAGAAAACAGAGCAAATCATTACCCTTCAGAGCTATCAGGAGGCGAATCACAAAGGGTTGCTATTGCTAGAGCGTTAATCAATGAACCTAATATAATATTGTGTGATGAACCTACGGGAAATTTAGACTTAAGCACAGCTAAAACCGTAGAAAATCTACTTATCAATACAGCAAGAAATTTTAAAAAAACCTTAATACTAGTTAGTCACAACCCACAATTTGCAAACAAAGCAGATTCAAAATACGAATTCAAAGATAGGACATTAAAAAAATTATGATACTAAAGCTACCAGAAATTACAAAAATTGCGTATTTAATTTTTAAAAATTCAACAAATAAAATAGCTTTAATAGGTTCTGGAATATCATTAAGTTTAGTAATGATCCCATTAATTATTGTCTACTATATGTCTAGCAACATCATGACTTCTACTATTAATAAATATATTGAAAGTGAAGGATTTTCAATGCAAATAGAATACAACGATACAAATAAAACTCATTATCTAAAAGACAGATTAAGCTTTCTTAAAAAAAAATATAATTACAAGGATCTAAATTATTTTTTCGAGAAAAGAACTTATGGAATTATTGGAAATAATAAAAAACAAGGTGTATTAATAAGAGCAATAGAAAATAAATTCATATTGGAAAACAAATCAATAAAATTAATAAAAGGTACTAAAAATTTAAAAAAGGATTCTATACTCATTTCAAATCAAATAAAAAATAAACTTAAATTAAATCTTAATGAAAAAATTGATATTTTGATTCCAAATACAAAAAACAACAAAATAATGCCCAGAATAAAAAAGTTTAATATATCAGGAATAATTGAAACCGGATTAAAAGATATCGATAATAATTTGGTGTTGATTTCTTTTGAAAACGAAAATTTAATGTCAAAAAAATTTTCAAAAAGCATACTTGGACTTAAAACAAATTCCAATTCCATAAAAAACAATGAAATCTTAAAACAAAATTTAGAAACCGAATTTCAAGAATTCCAAATAAAAACATTCTATGAACTTTATTCAAATAAATACAATAATCTAGACATAAGTAAAAAACTTTTAATGTTCATTATGGCTTTGATTATAATATTTGCAAGCATCAATATATCTTCATCACTTTCAATGCTTATTTTTGAAAATAAAAAGAAAATTGCAATACTAAAATCAATTGGAATGAATAATTTAAACATAAAAATAATATTTCTTTTGATATCGCTCACATTAAGCACTGCCTTTTGTGGAATTGGAATAATAATTGGAAATTATTTAACACTTAAAATATCTTATTTAATAAACTTTGTTGAAAATGTTTTAAATTTTTTTTTAAAAATATTGGGAGAAGAAAATTCTGAAATATTAAACTCAGAATATTACGTATCTGAATTTCAAATACATTTAAGTCTAAGCTTTAGCTTAACAATTCTTGGCTTGTATATGTTAATAAACATTTTAACTACACTAATTCCACTTAACATTGTCTCAAATCTAAAAGAAAAAGAAATCTTAAGATAGTTTAAAGCTCTATTTAATAGTCACATTATAAATTTTAATAGAAGAAAAATCCTTTTCAATTGTAGGATAAATCTCATTTGGGAAAATCGTACTAATTGTAAAACTCTGCTTGGATTTAGATTTTAAAAAAGAATTAGCAGAAGAAATTAATTTGCGTCGCAAAGACCTAATGATACTGCCCTCCTTATCAATATAACCAATTTCAATCTCCAAATTTTTAATAACATCTTTTGAAGAATTGAAAACTTCTATCACGGTATTTGCCTTACAAATCCCAAAAGACTTTTGAAAATAATTTCCAATATATTTAAATTTTAATATAAAAGAATCTGAGTCAAGATTTACACCAATTCTATCATCAACATTTTCAAAAAAATCAATATCAATAATATTTAATACTATTTTTTTAGGATTAAAATCGATAGCTCTTGGTATACTTGATATAACATCAATTGGAACATAAACATCTTTGCCCCATTTTGCAGAAAAATCACTTTCTTTGCTAAAAACCTGATTAAATACAGATTTACCAAGATCATCGTAAACTGTAACTCTATAGGAAATCTTTTTAACAGGATACGTTGTTGAGACAACCCCTGCCTTAAGCTGATACAAATGTGCATCTTCAAACACCAAAACTTTAGCATCCTCTATTTCTATGTAATAGAACTCTTTGGGACTTGAAATAAGATTAACAGCTTCAACTACTAAATCCGTAGCCATAGTAATAGGAGGAAGACCTTGCGACGCGAAAGAAGGTGCAAATTTTTCTTTTAAAGCTATTTTACCATTTCCATTCACACCCATGAAACTCTGAAAAGATCTGTAAGTAATCAAAGAAATACAAAATATTAAAATAGAACTTATAATTAATATTAACATTCTGTTCTTAGATTTCTTAAATTCATAATAGTCGATTAAATCTAAATCATCTCTTATTCCAAATTCTCTTGCTTGTAAAGTTACATGAATCATTTTTTTTTTAGATTCTTTAGTATTTACCTTATCAGCAATTTCTTTAAAAAGAAAAAAAAATAAACTAAACATTGATTTGTCGTGAAGAGAATAAAAATAGATAGATTCAAGCTCTCTAAAAGCAACATCTATCTTGCCTATATCAACAAATTTTTTGACTCTTGCATAAGATCTTCTAAAATGGAGCCCTATATTTTCAATATCATTATCAGAAATATCTGATACTTCAATAATATTTTTAATACTCTTTTTGCTTAAAATTTTGTTTTTATGCTTCCTAAGTTTTAACAAATAAATCTTAATTCTATCTTCAGATGTTTTACTATTCATTATCTTCTAATTCATCAACTTTTTTTAAAAGCCAATAAGCAATATTTCTAGCAGTAGTCTTTGTAATAGAAATTCCTATAAAAGAGTTGATTAATACTATTTTTCCCTCTTCTCCACTTTTAAGTTCTTTTGAAGCCTCTTCTAAAATACCTTCTTTGGTTTTTGTATAAGCAATCTCCTCAGAAATCTCTGTGGACTCAAAAACAAGATCACAAAAAATCTCTCCTGTATTAGTTACATTCCCATAAATATTATTAACAGGAACTAATTTATAATCTTCAGCTTTTTCAAACCTATAAATTACTTCTTTCATATAAACGAGTATATCATAATCAAAAAACATAACCAATAAACAAAATTTATACAAAAAAAAATTATAATTTAAAAAAATGATTATTAATTAATAATCATTTTAAACTTTTTTAGTGAAAGAAAAAATAATGATATAATAATTAAAAACTAAAAATTAACACAAAGGAACTTATAAGAATTATGGATTTCAAACAAATAAAAAGCAATGTAGAAAAGGTTAAATTTTTAAGAAAAGATTTTCCTATTTTAAATAAAAAGTTTGACAATAAGCATATAATTTATTTTGACAATGCAGCAACCTCTCAAAAGCCTAAAAACGTAATTTATTCTAACGTTGAATATTATGAAAATTACAACGCAAATGTACATAGAAGCGGGCATAAATTTGCAATTCAATCTAGCATAAAAATAGAAAAAACAAGAGAACTTGTAAAAAATTTCATTAATGCAGAATCTACAAAAAATATAATATTCACCTCTGGAACTACTGATGGAATTAATACTATTGCAAGCTCATTTTTTTACTCAAAATACTTTAAAAAAAAAGATGAAATTATTCTTACAACTCTTGAACATAACAGCAATTTGCTTCCTTGGGTAAATCTTGCAAATTTAGCTAATTTAACAATTAAATTAGCTAAGTTCAATGAAATGGGAATTATTACCCCTGAAGAAATCGAAAAACTTATTACAGAAAAAACAAAGCTAATTAGTATTTCAGGAATAAATAATACCTTAGGAACAATTAATGATTTGGAATCTATTGGAAAAATCGCAAAAAAATACAATATATGTCTTTTTGTAGATGCTGCACAAATGGCACCTCATATAAAAATAGATATTAAAAAAATTGGCTGTGATTTTTTGGTATTTTCTGGACATAAAATGCTTGCTCCAACAGGAATAGGAATTTTATACATTTCAAATAATATGGCCGAAAAACTTCATAGCTCAAAATTAGGAGGAAATACTGTAGAAGAAATATTTATAGAAAATGAAAAAATTAAATTCAAATCATCTGATTGTCCTAATAAATTTGAATCGGGAACCCCAAATATTGCAGGAATTATTGGACTTGAAGAAGCAATAAAATATCTCAATAATATTTCCATGAATTTTATTTTAGAGCATGATCAACAGTTAATCGAATATGGGGTAAAAAAATTACAAGAGCTTGATGAAGTTGAATTTATACTAAACACAAATCTTAAAAGAAATTCAATAATATCATTTACAGTAAAAAATATTCACTCACACGATATTGAAACCTATCTAGATACAATGGGAATAGCAACCAGAGCCGGAAAAACTTGTTCCTATGTAGCATTTTTCCCAGAAAATTTAAATAAAAACCATCTTTTAAGAATTAGCTTCTATTTTTATAATACTCAAGAAGAAATTGATAATTTCATATTGGGATTAAAAAAGGTAATAAAAGAGCTTTCATAAAAATTTATAAAATAAAGATATTAACAAAGTTAATCAAAAATCTTATTTTTGATTAACTTTGATTTTGGAATTAATAAGCATTATTTTAATTTTTAAAAAAATTAAAATAATTTCCACTGTATACTATATTTTTAAAGTTTTTTATTTAAAAATCTTTATATTATCTTTTATTATTGATTTAATAAATCAAAGAAAATAAAATTAAATTATGCTCACTGAAAAAACTAAAAAAGAATTAATAAGGCTTAGTAAAGTAAATAATTACATAATAAAAGTAGAAACAAACCAGAATTTCAAGCATCAATCTAAATGTGGAGATCAAATCTTATTCCAAATAATAGAAACAAATACTGGACAATTTAATTTAAAACATCATGCATCTGGATGCATGATTTTACTTGCAAGCGCCAACGCTTTAAATAAATTGTGTAATAACAAATCAAAACCCGAAATACTAAATTTCGTGCAAAAAGTAATAAACAATGATTTTGCAAATCTAGAAGAAATTGATGCAAGTTTAAGAATTTTTAACATATTTACAAATACAAATAGAAAAGACTGTTTTTTGCTGCCATACAAATCATTAAAAGATAGTTTGGAAAACTACAAGCCCTTAAGGAGAGCTATTAGATGAAAATCTATTCACACTCATCAATCGGATATGAAGGAGAACTAATTGAGATTGAAATAGACATAAAAAAAGGAATTTCTGGAATTGATATTGTAGGACTTGCTGGGAATGAAATTAAAGAATCAAGAGAAAGAGTAAAATCAGCTATCAAGAATTCAAATTTTAATTTCCCTAAAGATAGAATATTAATAAATCTTGCACCAGCTGGAATTAAAAAGCTTGGAACAGCTTTTGACCTCTCTATTGCTATTAGCATTATTAAAATCCAAGAAAGCAAAGATAATAAAAATTTAGAAATCTTAATATTGGGAGAATTACAATTAGATGGCAAAATAAGATCAATAAAAGCAGTTTTACCAGCAATTGCTCTTGCCAAAGAGAAGGAAATAAAATTTGCAATAGTTCCTTTCGAAAATTTAGAAGAAGCCACTCTAATAGATGGCTTGAATATTTGGGGTGTTAAAGATTTAAAAGAAACTATAAAAATCATAGAACAATTAAACGAAAATACACTTCCCCCAAGAACAAATGCAAAAGCCCAATCATCAATTGAAGAAGATTATATTATAGATTATGACTTTAAAAATATAAAAGGACAACAAAGAGCAAAAAGAGCAATTGAAATAGCAATTGCCGGTGGACATAACATCATGTTATTTGGTCCACCTGGAAGCGGGAAAACACTTAGTATTAAATGCGCCCAATCTATTCTTCCTCCACTTACAAACAAAGAGCTTATAGAAACAAATAGAATATGGTCAATATCGGGAAAATTAATAGACAGAAAGATAATAAAACAAAGACCTTTTAGAAATCCTCACCATACTGCTAGTAAAGAGGGAATAATCGGAGGGGGTCCTAATCCTTTACCTGGAGAAGTGTCTCTTGCCCACAATGGTATATTATTTCTAGATGAAGCTTTAGAATTTAAAAAATCTATTTTACAATCTTTGCGCGAACCTATTGAAGACAAATTAATTTCAATCTCAAGGGCAAGTTCTAAATTATTCAAATACCCTGCCAATTTCCAACTAATGCTTGCAATGAATCTTTGTCCTTGTGGAAATCTTGGCAAAAAATTTACAGACTGTTTTTGCTCACAACAAGAAATTTCAAATTATTGGAAAAAACTTGGAGCTGCAATGCTTGATAGAATTGATATTAGAGTTCCAACAAGAGCAATTAATAATGAAAAATTACTCAACGAAACAAGCGAAAGTTCAAGCGAAATAAAACAAAGAATATTAAAAGCGAGAAACATTCAAAATATAAGATACGAAAATTTTGCAAACATAAATAAAAATTCCGATCTTAATTCCGATCACATTGAAAAATTTTGCGAATTAAGTGCAATCTTAAAAAATGACTTAATTTACATCCTAAACAAGCTCAATATATCTTCAAGAGCAACACATTCAATACTAAAAATTGCAAGAACAATCTCCGATTTAAAGGAAGAAAAAAACATTTCAAAAGAAGCCTTGCTTGAAGCAATTGAACATAGAAAAAACGGAGAAAATATGCTTGAAAAATAAAAACCCCAAATATTTTAGGGGTCTTTGAACTAAAATTCTATTTTATCAATATAGCTTTTAAGCTGATTAGCAGAACTGTTAAACCTCTCAAGCTCTTTAGGGCTTATCTTAAAGTTTAAAACTTCTTTGACCCCTTCTTTGCAAACTATGGCAGGCGCTCCAATATAAATATCTTTAACTAATCCCCCATACTGACCATTAATATAAGAAGATATTGGCAAAATAATATTCTGATCTCCAATTATTGCATTTACAATATTCTTAATACCAAGTCCAATAGCATAATAGGTTGCCCCCTTAAGCTTAATCACCTCATAAGCAGCATTTACAACCTTCTTATGAATTTCATCAAGCTCAGGCTCAGTTATTTTGCCTTCAGCAAGATATTCTGATAAAGGCTTCATTGCTATTTTTGTTTCATCCCAAGTAGCAAAAGAACTGTCACCATGCTCACCCATAATATATGAATGTATATTTTGTGTGTTTACATTAAAACGATCACTTAAAAAATATCTAAGTCTTGAAGTATCAAGAATAGTACCAGTCCCAATAATCCTATGAATAGGAAATTTGGAATATTTCATTGTAACATAAGTCATAATGTCTACAGGATTACTTGCAACTACAAAAATACCATCAAAACCACTAGATACAACATTAGTTACAATATCTTTAAAGATTTTAGAATTTTTATCAACTAAATCAAGTCTTGTTTCACCAGGTTTTTGATTAAGTCCTGCTGTAATTACAACAATATCTGCATTAGCACAATCTTTGTAAGTCCCAAACAATACATTAATATTCTTCTTTAAAAACATTTGGCCATGATTAAGGTCCATGACCTCACCTTTTGCTTTATTTTCATTAACATCAATAATCACAAGTTCATGTACAAGCGAATTGTCTATTGTCAAAGCATAAGCAAAGCTTGAACCCACTCCACCAGCTCCAATAAGAACAACTTTATTAGACTTAAGCATAAATTACTCCATATACACATAAATTAAAACTATGTAAACTAATTTTAAATAAGTAATGATAAAAATATTCTATCGCATTTCCAAAGACTTTGCCAATCACATGCCTTTAAAAATTAAAAACAAATTTAATTATCATTGGCTTTTAAAACTGCAAGAAAGGCTCTTTGTGGAATTTCAACATTTCCTACCATCTTCATTCGCTTTTTGCCTTCTTTTTGCTTTTCTAAAAGTTTCCTCTTGCGAGTAATATCACCACCATAACACTTAGCAGTAACATCTTTTCTAACAGGAGAGATTGTCTCTCGAGCAATAACATTAGAGCCAATAGCACCTTGAATAGCTATTCTAAACTGTTGCCTTGCTATTTCATCTTTCAACTTTTTACAAATCCCAATAGCCTTAGTTCTGGCACTATCTTTAAAAACCAACTGAGAGAGTGCATCAACTCTATCTCCATTGACTAATATATCTAATCTTACTAAATCTGTATATTCATAGTCTAAAAGCTCATAATCAAAAGAAGCATATCCACGGCTCACAGATTTAATCTTATCATAAAAATCAAAAAGGATTTCAGAAAGAGGCATTTTATAAATAAGTTCAACACGCTTAGTATCAAGATAAATCAAGTTTGTCTGAACTCCTCTTTTTAACAAACACACACTCATAATATTTCCTAAAAATTCAGTAGGAACAATAATATTAGCCTTAATATAAGGTTCAAGAACACTTTCAATAGCTTCATTTCCAGGAAATTGCTCAGGAGTTTCAATAAAATAAGACTCTCCCTTTTTAGGAATTATTTTGTATCTAACAGAAGGAGAAGTTAATATCACATTTAAATTAAATTCACGCTCAATGCGTTCTTGAATAACTTCTAAATGCAAAAGCCCAAGAAATCCGCATTTAAAACCATGTCCAAGAGCAGATGATGAATCTTTTTCAAATGTTAACGACGCATCATTAAGCTTTAATCTATCCATTGCCTTTAAAAGATCATCATATTGATTAGTATCAACAGGATACACCGAAGAGAAAACTACAGGTTTAACTTCTTTAAATCCCTCAAGAGGAGATAATGCAGGACAATCACAAAGAGTTACTGTATCTCCAATCTTCACATCTGATATATTTTTTATTCCTGCAATAAAATACCCAACATCTCCTGCTTCTAGACTATCTTTTCTTTCAAGTGATATTTTAAAAATTCCAATCTCCTCGATTAAATGCTCGCTATTAGTATGCATTAACCTAATCTTATCGCCTGTTTTGATTTGTCCTTCGAAAATCCTAAAATGAACAACAACTCCTCTATAAGAATCATAATGTGAATCAAAAATTAATGCTCTTAATGGGTCCTTAATATTTCCTTTAGGAGATGGCACATACTTACAAATAGCTTCAAGCAAATCATCAATTCCTATTCCATTCTTAGCAGAAATCAAAATAGCAATTTCTTCATTTAATCCTAAATCATTTTTTATTTGCTTTTTTACAAAATCAACATTAGCATTTGGAAGGTCTATCTTATTAATAACAGGAATAATTTCTAAATCGTGCTCAAAAGCCATATAAAAATTAGAAACTGTTTGGGCTTGTATTCCCTGACTTGCATCAATTAATAAAAGAGCACCCTCACAAGATGAAATTGCCCTTGATACTTCATAAGAAAAATCAACATGGCCTGGAGTATCTACAAAATTTAACTCATAAAAATCACCATCATTACTTTTATAAGTAATTGTTACTGCCTGACTTTTTATTGTAATTCCTCTTTCTCGCTCAATATCCATACTGTCAAGCATTTGACTTTTAAAATCACGATCAGATATTATTTTAGCCTTTTGGATAAATCGATCAGCTAATGTAGATTTACCATGATCAATGTGTGCAATAATACAAAAGTTTTTCTTACGAATACTAATACTACTTCCCCCCTTGAACTACAAGTCAAGATTTAAAAATTATTTTTTTTAAATATGCAGAATTTTTAATTTGACTTCTTGATTTAGCAATATAAGGAGAAAATCCTGGTGCAAGATCTACTATTAATTTCCAAGTATCTATTGCTCTAGATTTATAATTGCCATTAGAATATGCATAAGTAGCAGTAGCAACATTATAAACTATTTCCCAAAAATCTGTAGATTCAAAAGCATTTTTTATTGCCTTATACTTATTAATTTTTTGAACAAAAGATCTTAGATTTTTAAACTGATACACAGGTTCATAATAACAAACATAATCATACATTCTTGTTAAAATTCCTACTGCGGCTATTAGTCCATGAGTAATTGAAAGTTCATAAGCTTTTAAGCGCAAATAAACTTTTGACAATAATTGATGAGTATCAATAACATTGTAATTTTTAAATCTGTAAAGATTAAAAGTAAAATCAATGCCAAAAGCTCCCCTTACTTGTTTTAAATAAGAGGTTAAATAAAATGAAACATTAAATTCACTGTTTGGCATACTATTTTCGCCTTGAGAATAATCATGATAACTATAATAATCTTTTTTAGTTGAAAACTTGTTTAATATGTCATTCAAATAATCAATCGTATCAACATAATTATTCTCAAGTTCAGCCATTTTAGCTAAAGAAAAAAGTATTTTTTTTTCAAAAGATTCATCTAATAAATAATCTTTATCTTCAAAAGACTTGTAAAGGTTTAATTTTTCAAGAATAGCATTGCCAGACATACCATAAGCTACTGACAAATAATAACTAGCTTCAGGATAAACGCCTTTTCTAAGCAAAGCTTCCTGCAAATAATTAATAGCCTGTGTAAGATTAGATTTACTAAATTCAGATTTAGAATAAAGAAATTGCCTGCCCTTTTCAAGTAAAATCCAATACGGAAAATTTTTATTACTTGAAGAATTCAAATAAATAGAAAAAGGCAAAGCAAAAAAAAATAAAAACACATTTCTCATAATAATAAATACTATTAAATTAACTCATAAATTACGAGAAAATTTAATATTAAAAGAAATAATAAATCAAAATTAAACAAACTTAAATATCATTAAGAATACCATTACAAAAAGAGCAACGGATTCTATTAATCCTAAAACTAATAGATATGTAGCAAATCCTTTCCCGGTCTCAGAAAATGCATCACAAGCGCCTGCTGCTGCTTTACCTTGAGCAAATCCAGAAACAGCAATAGCAAACCCACCACCAAGACCAGCTCCAAGTAACAACCATGGATTTGTCTGCATCATTACCTCATATAATGTGTTCATCAAAATATATCCATATATTATTTGGGTCAATGGTGCTGAAACAAAAACAATCAATAAAAATGGTGCTGGCTTTCCTTGCATATAGCATCTCTTCCATGCTCCAATAGCAGCACTACCTGCTGCTCCCATACCCAACGCAGAACCTATTGCTGAGATTGTTAAAGCTGAATTAACCCCTATTAAACCTATATCCATAAGTACTCCTTTTTATTTATTTTTTAATTTTTCTAAAAGGCTTATAAGCATATCCGCTCCATTCTTGCCCTAAATGGTTTGAAAATTCAAGCATATTAAGCCTTACTCCATGAACAATTACTGAAAGTAAAGATAACATTATATTTAAAACATGCCCAAAAAGTATAACAATAATTCCAGCTACTACAAGACCAATATTAGAAGATTTTAACAAAGGTATTGACATGGTATTAAAACTTGCTGAGATTGAAAGTCCTGCAAGTCCAACTGCAAAAAGCCTAATATAAGATATTATATCTGCGAACCCCGAAACAGTGGTTAAAAATTGCTCTATAATACCCCCAAAACTTTTCAATATACACTTGAAAAAATTTGAACCATCTTGTTTGCTAAAAACAAATACAAGTGCAACACCAAAATATATTACATTATAAACAGCATTATACATGGGAAATCGAGATTGACTTAGTATTAAATTCAAAACAAGATAATAAAGTCCAAATATACACATAAGCCAACCAATCTGTGCAATTGAATGAATATAAGGCTTTTCTTTTACTTGTCTTAAAAAATTCCAAGCATGCGCTAATGAAATTTGCAAAACTCCTATTGAAAAACAGATAAAGATAATATTTTGCACACTATTTTTCTCTGTCAAATAACTAACTTTAAATGAATTTAAAATAGGAAACATTTCAAGAATTAAAGGGCTACCAAACCAAGTCCCAGTCATAGCACCATAAAGTATCGATGATACGCTTAGATAAAATATTAACCCATGAACTGATGTTAGGGGCTTGCCTTTAATAAGAAAACTTAAACTAAGTAAAATTCCTATCAAAAAAAATATCACTCCATAAGCCGCATCACCTATTATCATACCAAAAAACACAAAGAAAAATAACATAAAGATAAAACTTATATCCCTTTCTTTATACCCGGGAATTGTCTCTAAAATATTAAAAATAGGTGCAGATAAATTGGCAATTCCTTTTCTTTTTATATAAGTTGGAATAATATCATTTTCTTCGGGATCTGCAAATTGAGCTGCAAAACCTGCTTTTAAAACTGCGCTTTTAAGAGATTCTTGACTTTCTGCTGGAACAAATCCTGTAATATACGAAAAATCATCAAAATCAGTTTGCATATCAGCTAAAACTTGCTCAAACTCTACTATTTGATCGTAATTTTTTATCTCATCTCTTAAAATATCAATATATTTATTAAAAAGAGAAATTTGAGTCAATTTTTGATCTAAAATCTCATCAACAACCTTTAATTTATTATTAATATAATCAAGATCAAAATTAAACTTAAACTCATCAGCAATTTCAATTTTTTGCTCAAACTCACCAACACTCACAAAATAAGAAGTGTTTTTTACATTTTTAATCAAAAATACATTAACACTAGAATCTCTTAATAAATTTTTATATTCACTTTTTTGGATTTTAAAAAATTGAATATAAATGTTAGACTCTTTCAATTTGTCAACATGCTCTAAAGAAAAATTTCCCCAAACAGAAATCAAATTCCTTTCATGCAATAAAGATCGTTTAATATCTTGAAATTCTTTAATTTCATTGCCTAAATTGACTATGCTTTTTGCAATATCTAAAAAATTTCCATTAGAAGATTTTAAAGCTTTAACACCTCCATCTTCTCTAAGCAGGGAAAAAGCTTGTATTAAAATTCGCCTATTATCAATGCTTTTTTTTAAAGAATCTGAATTTTTATTGCAAGAATTAATGTGAACTGCTCCAAAATCTCTTAAAATCTCTAATGATTCTTTTTTATATTTTGATAAAGTCAAAAGTAAAACTTTTTTCATTTTTACAATCATAAGCTATTCCTATTTTTTTTAATCAAACTAGATTTAGCAATTTTACCTCTTACAACAGCTGCAGTTTGCTGATCTCCAAGATATATATTAATTTTTTTTATATTAGTCTTAGCTGTTGGTATCATAACTTTCTCAAATAAATTAACTCTCTGAGATGTTATTCGAAACTCTTTTAAAAGCAAATCAATCTGTTTTTTTAAAATTTTAAGTTCTACATCAATTTGAATCACAATTTTAAGAACTTCAATCCCCTTATCTACCCAATAAGGAGAAAAAAGTAAATCATGCCTTATGTCTTCATATTCAATAGAATCGAATATAGGAATTGCAACCCCTGCAATATTTAAAGACTTTTTGACTACTGTTTTTACTTGAATCCAACTCTCAAAAGGAAATTTTTCGCTAAAAAGAGCAATCCAATTAGAAATACTCTCTTTAAGTTTTTGTTGCTCAAGATTTTTAATTCTGTAAGCATTCTCAATTTTAACAATTTCCATATAAAGTTGTTGCTTCTTAAGCTGCAAAGTAGGTAAATATCTTTTAAACATTTTAAGTTCGTCTTTTTGCTTTTTAAGATCATTTTTTGTCAATTTAATTTTAGACATAATCAATAAGTCTCTTTTTTAGGCCAATATTTTTCAATAAGGTCTGTTTTTATTCCCGTTTCTTTTGGGCTAAAACAACTAGCAAGAATATCCCAACCCAAATCTAAAGCCTCTTCTAGAGGAATATTAACAGATAAATCCATCATCTTGTTTTCAAACATATTGCTATACTTAAGCAATTTTTCATCCCACTTAGTCATATTAAATCCCATAGCCTTTTTTTCTACAGACTCTTTTGAAGACGCATAAAGCTTGATCATTGAATCCATTATAGTTCTATGATCGTCTCTAGTTCTACTATTTACCATTTGCTTAAGTCTTGAAAGCGACCCAAAAGGTTCTATTCTGCCACCTTTTAAATAATACTGACCTTCTGTAATATACCCAGTATTATCAGGAACAGGATGAGTAACATCGTCACCCGGCATTGTTGTAACCGCAAGTATTGTAATCGATCCTGCACCTTCAAAATCAATAGCTTTCTCATAACGATATGCAAGCTGAGAATATAAATCTCCAGGATAACCTCTGTTAGAAGGCACTTGTTCCATTGTAATAGATATTTCTTTCATCGCATCGGCAAAATTCGTCATGTCCGTAAGAAGCACTAAAACTTTTTTACCTTTAAGAGCAAACTTTTCAGCAACAGAAAGCGAAATATCAGGAACAGTTAAAGATTCAACAACAGAATCATTAGCAGTATGAACAAAAAAAATTGCCCTACTTAAAGCACCTCCTTTTTCCAAAGAATCTTTAAAAGTCAAATAATCATCATTCTTAAGCCCCATTCCACCAAGAATTATTAAATCAACTTCTGCTTGAAGTGCAATTCTCACAAGCAATTCATTATAAGGCTCCCCAGAAACAGAAAAAATTGGTAATTTTTGAGATTCAACAAGAGTGTTAAAAACATCTATCATTGGAAGCCCTGTCCTTATCATATTTCTAGGAACAATACGTTTTGTAGGATTTGCAGAAGGCCCCCCAATCTCAATCAAACTATCATCAAGAGTAGGACCCCCATCTCTAGGATTTCCAGAACCATCAAAAATTCTGCCTAACAAATTATCAGAAAATGAAACCTGCATTGAATGCCCCAAAAACTTTATTTCGTCTGATGTGGAAACACCTCTTGTACCACCATAAACCTGAAGAGAAACTTTTTCTCGATCAAGTTTAATTACTTCGGCTAGAGAACTTGTATCTTTTGCTTTTACAATAGCAAGCTCACCATACTTAATACCTTGAGCTGTAACAGTTATTACATTGCCTGCTATAGACTCTATTTTACTATAGACTCTTTTCATATATATATTTCTCCAAACCCCCTAAATTACCTTTTTAAAATTTATCAATTCACTCAAAGCATGCTCCAATTTATTAAACTTATAATCTTTAAAAGAAGAAAGATTCATATCTAAAAGATTTTGCCTTAATTCATTTATAAAATCTCTTGCTTGAAGCTTATCGGGAAACTCAAAGTTGGTTTTAAGAATGTTGTAAATTATATCAAACATATAATTTTGACGCTCAGAATTTACAGCAGCATCAACAGAATCAAATGAATTTTGTTGTAAATAGCATGAATCAAGAAGTTCAGATTTTAAATAAATTAAAAAATCCTCATTACTTATGCCCTCCTCTCCAACAACTTTCATCATTTGATTAATTTCGTTACCTTTTGCCAAAAAAGATCTTGCATATTCGGTCTTTTCAGAATCAATAACGCCTTTATATTTACTCCAAGATTCAAGAGGGCTAATCGCTGGAAATTTCCTAGCATCAGACCTTTCTCTTGTAAGCCCGTGAAATGCTCCTACAACCTTTAAAGTTGCTTGAGTAACTGGCTCTTCAAAATTACCACCAGCAGGACTTACAGAACCACCAACTGTTACAGATCCAATATCACCATTATTAAGAACTACAATGCCTGCCCTTTCATAAAAAGAAGCAATAATAGATTCAAGATACGCCGGAAAAGCCTCTTCACCCGGAATTTCCTCAAGACGCCCAGACATTTCTCTCATAGCTTGCGCCCATCTTGAAGTTGAATCTGCCAAAAGAAGAATATCAAGTCCCATTTGCCTGTAATACTCACCAATAGTAATAGCAGTATAAACAGAAGCTTCTCTGGCTGCAACTGGCATTGAAGATGTATTACAAATAATACAAGTCCTATCCATTAAAGATTTACCTGTTTTTGGATCTATCAATTCAGGGAATTCCTTAAGAGTTTCTACCACCTCTCCTGCTCGCTCACCACAAGCTGCAATAATCACCACATCAACATCAGCATTTCGACTTGTAACCTGTTGAAGAACCGTTTTTCCAGCTCCAAAAGGCCCTGGAATGCAAAAAGTTCCACCCTTGGCAACTGGGAAAAATGTATCTATAATCCTAGTTTGAGTCAACATAGGCTCACTAGGGATAAGTCGTTCCTTATAATTAGTAATAGGGATTTTAACAGGCCAATGAAAAGACATTGTAATATCATGCTTCATGCCAGAATCATCTTCAATTACAGCAATTTGCTCATCAATCGAATAGTCACCATCATTTACAATCTCCACAATTTTATAAGAATCTCTTTTATAAAATGGAATCATTATTTGATGGTGAACAGTTCCCTCAATCACAAAACCTAAAAAATCTCCCGCAATAACGGTGTCTCCAACCTTGGAGGTTCTTTTAAAATTCCACTTTTTATCTTTATTCAAGGGCCTTAAGTATACTCCCCTTTCTAAAAAAAATCCACACTGAATAGCCAATTCAGGCAAAGGATTTTGAAGCCCGTCATACACTTGAGTTAAAAGACCTGGTCCAAGTTCAACTGTTAAAAGCTTGTCTGTAAATTCAACTAGATCTCCAACAGATATCCCTTTTGTCAATTCAAAAATTTGTGCATCAACTTCATTGCCTCTAATACGAATTACTTCTGCTTTTAAATTTCTACCAGCCGTCTTTACAAATAAAACTTCATTCATAGAAACTGAACCTTCCACCTCAATGGTAACTAAGTTTCCAGTAACTCCAACGACTTTTCCTTTTGTATTCATTTAAATTCCTTTTCTAAACTTTTTCATTAGTGCTATCAATTAAATTTTTACAAATATTGTCAAAATTTTGAATACCCAATTTTTCTTTAAATAAATTATGCCTTAAAAATAACCTTAACTTTAAAAAGTAAATTATTAATTTCTCAAAATCAAATTCATGCCCAACCTCAAGATCAGTTAAAAATTGCCACTTAAGAAGGTCAAAACTTAATTCTATTTCAAAAGAATTTTCTTTCAAGCAGATGTTTTTCAAAATACTTAAATAGTAACTTGAAAAATAAGTGGATTCTAAATAAAAATCCCTAGACAACCCCAATTTTTCTGCCCGTAAAGCCGCAAGTGTATATCTTATTGTATCTTCAAAATCAAGAAAAAGATCAATAACCCTTGACTTACCCCTATCTACCTTAAATTCTAACAAATCTTTTAAAAAATCGAAGTCCTTTTTACTTAAAGAAATTTCGACATTATTCAAGAAGTCTGAAACACTATAATTTTTCAAAGATTTTAAATCAATATAAGGCAAAGAAGATAAAACATAATAATATGAATCCAACACAAAAGTCTCCTAGACCACTTTTATAACTTCCTTAAATCTTGGATTAAGATAATCAAAAAGAATATCTGCAATAGTTTCAGCTGAAAAATCATAATGCAAACCAATATTCTTTTTTTGAATCTTAAAACCTTTGCTTATGCCCCTGAAAGGCCTAAGTTCCACCCCTTCCTTAAACTTATTGCTAAGCTTTAATTTTAATATCTGCTCTAAACTAGAAAAATCAGATTCATTTAATTGAACAACTAATTTTTCTCCCTTAGCCCATGAATCCGTTATTTTAATTATAAGATCTGCTAAGAAATTATTATCACTAAAAACTTCTGATACATTATCTTTTAAAACATTTTCAAAAAGAGATTTAAGATTCTTTTCAACGCCAATAATTAAATCTCTAATAGCCTGACGAGAAGCTTCAAGGGCATGACATTTATAATCATTAGCTTCTTTTTCTGATTTTGCCTTTAACACTCTAGCAGCTTCTTCTGCTCTAGCAACTATTTCTTCCGCCTCTCTTTTAGCCTTCAAAATAATATCATTAGATGCTCTCTCAGCTTCTTCAAGCCCATCTTTTTTAATTTTATTTATCAGATCCTTTACTTCAAATTGCATTAAAACTCCTTATCATACAACATAAAAATAATAACTTAACACTTATTAGCAAGCAAAGCCTTTTAAAAAACATGCAATAAATTTTTTAATATCAAAAATTTTAAAATCTTAAAAAAGATATCAAGTTGACGCAATAATACTTCTTTCAAGAATATATTTACTCTCAATTATTAGAAATAATACAACCATTAAAAAAATGACCCAATAATTTTATAAACATTGCCGTCAAGCACTATATCAAGATTTTTGCTTGGAAATTTATTTTTAAGTCCTTCTCTAAAGATTTCAATACCTCTTTTATTTATCTTATCCCAAAATTCACTACTAACAAAATTTAAAGTTAATATCTCAATAATAATCAAATAACCTCTTCCAAAATTAGATCCATAACCTGATGTAAAAGTTGTTGTAACACTAAAAAGGCCATCTAAAAGACCATTCGCAGCCTTACCCCTAAAAGGTCTGTTGGGATGAATATCATAAGAATTGCCAAATTCATTCTCAAGAACAAAATCAACATCAAGGCAAATGTGAAACAATACATTTTCAAATTCATTAAATTTTGATATATTCATTTAAATTAAATCTCAACTATAGTTTTTCCAGCCCCTCCATCACCGGGATGAGCAAAATAATATTTTCTAATAAACTTCAATTCTTTTAGCAAATTGTGAACTTCTTTCATAAGATGGCCCTCCCCTTTTCCATGAATGATTTCAAATTTATTAATACCATTTAATATAATATTATCTATTTTCTTATTCAAAAAGTCTAGAGCATCAACAGCCCTCATGCCCCTAATATCAATAGTAAAACTTAATAAATTTTCCTTATTATAATCAATTGAAAAGTTAAAATTTTTACCACCCTCTTTTTTTTCTTTAAAGTTTTCCAAAGATATCTCTGAGCTAGAAACACTAACATTAAAAGCACCTACATTAACAGTAATCTTCTTTTTTGATATCCCGACTATTTTTCCTTTTGCATTAGAATTAACTATCCTAACCCTGTCTCCTATTTTAAAATCTGAAACCATATTCCTCTTATTGTTAAGAGAATTTACTTTATTTAACTTGAAGTCTACATTTTTTTCCAAATCTGATATAAAAGCTTTATTCTTTGCAACATTAATATTGCCCTCTTTTATCTCTCTAACCAAATTTTCTAAAACTTTTCTTGAACTTTTTAAAAATTCATTCTGCTCATTTAAAAGCTCTGTCTCAATATTTTTTCCCTTTAATAAAAGATCCTGATAAAAATTTTCTATCTCTTTTTCTCGCAATTCTATTTGGATTAATTTCTTATTCATACTTTCTTTAATTAAAAGTAAATCTTTTTCTTTTTCTATTAATTTTTCTAAAATTTTATTTATTTCTGTTTTTTGAGATGAATAAATTTCATTAGCACGAATTACTATGCTGCTGTCAATCAAAACCCTATTAGCAACATTAAACGCGTAACTTTCACCAGGAATGGAAAAAATTAAATTATAATTGGGCTGCATCGTTTCTAAATCCATCCGCATAGAAGCATTAACAACACCTTTATGAGTATATGCAAAATATTTAAGAGCATTATAATGAGTTGATATTAAAACATAAGAATTAATATTGATTAAATATTCAAGAATTGAAATAGCAAGCGCCTGACCCTGATCAATGTCTGTCCCTGAACAAAATTCATCAAATATTACAAGGCTATTTTTTGTAGTATATTTTAAAATATAAGAAATATTACTCATGTGGCTTGAAAAAGTTGAAAGGGAATTAGAAATTGACTGCTCATCACCAATGTCAATAAAAATGTTATCAAAAATTTTAAAAGTGCTAGACTCACCAACAGTAATAGGAATCCCAAATTGAAACATTGCACTAAGTAGTCCAATTGTCTTTAAAGTTACCGTTTTTCCACCAGCATTAGGACCAGTAATAATTACAACACGATTCTCAGAAGGAGTAAAAGTTATTGCCTTTGAATTCTTTAACAAAGGATGATGTGCATCAAAAATATTTAATACATTTGAAATCTCAGGAAATACCCCTTTAGTTTTGATTCCATAAATCGCTCGTGCTTTTAAAGAATCATAATACAAAAAATTATTATAAAGATTATCTAAAAGAACAATGTTGCTATGAACTTTAGCAGAAAGATTTTGTAAAATTTTTAAAATTATTCTTTCTTTTTCTAAACTTAAATAATTTATCCTGTTACTATCATTTATAATATCATTTGGTTCAATATATAATGTTTCACCCGATGACGAAATAGAAATAATATTGCCCTTAATTTTGCCTTTAAAATTAGACTTAAGGGCCAGGGTATATTTATTCGATTTATAATAAACAAAATTAGAAGTCAAATATTCTGCATTCAAACTAATTATTCTTTTTATCCGATTCTCAACTCGCCTATTTAAATTTTTAATTTCAAATTCAATCGAATCATATTCTTTTACAACACCACTTTTCAATTCAAGAGCATCAACATCTATATGCTCTTTCAATTCATTAAGCAAATTTTTTAAATCTGGGTTTAAAAACAATAAATCAGATAAAATTTGAACATTAAGATGCTTGATATCACTATTTTTATGTAAAAATAAATTTATTCTTAAAACCTCATCTAAAAACACTATAATATCTTTCAAATTTTCAATAGAAACTCTTGAATTTTCTTTTGATAATAATGAAATGGGATATTTTAAACTATTTATAAAAGAGTTTGGACATCCTTTAAAACCCTCAAAAAGCGTCCTAATCAGACTTACAGAGGAGAACATTTTCTCTAAACTTTCTCTTGTTTTTAATATTTTTTGATTACTTAGTAAATTAACAGTGTCTGGATTAGAAACGTATTTAGATACTAAAGATAAAATTTCATAAAAGTCAATATTTTTTAAATATTTATCTTGCTTATCTTGCATAATTTTTATAATTTTTAAGCTCTGCTAAAATCTTTAAATAGCTTTCGTATCTAAGTTTAGAAATCCCATTGCCCAAAGAACTTATAACAGAACAACAAGGTTCGCTAACATGTAAACAGGATTTATATTTACAAAAACTAGCAAAATTTTCAAACTCCTTAAAATAATACTTAAGATTTTCAAAGGGCAATGTTTCAATTCCAAACTCCTTTATTCCTGGAGTATCAACTATTATTCCACTCTCAGAATGAAATGATATTGAATAAACGGTGGTATGCTTTCCCCTAGAATACTTATGTGAAATTTCATTTACCGATTGAGAAGCTCTTGAATCAATCAAATTTATCAAAGAAGATTTGCCAACACCAGACTGGCCAATAAAAGAAGTTCTTGAATTTTTCAAAACCTCTTTTACTTCTTTAATCCCCTCATAAGTTTTAACAGAAGTTTTTAAAACCTTGTACCCTAGATTTTCATAAATTTCAGAAAATTCTTGCGCCCTTTGGCTTATTCCTTTGTCAACTTTATTAATCACAATAACAGGAACAATATTTTGCTCTTCTGCAACAACAAGAACTCTGTCAATAAAAAAATTTTTCATCTCGGGAAAATTAGCAGAACTTATAATCAAAACATTATCAATGTTAGAAACAATTGTCTGTCTAAGATCTGCTTTTTTGTTGTAACGCCACAGAATATTTTTCCTATTTAATCGCTTATCAATATACACTTTGCGAGAACCATAAATATTCCCTAAGACTATATCCCCTGGAACTAAAGGACTATACTCCTTGCACCTTGTTTCTAATACTTTACCCTTAAAAATTCCTTCATAAATTAACTTGCTGTTAAGTTCTAAAATAGAGTATATATTATTCACTCCCCAAATAACTTCAAATTCAAGATAATTCAAACTATCATTCCTTTAAAGCGGAGATTATATTTTTTGCAAAAATTTTGATAAAAAGTCAAATTTTTATTTTCGGTCAAATAAAACTCATCTACAAAATCAACATCATTTTTATAATAATTACCCTTACGTTCAGAGAAATTCATTGATCTAATAAGATTTTGTACCACTAATTCACGATTCTCATAAACAGGAATTTTTAAAAAATCTTCTATCATTACCTTAAGATGTAAATAATGCGTGCATCCAAGAAAAACAATTTCTCTACCAGTATTTATAACTTCAAATTTTAAATCTTCCAAACATCTAAGAGCATCTTTTTTGTACCTCTCTCCATACTCAACAAAATTAACAAGCTCTCCAGCAGATTTTGCAATCAAATCATTGTGTATATTTACTTGATCCTTAACAAATTTGCTTTCAAGGGTAGTATTTGTTGCAATTAAAAGAACTCTTTTTAAAGCAAGATCTGAGACTGAACTTATCTCTGGCAAAGTATAGACTACTGGAAAAACAAAATTTAATTTGTTGTATACACTGACAGAAATTGTATTACAAGCCAAAATTAATGCACCAATATTATAGATTTTTTTAAGTTTTTCAAGTAAAAATAAAACTACTTCTAAAAGATATTCAGGACTTTTTTCTCCATAAGGAAAGTTTTTATTATCGGCAACATAAACATATTGGCATCCCCCTATTTTACTTTTAATATATTTAAAATAAGAAAGTCCCCCTATTCCTGAATCAAAAACAATTATTACTTCTTTGAAATTTTTCATTACAAAATAATAATCACCCCTAAAAAGTAAAGTATAAATATTAACAAAGTTAATATCAAGAATTAAAATAATAAAAATTGTTAAATGTTTTTTTTGAAAAAAGTTTCAAGCTATAATAAAATTGATTTAACAATATTAATAAGTATTTAGGATGATAAATAAAATGTTTGCAAGCATTAAAGATATTTTAAAAAAGCCAATTTTAAACAGCAATGTTACAATAAACGGCTGGATTAGAACAAAAAGAAGTAATGGTAAGATTGGATTTATAGAAATTAATGACGGCTCAACACTTAAAGGAATTCAAGCTGTAATAAACGAAGAAGAAAATCAATTTAGTGAAAAAGATCTAAAAAAATTAACAACAGGAGCAAGCATATCGTTGACGGGCCTATTAGTGGAAAGTCCCGCAAAAGGGCAAAATTATGAAATAAAAACACATAGTTTTAACGTAATCGGAGAAACAAACCCGGAAACTTACCCATTGCAAAAGAAAAGACATTCTTTTGAATTTTTAAGAGAAATACCTCATTTAAGAATACGAACCAACACATTTGGAGCCATTGCTAGGGTAAGAAACAAAATTTCATACAAAATTCATGAATATTTCCAAAAAAATGGTTTTTTTTATATTAATACACCAATAATTACATCAAATGATGGAGAAGGTGCTGGAGAACTGTTTAGAGTTTCCACACTAAAATTTAATACACCAAACAATGCGCTTAGCAATATTGATTTTAAAGATGATTTTTTTGGAAAAGAAGCTTTTCTATCTGTCACTGGTCAATTACACGGGGAAGCATATGCTATGGCTTTATCTAAAATATATACATTCGGCCCAACATTTCGGGCAGAAAATTCTAACACTACACGACACGCTTCAGAATTTTGGATGATAGAACCAGAAATGGCTTTTTATAAGCTTAACGACAATATTACACTAGCAGAAGATCTTTTGAAATATCTTTTAAGTTCAATTTTAAACGAATGCTCACAAGATATGGATTTTTTGGAAAATTACATTGAAAAAGGTTTGATTAAAAAACTAGAAAATGTAATAAATTCAAATTTTGAGGTTATTGCCTATACTAAAGCAATTGAAATTCTTGAAAACTCAAAAAAAAATTTTGAAATAAGGCCTTACTGGGGAATAGATTTGCAAACAGATCATGAAAGATACCTAACAGAAGAAATTTTTAAAAAACCGGTAGTGGTCATTGATTATCCAAAAAATTTCAAAGCATTTTACATGAAAACAAATAAAGACAACAAAACCGTTAAAGCAATGGATATACTTGTTCCAAGAATTGGAGAGATTATAGGGGGAAGCGAAAGAGAAGATGACCTTCAAAAATTAGAAAATAGAATAAAAGAATTAAACCTAAACATTGAACATCTAAACTGGTATCTTGATCTAAGAAGATTTGGCTCGACTCCTCATTCTGGTTTTGGACTTGGACTTGAAAGATTGGTGCAATACTCAACAGGAATATCCAATATAAGAGATTCAATACCATTTCCAAGGACTCCTAAAAATCTTTATTTTTAATCAAACTAAAGGAACCAATAAGATGAAATTAACAAAACTTTACAAATTAATACTGCTCATTCTTTTTGCAACAAGATTATTTTCAGCAAAAGATGAAAAATTAAACAATAAATTGGAATTATTTTCAAACGTAGAAACAAAAATAAAAAAAAATTCTAAGACTTACAATTCAAATTTAAACAGCAAAAAGATCCAAAAAAATTCAATTTTAAAAAGAGATACAAACAATAAAAAAAATACAAATTTCAATATATACATACAAAAATCAAAAAAAATTAATTACCCTAACAGAAATTTAGGAAATAATATAAATCAAAAAACTGAAAATGGTCTAAATTTTACAACAACTAGTTATGTTAAAGTTTATCCTAGCTATAAAGATGATAACTTTCAAGAAATTAAAAATGATAATAAATTTCCAGTTAAAACCGAAAAAACTCACATGCTAATAGGCCCAATATTAAAAGATAATCTAGGAATAATAATTAAAATGTTAAAAACAAAGGGATACACTTTAATAGAATATATAGAGAACAATAATTAAGATTTATTTTTTGCCAAAAATTTTAAAATCTCATTAAACTCATCATCTATGTATTTAAAACTATTCTTATATTCACTTTCATTTAATCCTGTCAGCTCGTGATTTCCATAATGAATCCAAGTATTTAATTCTTCTTGGTTAGAATATTTATTAACATAATAATCGGGAATATAATCTACAAATCCATGATCCTTATAATCGTAAACTGCTATTTTAACATTTTTACTCTCTATACCTTTTTTTAAAACTTCACTTCTCAAATAAACAATAGTACGACCCGTATCAAAAATGTCATCAACAAATAAAACTTTATCGCCTGCCCTTAAATATTTAGGATCATATGTCCAACCATCTATCATTATCTTTTTTTGCTCATTAAAAATATCATAAGATCTAGCAACAACAGCAGCATATAAAAGAGGTTTATCTACTTTTACAAATTTAAAAAATTCGCTAATAATATTGCCAAGATAGGCTCCTCCTCTCAAAGAAACATACATAATATCTGGAATAAATCCATCTTTATAAATCTTATAAGCAAGCTTAAATCCATTAATTCTTATCTCTTCATAAGAAACATATTTCTTCATAATTAAAACTTATTCCCTTTACTCTTTCTTAATAACAATAAAATCTATTTAATCAAAATATTTTAATTGCAAATTAATAAATAGATATTTACATAAAATAAAAACATTAAAATCTAAAAGCTTTGCAACTATACATAAAACAAAAAAGGGCTAAGATCAACTCTTAACCCAAAACTAAAACTTACTAAAATGAAATTTTAAAAGAATCGTTTCCTCTTAAAATTTTATAAGTATTTTTTCCAACCTCAAGAGCATCATAAAATTCTCTTAAATTAGAAACACTTTTTGAATTTACAGAAAGAATTACATCTCCCGACTTCATCTTAATATTTGATGCTAAATTTTTATCAATATAATCAACAACAACACCTTTAATCCAATTTCTTAAATTAAGCTGAGCTTTAATATCATCAACTAATGGATATACAACAAAACCTGGAAGCATCTTTGAAGAAGAAAGCTCTTTATCCTTAGGTCTAACAGCAAGAACAATCTCAATATTTTTTTTGACATTACCTCTTAAAATTTCTACATTTACTTTCTCACCCGCATAAAAATCACTAATATATGACGTAACATCTTGAAAAACGCTCATGGACACCCCATTAACCTTAGTAATAATATCCCCTGCCCTAAGCCCCGACTTAACAGCAGGTGAACCTGGATAAAGAGAAGCAATAATTGCAGCTGAAACATCATTACCTTCAACCCCCAAGCTTTTTAGCACCTCAGAATCTCTTGTCTTTAACGGATAAAAAGAAATTCCAAGCCAAGCCGATTCAATTTTTTTACCTTTAAGGAAAAAATCCACAGTGCTTTTAATATTGTTAACAGGAATTGCAAAACCTAACCCAATATTTCCACCAGAATTTGAAGCTATCCAAGCATTAATTCCAATAACCTCACCCTTTATATTTACAAGAGGACCACCTGAATTACCTCTATTGATTGCAGCATCGGTTTGAATAAACAAATTTCTTGATTGCAAATTAGGATTTGCAGAACGTTGCAAACCACTTACAATACCTGCTGTAACTGTAAAACTAAATTGAAAAGGACTGCCTACAGCCATAACCCAATCACCTATTTCAAGCTTATCACTATCTCCAAGATCAGCTACTTTAATAGTGGCATCATCACTTTCAAAGCTAATAAGAGCGATATCTTTTTTTTCATCTTTGCCAATTAACTTAGCCTTATGCTTTTTCTTGTCGTAAGATACAACTTCAAGTTCAGTTGCCTTATCTACTACATGACTATTTGTAACCACATAAAATAATGACCTTTTTTGAGAATCTCTACCAATTATTACTCCAGACCCTGCCCAATTGCTTTTTCTCTCAGAATCAAATTCTGGCATATCAAAAAAGAAAAATGGAATAGGAAAACTCTGCTTGATTACCCCTGTTGCATGAACTTCCACAGATGATGGTAAAATTTTCTTGGAAACTTCTCTAAAAGAATCTTGTAAGGCTCGTACTGTATTGTCCTTTTCTTCTGCAAAAACAATATTGCTTCTATTAGAATCCAAATAATGCATTCCAACAAAAAACCCAATACCCAAAGCCAAAAAACTAAGAAGAAATCCAGAAAAAAACTTTTTTTCCACTTTTATAACCTCCACATAATTACTCAATTTTACTAATAATATTTAAATATTTGATTAATTTAAAATTTAAACTTCGCTTAAAATTAAAGGCAATCCATCAACAACAGCAACAGTATGTTCAAAATGTGCAGAACAACTAAAATCAGATGCAAAAACAGTCCAACCATCACTTTTTATTGAAACCTCATGCCCCTTTAAGTTTACCATAGGCTCAATAGCCAAAACCATACCCTCTTGTATTCTAATATTTTTTAAAAAAGGTGCATAATAATTAGGAACACTTGGTTCTTCGTGAAGTTGGAATCCAACACCATGACCTGTATATTCTTTAACTATTCCAAAACCAAACGGTTTTATATAATCTTCTATTGCTTTTGATATATCTAAAATTCTATTTCCCACTTTCATCTCAGCAATACCTTTGTAAAGAGAAGCATTTGTAACTTCTAAAAGTTTATCAATACTAGGATCCACATTTCCCACTTTAAAAGTTTTTGCCATATCGCTATAAAACCCATCAAGAATAACCCCACAATCAATACCAACAATATCCCCAACAGCTAATTTTCTTTTTCCGGGAATGCCGTGAATAACCTCTTCATTAACAGACGCACAAATAGTGCCCTTAAACCCACGATATCCCTTAAAAGCAGGCTTAGCTCTATTTTTAATAATAAAATCATAGGCTATCAAATCAAGTTCCTTAGTACTAATACCAGGAACAATATTCCTCTCGACTTCTAACAAAGTAAGCGCCAACAAGTTTGCTGAAGCTTTTATTTTTTTAATCTCATCTTTGGATTTCAATCTTAGTTTAGTCAAAATTCAACTTCCTTTCTCTAAGTGTATCTATCATATTTTTATAAAGTCTTCCTTCATCAGTTTCGCAAAAAGAATAAGAAGCCAAAATAGACTCTTTACCTTTTTCCATTTTCCCCAAATAAAGATAATTAATTCCTTGTTTTAAGTAGATTTTTGATACAAGCTCACGTTCATAGTGAGTACTAGAATCTTTATCATAAAAACTACTAGGCAACAAAGATATTCCTTTATTAAAATATTTTTCCGCTTCTTTATAATCTTTTTCAGAAAAGCTCAAAACTCCAAGATTATAATAAATTCCAAACATATATTTTGGGGATTTATTGTCAAAAATTATCCTTTTTGAACTAATAAAATCTCTTTTAAGAAAAAAATAATAAAATTTATAAAAATCATACCAATCTTGTTTATTTTCAGAAAAATTATAAATTCTAAAAAATAAATCCAAATCCTTTAAATCTGAATAAAGTAGCAAATTCCAAGCCAAAAATTGAGCAATACTAGAATTGTATTCTGTCTTATAAAATAGTCGCCACAAATAAGATTTTTTTGCCTCATACTTAGAATTTGTATAATTTAATGCAAAATAAAGTTTAAAAAATAACGGATCTTCCTTGTAATTAGCTATAATTTCATTAGCTTTCAAATAATTTTTAATTCTAAAATATATGCTTGCTAAATAATAACTTATTATCTTATTATCTTTAAAGACCTCATTGGCCTTATTTAAATAAGAAATTGCTCTTTTATGATCATTCTCACTATTAGCTATGAGCGCAAGATTTAAATAAACAAGAACATTGTAATCAGGAAATCTTGTATAAAGCTTTAAATATTCATTCTTAGCATTCTTAATATCTCCTTTTTTAAAATAAGCATCAGCAAGCAAAAAAAGTAAAGTAGGGTCTTCCTCATTTTTAATGGACTTGAGATTGGAAATTGCAAAATCTAAATCATTAAGATTATATGAAATATATGCAAGCTCTTTTAAAAAATTTTTGTCTTCTTTAATTTTAAAAAGTATGCGCCTAGCAGCATCCATGTTTTTTTTCTCTATATACAAAAGCATTGCATTTACTAAAAATGCATTATTTTTAAGATTTAAACCTATTTCTTCAAAAATACGAGCATCCTTTTCTTTATAAATTTTATCAATAAATTTGTTAAAATCTAAAATCCCATTATCTGCACTTAAATTTTTAATAAAAACTTCATCGTAAAGACCTTGATACTCTTCGCTATTTAAAAGATATTGATTTGCAATTCTATAAGCGTCTTTTAAAAGTCCAATTTTAAGTTTAGAATAAACTTCTAAAGCCCTTAGTTTCAAATTCCCCGGCAAAGCTTTAACACCAAGATTTACTATCTCCCCCATAAGACGATAATTACCTGTATTTAAAGCCCAAAGCTTAGCTCTTTTAACAAGGGCTAACCATTTAAATTCAGTATTAGCATAATATGATGAAAATAGCATTGCTTTTTTAGCGTCAGTGAATTTTTTTTTATCAATATAAAAATCAATTCCCATAATAAGCTTGCTAAAATCTTTCTCACCTTTTAAAAGGTATAAAATATTGGGATCAAAATATAAATAAAAACCCCCTAAAAAAACTGATACTAAGAATAATAAAATGAACACTAAAGTTTTATTTTTTTTCAATATAACTCTCCATATTTTTAAGTAAAGCATCAAGTATGCCATTTATAAACTTATAAGAGTTTTTACCGCCATATTTCTTGGCAATCAAAATTGCCTCATCAATTACAACACGTTTTGAATTTTCAAAATTTTGGAACTTTAAAGAATAGACACTCATTCTAAGTATTGCAAGATCAACCTTATCCATGCGATCTAAAGACCAATTCAAAGAAATATCCCTAATCAAGCTATCAATATGCTCTAAATTATTGAAAGTGCCATTTACTAAAGAAGAATAAAACGACTTAATAGATTCATCTTTTATGTCCAATCCTTTACTATCTTCAATATTAAAAATATCAAAAATATCATTCATTGCACTTTGATTAATATCAATGCTATAAATCTTTTGAAAAGCCAAAACTCTAACTTCATGCATTAAGTCCATAATAAAATTATATAAATAAAAATATGTTTTATTTTAGATTAGCATCCAAGATTTGTATATTTGCAGACTTGTTAAGCTTGCCATACATATCTTGCTGCACTTGAACAACAATTTGCTGTTGTTGAACATTAATCATGTTATTTCTTATTGCATCTTTGACAATCAAATCTGCAGTAGGAGACACTTTGTCATTCAAGCCTAAAAATCTCTGAGCATATTTTTCTGTAACCTTAATAATATGAAACCCTTCCTTTGAAGCAATAGGCGAAGATATATCACCCTTATTAAAATTAAAAACCTCTTTCACAAAATCGGCACCAAGAAGATTTTGAGCACCTTGATCACCCCTTGACAAAAACCCAAGATCGCCATTTTTAGCCTTAGAAGACTCATCATTTGAATATTTTCTTACAGCTTCTTCAAAAGTAATTTTTTTTGATCTTATTTGGCTTAAAATATTTTTTGCTTGATCGAGAACATCTGATCTTTTTTTATCTTTAGTAGAAAAAAATACATGACTAACTCTTGAAATATCAGGATTTACAAATTTAGTTTTATTGGCCTCATAATACTCAACAATTTCTTTCTCACTAGGGGTTTTAATTTCAGAAAACTTTGGCTGAGCTTGCTTTAAAACAAGTTTTTGAGAAGACAGAGATCTTTTCATTGAAGACAAAAGCTCACCCCAATTTGTACCTTGTTTTTCTATCATCTGCTTGATTTGCTCATCAGTAAAATTTACAAGTCCAAATTGAGTTCTAATTGTTTGCATAACCTCATCATCTGAAATTTTAATTCCTTGTTTTGAAGCCTCTTGGCTAAAAAGAACATCTGCTATTAAAACTTGCAAAACTTGCTTTTTCTCAGCAGCAGTCAAATCTCTACCTTGAGTCTTTTTAAATATATCAACCTTAGAATCAAAACCGGTTTTAGTAATAATTTCATTCTTATATAAATTAATAATAGCAACAGGAGTATTTTGAGCAAAAGAGTTAATCCCCACAATTCCCAATATTACCCAAAATAAAAAACTCTTCATAACATAACCTCTTATTAAAGAATCACTTACCCACTAATTTAACAAAATTTTACATTTAAATCTAGTTAATAAAAAATTTTCATCTATACAAAAAACTAGAAATTCCTTGTCCGCCGCCAATACAAATAGATACTATTCCTTTTGTTTTATTCTTCATTTTCATAGAACGAGAAAGTGTTAATAAAATTCTTGAACCACTAACTGCAAATGGATGTCCCAAAGCAATAGCACCGCCATTTACATTAATAATATCGCTGGTTATATTATATTTTTTAAACAAGGCCTTTTCAATGCTTAATGCTTGAGCCGCAAACGCTTCGTTAACCTCAATCAAATCTATTTCGCTAGGGTTTAAACTTAATTTACTAATAATGCCTTCAATAGCCATATAAGCTCCAAAACCCATATAAAGCGGATCAAGACCAACGCTTTTAAATCCCCCAATATAAGCTAATGGGCTTATCCCTAAGCTTTTTGTTCTTTCCTCGCTTGCCAAAATTAAAAAACAAGCTCCATCATTTAAACTAGAGGAATTTCCAGCAGTTATTGTACCCGATTCTTTAAAAACAGAATTAAGAGATGCTAGCTTATTTAAAGTTAAATTATCTCTTATTTCCTCATCACTTGAGACAATCCGGCTAGAGTTGGTCTTCTTATCAAAAACAGCCAGAGGATAAATTTCATCTTCAAAATATCCAAGTTCTCTTGCCTTTAATGCCTTTTTATGAGAATTATATGCAAATTCATCTTGCATTTCCCTTGTAATTTTATATTTTTCTGAGAGATTTTCTGCCGTAAGCCCCATGGAAATAAAATTTAGAGAATCTATTAAAGCATCTTTTTGGATTGAATCTTCAAGTCCAAAATTACCAAATTTAAGGCCATCAAATCTAATCTTTCTGGGCAATAAATAAGGAGAATTGGTTAGATCTTCCACCCCTCCAGCCAAAACAATATCATTATCCCCAAGAGCAATAGAATTAAATGCAAGCTCCAAAGCCTTAAGACCAGAACCACAAACTTTATTAACGCTAAATGCAGGTACAGTATCGCCCAAACCAGACTTTAAAGCAATTTGCCTTGCAATATTTTGGCCAAGCCCTGCAGATATTACATTGCCAATAATAACCTCATCCACTTCGCATAACTTATTTCTTTCAAGTAAAGCTTTAACAACTTTTGAAGATTCATCAACAATATTCAAACCCCTAAAAGAACCTCCAAACTTAAAATTAGGGGTTCTAAGTCCACCAATAATAGCTACCTTTTTTATCACAATTACTCCTAAAGTCTTATTAAACTATATTGAATTATACAATACAATAATCACTATAAAAACTAAGTTTATTTTTATTAAATAAACTATTTAACTTAAATTATTTAATAAATAAACTAAAATGCTATAATTTTAAAATGCAGTTTAAAAAAAAAATTTTAATAATATTTATAATTTCTGCTTTAAAAGCTTATTCTTATAATTATGCAATTCAATACAAAAATGAAGGTATTGATAAATATTATTTTGAAATACTAAATGACGGATTCGGATTTTCATTAAGCGATTTTTTTGATGATTTGAGAAGTGGATCTCTAATTTTTACCTATGCCTCAAAATACAATTTTATAATCAATCTAGAAGCACACATGTTAACTTATAGAGGCTACAAAGACTCACCAAAATCTTTAATTAGTAGAACAGACTTAATTGAAATAGGTTTCATGTATTATTTTCCAATCTTATTGATAATTAATGGAAAAAATTTTGGAGAAATAGACTTGGGAACTGGGATTAAAAACTTATTATTTGGCGACTGGGGAGGGCACTTAATGCAAAATATAATTCATCTCATTTTAAATCAACGCCGCCCAATTCCAAGTATAAAAAGCTATGACAGCTACAATTATAGAGGATTTTTAAGCTTTGCTCTCAATTACTCATACATGAATTTCTTAAATTTAGAAAATTATATGGATTTATCTTATTTTGCAGATTATTTTATCAAAAATAGTATTGGAATTACTTTAAAAAATGAAAATATTGGATTTGATATAAAAATTTACTCCCAAATTCAAAATCAAATCAAAATCCTTAAAACATATTCAAAAACACAAGAAGCAGAAACAGGAATTGGAATAAATTATCAATTTTACTCTAAAAATTTTTTCATAACCAATAATTTAAACATTAAAAATTTTTCAACTAAAGAAAATTTCTTAAGCGTTGGAGGATTTGGAATAATAATTACACCTGAAGAATGCAAAAAAATATCAGAATCAAATAATGAATTTAATGTTGTAAGTAATAATTTTTATTTTGGATTTGACATTATGATCCCATTAAAAATAAGAAATTCATTATTTTATAAAATAAATGAAAACATCAACAATTACTTTTCAATATCAACAAATTATTACACTAATTATAATGAAACTAATAGCTTTACAAATCAATTATCATCAGGCATCATGTATGAATTTTTACCACAAAAAACATTCAATCCTTACATAATTTCGGGATTGTTTTTTGCCTATAATCAAAACAACCAAGACATTAAAAGCATCTTCAGACCAATAAGAATAAAAAATATTCTTCAGGTTGGAATTGAAAATGAATTAGGATTTTTGTTCAAAATGCTAAAATACCGCAACACCGAGTATATTTTCAAAATATATTCAAAAGTTAGTTATATCCCTCTAGCTTATAACTTAGACGAAAAAAAATTAGAAAAACATTCTATTAACTTTAATTATTTAGGAATTGGATTGGTCGTTAAATAACAATTAATACTGATGATCTTTGTTAACAAACTTAGTAATGTGCGGCAAAAATAATATATCTGCTCTACCTGTAGGACCATTTCTATGTTTCGCTACAATAACCTTAGTTTCTATTGGCTCTATCTCAGCAGAAGACTCAAATTTAAAATCCTTATCCCTGTGAAGCAAAATTACAATATCGGCATCTTGCTCTAACGCTCCTGATTCCCTTAGACTGGCAAGATTGGGCTCACGTCCTTCTGTATCTCTTGTAAGCTGAGATAATGCAACAATAGGAATCTCAAGCTCTCTAGCAAGCTCCTTGAGAGATTTACTAATCGAAGCAACTTGTTCATGCCTTGGAAGATTTTTTGTTTCAAAAGAAATCAGACTAATATAATCAACAAATATTATATCTATACCATAAAATCGCTTAAGTTTTCTAGCTTGAGTTGCTAAAGTTAGTAAACTAATATTGGGAGTATCTTCAATATAAAGCTCAGAATCACTAATCTCATTTACAATATCATTTAGTGATTTTATCTCTTGCCCAGATAAAATGCTATTTTGAACTTTAAAGCTATCAATACAAGATTGAGAAGATATTATTCTTTTTATTAAAGCATCTGCTGTCATTTCAAGAGAAAAAAATCCTACTTTTTTCTTTCCTTCTTTTCTCAATGCTATAGCAGAAGCAATATTTAAAGCAAATGCCGTTTTACCGATGCTAGGACGAGCACCAACTATAATAAAATCACTGTTTCTAAATCCCCCAATAAGAGAGTCGACCTTTCTAAAGCCACTTGGAATGCCAAAGTTTGCTTCTTTTTTCTTCATACTACGCTCATATATCTCATTATGAACACGTTCTGCAATAACTTTAGCATGATAGAGGTTTTTACTAGAATAATCTAACTCAATTGAAAGAATCTTTTGTTGAGATTCTTCAACAATCTCATTAATAGATTTTGTAGAATCATTAATATAGTCATTAAGCTCTTTAGACACATTTAAAATGCCTCTACGAACACTCTGCTCTTTTACAATTTTCGCATAAACATTTATAGTTCTATCTGTTGGCAAATAAACTGAAAGTGAATCCAAATAATCTGGCAAATTGATTAAATCTTTTTTAATCAATAGTTGACTTTTTGAAACATTCTTAGATACTTCTTCAAAAACGGTAATAGGGTCAATATTTTCCCTTTTTTCATAAAGCGAAACCATTGCTTTAAAAATTAACCTATGAGTTTCATTGTAAAAATCATCGGCTCTTACATGAAAAGCAATTTGCTCTAATTTATCTGAATTATAAAATATACTAGAAATTACTGCTTTTTCTGCACCATCATTAAAAAGAAGTGCAGAATTTGAAAAAGCTGCTAAAGCCACAAACTACACCCTTTCTTTCTAAGCCTACTCATCCGTATTATTTAACTTATTTAAAGACTTTTTATCCTCTTGCTTTTTCTCTTTTTTTATCTCTACTTTAATAATAGAACTAATACCCTCATAAAGCTTGATTGTCACATCATAAGTTCCAAAAGTCTTTAAAGTTCCATGATGTATATCTATTTTTCTTCTCTCTATGTCAAAGCCAAGTTTTAAAAGTTCATCAGCAATATTTAAACTGTTAACACTATGAAACAATTTTCCAGAATCATTAGATTTCATAAAAAATTCTAATTTGACAAGATCAAGCTTAGATTTCAAATCGTTGGCCATTTGCTTTTTTGTTTCTTGTTTTTTTAATATTGATCTTCTTTTTTGATTAAAAATCTCAACATTATGTTTATTTGAAAAAACTGCAAAACCTTTGGGCAATAAATAGTTTCTTGCAAATCCATCTCTTACCTCTACGGCATCTCCTTCTTTTCCAAGATTGATAAAATCTTCCTTTAAAATCACTTTCATAATTACCCCCCAAATAATTATTTTTTTACAAAAGGCAACAAAGCCATATATCTTGCCCGTTTAATTTCTAATGCCAAACGCCTTTGATGTTTAGCAGAAGTTCCAGTAATTCTTTTGGGTAAAATTTTACCTTGCTCAGTAATAAACTTTTTAAGAAAATCAAAATCCTTATAATCAGGATGTTTGCCAGAATCACAAAATTTACATGACTTTCTCTTAAAAAATCTAAAATTTGAATTTTTCTTAAAACCATCCTGCTGACTTTCAAATCTTGAATCTCTTTGATTTGCATCTCTATCTTTATACATAAGCTTAAACTCCATTAAAAAGGTATATCTTCGTTAAATTTATCATCAACAATATCAATATCCTTGACTACGTCTTCTTTTTTATAATTTGTTAAACTATTAATATCTGAATCTTGCATTTGCACAGTATTAGAACCTGAACTAAACATTTGCAAATTATCTACAAATATATTTACTTTACTCTTCTTATCACCAGTATTCCTATCTTGCCAGCTTTCATATTTAAGAGATCCACTTACCACAACTTGTTTGCCCTTTTTCAAATAATCGTTGAGACTTTCGGCTCTTTTTGAAAAAATAACACAATCAAAATATTGTGGATAATCAATCCATTCATCATTTTTCTTCATTCTTCTATTATTAGCTACAGAAAACCTAAGAACAGCCATGCCACTTTCTGTATAAGAAAGCTCAGAATCTCTTGTAAGCCTGCCAGACAATACCAACGAATTAATATCAGCCATTCAAAACCCTCTTATTTTTCCTGAATATCTGTGCTTTCAGAACCTGTTATTGTTTCAACTTTAGAGGCGCCTTTAAGACTGTCTTTGTCAGAATTGTCTCTAAATTCTCTAAAATTTCTTCTTTTGATTTTTTTAGTATTAATCTTTCTAACTATCTTAACCAAAATCATATACCTAAGCAAATTTTTAATTAACTTAAGCCCTGATTCAAATTCTTTTAAATTATTACTTTCCATACTAAACTCTATTATTTCATAACGACCTCTAGCCTGCTTTTTGATGGGATATTCTAAGGCCCTCTCTCCAATAAAATTGCTAATAATATCGGTTGCACCAAAAAATTCTAAAGATTTTTTAACCTCTTCTAAAGAACCCTTATATTCAATTTCTTCACTTTTAAACAAAAAACATGCCTCATATCTTTTAATCATTACTCTAAAACTCCTTATGGTCTATCGCATTGCAAAACATGCAACAAAGGCTACTTAGTTAGTATATAAAAGAGACCAATTTTTTTCAACAATAAAAACTTTTTATAATATACAAAAGGTAACTAAAAAATATTCTTAATCCTTAATCTTCTTCTAATTCACTAAGCTTATAGGCTTTTCCCGATTTGCCTTGCTTTTCAAGTTTTTTATCTTCTTTCATTTCAATATAAGTCTTAAAGCCTTTTTTTACATTATCAACTGCAACCATAACACTAGCTTCAAAAAGACTCTTTGGAGAATAGGTATCAATGGCCTTTTTAATATAATAAACATTAGATCCGTAAAAGAGCTGAACCTTGCCATTAACAAGCACCACTTTAAGAACTCCAGCTTCTTTAAGTAAATCATTATCAACAAGCTCAGTATTAACAACATCTACATGCAATCTTGTAGAACAAACATCAAGCTTTACAATATTATCAAATCCACCAAGCCCCTGAATTAAAAGATGAGCAATCCCGAGACCCTCTAGCTTGCCTTCTTGTCCTTCAAAAAATGGATCGTCTGTAACAAATATCTGAAAATCAAAATATCTATAAAGCCAACTAAAAGTAAAATAATAAAGAGCAAAAAATATTGCCCCTAAAGGTACTATACTAATCCAATTTGTCTTAGAATTTCCTTGAAGTATTCCAAACATGAAAAAATCCAAAAACCCAGTAGAAAAGGTATTGCCAATAGTAACATCAAAAAAATTAGCAAGCAACAATGCAAATCCCGAATAAGCAGCATGAACAAAATAAAGCAAAGGCGCTGTAAAAATAAATAAAAATTCTAAAGGCTCAGTTATTCCTGTTAAAAAAGCTGTCAAAGCCCCAGATAAAAGAAGTGCTGAAACCTTATCCTTATCTTCATGAACAATGCCCTTGTAAACTCCTAATGCTGCTCCAGGCAGTCCAAACATAATAGAGAGATAAAATCCACTACCAATCTTGGCAAAACCTGATGAAAATTTAACAAGTGATGGGTCTAACAACTGCTCATAAAATATATTCTTAAGCCCTCTAACAGTATTGCCATTAACTATCTCCACTCCCCCCAAAGAAGTAAACTCAAAAGGAAAAGATAAAATAGAATGCAATCCCAAAGGCAATAAAAGCCTATTTAAAAATCCATAAAGAAAACTACCAAAATATTCAAACTTAAAGACAAACACACCTAAAGATGCAATCAACTTGTCAAAACTTGACCAAATCAAACAAAAAAATATAGCCAAAATAATACAAAAAGGCAAAATTATTACTATGGGAACAAAATGACACTCTGAAAAAAATATAAAAGGCTTGGGCAGCTTCATATTATAAAATTTGTTATGCAAATAGCCAACTACAAGGCCTACTGCTAAAGAACCTGCAATTCCCGTATTTAAAGTTTGAACACCAAAAAAATTTATACGCCCCACAGAAGACATTGTCTCTGCTTCAACAAGTCCTCCTGAGAAAGTCTCAATAAAATAATTTCCAGTAATATTAAATGTTAAATAGCCAATAAGACCCCCTAAAGCCGCTGTTCCTTGCCCCATTCTTGCAACTCCAATAGAAATTCCAATAGAAAAAATTAAAGGCATATTGAGAAGAATAGCATTGCCTATAGCCTTCATTAAACCTAAAACATCTTGAATAAAAATTTTATCAACATAAAGAACACTAGAAGAATTTGAAAATACAGATCCAACACCAATCAATATACATGAAACTGGTAAAATAGAAATAGGTACTCGTAGTGCTTTAGAAAATTTTTGCAAACTTGAAAAGTTAATTATTTTAATAAAATTAATCATGCTAAGCCTCTCCAATGCTAATTTCAGCAAACACTATTCATTATAAAGCTTTTTTTGAAAAAAAAAACTTTACTTACCAAACAAGCCTAATAATAAGATTAAATAAATCAAGTAAGATTTAATTTGATCTTGTGAAAAACTTACAATTAAAGTAATGTATTATATATTTTTTATAAATAAATGATAAAATGGAGGCAAAGTTGTGCCCAGAGAAACCAAACATAAAAATTACTCATTAAGCGATGTTAATACAAGCAAAATACCAAAAAATGAACTTTTCAGTTCAATATCGCATCTTTTTGGAATTATTTTGTCTATCATTGGAACAACAATTCTTGTTACAGTATCTACTCTTAAGAAAAAAGATTTACATATACTTGTATTTTTTATTTACGGATTTTCAATGACCCTATTATATGTAATGAGCACTCTTTACCACATATTTCCAAAAGGAAGTAAAATAAAAAAAATATTTAGAAAATTTGATCATATTTCAATATTTATCCTAATAGCAGGAACATATACTCCTGCATGTGCAATCCTTGTACCAAACAAATCAGGACTAATAATCTTATGTATAGTATGGGGTGTGGCTATAATTGGAATCATTTTTAAAGCAATATTTACAAATAGCCCCGGATGGTTTAATGGATCCATATTTATAATCATGGGATGGATCATCATTTTTAAAATTAACCCCATTTACAAAGCTCTTAATGGAAAAGGATTTTTTTGGCTAGTTTTTGGTGGAATCGTATATACAATAGGAGGAATAGTATACGCATTAAGTAAAAAATTTAATCCAACAATTAACATGAAAATGCATGATGTATTTCATATATTAATAATAATCGCATCAGCGTCTCACTTTTGGCTTATGCTAAAATACATTTCTAATTTTTAATTAAATATATTTAAAAGACCTTTCAAATCGTTAAAAAGGCCTAAGACAAAAAGAAACAGCCCCAAAAAAATGCCAAAGCTATAAAAAGAATAAATGGTTTTTGCCTTAAATCTTTTTCCACGTAAAAGTTCAACAAAGCTGATAAAAATTTGTCCTCCGTCAAAAATAGGTATTACAATAAAAAACAGATTCATACTAGCAAGAATTAAGCTCAAGAAAGAAATGCTATTGATCCAATACAATAGCCCTAAAGAATAAGATGAAGAGAGAATGCTCACAATTCCAACAGGGCCTGATACACTCTTAGAAGTATTTAAAAAATTTGTGAGTAAGAAAAAAATAGAATACAAAATGTCTTGCAAAGCATTTACAATCTTAAAAAAAGAATTTTTAATGGCACTTGAAACATTTTCTACTTTAACTACCCGTTTTAAAGGTGGCGAAAAATATATACCAATCATCTTATTTTTATCATGAAATACCAATTTTGAAGAAAAAATCTCTCCATTTCTAGAAAACTTAATCTCCACAACATCCGAATTTAAATTCTTAAGAAGATCATCTAAATCTCTTTTATTTCTCAAAAGAATATTATCAATGCTAATTATTTCGTCACCCGACTTCATTCCCGCAATCTTAGCAGGCGAATTTAAAACCACATCTGCTATCACAAGATCAATCCAAGGGCCAATTTCTTTTAAAAAAGATTGCAAACTAACGGTCTCTTTAAAAATAATATTTTCTTTTCCCCTTAAAACATCAAATGTAACCGTAGATTTTTCCTCAGGAATAACTTTCCCTAAATCAGAAAAATATTCGACTTTGTTATTATTAACCTTTAATATAACATCACCGTCTCTAAATTTATCTTTTAAAAAAGAATCTTTATTTAAAACACTAATCCTTGCAGAATAATCAAAATATATAACACCCACCATACTTATGAAAATGAAAACAACAAATGAAAAAATCAAATTAAATAAAGGACCTGCAAAATATATTAAAATTTTTTTAAAATGTGAAATTCCAAACAAAGAATCTTTATCTGCTTCTAATTCTTTATTTGCTTTAAGCTCCTTTTCTAAGTGATCAAATCCCTTAAGTTTACAATATCCTCCTAGAAGAATTGGAGAAAGTCTATATTCAGTATTATTAATTTTAAACTTTAATATGCTAGGACCTATGCCCACAGAAAAAACTTCAACTTTAACTTTGAAAAGTTTAGCAAATAAAAAGTGACCTAGCTCGTGAATAAATATTATAAAACTAAGAGCCAGCACACTAAAAAGAATATACATAAATTCCCTCCAAAAACCACTAAGATAAGTATAAATAAAATATCGGACCTGTCAAAAGAAAAGAGTCAATAGAATCAAGAGCCCCACCCCTACCAGGAATAATTTTCCCAGAATCTTTTACTCCAGCACTTCGCTTTAATCCAGATTCAAACAAGTCGCCAATAATGGTAAAAACTCCAATTAAAATGCCCAAAATAACAGACTCTCCATAGCTTAAATTTATTAATCTAAAACCTGCCGCAAATATAGCAGTAAACACAGAAAACAAAATGCCACCCAAAAACCCCATTAATGTTTTATTTGGGCTAATAATAGTGGGACGATAACTGTTTTTACCTAAAAAATAACCAAAAAGATATGCAAAAGTATCATTTCCACTTACCATAGCAAAAAGTATTAACATTAAAAATGGCGCCTTAGGTAAAGTTGTAATAGAAACTGTAAAAGACATTAATGTTCCCGGATATATAAGTATAAAAAGTATTGAAGTTGCTTGAGACAAAAAGTTTCCAATCTCATGTTCTTTAATAAACACCAAATTAACAATCCAATTGCTAAAAACTAAAGCTATAACCAAATAATATATTACATTCATGCCTAAATAAAAAACATTAAAATGAATATAGGTTAAAATTGGAGGAACAAACCCCAAAAAAAAAGATAATATGCTTGAAAGTCCTGACGATTTGAATTTTAATTTTAATAAATCATTAACCTCTTTTGCCGCAAAACCACTAAATATAAAAATTAAAACATTAAGGAATAAATAATTTTTAAAATCTAAAAATATTAAAAATAAAATCAAAGGAACAAAAAATAGAAATGTTCCCAACCTTGCAAAAAAAGCAAATCTATTAATCTTACTCAATAAATCATCTCCCAAAATTTCTTCTTCTAAATTGGAAACATTCCAAATCCTTACTATATCTATCGTCATAATATTCAGGCCACAAAACATTTGAAAAAATCAATTCAGAATAAGCAATTCTCCACAAGAAAAAATTACTTATTCTAATATTTCCACCTGTACGTATTAAAAGATCAAGATCAGGCAGCTCTGGATTGTCCAAAAAACTGGAAAAAGCATTCTCATTTAAAGACTCTAAATCAAAATCACTTAAAACAAATTTTTTAACAGCTCTAAGTATTTCATTGCGACCCCCATAATTGATTGCTAAATTTAAAATAAGGTTGTTGAAATTTTTAGAAAAGCTAATAGAATCTTTTATAGAACTTTTTACTTCCTCGCTTAAAGACTCAACATCTCCTGAAGCTATTATTTTTATTCCATTTTTTTTGTAAAAATTAAATTCAGCTCTCAAATAGTTAGCAATTAAAAACATTAACTTTTCTATCTCACAATCATCCCTTTTCCAATTCTCAGTAGAAAATACATAAAAGGATAAATACTTAATACCTATCCTTAAAGAATGCTTAACTATTTCTTTTGCTCTTTTAAGACCCTCTTCATAACCCTCCAAAGAAGACAATCCTTTACTTAAAGCCCACCTTCTATTGCCATCCATAATGATTCCAACATGACTTGGAAGAGAACCTTTATTCATGAATTTAAGCTTCCATTATTGCTTGAATTTTAGATTCTAAAATAGAATCTATCTTTTTAATATAAATATCTGTAGATTTTTGAATATCATCTAAAATTCTTTTTAAACTGTCCTCTGTAATTTCTGATTCTTTTTCTTGCTTTTTAACTCTATTGTTTAAATCCTGCCGTATATTTCTAGTTGAAATTTTATGCTCTTCTGCTATTTTTTTAGCATGCTTTACAATGTCTTGCCGCCTTTCACTAGTTAAAGTCGGAACTTTAATTCTAATAACTGAACCATCACTTGAAGGATTCATAGAAAGATCAGAATTAAGTATGGCTTGTTCTATTTTATTCAAAATACTTTTATCCCAAGGTTGAATAACAACAAGCCTTGCTTCAGGAATTCTAATACTTGACACCTGAGTTATAGGTGTTCTTTGGCCATGGTATTGAATAAAAATTTTATCAAAAATATTACTACTAATTCTGCCTGTTCTTAACGTTTTATATTCATTATCAAGTGATAAAAGAACTTTGCTCAACTTTTCATCTAGAAAAGCCTTATAATCTTCCATATAAACTACTCCTTGCTGATAAAAAGCAGTACATTACTTACCCTATTCTTAAATATTTAAACTCAACTATTTCTATCTTACTTGAAATTGATTTTGAAATCTCTTCAAGCATTTCCCTTACAGTGATTTTATCATTCTTCACAAAACTTTGTTCAATAAGAGAAATCTCAGCAAGATGTTTTTTGATTTTTCCTGCAACTATACCTTTGACTATACTTTCTGACTTGCCGCTAGATTCTAATTGTTTAGCAAATATTTCCTCTTGTTCTTTAATATAATTTGGACAAACATCTTCATTTCTCAAATAAACAGGAGCAAAAGCAGCCACGTGCAAAGCTAAATCCATAGCAAAATTTTGAAACATTTTATCTTCAGTTTTAGAAAAATCATCTACCTTTAATTTAACTAAAACACCTATCTTGGATTGTTCGCCATGCAAATAAATTTTTACAAACTCATTAGATTGAATTTCGGTAATAAAAATTTTTTTAACCTGAATATTTTCTTTTATTGTAGCTGCTAAATTTTTAAGCTCTAACTCTTGAGAAGTAGTTAAAGAATCTCTTCCACTTTCTACCAATTCCTTAATCAAAGAGCTGCCAAAATTAACAAAATTATGATTTAAAGCAACAAAGTCTGTTTCACAAGAAACAAGTAAAAGCCCAGCATGAATATTATTTGAATATGAGAATACTCTGCCTTCTTTTGCATCTCGATCAAGTCTTTTCTCAGCAGATGCAATTCCCATTTCTCTAAGTTTCTTTTTAGCCAATTCAAAGTCTCCACCGACAGCAGACAAAGCTTTTTTACAATCTCCAAAACCAGCATTGGTTTCTTCTCGAAGCTTTTTTACATCTTGAGGACTAATAATGCTCATAAATTACTCTCCCCTTTCTTGAATAGAATCACTTTTATCATTTTTAATTTCAATTTCTTTCATCAAATCTTCTTCATTTAAATTTTCAATTATTTGAATACCAACCTCTTTATCACTTTCTAAAATAGCATCAGATATTATTTTAGTAAACAAAGCAACAGAACGAATTGCATCATCATTACCAGGAATTGGACAATCAATAACATCTGGATTACAATTCGTATCAACCACAGAAATAATGGGGATTTTTAATTTTCTAGCTTCATTAATAGCTATCTGCTCTCGCTTAGGATCAATGATAAAAATAGCACCAGGAAGTGTTTCCATATCCTTGATACCTGTTAAATTTTTTGCTAATTTTGATTTTTCACGATTAAGTTGCGAAATCTCTTTTTTACTTATCATATCAAAAGTTCCATCAACTTCCATCTTTTCTAGCTTTTTTAATTTTTGAACAGATTTTCTAATCGTATTAAAATTAGAAAGCATACCCCCAAGCCATCTATTGTTTACATATGGCATATCACTTCTTCTTGCTTCTTGTTCTATTATCTCGCTAGCTTGCTTTTTGGTTCCAATAAAAAGTACCTTTTTACCATCTTTTATTACCTTTTGAACAAGCTCATAAGAATCTTTAATGCCTTGCAAAGTCTTTTGAAGATCTAAAATATGTATTTCATTTCTCTCCGAAAAAATAAATCTTTTCATTCTAGGATCAAGTCTTTTTACTTGATGACCAAAATGAACTCCGGCCTCCAATAGGCTCTTCATCGTAACAATTGCCAAATCAACCTCCTATTATCCTTCTCTTTTACTCACCATGAAAACACACGGCGGAAATTATCCCTTCTTTTATAAGAATAATAATAAAACAATCCAATTAATAAGTCCATCTCATTAAAAATAAACATTATTCTCTTTAATAAAATTATCAACAAATTATATTAATAAAAATATTAAAAGCTAAGTTAATATCCAACTCTTTTAAAAATCATTCTTTCACAAATCATTCTTATTTCTTTCAGAGAATTTAATCAAACCTATTAAAATAACTGACCCCAAAATAGGAAATAAATAAAGAACAAAATCTATTTGCCTTTCATAATAATCAGAATAAAAAAAAGGAATAAAAAACAAAAATACAATACCACCTAAAAAGCTTATTAAATAAACTACTAAAAACTTAAAATTCAATATGTTTAAAAACATAACAAAAAAGCTTACAAGAAAAGAAATAACAATGTTTGTTAAAATCAAATGAGAAAAAAATACTATCATACTCCCCCTCTTAAAAAGAACTAATTAGATAAACTAAATCCTGACAAATCCCCAAGATTAATAAGAACGCTATAAGCATCATCAACAATACTGCCCACACCCATAACAAAAATTGCCAAATTATACTTGGGGGCAATATCTTTTGTAAAAAAATCCTCATTTATATGTTTTAGATCAATTGGCCTTTTCTCTTTGTCTGAAAAATTGAACTTTTTAATAGATTTTGAAAAACCCACATATTCTCCTTTGTCAATATAGGACCTATATATGTTTTTCTTCTCAAGAATATCAGATGAAGCAGTACTTCCATTTCTCACAATAATAATAGCTTCACCAGGAACATCCTTTCTTAATTCTCCAAAATTTATTTCAAAATATAAAGGCAATTTGCTATCTACCCATTCTTTATTTAATTTAAAAACAGGTTTACCTGAATAAATAGTAGAACTCAAATTTATCTTATAAAACCCTCTATTATTAAATTCACTAACATTGTCAAAAACACCCTTTAAGGCTTCAAAATCTTTTTCTACGCTTTTTTGGAAACTACTTATGTGATAATTAGCACCTTCTGGATAAAACTTGTAATATATATCAAAACCTCTTAATTTATCAGCTGCTTGATTGGAAAAATAGCCTGCTGGTAAAAAAAAAGCCAAAGAATCTCTTGAAATTCGACTGTCAACCTTTTCTGGTGAAGGAAGTATTAAAATATTGTCAAGACCACATCCAAAAAACCCCATACAAAATATAAAATAAAAAATAAAAAAAATTATAAAACCTCCCCCAAAATATACAAATTATTAATTTTGTTTAAGTTCTAAAATTTTATTATTTGCTATGTTTATATATAAATTATTTTCATATGGAAACTTAACAATCTCTTCATATACTTTCACAGCAAGATCCTTATCTTTTTCCTCAATCAATATTGCCTTACTCAAAAGGGCTCTTACCTTTAAAAAGCCCAAACTAGTACTATTGATAAGATCTTCATAAACTAACAAAGCATCTTCTTTTAATCCCATTTTTTCATAAACTACAGCTTTATTAAGAAAAGCAATGTCACTTTCAATACCCTTTGCTTTAATGACAATATCTAAATTTTTAATAGCTTCATCATACTGTGCTTGGCTTTGGAAATAAGCAGCTCTGGCCAAATAAAACCTTGAAATAAAATAAGATGAAATTTCTTTTTCCTTTGAAATAAGTTCCCTTATCCTAAGAAATATTCTTTCTCTCTCTTTGACATCATTTTCTTTTAAATAATCATTTAAATCTTTTTCAAGATTTTCTACTATTTCTCCACCACTTTTCACATAATCTTTACTTAAAAAATTATAAAAAACAACAATAACAGATACAAACACAAAAATAATAGCAATAAAGAAAAATAAAAGTTTATTTTTAGCCATCATTTATCCCTCTTTAGCAAATTTTCAAATGGCTTATACGATTCCTCATCATTACCCTTAAATAAATAAGAAGAAATCTCTTCTCTTGATCTTTGATTTTCATACTCCCTATAAGAAAGCAGTACTGATTTATCCTTAGAATCAATACTTGTTATTACCACTTTAAGCTTGTCTCCAACATTTAATTTTTCGAAAGTTTCTAAACTAGATTCTTTTGTATCCCCTAGTTGAATTTTACTAATAAATCCCATTATTTTATTATAAACTCTTACTTGAAAGCCTTTTGATTTTTTCTCTACAATCTCAACCTCAATAGCATCGCCTTTTTTATAGCTTTTAGAAAAATCTTCCCAAGGACTCTCTTCTAGCTGTTTAATTCCTAATCTAACATTTCTTTTGCGCCTGTCAACCTCAAGCACTTTACCATTAATTAAATCACCTATCTTGAAATATTCTTCAGGATCAATCTCCTCAAGCCAAGAAATATCAAACTTACTAACATAAGCATCTATACCTTCTTCAATATTTACAAAAGCGCCCGCTTTTGTAATATTAGTAACAACTCCTTGAACAACTCTTCCAATAGGATATTTCTCAGTCAATCTCTCCCAAGGATTTTCATTAATTTGTTTAATACCTAGCGATATTTTTTGATTTTCTTTATCTATCTCTAAAATCTTAACTTCTACAATCTGGCCAAGTTTTATTAATTCTTGAGGGCTTTTTATTACTCTTATCCAAGAAAAATTACTTATATGCAAAAATCCTGATAATTCGCTGTCAAGCTCAATAACAGCTCCAAAGGGCAAAATTTTTACAACTTTCCCTTTTACAATGCTATCAATTTTATATTTAACATCTACAGAATCCCAAGGATTTGCTTTTAAAGCCTTAAGAGACAATTCCATCTTGCCTGTTTGTGGGCTTATCTTAATAATTTTCAACTTTAACTTATCACCAACTCTAACAAAATCTTCAATATTTTCAACTTGATTAAAGGCAATATTTCTTTTATGCAAAATTCCTGTAACAAAATTTTTAATTTTTACAATAGCACCATATTCTGTAATACGCTCAACAACACCATCAACAACATCTTCTTCGTTGTAATAACTTACTAGCTCTATTCTCTTAGCAAGATCTCTTTCTTTTTCTAAAGTGCGCCTATCAAGAATAAGTCTCAAACCATCCGTTTCGCTTGCTTCAAGGATATAAAATTCAACAACAGTCCCTCTCTTTAATTTCTCATCCTTAGATTTAGAGCTTAAATAAAAAGGCATAAAGCCAGAAACATTTTCATTAATTTGAATCTTATAGCCATTTGGAAGTTCAACCAACACTTTGCCTTTAATTATTTTTTTATTTTGAATATATTCATACACTTTATCTTTAAAATTTAAAGAATCAAGCTTTTCAACACTTAAAATAAGGCCCAATTCTCCACCAATTCTTACAACAATTGCTTCAAGTTTATCACCAATTTTGGGAACATTTTCAAATTCTTCAATCTTGATAAAGCCTTCCGATTTATAACCAATATCTACTAGAATATAATCCTTCATAATGTTAACAACCGTCCCAGAAACACGACTTCCAAGTTCTACTTTTTCAAGTACTTTCAAATAATTTTCTTGTAAATCTTTTTGATTTTCCATTCTCACCTCTCTCTTACTTTTTTCAAATTAAACTTTTCTATTATAATATTACACACATCGTCTAATCCTTTGTAGCTTGTATCAAGGTAAAAAACCCCTTTTGATAATTTTAACTTACCATATTGTTTTTTCTTGTCAACATCATCTCTTCTTTTAAGAGTACGCTCTAATTCTTCTAAAGTCTCATTCCCATTTCTTTGCTTATATCGCCTTAAAGCTCGAACTTTAACAGAAGCATCAAGATATATTTTAAATTCAGATTCTGGAAAAACTACAGTAGTAATATCTCTACCTTCTATTATATAATTATCATCGCTAAATTTAACAACCTCTCTTAATTTTTTATTCACAATGTTTCTTATTCTAATATAAGAAGAATAAAAAGAAACTTGAAAATCAATCTTATCGTTTAAAATTTGATTTTCAACATTCTCCCCATTAAGCAAAAAGGTAGAATTGTTAAAACTTATATCATTCTCAAGAATCAAATTTAAAAGACTATTCTCACTAATAAAATCGCTGCCACCCATAAGAGATCTTTGAGCAATTAAAGTTATTATTCTATAAAGATGTCCAGAACTGATAAATTTATAGTTCAGCCTTACACCAAGCTCTCTTGCAATTGAGCTTTTTCCTGATGCTGAAGGCCCATCAATTCCTATTATCATTTAATTTCTCCAGCTTGGATTTCAAACTATTTATCTTAGATAAAGGAACAATTTTTACTTGACCTTCCCTTAAACTATCCAAATTAATATTGCCAATTCTAATTCTATGTATTTTTTTTAAAAAAATATTTTTACTCAAAAACACTTTTCTTATTTCTCTATTTTTCCCTTCGTCTAAAATCAATCTAGCAGAATTTTTATTTAAAATTTCATAAGATTTTAATTTAAAAAATTCTTTTTTTACCTTTATACCCGATTTAAAAGAAACAAGCAAATTTTCATCAATATCTTTTTTTGACTCAATAATATATTCTCTTTCAACTTTTTGCCTAGGATGAATAATATCATTTGCAAATTTACCATCATTGGTGAATAATAAAAGTCCAGAACTTTTAAAATCAAGTCTTCCAATTGAAAAAACACGCTCTTTAAATAAAGGCTGAACCAAAGATATTGCCAACTTTCTCCCATTAACATCAAAATTAGAACATAAATAATTTCTAGGCTTATTAAGAGCTAAATAAATTTTATTATTACTTTGTAAATCTTTAAAAACAAATATCTGTTTTTTATAAATTATTCTATCTCCTAAAGCTACTTTATCTCCAAGCTTAGCAATAGCGTTATTAACTCTTATAAGCTTCTTTCTTATCAGCTCCTCACAAAATCTTCTTGACCCTACTCCCTTTTCAGCTAAAAAAACGTGAACTCTTAGGGTTTTAAGTGCAATCATTAATTTTACAACCTCGATACAATACTAATTTATGATTCAAATATCCTAAATTTACAATATTAAGCATTTTGCACTCAAGAGATACTAAAAAATAAGAAAATCTCTCAAAAGAATAATTATCGGCATTAAAATCTAAAAGAGAATCAAAAATTACACTGCTCTCTTTATTTAAAATAGAAATAATTTTCATCTTTTTTTCAAAAATTTTCAATTCATATTTATTGTAAACAACTTTAAATTTTTCATCACACAAAAAATTTTTATTAATAACTTTTTTCTTTAATGCGCCAGACTTTCTCTTCAAATTTTTCTTTTTATTATTATCATTAGCAATAGAATTAATATTTTTAACAAAATTATCACTATCACCAGAAATAAACTCTTCAATAATTTTTGAGTCATAGAATTTAAAATTCTTTGTTTGATTTAATTGTAATTTTTCATTTTCTCTATTTTTGCTATAAAATACTAAGCTTTGAATAACTTTGCGCTCAACTTTATCTTTGTATTCAAGCTTCAGTGGAAATAAAATTTGAGTTTTCCAATAAAACAAATCATTGGCAAGACAAAAAAAATCAAGCAATCCCCTAATGCTTATGTTAAGGTCATCTGAAACAGCTATAAATTCTTCAATTATTGGATTTAAACTCAAAGTCCTCAGAATATGCCTATTCATACTAACATATTCAAAAAAAAGCTCTATTCCGCCTGTAAAATTATCAAGACTGATAGAGTAACTATCCAATTCAGACATTTAAATTTTCCATATTACTCAGATTTATCTTCTTTAAATTCAATAAAATTATCATCCTCTTGATCAAAATTATTAAAAATTATTTCTCTAAGTCTCTTATCCAAATCATTTGCAAGTGCTACTTCTTTACTAAGATACTCAATAACACTCTCTCTCCCCTGTCCCAACTTATTATCTCCCAATGAATACCAAGAACCTGTTTTTTGTATTAAATTATGCTTAATAGCGGCATCTAAAATACCAGCTTCTCTTGAAATACCTTTCCCAAAATAAATTATCAATTCTACTTTACGAAAAGGTGGAGCAACCTTATTCTTCACAATCTTAACTCTAATCTTATTGCCAATAACATCATCACTTGAGCTTGATCTGGTTACTTGTTCGATCTTTCGAACCTCAAGCCTAAGAGATGCATAAAACTTTAAAGCATTCCCGCCAGTAGTAGTCTCGGGATTGCCAAACATAACACCAATCCTCATCCTTATTTGATTAATAAACATAATGCAAGCATTGGATTTGGAAAGTATACCAGTAATCTTCCTAAGAGCTTTACTCATTAGCCTCGCTTGAAGACCAATCTGAGAATCTCCCATTTCTCCATCTATCTCTAATTTAGGAGTTAAAGCTGCTACAGAATCAACTACAATTAAATCAACACCACCACTTCTGATTAAATGCTCAGCAATTTCAAGGGCTTGCTCTCCAGTATCGGGCTGACTAAGCCAAAGTTCTGCAACATTAACTCCTAAGGCTTTTGCATAAACAGGATCAAGAGCATGCTCAGCGTCAATAAAAGCAGCTATCCCCCCCTCTTTTTGTACCTCGGCAATCGCTTGAAGAGTCAAAGTAGTTTTGCCAGACGACTCGGGACCAAAAATTTCTATTATGCGCCCCCTAGGATATCCACCAATGCCAAGAGCCTCATCTAATACAATAGATCCACTTGACATAATCTTTATACCCTTTCCGACAGGAGATTCTCCCATCTTAATAAGACTTCCCTTTCCAAAAGCTTTTTCTATTTGAACTCTTGCAAGCTCAATAGCTTCCTCTTTATTTGCTCTTTCTGTGCCAACAACAACTTTTTCCCTTTTTTCTTTTAACTTTGACATTCTTAAATTTTTCCTAGCTAAATTTTATAGGTTCTATTTTCTTTACAAAATATTTAAAGTTAGTATTATTTATAACAAAATTGAGACTATCCCCTTCCTTAGAATCAAGTAAATTTTCTCCAAAAGGCGATTTATATGAAATAATGCCTTCATCGGGGTTTGATTCCCAAGGTCCAAGTATCAAATAAGATTCATCTTTACCTGTAGCTTCATTTAAAATGATAACCTTCGTCCCAAAACCAACAACAGAACTTTGAAGATCCTTAGTATCTATAACTTTCGCATTCTCTATTTCCAACATTAAGGAGTTTAATCTTTTTGTCAAAAACTGTTGTTTTTCCTTAGCAGAATGATATTCAGCATTTTCTTTTAAATCACCAAGTTCACGAGCTTTTCCAATTTCTTTTGAATTTTCTGGAATTTCAACTTCCTTTAAATGCTTAAGCTCTTTTTGCTTTTTGTTCAAAGAACTTAATATGGTTAAAAATCCAATTTCCATTCTCTCGCCTGCAAGCTGCATCTTTTCATCTTCAAACTCAACCGAATCAAATAATTGCCTTATTATTGATTTAATCTCTAAAAGATCCTTTGGGGGGAAATCTTTTACATAAAAACAAGTCATATAAACTCTTTTTGCAAATTCTTCATCTCTTGCAACCTCTAAGACCGATTTAAGATATCCATCTTTAACTAAAAGATTAATTACCATTTTATAAATTCTTTTACTTGCAACAGAATTATTTTTATTATTAATTTTGATAACACTATCTGTTAAAATTTTAATCAAATTAGATAAAAGATCTGAATCTGAATAACTCAGTTCTATAGAATAAGTTTTACAGTGCTTCAAAATCCAAATATAAGCATCTTTATAGATCTTATAATTTTTTATAACATAATTAAATAATTTTTCCACTTCTCTGGGATCTTCTTTATAAAGTGATTCAACCAATCTCTTATTAACAGAATGAGGAAAAAGTTCTTTGTAGTACAAAATCCAATTGCTAAGCTCTTTTTTAATTAAAGCAACTAATTCTTTTTTGATTTCTGCATTCAAAATTGAATTAAAAAGATCCACTATCCCTTTTGGATACTCTTTTAAAAGAGATTCTAAATTAACATCTTTTTCTATATTAACTTTTGATGACAATTCTTCAGAAAAATTACCTAAAGATTTAAGAATAACGTAAGAGCTTATAACATGATGATCGACTTTTGTAAAATTGTTAACATAAATTAAAAAATAGTTAAGCATCTCTTCTTCAATATGTAAATCCTTAACAATTCCCTTAACATTACAATAGTTTATAAATATCTCGTATCTTTTATAAAAATCTTTCTCAATCTTAAATTTATCATACATTTTTTCATTTAAATTGGAAGATCTCTCATTATATATATAGCAATCAAGCTTGCCAGAATCCATAACAAAATGGGGATTATCCTTTAAAATTTGCTTTGCTTTCAAACTCCATGAATTCCACGAACTTTGAGTCATCAAGCTTGGCACCAACTCTTTTTTTATTCCCTTTAAATCAATAGCTTTATAACTTTTTATAATAACCTTTATAGCCCACTCAATATCTTTTTTTACTCTATCTGCAAGTTCCTCTCTAGGCGTTACAGCCTTTAATACTCTAATATCTTCTCTGCCAAGAGGAGACAAAGCCGACATAGCCATATCAAACCCAATAAAATGGCCTCTTTTGGAAACAAAATCAACCATAATGCCATTGTCATTTACATCCCTTACTATTCCAACAGACCAAGTCTGATGATAAACAAAATTACCCTTTGCAAAAAACAAATATTTTTCAAAGTCTAAATATACATCAACAAAATTTTTATCTAAGTTTTCAATATCAGACTTTAAAAGATAATCCTCAATATTTTTAACATCTTTATACCTTTCTCTTAAAAATTTAACTAAATTTTCTCTTGCCTTATGATTTTTGTTATCAAGCTTTAAAATACCTTTTAAAATTTCTATTGTCTCATCAACATTATCAGTCAAAGAATAATGATCAAATAAATCCTCATAAAGAACTATAGCCTTTTTAAATCCAAGATCTTTTTCAATTTTTTGTAAAATAAGCAAAAAAGAATCAAAATCACCTGAAACATAATGAATAAGCTTAGCCCATACTTCCCTGATTCCCGACATTTGTTTTTTATCAATAAAACGATAAATAGCTTTTCTAAAATAGAAAATTGACTTTTGCAAATCAATAGTTTCATAATAAGTAGCAAGTTGTCTAACAAACACAGTGTCATCAATATCTGCTTCAATAATTCTAGTCCAAATACTTGGAAGCTTATCATTTTCATTGTTCTGAGCATATATTTTTGCAAGAGTATAAAGAGCGTGCTTATTCTCAGAAATTAAAAGCATTTCATTGCATATATGCTCAACAAGAGCCCATTTTAAATTTTGAGAAAACAAATCAATAACAGCAAGCAAATTCATATCATTTAAAGGTCGCCTACTATATATGAGCATTCCAGAAATATAAAGACCTGCTATGCTTTTTTTAACGTCCTTTAAATGCCTGCCGCAAATATCAAGCACATCCTCTGTTAACCCCTCATCAATTATATTGTCTATCAAATCATCCAATTCTTTTATTTTGGCAAGAGAATAATTATTAACAACTATTCTTGTCCACTTATCTTCTTGTAAAATACTATCTAATTTCTCTATGGTAGTAATATTAGACATCAAACTCTCCTAATATCGATTTTTTAGCATCAAGCAACTAATTTACATACTGTTGATAAATACCCAGGTCTATTTCTTTTATATATAACAAAATCTCATCAATACGTGCTCTATCTTCTTTTATCCTTACATAATGATCAATAAGCCAAAAATATTTATTAATAAGCCTAGGAAGCAATATGCTCTCATTTATTGATCTATAAGACTTTTCTTTAAGTTCATTACGCAAACTGTAAACAGACTGCTTTAGCTGTCCAAGCTCTATAGGCCTTAACTCTCTTTTAATATTAAAAACACCATTAAGAGAGCCATAAACAGGAATCCATTCTTTTATAAGATCATCTGAAATATCTCTGTCAGACTTAATAAGATCTATTAATTTTAAAATCATATCAGACTCAAGAGAATATATATCTATCTTTTGAGGATTGATAAAAAAAGCTTCTCTGAATAAGACTTTAGCCTCTTTAATTTCATCAACCAACGCATAAGAATCAGCAAGCTCTGCAACAACATCTGAATTATCTTTAAAATCTCCTAATATTTGCAAAAAAACATTTATTGCTCTCTCGTAATTTCCCATACCTTTATAAGACTTAGCAATTTTTATTAAAAGATCCAAATTTTCTGGATGCATTTTGTATATATTTTTATATATATAAAGACAGGTCTGAAACACAAAATATTTTATAGAATTGCGACCTTGTAAAAAATTAAAGCCCATCTTTTTCAAATATCGTCCTGCAAAATTATTCCACTCTCTTATTAAAAACTCTGCCTTTTCATAATCTTGCCCTATCCTATCAAGGCTTTCAACTTGACCATTCCAATACACAGAACTTTTCAAAGCTGTTAGAATTTCAATATTATCAAAATCAAGAGAATGGGCCTCTTCGGATTTTACTAAAGCTTCTTTGAAATTGCCTCTTCTAAAATCTAAATAAATCTCTTTAATCAATTCAACGATTCTTTCTGATGACACATCCCCACCATTTTAAACAATATATAAAAACCCCCGTTACACTTTATACAATTATATCATTTATCAATTTTTAGTCAAACAAGAAATTAGGGCAAAATAACAATATTTTATTTATTATTCTTTTAAAATAAAATCTTATATTATAATATTAAAAAGAAAATTGTGGGGTCAAATTCTAGCTATATGGAACCTAATAAAATTATCAATAAGTCTATTTATTACTATAATTCAAAAAAATATTCACAAGCAATAAAACTCCTTGAAAAAGAAATTTTTTTCTACAAAAATTACTATTTGTATCACTATGTCTTGGGAATGTCTTATCTTCGTATTGGAAACCTTGGCAATGCTCAAACATATCTTAAAAAAGCTTACACTTTAAATCCAAGTGAACCAAATATAAAGCAGGCTATTGCTATACTTTTAGTAAGCCAAGGAAAAGAAGAAAAAGCTATTCAGATATGGCTTAAAATGATAGAAGAAAATCAAGAAGTAGATAGGTCAGAGCTGTCTCTTGAAATTATTAGAAAAAATCCTATCAAAGGTTCTGCCTTTTTAAAAAATAACAACCTATATGAAAAATTGTTCCCAACAATTAAAGCAATGCCTGATAAAAATTTAACAAAGTTAATCATAATAATTATCATGGGGGGAATTATATTTATTTCAATGTTAGCAATCTATTTTATTTTTTATGAACAAAAAACAACAACATCTGCAAATCTAAAAGCAGAAATAAACAAAAATTTAAACAATATTGCTGCTTACATTGATGACATTAAAATAAATAACAAAGAAAAAATAAAAAATGAAGAAGGCCAATTCATATTAATACTAACCAGCGACGAAATTAAAAATTCTTTCGAAAAAATAAAAATTTATTTGAAAAAAGGAAAAGATAATTTTGCAAGAGTAGAAATAAATAAAATATTAAATTCAAATGCATCAGAATCTATTAAACTAAAAGCCAAAAATCTTGCAAGTTTTATCTCAAGACCAGATTTCATTAGCTTCAATGAACATCTAAACCTAAAAGATATTAAAAAAGATCCATCAATATATTCAAACGTATATGTAAAATGGGAAGGAGTAGTAAATAACATTGAAAAAAAAGACAACATAATTCAATTTGACTTTTATGTAGGATACAACAAAAATGTACTCTCGGGAATTATTCCAGCAAAAACAACCTTTGATATTGATATTGATTTTAAAGACCATGTTGAAATACTTGGACAAATAGAATACAAAAAGAATAAACTTACCCTAAATGCAATAACAATTAGAAAAATAGATAAAAATGCAAATTGATCCTAATATCTTTGCCAAAATTTTAAAAAATAATTAACATTTAAGATTAAAAAGGGGTGCACAATAACTTTTCATTACATTTAATAAGATTTATTGATTCTTCAAAAGAAAGTAGCAACTCTTCTTTTTTTGTTAAATCTCTTACTTTCATTTTATTTTCTTTATATTCTTCTTGACCAACAAAAATTAAAAATCTTATTTCTTTGCTTAAAGCATATTCTATTTGCTCTTTAATATTTTTACCATTTTTATTTTTAAAATAAACTTCACAAGAAATATTTTTAACCTTGGAATAATCATGATTTCTAAACCTAGTAGCAAGTTCATAATAATAATTTTGCAAAGCACTGTCTAAATTTACAATCAAAACTTTAGATCTAGCCTTAGTGACAAATATTTTAATATAACTAAACTTTTCAAGATCAATTATATCCTTTATTCTGTCAACACCAAAAGATCCCCCAACTCCTGAAACTTTTTGAATAGAGGTTGAAAACGAAGAAACCAAATTATCATATCTTCCCCCACTACAAACACTACCCATATTGCTACCAAACACCTCAGATTCAAAAACAATCCCTGTATAATAATCAAGCCCCCTCGATATTTTAAGATTTAGGTTAAAAGAATCTTGAATTTTTAACAAACTAAGATGCTGGAAAACATCTTCTACTCTCTTGACAGCCTCATTATCGCCTAAAATACTTTTTAAAGCTTGTATTTTGTCTTTAAAAGCGCCTCGCAAGCTCACTAAACTTAAGATTGAATCTACTGCTTCTTTTTCAATCTCAAGAAGCAACGCTTCTTTAACCTTGTCAATTCCTATTTTATCTATTTTATCAATATTTCTTAAAATAAAAATAGATTTTTCTTTAAGTCCCAATTTTTCAAAAAAAGAATTCAATATACCAAGATGAGAATAATGAATAATAAATTTTTTATTAATGCCTTCTATAAAATTCAAAAAAATCTCTTCAAGACCATAATATACAACAGAAAGAATCTCAGCATCGCCCCTAAAACTATCCTCTCCAACTATATCAAAATCGAATTGCATAAACTCTCTGTATCTACCCTTTTGAGAATTTTCTCCTCTGAAAACTTTTCCAAATTGAGAACGTCTGAAAGGGAATTTTAAATTAGAAATATTTGTAGCAACAAATCTGGCAAAAGGCACGGTTAAATCAAATCGCATGGAAACATCTCTACCTCCATTATCCTTAAACCTATAAATTTGCTTTTCGGTTTCATCCCCACTCTTTTTCAAAAGCAAATCTGAATATTCAAGAACTGGAGTATCTATTAAGTCAAAATTATAAGAATTAAGAACGCTAAATATCTGCCTAACAATATGAATTCGAATCAAAGAATCCTTAGGTAAATAATCTTTAAAGCCTTTTAAAGTTTTAATATCCATTATATTGTGCCCTCTGCTATATAGTAATTTACTTTTTCAGAATATAATAACATATAATAATATAGATGCAAAAAAAAATGAATAATTTTTTCTTTTATATAGTCATAAAATAATTTAAGAGGTCCAAAATTCATGACCAAAAGAATACTTAATAACAAGTATCGAGCAAAAACAATATTAACAATCTTCTTAGGAATAACTTTGTTAACTATTTACAAATATTTCACACTAATGGTTTTCAATAACAGTCCAGACAACATGATATCTTTAAAGTCAAATGATATTGCCAAAAGAGGAGCAATTTACGATAGAAATGGCAAACCAATAGCATTCTCTTCAAAGTCCTACTCAATCGGAACAAATCCTCAAAAAATAGAAAATATTGTAAGCACATCTGAAACTCTTGGAGCAATACTCCAAATTGATTCAAGAATTTTAAAGGAAAAGCTTTCTTCTAACAAAGGATTTTTATATATAAAAAGAAAAATAAAAAGGGAAGAATCAGATTTAATAAAAAGAATCCAAGCCGAGGGTAGACTTTCTAACATTGCTTTATATCCTGATTATACAAGAATTTATCCCTTTAGACATACCACAAGCAATATTACCGGTTTTGTAGGAACAGATAATCTTGGCCTTGAGGGCATTGAATTTTCTCTAAATAGCATATTGGGAAAAGATAAAACAAAACAACAATTTTTAAATCAAGAGCTAGAAACAAATAATATCTACTTAACAATAGATATGAATCTACAACAAGGTGTTAGCAAAATAGCTAAAAAATACTTTAAAGAAAATAATCCTGAAAGTTTAATTACTTTAGTAATGAACTCCCAAAATGGAGAAATATTGTCCATGGTTCAATTTCCTCAATACGATGCAAACTTTTATTCTGAATATCCTGAAGAAATACGAAAAAACCTTTCATCATCTCTAACCTATGAGCCTGGAAGCATTAATAAAATTTTTACAGTTGCAATAATATTAGAAAGTGGAAAATTAAATTTAGAAGAAAAATTTTTAGACAATGGAATATATCAAAAACAATTTCCATCAGGAGAAAAAATTACAATCAAAACATTAAATCCTCCCTATAAATATATCAACTCTACAGAGATTTTAATTTATTCATCAAATGTTGGAATAGCTTACATTACTGAAAAAGTTAGCAATGAATACTTTTATAAAAAACTTTTAGATTTTGGGTTTGGAGAAAAAGTTGGATTTCCATTCCCCGGAGAAACAAAGGGACTTTTAAATCATTATTTAAAATGGTCAGGACGAAGTAAAGCTACAATTGGATTTGGACAAGAAATAGGAGTGTCAGCGATTCAAATATTACAAGCTGCAAGTATACTAGGCAATAATGGAATAATGTTAAAACCTAGAATAATAAAAAAAATAAGCAACGATAAAGAAGAAAATATTAAAGAATTTGATAAAGAAGAAATAAGAAGAGTAATATCCAAAAGTTCAGCACAAAAAGTTTTAAAAATGATGAGAGAAGTTGTAAATAAAGGTGGAATTCCAAATCTTAAAATTAAAAATCTTGATATTTCTGCAAAAAGCGGAACATCTCAAGCTATTGATAGGAAAACGGGCAAATACTCAGAAGAAGACTATACATCCTCTATATTGGCAATATACCCTACAGAACAACCAAAATATATTATTTATATTGTATACAGATACCCAAAAAAAATAATATACGGAACAAGAATAGCGGCTCCAATGGCAAAAGAAATAATAGAATTTATTGAGCACCAACAAAATACAATGGCATATAAAAAAATTAAAATGCCATCAAAAATTAAGATCCCTAAAACTGAAACTAATTATAAAAACAAAACATATTTGCCAAATTTTATCAACCTTTCCAAAAGAGAAGTAATAGAAATACTAAAATACTATGAAAATACTATGAAAATAAAAATAAATGGCGAAGGATTTGTTTACAAGCAAAGCATATCCCCCAATACAAAATTAGAAGATATAGCAGAGCTTGAACTGTATTTAAAATAATTGGGTTAATTAAATAAATAAATTTTTAATTTCATTTTTATAAAAATTCAAAATATAGCTTCGCTTAATGTCCATTTTAATCGACATTTCTTTACCAACTTCAAATGGTTTTTCTAAAAGAGCAAACTTTAATATCTGCTCAAAAGGCTTAAATCCATTAGCTTTATTGATTAATTTTTTTATTTCATCATTTATAGCCTTAAGAACAATATTATTTACAATAATTTGACGCCTATTATTAGCATCAAAAATTTTTTGCCCAACACTTTCTAGATATTTATTTATTTCTTCAAAATTTGGAAGAATAAGAGCGCCTAAGAATTTTTGATCTTGGCCTACAACAACCGCTTTTTCTATTAATGCTGATTCTTCAAGCTTAATCTCAATTGGAGCAGGCTCAACATTCTCTCCATTATTTAAAACAATTGTATCTTTTTCCCGACCAATAATTTGAACAACATTATCCTTAGACAATTTTGCAATATCACCTGTATTTAAAAACCCATCAGAACCAATAATCCTACAAGTTGCTTCTTTATCCTTGTAATATCCAAGCATTACTTGAGGCCCTTTTACAAACAAAATTCCCTTTCCGGGTTTTTTAAGATTATTCCCATCGGCATCTCTAATCTCAGCGACAGTTCCAGGTAAAATTTTACCACAAGTCCCAATAATCACTTTTTTATGCTTATTAGAAGCTACTCCGGGTGAAGTTTCTGTCAATCCATAAGCATTGGCAAGTTCAATGCCAATTGAATTAAAAAATCTAACAGCAGACAATGGCATACTCCCACCACCAGTAATCCCAACAACAAAATTATTGCCCAAGATCTTATTTATTTTATTAAAAATTAAAACATTCCCCAAAGCCTTAAAAGGGAATAAACAGATTAATCCAAATATTCCTAAAATTTTCTTTATAGGGAAAAATAAACTAAACCCGTTGTCCGGATAAAGTCCCATTACCACCCTATAGCAAATATCACTAAGAAATGCCGATTTTACAAAAAAATGAAAAATCATTCTAGAAATAAACGGTTTTTTAGAAACCTCCTTGTAAATATTTTGTCTTATTGCAATCCAAAGCCTAGGAACAGCTGCAATATAATGAGGATTAATATTTTTAATATCATCAAGCATTGCCCTTGGAACAATGGTAGAAAACAAACAAACCATACCCTTAAGGAAAATATTGTAAGAAAAAGACCTTTGAAAAGAATGCCAGATTGGCAAAATACACATAAATATTTGTCCCACCTGCGTATCAACCATTAAACTAAAACTAGAAACCTGATAAAGAAGATTAGCATGGCTGAGCATTACCCCCTTTGGATGGCCTGTTGTTCCAGAAGTATATATTATTGTTGCCATATCATTAAAATCAACTTTGCTTGCAATCTCAATAATTTCTGAATCTTTTCTTAAGTTGTCTCCAAATAAAATACAATCGCTATAAGTATAAATTTCAAAATCATTATATTTTAATCTATCTTCTTGATTTAAATTTTCAATAATAATAAATATTGGCTTTACTGTAAATTTAATTTGAACAAACATATCAAGAAGATTTAAATTTTCTAAAACAACTACACTTGGAAGAACGGAATTAAAAATAATTTCAGCTTCAAAAAGAGTAACATCAGAACCCTTTGGAACATCAACGGCACCTAAAGATAAAATTGCAAAATCTATCACGGTCCACTCGGCTCTATTCTCAGAGCAAATAAATATTTTATCTTGATGCTTAACATTGATTGACTTTAAAAAGGAAGCAAGCTTTAAAACATTGTTTTTTAAGTCGCCATAAGTAACATGGGCATATCCATTGCAAACTTTATACATTTGAGCAATTTCATCTTTTTGCTGATCAGCCACTTCAAAGAATGCCTTTGCTATTGACATATAATCCTCCTTTTAACAAAGTTAACATAGTTTATTATATCATTATTAACATAAATTCATAAAGATTATTCATAAAGCCTCCTGCTGTAAAAAGCATATAGAAAGCCAATGAAAATAACACTCCAAAAAATCAAAACAAAGTTTAAAAAAATTATTTAATAAAAAAATAATTAAAAATCTAACAGCAAGTCTCAATTTTAATATTTTAGCAATTAATATTTTTTTCTCAAAATACCTAAAACATTAAATATTACCCAATTATTTTCACAAATATAAAAACGGTGTTTGGAGCCTATTTTATATCCTTTAAAACAATTAGTCACTATTTCTTCTGGAAAATCTTCTTATTTTTTCTTAATAAATAGAAGAAATACATTTTTCATAGTCTTTAAAATAAAATTAATTCATTTAAAACAAAATGCCCAAGACCTATCAACATGAATTTGATTGCTTATCTATAATATTCTAAGTTTTTTTGAAGTATTACCACCTTTTGCTTCTCGTATTAATAACTTCAAAAAAAGCATTAACTACTCCTTTGTTAATCAAAACAGCAAATAAAATTTTGACTTTAAGAATTAATTTCTCAAAACAAAAAAATTAATCCCTTCTGTAGGATAAGAACGATTCAAATCATCTACAATATCCTTTAATCGATTAACAATAAATTGATTAGAGGTATAAATAATCAAAATAAAATTTTCTTCAGGCCAAACACCATTACCATGCTTTTCTCCCTTCTTGCCTTTTCCATAAACATTTTCTATCCTAGAATAATATATGGGCTCTCCTAGCTCTTGCTCTATTTTTTCTATACATTCAAAAACATCAAGCTCTAAAGATAAGTTAGAAACTATTTCAATCCTATAACTATAAAATTTAGTCATATCATTCCCCATCTTCTTCAAATAAATTATCATAACTACTTTTATCTAAATTATTAATTTTGGATGATTTTTCAACATCTACATTGGACGTCACTTTTTTTAACCTGGATTTGAAACTTGAAACAATGTTAGAAAAAATTTCAAAAAGCATGGGAATAAAAAACAAAGTAAGAAATGTGCTGGCTGTCATTCCGCCAATAAAAGTAAATGCAATCGGTTTAAGAAGTTCATTTCCACTTCCACTAGAAAATGCCATTGGAATAAGCCCTATTATTGAGGTCAAAGAAGACATTAAAATTGGCCTAAGCCTTGAACGACAAGATTCAATAATTGCTTCTCTTAGGCCAAATCCCCTCTTGATCAATAAACCAGTATAGTCTACAAGAACAATTCCCGTATTTACCACAACACCAACAAGCATAAGCATGCCAATTGCAGCAAAAATAGAAAGTTTTTCTCCTGCAAGAAAATGTATAAGCACAACCCCTATTGCCGTTAAAGGAATTGTAAAAATAATAATAAAAGGCTTTAAAAAAGATTCAAATTGAGAAGCCATAATACCAAACACAACAATAATAGCCATCATAATGATTATTTTAAACTGATTCATGATATTTGAAAATTCATTATATTCCCCTTCAACCTTAAGCACTATGCCTTCTTTATGAGGCACCTTATTATCAATAAAATCTATAACTTTTGCGGTTATTTGGGTTAAATTATCATTTGGAGAAATACCTGCATTAAGATAAACAGTTAAAGCTTGATTTTCTCTGTAAATAGATTCGGCTTTATTGGTTTTTTCAAAGGTAGCTATTGATGAAAAAGGAATTTTAACCCCAGATGAATTTGTAATAAATATTTTTTCTAAATCTTTTAAATTTTTAACATCCATTCTATCAAGCTTAAGCACAATATCATAATTAAGTCCATTCTCTACATATTGCCCAGCAACAACACCATTAATATTGGCTTTTAACTCATTTAAAATGGTGTTCATATCAATGCCATAATTATAAGCTAGAGCTCTATCTATCTCAACACCAATTTGAAGTTGAAAATCACTTATACTAAGTCTTGGATTTACAAGTTCAGGAATTTCCTTTTTTAACATGGAAACTAAAATTTTTCCATAATCTTTTATATATTCGAAATCATTGGCCGAAATTTTAATTTTAATAGAATCTCCACCACCTAAAGCATTGCCACTAGATGGCTCAATATTAAATTCAGGATAAAGATTTCCAATACGATTCATAATTTTATATTTAATAGCATCGTAATCTATGCTTTGAGTTAACTTATCTCTTGATTCTTCTTTAAGAGGAAACAATACATTAAACATTATTCTATCAGCATGTAAAGTGGCAATAATGCTTTTATATCCCTTAGCCTCACTTTTTACAATTTCTAAAAATCTATTAGAATAAAATTTTACATATTCCAAATTAGTTTTATGAGGAAAATTTAAATTAATAGTAATTGAGTTCTCTTTGCCTCTAGCAAAAGTTGTCACATCTAGCAATAATCCTAAAAGCAAACTACCAACAAAACTAAAAAACACAATTAACCCAAAAATCAATTTGTGATTTAAAACTATATTTAATAAATTGATATACAAAAATTCTAAAAAATAATAAATGCTAGCAAAAAAAGCATCAATTTTCCTAATAAAAGCATTCTTAATATTTTTTTGAAAACTCGTGTACAAACCAACATAATGGCTTGATAAAACAGGAACCAAAAAAATTGCAACTAAAAGAGAAACCCCCAAGGAAATAACAATCGTAAATGAAAAGTCTTTAAAAAAATCTCCATATACTCCAAGTTCTGATTTGAAAATAAGAAATGGCCCAAAAACACAAATAGAAGTAAAAGTTGAGGATGTAATAGGCAGCATCATTTCTTGGGCTCCGAGAATGGAAGATGAAATAAGCTTTGCCCCTTTTTGTCTATATTTATATATATTGTCTATTACAACAATTGAACAATCAACAACCATCCCAATTCCAAGTGCAAGCCCTGCAAGACTCATGATATTAAGAGAAATATTTGCAAAATACATTAAACAAAAGGTCAAAACAATTGCTATTGGAATAGAAATTCCAATGATTATTGTAGCCCTAAAGCTTCTTAAAAAGAAAAAAATAACAAATATTGCAAGCATGGCTCCAAAATAGGCTGAATTTACAACAGTTGAGATGGACGCTTTAATAAAATCAGTACTATCAGAAGCAATCTCTAATCTCATATCTTTAGGCATAGATAATTTCAATTTTTCTATTTCCCTCATAACAACATTAGAAACGGCAATAGAATTGGCATCACTACGTTTTTGAACCGACAAAGAAATTGAAGGCAACCCATTATATTCAACATATTCTGACAAATCTTCAAAATCGGTTTTAATATTAGCAATATCTTTTAGCTTTATCTCAATAGGAGATGAATTTATGCCAGAAGAAATGTCGGGAATCTTATAAGCTATAACCACATTGCCTATCTCTTCAATTGATTTAAATTTTCCAGAAACTTCAACCAAATATTCCAAGTTGCTCTCCAATATATTGCCGGCTGAAAGTTCCAAATTTTGAGATGCTATAATTGAAGATATTCTTGACAAAGAAAGCCCATAAGACTCCAATCTATTTTGAGAAACTTCAACTAAAACACGCTTTTTACTTCCACCATTAACAGTAACAATTGCAACTCCATCAAGCCTTTCAAGCCCAGGTTTAATAATATCATCAGCATATCTTTTAAGCTCAGAAACTGGCCTTACAGAATTAATAACAATTTCCATTACAGGAATATTTTTAAGATTGTATCTAAAAATTCTAGGTGTCTGTGATTTACTGGGCAATGAAGATTTTACCAATTCAAGAGCATCTCTAATTTCATTTAAAACTAAATCTAAATCGGTTCCATGATAAAATTCAAGTGAAACGGTGCTGCTTTCTTTAGAAGATACGCTATATATATTTTTTAAATTTTTTACCGAACTCAAGCCACTCTCAAGAATTCTAGAAACACTCTCTTCAACTTCCCTAGGAGAAGCGCCAGGATAAACAGTGAGAATGCTTATTTGGGGAATATCAATTCCTGGCAAAAGGTCTACTTTTAATCTTGAAAAGGTGTATAAACTTATCATCATTAACAATGAAAACAAAATTAACATTGTTATTGGCTTGCCAACTATTCTCTTTACCAACATAACACATCCCCCAATAAATTAAATATTGCTTTCAGCTGAAAGACCATCTTTGGTATCTACCAAATTTATTAGAGTTCCATTAGAAAGAGTAGACATACCTTCTACTACAATTAAATCACCCTCTTCAACCTCGCCCGAAAGAGCTACAATGTTGTCTATTTCAAAAAGCTCCGTAATGGGTAACATTTGAACACTTTTACTCTCTAAATCAAGCTTAAATACAAATTTCTTGCCCTCTCTCTCAACAATAGCCTCTCTTGGAATCTTAATTACATCTCTAAAGCGTTTAGTAATAAGTTTGATTTTAGAAAACATACCGATAATCAGTTTATCTAAATTGCTGCCAATAGGCGTAAGATATACTTCGATAGTTCGGCTTTTAGAATCTAAAATAGGAGATATTTCTGAAACTTTAGCTTTAAACTTTTCATTAGGATAAGCTCCAACCTCAATAATAGCATCATTTCCAACTTTAATATTTGAAATGTATTTCTCAGAAACATAAGTCAAAATTTGCTTTGTATCTATTCTTCCTACCACTGCTATGTTGGACTGAGGATTAACTGTTTCACCAATTTTTTTTGTAATATTTAAAATATATCCTGAGATTGGCGCTCTTACAGGACTTTTTAAATATACAGAACCAGGCCTTGAAGGATCAAGAGTTGCAACTATTTGCCCCTTTTGAACATAAGCTCCAAGTTTTATTCTCAAAGAAGTTATTTTGCCCACAGCATCTGGAAAAATATCTGCCTTAACTTTTGTATCTATATCTCCATTTAAAGACAAATAATCACTTAAGATTCCCTTTTTAACCTTCATGGCAATTACTGGAAATCTATAAGGATCTTCTTTCTCCTTATTGGTATCAACCAGCTTGTTCTTACTCGCACAAGAAACTAAGACTAAAAATAAAACTAAAAAATATTTTTTTAAATAAAAGTTAATATTAAAAATCAAATTCATCAAAATACCTCTTAGTCTAATGAATTTATTAAATTTTTATATTCAAGTATAGAATTAGCATAATTTAATTTATCTTCAATAAACTTCAAATCACTCTGCTTATAAGCAAGCTCAATATCATTCAATTTAGAAAGATCCATGACCCCGGAATTAAAAGCATTAAATGCCATTTGATAATTTTTATTCGCTAATTCTACATTAATTTTAGAAGCATCAAGAATCGATTTATATCTTCTAATATCCTTTCTTTTTTGCACAATACTAGATTTTAAATTCCTAATTTTACCTTCAACATTGTTTTGTAATATTTTTAGCTGATAGTTGTTATCTTGAATTTTTGTAAAACTCTTTGAAAATGGAAATATTTCGGTTAAACCATAATTTAAACTAAAGGACGCTAAAAACCCAGTTGAAAAACCTTTAGAATTTTCATGAAATGATTTATAAGGAGAATAAGAAAATGACAAAGAAAGGCTTGGCAAATAAGTATCCAGCCAAATCGAACCAATAAGCTGTTCTGTCATTTTTAATCGCATATTCAAATCCTTAATCTCTAATGATTCATTGAAATTTAACTCTTCATTAAATAAAGAAAAATCTATTGTCTCATCTGGCAATTCTCCAATAATTTCAAAATCTTGATCTGGATCTAATCCTATTAACAATTTGAAAATTTCTTTTGATTTTTCAAAATTAATAATTTGACCATCCAAATCTGGTTGAGATTTTTTATACTTAAGCTGTGCATCAAGGAAATCTATTTCTGATATTAGTCCATTATTATAAGCAATTCTAGCTTGTTCAAATTTAAGTTTATTATTTTGTATTTGACTCTCAAAAACTTTTAAAGTACCCTTTAAAGCTATCAATTGATTGTAAGACTTAAGAACATTTAACTTGATATTGCGAACAGCGCTTTCTCTTTCTATTTTTGCACTTTCATACTCCAACATAACAAGTTGCATTCTCTTTAAAACAGAAGGAGACAAAACAAGACTAATCCCAACTCCAAACCCAAAACCCCAATAATCTCTCTCAAGTTCACTCAAAGCAGAAGAATTTCTACTAAGTGTAGAGCTAAGGTTAACATTTGGAATAAAAACATTCCACGCATTATTTTTATAAAGTTTTTTTATATTTTCTTTGTATAAAGCATTTTCTGAATCCAAGCTATTTTCTAAGGCCATATTTACAGCTTGTTTGGGTGATATTTGAATAATTTCAGCAAAAGAAAAAGAGACGGTCATAAAAATTAAAAAAAATTTTTTAATTTGAAGCCCCCTTATAATAAAAATCAAAACTTTAAAGTTATAAAACTTAATTAATATTTTCAATCCATTTGATTAATTATTATAATATAATACAATTCTAAGTATGAACATTTTCAAGATTTTATTTATCTTAAATTATACTCTAATTTTTTTAATAAAAATTTACCAAAATACTTTATCCAAAATATTTGGGCTACAATGCATATACAAACCTACTTGCTCAAAATATTCAATTGAATGCCTTAAAAAATATAACTTTTTAACGGCCCTCATATTAATGACATTAAGAATAATAAGATGTAACGCATTATTCAAAGGAGGAAACGATTTTATTCCTAAATACAAACCTATTTCAAAATCTTTAAAAGAATTTAAAAAAAGATTAATCAAATAAAGTCTTATATTTTTCTGGAACCCACGTCTTTACTACTTCTTTATTCTTTTCAACAAATTCAACTGCATTACGATACTCTTTGCCTGGCTCTTTATCATTTCTATCCATTAAAGGCAATATCAAATCATCACTCCAATAAAAATGATCAAAAACATAATATGCATCAAGATCGTCATTTTCAAGACCAAGCCTAACAAGAGTATGCACACTCTCAATTCCCCCCATAATTAAATCAGGATCATCAAGAAACTTAATATCATACCTAGAAAAAGCCCAATGAGGCTTCCATAAAGGAACCAAAATCCACTCGTTTCTCTTTATTGAAGAATCCAAGCTTGTAAGCATAACACTCTCGCTTGAAGGAACTAACTCATACTCTTTACTTAATCCATAATAATCAAGTGCTTGCTCTGTAACAATTTGAGTTCCCGCACCAGCATCTATGCCAATCATTTTGTTTTTAAACTTAGCACCCTTACCTTTAAGCTCACTAATGCTAGAAATTGGAACATAACTTGGCACCACAAAACCCTGAATGGTTCCTTCATAATTTGCACCAAGATCAACAAATTTTGTTTTTAGCTTTTCGTAATAAAATTTGTCGGCTGTAGGAACCCAAGAAGATACCGTGCCATCCACCTTTCCAGATGCTAAGTATTGATACATTATAGATGTAGTAACTGAAAATATTTCTGCATCATAGCCCATTTTTTCAAAAACAACCTTTAATACATTTGTAGCTGCTGTTTCTCCGCCCCAATTCACATACCCAATTTTTACCGATTTCAAATTCTTTGCACTCTTTTTTTCATCACAAGACAAAAAAGTTAGAAAAATACAAAAGATAATTAATAATTTATTCATAAAATAATCTCCGTTTATTTATTATATATTTCCAAAAATCTTTTAAATTTATTTTCTCTCTTTCCACTATAATGATCTGTGTTTAAATAGCTAAATTTAATAAAAATAGATTGCATAATCCTATCTAAAATAATAGCTATAATAACAACTGCCAATCCAGATATTAAACCCTCACCAAAATTTAATCTTTCTATAGAGTAAATTACAGTCCTACCCAAACCAGACGATCCAACCATTGCAGCAATTACTATCATAGATATCGCCATCATTATTGACTGATTAATACCTTCAATTATACTCTGAAGAGAAAGAGGAAGCTGAACTTGAAAAAGAATGCGCAAATTACTACTACCAAAAGACTTCGCAGCCTCTATTACTTCATCTGAAACTTGAACGATCCCAAGCCTTGTATATCTAATAACAGGAGGCATAGCAAAAACTATTGTAGCAAAAATAGCAGAAGCTGTACCCATTCCAAAAAAAGGAATAGCGGGAATCAAGTAAATAAAAGGGGGCATGGCTTGCATTAAATCTAAAATGGGTTTTAAAAAAACATAAAACTTTGGGAAATATCCCCCCAAAATACCTATAGGAATTCCCAAAATAACAGAAACTAATACAGAAACAAATATAATAGCTATTGTATCCATTGAAGCTTCCCAAAGATTAAAATACAAAATAAAAAAGAATCCGGGTAAAATTAAAAATATTAATCTCTTTTTTAAGAAAACAAAACTTAGCAAACATACAGTCAAAATAAAAAAAAGTGGATTAACAAAAAGAAATAAATTTTTCAAATTTTCATATAAAAAAATTATACTTTTGGAAAAACCTACCCCATCAGAAATTGAAAAATTATCAACTAAAAAATCAAAAAAATTATCTATTTTTAATATAAAAAAATCTTTATTCATAAATTCCTATCTTGATAATAAATCGGAGATTTCATTTAAACTAATATAGCCTACAATAGTTCCCTTTTCTTTTATTATTAAATAATCTTGCTTATTCAAATATTCAACAATTTTTTTTATCTCATCATTTAGATCTAAATTTAAAGATACAAGATTATCATACCTTTTATTTAGAACTTTGTCATACAAACTAAAATTTTCACCTTGACATTTAATAATAACATTTAAACCATTATCACTACCAGAGTTTAAATCAAAATCATCTTTTAAAATATCTTTTATTTTTAAAATATTTAAAACAGGTAAATTTTTAATAAAATCAGATATAAAATCTGTACTAGGATTAGCTAAAATTTCTAAAGGTTTACCAACTTGAATAATTTTTCCATCTCTCATAAAAGCAATTCTATGTCCCAATTTAAAAGCTTCAATTAAATCGTGAGTAATAAACACAACTGTTTTTTTAAGTTTAGCTACCAACCTTAAAAGTTCTTCCTGCATTTCTCCTTTAATTAAAGGATCAAGTGCCGAAAAAGCTTCATCCATTAAAAGAATATCTGGATTAACCACTAATGCTCTTGCTATTCCAACTCTTTGCTTCATTCCTCCAGAAAGCTCATTAATATACTTATATTTTGAATCTTCAAGCCCTACAAGGTTTAATACCTCAATAGCACGCTCTTCTCTGATCTTCCTGGGAATATGTTTAACTTCAAGCCCATAAGTAACATTTCTCAATACATTCATATGGGGGAAAAGCCCAAAGTTTTGAAAAACCATTGCAAATTTATCTTTTCTCAAATTAGAAAGATCTTTGCGATTTATAGCATTCATTTCCATATTATTTACCAAAATAGATCCTGAATCTATTTTATAAATACCATTTAAACACCTGACTAAAGTAGACTTGCCACAACCTGACATACCCATAATAACTAAAATTTCATTTTCATAAACATCAAGATTAATATTGGCATTTGCAATAAAAATAGAAGATTCTTTATAGATTTGCATTCTATCTTTGCCATCTTCATAGTCTTTTATAGCTTGACTTATCCGCTTTTTGTCAACATAATATGAAAATACTTTATAGCAATCTTTAATTTTAACAGTAACCCTACTCAAAGCAAACTCCTTAATAAGCCTGCATTATACTTTATAACACATCATTATAAATTATACTAAAATTATTTAATTTTTGCCGATCTGAAATAAAAAACAAAAGACCCTTTAAAGGATCTTTTGTTAAAAATTTGTACCAATTATACCAATTAAATTAGAATCTTATCTAAGCAATGATAAAACATACTGAGGGACTTGATTAGCCTGTGCAATCATTGCCATTGCAGATTGTGTTAAAATACTATTAGTTGTTGCTGCCACAACCTCATCTGTCATTGTAGCATCTTTTATTTGAGCATAAGATGCTTTTAGATTTTCAATTGCATACTCAGTACTATTCTTTATAGATTCAAGTCTATTTTGGAAAGCACCTAAATTTGCCCTTTGATCACTTATCATTCTAATAGCATTTTCTATTTTAGCAAGTGATGTATTAGCATCAACTGTGGTTGTAACATTAACAGGAGAATTAACTCCGCCTTGAGAAGGTGCTGTAGCAGGCGCTGGCTGTTGAGCTCCCTCTTGTTGAACACCTTCTTGAACAGGTGCAGCCTGAGCAGTTTGAGCTCCCTCACCAGAGAAAAGATTTGCAACATTGGCTGCATAAATATTTACAGCAATAGCTTCATCTTGATTTGCTCCAACATGAACTCTTAAAGTCCAAGAAGCCTGAGACCCTGAAAGTGATGCTGGTGTGTTAATTTTTGCAGGTTGCATTCCAAGCTCTTCAGCTGTTCTTACATTTTGAGAAGCAGATTTATTTGACAACATGTGCATTTGGTTATATTGAGCTTGATCAGCAATTCTATTAATTTCGTCTGTAAGTTGCTCTATTTCAATTTGTATAGAACCTCTGTCTGCATCTGAATATGTGCCGTTGCCTGATTGAACTGCCAATTCTTTCATTCTTACTAAAACTTTTTCTACTTCATTCAAATTCCCTTCTGTTGTCTGAATAAAATTAATGGCTTTTGAAGTATTTCTAGAAGCTTGTGACAAGCCTCTTATTTGAGCATTAATCTTACCAGAAACTCCCATGCCAGCAGCATCATCAGAAGCTCGATTAATTCTGTACCCACTAGAAAGCTTTTCTTGAGTTTTGCTAAGATTAGCAGCATTAATACCGTTATTTCTTGAAGCATTAATAGCTGATGTATTATGATTTATAATCATATATCATTCCTCCATGATAAATTTAGTTATTTATTCTTGGCAAATCCTTTTGCCTGTTAAAAAGAATAGCACAAAAATTTAAAAAAAAGAAACACAGACAGCAATAGCATTAAAAATTATTATTATTATTTATTTCTTTGGTTAAAATCAAAAGCTCTTAATGTATTTTCCTGATCTTTCATGCGCTTAACAGTAAAATCCAAGGTATTAAGCTCACCTTCTACTTTTCTCTCTCTATCTTCGTACTTCTTTTTATAATCTTCAACTTTATTTTTTTGATTAAAAATTTTCAAGTCGTAATTTTTTAATTTATTATAAATAACTCCTCCGGAAGCTACAAGGGGCGACAGACAATCTCCTAGCATTTTAGCAATTCCATTATCATACACTCTGTCACCATTAAGGTCAAATAAAAAGAGTTCTCTAACATTATCAATGTTATTATGAATTGATTCATCAAACTTTTTCTCATCAAGTCTTAAATATCTAGAAAGTCCACCAGAAGAAGAAATGGAATTAGTAAACACTCCTATCTGATTAATTATTGAAAAATTGGGATCACTAGTAACATAAGGCTTAAAAATTATTGACTCTAGTCTGGACTTAAGATTTTTCAATAAAAATTCAGACCTTAGAATACCTAAATTTTTATATGCCTCTTCTTTTTGAGAATCACTAAGATATGTCAGCTCTTCAACTATATTAGACTTTTGATTGCCAGGTTGATCTTCATTGGAGCTTACAATATTAATCTCAGCAAGAACCTCATTATAAGCACCAATAAAATCCAAAAGAACCCTCTTAATCCCCTCATAATCTGGTTCAACTTTAGCCTCAACCATATCACTTGAGGCTTTTTTTAAACTTAATGTCACATTTGGAACTAAATCGTTAATAACATTTGAATCTCTCTCAACATCTACTCCATCAAATTTAATTTTTGCATTCTCAGCAAAACTTTTAGCATTTATTGGTAAATGACCATCTCTATTTTTTGGATCAAAAATTTCAACATTACTAATAACAATTACCTTATTATTTGCTTTATTTTCAATATTTATTTCTTCTAGATTAGAAAAAGCTCCAACATCAACTTCAACTTCTTCAAAATTATTTGAAATATTTATTAAAGGAAGATCTAAAGAACCCTCCTTACTATATATTTTAACCATATTCATTTGAACATATTTTTTTTCCAAAGGAGTTTTAAAATCAGATCCAAGATCAACTACACTATCTTCACTGTCAACCTTTGCATCCTTAAATGTAGCCCCTCCGGGATTAAAAATAATCCTGCTATCAGACTCTTCTAAACCTGTATCAAAATACTTAACCTCAAATTTAATTTTACTCCTAGATGTAATTTCAATGTCTTCAGGAATTTTAATTGATACTTCTGAAAGAGGATTTAAAACAAGACTATTATTCTCAAAAGCAAGTCTATTGTTACTGCTAGATTGATTTAAAGCAATATCTGAAAGATTGGGATTAAAATTGGTTTTAAGTTCACTTAAAATGCCAATTTGCTTAGCAAAAGACAATCCCTCCCCTTTGATAACAAGCTTGTTTTCCTTGCCTTCTTTTAGGGATTGCAAAACAAAACGACTATTTCCACTTTTATCACTTTTTACTATTTTAGCAGATAAAAAGCCCTTTCCCTTATTATTAATATCCCTTACAAGTAAATCAATGTTACCATTACTTTTTATATTAATTTCCTTCTTGCCAACTAAAAATATATAATCTCCCTCTGGAATTGTAACTTTTTTAGGATCAAAATTTGCAGACAAAAACACATCGGCTGATGCTATTTGATCAACAATTAATTTGTGAGTCTCATTCTTAGATCCATATCTAGTAGACAAGGTTAAAACCTCACTATTACTAGAATTTCCTGACATTAGATTAAAAGGACTGTTAAGCGATGTAATTTCTTTTGCAAGAGAATTTAAAGTGGAGATTTTTCTATTAATTAACTGCCAAGCACTTTTCTCTTGCTCTAAAGATTCAAGTTTTTTGAAAGAAGAATCGATTTTAGCTTTATCGGACTTAAGCATGGATTCACGAACTTCTTTAGTATTATATTTGCTCTCAAGTCCAGGAACAAAAAATCCTGATGCCAAAATAACGCCCTCCAGGATAAATTATATCATTAATAAAATTGAAAATAAAACATAATATGTAATAAAAAAACATAAACTTCAAGCATCTAAACAATTTAAAATAAAAAAGTATAAAAAGCAAAAACTTTAAAAAAAATTAATGTTTATAGTAAAATAAATTAAAAGGAACATAAAAATGCCAAATTTTTGCTTATTCAACTCAAAATCCGTTTTAACTGGTAATGATAAACTCGATAATTCAGCGGTTCTCATTAAAGAGGATAAAATTTTTGATATTGTAACATCTGATAGACTTAAAAAAATGGATCTCAAAGAATACCAAATGATTGACACAAAAGGCAATTATATAACTCCTGGACTTTACGACAATCATATTCATGGATTTCACGGGCATGGAACAGACCAGTGTTCAACAGAATCAATACTTAAAATGTCAGAACATTTAGCACAATACGGTGTAGTAGGATTTTTACCAACCCTTTATCCAAGACCAATAGACGAAATGGTTGAAGCAATAAAAGCTTGCACAGCAGCAATTGGTAAAGAAAAGGGAGCCAAAATTCTGGGACTTCACCTTGAAGGACCTTTTTTTTCTCCTGAAAAAAAAGGGGCGCACCCTGTTTCTCATCTTCATGAACCTAGTATTGAAGTTATGCAAAAACTAATAGATGCAGCTGGTGGAGTATTTACAGGATCAAACGGTAAAAGAAAAACACACATAAGTACAATGACTGTTGCCCCTGAGCTTAAGGGCATGAGAGAGCTTGCAATATTTTGCCTTGAAAACAATATAAACCTTCAAGCAGGACATACAAATGCAACATATGAGAATATGATAGAAGGATTTCAAGTTGGGATACTTCACACAACCCATTTTTTCAACGCAATGTCAAAACTTGACCACAGAAATCCAAATGCAATAGGAGCAGTATTAATACATGGTGATGTTTCTTGTGAAATTATTGCAGATGGCCACCATATACACCCAAAATTAGTTTTAATGCTTAGAAAGCTTAAAGATATAAGTAAAATAGTGCTTGTAACTGACGGACTTACTCCAAATTGTCAAACTTGTGGAAAACTAATTGCAAACGGAGATGAAGTTTATATTGCAGAAGATGGATTATTCCATAGCGTGAAAAGCAACACAATAGCTGGATCAACACTAACAATGATACAAGGTCTTAAAAATTTAGTAGAATTCGGATATAGCTTAAGCGACGCTGTTCAAGCAAGCTCCTACAATCCAACAAGAATCCTAAACATTGATAAAAAGGGATTAATATGCCATGGATATGATGCAAACATCAATGTCTTAGATAAAGATTTTAATCTAAAGTTAACAATGATAGAATCTAAAATAATTTTTAACAATCTATAGCTTTTAAGCCATTTTAAGGAGATCAAAATGAGATTAATAGTCAGGCCTACATATGAAGACGTATCAAAGTGGGCAGCCAATCACGTAGCACAAAAAATTAAAGAATTTTCCCCAACGAAAGAAACACCGTTTATCCTTGGACTTCCAACAGGAAGCTCTCCAATTGGCATGTATAAGAATTTAATTGAATTAAATAAAGATAAAAAAATTTCATTTCAAAATGTCATAACTTTTAACATGGATGAATATATAGGAATTGAAAAAAATCATCCTCAAAGCTACCATTCATTTATGTGGAAAAATTTTTTTTCTCACATTGATATTAAAAAAGAAAACATAAATATACTAAATGGAAATGCTTTAAATCTTGAAAAAGAATGTGAAGAATATGAAAAAAAAATCAAATCTTTCGGGGGGATCATGCTTTTTGTAGGTGGAATCGGACCTGATGGTCACATTGCTTTTAACGAACCGGGCTCATCCTTAACATCAAGAACAAGAATTAAAACTTTAACCCAAGATACAATCATTGCTAATTCAAGATTTTTTGAAGGCAATCTGAAAAAAGTTCCCAAAAGTGCACTAACCGTTGGAGTTGGAACAATTATGGATTCACAAGAAATTTTAATAATAGTAAGCGGACATAGCAAATCAAGAGCACTAAAGCATGCTATTGAAAAAGGCATTAACCATATGTGGACAATTAGCACGCTTCAATTACATAAAAACGCAATTATAGTATCTGACAAAAATGCAACTTATGAATTAAAAGTTGGAACATTAGAATACTTTAATGACATAGAAAGAGAAAACTTTAATAATGAATTAAAATAAACTAATTGTTAACTTCATTGTAAATTTTTGAAACTTCTTCCCAATTTAAAGCCTTTAAAAATGCATCAACATATTCAATTCTTCTATTTTGATATTTAAGATAATAGGCATGCTCCCAAACATCAATACCTAAAATTGGCTTATAAGACTTCATTAAAGGACTATCCTGATTAGGCATTGAAATCACTTTAAGCCCACTATCAGGACACAATACTAACCACGCCCAACCACTTCCAAAAATTTTCATCGCAGTATCTTTCAAATCAGCCTTAAGAACATCTAAGCTTCCAAAAGCCGCATTAATATCGTCTTTAAACTTTTCAAAAAGATTATCCTTGTTTCCTGGCCTTAAAGTTCTAAAATATAAAGTATGGTTAGAATAACCTCCAGCATTATTTCTTATTAAAGTTTGAAATTCTTCTGGAAAATCATGAATATTTTTTAATATGCTTGATACATCTGTTAAATGAATTTTCCCCATTTTTTCCAAAATGGAATTCAAATTCATTACAAAACCATTATGATGCTTGCTATGGTGAATTTCCATAGTTTTAGCATCAATATAAGGCTCAACAGCATCATAATCATAACCAAGTTCTGGCAGCTTAAACATAAAAAACCTCCTTTTTAACTTTTGCCATGACAATTTTTGTATTTCTTCCCACTTCCACAATAACAAGCCTCATTTCTACCTATTTTAGGAAAACTTCTAACCACTTGAACATTAGAATCTCTTTTATTCTCATTAATAACAATTTCAGAAAGTTCTTTATGAATTGACTTAACATTCCTAGATTTCTTTGTTGACTTAAAATCGGAAGAATTGCTATCTAATTTTAACTGAAGAACACGCCTTATAGTAGAAACTTTAATGTCTTTAATAAGTTCGCTAAATATTGAAAATCCCTCTTCTTTGTATTCTGTAATTGGATTTTTATTAGCATAAGATCTTAAATAAACAGCCTCTCTTAAAGAATCTAAATTTGCAAGATGTTCTTGAAATTTAAAATCAATATTTTTCAAATATTCATATCTTAAAAATCCATTAAAAAGATCCCTACCAATCAAATTTTCCTTTTCATCTAAATTTGCCTTTGCTATTTGCATTAGCTTAGCCTTTAAATCAAGAGAATTAATATTTTCAATAGGGCCAAGACTCTCAAGCATATAGGCAAAAATTGAATTTACTTCATTTAAAAAAACATTTGAAACTGTACTGCTTTTTGTCCCTTCAAGTAAAAAACTAAGATATTCTTCTAAAGCAACAAGAATACGATCCTTAATGGCTGTATCTTTAAGAATAGAGTTTCTCTGGGCATAAATAAAATCTCTTTGCTTTGTAATAACATCGTCATACTCTAATAAATGCTTTCTAATTTCAAAATTTCTGTCTTCTACTCGTTTTTGAGCATTAATCAAAGATTTGGTTAAAAGAGAATGTGTAATAGGCTCTCCTGTTGCCATTCCAAGCTTGCCCATTAATGATCTTAGGTTGTCTCCAGCAAAAAGACGCATTAAATCATCCTCAAGCGACACATAAAATCTTGAGCGCCCAGGATCACCCTGTCTTCCACTACGCCCACGAAGCTGATTGTCTATTCGCCTTGATTCGTGACGTTCACTACCAATAACATATAGCCCACCAAGACTTTTAACCTCATTATAATCTTTTAGGTAATTTTCTCTCTCATTTTTAACAGCCTCTTGAAATTCTTCAAGACTTACATTAGTTCCGATTTTTTTTCTAACTCTGTGTTCAATATTGCCCCCAAGTTTAATATCCGTACCACGACCAGCCATATTTGTTGCTATTGTAACCGCATGTTTTGCTCCAGCCTCAGCAATAATAAATGCTTCTCGAGAATGATTTTTTGCATTAAGAACTTCATGCTTAATCCCCCTACTTTTAAACATGGCTGATAAAATCTCAGATTTTTCAATAGAAACAGTTCCCACTAAAACCGGTTGTCCCTTTTTGTAAGTTTTATAAACTTCATCTGTAATCGCATTAAATTTAAATTCTTCCGTATAATAAATAGTATCATTCTCATCTATTCGTGCTAACAATCTATTTGTTGGAACTACAACTACATCAAGATTATATATTTTATGAAATTCCTTAGCTTCTGTATCAGCTGTACCTGTCATACCAGAAATTTTATCAAACATTCTAAATAGATTTTGAAAAGTAATAGTTGCCATAGTTTTATTTTCATTAGCAACTCTAACTCCTTCTTTAGCCTCAATAGCCTGATGAAGCCCATCAGAATATCTTCGCCCTGTTAAAACTCTCCCGGTAAATTCATCTACAATCTCAACCCCAGAATCACCAACAATATATTCTCTATTTTTTAAAAAAAGTAAATGTGCTTTTAAGGCTTGAGTCATGTAATGAACATAATTAAAATTTGAATCAGTATACATAGACCCACTAATAATGCCCTTAGAAACTAAAAGCTGCTCAAGGTTATTAAGCCCCTTAGCAGTAAAAGAAATTCTTTTGGCTTTTTCATCAATGGTATAATCACCATCAAGGTCATCTATTTCTAAAGGATAATCACCTGTTTTAGAATCTTTGGAGCACTCTTTTAAAAAAGATACAAGAGAATTAACTTCAAGATAAGCATTGGTGTTGCCTTCAGTAGGCCCTGAAATAATTAAAGGGGTTCTTGCCTCATCGATCAAAATAGAATCAATCTCATCAATAATACAGTAATTAAACTTTCTTAAAGATTTTTCATTCAGGTCATAACGCATATTATCTCTTAGGTAATCAAATCCAAGTTCATTATTTGTAACATAAGTAATATCTTTGGCATATTGAGCCTTTCTTAGCTCATAATCCATATTAGATAGAACAACCCCCACGCTAACACCCAAAAGATCAAAAACCGGCTTCATCCAATTAGAATCACGCTCTGCAAGATAGTCATTAACAGTAACAATAATAACCCCATCTCCTGTCAAACTATTTAAATACGCTGCTTGAACTGAGGAGAGAGTTTTTCCTTCCCCTGTTTTCATCTCTATTATTTTGCCTTTGTGAAGAGCAAGTCCGGCAATGATTTGCACATCATAAGGTCTTTCTTTAAGACGCCTTCTAGCAGCTTCTCTAGACAAAGTAAAAGCTCGCTCCAAAATATTCTCTAAAGAATTGCCCGATTTTAATTCATCTTTAAGCTTTTCTGTTTCCTTTGAAAAATCTTCATCTGCCAACAATAATGCCCAACGCTCAAGCTTATTAATATTTCTTAAAGTTGGAAGATAATCTTTTAAATCTCTTTTACTTTTTGAGCCAATAGTTGTCTCAAGTACTGCTTTTAACATGGTAGGTATTAATTCTCCTAAATAATTGACTTAAAGTCATTTTAAATAATAATATAAAAATATGAAAAAACACTACAAAGCTTTTATTTTAAGCCTGCTTTTTGCAATTATATCATGTAATACTAAAACTTTAAACGAACTAGGAGAAGAACAATTTAAAATACCATTTGGAACACTTCCTGGTGCAATAATGCCTCTAAATAACAAATTTACAAATTCAAAATTTGATATCAAAACATATAATGGACTAGTGTACATTGCAGAAATAAAAACAAATAAATTAATGATTTTTAACTCATACGGAAAACTAATACAGACATATCAAAACGGAATATTTAAAACAAACCCTGATTTAAAAATAAAAAAAATAGATTTTGAAGGAATTCAAGCAATATACCCGCTAAAAGATTTTATTATTGTCGCAGACAAATTAAATAATAAACAATCAAAATTCAATCAAAAAGAAAATATTGCTTACTTCATGAGAATACTAATACTAAACAAAAACTCGTCTGTAGAAATTTTGGGTCAAGAAGGCTTAAACGGGATGCCATTTCCACAAATTTATGATGTTAATGTTGATGAGCATGGCAACATTGCAATAATATCAATATATAGCAAAGGATATATAATATATTCTTATGATAAAGAATTTTCTCCACTTTATAAAATTTACATCAACAAAAATCTACTAGAAACAATAGATAATCAAAAGAAAAAATACAATATTTCAATAGACAGGGTTTTTTTTGAAGTTAACAAAAAAACTCTTTATGTAAAAACTACTTACTATGAAAACATTAGTGACAATGAAAATATAAATGATCTTGGAATTAAAATTAAAGATCAATATATCTATAAAATGAGTTTGAAAAAAAACAAAGAATTAGAAGTAATAAATAAAATCGCTCTTCCTAAAAACTTACTAGATGATAAACAAGAAAGCTTTATCAACATTATAAAAATACAAAAAGACAAAATAATAGCATCTACTAACATGAAAAATTTATCTAACAATTTAATATGGAAATTAGACAACAAAGGTTTAATTAAAGCACAAATAGCTATAATTGAGCCTCCAAATTTAATATTTCTCTCTGAAAGTTTATCTAAAGATGGAATACTTAGCATACTTTATGGCGGGAAAACTGGTGTTAGTGTTTACTGGTGGAATTTAAATGCACTATTAAAATTATAATTATAAGAGAGTTGAATTTGCAAATACAATGAAAAAGATTAATTGCGATCAACAACTAGAAATTGAATACCAAAAAAAATTGAAAAAACATATCATTATTGGAATAATCTTTGTTATAATTCTTTTATTTTTTAAAATTTTTCTAATTCCTAGAATTCAAAATCACGAAAACAATAAAAATAATATCAAAATGATAATAAACTATAAACAAGACAAAAACAGATTATCATTAAAAATAAATATAAAAACAAAAAACCCATCCAACCTAGGAAAAGCCACGCTAGATATTTATCTGGACAGTAAATTAATTGAAAGTAATATGTTTTACATAAGCAGTAAAAACTTTACAACATATGCTAATATAATCTATCAAAATGAAAGTTTATTAAGTATAATACTAAAGAGTAGTAGCAATAATACTGTCTTTTATAGTAAAAGGATAAAACCTAGAGGATAAAATATGATACAAATATACTTCATGTCCGTTTTGCTTAACATCTTAGGGGGAATAATACTTGCATTTCCAATATTAATAGAAAGAATGAGCTTTTTCAAAATTTTTGAAGATTTTGTAAATTTAATAAACGATAACAAAAAGGTAAAAAGCATTTTTGGATTATTATTTTTAATAACTAGTGCCCTTGAAATAATCAGGCCCTACAAATTGCCAATAATTGGAAATTTGATTCCAGCTATAAGTTTATTTTTAATTGGGTTTATCTTGTTTTTAAAACAAAAATTACCAACAGAGGTTCAAAATAATAAAAAATATGGAAAATTTAAATCAATACTTGAGAGCAATCAGCAGTTAATTGGCATTATATCAATCATTATAGGAATCATTCATTTTTTAGCAGCAGAAATACCTTTATTGTAAAATATTGCAAGATTAAAAACAAAGATACAATTTTTACAAAACTACTAAAAAGCAACTTGACTTTGATATAAGCATTCTATATTATTACTATGATTTAATGTAAATTTTAATTACCGGCCCAATAAAGGCCGTAAATGGTATAAAGGAAAAAGATATAATGATATTTAGAACATATAAACATTTGAAATTAATAATACTGCCTATGTTAATGCTAAGTTGTGCCTTTTTTAAAAAACCACAATCTGTATATCAAGAAAGTAGTACTGGCAAACCAATAAGCGATGAAAAATTAAATTTAATATCGGGTAAAATTTTAAATAAAAAATTACCAATCATAAATGCTAATCATGACGTAACTTGGATAAAAACAAAGGCAATGACAATCTTGGACGAATATGGAAAAGAAATACCAGAGTTTAAAAACAAATTTGGATATTCCTATATACTATCTCCTATAAAAATGGACGACAAATATAGTTATTACACATCACTATTAATACTTTTTGAAACAACCAAAAATGGAGATAAAGAATATGAAATTGAAAATATTAAATTTATAACAGCTGGTTCCAACCTAGAGCTTAAAAATTCTCTTCTGGCTGTTGAAAATTCACAAGAAGAAGGATATATTACTGCATACCCATTTGGAATATTAATGAGCGATGAAATAAAAAATGCTTTTAAATTAACATATCAAAATGGTCATTGGAATTATATGCTTGCAGATTTAACTGTCAAAAATAAACTTACTCAAAAAACTAAAATTTATAAAATTTCTCTTAATTCAAAATTAATTATTGAATTTTTAAAAGAAGTACTAAAAGAAAATTCTATCTTAAAAGACATAACTGGAGATTTATTTGAAGATATATAAATACAAATAAAAGGAAATATCTTATGAGCATTAAAAAATTTATTTTAACAGTGATAATTCTTTCTCTAGCTAAAAATATTTTTTCTGAAAACGAAATTAATATCTTCGGAAATGAAAATTATATTGTAAAAGAAAATATAAAAACAAAAATTAAAAAACTAAAACAAAGTTTTTTACTTGCATCTGTTGATGTAGCTATTAGCCAACCCTACATGGAATTAGTAGATTTAAATGGGAACCTCATACAAGAACTTGTTGGAATTAGTTATTCATTTATAAATGTATTTTCAAAAATTGGATCTTCTGCTATTATTTCATTTGATCTATCAAACGAGGCTTCAAAGAAATACAGAATCACAAAATTAGAATTTTTAAGTACAGATAAAGGCAATTTTATTAATAGACTAAGCAATCTTACTAGTGGAAAGCAGCAATCAAAAAAAGAACTTGCAAAAGACGCTTACTCATTTGGCACATTAAGAACTGAGTCTCTTTCAACAACAATTGCAGAATATTACAAAGATAACAACTGGTATTATATTTTAGCAGCAATAACAGTAGAAAATAATATAAATAAAGAAACTAAAAAATACGAAATTAGAATTAACCCTAAAATATATAATGATTTTCAAAAAAAATTGAGATTACATTTTAAAGGCAATCAAATAAAAAAATTTCCAATACCCGTTATAGAATAAGCTAAAAATTAATAGAAAAAAGATATTTACTTCTCTAAGAGAACTAAATATACAATAATAAAACAATGAGTAGCAACAAAACAATAATAATAAATTTAAATAATTTAGAACATAACTTAAATTTAATTAAAAATAAAATTGGCGATAAAGAAATAGTGGCCACCTTAAAAGGTGACGCATATGGTCACGGACTTATAAACATCTTTAAATTTTTAAAATCAAAAAAAATAAATTATTTTGGACTTTCTAATATTGAAGATGCTAAAAAACTTAAAAAAATTGATAAAAATATAAAAATATTGATGTACATTAAAGTGGATAAAAAAGAAATTAAACATTTAATTAAACTTGAGTTAGTACCATTTGTTGCTGATTTTGAATATCTATTTTTACTAGAAAAAGAATGCTCATTGCAAAAAATTAAAATAAAAGTCCACTTAAAAATTGATATTGGAATGAACAGATATGGAATAAAAATGGATAATGCTCTTGAAATAGCCAAATATATTCAAAATTCAAAATTTCTAGAACTAGAAGGGGTCTGCTCACATCTCCCATCAATAGAAGATTTTAAAACTACACAAAAACAAATAGAACAATTCTTATCTTTTTTAGAAACACTAAAACAAAAAAATATTAATCCCAAATTTGTCCATATTTCTAATTCGGGGCACATTGTAAACTATAAACTAAGTTCACAATTTAATATGATAAGACCGGGTCTTATTCTTTACGGTTATTGTCCATTTCTAAAAAACAAAAAGACTTCCCTAAATTTTAAGCCTGTATTAAGTTTATTTTCAAAAGTAATATTTATTAAAAATGTCAAAAGAGGTGAAAAAATTTCATATTCGGGCATATTTCAAGCCAAAGAAGATATGAAAATAGGAATTATTCCAATCGGATATTTTGATGGAATACCTCAAAATATAAGTAATGATTTTTATTTTTTAATAAACAATAAAAAATGTAAAATACGAGGAAAAGTTTGCATGAATCTAACAATAGTAGAAATTCCCAAAGACCTAAAAGTTAAAACAGGCTCAAAAGTAGAAATTGTATCAGAAAAATTAAGTATAAATGAAATGAGCAAATTTTCTAAAAGAAGTAATTATGAATTACTATGCAATATAGGCAAATATGAGAAGAAAAAATACTTAGATTAAATTACCTAAAGAATCAAACTTTTGAAAATCTATTAAATTGCCTCTAGAATCATAAATCCACTTATAAATTGAAAACCCTCCAACATCATCTCTTAATCTCAAATCCGGACCATGATTTGACTGCTTTGATATTTTACCAAATTTATTGTATTCATACTTATAAACACTAACTCCATGAATATCGTCTTGCAATTGCCCCAAACTGCCAAAATTTTTTTGAGAAATAAGCCTATTTTGTTTATCATATTCATATAAATATTCAAAAACAAAATTACAATCAGCAACCAAAACTCCATCCTTAGAATAATTTTTCTTTGAAATTATATTACCATTAGAATCATAACTAAATTTATACTTTGAAACTCCTTCAAAATCATCTATTGGATTAACAAAATCTCCACCAAAATGTTCTTGAGCAATCAAAAATCCTTCCTTGTCGTAAGAGTATCTGTAAATCATCACGCCTTTAAAATCAGCTATTAAATTAAAATTTTTATCAAAAAAAATATTTTCTATTAGATAAAAATTATCATCATATTTATAACTATAAATAGCAACACCTTTAAAATTATCCATTATTTCATACTTTTCCTCATAAACAGTCGGAATATCTCTATTATAGTTTTTATTGATCTTATTACTGTAGTTTATTATCCTTTTTTCATTATTTTGAATATAAAAAATAGTCTTCTTCATGGCATAACCATTTTGACTAATCGTTAAATTATTATTATTGTTATAATTATATTCTTTGTAATAGCAATCTTTATCTTTAAAATAATATTCATAACGATAAATTGCTACATTATTTTCATCAGGAGTCAAATTGTTATTAATATCATAATTTAAAATCTCAATAACCTTTCCATCAACATCATAATGATATATTTTAGTAGCTACAGAAAATGAATTTGAAACAGTATGAGCTGATTTATCAAGATATTCCTCTTTAATAAGATTATGATTAGCATCATAGGTTAATCTAAACCCACAAGTACCATTTTTTGATCTTACGATATAACCATTCTCATCGTAATACAAAACCGTTTTAACAAATTTGGTATGATCATAGCTAATCTTTGTAAAATATACATCATTTAAATCTTTGATTTGAATCCCTGATTCATTAAATCTGTAAACACTAAACTCTCGCTCATTATCGTATAAAAAATGGTAATAAGAAACATCATATTTATCCCTAACCATTTCATTAGACCTATTATAATTAAAAATATTTTTAATCCTGCCATCACTCATATATTCTATATGTTCAATATAAACATTATTATTATTTTTAAAAGCAAGTCCCCTATTTAGAAATATTCGCCTTTCACTGCGCTTAGATCTTTCTATTTTAATTTGGTTTGCATTAAAAAAAGAAGGCATTAAAATACTAAGCCTACCAATATAATCAACTAAAATAAGATTATTATTGCGATCATAAGTAAATTTATATCCATACTCTTCTTCAGACTCTTCTTTTGTAATCTCATATTTACCCACTATACTGTAATTAACAGAATAATCTGCAAACCTATAATAAACTTCTTTTGAAAAAAGAGGAGCACTAATAAAAAATATTATAAATAACATGAATAAATTCCTTGATAAATCAACTCTATTTTGATAGATTTTATTATACAATAAATCTATCGAAAGGAGCTTTAAAATGGCTAAAATTTCTAAAAACGCTCAAAGAGTTGGCTCAAAAGAGCTAATAAGTCGATGGGGAGGAAAAATTATAATGAAATCAAAATTTGAAAATGGGAAAATAAAGCATTATGCAGAATGTCAAACTTCAAAAAATACAGCAAGAAAGCCAAGGGATTTATTTTAACAAATAAATCCACTTACTTATAAATGCTATTTTTTTTGTATCCTATCACTAAATTTGACCCAAGCTTCGTCTTGCTCTTGTTTTGTATAGTTCTTATTTACTGCTTGCTTCGTTGTTGCGCCCTTTTTGGGGAAAGAATTTCTAACTTGCTCTTTTATTTCCTCTCTTTGTTTTCTAATTTTTTCCAACTGTCTTTTAACTCTTTCATTTGAATCAAAAAGACCACTTCCACTTTTATTCAAACCGGCTCTAAAATCTAATCTGGATAAAGCCTCTTTATAGCTTTGATGCTTGCCTGTTAAAAACAAAACAATTCTTTTAAACAAACTTAAATCTTTATAAGCAGCATTCAAAATTGAATACAAATCAAGTTTATATATTTTATATAAGGGCAAAAGTTCATTACTATTCTTAAAATATTTAGCTGCTTCAACTTTAATCAAATCTTTAAGATGAACCTGAACACTTTGTGTTTTACAAATTCTCCTGTAATGAGAAACAATAATGTCAAGAAACTTTACTTTATTTTTTAAGCAATACTCATTAATAATATATCTAGATACCAATCTACTGAGAACTTCTTCTAAGCCTTCTTCTGTGAAAATAGAAGAAGAATCATCTCCAAAACTAAGAATTTTAAATATACTGGCCTTCAATTCACTATTAAGAAATTGCAAAACCTTTTCATATTCTTCTAGAAAAAACTCATATGCAAAAGGCTTGTACAAATAAAAATTTTCTTTTACTTGAAATATTTTTGGCAAAATATCATGAATTTTAGATTCAAAAAAGTACATATTAGCAACTAACAAAAAATTTTCAGGATCACTTAGCCCTTCAGAATAAACTTTTAAAATACTGGAAAACTCTTCTGTATCAATTGAACCTTTTTTAAACTCTAAAGTCTTTTCAATTGCTTTTAAAGATTCATCAATTTTAATAGCTTCTATAGCCTTAAGCTCTTCTAAGTCTTTTTCATTTTTAATAAAAAGATTAAGAAACTCCAAAAAAACAAAATAATTTTTTGAGAAAGTAATTCCTTTCTTACCAAGAACTTCATCCTTGATTTCAATTATGCCAGAGAGAATCTTGGAAATAGCACCAATAATATTCTTGCCTTCTTCTAAAATCTTCTCGTAATCAATAAGCTTTAATCCTTTTATTCTAACGAAAACATCTTTTACAACATTATTAGAAGCAATATTAAAAAATATTTTTTTAACAAACTCAATAAAATATAAAGCCCTGCTAGATGGAATTATCAATGATTTCCAAACTAATATTTCCTTCAATTGTGATTTTGTTTCAAAAAATTTATAGTTAATATTTGAATCTGAAATAGTTATAAATTCATTCTGAAAAACCAACAAACTATATTCTATATTCTTAACAGTAAGCAAAGAACTAAAAAGCTCTATTCCTATGTAAGTTTTTAAAAATAAATCATCAATAGAATAATAATAAAAATCATAACTGGCCTCATCGGTCAAAATTATGCTGTCTGGTAAAAATTCTCCATCGGTTGCTATTTTATTAGTAACTATTCCTCTTTTAACTTCATAAAGTTTGCGAAATAAAAAATCAAGCTCCCCTTTTAAACCTCGTATTCTCACAGAGTGCTCTTCTATAAAAGAAGAATAATCTATAGCCTCCTTTTTATAAGACAAAATAGTTTTCAAAATTGATTTTTGGGTATCAGAAGATATTCCTAATTGAGAAATTAAAATATCCACTTCTTTGCTACTCATATAAAAAATTTCTGGTAATTTTTTCATATTGTTCCTTATATTACATTAAATAATAAAACATATTACATTAAAAATATATTAACAAATCAAAATTAAGATCAAATAATCAATAAAAGTTAAATAACATTAAATTATATAAAAGATATAAAAGCAAAAAAATTAAAGAAATGCCTCTGCTAAAAACCCCTTTAAACTTAACCACTAAAAATAAAACTAAAGTTATAAACACCATTATACTAAAATCTAAAATATAAATATCTTGCAACAAGATAGGCCTGAAAAAACTGCTACTAGCTAAAATAAACCCAATATTAAAAATATTACTACCAATAATGTTGCCAAACGCAATGTCTGCTTCTTTTCTAATTATTGCAAAAAGAGATACAACAAGCTCGGGAACACTTGTTCCAAAAGCTACAAGTATAATTCCAATCAACTTTTCACTAACATTAAAAACATTGTTGGCAATGTAAAGAGCTCCATCTACCAATAATTTTGATCCCAAATAAAGAAAATACATGCTAATAACAAAACTTAACAAATTAAAAAATATAAAGTTAAAACTCTGATTAAAATTGCCTACACCTTCTTGAAAAGAATTTTCCAAGCTGGCGTGCGCTTTTTCTTCTTTATAAAAAAGTAACAGATAGGATAAAAACAAAATTAAGATACTAAATGAGCTAAAACGATTATAAGGCGTTACAAAAAAAGAGTAAGATCTAAAATCAAATGAAAGCAATAAAAGAAGAAACATTAATAAAAACAGAAACATAAAAGAAAGCTTAAGTCTTTTAAAATCTGCCTTAATCTTTAAAAAGAATCCCGCTAAAGGCAGCGCAAGCAACATATTAATGATATTGCTACCAATAACATTAGAAACAACAATTTCGTTTTTACCCTTAAAAGCCGCCACCAAACTTGTAAAAAGCTCCGGAGCACTTGTTGAAAAAGATACTATTGTAACCCCTATTAAAAGTGTTGGAACTTTCAAATAAGTAGCAATGCTAACTGAACTTTTTAAAAGCAAATCACCACCAAAATACAATAAAAAAATCCCAAATCCTACGTAAAAAAATTGAACTAATTGTTCCAAATGAATCTCCTTTACAAGAAACAACAATTAAAAAGAATCCAAATATTCTTTTAAACTACCTTTAATCATATAATAAACATTAGATGCATTCCAAAGACTAAAGCCACTACCAAATGACTCTTTGATTCCTTTAAGCTGAAACTTTAAATACTTCAAATAAATCTCGTCATCCACCAATCTTTCTTTTCCCAATAAAAAAGCTTGAACATAAGGCCTAATGACAACTCTATCTAAAGAAAAAGCAAGTGCTCTATCACTTCCCTCTTTATAAATCCTATAAGCTCTTTTTGTATAATAAAAATTGCTTGGCAAAAAATCATCAGTATAATGCGAAGGATAAAACATAGGAGATATAACGTCAACATAATCTGATAACATTGAAATATTTTGTCCAATACTATTAGTAGGAAACCAGCCATTGTACCCATAAATATCAACAGAAATGGGAACATAAAGCTGTTCTCTTGCCATAATTAAAAAAGATTCAAGAGCATCAACAGATTGCATCTCATGCTTATTTACTCTTGAGATTGCAAGAGACACAGGCCCATCTGATGGAAATCTAATATAATCAAACTGTATCTCGTCAACTCCAAAAGATTGAATTTCTTTTGCAATAGAAATATTGTATTCCCAAGTAGCAGGAGAAAAAATATCTACCCAATGCTCTACTTGCACATATTTCACAAGACCACTAGAATCAACTTTTTTAATAAAATGAGCCCAAGGCTTATTGATCTTCTTATTCCAAAGAGCATGCTTAAAATTATCATAATAATACAATTTTGCATCCTTAAATACAACACATCTAGCAATAACATAAATTCCAAGCTCTTTGGCTTTTTTAAGAATATAAGAAACATCAATAACGTTTTTAACAGAACCTAACTTATTGGGCAAAGAAAGCTTACTAGAATAAGTCAAATTGCCATTATCATCTTTAAAATCAATTACAACGGCATTCATACCTGAATCTTTAATAAATTTAAATTTTTCATCAATTGCCCTCTTATTACGCAATGTATATGCTGTTAAATAAATAGACCCTTTGTTTTTAGCAAGCTGCATCCTTTGTGATTTTTCAACAAAATCTTGATCTTGCAAAGATAACTTCCCAATAAATACCCATTGTCCATTAATATAAGAATAAAAATAATTGTCATATGTTCTCACTAAAATTTTTTCTACATTCTTGCTAGATAAGTCTAAAATACGTATTATTTGCTTTTTAAAAGGAAAAGAAATTTTTTTAATAAATCCACTTTTCTGACTAATTAAAAAAATATCTCCATAAACTCCAGAAGAAAAATATAAATTATTTGCCTCTTCTTTTGAAAATTCAATAGCACTAATAATGTCGTAATATCCTGCACCTAAATAAATCTGTGGAATTAAACGATTCAAATTTTTAAAACTAACAACCCCATTAACACTAAGATAAATGCCATGAATCGCGGTTCCAATAGCAATACGCTTACACTCTCCTTGAGAAAAGGCGCTTGAGGTAATATATGCGCCGCTGTTAAATTTGTCAATTCCCACCAATTTTCTAAAATTTTTTGAATAATCGTAAGAAACGTAAAGATTGTTACTTGTAGTCAAAAATGAACTTGAAGAATAAACATCTTCATAAATAGAGGTAATTCGACTTGGAGAAGGCTTATGAAAAGGGTAAATCCACCTAGAATCTATCCCACTCACTTTAACTTTGGTTATTTTCCCATTAACATTTTTACTTAAAAATCCTTTATGAACAAAAAATAAATTATATTTTTTAAAAAATTCTTCATTGACTAATGGATATATACTAAAAACTTTAAAAACAAAAAAGAAGAAAATAACTATCCAATAGATAAAAATTTTCATATACATTAATACATGATACTTGCAAATCAAAAAATATTAAATAACAATGACTTTTACTTGACCACTTGAATCTCAATTAAATTCAAAAATACTTAAATTTTATAATAATTTTGCTCTTAAAAATCTTAAGCCCTGCCATAAAGTCTTGTAATAAAACTTATATTTTGACTCAAAGCAGCATCTAAATCACTTTCTAATAATCTAAAAATACAATTATCTGGGGTACTTTTTGGGATATTTGCCCTAAATTCATCTCCTAAATTAATATAATCTTGCATTGGCACTATTACGTTATCAGAAACACTGCCCATAGCACTTCTTATCATGTCCCAAACAACAAAATTTTCATTCGTATTTAAATAATCAAAAATATACTTTTTATGCAAATCATCTAAAGAGTCAACAAATTCTCGTATTGTACCATTATCACCACTTCCTGTGTAAACTATACAATTTTTAATATAATTATGAGGAAGATTCTGATTACCTGAATCAAAATCAAAGGCAAGCTTCATTATTTTCATTCCTGGAAAATTAAAAAAATCTCTTAATCTTGAAACATCTTCAAGATCATTTTCAAAATCTTCAACCCAAATTTTTAAATCTTTAATTTCATTTAAAATAAAATTGAAAAAATCTCGTCCTGGAGACTTTACCCACAACCCATTAAAAGCATAAGTCTCACCCACGCTAACTTCCCAAGTAGAAACAAAACTCCTGAAATGATCAATTTTAATTATATCTGCACACTTTCTTAAAACCCCAATCCTTTTTAACCACCATTCATACTTAAATTTCTTTAAAACATTCCAACTATAAGCTACGCTATCCCAAGCTTGCTCTTGTTCTAAAAAATAATTTGGAGAAATTCCTGCAACCTTATCTTTGCTTGCATCAAATCTTAGCTTAAAATATTTTTGGTGTGCCCAAACATCAGCAGAATCATACGCTATAAAAAAAGGCACATTCATCACTAGCTCAATCCCCTTATCATTTGCATAGCGCTTTAAAGCTTGAAACTGTGAAAAAAAGAAATACTGCAACACCTCTTGCACTTTAATCTCTTTTGAAAGGATATTTCTCAATTTAAATAAATCTTTTTCATTTCTTTTAAGAATTCCTCTATCAAAAAGAACATTAAAAGCATCATTTGATTCTTTAAAGAAATATTCTTTAAATGCAACAAAACTTGCAAAATCTAAAAGCCAATAAGAAGACCTTTTTTTAAATTTTTCAAAACTTCTAACCTCATCAGTCGAAGCTCTATTAATAAAATTTAAAGCAGCTTCTTTAAGAAATTTATCCTTAAAACTTAATTTTTTTAAATCAGAATATCTGGTTTCATTTTCCCTTAAAAGGCTCAAATCTGAATCTATAAATTTGTCAAGGGCTTCTAAATCAATATAATAAACATTACCAGCAAAAGCCGAAAAAATTGAATAAGGAGGAGATCTTTTAAAATCAATAGGAGAATAAGCAAACATTTGCCAATAACTTTGAGAAGATGCAAACAAAAAATCTATAAATTTATAAGCTCCTTTGCCTAAATCTCCAATGCCATATTTAGATGGCAAAGAGCTTATGTTAAGCAAAATACCACTTTTTCTTTTTAAGTTTAAATTAATCCTTAATTTTTCATATTTCATATAAAACCTCTATTAATTAATAATTTAAATAAATTCCCACTGTGTTATAAATTATAATAAATATCAGACCAGAACAACACATTAAATAGCAATTTTAAGAAAAATTTAGAAATTAAATACTTTTATGATAGAATCTATTAATGAATGCCAAAGCGACTACGTCATTGTTGCTATTATTTTTAGTTCAAAACTTAGCTTTTTCTTCTGAAGTCTTTGAATTTAAATACATTAAAGGTTCAAAGTTTAGATTAGAAGGCACGGATAATCAAAAAATATATTTCAACGGCCACTATAATTCAAGCTCTACAACCAATATTCAGATTTCAAGTGAAATAAAAGATAAAAAAGAAAAATTTGCAAACATTAAAGCTTTTTTTAGAATCTTAAAAAGAGAAAATATTAATGAACCTTACCTATTAAATGAAGAGTTTGAAGAAACCTTCAGCATAAATAATCAAGGAGAATATATAATAGGAGCAAATCAAAAAAGACCCTCTGTTAGAGGTATTCCAAGATTTCCAAAAACACCAATCAAAATAAATGAAAAATGGACATATCCTGCAGAAGAATATATAGAAGCCTCAAAAATAGATACAAACATAAAAGATTTCGTTGTAAAATTTAATGTTAACTACCAATATAAAGGCAAAGAAGAGTACAATGGCAAGCATTACCACATAATTCTTTCAAATTATGAATCACAATACAACGTAAAAAATATCTCTTTCTATCAAAAAGTAGACCAAAAAATTTATTTTGATAATGAAATTGGCAATACATATAAATATAGCGATAAATACATATTTGAAATAAATCAAAACAACAATCAAAATTTTAAAATAATTGGAAACTCTCTTGGCAAAGTAGTTTCAATTGAACTTCCAAATGATAATCTTATTGAAACTGAAGTTGAAAATTACATCCGAGAAAAAAAAATAAAAGCTATTGACGTTGAAAAAAACAATAAAGGCATTAATTTAAGTTTCGACATTGAATTTTATCCTAATTCATTCCAAATACTACAAAAAGAATATAAAAAAATTGACCTTATAGCTAAACTTCTTGAAAAATTTAAAAAAAATAATATCCTAATAGAAGGACATACTGAACAATTTGGGCTAGAAGAAGAGATGCGCGAACTCTCTGAAAAAAGAGCTCGTGCAATTGGAAATTATTTAATAAAAATGAAAGTAAAAGACAAAGATCAAATACTATTTAAAGGATGGGGGTCTAAAAAACCAAAATATCCGAAATCTTCCCCATTAAAGGCTAAAAACAGGCGAGTAGAAATTACAATATTAAATAACTAACAAGATGTCTCATCTTTTGTTCTTTTTTTCTTTTTTTGTCTGACAACTAATACATAAAAAAGCATAAGGAATAGCTAAAAGTCTCTCTCTAGCAATCTCTTTTTCACAAGCCAAGCACTTACCATAAGAATTTTGAGAAATTCTATAAAGAGCTTGATTTATTAAATTCAACTTTCTCTTTTCAACAAAACCCAAAGCTTCAAGATTATTTCCATCCATATTATCAAAAGCAATGTCAACAACATCCTTTGGATACATGTCGTTATTAATTATTTCCTTTTTGCTATTTTCTACAGACTTAATAGAATCTAATATTTCTCTTTTTTCAGCTAAGAGAAATTTCTTTATCTCTTCAATAAACTCATGCTCAGAAATAGCTTTTTGCATGATACCTCCCTATAAATTACATTTTTAAAAAACTTCGTGTAATTATATACACAATTTCTTATAATGTAAACAAAAAATAATGCTTTTATTCTTAAAAAGAATAATTGAAATGATATGTTTAATCATGTAAAATTTATCCTATTAGAGAAAATTATGGAGGTTGTCTTGAATATTAAAGAAGAAGCCATTGAAACTGAAGGAATTGTAAAAGAATCCCTTCCAAATACCATGTTTAGAGTAGAGCTTAAAAACAAGCACATTGTACTTGCCCATCTATCTGGCAAGATGAGAAAACATTTCATAAAAATAGTTCCTGGCGATAAAGTAAAAGTTGAACTATCTCCTTATGATCTTACAAAAGGTAGAATAGTATATAGGGAAAAATAAAATTAAACCCTTTTAAAAAATTTTCAAGTGTTGTAAATATTTATTTTTTAAATCAAATCATCTTTTAAAGACACAACAAAATTCTTGTGAATCCAGCCTTGAAGTCCATAACTTGTTTCAATAAGAACAAAATCGTCTTTGCTGTCAAGAATATAAACACTTGCATTTCCTTTTAAAAATCTCCAACTCCTTGAAAAATTGTCAGGAACTTTATAAAGAGAGACTAAATCACCTTTAATTATTCCTACCTCAGATTGTTGATCAGAATAAAAATAATATGTTTCAAATATAGTAAAACAAACCGCGGAAAAAAGCAAAAATATAACTATTTTTTTTAAATTTTTTGCCAAAAATCTATAAGAAATAGATACTACTAAAAAATTGATCAAAAACAAGCTAATAATAAAAAAAATGTTAGAAAAAATAAAACTATTGTTACGAACATTATCTGTAACTCCATTTTTAGCTTCAATCAAATCAATAACCTTGTAAGAGGTCTCATTATTCGGAGAAGCCAAAAATGCCTTATAAGCTGAATAAATAGCATCAAAATCTCTATCCATTTTACTTAAAACAAGAGCTCTATTTAACCAAAGTCCTGAATAATTTGGATATTTTTTAAGAATATTGTCAATCTTGATAAGTGCAGCATCATAATTTTCAGTATTATAGCTTTCAATCAAATCATTTATATTTTTCTCCGACAATAAGCCATCATTTACAGCATTTAAACTAATGCCAACAGCCAATATTAAAATAACCAGTCCAAAACTTGATGCTGCAAAAAATTTTTTATAGTTAATCAAAATAACTAAAGATAATAAAAATCCTGGAATCAAAAGTAAATAATAGTATGAAACAAAAAATAAAAAAGTTTTATTTTTGTAATTCAAAATATCAGCATAAGATAATAGTTTAAAATCAGAATCTAAATTATTTTGTATTTTGTTTATACTGTTAAACTCTCCCGAATACTCATACTTTAATTTTTTTCCTTTAAGAGTATAAACTGTATCATTATCGGGATTTAAATAATTAAAATCACCAATATTTAAAAATACACTACCCTTAGTGTCAGGCTTAACTGTATAAATTTGAGAAATACTACCTTTGTATCCACTTTTAGAAGGTTTAAAACTATAATTTTTCTTTTTATTAAGAATTTTAGAATTATAAGTTTCAATCTCTGGAAAGTAAAAATGTGGAAAATTCCCTTGACCTGTAATTTTTATTAAAATAGTAAATATATCTTGCTCAATTGTCGAATAAGTTGGAGTCTCATAATCAATTCTAAAAGTTCCTACTGCTAAAGATTTAACTTCTCCAGGAATCGGTTTGACTTTTAATAAAAGCTCTGGAGCATTCCTAACAAGGCCAGAATCAATATTAAAAGAAAAACTAGGAATCAAAACACTTTTTGAACCTTTAAGAGGAGTTAGCACAAAGTTATAAAAAGGTACATCTAAAATTTCTTTATTATGAAAAGTTCTATATTTAATATCCCCAAATATAGGCATCTTTTCAACCATTGCATCCTTAATAGCAGGCAAAAATCCAGACATTTCATTAGAATTGCTATCTGAAAGCCAATTTGAACGCAAAACAAGCCCAATACTTTGATATTCATAAACCTCTTTTTTATCAAGATCCCAATATAAATCAACTGGCAAACCAAAAGAATTTATTTCATCAGCTCTTAAAACACTAACTTCAACTTCTGAAGATAGATAAAAATCACCCTTATAAATTACTTTTAATGGAGGAATCTTAATAAATCCCAAACTCTCAAAAAGATATTCAACTTTGATCTCAATAAAATAAAAGTTATTATCCGTTGTCCTAGATATTGATAAAACATTAGAATTGGATTGAACTTCTTTGTTTATTTCAACTTTTAGCAAACTTATGTCAATATCTTGCAAAGGATTATTAAGCCTTACAATCTGAATAAATTTATCGCCCTTTAAAACTTTAATATTTTTAACAAAATCAATACCCGTAAGCGAATAAAGTCTTGCGATTGAAAAAAAATAAATAAAAAATATTACCAATCTTCTTTTGGAACAACTAAATTCTCGTCTATTTTTCTCAACCATACAACCCTCTCAAGATTTTCAATATACCTTAAAAAATTTTCATTACTTTCAACAAAATTTTTACTTTTTTCTACACTTAAAGAATTCAAACTATCACGCACCGTTCGTTTTTTTATTATTGCAAGCTCAAGATTATATTTAGCATTATAACTACCAGGATTAATCTTTAGGGCTTCCTTAAAAGCCATCTCGGCCTTATGATAAAGTCCTTGATTATAGTATATTATCCCCTCGTTATAATTGACATTAAAATTTAAAAAAACATCATTGATCTTCTTTGCATAAGAGAATATTCTAAGAGAACTTTCATACTCACCTAAAGAATAATATACAACACCAAGGTTGTAATATCCCCAAGCAGAATATTTTTTATCCTCTACAAGATTATAATAATTTGAAATTGCATTTTGATAATTTCCTCTAACATATTCGTAATTGCCAATAGCCATTAAAGACATAGACTTAACATTTGAACAAGACAAAAAACCTAAACACAAAAAGCAATAATATAAAATCGCTAAAAAGTTTCGTCCCACTTTATCATCCTGACAAATAAATACATAAAAATAAACAACAATGAAATAACCAAAAAAATTTTATATCTTGATACATCAACAAGTATAATGTCGTTTGACGTTCTTCTTATTATACCATTTCTTATATCATTGACAACAAAGTTAATCCCTTTTAAATACAAGTTATAATATGATCCCTTAAGAGAAGAGGCAAGAAGAAGTAAATTTTCTTCATTTAATCCAGTTTTAACAAGATTCCCATTTTTATCTTTAATACTTAAATTTTGATTAAATAAAACGGGATTACTCACGCCAATCCCAACCACAAAACTTTCCAACTTTAAATTATTTACAAATTTAGAAAACCTATAATAATTATTTTCCCCCCAATCATCACCATCTGTTAAAATAACTAAAAAATTATAATAAGAGTCATCCTGCACATTAGAGATTACACTAAAAACAGCATCTCCTAAAAAACTACCCGGAGAACTTATTAAATCAGGCTCTATATAATTTAACATCTTGTTTAAACTGTTTTTATCCTTAGAAAAAGGTAAAACCAATATAGACTTGCCTTTAAATATAGTAAGAGAATACTCTGCATTCTCAAAATTACTTAAAATTAAACTAATCATATTTTTAGCACTCTCAAGCCTATTAATAATTTTACCTTCATCTACACTTAACATGCTACGAGAAATATCAAAAATAAAAGAAATTCTTAATTTACTTCTCTCATCCTCAACAGCTCTTTGTCCCCAAGAAATATCCAAAATGGATAAAATTAAAAAAACCAAACTAAAAATAAAAAACATTGTCATGAGAACTTTTTTAATGTAGTAATTTTGAATATAGGAATTGTCTGCATACATAAAGCTTAAGGTTTTAAAAAATGGAATATTTCGTCTAAAATCAAGCACACATACAAAAAAAATAAACAATAAAATTAAAAAAAAGTATAAAGCACTATAATTATTTATACTCATAATATCTCTTTTAAGAAAATTTTTGAAAAAATAAAATACATAAGTAATAAGCAAAGCGCTAAAACTAAAAATTCTTTATAAATATCTTTATTGTCCACAGCTATTTTAATTTTTCTCTCTAAACTTTCCTTTTTTGAAAAATCTTGAATTGCAAATTGAAAAGAAAAATCATCATTAACCGAATAAAAAAGCCCCCCCGTTTTATTTGAAATCTCAACAAGCATACTAGGATCATAAACCTCTTTAAGACTTCCTTGATAAAATTTTCCAGATCTTAATTTAAACTCAACACTAAATTCCTCAGAACTTCCAATACCAATAGAATAAATCTTAACATTTAAACCTTGAGCAAGATTAATCACTTGATCTTTATAAATCTCATCTGAATTAACAACCCCATCTGTTAAAACTACTATTGATCTTTTAAGAGCCTCAGAATGCTTTAAATGAGAAAGTGCAATAGAAATACCTAACCCTAAAGCAGAGCCATTGCCAAGATCCATAATATAAATATCATCTAACTTTTTATTGAAAAATTCCCTATCTGTTGTTATAGGCACTACTACTGAAGCATCTTTTGCAAAAGCTACTAAACCAATATTATCATTTTCGCGTTGAGAAATAAAACTTCTAATCAACTCTTTTGAAAACTCAAATCTATTCTTAGAAGAAAACTCAACAGCCCCCATACTAGGCGATATGTCAAGTACAATGACAATATCAGCACCAGCACTAAGATGTATCAACTTCTTTTTTGAAACTGAAGGACCTGCTAAAGCAAACACCATAACCATTGCGGCTAAATATAAAAAAGAATAAGTAAAAAAATACATAAAATTTAATCTATAATCCTTAAGTTTTAAAGAGTTAAAATTGCCATAAAGCGATATTGGAAACTTTATCTTGCCCCCTCTATTTTTAAAAAAATGATTAAAGTAAATTATTAAAGGCAAAATGGCTAATAAAAACAAATATAAAGGCTCATTAAATGTTAACATTAGCACCTCTATTAAATTCTTCAAAATTCGATGCTGCAGTTCTTAAATCCTCTAAAACAAACGACAAGCTATCAAATACCAAATCAACACCACTAAATTTACTAAAATCAGAAAGTCTTAACGTATTAATAAAAGTTGAACGAATCTCGTAAGGAACCTTAAGATCTTGCAAAATTATAGAAATTTCTGTTGTGGTAATCGCATTAAAATCAAAACCGGTTTTTTTAGATAAATAAACTCTTAAAGAAGAATTTATTAAATTATAAAATGCACTTTGATCCCCACCTTCTCTAACGTATTTAGACAAAATAACAAACTGCCTCTGCAATACTTTGTAAGGCTTTTTAAGTCCATGCTTAACTATCAAATAAATCAAAAGTCGATTTAAAAGCTTTAAAAGCTTAATAATCAAATAAGGAATCAGAAACAAAACAAGAATGAATAAAAATAAATAGGTGCTTGTCCCAGGAATAAATAAAACGCCTTCTATATTTTTAATTTTAAAATCAGAATTATTAGATACTAGTTTATCTGTATTTACTTTTATATTCTTTAGAATAACCTTGTTTTTTTTACCATTACTAATTACATCCCCAATATAAATAGAAGGAAGAGGGCTGCTTCCAATATAAAAAGAAACAAAATTAACTATTATTTCATTTGTTGTGTCATTAAAACTAATCGAATTTACTTCAACAAATTCATCTTTAATATTAATATCTTTAAAATCTACAGGAAAAAACTCTTCACCATCATTTAAAATTAATGAAACTTTAAAATCAACAGAATCACCCACATAATAACGAGTTGGCATAAATATTTCATTTTTTATTTCATAAGAATACAAAGATAAGGTTAAAAAAAGAAAAAGATTTGAAATAGCTCTCTTCAAAATCTATTGTCCCTTTTTAAGAAGAATTTTAAGTTTTTTAAAAACATCTTCTTTAGTATCAATCTCAATAAAACTAATATTTTTTTTAATACATTCTTTTTTCCATTTTATTTTATCAAGCGTCCAATAGTTTTTATAACCACTTAATGTTGATTTACTAAACCCTGAAACTAAAAAATTTTCTCCAGTTTCAATATCTTCACAAATCAAAGTCCCAATTTTAGGAAAATTTTCATCAAAAAAATCTGAAATTCTTATAGCAATAACATTGTGTCTTTTGCTTAAAACATTTAAAGATTTAAAATAAGAATTTGCCTTAAAATCAGAAATAATTATAACTAAAGATCTTTTTTTATAATATTCTGCCGTATTTTTAAAAATATATGCCAAACTGCTACCCGGCTTAAGATTTCTATTAACAGTTTCACTTAATATCAATCCTAAATGCGAATGGCCCTTGCTAGAGGGTATAAACTTGTCTGTTCCACTTGAAAAAAAAGTAACGCCTATTTTATCATTATTAAAAAATGCCATATGTGCAAAAATAGAAACCAACAAATCCTGAACATCCTTTTTATTTATCTTGTCTCCCAAGCTCATGGAAAGTGAATTATCAACAAGAAGATGAAGATTCATTCCCCTATCTTCTTTGAAAACCTTTGAAAAAATGCTATCGGCTTTTGAGCTCACATTCCAATCAATAAATCTAGCATCATCAGAATCCTCATACGGTCTAAATTCATGAAATTCAAGACCAAGACCTTTAAAAATTGAACGATAACCACCAAAATTAAGCTCTGAAAGCATTTTCCTTGAAAAGAATTTTAAAGCTTTTATTCTAGCTTTAGTACTACTACTTATCTCATTATCTTGTATCATTTCAAAATTATTTCCTAAGGAAGGGCTACAGCAGAAAGAAGCATTCTAACAATATCATCAATGCTCATTTCCTCTACCTCTGCCTCATAAGATGGCGTAATTCTGTGCCTTAAAACACTGCAAGCAACTGCTTTGACATCTTCTGGCAGAACAAATATTCGCCCCTCATAAAGAGCATTAACACGAGCACACTTTAATAAACTAAGAGAAGCCCTAGGAGATGCCCCAAATTCAATATATTTGGCAAACGGATAAGTTTTCTTATCTCTCTCGCGAGATGCCGAAATTAAAGTAACAATATAAAGCATTATTTTATCATCAACTTTTACTCTACCAACCGTTCTCTTAATATCTGCCAAAGAATAAGCATTCATCACCTTTGCAACTTTAATATTCTCAAGACGCCCATCTACTGAAAATATTTTCAAAAGCCTTACTTCATCTTGCACTGATGGATAATGAACATTAACTTTTAATAAAAATCTATCAAGTTGAGATTCTGGCAAATTATAAGTCCCCTCTTGCTCTATTGGATTTTGAGTGGCAAGAACAAAAAACGGATCTGGAAGTCTATGCGTTTCATCTCCAAGAGTTACTTGTCTTTCTCCCATAGCTTCAAGAAGAGCAGACTGAACTTTTGCAGGAGCCCTGTTGATTTCATCTGCTAAAATAACATTTGAAAATACTGGACCCTTTCTAACTTTAAAAGTGCCTGTAGTACTTTTATAAACCATATTACCAGTAAGGTCGGATGGCAAAAGATCTGGAGTAAACTGTATGCGCTTAAATTCAAGATCAAGAACATCAGATACAGTTTGAATTGCAAGGGTCTTGGCAAGACCTGGAACCCCTTCAAGCAAAACATGCCCATCTGTTAAAAGACCCATTAAAATAGCATCAATCATTTCTTTTTGACCAAGAACTCTGCTTGCAACCTCTCTTCTAAATTTATTTATCAAATGCAGCGCATTCTCTACTTCTGAATCTATCTGAAAACTACTCTTCATAATACTCCTAGTCAAAACCACTCTAAAACATAAATTGAACTTAAACGATAATAATATTATCTGTAAAGCAAAACCAAATTTCTGTCTACTCTTAATTTTGAGTTTAAAGACTTTACTTCTATTTTACTAAATAAATCTTTAATCTGATTGACTTCAAGGTTAATTCTATCAAATTTCCCCTTATATGCCATAATCAATCCTCCACTCTTTAAAAGATTCTTTAAAATTAATGCATACTCATTCATACTTCTAAAAGCTCTAATTGTAATAAATTCATACTTCTTTTTTTCTCTTTCAATCTCATATTCTAAAATTTTTACATTTTCTAAATCAAGTTCTAATTTTATCATTTTCAAAAAAGTAGACTTTTTTTTACTTCTCTCTAAAAGATAATATTTTCTAGAAGTGTCAAAAATAGACAAAATAATACCTGGAAATCCAGCGCCACTTCCAACGTCAAGAATTTCAGAAGGATTAATCTCTTTAACAGTAGACAATCCCAAAAGAGAATCTATAACATGTAAATTAAGAATAGAGCTAAAATTGCTATTACTATTTGAAATTAAATTGAATCTGGTATTTAAAAGTAAAATTCTCTTTATATATAAACTTACTTTCTCAAGATCTTTGTAAGAAAACTGGAAATTATGTTTTGACAAAGCAAATTCAATATCGCTTATCATAAAGAAAAATTTATAACTACCTTATTTTTAGGATTTGAAAAGTATATTAACAAAACAGTAATATCTGTGCTTCTTATTCCAGGAATTCGACTTGCTTGAGCAAGAGTAGCCGGCTGAACCTTGGAAAATTTCTCTCTAGCTTCTCTTGAAAGACCTTCAATAATCTCATAATTAAAATCAAATGGTAGTTTAACAAACTCTAGATTATCAAGTTTTTTAATCAAATCTTTTTGTCTATTAATATAACCCTCATATTTAACATCTAATTCAACTTGTTCTAAAATTACTTTTGAATCGCTTAAACTTGGATCAATCTTTATAAGATTATCCAAACTAATAGAAGGATCTTTTAAAATATGATAAAAATCTTTACTAACATGTTTTTTTAATTGTTCATCAACAACATCTTTTAAACTAAGGCGCCTTTGCCTTAAAAGCTCTTTTATCTCTTCAACTCTCCTCTCTTTAAAAAGATATCTTGAATATCTCTCCTCATCAACAAGCCCAAGATCATATCCAATCTTAATTAAACGCTTGTCACTAGTATCGTGCCTTAAATTAAGTCTGTGCTCAGCTCTAGAAGTAAACATTCTGTAAGGCTCTTTAGTACCTTTGGTAACAAGATCGTCAATAAGAACTCCAATATAAGAACTAGTTCTTGTTAAAATCATTGGCTTTTTATTTTGAAGTCTAAGAGCAGCATTAATTCCAGCCATTAACCCTTGAGCTGCTGCTTCTTCATATCCTGAAGAGCCATTAGTCTGACCTGCTATAAAAAGTCCTTTGACTCTTTTACTCTCAAGATTTGGATAAAGTTCAATTGGATTTATGTAATCATATTCAACAGCATAACCAGGCCTTGTAATAACAGCATGCTCAAGACCTTCGATACTGTTAATCAATCTTTGCTGAATATCTTCAGGCAAAGATGAGCTAAGCCCATTAAGATACATTTCTTCGGTATTAAACCCTTCAGGCTCAATAAAAATTTGATGTCTATCTTTATCTTTAAATTTTACTATTTTATCTTCAATAGAAGGACAATATCTTGGACCATTGCCCACAATCTCACCAGAATAAAGAGGTGATAGGTGCATATTTTCGCTAATTATTTTGTGAGTTTTTTTATTGGTATATGTTACATAACATGAAAGTTGAGATTTGTCTAACTTGCCATTTGAAAAAGAGAAGGGAATAATATCTGAATCTCCAAATTGAACCTCCGTCTTTGAAAAATCCACACTTTTTTTATGAATTCTTGCTGGAGTACCAGTTTTAAGCCTGCCCATTTCAAATCCAAGACTAAGCAAAGTTTTATCAAGCCCATAAGCAGAAAATTCAGCAAGCCTGCCCATATCAGCTCTATACTCACCAATAAATATTTTACCTCTAAGAAACGTTCCTGTTGTAAGCACCACAACGCTTGATCTAAACTTATTGCCTCTCTCTGTAATAACACCTTCAATTTCATTCTTCATAGAATTAAGAAGAAAATCAACAACTGTATCTTGAAAAAGATCAAGATTGTCTTGACGCTCTAAAGTTTCTTTGGCCTTGGTTTGGTACATTAATTTATCAGCTTGAGCACGTGGAGCTTGAACTGCAGGACCACGACTTTTGTTTAAAACTCTAAACTGAATCATGCTAAAGTCAATAATACGACCCATTTCGCCACCAAGAGCATCAATTTCTCTAACCATATTACCCTTAGCAAGCCCACCAATAGCAGGATTACAAGAAAGCTTGCCTATTGTATCTAAATTTTGAGTAATCATTAAAGTTTTAAAATTTAACCTTGAAAGAGCAAGAGCAGCTTCAATCCCTGCATGCCCTCCTCCAATAACAATTGCATCAAAATCCATATTTATTTCCCCAAACAAAAATTCTTAAACATATTGTCAAGAACATCTTCACTACTAACTTCTCCTGTTATTTCCCCTAAATAATTGATAATCTCATAAGCATCAAATGCCAACATATCATAACTTACTTGGCGATCAATTTTACTCAGTAAATCTAAAATTAAAGCATACGCTTTCTCTAAAAGTTGCATCTGACGACTTGATGATATTATTATATCATCAATACCAATCTCGACTCTCTCATAAGAGATTAAAGCCTTCATTTTGTCATAAAGAATATCTATTCCTTCTAAATTTTTAGTACTAATCATTATTAAATTTGAAGAATTTAAAACCTTTGAACGAACAAATTCCTCAGTGGACTTATTTATCTTTAAATCTATCTTATTTAAAACGAACAATATTTTACTATTAGATTTATTTGAATCAATAAATAATAAATCATCTCTTGTTAAATTTGAACTAACATCGATCACATAAATTACTAAAGATGCTTCCTTTATTAAAGAATTACTTTTTTCAATTCCCAATCTCTCAACAAAATCATCAGCATCCCTGAGTCCTGCTGTATCAAAAAGATTAAATAAAATACCATCAAGCTCAAAACTTGCTTCAATATAATCTCTTGTAGTACCCGGATATGAAGAGACAATTGATCTATCTTTTTTAAGAAATAAATTAAATAACGAAGACTTTCCAGCATTAACAGAACCTGCTAAAACCAAAGTAACACCATGATCAATTTTTTCATAAACCTTATAAGAATTAATTAATTTTTTAAGTTCAACTTTGCTACTTAAAATTAAGTCAAAAGGAATACTAATCTCATTATCATCAACCTCATAATCAAGATAAACACTAACAGCTGAGAGAAAATTTAAAATACTTTTTTTTATTGTATCTATTTTAACAAACAAAGCTCCAGAAAGTTTATTAACTGCAAGAGAATAAGTTTTATTGGTCTTGGCAAAAATAATCTCATGGATTGCTTCTGCCTTTGTAAGATCAATTTTCTTAGCAAGAAACGCCCGCAAAGTAAATTCGCCAGGTTCAGCCATTCTAAACCCACTTTTTAAAAACAAATCTATAATCTTTTTAATCCCAATCACAGAACCATGCGCCATAACTTCAATAGCATCTTGCCCTGTAAAACTCTTTGGTGCTCGATATAGACAAACAACAACTTCATCTACCTTACAACCATTCTCATTATCTAATATATAACCGTAATGAATCGTATTCCCAGGCGCTGAATTGAGAGCTGAATGATTTGAAAAGATTTTAGAAAATTTAGATATAGAAGAAGCACCACTACTACGAATAACACATAAAGCGCTGCTTAAAAAAGGAGTTGCAAGAGCTACAATATCATCATCTCTCTCAAAAAACTTACTCATACTTTAATGTATTATAACACAACAAAAAAGACAAAATTGATTTGTAAATATGTTTATAATGGCTTATAATTAATTTTATAAAAATGAAAACAAAACTTGAAATTGAACTAAGAGAAGTCTTAAAAAAAGAACTTCTCTTAGTAGAGGAAATATATAATTCATATTTAAAAATAAAAGAAAATATTGATAATAAAAATGAAATGGGACTTAAAGAGGTTGCAAACAAAACAAAAATGTTACTTGAAAGTTTTAAAGAAATTGAAAACAAAAGAGATGAAATTTGGAAAAAATTTACCAAAAATGAAAACTTTAAGTCAACTTACGAAGCTGTAGAAAAATTGACTACAATTTACAAACAAGAAATATACGACTATCTACACAAATTGAAAATTGGAATACTGAATATCAAAAATTTAAACTACATAATACAAAACTATGTAAACATATCCCTTGACATGTTAGCAATAATATTTCAAGATGTCCAAGAAAGCGTAGAAAATATAACTTATAAAAACCCTTACGGGCCAAAAATTGGGCGCTCAAATGAAGCTTCCGTTTTAATAAATAAAAAACTTTAAAGGAGTTTAGAGTGGATTCAACATTTTCAGGAATAGAAATTGGCAAAAGAAGTTTATTTGCACATAAAGATGCTATGAATACAGTTGGACACAATTTATCCAACGCTACAAAGCCTGGATATTCAAGGCAAAGAGTAACAATGAAAACCGAAATTCCTCTTTATGCTCCACAATTAAACAGAGCCAAAAAACAAGGACAATTGGGCCAGGGAATCGTGGTTCAGTCTATAGACAGAGTAAAAGATGAACTACTTAACACAAGAATCATTGAAGAATCACACCGACTAGGATACTGGACCTCACAAGACAAGTTTATATCAACATTAGAAGATGTTTATAACGAACCTGAGGATCAATCGATAAGAAAAAGATTAAATGATTTTTGGGAAAGTTGGCACGATTTAGCAAATCAACCACAAGGTTTAGCAGAAAGAAAAATAATTCTAGAAAGAGGCAAATCTTTTTGCGAAGGAATAAGAAATAGATTCCACTCGCTTGAAAGAATTTACATAATGGCAAACGATGAAATAAAAATTACAACAGATGAGGCAAACAATTACATTAAAAACATTGCAAATCTTAATAAACAAATTTCAAAATCCCAAGCAATGAAAGACAATCCAAATGACTTAATGGATGCAAGAGATTTAATGATTGAAAAATTAGGCAATATAATAAGTATATCAATTGAAAACAAACAAGATCCCAATGAATTTTTAATACACTCAGAAGGAAGACACCTCGTACAAGGTTCAATTGCAAACGAATTCAAGCTAGAAGCTACAAACGGACCCACCAGAACTAGATGGAACATTTTATGGGCAAATAATGACAAAGCTTACCTTAAAACGGGAAAGCTGGGATCTTTGCTTAACATAAGAGATGAAGAGATTAAAAATGAAATCGGCGAACTAAATAATATGGCTGCCAACATTATAGAAATTGTTAACGAAATACATGAAGTAGGACATGGAATGGACAAAAAAAATGGAAGAAGCTTTTTTTCTCAAGAACTAAAACTAACTGATGATCGAGGCAGATATGATACTAACGGAAATGGCCAGTTTGATTCCGTTCATATTTTCAAAATTAACAGCACAAACGAAATATTTCCAGAAGAAAACCTAGGATTTTACGGAACTCTTAAATTTGAGGCTACAAATAGCAATGAAATTGTAGAAATACCCTACAATGCTCCAGATACAGTTCAAGATGTAATAAATAGAATAAACAATTCCAACGCACAAGTTACAGCAAGAATTAACTCAGAAGGCAAACTTGAAATCAAAGCAGTTAAAGAACAAGAAGATGAAAACATAACATTTAAAATCAAACATATAGAAGATTCTGGATTATTTCTAACAAAATATACGGGGATATTAAATGCATCTGGACCTGAGGGAGCTTATGATTATAAAAATATTGACACAACAGACAAATTGGCACCCGAATCAACTTATTCAATCTCACCTCTAAAAAATCCTGCAGCATGGATAAAGGTTGCAGACACAATAGACTCAGATCCTTCAAAAATAGCATCGGGAATTGAAAATCCAACAAATAAAATATCTATTGGAGATAACCAAGCAGCACTAAGAATCTCCTCTTTTGGAAATTCTCAGATTATGATTGGCAAAAATTTAACACTAAATGATTACTTTGCAAATACAGCATCAAATATAGCAATAAAAGGACAGATTTCAGAAATCACAAAAGAAAGCCAATCTCAAATATTAAAAGATTTAACAGATCTAAGAATGTCTATTTCTGGGGTAAACAAAGATGAAGAACTTGCAAACATGATCGAATTTCAACAAGCATTTATTGCAGCAAGTAAATTTATCACTGTTTCTGCTGAACTAATAGACACAATAATAAATAAAATGGGAGTATAAGCATGATAAATAGAGTAAGTCATCCATTAACATATGAAAATTTCAAAACCTCTACAGCAGAGCAAGAGTCTAAAATTACAAAACTTTTACAAAACTTGTACAAAGGTAAAAGGATTGTAAAGCTAAGAAACGACCCAACAGGCGTTACTCACGCAATAAGGCTAGATAGTGATATATTTAAGCTTAATGTATACATAAAAAATATTGGTACTTCTAAAGGCAATCTAAGGTATACGGAAGGATATTTACAATCTCTTACAAATATTTTAACACGGGCTAAAGAAATTGCAATTCAGGGAGCAAGCGGAACTTATGAGGCAGATGACAAAAAAATGATATCAAAAGAAGTAAATGCTTTACTTGAAGATGTTGTTGCAATAGCAAACGCTAAAGGACCTGATGGATACAGCATATTCTCTGGAACCAAAATTGATAGCGAGGCTTTTAAAGTGACTAGAGAGAACAAAATAAGCAAAACAAACAAAGACGGTGCGGGCCCCCAAATAATTAAAGTAGAATACAGCGGCAACCAAGCTGAAAAAAAAACAGAAGTATACAATGACATTCATATATCAAATAATTATCCTGGAAATGTAATATTTTTCTTACAAAACCAAAATATTATCTCATCAATAAACACCAATGGATTTGCCGTAAAAGAAAATACAAAAATTTATATTGACAATATTGAGATAGGACTAACAGCAGGAGATACTGCTCTTGACATTGTTGCAAAAATAAATGAATCTTCAGCGCCCGTTGAAGCAAACATTGATCCGGTCTTAAACTCATTGTCTATTAAAACTACAACCCCACACCAAATTTGGATAACAGAAGAAAAAGAATCAAATGTTTTGCAAACACTTGGAATACTTACCAAAAACAATGATACCAAACTGCCTCCTTACAACCTTTCTAGCAGTACAGAGGTTAGAAGCAGGTCTATTTTTGATGCACTTATTGAGCTTAGAGACACACTTTACAATAACAAAGAAGAGCTTGTTGGAAGCAGAAGCCTAGCAGAAATTGACGAGAGCTTAAAAAGATTGCTTATATCTGTTGCGGATCTTGGAGCAAGAGAAAATAGACTTGATAGAAGCTACGAAAGAATAAGTAAAGGGGCTGCAGATATGAAAGAAGATATGGTTCAATATACAGATCTTGATGTTACAAAAGCAATAACTAATTTAAATATGGCAAGCTTAGCTTATCAAGTATCTATAGGAATCTCTGCTAAAATAATGCAAACAACTTTATTAGATTTTATAAAATAAAATGATAGATGAAAAATGTATAGAATTTGATTTTCCCGAAGGAATACTTGGATTTGAAAACATTAAAAAATTTATAATAAAAGACTCTAAGCATAAACCTTTTTCTATTATGCAATCCATCAATAAAGAAGTAAGTTTTTTGGTAACATCTCCCTTTAATTTTTTAAGCGAATACTTGCCAAATATCCAGGAAAAAGATTGGTCGGACATTAAAGCAAAAGCAGAAGATGAAAAAGTTATACTATGCATAATTAATATGCATGTCAATGATTATAAAGACATTACGGCTAACCTAAAAGCACCAATCATAATAAACAAAAAAAAATTACTTGGAAAACAAGCTATATGCACAAATGAAAAATATTCACTACACCATAAAGTTTTCAAGGAAGAAAAATGCTAGTATTGTCAAGAAAAGTAAATGAAAGTATTAAAATAAATTCTGACATTGAGGTTTTAATATTAGAGATAAAAAAGGATACTGTTAAAATAGCAATCAAAGCTCCTGAAAACATTAAAATATTTAGATCTGAAATTTATGAATTTATTATAGAAGAAAATAAAAAATCACTACTAAAAGACAAACACAATATAAGCAAAATTAAAAGCCTATTCAATCATTATTTCAAGAATGAAAATTAACCTCCGCATCACTTTGTCTTATGTAAAGAGGCCCTGACAAAATATCATCACTTTTGCGATTTTTTAAGTATTTAGCTATCCCGAGTTCTGTCAAAATTTTTCCAAACGAACTTAAATTTTCAATGATTTTAAATTTATAATTGGATTCTTTGAAAACATTCTCAAGATTGTTCCCAATAAGCACTGAAGTTGGATCAATCTGATTCAAATATTCAAACAAATCTTCCTTAGAAAAACACAAAATCTTTCCTATCAATTCACAATTTTTATAATGCCCAAGAAAACATTTACCTGCAGTAAAAGCTAATACAATTACACTAGGACTATTTTTAACTAAATTTGCAAAAACATCTAATGTAGGAATGTTAACAAAAGGAATAGAAAGACCTAAGGCAAGGCCTTTGACAAAACTTAAACTAATTCTAAGGCCAGTAAAAGAGCCCGGTCCACAAGAATTTATTATTAATTTAATTTGATTAAGATCTATATTATTTTTAATTATAAAATTATTGAAAATTTTTGGAACACTAAAATTAAAATTTGATTTAAGCTCAACCAATGAAAAATCCTTATTATTAATTCTACAATAAACTATTAATGCTTTACATGAATATTCAAATGCAAGTGTATTAATCATTAAATTCTACAACCCTGCCTGAACCGACTATTTTAAAAGTTAAAGAAAATAATCTGTCTTTTGGAACAATGCTCAAAGCAATTTGTGGCCATTCAATAGCAATAATTGAATCAAGGTCCATAAGCATTTCTAATCCCCCAACAAGCTCAAATTCTTCTAAGGAAAACACCCGATATAAATCAATATGATAAAATTTAAAATCTATAAAATCATAAACATTAACAATGTTATAAGTTGGACTTGCAAAATAAGAAATTCCAAGGTTAAGTGCAAGTCCCTTTAAAAAACTAGTTTTTCCAGATCCCATATCACCACTTAAAACAAATATTTTACCAATTGGCAAAGGATAAAAAAAAGATTTGGAAAAATCTAACATTTTTTTTTCTGATTTAAATTCTAAAATCAAGGAAGCTTACCTTTAAACTCCAAATCAATTACACGCCTTTTAATTGCAACCATTAGCTTTAAAACAGGATAATTTAAAAGATCTATAAAATCAATGGTGACATGCTTTTCTCCTAAAGGCGTAGCCTCAATTACAAACTTGACTTTTTTTATTTCTAAAATGTCATTATACTTATAAATAACATCAGCAAAATATACATTTCTATAGTATATAAAACTCTCTTGCTTTTCAATATTATTAAGAGAAATAAGCTGCACAACAACAATCCTTAAAATAAACTAAACTCCCAAAAAGCCAACATAAGAACATTTTTATTTAGCGCTATTTTTCAAGGCGGAATTTTTATTCTTAACCTCTGAATTGCTTTTGGCTATCATTGACTAAAAATCCTCAAATTCCTAAATTTTATGAGATGTCGCAAAAAAATAACTCTAATTCTTAAAATTAAACCTCCCAGGAGTTTTGATTTTTTATCTTCTTATTTCTAAAACAATTTTTTTGAAAGCTTCAGCATCTTCAATAGCCAAATTAGACAAAATTTTTCTATTAATTTTTATATTAGATTTCAATAAACCCTCAATAAATCTTGAATAACTAACCCCAGTATCACTTAAAGCAGCCGAAATTCTTGAAATCCACAGGCGTCTAAAATCTCTTTTTCTAACCTTTCTATCTCTTGTGGCATACATCATGCCCTTTCTCAAGGTATCCTTAGCTTTTTTATAATTGCTCTTTTTTGTACCCCAAAACCCTTTTGTTTTTTTTAAAATTCGCTTACGCCTTGCAACGTGAACTGTGCCGTTTTTAGCCCTAGCCATATCTATCTCCTAAAATTATTTTAACCATAAGGTAATAAAGTTTTAATTCTTTTAGCTTCAAAACAAGAAAGATTGCCCGATTTCCTTAAATTTCTCTTGCGCTTAGAAGATTTTTTTGTCAAAATATGCCTTAAATTTTGTTTTTTATACTTAACTTTACCATTTACAGTAAAAGAATACCTTTTTTTTGCACTTTTACGTGTTTTCATTTTATTTGCCATTTCATCCCCTTTAATTTAATATTTATTTTTTAAACTTAGGCGCTACAATCAAAAACATTGTTTTGCCTTCCATTTTAGCCGCAGATTCCAAAACATAATTCACATCCCCTACTTTTTCAAGAATGCTATTTAAGATACCATATCCTAAATATGTATGAGCAAGTTCACGACCTCTAAATCTTATTGTAACTTTAACCTTATTGCCATCTTTGAGAAAACCTAAAATGTTTTTTGATTTAAAATCAAGATCATGAGCATCTATTTTGGGCTGCATTCTGACTTCCTTAAGCTTAATTACTTTTTGATTTTTCTTTTGCTCTTTTTGACGCTTTTCTTGATGGAATTTATATTTACCATAATCAATAATCTTACAAACCGGAGGAGATACATTAGGAGAAACCTCAACCAAATCAAGTCCAGCTTCTTTTGCTTTTTTAATAGCATCTTCAATTGATAAAACCTCTTGTGTCCCATTTTCAAAAATAACTCTTACCTCACGAGCCTTAATTCTGTAATTAATTCTCAATTCCTTGTCATTTGATCTGGACCTATCCCTGTCTCTATTGGCATTTCTATTTATCATTTAAAAAATATATACTCCTAAATCAATTAATAATTAACATTAATACTTAATTCTATTATACATTCACTAAAAAGTAAATTCTAAGAATACTGTTTGCAAAAAGTAATAAATCAACACATTGATAAAACAAATACCCAAATCACGCAAGTTTTTAGTCAATCAATTGATTTAAAAAACGTTTAAAAGTAGAATTGTACTTACAATGAGTTTATTTTTATTAACAAGTCTACCGCTAATATTAAAAATTTATATGAATATTCGGTTAAAACAAAGTCAAACAAAAAATACCCAAGCCCATGTTTTAGTAATATTTCTTGCAATAACAATGTTTTCTTTTCTTTATTTAACTCAGGAATTTATTCTATACAGATCATTTGAATTAGATTACACATCAAGAATAAATCTAGGAATTTCAATATTTATCAAAGAACATTTATACTACTATATATTCCCACTATTAATATTTATATTTTTTTTTACTCTAAATGATAATTCTTTATTTAAAAAGAATTTAACAATTCTTATATATTTTGCATTTGGATTAATATTTTCTAAAAACTTAGAAATAATACTGCTAAATAGCAAAATTTTTGGAATCTATGAATATATTGAATTACCAATACTTAATGCAATAGAGTTAATATTTTCAGCCACAATTTTTGAAAAGAAAATTAAAAAATGTCAAAAATACTCGGCAAAAGAATACAAAACGATTTTGTCTCCTATTCTATATTTAGGATTATTTATTGCAACTTTAAAAACATTAATTCTAACCAATATGAGCATCTATGCACTAATATTACTTGGATTGGTTTTAATATCTATAGCTATTAATAATAAGTATACTAGGAAATAAAATGTCTGGCCCAAAAAAACTTGCTATAATAGCAATCTTAGCAATTTTAACACAAGGATGCAAAAAATCTTCCATTACTGAAAAACAATTTAATTATTCAATAATTTTTTCAGATGCAACTGAATATTTTTTTGAAATTCAAAAAACTCCATTCATAAAAAACGAAATACTATTTATAAATGATAAAAATTTAGAAATTATAAAAGACAAGCTTAAAACAACAAAAAAAATACTATTAACCCACAAATCAAATAATGAAATACTAAATAACGAAATTCTAAAAGAGAAAATTTTTTATCTGTCAAAAATAAAATTTTCTCTAAAAAAGTCTATTGATTTTCTGCTTAACGAAAAATCAATAAACTTGCAAAAAACATTATTATTTAGAGACAAATCTCTAAATAACGAAGACCTTGAATACTTGGAAAAAAAAGGCAAAGAAAAAAATGTTAATATTACCCTAATAAACGAAAAAAACATATCCTATATGCAAACATTTATTACTCCTCAAATAAAAACAATAATATTATTCTCTTTAAGAGATAATAATATTATTTTAAAAAAAATATCAAATTTGCCTTTTTTCAAAAATATAAAATTTGTATTAATTGGCAATACAAGAAAAGACTTAAAAATCATTAAGCTAAAATATATAATCACTCTTAAAGAGCCCGATTTAATAAAAATAGTAAAAGACATTGAAAATAATTTCCAATACGAATTTAGCATTTATAAACAATAAAAATGATTAAATTTAATGCAGCAATAAAAAAAGATCTTTAAAGCTATTGTATACTGCAATAGCAACATCATTAACAGAGCAATTTTTAATCCTTGCAATCTCAAGACATACATATCCTAAAAATAAAGGTGAATTAATTTTACCTCTCAATGGCACTGGAGCTAAAAAAGGACTATCCGTTTCTATTAAAAGATCATTGATATTTAATTTGTCAACAAGAATCCTTAAAGGTTGTGCATTTTTAAAAGTTATATTACCTGAAAAAGAAACTTTAAATCCCAAATCAATAAATTTTTTAGCATGCTCATAAGTTCCTGAATAACAATGTAATATACCCCTATTAAAAAAATTTAAAGACCTTACAATATTATAGACATCATCATAGGCATCTCTTATATGCAAAATAACTGGCTTTTTATATTTATCAGCCAAATACAATTGCTCTTCAAAAACCTTAATTTGGAATCTCTTGTTATCTGCTTTAAAATAATCAAGACCCATCTCGCCAACAGCAACAACATTTTCACTAATCAAAATTTTTTCAAGCTGTTTAATATCATCTTTAAACTGATCACTTAAATTTAAAGGATGAATACCCGCTGTTAAAAACACATTAGAAAAAGGGCTTAAAAGATCTTTTCTATCATTAAAATCACTAGGATGCAAGCCGACATCAAGAAAATAAGAAAAGCCGTTTTTAAAACATTCATTAATAATGTAATTAACGTCCAAAGATCTTTTCTTTAATTCATAAAAATGAACATGGGTATCTATTAATTTATCAAAAAAAATAGATTTTTCAGTTTCAAGCAAAGAATCCATTATCCCATTTTTTTCCTAAGAGCTGCAAGGTAGTCAATAACAACAATATTTTTCATACCAAGATGTAAAAAGCTTGATAAAATATCAACAGCATTTCCAATCTGCCCTAACGCTTCATAACATTCAGCAGCACTGACATATAGTGCTGAATTTTTAGGATTATTTTTAATTAAACTTTTAATAGCTACTAATGCTTCTTCATATTTGCCCTGATCCTTTTGAAGAAGAGCAAGTCCAAATATGGCAAACATATCAAAATCAACATCAAGAGCCCTTTTATAATAAATTTGAGAATTTTCATAATCATTCAAATAGCGATAAGCATCTCCTACTCTTGTAAGAACCAAATTATTTTTTGGATCTTTTTCGATAATATCAAGCCAATATTTTAAAGCCTCTTTGTACTCCTTATTTCCCCTATAACAATCGGCAAGTCCAAAAACCGCATAAAAATTGCTAGGTGAAATTTCTAAAGCTTTTTTAAAAAAATAAATTCCTCTGGTAAATTCCCTTAGCTTGCGATAACAATTACCAATTGAAGTTAATACCCTAACGTCAACTTTGGATTGATTTAATTCATACATTTTAAGCCAATACTTTAAAGCCTCTTTATATTCTTTAAAGTCATAATACAAATGGCCAATGCCTACAAGCGCATAATCATTCTCGGGCATTAATTCCATTACCTTAAGATAAGTTTGCTTAGATTTTTGAAAATTTTTTAGTTTTCTGTAAGATGCTGCAACTCTTGTTAAAACCGTTATATTCTCAGGATCATATTTTAAATATTCTTCCCATATGTCTGTAGCTTTTTTATAATTATCTAAATTTCTGTAACAATCTCCAAGTCCAAAAAGAGCATAATTATTGCTTGGATGCTTTACAAGACATTTTTGATAATAAACTATCGCTTTATCGTAATTATTCTTCTTCCTCTCAATGTCTCCAAGCCCAACAAGAGCATAATTATTCTCATTATCCTTTTCAAGGATATCAGAAAATAAACTTTCTGCTTCAGAAAGTCTTTCTTCTTTGATCAACTGATACCCTCTTTTTGATTTTTCAGTGACATCAAGAAGCTGGTCATCAGAAACATTCGAGAGATCTTCTAAATCATCCAAAATTTTTTCATTTAACATAAATACCCCTTTTAAATCGGTTTATTAAAGATATAACTTTAACTACCGCAAGCACACCACAAATAATAATACGCAAAGCTCAATTTTTATATAAATACAACAAAACCTAATCTAACTTTAATATCCAACTTAATAACATTAATTATATAAAAAAACATGAAAAAATATAATTGATTTTTTTCAATCAAGCTTATTCTATTTATTTCATAAAAGCAGTTTTAAAAAAAAATATTAAAATAAAACATAAACACGAGCATCCACACAAAACTTATTAAAAAGTCTAACAAAAAAATCTAAAATTAATATAAACTATTACTATCTTTCAGGAGAAATCATAATGCTTTTAGAAAAATTAAATTTAGCAACAAGTAAGATTAAGTTGATAGAAGAAAAATTGCAAGATATAAATCTAATTAAAGATCAAAAAAAATATTCAAAAATAATAAAAGAATATACATATTTGGAAAAAATAAATACTAAAAAAAATGAATACGAAAAAATACTAAGTCAAATTAATGATAACAAAACCATCTTGGAAGAAGAAGAGCAACAAGAAATGAAAGAACTGATAAAGCAAGAACTAATTGACCTGATCAAAAAAAAAGAAGATCTTGAGCATCAAATAAAAATACTACTTTTACCTCAAGATGAAAATGATAGCAAAAATATAATAATTGAAATTAGGGCTGGAACAGGCGGAGAAGAAGCTGCTCTTTTTGCAAACAATCTTTATGGTATGTATATAAAATATTCAGAGAAAAAAAAATGGAAAACAGAAATCATAAACTTCAATGAAACAGAACTTGGGGGATTTAAAGAAATAATCTTTGAAATTAAAGGAAAAGATGTATTTAAAAAATTAAAATACGAAAGCGGTGTTCACAGAGTGCAAAGAATCCCTATAACAGAGTCTAACGGAAGACTTCAAACCTCGGCTGCTACTGTAGCAGTGCTACCTAATATCGAAGAAACTGAAATTGATATCAATGAAAAAGATTTAAGAATTGATGTTTATAGATCATCTGGAGCTGGCGGACAACATGTCAATACAACTGATTCTGCAGTCAGAATAACACACCTGCCAACAGGAATTGTTGTACAGTGCCAAAACGAAAGAAGTCAGCATAAAAACAAAGATCAAGCAATGAAAATATTAAGAGCAAGGCTTTATGAATTTGAAGATTCCAAAAAACAAGAGCAAAGATCAAGCAATAGAAAACAACAGGTCGGCTCAGGAGATAGATCTGAAAGAATTAGGACTTATAATTTTCCTCAAAATAGAATAACAGATCATAGAGCAAACATTACTCTTTATAAATTAGAAGAATTTATGCAAGGAGAACTTGATCCACTTCTTGATTCCTTGATGATAGAGCTTCAAGAACAAAGATTAAAAAGCAACAACATATAGCAATGAATATAAACGAAGTTATAAATTATGCTAAAAGTAAAAATTTAAATACAATAGAGGCGCTACTAATACTTGAATTAATTTTAAAAACTAGAAAAGAATTCATAATTGCAAATATAAAAAAAAGCTTAACAAAAAAAGAAAAAAAACTTTTTTTTGATCAAATAGATAAAATAGAAAAAGGAACTCCTATTCACTATATACTTCAAAAGAAAGAATTTATGGGGATTGAATTTAGCCTAAACAAGCATGTATTAATCCCAAGATTTGATACAGAATGTTTAACTGAAGAAGCCTTAATTCAAATTCAACAAAATGGCTTTAAAAAAATATTAGATCTGTGCTGCGGCAGTGGGTGCATAGGGCTTTCAATTGCCTATTACACGAGAGAAAAAGTAATACTATCAGATATTTCAACAAAAGCTTTACAAATAGTTGAAAAAAATACAAAAAAGCTCAAACTTGAAAAATTTGTAGAAATAATTCACTCTAATTTGCTAAAATGTATAAAGGGAAAGCTTGATATAATTATTACAAATCCTCCTTATTTAAACAAAGAAGAATTAGAAATAAAAAATAAAATAAAAAAAGAACCCACAAAAGCTCTTTTGGGATTCGGAAAAGATGGGCTTAATATTTCTAGAAAAATATTAAGCCAAGCAAAAGAAAAGCTTAACCCAAATGGACTCATAATAATAGAATCAGCTCCTTGGCAAATAAAAAGTTTGAAAGATTTTGCAATCAAAAAAGGATTTTTACATTTAAAAACAATTTATGATCTTGAAAAAAGAGCAAGGGCACTAATATTAGGACAAAGAGATGATACAAGCATACGAGATTGCACATTTAATAAAGATAAATGATCTTGAAAAAGCTAGAAATATTTTTAAAAAAACTGTTGAGAATACTTACAAAGATGAATTTGAACGGAAAAACATATTCAAAGCTCTAGAAATAGCAGAACAGCTCCACTATGGTCAATACAGAGAAAGTGGGGAGCCTTACATTATTCATCCAATAATGGTTTCATTATTCCTTGCCAAATTTCAACTAGACTTTAAAGCAACTATTGCTGGGCTACTGCATGACGTACTTGAAGATACAAATATTGAAAAAGAAGAAATCGTAAAAGAATTTGACGAAGAAATTTTAAGCCTAATCGACGGTGTAACTAAAATTCATGATTTACATAATAAAACAAGAAGCATAAAAGAGGCTAATACTATCTCAAAAATGTTTTTTGCAATGACACATGACATTAGAATAATAATAATAAAACTAGCAGATAAACTTCATAATATGACAACTCTCTCTTATTTGCCCAAAAACAGACAAGATAGGATTGCAAAAGATTGCCTTTCAACTTACGTTCCAATAGCAGAACGCCTTGGAATATCATCTCTTAAAACATATCTTGAAGATCTTTCATTTAAGCATCTTTACCCTAAAGACTATAAAGAAATAAAAAATTTTTTATCTGAAACAAAAATAGAAAGAGAAAAAAAATTATACAAAGGCAAATTATCAATAGAAAAAGAACTTCAAAAAAGCGGAATTGAAGCAGAAATTACAGTAAGATCAAAACACTTTTATTCGATATTTAGAAAAATGCAAACAAGAACAAACAAGCTTACTCAAATTTTTGATACTCTAGGAATAAGAATAATTTGCAAAAAACAAAAAGAATGTTATGAAATATTAGAAATTGTTCACCGAGTGTGGAAACCAATCCCAGGAAGACTTAAAGACTATATTGCAAGCCCCAAAGAAAATAAATATCAATCACTACATACCACCGTAAGAATACCTGAGGATAACCAGCTTATTGAAATACAAATTCGAACAGAAGAAATGGACAGAATTGCTAATTATGGAGTTGCAGCCCACTGGATATACAAAGAACAAATTGAACTTAAGGCTGACGATCTTTCATTTATAAACCGAATAAAAAAATGGCAGCAAGAATCGGCCAACAAAAGCCAATATTCAATGAATGACATACACAAAGAGCTATTAAATACATTTATATATGTTTACACTCCAGAAGGAGAAGTAGTAGAGCTTCCCTTTGGATCAAATTCAATTGATTTTGCATACATAATTCACACAGATATTGGAGATCAGGCTCTTTATGCAAAAATAAATGGAAAAATAAGCTCAATCACAAAACCACTTAAAAATGAACAAATTGTTGAAATATTCACATCAAAAGACTCAAAACCGGATGTAATATGGCTAAACAGCGTAAGAACAAAAAGGGCTCGATCAAAAATTAGATCGTGGCTTAACAAAAATGACAATACAATTTTTGTAGACAACAATATTATTGCGTATCTTGTTGGAGCAAACAAAGAGCAAAGAAAGCTTTTCAGCTTATTTAAATCTTATACCAAAACCAAAATAAAAAGAATTGCAATAGATCCTGAATGCAGCCCAACAACAGGTGAAGATATTATTGGAATAATACATAAAGACGAAATAATAGTACACAATGAAAATTGCCAAAAGATTAAATTCTATAAAAAACCCCAATTGATTGAAGTTGAGTGGGAAGCAACACCAACTCGAAAAGTGCATCACATTATTTTGCTCTTAAAAGAACTTAAAGGGATATTTAGCTATCTTGAAAACATTTTCACACTCAATGACGTAAGACTTATTAGCGAAAAAATAGAAGACTGCGGAAATGGTCATGGAATAACAAATATAATAGTCTCATCAAATACTAAAAATATAACAAAAATTATTTCTGCTTTAAAAGAAAACCCAAATATCTTACAAGTAATGCAAATAGAAGAAGATATTAAAAATTATGATAATTAATATATTGTTATCATTTTTATTGCTTGGCTCAACAGGCTCCTCTATTGTACCAAATAAAATGGAAAAAAATGTATTCAATTCAAGCAATAAAATTACAAACATAGTAACTGAAAAGAGCATAAAAACGCATATTAGGAAAATTCATCAACTAAATGAAAGACAAGAAAAAATAATAAACACTTTTAATTATATAAAAAAATATTTTAATACAAACGAAGTTAAATATATGGAATATTCTTTACAAGAAATTGGATTTATTGGATATTCACAAAAAATAATACATTCTAAAATCAAAGGAAAAAACGCAAATACTTATAATATGATCATTCCAATTAAAATACAAAATAATTTAAAAAATAATTTAGCAATTGGAATTGCAATTGAGCTTTTAAATAAACTTAAAAATACTAACCCTAAAAACAATATAAATTTTTTTTTTGTTGAGGATGATTCTTTAGAGCAAAATACAATAATTAGCAGCAGGATTCTACTTAGCAATAAGTATTTAGGGAAAAATACAAATACAATATACTTAATGTTAAATGAAAATAGAATAAAAAATAAAATTTACTTAGAAAATGAATCTTTCATAACAAATTCAAAAACAAATTTGGAATTTTTAAAAGCTATTATAAAAACCTTTGAAAAGAATAAACTTGATTTTAATACATCAAAAATAACTGAGAAAAAATCAAACAATTTATACAATCTATATCGTGATGAATCTATACCTTTTTTAATAATAAATAACAATTTAAATCCTATATTAGCTCGAAATAAAAATACTATTTTTGAAATTTACAAATCAATCGAAGAAGCATTAACCAGTGAGTACAAAAGTAAAAATGTCAATGAAATACACTATATTGTAATTGATACGCCTTTTAAAAAAATAATAATTAATGAAATTGCTTTAATATCATTAATCTACATTTGCTATAACTTAATTATAATTGTATTTATTAGAAAATTTAAAGAAGCCGGATTGGTTATGAAAAAAGTAAAAAATAATTACTACAAATTAGTAAGATTGTTTTTTACTTTATTTGTAAGCACTTATTTATCCTTGTTGCTTACAAATAAAATATTTGCTGGCTATGAAAACACAACTCTTTACAGCATAACAAATCCCAAATATCTAATAACCTTTTTTGCAACTTTACTCATACATAATATTTTGTCTCTTTTTACATATAATTTCACAATATATTTAAATTACAGACAACTTAAATACCTAGCAATATCAACCTCTATTATTGAACTAATAATATTAATGTTTGTTAAAATAGAATTTATCTTAATAATTATCATAAAAAGCATTTTATTGTTAATAAAACCAAACAAAAATACTATTATTCGAAAAATAATCGTATTAATCATTTGGATAATCAATTTTGTATTAATAACATTAATACAAAATACTACATCAATCAAAAATACACTTACGCTAAGCTATCTAATATCAATTTGTCTCTTCTCTACCATATTTATTAATATCTCAAAACATTTAAAATCCAAACTCCCAAAAATTAAACAAAATTTAAAAAAAGTTGAAAAACTTGGTCTTGTAACTTTTTTTTTAATAACCATAATCATAATATCTAGCAATATTGATAAAAAAGAGCATGCAATACAAATAGAACAAACGGTTAGCTTTCCAGAAAAAATAAATAAAATAAAAATTGAATATCCAAAAAGCAAGAAACATCCTATTCAAATAATTTCAAATGACTTTAATCTAACCTTACAAGCAAACGAAAAAACATTAGAAACCAACATTGACGCTGATGACGAGCTAATGAATATTGATTTTAAAAAAATAGATATAGCAGAAAGAGCTGTTTATAGCATCGATTTGGTTACTCAAAAAATTGCAAATCAAATCGAGCTGCATTTTAAAAACGCATCCAAACTAATAATTTATCAAAGCAATACTCCTTATAAAATACTAGCTAATAAAATTATTTTTTCACTTAAAAACATTAACTCTAAAAAAACAACAATTGCATTTACTCTTAAATCTCAAGACGATATAGCATATGAAGCATTTGCAAATATCCATATTAAAAAAAATCAAGTTAAAATTTACAATAAAACTAATAATACAGAAGAAAAAAATATAAGAATAAATTACTCTTATAAAATAAAATATTCAGGAATATTGCCTAAAGCAGAAAAATATAAAAATCTTGAATACTTCAAACTAAAAGATGATAAAGAGATTGAAAATCTAAAAAATTTAAAATTAAATTAATCTAAATTAATCTTCAAAATTAATCCCTTTTTTCCTATTAATGTAACTTTGAAAAGCATAATCGATTAAATTATCTACTAGATCTTTAAACTGAAGACCATCATGACTACACATTTTAGCAAACATAGATACATCGGTAAATCCTGGAATAGTGTTTATTTCATTAAGATAAATAGTTCCTGATTTTTTTTCCACAAAAAAATCAACTCTTGCCATACCTCTGAGTTCTAGATTCTTATAAGCAAGAAAGGCATATTCTTTAATGCTTAACAACTGATTTGTCTCAAGATGTGCGGGAATATTAAAAATAATAGAATTTCCAGGAATAACAGAATATTTAGCATCATAATCATAAAATATAAAATCTTGCACAACAACTTCCCCGGGAGAAAATATCTTCATCTTTTCATTCCCAACAATAGAACATTCAATCTCTCTAGCCTCAATAAACTTCTCTATTACAATGGTAAGATCATACTTTAAAGCTTCTTTAATAAAAGATTCAATCTGATTTTCACTGTAAGCTACATTTATTCCAATTGAAGAGCCTAATACTGCAGGCTTAACAATAACAGGATAGCCTAAAGCCTCCTTTACATTTCTTTTTACTTCTTCTTTATCTAATAAATAATCATGTTGTCTAAATCCAATAAAAGGCACCAATGGGATATCAAAACTTTTAAGTAAAAGTTTGCAAAAATACTTATTACTAGAAATAGCACTTCCCATAATACCAGCACCAACACAGGGAATGTCCATAACTTTTAAAACTCCTTGAATAGCACCATCCTCACCGGTCCTTCCATGGACAATGGGAAAAACAACATCAATCTCAAGGTTTTTATTATTTGAAAAAATGCCAATACCTGGTAAGAAACTAACAATGGGCAAAACATCTATATTAATAGGCTTTGGGGGATCAGAAACAGAATCTAATAAATACCAAACACCTGTACACTTATCAATATAAACAGGATAAATATTGTATTTATTTAAATCTAAAAGAGCTAAATAAATGCTATAAGCAGATTTGCAAGAAATTTCATGCTCAAAAGAAACGCCACCAAATATTAACATAAGATTTTTCTTCACATCACTTCTCCTTTTCTGATTTTTCTAAACTTAAAATAGCATTTTTAACTACCTCTTCTTCATTCCAAAGAACTTCTCTATTTTTATAAATTATTGAACTTTCATGACCTTTTCCCAAAGCCACAACCAAATCTCCTACCTTTGCAAGACTTATTGCTTTTTCAATAGCCTGCTTTCTATCAGGAATAAAAAATAGATCCTGATTTACAACTTTATTCACAATTCCCTTTGCAATGTCTTCAATTATACACATACTATTCTCGCCTCTTGGATCTTCATCGCAAAGCACTATCAAATCAGAATAAATATCTGCAATTTGCCCTTGCAAAACTCTTTTTTCAATATCTCTTTCTCCTGCAGATCCAAAAACAGAAATCAATCTATTGACAGCAAATCTTTTAAAAATAGGAAAAAGTTTAGAAAAAGCACCAGGAGTGTGAGCATAATCAATTATTACAGAAAAATTTTGACCTAAATTAATACTACCCATACGCCCATTAAGACTTTTAATGTAAATAAGCTTATCAACAATATCTTGAATATCGCTATTTAAAATTTGAGAAACCAAAATAAGAGCAGCCATTACATTCTCAACATTAAAACTCCCCAGCAGGTTAACATTAGCAAAATATTTAACCCCCTTGTGATAAAATTCAAACCTGGTAGAATTGGTTTTCTCATCAATAGAACTGACAAAAAAATCTGCTTTACTGCTTTTTAAGCTATAAGTAAAAGATTTTTTAACAGCATTTTTAAAATCAGAAGAATAAAAGTCATCAAGATTAATAACTCCAAAACCAGCAGCATCACTAACAGACCGGAAAAGACCTAACTTGACATTTAAATAATTTTGAATTGTACCATGAAATTCAAGATGTTCATGCCCAATATTAGTAAAAACAACTGCAAAATAATTAACATCAATAAGCCTTGCTGTTTCAAGGTCAAGTCCATGAGAAGTAGATTCAAGAATTGCATATTGAGCTTCATTCTTAACCATGCTGCTTAAAAATGAATGTATTTCTGTAGACTCAGGAGTTGATTGTCTGTAAGGATTTTTAATCAAGCTCCCACTCCCATCATCAAAAAATACCGTCGATATAAAACCCACTTTAACACCCTTTTTCCTTAAAAGCAGATATATATAATAACAAACAGAACTTTTACCGTCAGTGCCAGTGACACCAATAACTTTTAACTTTTTTGAAGGCTCATCATAAAAAATATTTGAAAAATTAGACATAAATTTTCTTATGTTAAAATCATCTACCTTAATATAAGTAACATTGGGACTGTAAAAATCCACATCTCGTGAACACACAACAACATTGCTACCCTTTTGAATTGCGATTTCAATAAAATCATGCCCATCAAAATGAACTCCTGGAAGAGCAAAAAACACAAACTTGGGCAAAACCAATTTAGAACTATAAGTAACTCCCGATATTTCTAAATCAAGAGAACCTTTTATACATTTTATTAAATTTTGATCTAACTTTAATAAAACTTCATTAAGTTTTTTATTCATACATTAAAATTTTACATAAAACTAATAAAAATAGCTAAGAAATTCAAAATTATGCTTCAATAGAAAATATATTTACAATTTTTTATTTTTTTAATAAACTAAGCAATGTTACAAGGCGCTGTACCCAAGTGGCTAAGGGAGAAGTCTGCAAAACTTTGATTCGCCGGTTCGATTCCGGTCAGCGCCTTTTAAGGTCAAGTCAAAAATATTTTTATACTTAAGGGCATAACTTAAAGCATTTTTATTAAAGATAAATTAAAATAATACATATATGTTAGAATTAATCGTAATACTACTATTTATAATATTATCTGCTATTTTCTCAGCATCTGAAACAGCTTATACTTCTTTAAGCATAATTCAGATACAAGATATAAAAAAAAAAGGAAAATCAGGAATATCGGTGTATAATTTGCTTCAATCTCCTTCAAAATTAATTACTACTATTCTTATTGGCAACAATATATCAAATATTGTTGCAAGTACACTTACAACAAAATTTGTACTTGAAAAATACGGAAACAGCGCACTTGCAATATCAACGGGCCTAATAACAATAATCGTTCTAATTTTTGCAGAAATACTTCCAAAACAAATTGCAATTCTAAACAATGAAATCATTGCTCTATCTACTTCATTTTTTTTAACACCACTAATTTTTATATTTACTCCACTAATATATATAATAAACAAAATAATAAAAAAAATATTAAATCTCTTTAAAGTTAAGGCTAGCTATCAAATGACTAAAGAGAGCATAAAAAATATGCTCTCTTTAGCAGGAAGTTTAGGGATTTTAAAAAACGACTCTAGAATATTTATGCAAAAAATGTTAGACATAGATCAGGTAAGAGCTTCTGAAATTATGACTCACAGAACAGAGGTTTTTTCACTCTCAAGCTCATCAAAGCTAAAAGATGTAATCAAATTGATCAAAGAAGAAGGATATTCTAGAATCCCTATATACAAAGGACAAAGCAGAGAACAGATAATTGGAATTTTAATAGCTAAAGATCTAATAGAAGTTAATAAAAAAGATATGAATAAAAACGTTTCTCAATTTATTAAACCGGCTGTATTTGTACAACAAAACAAAAGAATAAAAGACATACTAGATATTATGAGGAAAAAACAAAAAATAATGGCAATCGTAATAGATGAGTATGGTGGTTTTTCAGGAATACTTACAATAGAAGACATTGTAGAAAAAATTTTTGGAGCAATATCTGACGAATACGACATTACAGAGGAAAAGCCTCTAATTACCCAAATTAACGACAATACTTACTCAATACTTGGAGAAACTACTTTCGACGAGATTGAAGAGGCAATTGGAATATCTATTAAACATAAAGAATATACAAACACAATTGGGGGATATTTAATAGATTTACTGGACAAAATACCAACAAAAAATGAAACCGTAAAAACAACTGATGGAGAATATTTTATTAAGGAAATTCAGAATAATAAAATCGAAACAATAACTTTTATCAAATCTAAAAAGTAGTGATAAAATTCGCTTACTAAAAATAATTTAAAACATTAGGAGAAGCAAATGTTTGACATAAAACAAATTTTTAATAAAACTTACGAATATTTAATAATTATTATTACTTTAATACTAATATCAATAATAGTTATTGCAAACATATTCATAGTGGGGCCATCAGAAGAAGCGATTGTACTTCGCCTTGGCAAGCTTAACAGAACTCTTGATTCAGGAATACATGTCAAAATTCCATTAATTGAAGAAAAATTTATTGTACCCGTAAAAATAGTCCAAGAAATTAAATTTGGGTTTCTAATATCTCCAAACGATATTAGAGAAAATAATAATGCAAGCGACGAAAGCATGATTATTACTGGGGATTTAAATATCATAAACATTGAATGGTTAGTACAATACAAAATAAGAGATCCTTATTCATTCAAGTTTAAAGTAGAAGATCCTGAGACAACGATTAAAGATATTGCAAAGTCGTCAATGAATAGATTGATTGGGGATAATACTATTTTTGAAATAATAAATGACAACAGAGTGGGAGTAACAGAAGGTGTAAAATCTTCTATGAATGAAATAATAGACAATTATAATTTAGGAATTGACGTAGTGCAAGTACAAATTAGAAATGCCCTACCCCCAAAAGGAAAGGTTTACGAAGCTTTTGAAGATGTAAACATTGCCATTCAAGACAAAAATAAATACATAAACGAAGGAAAAAAAGAATTTAATCAAATAGTTCCCAAAATTAAAGGTGAAGCATTAAAAGTCATTGAAGAAGCCAGGGGATACAAAGAAAGCAGAATAAACAATGCATTAGCAGACACAGAAATTTTTAATGCCATACTAGAAGCTTACTTAAAAAATCCCGATATCACAAAAGAAAGACTTTACAATGAAACCATGAAAGAAATACTTGAAAACAAAGATAACATTGAATTAATTGACAAAAACTTCAAAAATTTTCTACCATTTAAAGAGGTAAAATAAATGAAATTTATAATAAATCTTTTATTATCTGCTGCAAAAATTATAACCTTTACAGTAATAGCTTGCTTGGCTATTTTGTCTATTTTTCAACCAATGTATATTTTGAAAGAAAATGAAATTTCAATAACCACTCGACTTGGAAAAATTCAAAGAACTGAAAGTTTAGCCGGGCTTAAATATAAAATTCCATTAATTGAAAATGTACAAATATTTCCCAAAATCATTCTTAGATGGGATGGAGAACCCCAAAGAATCCCAACAGGGGGTGAAGAAAAGCAATTAATATGGATTGATACAACTGCTAGATGGAAAATAGTAGACATAAATAAATTTTATACAACAATAAAAACAATGAGCAGAGCTTATATTAGAATTGATGCAGCAATTGAACCTGCTGTTAGAGGAGTTATTGCAAAATATCCTTTGCTTGAAATTATAAGAAGCTCAAACGATCCTATTCAACGTTTGTCCAATGGAGTGCTCACGCCACAAGAAACAAAAATTAATGGTATTTATAAAATAACAAAAGGAAGAAAGATAATCGAAAAAGAAATAATTCATATAGCAAACAACAATACCAAAGATATCGGAATCGAAATTGTAGACGTACTAATAAGAAAAGTTACTTATGATCCAAGCCTTATTGAATCTGTAAACAACAGAATGATTTCAGAAAGACAACAAATCGCAGAAGAACAAAGAAGCATAGGATTAGCTGAAAAAACAGAAATTCTTGGAAGCATAGAAAAAGAAAAGCTAACAATATTAAGCGAAGCAAAAGCCACTGCTGCAAAAATAAAAGCTGAAGGAGATCGAGAAGCTGCAAAAATCTATTCAAATACATACGGCAAAAATATTGAATTTTACAAATTCTGGCAAGCATTAGAAAGTTATAAAGCAGTATTAAAAGATAAAAGAAAAATTTTCTCAACAGATATGGATTTCTTTCAATATCTTCATAAAAGAAATTGAAGGTTTATTAGTATAAATTTTTTCTTTAAATATCTGTAAAATATAAAATTCTATTATTGTAAATTACATAGTAATGCAAATCTTTATTTAAATTTTAAAAAAAACAAATAAAACCATTTGAAAACATATATTGCTGCACACATTAAAAAATTAATTGAATTTTTAGAATTGTCCATTTTAAAATCTCAAAGCTAGCTATAAATCATTTTTTAGTATATATCCAAAAGCTAAAATCTAAAAAGAGTTGACAAACATATATACTTATGAAAAAATTAAGGTACTAGAATAAAAATGCTGCTGTAGCTCAGTTGGTAGAGCATAGGACTGAAAATCCTTGTGTCAGGAGTTCGATTCTCCTCGGCAGCATGCATTTATTTAACTTACAATTGTCGCTGTAGCTCAGTTGGTAGAGCATAGGACTGAAAATCCTTGTGTCAGGAGTTCGATTCTCCTCGGCAGCATGCATTTATTTAACTTACAATTGTCGCTGTAGCTCAGTTGGTAGAGCATAGGACTGAAAATCCTTGTGTCAGGAGTTCGATTCTCCTCGGCGACATTCATTTAAAGATTAAAAGGATCTCAAAGTGATACTTAAAGAAATAAAGCAAATAAAAGATCTAAGCGAACAAGACATAATTTTTGCAAGAATAGGAAACTTATCAAAACTTGGCACAAGAGTAAATGAAAAAATCATTAAAATACTTTCTAAGGGCAATATCCCATACATTCCTGTACTTAAAAAAGAAGAAGATGAATCATATGAAGACCTCATAAAAAAAATAAATGAAGAAATTTTAAATGATGATCTTAACTACTTAAGAGAAAAGCTTATAGATAATCTAAAAGACATATATAGACCCTTTAAAGAAGATGACCCAATATTTATTACCAAGGGCAAAAAACCGCTCATGAAAATAAATACATTAATGGAAGCTGAACCTAATCAAATTTATTGGAAAGAAATATTGGAAGGAAGCCTTAAAATACTTCCAAGACACAAAATAATATCTTTACAAAAAATTTTATTAGAAATATATCATTATTTTGATGTTCAAAAGCTTAGAACAAAAGAAAACCTTAAAGATAAAAAAACTTTAAAAAAATTATATTTATATTCTGCTAGAAGAGACTATGAATTTTTTAAAGGAAAAGTCAAAACAGAGGGTGATTCAATACTACTACATTCAGTTGATACAACAATTTACTTTCTAATTACAATTGCAAATTTAAACAAAATAAGGTCTTTAAAAAATGCACCTCGTTCAACTATCAAATTTTTTCTTGATAAAACTGAATATACTGAATTTACAGAATTTTTTTATGCAGAAGACATGATACTACAAGCTGCACTTGGATCATTGCTGCATTCAATAGGATTAATGCATATAACGATATTAGAAAATATGGGAAATAAAATAAGCCTTAAAGACAAAAATTTTAAAGAGCAGCATAAATTAAAAATAGAATACTTGGAAAAAAATATTAGCATTGCTAAAAATTTGTTTAGAATGCGGGAAGATATTTCAGCTATTACAAAAATGATAATCAATGGGCAAAAAGACTACCTTGATGCTACAGGACATCCACAGCTAAAAATCAACAAATTTATTCATGAACTTGTTAGAATTTTTTGTATAGTAGATACTTACGATGAATTGGTAAATCCAATAATAATAAAAGAAAGCACTAACCCCTTAGAGGCTGTTAAATTTCTAAGAGAGAATAGTGGAAAATACTACTGGAGTAGAAAAGAACCAAACGAACAAACAAAAAACAAAAAATTTGACATTAAAATGTTAGAAAATTTTTTAACAATACTTGCACCTTTTGATTATGGGCAAATAGTAAATGTAAACAAAAAAAATAATAATGAAAATCTTTTTCAAGCTGCTGTTATTGAATATAAAATGGGCATTATGCCAAATCTATCTATAATAAACAAAAAAACCCAGACTTACAAAATAGAAGAAATAATAATGGATCTTGAGAATAAAGAAATCTTAATAAAAGATGCAAACGGAAATTACAAAAAAAATCCGTTAAAAAATGTGGATGACTTTGTAATAAAAAACAGCATTCCAGAATTAAATAAAAATGAAATTCAACTCATTCTCTTTAGTTATGGGAAAAAATAAATCCTACAATATTCTCAAAAAAATAAGTTTTGATCCCCCATACCTTTTTAAGTTATAAACTAAAAATTTTGACGTATTTATCTTTAAATCTTCACCAGAAGGATAATGCATAATGATATTAACTTTATCATTTAAAATTTTACCCTTTAAAATAATCTCAAGCAAATTAATCTTATTTTTATAATTAAAAGGGGGATCAAGATAAATAAAATCATAAAAAAGATCTTTTTTACCCAAAAAATCCTCTGCTTTTTGAAAAAAAAATTTATAAAATTCCTCAACAAAACTAAAATTCTTAATTAATGTAATTTTAATTTTTCTATTACATTCAACAAGATGAGCAAGACTAGCCCCCCTGCTAAGAGCTTCAACAGACATTATACCGGTCCCTGCAAAAACATCCAAAAACTTTGAATTAACAATATCCTTGAAAATAATAGAAAAAAAGGCTTCTCTAACAAGAGACATCACAGGGCGAACAGAGCCATTCTTGGGAAACAGAATTTTTTTACCTTTATATTTACCCGAACTTACATACATAAATAAAAATTTTAAAACAATTTTAAAAAACAATGAATATATAAAATTAAATTTTTGCTATAATCTTATTTCAAGAGAGAAGAATATGAAAGGCATTATTCTGGCAGCTGGGTATGGTACAAGATTTTTACCAATAACAAAAACAATTCCAAAAGAAATGCTACCAATTTTAAACAAACCCGCCATAGATTATATTATTCAAGAATTTATCGATTCAGGAGTAAAAGACATTTTATTAATAAGCTCAAGACGAAAAAAAGTTCTTGAAGATTATTTTGATAGAGAAATTGAACTTGAAAATATCTTTTTAAAAGAAAATAAAAAAAATGAATTAGATAAGATTAAAAACAAAAAAATTAACATAAGCTTCATAAGGCAAAAAGAAATGCTAGGCACAGGAAATGCACTACTTTATGCAAAACCCTGGATAAATAGAGAGCCTGTAATTGTAGCTTACCCTGACGATCTTTGCATTGGAAATCCACCATTAAGCTTGCAATTGATCAAACTTTATGAAAAAACTGGAAAGAGCATAATATCTATCATTGAAAATCCAGAAAATATAAATAGATATGGTGTAATAGAACTCTATAAAGACGAAATCCATGTAAAAAACATTGTTGAAAAACCAAAAATTGGAAGTGAACCTAGCAATAAAGCATCTATTGGAAGATTTTTGTACAATTATGAGTTTTTTGAACATTTAGAAGAAGGATTCAAACTACATCAAAAAGGTGAGTACTATCACATTTATGCTTTAAAAAAGCTAATGGATCAAAAAAAAGTATTATATAAAAATATTGAAGGGAAAAGAATTGACATAGGAACTATTGAGGGTTACCTAGAGGCAATAATAAATTCTGCCAAAAAAGATAAAAACTTAATGGAAATTATAAAAAAAGGAATAAATGAAAACGATTAAAAAGGATTCGGAATTTTATGATTCCCTTGCCACATTAAAAAAGTATATAAATAAATATATAGAAGAAAAAGTTTTAAAATATAGTATTTCTTCCAAGCTTTACAAATTAGAAAAACCTGAAATAATTGAACTTATAAAAATTAGCAATGCTTATGAAAAAGAAAAAAATATATTAAATGCTTCTCTTGAAGAATACTACTACAAAAAAACTCAAAATGAAGTAATTAAAAAATGGATATTAGAAATAATAAAAAGCAAAAATTTTACCCAAATAACCAAAGAAGCCAATCTCAACACCAAAAAACTAGGAACAACATATAAACTAAAATCTAGCAACTTTTTAAAACTAATTGAAATACAAAATAACCCTTATTATTCTCAAGAAAAAAAAGACATTTACAAGCAAATCATATTAAATTTTTCCAGCAATATTAACATTGACAACCTAGAAGAAACAATAGACATTCTTGTAGCTGTAAGAAACAAAAATAAAATTAAAATATTAAATATTTTAAATAAGAATTTAAAATATCAACTGGAAAATCAAAAAGTTTTTAAATCTAGCTTAACCAATAAAGAAAGTAGACTAATAAAATTAAAAAGAATGTTAATACTTACATATTGGCCAGTTGGGTGTTTGAGTAAAAACATTTTTATTAAAATTTTAATAAAGCATTATAAATACTTGGAAGAAGAAACTCTAGCACTAAAATATAATGAAATTTTAAACTACTTACGTGCACTAAAAACCTTAAGTCTTAATGAAATTTTTTATAAAGGTTCAAGTAAAAATATTAACTTCAATTATTTTTTCAGTGATTTTACACAATACACTCCAAAGGATTTTCAAGACCCATTAAAGTGTTATTTATATGTAATTGAAAAAACAATAACAAAAAAATACTTAACTTGGTTTTTCAAAGACAAAATATCTAATAATTGGGAATCTTTCATAGATGCACTTGAATACATTGAAAAACACAAATTAATCAACATAAAAGAAAAAATAAAAGAAATTATAACTGCAAAATTTCAAACAGAAGATTTTTTTATATCTTTTGACAAAACAAATTTCAATCCCTACGAAAGCTCAATCTTTAAAGAAAGATACGTTAAAAGTGCATTCTTAGAAATTATTATGTATTATATCAAAAAAAATTCTCATAATATAGAAACTTATGGATGGATTGCATTTTATATTTATGCTGACAAAAAGGATAAAAAAATTTTTTGTCAACACATTAAAGAATTTTTCGAATCTAAAACCTTTGAAATACAAAACCAAATATTTGTATATTTTTTATCTTTTTATCCAAATATTGAAAATAAGCATTTCAAATTTATATCAGACATACTGCTCTACCTTGACGAAAATAAAATTACAATACCTAAAAAAATAATAAAAATACAAAAAATAAATCCCAACCAGCTAGATTACCAAAAATCATATCTTTTAATAAAATCACTAAAAACAAGATCAAGGATTTTAAAAATTATTCTAAAAAATATAAGATTTAATCTTATTGAAACACTAGAAGATGAAAATGAGAAAAAATTATTACCTGCAATATGCTATTTAATATATTATGAGAATCTGGTAGAATTAATAAGCAATAGAAAGATAAAACCTAATGAAAAAAATAGTTTATTAGAATTTATTTCTTTTTTCAAAACAAAATTGAAGCAAAAAATAAATTTTAAAAAAGAATTTATGAAATCTAAAGACATTTAATCTAAATTAAGTATAATGAGAAAAGAATGAGGATTTATTTATTTTTAAATAAAAATTGTAAGATTTTTATTTTATTTTTAATTTTAATTTTTAATTCAAAATTGGCATATTCTCAAAGACTAATTAGAATCGGCAAAGAAGAGATGAAAAACAAAAATTATATTCAGGCAATCGAAACACTAAGCGATGCTATTAAAAAATACCCAAAAGTACAACTCGGCTACTACTTTTTATCAATAGCATACAGAGAAAATAACCAACTAACAGAAGCAGAAGGAGCATTGCTTGATGGAATTGCAGTAGGAGGTGAGATCGATTACATACTATATTATGAATTAGGCAACATAATGTTTAACAGAGGAGAAGGTTACTATCCTTTAGCAATAAAATATTATTCTAATTCTATTAAAAGCAGACCTAATTATGACAGCGCACTACTAAACAGAGCTAATGCCTATGTTCAACAGGGCAAAATAACATCTAAAGAAAAAGAATACCAAAAGGCTTGGGACTCTTATACTATGGCTATCCACGACTACTCGCAATTTATTACCCTTAGATCAAAAACAGAAAAAAAAGACAGCATTTTACTTATAATAAGTTATTTAAGAAATGAAAAAATTAATCTTGAAAAACTTGACAAAAGTTTAAAGGGACGAGCCGAGCATGTTGTATACGCAAAAGAAGATAAAAATCAAATACTTAAAGATAGTTTTAAAGACAATCTAGAAACAAATTCTTTAATTGAGCTAGAAAAACTTAATTGGCAAGAGGAGTTATACATAGATGAATAAAAAACATACAAATTTTTCGGTATTATTGCTTTTAATTTTCTTACTTATCTTATCATTTGGAGGTTTTGGTTATTATATATATCAAAGCAAATTAAATGACAAAAATCGAGAAATAATGCTAAACGAAGTTAAAAATAGCGTAATAGATCGAAACTATAAAAAAGCATATTCTGTTGCAAAACTTCTGCAAGACAAATACCCTCAAAATGAAGACATTACAATGCTTACAAATACACTAGCAGAAATTGCTAACAGCAGTCCTTTTGAATCAAACGAATTACAAAGAGATTCTGCGAATCAAATTTTAGACAAGATCAAAGGGGAAGACAAGACAAAAACAAATGTAAACGAAAATTTTGATATAGCATTTAATAATAGATACATCAAAGACAGCACAATAACAGAAAACTATTCTGACAGAAACGATGATATTGGCATTGAAGATGAAGACATATCTGAATTTAAAAAAAGCAAAATACCAGAAAAAATAAACCCAAATACAAACCCAAAAGAAGAAGATCAATCAATACAATCTCCAAATCCCAAATTAAGCGTTAATGATCAAAAAAATTTATTTAATTTGGAAAAACTAAAAAGAAACTTAAGTGAAAAATCAAAAAATGAAAATATTTTAAACAACTCTCAAAAAATAGAAAGTGATACACAAAACACAAATTCTTCCAAAGAAAACAATTCAGAGCATATTTTAAAAACTCCAGACAACAGCAAATATTCAAACAATAACAATGCTATAACTTTTAAAAAAAATCCTTCAAATTCCCAAAAAGAAAGTAAACTTTCTACACCCAATCAAACAATAATAGGGAAAATTAATAGGCCATATAGTTACTTAATAAAAAAAGAGCTCTATGAAATATTAGACGATATTAATACCGGTAGAGTCACACTTGGAAAAAACAGATTAAAAGAATTAATTAAAAAAGGTCTAAGCAACAAATTTCAAAAAGTAAATGAGTTGATTGAAAATTTAAAAAATAAAGAAGCATCAAATTTACTATTAACCTTAATAAAAAAAGATATTGAACCAAATCTAATTAATACACCAAAAGAACCTTACAAAAAAAAAATTTTTCAATTAAGTAAAGAAAATAAGAAGCCCCAATCCTTAGAGGACCTTAAATCTAAAGTTTATTCAATAAAACCTATTGATCTTGAAAACACAAAAACTCGCCAACAAGCAATCAAAGATCTAAACGAATTCTTGAAAACCAATCCTAATGATGCCCATGCCTCCAAAACCTT
>NZ_JACHFB010000002.1:162540-221871 GCF_014205885.1 Borreliella californiensis | reverse complement strand
ACCAAATCCTAATGATGCCCATGCCTCCAAAACCTTAGCTCAAGCCAATAAAATACAAACCCTGGAGGACCTTAAATCTAAAGTTTATTCAATAAAACCTATTGATCTTGAAAACACAAAAACTCGCCAACAAGCAATCAAAGATCTAAACGAATTCTTGAAAACCAATCCTAATGATGCCCATGCCTCCAAAACCTTAGCTCAAGCCAATAAAATACAAACCCTGGAGGACCTTAAATCTAAAGTTTATTCAATAAAACCTGTTGATCTTGAAAACACAAAAACTCGTCAACAAGCAATCAAAGATCTAAACGAATTCTTGAAAACCAATCCTAATGATGCCCATGCCTCCAAAACTTTAGCTCAAGCCAATAAAATACAAACCCTGGAGGACCTTAAATCTAAAGTTTATTCAATAAAACCTATTGACCTTGAAAACACAAAAACTCGTCATCAAGCAATCAAAGATCTAAACGAATTCTTGAAAACCAATCCTAATGATGCCCATGCCTCCAAAACTTTAGCTCAAGCCAATAAAATACAAACCCTGGAGGACCTTAAATCTAAAGTTTATTCAATAAAACCTATTGACCTTGAAAACACAAAAACTCGTCATCAAGCAATCAAAGATCTAAACGAATTCTTGAAAACCAATCCTAATGATGCCCATGCCTCCAAAACCTTAGCTCAAGCCAATAAAATACAAACCCTGGAGGACCTTAAATCTAAAGTTTATTCAATAAAACCTATTGACCTTGAAAACACAAAAACTCGTCATCAAGCAATCAAAGATCTAAACGAATTCTTGAAAACCAATCCTAATAACGCCCATGCCTCTAAAACTTTAGCTCAAGCTTATGAAAAAAATGGAGATTTGCTAAAAGCAGAAAATACATACGAAAAAATTACCAAGCTCACAAATACCCAAGAAGATCACTATAAACTTGGAATCATTAGATTTAAGCTTAAAAAGTATGAACACTCAATAGCATCATTTGATCAAACAATAAAGCTCAACCCAAAACATAAAAAAGCACATAATAACAAAGGAATAGCTTTAATGATGCTAAACAAAAACAAAAAAGCAATAGAATCTTTTGAGAAAGCAATACAAATTGATAAAAATTATGACACTGCCTACTACCAAAAAGGTATAGCAGAAGAAAAAATTGGCGACATGCAACAAGCATTTGCAAGCTTTAAAGATGCTTACAATCTCGACAAAAAACCCAATTATGCATTAAAAGCTGGAATAATCTCAAATAACTTGGGCAATTTCAAACAAAGTGAAGAGTATTTAAATTTTTTTAATGACAATGCAAAAAAACCTAATGAAATTGCTATTTACAACCTATCAATATCAAAATTTGAAAACAATAAACTTGAAGAATCTCTTGAAATAATAAACAAAGCCATCGATTTAAATCCAGAAAAAAGTGAATATTTATATTTAAAAGCATCTATAAATCTTAAAAAAGGAAATTACCAAAATGCTATATCACTTTACAACCTAGTAATTGAAAAAAACCCTGAAAATACTTCAGCCTATATAAACCTAGCAAAAGCATATGAAAAATCAGGAAATAAAAGTCAAGCAATCTTAACTCTTGAAAAGATAATAAACAAAAATAATAAATTAGCCTTAAACAATCTTGGAATACTTTATAAAAAAGAAAAAAATTATCAAAAAGCAATTGAAATTTTTGAAAAAGCAATAATCAATTCAGATATTGAAGCAAAATATAATCTTGCAACCACTCTAATTGAAATTAATGATAACACAAGGGCTAAAGACCTTCTAAGAGAATATACAAAATTAAAACCAAACAATCCAGAGGCCTTACATGCACTAGGAATATTAGAATATAATGAGAATAACAATGATCAAACATTAAGAGAACTTATAAAAAAATTTCCAAATTACAAAAAAATTGAAAATATTAAAAAAATAATAGGAATATAAATTTCAATGAACAAAATAAGATTCTTAGATAAATACTTGGTTCAAAAAATAGCTGCAGGAGAATCAATAGACAGACCTTGTTCAATATTAAGGGAATTGCTAGACAATTCAATAGATTCTGGTGCTACTAAAATTGAAGTTTTTCTTGAAGAAGGGGGAATTCACAAAATCTTAATAATAGATAATGGAAGCGGAATAAGCAAAGAAGATTTAAAAATCTGCTATCTACCACACACTACTTCAAAAATATCATCAGAAGAGGATTTAAGAAAAATAGAAACTCTAGGATTTAGAGGAGAGGCTCTCTCTAGTATTGCAATTTGCTCCAACATTTCAATAACAAGCTCAACAGCTAGTAATGAAAGCTATCAAATAGAAGTAGAAAATGGAATTGAAAAATGCTTTAAAAAACAGCCTGCCATAAACGGAACAATAGTAGATGTCACAAAAATATTTCACAACTTCCCCGCAAGGAAAAGATTCTTAAAGCAAGAACCCATTGAAACAAAAATGTGTCTAAAAGTTTTAGAAGAAAAAATAATAACCCACCCCGAAATCAATTTCGAAATTAATTTAAATCAAAAGCTAAGAAAAATTTATTTTAAAGAATCGTTATTTGACAGGGTTCAAAATGTATATGGAAGTGTAATAGAAAATAATAAATTTAGGGTCTTAAAAAAAGAACATGACAATATAAAAATAGAAATATTTTTAGCACCAGATAACTTTTCCAAAAAAAGCAAAAGACATATTAAAACATTTGTCAACAGAAGACCTATAGATCAAAAAGATCTCTTAGAGGCAATAACTAATGGACACAGCAGAATACTTTCTCCTGGCAACTTCCCAATATGTTATTTATTTTTAGAAATAAACCCTGAACATATTGACTTTAATGTCCACCCTCAAAAAAAAGAAGTAAGATTTTACAATCTTCCATTTTTATTTAAACTAATATCTGACAATATTAATAATTTTTTTGATAAAAACATAAATAACTACCAAGACATAATAATAAAAAGACAATTAACAGAAGATAATCATTTAATAGAAATGATAAACCAACCAGAAAGCTTAAATAAACTCAACACATATGATATACCACAAAACAACAATATAGAAACAAAAGATACTGAAAACGAGCCAAACAAAAACATAACACAAGGCAATATTGACCTTAGAAAGTACAATTCAATTATACAAAATAGGCCAACACTTAAGGAAAACATTGAAAACATTTTCTCTGACAACTTTTTAGAATTTGAAGAACTGCCAAACAAAAACGAAAAAGAAGAAATAAAATTTAACTATATTGGACAAATATTCTCTGAATTTTTAATCATTGAAAAAGTAAATGAAATTTACTTCATAGACCAACACGCAGTTCACGAAAAAATAATATATGAAAAACTTAGAAATTCAAAAAAAACTATTCAAAAGCTTCTAATACCAATTGAATTCACAGTAGTTGATAAAAACATAGAAGAAATTATAGATAGTGAAATAGAAGAATACAAAAAATTGGACATTATAATCTCTAAAATAGGCTCTAAAAAATATCAACTTGAATCTATTCCTAATATTTGCAATCAATATGAAAATACTCTTATTAACTTTTTTCAATCAAGAAGAAGCAGAACAATAAATTCTCTTGAATCTGACTTATATGCAACTATTGCCTGTAGAAAGGCCGTTAAAACAAATGACATATTAAGCACTGAATTTAGCAAATTTTTAATAAATGAATTTTTTAAACTAGAAATCAAACATTGTCCTCATGGACGAAAAATTTATTACAAAATATCTAAATTTGAGCTTGAAAAAAAAGTTGACAGAGCATAAAATAAAACCAGAGTTCCCATGATAAAAAAAATCAAATCAGAAATCACCTTGTTAAAGATAGAAAAAGAAAAAAATTTAATTGAGCTTGGAAGAATATTGAAAAATAATAATATAGTAGAATTAAAAAATTTAAACCACTATCCCAATTTAAAATTAGTAGAAAAAGAATTGTGCCAAATGAAAAGCAATTTAAGCAAATCAGAAGAAAATGAAAACATATTAAAAAATTTAAACAAAAAAATTCATATTCTTAAAAAAGAATATAAATCTACTTGTAAATCATATAAAAAAAACCTTAAAGAAATTGCCAAAACAATAATCGAAATTTATCCTCAAAATTTAGAGTTAATATCAAAATATAATATGAATTTTTCTAAATTGAAACTTGAAAAACACAAAAAAATAGAATTAGCAAGTGATCATAATACAAAAAATTATTTAAAAATGATGCTACTTAAAGTCAACTCAGCAATAAACAATATCATCAATATAGTAAATGTATATAAAATATCAAAAGAATTTGAAAAACGGGTATTCACAAAATATTATACTTCTGAAAACTTTGAAAGCATACTAAATGAATTTTCATTAAATAAAAAATTAAACAATGTAATTGTTAAAGAATTTAAAATAATAAATGAAATCAAAGCAAATATAAAAAACATAAAAGAAGAAGTAAAAGAAATAATATCTACAAGTAAAAAAGAAAAAATATACAAAAAGAATAAAATAAAAACCGAAATCAATGTTATTACAAAAAATAAAGAAAATATTTTAAAAAAAATTGCTGAAGAATTTATTGAAACCACAAAAAAAGATAAAATTGCGGCTAAAAATAATGCCATTAGCTCAATAATCCAAAAAATAGAAAAAACAACCCAGAAAATATTAAGCTTAAATAATGATTTAATAAAAATAACAAAACAGGAAGAAATAAAAAACATTCAACAAAAAATGCAAATCCTAACAAAAGAAAAAGATAAAATTAATAACAAATTAGATGCATTAACTTCTAAAATAGAAGCTATTCAAAATGAACTTGACAATGAATAAAAAATAAATATAATAAATTAAAGCTAAGGGCCTATAGCTCAGTTGGTTAGAGCACCCGACTCATAATCGGTAGGTCCCAGGTTCAAGTCCTGGTGGGCCCAATTTAACCTTTTCAATTAACCTTAAAAAAAAGATTTGAATTTTTTTCTACATAATAAAAGCTTATATAATTATCAAATGTTTTATCAATCTCTAGGGTAGTATCATCTATTGAATCAATTCTAACAACTGAAGAGACGGGGTGTAGTTTGTCTTTATAAGTTTTAACAAAAAATACTTTGGAATTGCTTAACTTGTTTAACATTGTCATATCTTTAGACTTATATACATAATTATGAACATCATCTAAATCATACTTTGACATTCCTAAAGAAATAACAAGCTCTCTATTATATACCCTCATACCCTTATCAAAAAGACGAACACATGAAGTAAAACCTTCAAAAGTTTTATCAAAAAAATCAAACTTCAAATCTCTACAATATAGAATATCCTTGCCAAGGCTAGAATCAATAAAAAAAGAGCTATAATTATTATTAATCACTTGAATAAACTCATTAGCGTTCTTATTCTCTATTGACAATTTAAAAACATCTTTTGAATTTAAAACTTTAATTGCAAAATCAAAACTCATAGAGTAATCTAAACGATTCTCAGTAAAATAATAATTTATCTTATAATCAAGCTCTTTTATTTCCGGATAATTTATTTCACAAGAACAAACAAAACAACAAAAAAACAATACTAATTTAACTTTTAATCCGCTCTGCATACTCTTTAGTTTCAGAATTAACTAAAACCCTATCTCCAACGTTAATAAAAAGTGGAGCTTTTACTACAAGTCCTGTATTAAGAGTAATATTTTTCATTGCATTTGTTACAGTGTCGCCTTTAACAGCTGCCTCAACCTCTACAACTTCAAAAGCAATCTTTGGAGCCAGCTTAATATCAATAACCACATTGTCAAACGTTACAAGAGAATAAATTTCCGACTCCTGCAAAAAAAGCACCTTATCTTGGAAATTAGCACTTTCTTTTAAGTCCAAACTAACTTGATCATAAGTTTCTAAATCCATAAAAACCAAAACGTCTTTATCTTTGTATAAATACTGGGCACTAACTTCATAAATTTCAATAGCTTCTGCGGTATCTGCTCCTTTTAAAGTTTCTCTAATGACAAATTTATTTTTTAAGTTCTTAAGCTTTAACCTTACTATTGCCCCTCCCCTACCTGTTTTTGAAAATTCTCTCTCAAGAACAATATGAGGAACCCCCTTGATAAGTAAAAAAGAACCTTTTTCAATCTCACTAGATTTCACTACTGCCATTTAAATACCTCACAAAACTTAACATACAAATCTAGTAGTAATTTATACCAAAAAATCAAAATATTTGCTATTATGCCTCAATTATAACTTAATCAATAAAGCTAATTTACAATTGACTTATTTTAAATTAATGCTATTATATACTTAAACAAAGGAGTTTACTTGATGAAAAAATTTATTATCTTAATTTTTATGCTATCAACAAGTTTATTATACAACTGTAAAAATCAAGACAATGAAAAAATTGTATCAATTGGGGGATCTACAACTGTAAGCCCAATACTAGACGAAATGATTTTAAGATATAATAAAATAAACAATAATGCTAAAGTAACATACGATGCACAAGGAAGTAGTGTTGGCATAAACGGACTATTTAACAAAATATACAAAATAGCAATATCATCAAGAGATTTAACAAAAGAGGAAATTGAACAAGGAGCAAAAGAAACTGTATTCGCTTATGATGCTTTAATTTTCATTACAAGCCCTGAAATAAAAATTACAAATATTACAGAAGAAAATCTAGCTAAAATACTAAATGGAGAAATTCAAAATTGGAAACAAGTAGGAGGCCCTGATGCTAAAATCAACTTTATTAATCGAGACTCTTCTTCTGGTTCTTATTCGTCTATAAAAGATCTACTTCTTAATAAAATATTTAAAACTCACGAAGAAGCTCAATTTAGACAAGACGGAATAGTAGTAAAATCTAATGGAGAGGTAATTGAAAAAACAAGCCTTACTCCACACTCAATAGGATATATAGGTCTTGGATACGCAAAAAATTCAATAGAAAAGGGTTTAAATATTCTTTCTGTCAACAGCACATATCCTACAAAAGAAACAATAAATAGCAATAAGTATACCATTAAAAGAAATTTAATAATAGTTACAAATAACAAATATGAAGATAAAAGCGTAACTCAATTTATTGATTTCATGACAAGCCCAACCGGACAAGATATTGTTGAAGAACAAGGTTTTTTAGGGATAAAAGCATAATTAAATTAAAGAAAAAAACACTTGACTTAATATTAAGTCAAGTAATACAATTTAACACTGACATGAGCTTTAAGGGATTCTTTTAAAAAATGCATCTAAGCTTAAAGACAAAAAGAAAAATAATTGAAATTATTTTTAAATCTTTTATTTTTATATCTGCAGTAATAAGCTCCTTATCAATATTGTTTTTAGGTTTATTTATATTAAAAACTGGAATAACACCATTTATTAATAACAAAATTAAAATTTTAAACTTTTTATTTAGCACAAATTGGGATCCTACTAGCAATCTACAAAAATCTTATGGTATCTTAGCATTCATTATTAATTCCTTTTTAACTACACTTTTTTCTATTTTAATTGCTTTACCAATTGGATTGGGATTTGCAATATATTTGCTTGAAAAAGCAAAAGGATTTTATAGACAATTTTTACAAACAGTAATAGAGCTTTTGGCAGGAATCCCTAGTGTGGTTTACGGATTTTTTGGAAGCACATTTATTGCAGCTTTAGTAAAAAACATTTTTCAAAGAGAAGACAACTTGGGATACAATTTAATAAGCTCATCACTAATATTAAGCATAATGATAGTTCCCACAATAATTAGCGTTTGTTATTCATCACTTAAAGCCGTTCCCAAATCATATAAATTTGCATCTCTTGCATTAGCAGCAACAGACTGGCAAACAATATATAAGATAATAATACCGTCGGCTAGCCGAGGTATTTTAGCAGGAACAATATTGGCAATAGGCAGAGCTATTGGAGAAACCGTGGCAGTATTAATGGTAGGAGGGGGCTCTCCTCTTTTTATAAAAAACGTATTTTCTCCCATTAGAACGCTAACCGTAAATATTGCTATGGACATGGGATATGCCTCAGGTGTTCACAGAGAAGCTCTCTTCTCTACAGCTCTAGTATTATTGCTATTTTCAATAATTACAAATTTACTCAAAAATTTTATACTATCTTCAAATAAAGGGTTAAAGAAAAAGTGACCAAAACTCAAATGAATAAATTGATTAATAAGTTCTATTTCTTCATAATTAATTTTATTGCATATTTTTTAACAGTGGTATTAATTTTTCTAATAGCATATGTATTGTACAACTCTTTATTTTATTTCAAAAAAAAACAAACTTTATTTTTAAACAAAACTCAAAATTTTGTGCCATTTAAAACAGAAGACAACAAAGAAATACAAATTGCTTTTATTGTTAACAAAAATATCAATACAGAAAAAATTTCTATAGAAGACATTTACAATATATATAATAATAAAATTTCACACTGGGGAAGCATTTCAGATCAAGGAATCGACATTATGCCTATTGCCAGTTCGATTGACAGCATATCTAACAAAGCTATTCTAAAAACACTAATCAAAAACAATGTATTTAATAAAAGATACATAAAAATTGTACCATCTACAAAAAAAATACTTCAAACCATAAACAACACAACAGGCTCTATAAGCTATTTAACAAAAGAAGAATTCGAATCCCTAGACTTTAAATTATATCCCAATATTAAAGCTTTAAAAATAAAAACTATGTCTGTCCTAATAAGTAAAAAAACTTTAACAAAAAATGAAAATGAAATAATCAATACATTAGGCGTTGAGGAAGTTGAAAAACTTATTAAAGGCAAAGAAAAATGGGCCAATTTAATATCAAAGGATATTAAATTAAAAATAATAAAATATCTTGATCAAGAAGAAAATATAATACAAACTATAGAAAAAACAGAAGGCACACTAGCAATTGTGCCTTGGCATTATTTTCAAAATCTTAAAGCGCCCTTTATTAAAATGCATTATTTTGATAAAAGCAGTCCCTTGAATTTAAATTTCATATTATCTATTCCAAGAGATTCTGGTGCATATGGTGGAATTTCTTATTTAATCTTAAATACTTTTTATGTAATACTACTTACAACCGCTATTTCAATATGCATTGGAATAGGAACTGGCATAATGCTTGCCGAATACACTTCTAGTAAAATATTTTACAAAATACTATCTATGAGTGTTGACATCCTTTCCTCAATTCCTGCAATAATTTTTGGACTTTTTGGACTAATTTTTTTTGTGCCAATTTTTGGAATAGGAATACTTTCAGGAGCAATAACAAGCTCCCTAATGATATTACCAATGATTGTTAAAACAACCGAAGAAGCATTTAAAATAATCCCAAAATCATACAAATATGCTTCATTCGCCTTAGGAGCAAATAAAACAGAGACTATAATTAAAGTTATGGTTCCAGCAGCTATTCCTGGAATACTAACAGGAATAGTTCTTGCAATAGGAAGAGCTTTGGGAGAAACAGCCGTATTGCTTTTTACAATGGGAACAAACCTAGGGCTTGCAACAAATTTAAATGAACCATCAAGAACATTAACCGTACACTTACTGATGTTATTTCAAGAAGGACACCTGGATAAAGGATTTGGAACAGCCTCAATACTTGTAATAATGGTGCTCATAATAAATTTAACATCAAAATTTTTAATAAACAAATTATATAGGATTAAATAAGTGATAAAAGAAAAAGATACACCAAAAAATGAAGTTATAATAGAAACGGAAAATCTAAATCTATTTTATACAGATTTTAAGGCTTTAAACAAAATAAATATTAAAATACTAACAAATAGCATTACCGCTTTAATAGGCCCATCTGGCTGTGGCAAATCAACATTCTTAAGAACTCTCAACAGAATGAATGACCTTGTTGAAGGCATTAAAATAGAAGGAAATGTAATATATGAAGGGAAAAATATTTATTCAAATAATTTCGATATCTTGGAGCTTAGAAGAAAAATAGGAATGGTATTCCAAACCCCTAACCCATTTTTAATGTCTATCTATGACAATATAAGCTATGGCCCAAAAATTCATGGAACAAAAGATAAAAAAAAACTAGACGAAATAGTAGAACAATCACTAATAAAATCTGCTCTCTGGAACGAGGTCAAAGATAAACTTAATACAAATGCATTAAGTCTCTCAGGGGGTCAACAACAAAGACTCTGTATTGCAAGAACTCTTGCAATAGAACCAAATGTAATACTAATGGACGAACCTACCTCTGCTCTAGATCCAATATCAACAGGCAAAATTGAAGAGCTAATAATAAACTTAAAAGAAAGTTACACAATAATCATTGTAACTCACAATATGCAACAAGCCGGAAGAATATCTGACAGAACCGCATTTTTCCTTAATGGATGCATTGAAGAAGAAAGTTCAACTGACGAACTATTCTTCAATCCTAAAAATACTAAAACTGAAGAATATATCAGCGGAAAATTTGGATAATTTTAACCCAATGAAACATCAAGAAACATCATCAATGTAAAACCAATAACACCAAATATACTTGGAACTTTATTGTCAATGTCTTTTCTCTTAGCTTCAGGTATTAGTTGTTCAATTGACACATAAATCATAGCTCCTGCAGAAAAAGCCAAGGCAAAAGGTAAAATTCGGGTAAAAGAATAAACCGCATAAGCACCCATAAGCCCTCCCACAATTTCTACCAATCCTGACATTTGGCCATAGTTAAAGCATTTTGCTAAAGCAACATTACCCCTTCTTAAAGGCAGAGAAATGGCCGCTCCTTCGGGAATATTTTGAATACCAATACCAAGCGTAAGAAGCATAGCTCCAACTAAAGTTTGAATATCTGGATTAGACGCCAAGGCTCCAAAAGCAACTCCAACTGCTAATCCTTCTGGAAAATTATGTAAAGTAACAGCAGTAAAGAGTAAAAAATCTTTTTTACCGTGCTTGGTTAAGTCTTCATCAATAAAAGTAAGTTTATCAAGATCTGGAACAAATACATCTACAATGTATATAAAAAATGCCCCAACAAGAAATCCAAAAACAGCCGGTACCCAAGTAATGTATCCAAGCTCCTCAGCTCTCTCGATAGCAGGCTGAATAAGCGAAAAAAAACTAGCCGCTATCATAATACCTGCTGAAAAACCAAGCATAGCGTCCATTATTTTATTATCTACCTTTCTAAAGAAAAAAACTGCTGCTGCTCCAAAAGCTGTAGTAAACCAAGTAAAAGTAGAGCCTAAAATTCCTAATAATATAGGATGCAAAGTCAATAAATAATCTAAAATTGATTTTATCATAAAGTCTCCTATTAAAATAAATCAACAAATAATAAGCAATTTACTCATCAATCAAAATAGCTTTTATTCTTCTTATACCTGAAGATGAGGATTGTTCTTTCTGTATTTTAAAAGTACCAAGTTCATTAGTATTCTCTACATGAGGACCTCCACAAACTTCAAGTGAAAATCCATCTATCTCATAAACGCTCACCAAATTGTCATATTTTTCTCCAAAAAGTGCCATAGCACCTTTTTCTCGAGCTTCACTTAATTCCATTATAATTTTTTTTACAGACAAAGAATTCTTTATCTGTAAATTAACAATCTCTTCAACTTTTTTTATCTCGTCATCAGTCATCTTTTCAGAATGAACAAAATCAAACCTTAATCGCTCAGCAGTAATATTGCTTCCTTTTTGTCTAACATGATCACCTAGTACTAATTGAAGTGCCTTATGTAGCAAATGAGTAGCTGTATGTAGCTTAGTGGTCTCATAAGTATAATCGGCAAGCCCTCCTTTAAAGACTTTGTCACCCCCTTTCTTTGAAGTCTTTTGATGCTTTTTAAAATGTTCATTAAAGCCTAACTTATCAATGTTAAAGCCATATTCAAGAGCAAGCTCTTCTGTTACTTCGTATGGAAAACCATAAGTATCATATAGTTTAAAAGCAATATCGCCAGGAATAGTCTTGGAAGGTAAATTTCTTGTTATTTTGATAAATTCTTGCTCTCCTTGAGATAAAGTTTTAAAAAACTTTTCTTCTTCTATGCTTAATTCCTTTTTAATAAAATCTTTTTTTTCTGTTAGCTCATTATAAAAAGATTTATAAATAGCTTCTACAGAATCAACAAGATCAGCTAAAAAATGGGATTTTATTCCAAGCTTCTTTGCATATCTTATAGATCGCCTTATTAGTCTTCTCAAAACATATCCTTGGCCCAAATTGGAGGGAAAAACAACAGAACTATCAGCAAGAATAAAGCAAGCTGCTTTAATATGATCAGAAATTATTCTAATACATCTATCATCATCTTCTTTTTGTCCATAAATTTTACCAGAAATATATTCTATTCTCTTTATTATGGGCATAAATGCATCTGTATCATAAACTGAAGATTTGCCCTGCAAGAAAGCAATTGTTCTTTCAAGACCCATTCCTGTATCTACACATTTTCGATCCAATTCTATGTAATTACCATTTTCGTCTTTATTGTATTGCATAAAAACATTATTCCAAATTTCAAAATACTTGCCGCAAGAACATGTAATATTACATTCAAAAGAACACTTAGGCTTTCCAGTATCCACATATATTTCAGTATCTGGGCCACAAGGCCCTTTAAATCCAACAGGACCCCAAAAATTATGATCCTTAGAAAGATAATATATTCTATCTTTGGGGATACCCAAGCTTTCCCAAACGTTAGCAGTCTCTGTATCACGCGAAATCTCTTGATCACCTTCAAATACACTCACATAAAGACTGTCTTTTGGAATATTTAAATAATCAGAAGACGTCAAAAATTCAAAACTACACTTTACAGAATACTCTTTAAAATAAGCCCCAAGAGACCAATTTCCAAGCATTTCAAAAAAAGTTAAATGACTTAAATCTCCAACTTCATCAATATCGCCTGTTCTTAGGCATTTTTGAACATTAACAAGCATATCTCCTGATGGATGCACTTCTCCAAGAAGATACGGAATAAGGGGTTGCATGCCGGCTGTATTAAAAAGAACTGTAGGGTCATTTTCAGGAACTAATGATTTACCCATTATTTCAAAATGTTTTTTTGATTTAAAAAAATCAATATATTTTCTACGCAACTCGTCAAGTGTCATTAAATAAATTCCTCATTTTTTCTATATATTATTAAATCACCTTTTAAAGTTAAATTTTTAATATAATTAACAAAAGCTGTTGTCATAGTTTTTAAATCTTTTTTACTTATTTTTCCCAAAAAAGCTTCTTCATCTAAAATAATTTCTTTACGCCTTTTTGAAACATTTGAAAGTATTTTATCTCTAACCTCATCAGCTTTATCTTTAATAATAATTGCAATCTCTTTATCTGTAAACTCTCTTAAAATATTATGAAGATCATTATCCATAATTCTCAATACTACATTAATATCAAATATTTTTTCTCGAATTTCACTGTCCACAACAGGATTTAAATCCCTCATATTAATATTATTAAGCAGATTTTTCTCTTCATTAGAATCCATATAGCTTAAAATATCAACAAGTATCTTAGATCCATCAAGTTTATCTGTCTTAAGATTCCCTTGCATCTTAAATCTATCCTTAAGCTTATTTGAAATTGCCTCTATTGTATCCATACTCAATTGCCTTGGTTTGACAAGATCTTTTACAAATTCTCTTCTATCTTCTTCTCCTAACATTGAAAAAACATACTTTTTTTGATCTTTATTTAAATAATTATATAATATAACAAGCGTTTTAATATTCTCATCCTTAATTAATGCCCAAAGTTGTTCATGCTCAATTTGAGATAAATAATCAAAAGGAATAAAAATATCATTGCCAGTAACTTTTTTATAAATTGATTTTGCCTTAGATTTTCCCAACGTTTTATTTAATAATTCGTAAGCAAAGTTATCATCCACATTAACATACCTTTTTTGATTTCTTAGTAAATCTTCAAATTCCTTAATAATATGCTCTTTTTCTTCTGGATCAATATAACTAATCTTTGAAATTTCCCTGGTAATCAAAATTATATCTGAATCATCAAGCTCAGACATAATCTTTGCAGATTTTTCAAGTCCAATAGCCAAAAAATATTTTGCAACCTTTCTAACCTTGCTTTCTTTGCGAATAAACCCTGGATTTGAATCATTAATCTTGTTGGATTTAGGCTCAATAGAAGCTTTATTTTTATTGCCCTTAATAAGACTTATCCAAGATCTAAGCATAGAGCCTTGAATCTCTGAATCGGAAAAATTTTTATTTAAACTCAAAGTATCAATTTCTTCAACAGTTTTTTTGCTTAAATTTTTAGCATTTTTATACTTGGAAAGCCTAGGATCCTGCATAACTTTCATCTCTTTTAATGTTTGTAAGAACTAGTAAATTAGGATGATCTTTTAAAAGTCTGGCTGGACATTCGCTAATAGAACTATTAGAACTTAAAAAATTTTCTAAAGCACGCTTTTTATCAACACCCATGAATAACAAAACAACAGCTTTTGAACTAAACAAAGATTTAGGCGTTAAGCTTATTCTTTTGCTAGGAAATTTGGGAGAATTGTATTCATACTGATAACCTTCTACATCTGAGAACAACAATTTCCTAGAAGGAAAAAGCGATGCTATGTGGCCATCCTCGCCAACTGAAACTAAAATAAAATCAAAAATATTAAACCTAGAATTAAATTCAATATTATAGTTATGAATAGCTGTGGCTTCGTCTATTTCGCTATAAACAAAAGCATGAAATTTGGAAATGCTTATCAAATTTTTATCAGCCATTTTGGAAAAAAATTTTTTATTTAAAAGATTATAATTACTATTCTCATCATTTAATGGAACACACCGCTCATCAACTAAAAAAAAATGTGCTTTTCTAAAAGAAAAATTTTGTTTAAGAAAAACACTTAAAAAATTAACTATACTTCGACCACCACAAATTCCAATACCTGTATATTTATCTTTATCTACATTCATATTAAAAAAATCAAAAAATCTATCTTTTAAATAATTCTCTTCATCAGAATATAAAAACTCCATTTAATTTCCCTTAATACATATAATATAAATAATAATAAATAGTTGAAACAATCCTTGCATATACAATAAAATTTTTAATTGAAACTACTGGCATTTTAGACTTTATATCATTAATTTTATTAAAATAATATCTTAAACCCACATTACTGCTAATTAGCAAACCTTGATTATAAAACTCAATAATATTTTTTTCTACTGTTTTCATTTTTTCAACATCAATTGTATTAATAATCAAAGAAATATACATATATATTTAATAAAAAAGTTTTAATCTTAGATAAACTTAAATTATTTGCTTTAATACGACCCATAAACCAAATCACCATTGAAATAATACTCTAAATTCCAACCCGAAGAGCTAAGAGGATTTCTTTTTCGCCTACGCCCCCCTAACCGCAATATAATTACTATTTTTAATGATAACTTTTTTTACTTTGTAAGAAATTATAATTGACAATGATAGGAAAAGTATTAAAAAAAATAAATCTTTTCTTCCATGCATATAACAATTCCTCCTAAAAAAGAACAAATAATTGTTAAATTAGCTCGTTTATTCTAACATATTATGTAATGTTAATGAATCGAAAAATATCAATAGCCCCAATGGTAAACATCACAGATGAGCATTTCAGATATTTAATAAGACTTTTATCAAAAAAAGTTACATTGTACACCCCAATGATTTCTGCAAAATCAATAATTATGGGTGATGTAAAAAAAATTGTAAAGCAAAACCCCTTGGAATCTCCAATTGCAATTCAAATAGCAACAAACTCCAAAAATGATGCCCTTAAAGCTATTCAAATTATTGAAAAACACTTTAATTTTGACGAATACAATCTTAATGTTGGATGCCCATCTATAAAAATCCAAAATGCAAATTGTGGAGCTTGCCTAATGAGCAATGCCAATCAAGTAGGTGAAATTTTAAAAACGATGAAAGAAAATACAAATAAACCCATTTCAATTAAACATAGATTAGGTATAAGACCTTTACCTAGTGATTACAAAAATGAAAGTTATTCTGAGGTAAAAAGCTTTGTCAAAATAATCTCAGATTTTGGTATCAAAAATTTTATTGTACATGCAAGGGTTGCAATATTAAAAGGATTTTCTCCTAAAAATAATAGAAATATTCCAAAATTAAGACATGAATTTGTATATAATCTGAAAAAAGATAATAAAAATTTGTTTATTGAAATAAATGGAGGAATCAACAACTCGGAGCAAATTAAAAAACACCTATCTTTTGTTGATTCTGTCATGATTGGGAGAAGTGCGTTTGAAAATCCATACTTTATTGCAAACGCCTCAAGAGAATTTTTAAACGAAGCTGATGAAATTCTCATAAGAAAAGACTTATTGATGAAAATGGTAGAATACATTAAAGAATATGAAAATTATTTGTCGATAAATATATTATTCAAGCATCTTATGGGAATAGTATTTTCCAAAGAAGGAGCAAAAAAATTTAGACAAAATTTAACAGCACCATTTCCAAAAAACTTAAAAAAACACGAAATATTGCTAAAAGCTATAGAAACATTGCCAGAAGAAATACTAAATTCTAATTCTTAAAAGGAATATAATCAAAGCCTGTATACTTAACCAAGCTTTTAGGGATTCTAACTCCTCCCTTTTGATCCTGAAAGTTTTCAAGTATGGAAATAATAACCCTTGTTGTAGCTATTGCTGTTCCATTTACCATATGTGCAAATTTATTTTGTCCATCTTGATCTTTATATCTAATCTTAAGCCTTCTTGACTGATAATCTGTACAATTTGAAGTTGAGGTAACCTCTCCATAACTACCTTTCCTATCTCTTCCAGGCATCCAAGCTTCAATATCATATTTTTTATAAGCTGGAGAACCAAGATCAAAAGAACAAATATTTAAAACCCTATAAGGAATTTCAAGCTCAGTAAAAATTTGCTCTTGAATACTCAAAAATTCATCATGAATAACTTCAGATTCTTCTGCCTTGCAAAAACAAAACATTTCCACCTTGCTAAACTGATGAACTCTATAAAGACCTTTTGAGAGCTGACCATATGCTCCAGCTTCTTTTCGGAAACAATGTGAAAACCCTGCCATTCTTATTGGCAAAGTGAGATCTATTATTTTATTATAATAGTAACCACCAAGCGTAATTTCAGAAGTGCCTACAAGATATTTATCTGTATCTTCAATCTTATAAATATTGCTTTCGTTGCCACGAGGATTAAAACCAATTCCGTCAACTATAAACTCTCTTGCAACATCAGGAGTAATAAAAACATCAAAACCTTTTTCTCTTAATTTATTTAAAGAGAAATTAATAAGAGCAATTTCTAAAAAAACTGCTTCATTTTTAAGATAATAAAATTTACTCCCACTAATCTCGCGTGCTCTGTCAAAATCCAGAAGGTCTAAATCTCTACCAAGCTCTAAATGATCTTTTGGCTTAAAATCAAAATTTGGAACAACTCCAACTTTTTTTATTTCAAAATTATCTTCTTCGCTACTACCAATAGGCACATCATGTGACAAAATATTGGGTACCCGCTTATTTTCAAAGTCAAAATCAACAGACACTCTTTCAAGCTCTTCTTCTAGATCAATAAGCTGTTTTTTTAAAATCTTTCCGGTTTCTATTAAAGAGATTTTTAAAACCTTATCAATATTTTCTCGCATTTTAGAAGAATTTTCATTTCTTTTTGCATTAAGCTCACTAATTTTGGTAATTATTTTTTTTCTCTTATTATCAAGATAAATCAACTTATCAATATCTACAACAAGGCCTCTTGCTTTAATACTTCTCTTAACAAGATCAGGGTTATCTCTAATAAATTTCAAATCAAGCATTCTATCTCCTAAGATATGTCTTAAGTAAAATTTTTAAACAAAATTATAAATAATATAAATTCATATCAAGGTTATTATATAATATCTTATAACAGGATTAGAATAAATATTGTAGGGAGAAATCATAACATGCTAAGTCTAAGAACAATAAAAACAACTTTTATGTTAATATCTACATTAATAATTTTTAACGGATGTACAAAAAAATTAACCAAAATCAATTTTAAAGATATTGGCTTAAATAGCAACAAAATGAATTCTTTAATAATAACTTCAATGAGCTCAAAAGAAGATTCACAATTTTATGAATACAATATTAGAATACCTAAATTAATAATTGAGGAAAAAGAAAAAGGAAATCTTGAAGAATTAAATACCGAGCTTAATGAATATGTGAGCCAAATTGTAACAAGACTTGAAATTGTTAGTAAAGAGCTTAAACCTAAGAATAAAAAATTCAACTTAAAAATAGACTATGAAATTTACCATGGATACAATATTTATACAATAATACTTATTGCAACTCAAGAAATCAATGATAGCCCTATTACAAATTACAGAAACTATTACATTCAAGATAAAGGAAATTATATTTATAACATTGACAACATAATTAAAACAGATGAAGCATTCCCATTTTTTATAAAAAAAATTAAAGAAAAAATTTTACCTAACGAATTATTATTTGATTTACAACAAGCAGTAATTTACTTTGAAAACAAAAAAATTATTATTAAATTCCCTGAATACACATTTAAACTAGACGACACAGAAGAACTGCCAAACACATTTGAATTTAATGAGAGTGAAATAGCACAATTTGTAAAATAAGGATTAAAGACATAAATGAAAAAGAAAAAAATTTTCAAACTAATTTCGAAAACTTATTTAGAAGAATATGATGCAGAAGGGTTGTATTTTAAACACGACAGCGGTCTTGAAGTATTTCACTTAAAAAGTGATTCTTTTAAAGAAAATGCATTTTGCATAGCTTTCAAGACAATACCTTCAAACAATACTGGAGTTGCACATGTTTTAGAACACACAATTTTTTGCGGCTCTAACAAATATAAAATAAAAGACCCATTTCTTTACCTATTAAAGGGAAGCCTAAACACATTTTTAAATGCAATGACATTCCCAGACAAAACCATCTACCTGGCAGCATCTACAATTGAAAAAGACTACTTTAATTTATTTAATATCTATGCCGATTCTATATTTAACCCATTGCTTAAAAAAGAATCATTTATGCAAGAAGGATACAACATAAATCCAAAAGATTTTAAAGTATCTGGGATTGTCTTTAATGAAATGAAGGGTAGCTATTCAAATAAAAATTCTCTAATAAACGAAATAGCAAGTAGCTCTCTTTTTGAAGAGGGAGCATATAAATACGATTCAGGCGGAATCCCAACAAATATTATTGATCTCACTTATGAAAATTTTTTAGATTTTTATAAAAAATATTATACACTTGAAAACTGCAAAATATTTTTATGCGGAAACACTCAAACTGAAAAAAATCTAAATTTCATTGAAAAATACATAATAAGGCCTTATAAAAAAGAAAAAAGTAATGTCAATATTGACATAGAAAACGTTAAAAGATGGGAAAAGGGGAAAAAATTAACATACAAAATTCCTAAAGAAAACGACAATTCTCTTGGAGTATACACAATAAATTGGCTTTGCACAGAAATTAACAATATTGAAGACAGCATTGGTCTTGAAATTCTCTCAGAAATACTCTTAGACGATTCTTGTTCATTCACAATCAATATCTTAAAAAGCGGGATAGGTGAAGACATAGCCCATATTAGCGGAATCAATACGGATTTAAAAGAATCTGTTTTTTCATTTGGACTCCAAAATGTTGTTGAAAACAAAGAAAAAGAATTTAAAAATTTAGTTTTCAGTGAACTTAAAAATTTAGTAAAAAATAAAATCCCAAAAGAATTAATAAAAGGAATTCTTTTTGGCTACGAATTTGCTTTAAAAGAAGAAAAGGGACAAAATTTCCCTATTGCTTTAATGATAAAAAGCCTCAAAGGTTGGCTAAATGGCCTGCATCCAATAAAAACATTACAAACAAGCTACTATATAAATGAAATTACAAATAAATTGGAAAAAGGAATTTATTACTTCGAAAATTTAATTGAAAAATATCTAATACTTAATAAGCATTATACATTAATAAGCTTTATTCCATCACACGATACAGAAAAAGAAATGGAAGAAGAAATTGAAAATAAATTAATGGCAAAAGAAATTGAAATCAAACAAAATCCAGAAAAATTTTTGCAATTTAAAAAAGACTATAATCAGTTTAAAAAATACCAAAATAAAAAAGACTCTAAAGCAGATATAGCAAAACTTCCCTTACTAAAAATAGAAGATTTGCCAAAAGAAATAGAAAAAAGTTTGAATCTTACTGAAATAAAAGAGCTAAATTTACATTCTTTCAAATTTAAGAATAACAATATCTTTAATGTAAATTTATTTTTTAAACTAAATTTTTTAGAAAAAGAAGATTATATATACCTATCTTTATTCAAAAGAGCTCTCCAAGATTTATCTACAAAAAATTATTCTTACATAGACATTAACAATAAAATCCAAAATACTTTGGGACAAATAAATATATCTGAGAGTTACGACGAGGATATTGATGAAAATATTTCAAATTCATTTAATATTAGCTTTAAATCTTTTAACCATAAGATTAAAGAATCATTTGAACTGATAAAAGAAATTTTAATGAATATTAACTTTCATGATTATGAGAGATTAAAAGAAATAGTACTAAGTTTAAAAAATGATTTTAAATCCTTATTAATCCCCAAAGGACATCTTTTGGCAATGTTAAGGTCCAAATCAAAACTAAAATTAAATGAACATTTAAAAGAATTGCAAAACGGAATAACAGGCAGAGAATTTTGGCAAAAAGCAAAAACCGATACAGAATCTTTAAAAGAAATTGCAATTAAATTAGACAATTTAAAAAATAAAATAATTTTAAAAAATAATCTATCTGCATTAATAATGGGGAATACTGATGATATTCTTAAAAACTTAGAAAATGAATTTTTTAATCTAAAAGAAAGCCTAAAAGAGAGCAATTATTACGATAGGTTGCTTAATCTTGATACAAACAACAAAACATTAAGAGAAATAATAATTATCCAATCAAAAGTAGCTTTTAATGCTATATGTTTCCCCAGTTACAAAATCAACGATGAAAATTATCCAAAAGCAAACTTTCTAGAGCATATCTTAAGAAGTGGAATTTTTTGGGAAAAAATAAGGGTAATGGGGGGTGCATACGGAGCAAGCGCATCAATCGCTAATGGAATCTTCTCTTTTGCGTCCTATAGAGATCCCAATTTCACCAAAACGTACCAAGCTTTCGAAAACTCTTTAGAAGAATTAGCTAATAATAAAATGACAAATGAAGAGATTTATACCTATTTAGTAGGTTTAATAGGAACTAATATCTATGTAAAAACTAAAGCTACAGAAGCTTTACAAAGTTATAAAAGAAAAATGCTAAATATTACCGACAGCTTAAGACAAGATATTCGAAATGCCTACTTTACAATTACACCACAAGATATTAAAGAAATATCTGCAAAGATTCTAACACAAATAAGACAACACAACAGCATTGCATCTTTAGTAAATAACCAAACATACGAAGAAGACAAAAACAACCTAGAAAAATTAATAGGAAAAGAATATAGTGTAAAAAAAATTTATTAAAATTTTATCAAAATTTCATACAAAAAAGCAAATTTTTAGGACTTTTTATACCTTTTATTAAATTTATCAATTCTTCCTGCTGCATCAACAAACTTTTGTTGGCCAGTATAAAAAGGATGGGATTTGCTTGTAATCTCCACAGTAATCAATGGATATTCCTTTCCATCAATATATTTAATAGTTTCCTTTGAGTTTAAAGTAGACCTAGTTAAAAACATTGCTCCATTTGATCCGTCTTTAAATACCACTAAATTATTTTTAGGATGTATATCTTTTCTCATAAAACCTTCCTCTTAATCTCAATAAAGTTTAATTGACATTAGAAATAATGTCAATTTATTTAATTACCATTGCTCATTGTCTTTAAAAAGATCTCATTGTTTTTACTTTTTTTCATCTTTTCTATCAGAACTTCAACTCCCTCATAATCATCAACACCTCCGAGTATTCTTCTAATAAGCAAAATCTTAGAACGTTCCTCTTCACTAAGAAGCAATTCTTCTTTTCTGGTGCCTGACTTTTTAATATTAATAGCAGGGAAAAGTCTTCTGTCTGCCAAACTTCTATCAAGAATTAATTCCATATTGCCGGTACTTTTAAATTCTTCAAAAATAACTTCATCCATTTTACTACCAGTATCAACCAAAGCAGTAGCTATAATAGTCAAACTTCCCCCTTCCTCTATATTTCTAGCAGATCCAAAAAACCTCTTTGGCTTATGAAGAGCATTAGAATCTACCCCACCCGATAAAATTTTACCAGAAGTTGGCATAGTTTGATTATATGCCCTTGCAAGCCTTGTAATAGAATCAAGCAAAATAACAACATCTTTTTTGTTTTCAACAAGCCTTTTTGCCTTTTCAATAACCATCTCTGCTACTTGAACATGCCTACTAGCCTGTTCATCAAAATTAGATGCAATTACTTCGCCTTTAACACTACGAATCATATCTGTAACTTCTTCTGGTCTCTCATCAATAAGCAATATCATTAAAATAACATCTGAATAATTCGTAGTTATTGCATTAGCTATTTTTTGAAGCAAGGTAGTCTTTCCCGCTTTTGGAGGAGAAACTATTAAAGCCCTTTGCCCCTTACCTATAGGTGAAAAAAGATTAATAAGCCTTGTAGAAATGTTACAATTTTCATATTCAAGATTCAATTTCATATTGGGATAAAGAGGGGTTAAATTATCAAAAGGTATTCTATTTTGAGCAAACGTAGGATCTTGATCATTAATAGATTTAATTTTAACCATTGCAAAAAATCTCTCACCATCTCTAGGCGATCTAATTTGGCCATATAAAATATCACCAGTCCTTAAATTAAAAAGTCTAATCTGAGAAGGAGAAACGTAAACATCATTGCCTCCTGAAAGATAAGAATTTGATGCAGTTCTCAAAAACCCATAACCATCACTAAGCACATCAAGCACACCTGTAAATAAAACATTAATATCATTCTCACTTAATATTTTTACTAATAAAAAGATTAATTCTGTTTTTTTCATTGTTACAGCAATAGTATGATTAGTCCCAAGGCCTTCAACAATTTTTCTAACCTCTGTAATTGGCTTATCATAAAGTTTTTCAATCTCTACATAATCTTTACCATTAAAAAACTTGATGATATTACTTTGCTCTAAAGTTTTAATATTATTTTCTAAACCTGAAGAAGGAATATCATAATCAAATTCAGGAAATACTACACTGTTTGAATCCTTTGCGCTACTTAAATCTGCAGATTTTGCCAAATTAGATGCAGAATCCTTTTTAGCAACAACTTTAACCACTTTTTTTTTCAAATTATCTTCAATCTTAAACTCTTTAGAAACATCCAACCGCCTTATTTCACTTTCTAAATCAAATCCACCATTTTTTTTATCCATATTTTCCTCTACGAATTAAATTTTTTAAGAAAGGATTTTATAAAAATCTACTTATTATTAATTAATAAAAAACATTGATCCTATTGCAAAGTATCTTTTATTTGTGAAACGGTGAAAGAAAATAAATCTACAATTTCATTAGACTTTATCATTTCACACTTACCATCAAAAATTATATTATCATTAATAAATATTTTTTTTGTTTTTACATCCCCATATATTTTACAACCGCTGTTTAAATAAACTTTACTAGCAGCATTAACATTGCCTTTCAAAATTCCTTCCACTATTAATGTATCACAAATTACCACATTGGTAATAACCTTACTGTTCTTGCCAATAAAAAGCACCCCCCCTTTCGAAGATATTTCACCTTCAAAAGAAGAATCAAGATACAAAGTTCCTTCAAATTTTAATTTTCCCCTAAAAGTTAAACTAGAATCCAGCTTACAATCCCATTTATAAGAATCTACAATATTAACCGGCATTTAACCTTTAATACCCCACACTCTCTCTTTCAAATCTTTGCCTGGACGAAAATAAGCAACATGATGATCTAAAACCCTAACATATTCCCCTGTTTGAGGATTGCGAGCATTTAAACGTCCCTTTCTTTTTCTAACTTCAAACGTACCAAAAGATCTAAACTCAACAACATTATTCGAACAAAGATTACTTTTAAGCTCTTCAAAAAAAGCATCTATTACAAGCCTTATGTATTTTTTTTCTAATTTTAGATTACTATTTCTAATATTTAAAGATATTTGATCAACAATATCTGACTTAGTAACCTTTGGTCTTCTTGAAAAAGACATAAACTAATTTCCTTACTTTAACAGCAAAACATTTAAACGAGATTTTTTTCTAGCAGCCTTATTTTTATGAATTATTCGCTTTCTAGCAGCAGTATCTAGTTTTTTTGCAACAAACTTAAAAAATTCAATAGCTTCGTCTTTTTTGCCCGCTTTTATCATATTGATACAGCGTTTTTCTATTGTTTTTAATTCACTTTTTACACTTACATTTCTAATCTTTCTTTTTAAATTTTGACGAGAGCGCTTCAATGCAGATGCATTTTTTCTCAAGTTATACTCCTTAATAATATTATTAAACAACAGTTTTAATATATCAACTAATTTAAATATAGTCAATCAAAGCTTAAGTTAATTTGGTACAATAGTTTTGATCAATATATTCAAAAGCCTTTTGCATGGAATAAGAAATTTTTTTATTCAAAATATATACTTTTTTTGTCTGATGATTTCCTTTATATAAAAAGCATAAATAATTTTTATTATTAAATTCAAATTCTCTAGCAATAAAAATTTTTTCAAAAAATTCATAAAAATAAATTTCACTCTTAAAAATTTTCCTTTCACAAATTGAATCTTTCCTAAACTCGTAAAACAACACTATATTGCTAATAACTGAAAAATCCCCTAACAAAACTCTAATATCAATAAAACAAATAAAGGCAAAAATAAATATATTGCTTAATGAAATATAATAAACAAATAAACCAATTATAATACGAGCTAAAAACATAAAAAGATAAGTATAAGACAAATAATATCTTATTGGAAAATTTTCCAATTTTGGAACAAACAAATCTTTTCTTTTAATTTTAAGCTCTTTGAATAATTCACTTGAACCATTGACTATCCAAAAACAAACCTTAATTTTTTTTTTATTTTTTAATTTTAAAATTAAAACATTGTCTGATAATCTTTTTTCAAACAAAATAATATCATCAAAATCAAAATTATAACTGAAAAATATACCCTTATAATAAATTTCAGATCCCTTAAATGAAATAGAACAAAAATATCTTAAATGAAAAAAAATTGTTAAAAAATTTACTAAAAGAAGCCCCATAACAAAATAAAAAAACCTTGTATCATAGAAAAACAAATAAAATAAACAAATCACACTATTAAAAACAAACAGACTAATTAATCTTACATTATTGGAAAATAAATTGTGCATAATATAAAAATAAATCTATACATTAAATTTAAAAAAGATTATATCTCCATCTCTTACAATATATTCTTTGCCTTCAATTCTAATAAGTCCCTTCTCTTTTAGTTTTTGAACACTTTGAAGTTTAAATAAATCCTCACAAGAATAAACTTCTGCTTTAATAAAACCCCTCTCAAAATCACTATGAATTATTCCAGCAGCTTTAGGTGCTCTCATACCCTGCTTGAATGTCCAAGCTCTAACTTCTTGCAAACCTGCTGTAAAGTAGGTTCTAAGCCCCAAAGTATAATAAGCTTTTTTAATCAAATTACCAAGACCGCTACCATTTATGCCAAACAATTCTAACATTTCATTTTTGTAAGGTATATCCTTTATTTGGGCAAGCTCAGCTTCAATTTTGGCACATAAGATTAAAAAATCATTTCCTTCTTTTAAGGCAATATTTTTTACAATATCTGTATATTTATTGCCGCTAAGTGAATTTTCATCAACATTACAAACATACAAAACTTTTTTAAAAGTCAAAAGATTTAATGATCTAATAAAGTCGTATTCGAAATCATCAAATTTAAACTCAACAGCAGGATTCATATTGCTTAAATGGTTTTCAAGTCTTTTTAACATTAAAACAATTGCCTTAGAAGATTCACTAATTTTTTTATCGGTGCTTTTAGCATTTTTTTCTTGTTTTTGAAGACTTTTTTGAACAGTTTCAAGATCCGATAAACAAAGCTCAACATTAATTGTAGTTATATCTCTCTCAGGATTAATATCATCATTAATATGAATAACCTCTTTTTCTTCAAAGCATCTTACAACATGAACGATAAGAGAAACTTCGCGAATATTGGCCAAAAATTTATTGCCAAGCCCTTCGCCTGTTGACGCTCCCTTGACAAGACCTGCAATATCCACAAATTCCATAACAGCAGGAATAATTTTGCGTGGAACAATGCACTCTGCAATTTTTAAAAGCCTTTCATCAGGAATCTCTACTATTCCTATATTTGGCTCAATGGTACAAAAAGGATAATTTGCTATCTCAACATTAGATGATGTCAAAGATGAAAATAAAGTAGATTTACCCACATTGGGAAGTCCCACAATCCCCGCATTAAGTCTCATAACCTAAACCTCTAATAAAATCAAAAAGCAATCTAATTAATAAAATATGCAAACTCTCCTCTTCCTGTCTGTTGATTTATATTTGCCTCAACAGATAAATTAAAATATTTATTAGGCTCTTGAGGGCCTGGATAATAATATTCCAGCAAATAAGTACCTGTTTTTTGTTCTAAAATTAAATCATAAACTTTAGATACTCCTTCATAAGATGAAAAAGGAATTATAGCGCCGCCTGTTTCATTAACCAAATACTCAAGCTTACTATTAACAGGATCATTGCCAAATAGTATTAAGTAAAACCTTATATCATTATTTTTATAATAGCTTACTATTGTATCTAAAGAGTACTTTTCAAAAGCTTTACGATTTAAAATACCACCACTAAAATAAACTACTGCTCTTCTTGAGCTTTTTGACATAAGCCCAGAACCTGCCAACTTCAAACTAACGTCTGTTTTTACAGAATCTGTACTATAAGGACCAAGAGAACTTGTGTTTCTAATACTATTTGTCAAGCTTTCAATATTATCTATAATAGGCACACTTGTTGCATTTATAAAACTAAAGTTTTTATTTTTTGACAACTCTATTAAAGAATTCAAACCTACGATTTGTTCTAGATCATATTTTTTCATATAAGAAGATTTATCAAAAACAACTGCTATATTAATGTCTTTTGAAGCATTTACATTATATGCTACCTTAGGATTGACAATGTAATAATTTTCATTTGAAATTGAAAAATTTTCACTTTTAAGTCCAACAACTGGTAATCCGCTTTTACTGCTAACATTAAGCTCAACGTAAATTTTAGGCCCCCCAAGCCTAACTATTCTCCTAACATCAACATTTAAACTATCATAAAGACTTGAATCACTCTTGTAAACTGAAACCTTAGCATTATTAAAATCTGAAACAATCATCTGATTATTGGCATCCAAAATAGATGAAGAAATCTTAGAATTCATTTTATCTGCTTTTAAAATTTTTGTAATTGTCTTTTTAGCAATATTATATTTATAAACACCATCTTTTGAGGATACTATAACATTGTTGCCGACAAAATCACTACTAAGCCCCTCCATTCCCTCAATAGAAGTAAAAACTGAATACAAATGATTACCACTAGTATCAAAAACTTCAATGGTATTTCTCAGAGAATCTGCAACATAAATGTTTTCATTCAAATACGCAACACCTGTGGGACCTAAAAGGCCCTTATAGCCTGAAGTCCTAGAACCAAAATGCAAAATAAAATCACCCTCAAGTCCAAATTTACTTACCCTTTTATTTCCCCATTCGCTTACATAAATGTAGTTTCTCTTATCAATAGCCATATACTGAGGAGCAAGTAATTCGCCATCTTTTGTGCCCTTTTTCCCAATAGATTTTCTTTTAACTCCAAGAACCTTATCATAAACACCAATTTCATCACTTGAGTAAAGAGTCACATAAAGTAAATTATTAGCTTCAACAACATCATAAGGTGATTTTAAATAACTAAAGCCATCTTTAACTAAAGTATTAATATTATTATTAACATCAAAATACAATATTTCATTACCTACAAAGTTAGCAGCATAATATCCACCGTACTTATCAGCCCTTAAAGATGTAATCTGATACCCATGTGGCCTTTTATAAATAGAATTATCAAGAGAAGCAACTTTTACAAGTTTTTTAAAATTAAGTTCATAATTTGAAAAAATACCCCTTCTTTGCTCAATAGTAGAAATCAAATGTCTAAGATAGGGAACTTTATAGCCTTGATCTTTTAAATTTCTCCATTCCATTAAAGCTTCTTCAACATAACCCAGTCTATAATAAACATTGCCAGTCCAAAAATGATAATCAAGATTATTAGGATCAAAGCTTAAAATTTTTTTAAAAGACAAAAGAGCATCATCATAAATTCCATTATTATAAGAATTAAGAGCCCATTTAAACTCTTCTTGAGCATCTTTATTGGTAACTATTCCTTGGGCATGCAAACTAAAAATATTTAAAAAAAACAAACCAAAAAAACCAAAAATTAACATAATCCCCTTGCTATTTAAAGATCTATTATAAGCGTAAATTTTCCAAAAAATAATACAAAAAAATTAATACTATCATATAAAATTATTAATGATAATGTTAAACATATTACACCATTATGTTACTAATAATAGTAAAAAAGAGGAAAAATGAAAACTAGATGCTTTTGCCTAGCCGCATTTTCAGGAATTCTTACAACACTTGCAATTCCAAATGAAATTAAAGAAACCGGATATTCAATCCTAGGATTTGTTGCTTATGTACCACTTTTTACAGCCTTAATCAAACTAGAAGATAAAAAAACATTAATAGGATTAACAGTATTTTACTTCTTAATAGCCAACAGCTTGCAAAATTTTTGGCTTGGATTTTTTCATGCATTTGGATGGATTACATTCATCGGAGTAGTCATAGGATACATTCCATATTCATTAACTTTAGGCTATTTCCTTTATTACTCTTTAAAAAGCTTTAAAAATAAAACAATGAGCATAGCAATGCTTTTTACATTTTATGATTACTCAAGATCAATTGGATTTTTAGCATATCCCTGGGGACTTGCAGCTTTCACTGTAAGTAACTTTAATAATTTAATTCAAGTAGCAGACATTTTTGGTGTATTCTTTGTATCATTTGTAGTCTACTTCTCAAACTCAGGAATTGCAGACTTTCTAATCCATAAAAACAAAACAAATTTACTAAACATAGCACTTCCAACATTACTAATAACAACATCTTTTACTTACGGAATGCTCAAAAAAACAGAACTAAAAAACTTATTAGCAAAAGAAATAGACAGTCTAAACATTGCAGCTATTCAGCTTAACACTGATCCGTGGTTACCCGGAAATGATAAAAAAGGAATAAGAGATTCTATTGAAATTACAGAACAAGCTTTAAAAGAAAATCCAAAAATAGAATTCGTAATCTGGAGCGAAGGGGTACTAACCTACCCTTTTAGCAAAGAAGATCACTACTTTAAAAACTCTGATTTACACAATGAACTTAAAAATTTTATAAAAGAACGAAAAATCCCGTTTGCAATTGGGGCTCCCTCAAATGTGAACAAAACTATAAGAATCCAACAAAATTCTATTTATATGATAGAGCCAAACCTTAACATTGCAAACATATACTCTAAAATATTCTTAGTCCCTTTTGCAGAAAAAATTCCATTTTACGAATATGAATTTGTAAGAAACTTTTTTTTAAAAAATTTTAGAATCTTAGGACAGATTGAAGGAAATAAAATCGAAATATTAAAATTGAAAAAGTTTAAATTTGCTCCCTTAATATGCTATGACGATGCATTTCCAGAACTTTCAAGGTTTTATAAAACCCAAGGCGCTAATACATTGCTAAATTTTTCAAACGACTCTTGGTCAAAAACAAATTCTGCAGAATGGCAACACTTTGTTGTGGCTAAATTTAGAAGCATTGAAAATGGAATTAAAACTATTAGAGCTACAAATTCAGGAATTACTGCTATCATCAATGAATACGGAGAAAGCATTAAAAAATTAGAAACTTTTAAAAAAGGATACTTATTGTCAACTGTAAAACTGTCTCCAACATTTATAACCATTTATGAAAAAATTGGAGACTTGTTTATACATATATTAGTGATGATGTTTTTAATCACAACACTAAGATTTCAATTTATGGAAGACAAAAACCAATTATTATCATCCTCTTTAGTAAAAATTAAAGTCTGACGTTCTTTCCAAAATGAAAAATTTTTAGTAACATCATTTTTTTTGGCATTCACACTAACAGCAAAAGAAGTATCGTTTGATTTTGAAATTTTCAAAGACTTTAAATCGTAATAATCATCAACTGACAAATACTCTAACTCATCAGCATCAGCCTTAGATGAAGCGCTTGATAAAGTTGAGATAAAATCATCTTTTGATTCAAATTGACCCATAACATTAACTTTATCTGCAATAACAGAATCAAACAAATCAAAGTTTCTAGAAATTAAAGCTCTTGCAAACTTTCCAAATTGAAACTTAATAATCTTATCTTGATTTTTGATTCTCTCTTTTTGAGCAATATATTCTATTTTAGGAGCATTTGTAAAATCATTGATTTCTATTTTTTCGTGCACTATTCCGGGTATCTCCTCAAGCCTAATATCCTCAAGCATAACAACCTTAGGATTGTCATCCTTAATCCTAGCATCAAGCTCTTTAACTGCAAGCTTAATATTAACTCCCTTTTTCAAATCTGGATAAATCTTGAAAGCTTTTGCTTGGAAAAGCTTTCCCTTTTTAACTTTACCAACATTTATATATCTTTGGCCAACCTCATAATAAAAAATAGCAAGCTCTTTTTGCTTATCAACATAAGAAGAACTACCTTGAGCAAACAAATTCAAAAAAACAAAAGAACATAAAAAATACAGAAGAAATAATCTTTTCATAAGAACCTCCATTAACACTCAACCTTAAAATAAAAGAATGTCAATCCACTATAAATAATTATAATACAAGTTTATCTCTAATTAAAGAAATCACTTTATTCTTATCTTCTTCGCTAAAAATATTTATATTATCGTAAGAAAATTTTATTTTTGACGACAAGTTGTATTCATCATACCACTTTAAATATTTCCTATTAAGACCCTCAAGATAATCCCTGGGAATATTCATTTCAAAGCTTCTATTTCTATTTTTAATTCTGCGCTCAACCTCATCAATACTACAATCAAGATAAACAAGCAAACTTGGTCGCTGAGAATGTTCAAGCATATTATCAAGAAGATCAATATATATTTTATACTCCTCATCAGAAATATGCCCATCACAATTTAAAAGAGACGCAAACACACAATCACCATAAATAGATCTATCTAGTATACCCCCTTTTGTTCTAAATACACCTTTTATTAATTTAAACCTCTCGTTAAGAAAATTAATTTGAACTGGAAATGCCCATCTGGATTTATCCTTATAAAATTTGTCTAATACAGCCAAAGTAAAATCATTATTCAGTTCACTATAAAAAGGAACTCCTAACTCCTTTGATAAAATATTTCCAAGAGTAGTTTTTCCTACACCAATTAAACCTTCTATTACAATCACCAAGTCTACCTCCAAAATAACTTAAATAAATTCACACATAAGCTAAAAAAAATTGCTAAATCATAAAACTTCATTAATCAAAAAACTCAATGTAAAAATTTTAATATAAAATAAAAAATCCTTAAACAAATTTAAGAAAAGAAATTCATAATTCAAAAATTAAAATTCTTAAATTATTGACATTATTCTTAATTAAAAATAAGATATTAAATATATTTTAAATAAAGCTTTAATTAAAAAAAATTATTTTTTTAATTAAAAGGCTATACTATAATAATTCTAACTATCTTGCATAAAACACAATGAAATTTAATTAAAAAATTAAATATATTCGGATTCAAAAATCAAAAATTAAAACTCATTAATAAAAAATAAAATTGTTATAAAGATAAGGAGATATAATTATGAATTATACAAAATTTCAAGAATTTATATCGGAATTTTTGGGAACATTCATCCTATTGGCCTTAGGAACTGGATCTGTTGCAATGACAGTATTATTTTCCTCAAGTCCTGAAATACCAGGAGAAATAATAAAAGGGGGATATACAAATATAGTATTTGGATGGGGATTGGGTGTAACGTTTGGTATTTATACAGCAGCAAGAATAAGCGGAGCACATCTAAATCCAGCTGTTAGCATAGGATTAGCAAGCATTGGAAAATTTCCCGTTTCAAAACTTTTACACTACATTGTAGCGCAAATATTAGGAGCATTTACAGGCGCATTAATGACACTTGTCGTATTTTATCCTAAATGGATCGAAATGGATCCTGGACTTGAAAATACTCAAGGCATAATGGCAACCTTCCCTGCTGTTCCTGGATTTTTGCCTGGATTTATTGATCAAATTTTTGGAACTTTTTTGCTAATGTTTTTAATTTCTGCTGTTGGAGATTTTACAAAAAAATACAATGATAACCCATTTATTCCATTCATTATAGGAGCAGTGGTTTTATCAATAGGAATAAGTTTTGGAGGAATGCACGGCTATGCTATTAATCCTGCAAGGGATCTGGGACCAAGACTTTTGCTATTATTTGCTGGATTTAAAAATCATGGATTTAACAACCTAAGCATATTTATTGTACCAATAATTGGCCCAATAATTGGAGCAATTTTGGGAGCTACAATTTACGAATTTACATTAAAAAATAACAAAGACTAAAAGAAAAGATATTTATCTTTATTAAAGCAAAAAGGAAAAATTATGAAATACATTTTATCTATTGATCAAGGTACTACTAGCTCTAGAGCAATGGTATTTGACAAAAATGCAAACATAAAAGGATTTGCTCAAAAAGAATTTACTCAAATTTATCCACAACCAAGTTGGGTGGAACATGACCCTACCGAAATATGGGGATCACAACTTGGAGTTATAACAGAAGCTATGGCAAATTCAAGAATTTTGCCAAATGAAGTTGATGCTATTGGGATAACTAATCAAAGAGAAACTACAGTTGTATGGGAAAAAATTACAGGAAAGCCTATCTATAATGCAATAGTATGGCAAGACAGAAGAACTGCAAAAATTTGTGACCAATTAAAAAACGAAGGAAAAGATAAAATTATTTTAGAAAAAACAGGCTTAGTACTAGATTCTTATTTTAGTGGAACAAAAATAATGTGGATCTTGGATAATGTAGAAGGTGCCAGACAAAAAGCTGAAAATGGTGAATTATGTTTTGGAACAATAGATACATGGCTATTGTGGAATCTAACTCAAAAAAAAGTACATGCAACTGACTACTCTAATGCTTCAAGAACATTATTATTAAACATTAAAACATTAAAGTGGGATGATGAACTTTTAAGCATATTAAATATTCCAAAAGCAATTTTGCCTGAAATTAAAGAAAGTTCTACAATATATGGAAAAACAGATAAATCACTATTTGGAGCAGAAATTTCTATTGCAGGAATTGCTGGAGATCAATTCGCAGCAACATTTGGACAAGCTTGTCTTAAAAAAGGCATGGCTAAAAACACTTATGGAACTGGTTGCTTTTTAACGGTCAATATAGGAAAAGAACCAATCATTAGTCATGACAAACTTTTAACTTCAATTGCCTGGGGAAGAAAAAAATCTGTAACTTATGTTCTTGAAGGAAGTGTTTTTATTGGCGGAGCCGTAGTTCAGTGGCTAAGAGATGGGCTTGAATTTTTCAGAAAAAGCTCAGATGCAGAAGCATTAGCAAGCTCTGTATCAGATAATGGGGGAGTTTATTTTGTGCCAGCATTTGTTGGGCTTGGTGCACCTCATTGGGATTCTTATGCAAGAGGAACAATCATCGGAATAACAAGAGGATCAACAAAAGCCCACATTACAAGAGCTGCTCTTGAGAGCATCGCATTTCAAAGCTTTGATATACTAAATACCATGAAAAAATCCATTTCTAACTTTGAAATTCAAGAATTAAGAGTAGACGGCGGAGCAAGTCAAAACAATCTATTAATGCAATTTCAAGCGGATCTTTTAGAATGCAAAGTTGTAAGACCCAAAATAACAGAAACAACCGCTCTTGGGGCTGCTTACCTTGCGGGACTTGCAACAGGTTATTGGCAAAGCGCTGAAGAAATCGTAAGCCTTTGGCAAGTAGATAAAATATTTGAACCTTCAATGCCCAAAAATCAAAAAGAAATGCTTCTTGAAAATTGGAACAAAGCAATTGAAAAATCAAAATCTTGGATACAGAATTCTAATAGTCTATAAAAGTTCAAAATAAGGCTTTGAAGATCATAACAAAAAATATACCGGTAACAAAATTATGCATAATTTATTTGATTTTTTAAAACTAAAACAATATCATTGGAGCAATACAAAAAATGATTAATAGTATATTAAATCTAAAGAAAAATCATAAAAAATTGAAAAATTTACCAAAGCAATTGGTCTATAGTGCTATTTAATAAAATTAGAACAAATGGTCCTTTCTAATTTCTTAAATCTAGTATTTAACTAAAAAGAAAAGGAATTAACCAACATGGAGGAATATTTAAATTTCATGAATAATAACAAAGAAACAAAATTAAAAGATCTTGAAAATCAAGAATTTGATCTTATAATAATTGGAGGAGGCGCAACAGGTCTTGGCATTGCAGTAGACGCAATTACAAGGGGATATAAAACAATACTTATAGAAAAATTTGATTATGCAAAAGGCACTTCCTCTAGATCAAGCAAATTAATTCACGGCGGAGTAAGATATTTAGCCCAATGGAATATTTCTTTAGTTAAAGAAGCTTTACACGAAAAAGCCATTCTTGAGAAAAATGCACCTCATTTAATTAACGAATGTGCACTTATCACTCCTATTTATAATGTTTTAGAAATACCTTATTATTATTTTGGATTAATTTATTACCACAATCTTATGGGTAAAGAAAAAACTAACAAACACAAAACTAAATTGTTATCCAAAACATCTATCATTGAGAAAGCTCCCAATATTAAAACAGAAGGCCTTAAATGCTCTGTTCTATATTACGACGATTCATTCGATGATGCTAGAATGGCAATAACATTGTTAAGAACTTTTACCGAGAAAGGAGGCATTGCCCTTAACTATACAGAACTTAAAAAATTCAATAAAAATAACGGAAAACTTTCAGGGGTTCTCATACAAAATAAATTGTCAAAAGAACAAATTTCATTAAAAAGCAAATGTATAATAAACGCAACAGGAATATTTTCAGATGAAATAAGAAAGCTAGATGATGAAAAAGTCTTAAACATCATCAAACCTTCCCAAGGTAGCCATTTAATAATCAAAAAAGACAAATTCCCCAAAAACCATGCAATATTAATACCTAAAACTAGTGATAATAGGATTTTATTTGCTATTCCTTGGTATGATAGTGTTGTTTGTGGAAGCACTGACATTCCAATAAAAGAGATACAAGAAGAACCCAAAAGACTTGACAAAGAGATTGACTTTATAATAAATAATTTAAACAGCTGTTTAAATATTAAAATAGAAAAATCTGATGTAAAAAGCGTATATACCGGAATAAGACCATTAATAATGGATCCAAAAGCTAAGGGGGACACTTCAAAAATCTCAAGAAATGAAAAAATCTTTATATCAGATTCAAATCTTATTACAATAGCAGGGGGTAAATATACTACATATAGAAAAATGGCAGAAAAAACCTTGCTTAAAGCTATAGAAAAAAATTTAATACCAAATTGCGCACCAACTACAGAAGATTTAAAGTTACACGGTTATCTTAAAAAAGAAGAGGCAATGAAAATTCCTGAACCTTTTAGAGCTTATGGCAGCGACTTTGAAATTCTAAAAAACATGGAGGGTTTTGATAAAAAGATACACGAAAACTTGGATTTAAATGAAGCTCAAATAGCTTTTTCAATTGAATTTGAGCAAGCCAAAACTATTGAGGATGTTTTAGCAAGAAGAACAAGATCGTTGCCTTTAAATCCTCAAGCTGCAATTGAGGCTGCTCCAAGAGTTGCTGAAATAATGATGAAAAAATTAAATAAATCTGAAGAGTGGAAAAATGAACAAATAAAAAGCTTTTTAGAAATAAGTAAAAAATATTTAATTTAAAATTAATTTAATTTTTACTATTAAACAAAGGGATTGTTTAACAATCCCTTTTAATTTAAAACTTAAAACATTAAAAGCCTTAAACCCAATTCACATTAGCAAATTCACAAGCAAACCTTGAATCTCTTCAATGCTATCTAAAAGTTTAATCTGAGTTATTTGATTTTGTAAAACAGAATAGGCAAGTCTGTCCAACTTATCGTTAATAATCTTAATAATTCTATACTTAGGACGCTTAGGATCTCCCAAACTTCCCCCTTTTTGTTCTTTCAAACAAACAGAAGATGATATAATAATGGATATGAATTCTGAAATAACTTTTTTGTAAAAAATCACATTTTGCCTGGAAGGCTCACTCAAAAGTCTCTCGCCAGTCTCATTAATTCCATCTAACATACTTTTGATTAAATCAAGATTAAATTCTCCATTTTCAAACAAAATAAAATGCTTATCCTCTTTAACACTTTCAGTCTGAAACACCGAAGAAAAAAAATTGTTCTTATCAAAAGACACCTTCTTATTACCACTTTTTTTATAATCTTTTGAGTTAAGATTTAATGCCCCAGCAATCAAATTATTTACTTTCATCTATTTTATTCACAATACTTGAAAAATATTTATCATCTTCACCTTCTAAAAGTTGAAAAGATTTTTTTTCTTCTTGGTGCTCCTTATTGATTTCAATTAAAAGATCTTCATTGACCTTGTAAGAACCAGTATAAAAAAATGTATTTCTTTCGGGAGCTCTAATATACTCAGCACCAATATCCATATATCCATCAATAATAGCACCCTCTTCAACTTCAATCGACTTACAAGAAATATTTCCAATAACACACCCTGATGCAAATATTTTAATCTTGCTTTTAGCATAAATATTGCCCACAACCATTCCAGAAATAACAAGCTCATTAGCATCAATACTAGATTTAACTCTACCACTCTCTCCAATAATTACTCTTTTAGTAGAACTAATAGTGCCCATAAAATCACCATCAAGCCGAATAAAATTATTTGAAACTAAGTCTCCTTTAAAAAAATCACCAACACCCACTATTGTTTTTATTTCATCAAAAATAAACAAAGACGGGGTTTTTCTTTCTTTCTTCACAGTCAAAAAATTTAACATCTATTTTGAAGCTCCTGTTGCTAAATTTAAATACATATCGGGATTAATAACTTGAGAACCTACACGAACCTCATAATGAACATGTGGGCCTGTTGCATAACCTGTCTGCCCCATAAATCCAATTATCTGTCCCTTTCTAACATAAGACCCTTTAGAAGTATTAAGGCGCGACATATGTGCATAAAGAGTAGCAAGTCCATACTTATGCTTAATTTGAACAAAATTGCCATAGCCTGCTGACTGATAACTTGCCCTAACAACCTCCCCATCAGCAGTTGCAACAATAGGAGTTCCAATTCTAACTCCCCCAAGATCTATACCTTTGTGAATATACCACTGCCTAGTAAAAGGCTCAATAGCAGGACCAAAATGCAAAGTAATAATTCCAGATCCACCAGCAAGAGGCCAAAGAGAAGGAATATCATTTAAAAGCTTGTCCTGAGCGTGCAAGACCTTAACTATACTTTTAAGAGGAGGAATTGAACTTTCTATTTTGCTTTTAATATTTTTAAGATCACTAAGCTCTTTTATTGAATTAGCTTCTAAAATTTGCAAATCAATAAAATCAGAAAGATCTCCATCTAGTTTATTCTTATTTAAATCAACACCATTAGAATTGATTTTTAAAGAAGTTTTAAGCTCATCTAAAACTTTAGAAAAATTTTTTGCAACAGAATTAATTTCTACAACCGTATTTCTAAAATCTTCAATCTCAGATTCTGCTAAAGAGTAATTTTTCTCTGTAGATTTAACAATTGATGAGAGAGTAACATAATTAACAGCAAGCAAAACAAACCCTATAAAACCACCTAAAAAAAAAGTAGAAAAGAAAAATAAAGTCAAAAAAGAAATTTTAATATTTTTTACATTCCCTTTAACATGGGGAATAACAATAAAACTAATATTTTGCTTAAAAAAAGAATGAATGACTTTAAGGGCTATAAACAAAGAATTATAAATGGCTAAAAAAACCTTTAAAATTCCTTTAAAACCCAAAATAATCTTTAATTTAATTCTTTTCTTCATAACAAACCTTACCAAAAATTACCATGCTCAAACAAAAACATTAAAAATATATTTTAATACCTTAGACAAAAATCCAAATTTTTCGATAAAAACCTGGTACACAAAAACACTTAACAAATACACAAAATTAAAGAGAATAATACTTAAAGCCAATATAATTATACAATTAAACTCATAAATACTTTATTATTATATAGATGAAAACACTATTTTTTGCAACAACAAATGAAAATAAAATAAATGAAGTAAAAAATATATTAGATATGCCTAATTTAAACTTAATAATCCCTCAAAATTTTAACATAAAAGAAACAGGAAAAACATTTAAAGAAAACTCTTTGCTTAAAGCAAAAGCACTGTTTGAAATTTTAAATAAAAATCAAAATGTTTTTGGAGAAGATTCTGGACTGTGCATTGAGGCACTAAACTTGGAACCTGGAATTTACTCTAAAAGATATGACACTTATAAGCTATGCAAAAAATTAACCCCTAATGAAAAAAATCAACTAATTTTAGACTTAATGAAAAATGAAATAAACAGAAAAGCATATTTTATATGCAACATAAGCTATATATCAAAAAATGGACAAATATTAAATTTTGAAGGAATTATTAAGGGAAAAATCGCACTAAGCTTAAATGAAAAGAACAGCTATGGATTTGGTTATGATTCAATATTTTTAACTAAAAATAATAAAAAACTTAGTGATCTAACACTTGAAGAAAAAAATAAAATATCCCATCGAGGAATAGCATTTTTAAAATTTAAGAAATTTTTATTAGAATCTTTATTCAACAGTTAATCTTAAAGGCTTTTTATATATAAAGTTTAGACTTTATTGTAAAATAAAAAGCACAATGTTTATAAAATTTCGAGTTATTATTTCTTTCAAAACAATAAAAAAAGGTAGGGGAGAATTTAGTGATAAATAGAAACGAAATCAATGAGAATGATAAATGGGATTTATCTTTTCTATTTGCAAATGAAAAAGAATATACAAAAGCAATCAATGCTATTGAAATTAAAACTGAAGAATTTAAAAAATATGAAAAACTGGAATTAAATTTTGATTTGTTTAGAGAAACTTTAAACAAATACTACGAAATCATGGAAGATTTAGAGAAAGTCTCTTACTATGCAATGCTTCAATTAGAAACAGATGTAACCAATAAAGATTCAAATAAAATATACTCTATATGTGTCAATTTAGCCACAAAAGTATCTAATACTACCTCATACTTCATGCCTAAAATACTAAAAACAGACGAAAAAAAAATTCAAGCTTGGATAAATAATCCAGAGCTTAAGGATAAAAAAATTGCAATTGAAAAAATACTAAGAGAAAAAAACCATATTTTAAGCGAACAAGAAGAAAAAATACTTGCTAACTATACCCCTCTTTACTCATCTTATCAAAACATATTCTCAGCATTAACAAATGCTGATATGGAATTTGGAGAAATCAATGAACAACCTTTAACCAATTCTACCTACACACTATTTCTACAAAATGAAAATCAAACAATACGAAAAGAAGCTTTTTTAAAATTTTATCAAAAATACAAAAATAATGAAAATACGCTTGCTAATCTTATTATTTCAGATTTTAAGAAAAGCCACTTTATTGCAAAGACAAGAAAGTTTCAAAATACTTTTTCAATGCAACTCTTTTCAAACAATATTGATAAAAAAGTTTATACAAATTTAATCGAAACTGTCAATGAAAATTTATCTGTGCTTAATGACTATTATGAGTTTAGGAAAAAAGTTTTAAACCAAGAATATATATATCACTACGATGTTTACGTACCATTAACAAAAGGAATAACATTTAAAAATTCGTTTGAAGAAGCTTGTGAAAAAATATTAAAATCTTTAGAGGTACTAGGAAATGAATATACAGAAATCTTAAGAAAAGGTCTTTTAAAAGAAAGATGGGTTGATAAATACGAGAATACTGGAAAAAGATCGGGAGCTTTTAGCGCTGGATCATACAATGGAAAACCTTATATACTTCTTAATTACAAAGACGAATCAATAAGAGATATGTTTACGCTTGCACACGAAGCAGGTCATTCGATGCACTCTTACTTTAGCATAAAAAACAACCCATTTCCGCACTATAACTATTCCATTTTTGAAGCAGAAATAGCATCAATAATTAACGAACAAATATTAGCAGAATATTTGCTTAAAAACGAATCCGATACTGAAAAAATAAAATATATCAAACTCTCACAAATTGACGACATGATTTCAACATTCTTTAGACAAACAATGTTTGCTGAATTTGAGTACATTATTCATGAAATGATTAGCAAAGAAGAACCTGTAGTAAAAGAAACACTAACAGAAACTTATATGAATTTGCTAAAAAAATACTTTGGACCTAGCCTAAAATTTGATGAATTAAGTCCCCTTGAATGCCTTAGAATCCCTCACTTTTATTCACCCTTTTATGTGTATCAATATGCTACAGGCATTGCAGCTGCTCTTTCAATATACAAAGACATTAAAGAAAATAAAAAAGATGCAGTAGAAAATTATATAAAATTTTTAAAAACAGGTGGCTCTAAATATCCACTAGATTCCTTAAATATTACCGGAGTAGATTTAACAAAAAAAGCAACAATAGAAAACACTATTAACATTTTCAAATGTAGACTTGAAGAGATAAAGAAAATATTCCAATAAAAGGAGATTTACTGTGAAAAATATCAATTTGATTTTAGCTTGGTTTGTACATATTTTTACAGCTTCTGGCTTGATTGTAGGACTTTACTCAATAATTTCAATTGTAAATAGTGATTATTCCCTTCTTTTAAAGCTAACAGTAATGGGGCTTATAATAGATGGAATTGACGGAACTATGGCAAGAAAATTTAAGGTTAAAGAATTGATACCTAAAATTGATGGCACTTTACTTGATAATATTACAGACTACATAAACTATACATTCATACCTGTTATATTTTTTTATTTAGGAGAATTTATTGAAGAAAAATATAAAGTCGTCATTTGCACCGGAATTTTGCTCTCATCAGCATACCAATTCTCAAGAACAGATGCAAAAACAAATGATAACTACTTTAGAGGGTTTCCTTCCCTATGGAATCTCTTTGTAATACTAAACATAATCTTTAAAATGGAACAAATAACAAATCTTATTACAATGTCAATATGTATTATAACAAGCTTTATACCAATAAAATTTATTTATCCATCAAAAACCAAAGAATTAAGAAAAATTACCATACCAATAACAATAATAAGTTGCCTAATATTTATTGTATCAATATTTTCAGAGCTATCCACAACAGCGTTAAAAATGGCAAAAACAGTTCTTATCCTTTACTTTGCATATTTAACTTTAGCAAGCATATATTTAACTTATAAAACAAGAAATAGATGACAAAAATGAATATAAACACAATAATAGAATATATTGATTCAAACATAGCTTATTCCCCAATAGTATTTTTTTCTTTGCTAATTTTAGCAGGGCTTAATGTTCCTATTTCTGAGGATGCAATAGTACTAATGGGTGGAATTTTATCTAGTCGAAAAAATGAATATACTATATTAATATTTTTAGGAATTTTTTGGGGAGCCTATATTGGGGACATAATATCTTTTTACATTGGGAAATTAATGGGAAATAAATTGTTTAAAAACAAAAAAGACAATAACCTGCTTGACAAAATAAATTACTATTATGGTCAATACGGAGTATTAACTTTATTTATAGGAAGATTTATACCCTTTGGAGTTAGAAACGCAATATTTATATCAGCAGGAATGGGAAATATGAAATCCAATCTATTTGTTGTTTCTGACTTTTTTGCAACTTTGCTCTCAATAATCGTTTATTTTACTCTAAGCTTTAAACTAGGACAATCATTTGAAATAATATTTTCAAAAATAAAAACAATTATATTTGCAATATTTATTACTGTAATAGCAACAACAATAATAATCTGCGCAATTAAAAAAAAGAAAAAAGTTGACAAAAATTTAAAATAAAAAATATAATGGTTAATAACGCTGTGGTGGTGGAAGTGGTAGACACGCTAGCTTGAGGGGCTAGTGGGCATAAGCCCGTGCTGGTTCAAGTCCAGTTCACAGCATCAAAATTATTATCAGCTTATTAAAAAAATTAACAAAAATGGGATCTAAAAGGATACTAAGGAATAAGTTGTTATAGATTAATTTTCAAGAGGACAAATGTCTAAATACGAATTCATAAAAATTGAAAAAAAATGGCAAGAATTTTGGGATAAGAATAAAACATACAAAGTAGAAGAAGATCCAAGTATTCCCAAAGAAAAAAGATTGTATATACTTGACATGTTCCCCTATCCTTCTGCCAACGGGCTTCATGTTGGACATCCAGAAGGATACACAGCCACTGATATATTTGGAAGATACAAGCTTTTAAATGGATTTCATGTACTTCACCCAATAGGATTTGATAGCTTTGGACTTCCTGCTGAAAATTACGCAATACAAACAGGAACTCACCCTCAAAAAAGTACAGAAGAAAATATTAATAAGTTTAAACAACAAATAAAAGCCTTGGGGTTTGCATATGATTGGGATAGAGAAATTAGAACACACGAGGAAAATTACTATAAATGGACACAGTGGATTTTCTTGCAATTATATAAAAAAGACCTGGCTTATGTAAAAGAAATGCCTGTATGGTACTGCCCCGAGCTTGGAACAGTACTAGCAAATGAAGAGATTATTCAAACTTCAGACGGACCAAAGTCTGAGAGAGGATTTTACAACGTCGAAAAAAAATATTTAAGACAATGGGTTTTAAAAATTACAAAGTATGCTGAAAGATTGCTAGACGATCTTGAAGAATTGGAATGGCCTGAATCTGTAAAAGAAATGCAGCGAAATTGGATTGGCAAATCAACAGGAGTTGAAATTGACTTTGAAATTGAGGGCCACAGTGATAAAATCAAAGTTTTTACAACAAGGCCAGACACAATCTTTGGCATCACATATTTAGTGATCGCACCAGAAAATAAACTAATAGAAAAAATAACAAAAAACGACTTTAAAAAAAATGTCCTAAAATATGTAAAACATGAAGAACTCAAAAGTGATCTTAAGAGAACCTCTCTTGAAAAAGACAAATCGGGAATTTTTACAGGCTCTTATGCATTTCACCCAATAACAAATGAAAAAATTCCAATTTGGGTTGGAAGCTACGTGCTAGGAGCTTACGGAACTGGGGCTGTAATGGGCGTTCCAGCACATGATGAAAGAGACTTTCAATTTGCTAAAAAGTATAAATTAAAAATTTTACCTGTGATATCAAAATCAGGGAAAAATGAAATATTAGAAAAAGCATTTATTAATGACGGAATTTCAATAAATTCTCCTAATGAATTTAATAATCTTAAAAATTCTGAAGTAAAAGACAAAGTAATAGATTGGCTTACTAAAAACAAAAAAGGGAAAGAAAAAGTTACCTACAAGCTTAGAGATTGGATTTTTTCAAGACAAAGATACTGGGGAGAGCCTATACCCATTTTGTTTGATAAGCTTGGAAACACAATACCTTTAGAGGAGAATGATCTTCCCTTAAAGCTTCCAGAAATTGCAAACTATAAACCTTCTAGAACAGGAGAATCTCCTTTGTCAAGAATGAAAGAGTGGGTAAACGTAAAAGAAATGGGTCTTACAAGAGAAACAAATACAATGCCTCAATGGGCAGGTTCTTGTTGGTATTATTTAAGATACCTAGACCCTAAAAATCCAAAAGAGTTTGCAAACAAAAAAAAAATTGAATATTGGATGCCGGTTGACCTCTACATAGGTGGAGCTGAACATACAGTATTGCACCTACTTTACTCAAGGTTTTGGCACAAAGTTCTTTATGATCTAGGATACGTAAATACCAAAGAACCTTTTAAAAAGCTAATAAATCAAGGCATAATAACGTCATTTTCTTATCAAAAAGAAAATGGGGTTTTAATACCTAACGACCAAGTTATAGAAAAAGACAATAAATTTTTTGACAAAAAAGACAACAAAGAAGTAACCCAAGTAATTGCCAAAATGTCAAAATCTTTAAAAAATGTAATAAACCCAGACGACATAATTAAAGAATTTGGAGCAGACTCAATGAGAATTTATGAAATGTTTATGGGACCACTAACAGATTCTAAACCTTGGAACACTAAAGGCATTATTGGTGTTTTTCGATTTTTAAACAAAATTTGGAACTTAAGAGAAAAAGAACTATCAAAAGACAATCCTCCAAAGGAAATAATATCTGAACTACATAAAGTAATAAAAAAAGTCACAAAAAACACAGAAAAACTAAATTTTAACACAGCAATATCCGCCATGATGATATTTATAAATGAACTTCTAAAGTATGAAAAAAATTATTTAAACATATTTAAACCGTTTATCATTATTATATCTCCCTATGCACCCCATTTAGCAGAAGAGTTGTGGGAATATATTGGAGAACTTCCGAGTTTATTCAAAAATTCAAAATGGCCAAAATTCGATGAAAGCCTTATTATTAAAGATAAAAAAGAAGTTGTTTTACAAATAAATGGAAAAATAAAAGACAAAATTTTACTAAACAAAGAGACAAACGAAGAAGAACTAAAAGAAATAGCAATGGAAAATATCAAAATAAAATCAAACTTATTCAATAAAAAAATAGTAAAAATAATTGTAATTAAAAACAAGCTTGTCAACATAGTGATAAAGTAAAAAAGAGGAATGATATGGACTTTGAAGGTCTAAGTATTAAATATAAAGGAATTATATTCACAATATTTATCTTAATTACTATCCTTTTAGGATTTTTTTTAAAAAATCTTAAATTCGATGCAAACATCTTAAAACTTATCCCCAAGACCAAAGAAACTGAAAGCTTAATAGACATTGACAAGAGTAATTCTCTTTTATCTACAATAGTAATATTTCAAGATAAAAAAAATATTTTCAATAAAAAAAATTTTGAAACAATAAACAGCGTAATTGATGAAATAACCAAAATTTTAAAAGTATCTCCAAATGCCGTTACAAGCATATTTTCTTATTTCCCACAATTTAAAAAAGAAATCTACACGGATAAAGATATAGAAGAAATAAAAAATAAAATAAAGTCAACTCCATTTGTAAAAAACACATTCTTAGGCGACTCAGAAAATTTAATATACTTCATAATAATCCCATCAGAGAGTGACCAAATCAATTTCAGTAGAAATTTAAAAACTGAACTTGATGATATGGAAAAAACAATTAAAAAATATGAAACTAATGATTTAAAGTTGTATCTTACGGGAGATTTAATAGTAAGAGAAAAAATCTTAAACTACATGGTTGAAGACTTCAAGATCTTAGGACCTCTTGCTACTTTTGTAGTAATAATTTCACTCTATCTTATTATAAAAAATCTAATTGGCGCATTAATTCCCATTTTTATTGCATTATTATCATTGATTTGGACTTTTGGAATTAAAGGGCTTGTACAATCCCCTATTACAGTGCCAGAAACTTCGATGATTGTTTTACTTATTTCAATCGGATGCGCCAATGCTGTACATGTAATAAATGAAATATTTAAATTAATAAAAAAAGAACAACTCTCAAAAGAATCCATAAAAGCAATAATTAAAAAACTCAAAACACCCATCCTGCTAACATCTCTTACAACCGCATTTGGATTTTTATCTCTTACAACTTCTTCAATTAATGCTTACAAAACAATGGGTATCTTCATGTCAATTGGAGTAATTATCTCAATGATAATCTCATTAACCGTTTTACCTGGAATAATAACATTAATCCCATTTGCAAAAAAAAGATCTTTTGAAAAAGAAAAAGAAAATAAACTAAATAAAATATTTTTCCTTGAAAGGCTTGCCAAACTAAATACACAAATAACAAAATCTATATTAAAAAGAAAATATACATCCCCTATAATAGTCCTCATTATACTAGTAATTTCTTTTGTAGGTCTTTTAAAGATCGAAATCAATTTTGATGAAAAAGATTACTTTAAAGAAAGCACAAGTGTAAAAAAAACATTAAACCTAATGCAAAAAGAAATGGGAGGAATATCGATTTTCAAAATAGAGCTTGAAGGTAAACCTGGTGAATTTAAAAATGCTAAAGCAATGCAAATCTTAGACTTAATTACAGATAAGCTTGATTCATTTTCTGCAAAAACTCAATCTAGCTCTATTAATGGAATTTTAAAATTTACAAATTTTAAAATCAAAAAAGAATCCCCACTAGAATATAAACTGCCTGAAAACAAAATTATACTAAACAAACTAATAAATTTAGTAGATAGAAGCGATTGGACTAAAAATAATAAAAAAATGTACATTAATAATGATTGGTCATTAATATCTATCATAGTAAGAATTGAAGATAACTCAACCGAAGGAATAAAAAAATTTGAAAAATATGCTATTAAAACAATTAATGAATATATGAAAAATAATAAATATCATTTCTCAGGTGTTTATGATAAGGTGTTAATAGCTAAAACAATGGTAAAAGAACAGGTTATGAACATTATAACAACTCTTGGATCAATAACACTACTACTTATGTTTTTCTTTAAATCTATAAAAACCGGAATAATTATTGCGATCCCAGTAGCATGGTCAGTGTTTTTAAACTTTGCCGTAATGAGATTATTTGGAATAACCTTAAACCCTGCAACAGCAACAATTGCATCTGTAAGCATGGGAGTAGGAGTAGATTATTCAATTCATTTTTTCAATGCGTTTGTTTTACAATACCAAAAAAATCAAATCTACAAAACCGCACTTCTTGAATCAATACCCAGCGTATTTAATGGAATATTTGCAAATTCCATTTCTGTTGGAATAGGATTTTTAACTCTAACATTTTCGTCTTATAAAATAATATCAACTCTTGGAGCAATAATTGCTTTTACAATGCTAACAACATCTCTTGCGTCGCTAACTCTTCTTCCATTATTAATACATTTATTTAAACCTAGCGTAAAACTAGCCTCAAACAACAATTTTAAAAAATTAAAACAATAATTTAATAACCTCGCGCATATTATCTACAAGATAAAAATTAATGCCGCTTTTAATGTTAATAGGAATCTCTTCTAGATCAACTCTATTTGCCTTAGGCACAATAATATGCTCCACACCACTACGCTTTGCTGCAATTATTTTTTCTCTAAGACCCCCTATCATCATTACATTCCCAGTAAGAGAAAGTTCTCCTGTCATAGCCAAATGGGGTCTAACAACCTTATCAAGGGCAAGAGAAATAAAAGCACTAGCTATTGTAATTCCTGCAGAAGGCCCATCTTTTGGCGTTGCTCCTTCTGGAATATGTAAATGAATAATATTTTTTTCAAAAAAGGATTTACTAATATTTAAATCTCCTTTAATACTATTAACATAAGTATAGGCAATATTAGCAGATTCTTTCATAACATCCCCAAGTCTACCTGTCAATTTAATTCCACCCACCTTGGACTCTGTCTTTACGGTCTCAATCATTAAAGTTGAACCTCCATAATTTGTCCAAGCAAGGCCCATTACCATCCCTGAATACATAGCATTAGACATGCTTTCCTTTCTAAAAACAGGTACACCAACATATTCTTCTAAATTGTCATTGGAAATTTGATAAGATTTAACCTCAGTATTCTCAATAAGCTTTCTAGCAACCTTTCTTACAATTTTGTTTAAATATTTTTCAAAATTTCTCACCCCATTATCTCTTGCATACTCTTGAGCAATTTGAACAAGAGATGAACTTTGAAATTTTAAAGAATCTTTATCAACTCCATTTTCACTTAAAACTTTGGGAATTAAATACTTTCTTGCAATCTCTATTTTTTCGTTATCAACATATCCAGAAATTTCAATAACCTCCATTCTATTTAACAAAGGTCTTGGTATTGTTTCAACAGAATTAGCAGTTAAAATAAAAAATACATTCGAAATATCAAAAGGAAGATCAAGATAATGATCTCTAAACCTAACATTCTGTTCAGGATCCAAAACTTCAAGGAGAACTGAAAAAGGATCCCCATAACTTGAAGCAGAAATTTTATCCACCTCATCAATTAAAAAAACAGGAGAATTTGTCTTAGTAATTCTTAAGCCCTGAATAATTTTTCCAGGCAAAGCACCAACATAAGTTCTCCTGTGCCCCTTAATCTCTGACTCATCGCGCATTCCACCAACAGAAAATCTAAAAAACTTGGTACGCAAAACCTTTGCAATAGCTGCCCCAATAGAAGTTTTTCCCACGCCAGGAGGTCCCACCAAAAGAATAATACCCCCCTTTTGAGTCTTTCTTAATTTAAGAACAGAAATATATTCAATAATTCTATCCTTAACTTCGTTCATTCCATAATGCGTTTTATCTAAAATTTTTTTAGATTTTTGCAAATCTAATTTATCAAAATTTTTTTTCAACTCTCGCCAAGGAAGCTCAGTAATAAGTTCAAGATAATTTCTAACAACAATGTATTCAGCCGAACTTGTCTCAAGAAGTGAAAATTTTTCTAGCTCTTTTTCAACTACCTCCAAAGACTCTCCCTTTAACTCTAAAGCCTTTAGCTTGGTTTTAAGCTTTTCTAAATCGCTGTTTTTTTTATCTCCTATACCAAGTTCAGCTTTAATAGCCTTAAGCTGTTCTTTTAAAAAAAACTCTTTTTGTTGTTTCTCTAATCTCTCTTGAATGCCTTTAGCAATTTTATTTTGAATTTCAATTAAATTAAGCTCTTCATAAATCAGTTCTAAAACTTTTTTAAGCCTATCTTTTACATTTAAAGTTTCAAGAACTATTTGATGATCATTTTTTGAAGATGAAATAGTGCTGGCCACAATATCACACAGTTTTCCCTTATCCTCAATATTAACCATATTTAATTGAACTTCCGGCATTTTTCTATGTGCAAATATTTCTTTAGTTCTAAGCAAAATACTACTGTAAACTGCCTTTGATTGAATATCATCTTTTCTAACTGGAATTTGCTTTAAATAGTCAATCTCAATTATGGGAAACTTGTCATTAAGAACAACTTTAACAAATTTAATCCTATCAAAAGTTGAAACAAATATATTGTAACCACCATCTGGAAGATTAATTTTCTTTATTATCTTTCCAGTAACTCCAACAGAGTAAATATCTTTGCTATAATCAATAATTAATTTCTGTTGAGCATTATTATTGTTTTTCCCTAAAAATTTATCATTTAAAACAAATAAGGCAATGATTCCATTGCCTTTCATAGCATAATCGATTGCTTTCATATCAGAATCAGAGATTAGAACAATCGGAATAAACATCCCTGGAAAAACTGGGTGAGAAGGAACCGCTATTAAAGGAACTCTTGCGGGTTTATTAGAATGAGGCAAAATTCCAGCTACGACTTTTTCTTTTTTTTTATCTCCTGACCTAGTTTTCTTAGATTTATCCATAAAATTTGAAATCTCCTAAGCTAATTATAACAAAACAAATATTTTATGGAAATTCATTTAATAATATTTTTTTTTATTATAAAATGATGAAATGAGAGTTTTCAAAGTTAAAATTATGACCATAAGTTTGGATTACAGTAAAAATTACAATCCACTAAAACTATGCCATTTAATAATAAACATAATGACTACTACTTAAAATTAATTAATCTATGGTAAAGTTAGTAAAGAAGAATCCTTAAAAAATCCATTAAAAATAAATTCTAGAGAAGTAAATGAAAATTTGGAAACAAAAAGAAACTAATATACAAGACAAAGAATTAACTCGCATTGCCAAGCAATATAATATTAATACCTTTGAAGCAACTTTACTTATAAAGCGAGAAATCAAAGAAGAAGATTTTATGTTTTTTCTTGAAGACAGCGTAAATTTATTACACAACCCATTTTTATTAAAAAATATAGATAAATTTATAAACAGAATTAATAAAGCAATCAAAAATAATGAAAACATATTAATCTTTGGCGATAAAGATGCTGATGGAATCACAGCAACAATAATAATGTATGAAACTCTTAAAGACTTTGGACTTAATGTAAGCTATAAAATACCTTCAAATGGAGAATTTTATGGACTTTCAAACGAATTGATCAACATAGCTTTAGAAAAAAAAATCTCTTTAATAATAACTGTTGATAATGGTATTTCCAGCATTGAAGAAATAAATTATGCAAATTCTAAAGGAATAGAAATAATAATAACAGATCACCATCTTCCAAGCGAAGACTTTAAAACTGAAAGCATAGTTATAAATCCTCACCTAAAAGATGACAAATACCCATTCAAAGAAATAGCAGGATGCTGTGTAAGTTTTAAAACTTGCCTTGCTCTTAGCATGTCCTTTACAGATCTTTATTCTAAAAACCTTGTATTTTTATTTTTAGAAAAAACAAAAAATGAAATTATTCTTCATGCAATAGAAATAAACAACTACATTCTAAAACAATATCTAAGATTAAATACTAAAAATGAACCCTTAATTAACTCAAACAAACTAGAAAAATTTGTACAAAACAAATATATAGTAATCTTTAATAAAGAAGATCAGGATCAATTATTGAATAAACACTTCGCAAGAGGTTTAAACATAAACACAATTGATATTAGTGAAAATTTTATAAAAAAATATCCAAATTTTAGAAAAAAAACATTGACAGAATTAATCCAAGCAACTAAATATTTCAGATATAAAGAAGTTGAGATTAAAGACAAGCTTTACTATATATTTTACAACGTAATTTTTGAAACTAACAAAAATTTTCTCCAAAAATGCCTAAAAAGACTTAGCTTTGTTGCAATAGGAACAATAGCGGACAATATGCCCATTATTAATGAAAACAGAATAATCCTAAAAGTAGGACTTAAAGAAATCGCACTAAGAGAAAGAATGTCTATCAACTATCTATTAAAAGATGCAAACATATTAACAAAACCAAATATAAATTCAATGGATATTGCATATAAAATTGCGCCAATACTAAACTCAACAGGAAGGCTTGAAAAAGCAGATATTGCAATAAATTTTTTACTAACTAATGACATTAATCAAATAGAAAATAAATTTAAAGAAATAAAAGAAATCAACGAACTGAGAAAACGCAAAGAAGAAAAAGCTTGGAATTCGCATAATAAAAATACTATTTTTAAAAACGATAAATTCATAGTTTGCTATGATAAAAATACCCCAAAAGGAATAAGTTCTAGAATTGCAACTAGACTTTCTGCTTACTACCAAAAAGTTGCCATTTTTTTAACAAAGCAAGATAATATTATTAAAGGATCAATTAGATCAAACAATAAAATCAATTCAAAAACACTAATATCAACAATACCTTCCCATTTAGTAATAAATTCGGGGGGACATAAAGCTGCTGCTGGATTTACGCTGCATGAAAATTTACTCGAAGACTTTATTAAAGAATTAGAATATGCAACTACAAAAGTTGAATATGAACCTGCTGATGAAAACAAATCAATACCAATAGATGCCATTCTTCCAAAGAATTTAACAAAAGATTCTCTTTTCAAAACAATAGAAATATTTGAACCTTATGGTTATGAATTTAGAGAGCCAATCTTAATGATGGAAAATGTTTACCTTCAAGAACTTAAAATAATTGACAAGAATCATAGCTCAAAACATATAAACATGCGCATTAAATCACAAAACGATTACTATAAAGCTATTTTTTTTAACGGAACAAAAAAAATAGAAGAATTGGATATAAAAGAAGATCAATACTTAGACATCATTTTTACAGTTAATGAAGATTTTTATTATCCTAGAGAAAAAATTTTGAAAATCATAGACATAAAAAAGAGTACTCAAATCAATGTATAGAATACAAAAAGCCTTAATTATATTGTGTATTCTAGGAATAGAAAATATAAATTCAGAAATAACAAATACTGTTCCTAAAGTCCAATATAAAAAAGAGGCATTTCAAGGAGATTATATATACTTTGCAAGTAACGAAAATTTTAAAAATTTATCACTTTTAAGCACAAATAAAAATCCAATCATAAGCTCTTCTCCATTTAAATTTACAGTAGGAAGTAAAATTTACTACATAGCATTTATGGGAATTACACCAATGATAAAAGAGGGTAAAAGAAAAATTCAAATAGAATTTGAAAATAAAAGCTACATCAAAGAAATAGAAATAAAAAAATTTAACTTCAAAAAAACAAAAATCAGTTTTAACAAAGAAAAAGCCAAGCTTATAACCCAAAAAAAATCAACGAAACAAAAAGAACAGGCTTTGGTTTTGTGGAATATTATTGGCAATACTGGAGACACAACAATATACCACTATGATACTTTAGTTAAACCAATAAAAGATAAATATATTGTAACAAGCCAATACGGAGATTTAAGGCTTTACATGCAAGGTGGCAAAAAAATTTCAAATTATACAATGCACAATGGAATTGATTATGCCCCATTTAAAAGGGAGAACACTCCAATTTTTGCTGCTGGTAAAGGAAAAGTTGTATTTGCACAAAATAGAGAGCTAACGGGCAATACCCTTATAATACAACATTTACCGGGCATATTTACAATTTACCTTCACCTCTCAAAATTGGGAATAAGTGAAAATAAAATAGTTAGCGCTGGGGAATATATTGGACATACTGGAAATACAGGCCTCTCAACAGGCCCTCATTTACACTTCGAAGCAAGAATTAACGGCATAGCAATAAACCCAGATTTCCTTTTAAATGGTATGCTTATTGACAAAAATAAAATAATAAATAATATTAAAAGAATAGAGTAAAAGGAGGTGATTTTTTGGTAACAGTTACTGTGGATAAAAATGAAAATCTTGAAAAAGCATTGAAACGTTTTAAAAGAATGATTGAAAAAGAGGCAATTATTCGCGAATGGAAAAGAAGAGAATACTATGAAAAACCATCCACAATACGCGTAAAAAAGGAAAAAGCTTTTAAAAGAAAACAAGCAAAAAAAGTAAGAAAATTAAAACAAAAAACCAATAGATAGACCACAAGAGATGTTCAAATGGATGTCTCTTTATTTTAAATTAATACCTCTCTTGGTTTTGATCCATTAACAGGCCCTACATATCCCATATCTTCCATAATTTCAATAATTCTAGCTGCTCTATTGTAGCCTATCTTTAACCTTCTTTGCAGATAAGATGCCGATGCTTTTCTTGTGACTTTAACAATCTCAAGAGCTTCATCAAACATTGGTTCATCAGAAGGGCCAAGAGCAACTAAATCTGCCTCTTTTACACTATCAATAAATATTTCATCATCAATATAATTTGGAGAACCAAATTTTTTAACCTCTTCAACAAGCCTGTAAACTTCTCTTTCCTTTAAAAATCCACCCTGAATTCTTTGAGGGAAAGGATTTAAAGAACTAATATAAAGCATGTCTCCCTTTCCTAAAAGCTTTTCAGCACCAGAAGATCCAAGAATTATTCTGGAATCCATAGAACTGGCTACCATGAAAGAAATCCTTGAAGGAAAATTGGCTTTTATTACCCCCGTAATAACGTCGACTGAGGGTCTTTGGGTTGCAAGAACTAAATGAATCCCCACAGCTCTAGCCATTGCAGCAAGTCTAGAAATTAAATTTTCCAAATCTTTTCTTGCAGAAAGAATAAGATCTGCAAATTCATCAATAATTATTACAAGATATGGCAAAATCATTAAATTCAAATTCTCATCTTTTATTTTTTTATTATAAGAAGAAATATCTCTTACTAATAAATTATCAAGAAGCACATACCTTCTCTCCATTTCATCAAGACACCATCTAAGAGCCTCTAAAGCTCTCTTTACATCCGTAATAACTGGAGTTAATAAATGAGGAATATCATTAAAAAGTTTAAGCTCAACTATTTTGGGATCTATCATAATTAATTTCACTTCATCTGGAGATTTTGAAAAAATAATTGAAGCAATTAACGAGTTCACACAAACAGATTTACCCGCACCAGTTGCACCAGCTATTAATAAATGAGGAGAATTAACAAGGTCAAAAACAATATTTTCACCACTAATCTCCTTTCCAAGAGCAAAAGGAATTCTAAAATCACCTCTGAATTCCTTGCTGTCTATTATCTCTGAAATCAAAATAAACTCACGCCTTTTATTAGGAATTTCAATTCCTACAGCTTCTCTGCCAGGAATTGGAGCAATAATCCTAACCCTAATAGCCGCAAGCCTTAAGGCAATATTATCAGAAATAGAAGTAATTTTAGAAAGCTTAATTCCCTTATCTGGACGAATAGCATACATTGTCACAACAGGGCCTTTAATAATATCAATTAATTTGGCATTAATATTAAACTCTTTTAATGTCTCCTGGAGAATCATTGATTGCTTTTGAATTTCTTTATCATATTCAATATCCTCTACATCATTTTTAATCTCTTTCTGGTCAAAAACTGAAATATCAATACCGTAAGAATCACTTTTTTTATTCAAAGCTAAATTTTCGTTATAAACACGAGGAATAACAACTTGACTAATTATACCCTTAGTCCTTATCTCACAGGCCTTAACCTTTCCACCAAGAATTAACTTATTATCCTCAAGATTGTCTAAATATTTATATTCACAAGACTCATCAATTTCATCTACATTTTCATCTGAATTTAAAGCATTATCATTCGAAGTCTCCTTATTTAAAGAGTTTGCGTTTGCTTCCTCAAGATCTGAGCCCTCAAAAACAGTTTTATCTAAATTAATATTGGAAGGTCTTTTATTTTTTCTTAAAAAAGCGCTAAATGACCATAAAGCTTGATATTCCTCATCATTAATAATATTCTCTTTATCATCAAAAACTTGAGAATCTTTAAGATCATCTACAGAATCTCCATAAACTTTAATATCTTTTTTTACATCTAGTGAATTTGAAAAGGGGAAATAACTTAATATATTTTCAAACAAAATTTTAATCTTAAACTCTAAAAATTTAAAAGTATCTAAAATAAAATTAACATCTTTAAAAAAGACATAATTCAAGTAAATCCAAACAACAAATTCTAAAATTAAAAGAGTAAAAATAAAAAAATTCCCTAATACTATGCCAAAATTAATAAGAAATATCTTAATAAAATAAGACTTTTCAACATTAGAATTAATTTTTATTAAAAATATTAAAGTAAAAAACAATATTACGGTATAATTCCAATTAAATACAAATCGTTTAGTAAAAATATGTTTTTTATAGGCGTACCAATTAACAATTGGATATGCTATTAAATAAAATGACAAAAATGAAAAAACATTAAGAAGTATTTGTCCTAGTAAATTGAAAACAAAAAATATAAATACATTGCTCAAAGGAGTCAATGCTACAAAAAGAGAAAAAGAAATAACTGAAAGCATAAAAAAAAACAAAAATTGAAAATACTGATAAAAATCTTTCATATTCTAAAAAAATAATAAACTATACTTGAAAGTGCAAATAAATATATCGAAAAATAATACAGTTTTTTATTATTAAGCATTTTAAAAAAGAAATTTATTGAAAAAATGCCCACAACAAAAGCAACCAATGCTCCTAAGTTTATTTCAAAAAAATTTAAAACCATAAAAATATCATAGAATTCTTTATGTTTTAATAAAATCGCTCCAAAAACTATTGGAATTAAAGATAAAAATGAAATTTCAAATGCACTTTTTCTATTAAATCCAATAACCAAAGCAGAAAAGATTGTAACTCCCGAACGAGAGATTCCTGGAAGCACGCCCAAACCCTGCATCAGCCCCATAAAAATTCCTACTAACAAAATATTACCTTTAAAATCAATTTTTAAAAAATTAAATTCTAAAATCAAGATTAAAATCCCTGTTATAATAAAATTAATTAAAACAAACGGTAATGTAAATATTCTCTCGTATTTTGAAATAAAAGTCCCAACAACTCCGGTAACAATAGTTATTATTAATATCAGCAGCATTAATCTTAAATTTTCTAAATCGGATTTACCAGTTTTCCTTAAAACAAATCTAATAAAAGTTAAAAAAAGCTCTAAAATCCTTTGACGATAGTAAATAATAATCACTAAAACTGTTGCAAGATGTAAATAAATATCAAATATTATTGAGAGCTTTAAATTCATAAAATGCCTAAAAAGTAATAAATGTCCTGAACTAGATATTGGTAAAAACTCTGCAATGCCTTGAACAATGCCCAAAATAATTGCATTTAAAATATTTGTCATTAAATGCTCCATGCTAATTTTTGGGGAATTCACCCATAATTTTAACTATTACCGAATCTATCCCCTTCTTTTCATACAAAGCGTCATAAAACACCGAATAAACCAATATTTTTTTAATATAATTTCTAGTCTGACTAAAAGGAATTGCCTCAATAAAAAGCTCTTTTGACAAATGACCATAACTTTTTTCCCACTTTCTAACATTACCAATACCCCCATTGTAAGATGCAAGAGCCTTATAAAGACTGCCAGTTGTAGATATTCTTTTTTTCAAATAATATGTCCCAATTATTATATTATCTTTTGGAATCTTTAAATCATAATTAAAATACTTAAGTTCTTTAGAAATATCATTTGCTGTTGATGGCATAACCTGCATAAGACCAACAGCACCTGGTTTTGAGACAGCATTTTTCTCAAAGCTACTCTCCGCTTTTATTAAAGAAAATACAACGCTAGTTTCAAGCCCCCGCCTTTTAGCCCAATATTCCACCAAAGATCCATACAAATAAGGATAAAGCCGTTTATAATCATTTTCCATTAAAGCAGATTCATCTTGATTTACAAGATAATTAATTACAAGAGTTGCATCGTAGTAATTTTCACTCTTTAAAAGTTCATCGTATACTTTTCGATAAAAATCGAGTGAAAATTTATATCCATTCCTAAAATCATCAGAAATAAACCCTCTAACATAATTGCAAAGATTGAATTTTAAAAATCCTTCCAAAAAAATCTCATAATCAGATTGCTCATATTTAATATCAGACCCACCTGTAAAAAATTCATCAATATTTTGATCTAGCAAGTATTTGCTCATAAATGAAGAATAAGACCATTTATCATAATTAACAGCAGAATGCAAAAGACTTTTGTATTCTCCGCTTACGTTAGGTTGAATTAACTTATGATATATAAGCCGCGCATTAATAAAAGCAAGCTTAGACAAAATAGAATTAGAAATAACTTTTTGAGAATTAGAATAAAGTTTATAAAGATTGCCATAATCTTCAAGCTGAATTGATTCTAAAATATACTCTTCTAAAATCTTAATAAAAGTAGAATTTTTTTTATCGCTCTCAATATAAAACTTGGCTACGCTTTCGGCAAAATAATCCCTTGCTCTCTTAGTAAAAATTAAATTGCTAAAAGCTAAATTAAGTAAATCAAGCCTGTTAATCTCATTATTAAGATTTAAACCTTCAAGATATTCTTTTAAAAGAAGAAGTCCTAAATTATTTTTTTCTCTAAGATTTAGAATGCCTAAATAATAATTTTTATATTTGCTCCTTATTTTACTAAAAAATGTTAAAGCATTTGAAACTTTGCCAGAACTAATAAAAGCCTTATAAATATCACTTAATACAATATTATTATCATAATAATCATTTAAGCCATTTTTATTTAATATATTTATTGCACCGTTAAAATTACCATTTGCCACTTCATACTTAAATCTAACAAGATTTAAAAAATTTGTACCAAAATACTTAGACTTATTTTCAATAATAAAATAATCATAAGCTCTTACATGTAAATAATTTGCAGGTAAATTCTCAAAAAGTTCATTAAAATAAATTTTTGACTCACCTATATTAGAAAGATTAAGATAAAGAGCTGCTTTTAATAAAATATTTTCATTTTCCTGATAATCAGAAAATTTCATCTTATTAAGCTTATTTAAAAGACTAAGTGCCTTATCGTTTTTCTTTTGCCAATAAAGACTTTTAAAGTAACCCAATATAATAAATTTATTGTTTTCGTATTTTTTATAAAGCTTCTCCCCAATCAATTCAGATGCAAAATACTCTTTTATTGAATTAAAATATTCAATAAGCTTAATTCCAGCAAACTGAGATGCAATGCTATCCCCATTAGCTATGGCCTTTTTCATATACTCTACAAATTTCTCTTCAAATCCTATTTTTTTAAATAAATAAGCAACATATATATAAGAACTTGGATCTATATTAAAATGCTTATCAAAATCTTTTTTTGAATAATCAAAATTCCATAACCAATTTAGATTATTTAAATCAAACTCTTTTGAATGCGCCTTAATAAAATTATTATCTGGAATTTCTTTTTTTGCAAAGCAAGAAACTAAACTTAAAAATAAAAAAAGAAAAAGAAAATTTTGTAATACAAAAAAACTTCTATTAAACATATTGATCTTTTTCATATTTCTCAATTCTCTTTTTACCATATTCAAAGTAATATGAAACAAAATCTCTAGGTTTTAAAAATTTTGAAAAAACTAAAAACAAAGAAAAAAATATCAAAAGAAAAAGAGAAATAAGGCTAAAATACAGCATAGGAGAGTGAACCACTCCTTCGCTTGAATTTAATTTAAAGCTGTTTTTCACATCATCATTCTCGAAATCTTCTCTAAGATCTAGTTCAACATCTTCATCTGAAGTATCTATTAAATCTTTATCAATATCTGCAATAATGTCTTCAACGCTTAAATCGCGCAAATCTTCTTCTTCTAAAGAAGATTCTTCTAATTTTTGAAACTCAAAATTATTAAAATTTAAAGACCTCTCGTCAATATGCTCAATTTTT
>NZ_JACHFB010000002.1:0-162442 GCF_014205885.1 Borreliella californiensis | reverse complement strand
TTTTATTTTCTAAATTAAGCTCTTTAGAATCAACATGACTATCGTCGTCATTATCATCAAAACCTTCAAAATCTGAATCATTTGTCTCAATTTTTTTATTTTCTAAATTAAGCTCTTTAGAATCAACATGACTATCGTCGTCATTATCATCAAAACCTTCAAAATCTGAATCATTTGTCTCAATTTTTTGATCTTTTTCGGTTTTTAAATCTAAAGAATTAATAGTAGTCATACTTATATCAGAAACATCTTTTTTGACAAAATCATCTTTTTTTTCAAAATTTAAATCAAATTTAGAACCCAAATTTTCAACAGATAAATTATTGCCAATGTCACTTTTAAAATCATTTAAAAGGTGGTTATCAATATTAGGTCCTTTTTTAAAAGTTTGACTAAAATCTACAAGGCTCAAATCAAACTTCGATTTATCTTGAATCCCATCAGACTCACTATAAACATAAAGTATTTCATCCATAACTTTAAAATAAACATTAACACTCGAACTTTCCTTTTTTAAATTATCCAAGAAAAAAGAACCAACCAAAAAAGGATCTGAAAAATCTTCATATTCACTAACATAAAAATTCAACTTAATACTGGTATCACCTGCAACCTTGCCCAATATTATTCTCTTAACAGAACTATCATCTAAATTTAAAACCGAATAATACTCATTATTAGATAATTTTATCGCTAAAAACCCTTTCAAAAATCATAACCTCTTTGCTTCGTTAATTTTATTGAAATCAAACTTATGCACTAATTATAGTTATCATTATTATTATAACTATAATATAATATAAATAATGCGATATTCAACTTACAAATTACTTTTATTTTAAGCAAATAACTTTTATTAAAAGTAACTATGATGATGCAAATTAATGGGATATTTTTAATTTAGGAGCAATACAAGTGTTGTCACTATTTATAGTAATCTCTTCATTGACAGTATTTATTTTAGTATTTTTATTTTTTAAAATAGCATTAAAACTTACAGTAAGTAAAACTATAGGTAAAATCAAAAAAGATGATGAGAGAACACGAAAATTAATCGAAAGGGCAATTTCCTTATTAAAAACAAATCCAAACGAAATAGGTGCCCTTGAAATTTTAAATAACTACTACTATAAAAATAAAGACTATGAAAATGGCATAAAATATGCAAAAAAATTATGCCAATTAATAGAAGACAACCCAATAAGTCAAGAAATAAACACATTTAAAGCTTTTTTAAGCTATGGATTTTATAATCTTAAAAGAAATTTTAATAGAGAAGCCTTGGAATATTTAAAGAAAGCTTTTCTGATAAAAAAAACAGATGAAGATGCAAATTATTATCTTGCTATAGCATTCTTAAAAAATGAAATGTATAAAGAAGCTCTATACTATCTCAAAAAAGTTTACAATTTTAACAAAAATAATAAAGATGTCCTAAAACACCTGGGAATAACTTTATTTAATCTAGAAAGCTATAGACAAGCTGTTATAATATTTAACAATATAAAAAAAAATATACAAAACGACATTGAAGCTCTTTTGGCATATGCTAAGTCTTTATCAAAAATGAATCAAGATCATCTAGCAATAGAGATTGCCAACAAAATAAAACAACAAGACGGACTGATTTACGAGGCTTTATTGATTACATCTGAAATTTATTCAAAAAACAAAGAATTAGGAAAATTAGAACAAAATATTAAAGAAATAATAAAAGTAAAACCTGACTTGCCTAAAAAAGTTTTTCTTGAGTTATTTTATAATCTTGGAGAGCTCCAAATCTCTGTTGAAAATTATCAAAAAGCTACAGAAGCTTTTACCAAGGTTGAAGAAATTGATCCAAATTACAAAAATATTAAAGAAAAACTAGCATTTAGCAAAAGGTTAAACGAAAACATAGCTTTAAGAATATATTTGCGAAGTTCAAAAGAAAATTTTGAAAAAATAGCAAATGAAATTATTTTAAAACTATATTTAAATAAATTTCAAATAAGAGATTCTAAAATAAATGAAATAACAACACAATTTATTGATATAAACTTTCACTTAGCTAACAATCAATGGGAAGAAAATTTAATAGTACGTTTTGTAAGAACAGAGCAAGATACTTTTGGTGAATTATTCTTAAAAGATTTCATTTCAAAAATAAAAGAAAATAAAATAAAAGGACTCTGTATTGCTCCATCAAAATTCTCTTTAAAGGCCAAACAAATGATTGAAGGAAGGCTTATTGATCTAGTAGAAGGCAAAAAACTAACTCAAATACTTAAAAAAATTAACATATCTAAATACACATAAAAAACATTATCTTAAATATTTCATAGGATTTTCAGTTTTGCCATTCCTAAAAATAGTAAAATGTAGATGATTGCCTGTGCTATAACCAGTGCTTCCCATATAGCCTATTACCGCCCCTCTTGAAACTTTTTTCCCAACCTTAACGGCAAAAGAATTCAAATGTGCATATAAAGTTTGAAATCCGTTGCTGTGAGAAATAACAATATATTTCCCATACCCTCCCGCATTAAATCCTATAGTTACAACAATGCCTTCTCTTGAGGATTTAATAGGAGTATTAGCTAAATTTGCAATATCTATTCCATTGTGAAAACTAATAACTCCTGTAAAAGGATCTGGTCGATAACCATATCCTGAGGTAATAACACCCTGCACAGGATAAATAAAGGTTTCTCCTAACACCTCCTTTAAAAAATCTTTGGACAATCTTCCTCCAGGAATAAACAATTTTTGCCCTAAAAATAAAACTTCATTATCAAGATTATTAGAATCTAAAATATCAACCTTGGGAACATTATAAGCACTAGCTATAGATGAAATAGAGTCATTTTTTTTAACAACATAAACAATTCCTTTCATATTAGGAACTTTAATAATTGAATTTGGCTTAATATTTCTTACATCTTTAATTTCATTAAAAGAAATTAAAGTTTCACTGGTTATTTGGTATCTAGCTGCAACATGTGAAAGCGTTTCTCCAGGCTTAATTTTATGATCAAATACCTTTAATACAAAATTTTTTTTAAATCCAGAAACATTTGCAGAAACATTGGATTCAGGTAAATAACTACTAATTTGAACTACATCTTGATCGCTATAATATAAAAATGTATCAATAAAATAATCTTTAGGCAAAGAAAGCCTATTTAAAAAAACATACGAACCATAATAAGAAAAAATATTAATATAAAATGTTAATATAAAAACAAAGATTATTGCATTAAGCTTAAAAACAAGCTTATAATCAAATTTTATACTAAAGATATCAAAAACTTTCTCTCTCAAGCTCTTATAATAATATTTATATTCATAATGATTAATATTTTGTATTTTAAGATTATAAAAAAATAAAGAAACTTTTTTAAAAAAATTGATTTTTTTTTTAAAAAAGTTCTTAAACTTGAAAACTTTTTTTCTTCTTTTGCCAATATTTCTAATATTGGCAAAATCTTTTAATTCAAAATTGGCATTCTTTTTACTATTGAATAAAAAATTTTTTTTACGTTTTTCTACCCTTTGCTTTTTTTTTGGTATAATCATAACATGCTATTTCATTATACAATAGAAAATTGCATTTGAATGAAAGCATACTTTAAAAGTTATGAGAATATTTAAAGCTCACAAATATGAACTAGCGTCGATTTTAGCCGCTTGCTTATTTTTAATAACCCTAATAAAATTATTCTTATCATTTTACATAGTAAAAGGCGAATCAATGACCCCAACAATATTTGAAAAAAATTGGATTGTAAATCACAAATTTGCATATGGAATTAGGCTTGAAAAACGTCAAAAATACCTTCTATTATGGAAAAACCCCAAAAAAAATGAAATAGTACTTATTGCAGACCCTATAACAAACAAAATTGCCATTAAAAAAATTTTTGCAATTCCAGGAGAAAAATTTAAACAAATAGAAAAAAATAAAATATGCATACATGATTTAAACTTTAAAATAGATGAAAATATTTTAAAAAAAAATACTAAAAAAATTCCTGAAGACCACTATTTAGTTATAGGAGAAAATAAGCAGCTCTCATTAGACTCAAGGGATTACGGACTTATAAAAATTGACAATATATTGGGAAAAATAATTTATTACTTTTAAAAAAATATCTTTGTTTATTTGGGTTTTTAATCAATAATACTTGTAAAACTACTTGAAAGACTTTCTTTTGCTACATTGTCAGATGAACTTGTAATTTTTATTTCAATAAAATTAGAAGAATTTGTCTCTAAATCTTTGGCATTAACACTTAAAATACCGCTTTCATTTAAAGTAAAGAGTACCTCTATTTTGGGAATTCCCCTTAAAGCTTTTTGAATATTGCCAAAGGAAAACCTACCTATAGAATAATTCAAAGAGGCTTTTTTATATTCACCTTGAAGTATGTGAATCTCAATTTCATCTTGATAATCATTGACAGTCGTAAATAGTTTACTCCTAGAAATTGGCAAAGCAGTATTTCTCTCTATTAAGGTAAAAAATTCATTATCCTTTATCTCAAGTCCAAGAGAATAAGGAGTCACATCCTTAAACTTGATAACAGAGTCATTTCCAGAAAGACTAAAAGCATGAATACCTGCACCAATAGCTACAACTTCATCTTGGTTTAAAGCATCTAAAATGGAAACAGAAGGAAAGGATTCTTTTAAAACTTTTTCAATCAAGGGAATCCTTGTTGAACCACCAGAAAGTATGATTTTTGAAACACTACTAATATCAACCCCAGAATCAGCAATACATTCCATAGACAGCTGAATAGTTTTGTCAATATATTCACTTATCATTGAATTAAATTCATCCCTTTTAAGACTATAATTTAAATGCTTACCATCAAGGAAAAGCAAAGTAATATCAACCTCTTCCACAACAGACAAATTTTTTTTACCCTCTTCAATTCTCTCTCTTAGCTGTTCTAAAAGAAAAATATCTTCTAGATTGAAATCAGGATATTCACTTTTAAAACTATCTAAAACATGCTTTTCAATAATTTTATTAAAGTCATTACCTCCAAGTCGACTTTGCCCTTTAACCGAAAGAACAGTATAAGTGTCGCCCTGTTTTTCCATAAGAGTTACATCAAAAGTTCCACCCCCAAGATCGTAAATAAGAAAAATTCCATCAATCTGTCTTTCAAAGGCATAAGCAATAGCAGCTGCGGTTGGCTCATTAAGTATGGCCTTACAATTCAAACCAGCAATATTTGCAGCCTCGACAACACATCTTCTTTGAATCTCAGAAAAATATGCGGGTACTGTTATTACAGCATTTTCAATCTCTTCATCTAAAAATTTTTCAGCGTTCTTTTTAACACTAGAGAGCAAATGTGCTGAAATATATTCTGCTCTATAAAATTCGCCATCTACTTTATAAAAATTATTAGAACCTATGTTGGTCTTAAAATCATAAAATGTTTTTTGAGGATTAACTAATATTTGATTTTTAGCGGTGCTTCCAACAAAAACATCCTTATCTGAGAAAGAAACAATGGAAGGAGTCATTCGCTCCCCCCTTTCATTTAATATTATCTTAGAACTAACATCAAAATACGATGCCACAGTATTTGTGGTCCCAAGATCAATACCTATCCATTTTTTCATGAATACCTCCCCTATGTATTGAAATAATTAACTCAACTTCACCTAGATCTAACTTAAACTTTTTAGCAATAGCTTCAAAAGACATACCTTGTTCATGAAGTAAAATAATCTGATTGCGAACATTATAACTTTCTTTTATTATATTTTTTTCAATAGTAGGCATAGAATAATCCAAACTGCTTTTATAAATTCCATCACTTTTTGATCCAAAACTAGAAGGACTATTCCCAGGAATAGTGTTGTTAAACCCTAACAACCTCTGATCAAGAATTTCAATTCTCTCGTCAACTTCTTTAATGATTCTATTTAAACTTTCAATTTTTATTTCAATAATATTTATGTTTCTATCCGTAGCCTGATTAATTTCAATAATTGTTTTATCTACCTCACTTTTGAACTTTCTAAGTATGCTATTAGATTTTATTTTCAAATTAACATACACATGAAAATATATAAAAATAAATATAATTAAAATAAGATAAAAAACAATAAACATATAAAAGTCCTAAAACATTTTATCTCTTAATATTAACATTTTTGCCAATTTCAGGATCTTCAAATTTATCAAAATATAAACTAAGCATTACCTTCTCTTCATTCTTATTTTTTTTAACTGGAAACGAAAACAAATAATTATCCTCAACCTTGCTAACTACACATACATTGCTAACCTCAGAATCAATATGACAATCTCTTAAAAATCTAAATCTAGCATTTTGATTAATTTTCAATCTTTTACGCTTTTCACTTTCACTTAAAAATTGTCTAGCTTTAAAAGATCCAACAACAGACATCTTAAAAACTTCAAATGTATCCATATACAAATCCTTATATAAAAGATCATTCACCTAGACTTAAAAGGGATATAGGTCATAACTTTAATGTAATTATCATCCTCTACAAAAGTAACATTGCTGTAATCTTTTGAAAGCTCATAAAAAGCATTTTTAATATAAAGCTTAACGCCCAAACAAGCTATATTTTCAACAGAAACTTTACCCTCTATCTTAGTATTTTCAAGCTCATTTTGCAAATCAATTCGTTTAGCCTCTATCATTTTTATTTCCGTTCTAAGAATTTTACTCTCATTAACAAATTCATTATAACTATCAATCTTTAAGGATTTTTCTGCCTTATCTGTAATAAACACAATATTCTTTTTTAAAGCAACAATATCTTTAGTTAAAACTTCTAATCGCTTTTCAATCTTTTCAAGATGACTAGTAAACCTAGTTAGTAAATCTTTAATTTCAGGATCATAGCCAACATCAATGCAAGTTTCACAACTTCTATCAGAACCTATAGAATAAGCCCTAACCTCTTCTTTGGCATAAACATTAGAACCAACTATTTTTGATTTTTTACCGATACAAAGAACTCTCTTTTTAGAAGAAACTGAAGAATTCACAATACCTCTTAAAACTTCAACTTCCCCGCCACAATTTAAAGTAACATTTTCTAAAAACTTAGCCCTAACATTACCCCGAGCATAAATTTTAGAATCGCCCTTACCATTCACACCACTATGAAAAATAATAGACCCATCCGTTTTTAAATTGCACCGACCCACTAGTCCTTTTACTTCTATTCCACTTTTGGCCATAATATTGTATCCATCTAAAACATTACCCTGCACAAGAACCATTCCATTATTTACTATATCCCCAGTAGCAGGTCCAACATCACCCTTGACTAAATAAATGTTATGAACAGATATTACACCATCTGAAACAGACATGTACCCATTACATTTTGCCCGAATTTTATAACCATCTCTAAAAGTATTCTCACCCAAAATAAAATCAATATCCTGCCCACTCTCTGATTTTAAAACTTTGCCAAAAACGGTATAACCATCTACACCTTTACCAAAAGGAATAATTCTGGCCAACTCCTCGCCTTCAATTACATTTCTAAATCCTATGCTTGAAACCTCATACTCACCAAGCCTATTATTTTCATCAACAATAAAATCAATATAAGAATCCTTGCCCTTTACTGGCTCTAGCCCTCTTGCAAGTTCAACAGGCTCACCATAAACAGGATAATCCACAAATTTTGCTACTTTATCCTTAAGTATTGCAATATCTATTACTCCATATTTTCTAAGAATATTAAAAATATCTTGTGCAAAAATTTCAGCTCCATTAATTCCAGGCACGGTAAATTCAATGGTAACTGACATTGAATTTTCTGATATTTGAACCATCATTGTAACATTTTCAGAAGGATCAGATTCAAAATCAGCAATTTTTTCATAATATCCACTAGCATTCTCAACTATACCCTTCACAATGTCTATATTGAAATTTTCAATATTGCTATGTAATTCTAATTTAGAAATAACATCTTGATACTTAATAGGAATTCCTTGTCCCTTTGGTGAGATAACCTTTAGAAATACACCTTTTGAAGATTTCCTGATAAAAAATTCACCATCTAATGAAATCAACTCTTCTTTTCCTGAATCATTTTTCGAATCAAGAGATACCTTAGGCTTGCTAAAAGAATTCCTATAGGCAACTATTTTCCATTTTCTCTTCCTATATCCCAATATACCACTACTACCTTTTAACAAAATCTCATAGTCTAATTCTTTATAGGGCACCGAGAGCTCCAAAGAAGCATCATTTAAAGCCTCTTCAAGAGTATCTGCTTCTATTTCCATCAAATCAACATGACTTTCTCTTTCCAAATAAGATCGCATTTTATCACAAAGTTCAGAAAAATTTATGGCCCTGTCATTCATATTTATTCCTTCTTGCTCATTAAAGTTTTAATAGCATCTGCAACAACTTTTGGATCATTCTCTTCAATAAATGAAATTTTTTTATTTTTGTCACTCCCCCTACCCATGTCTTCAGTATCAAATTTATACTTTTTAACCTCTTCTATAAAATCAACACTACTACTGTTATTTTGAGAATTCTCATAAAGAGAATTTTTATTTTGAAAATCAAGATTCTCTTTAAAATCCTTGACACTCTTCTTATCATCTTGAAGTTTATTTTCTATATCGCCAGACAATTCCGTTGAAAAAAGATTTGATAAATATTTCTTATAGATAAACTCAATTAAAAGTCCAATAACCAAAAAAAATATAAACTGCAAAAAAGATCTAATTAAAATTGTAAAAAATGATAAGCCACAAAACAGGCCTAAAACTGCCGAAATAACCAATGCTGACACACTAGTTAATAAAATATACTTTAATTCCCTGCTTACAAACATAATGTCTTATTCCACACCAAAAAATCTTAATATAAAACCTATAACCCCTCTTCTTTTTCTATTATCTAGAGAAACCTCCTCAAGGATGGCAACAATAGAATCAAGACAATAGCTAGCTTTGCTATTTGGATTTACCAAAACAAAAGGCTTTTGCTTAAAAACAGAACTTCTAATGTTTTGATCCTCATAAATATGACCCAAATAATCAATATTTAAATTTAAAAATTGCCCTGAAATATCTATAACCTTTTTAGCAACTCCCTTAGCCTCACTAACATTAGCTACTCTATTAACAATAAGTCTTAAATTTTTTAAATTCTCCATCTTATAAGACAAAACCTTTATTATTCCATAAGCATCGGTAATCGAAGTAGGTTCTGGAGTAGTAACAATAACAACATCGTCACTAGAAAGTAAAAACGAAATAACTTGCCTTGAAATTCCAGCACTAGTATCTATTACAACTATATCATATTCATATATTTTTAATAATTCTTTTATAAATTTATTAACATCAACATCAGAGAGATCTAAAAGCTCCATTGTACCAGAAGCACCAGCTAAAAGATCAATATTGTACTCTGTCTTTGTTATTACTTCTCTAATATCACGACTTTGAGCAATCATATGATATATACTATACTTGGGGATAACTCCAAGCAAAATATTAACATTAGCCATTCCAATATCAGCATCAAGTATTAATACCTTTTTGCCAAGCTCAGAATATTTAAGAGCAAGTCCAATTGCAATATTGCTTTTACCAACACCGCCTTTGCCACTACTAACAGCAATAAATCTTGTTTTACTGTTTTGAACTTTCTCATCAACTGAAAAATTAAATTTACCATTTAATCTCATCATATCTCTCAAACTTTGAGCTTGATCTTCCATTATAACTTTCCTTAATAATAAGATTTACTTTTTATCTTCTTAATAAACTCTGAATCATCGCTTATTCTGTAGCCATTTATTCTTCTAATAAAAGTAAGTGGTTCTGCAACACTGATATTATGAGGAACAATTTGCCCATCCGTAACATAAGAAACTACTTTCTTCATTTCATAAATCAAACTTATCAAATTTCCAACACAAGTGGTTTCATCCACTTTGGTAAAAATCACAGTTTTATAATTAAAAGGAGAGAATTGGTGAAATATTTCTTTGACATCTGATGTTTTGGTAGTAGAACTTACAGCCAAATGAAATTCAGCATCCCTTCCACAAGCATTAAGAAGTTCCTTCATTTCAGCAAGCTTCATAAAATCTTTAGGGCTTTTGCCAATTGTATCAACAAGTATAAGATCGAAATCCTTTGAATCAGTAATTTCGTCTTTTAAATCTTTAAAAGACTCAATTGCTCTAACCGGAATGCCCATAATATCACCATAAGTTTGAATTTGTTTTTTAGCTCCAATACGATAATTATCAATAGTAATAATTTTAATATTTAAACTCTTAGATTCTCCATTAATACCATAAATTGCTGCAAGTTTTGCAATTGTGGTAGTCTTTCCAACACCTGTTGGACCAACTAAAATAAAAACCCTTTTCTTAAGATTATCAATAATAGATCCCGAACATTTAATTGTCTTTGCGATATATAAAACAACATCCTCTCTGACCCTCTCATAATCATCAAGATCTGACAAACTAAATTCTCTCTTAATAAACTCGTTAATGTCTTTAATATAGTTTTCAGAAAAATCATTTTCTCTTAAAATGTCTTCAATTTTTGTAATTGTTGGATGATTAATATTTTCTTTTTTATGAGCAAGTTCTGTTTTAAGAGACTTAACCTCTTTAAGCACATCTTCAATTGAAGAATTTTCTTCTCTTTTAATGCTTTGAAGAATCTTTCGCTTTTCATCTTCAATATTAATCTGTTGATTGCCAATGTCATACCTAACATAACCTGAAACTTCAACCCAATCTTTGCTAAACAAACCTAAAATCCCTCCATGAGGAACGGTTTTATAAGTCATAACCCTAGCATTCTTACCATATTTTTTCTTAATTATTTCTATGACTTCATTATAAGTTGGACCTTTTTCTGTAAAATATTGAACCATATATTATTCTTCAACCTCTACTGTTTTAAGAACATTAACTTTAATATTTTGGGGAACCTCTAAAACAGACATAACAACAAGATCTGGGATCTCTCTACTTGTTATCACTTTTATCATAGGCCTTGACGATTCACTTGAGAGAACAACTGGATAAAACCCTTCTACTTGAACTTCGTTTACAATTTTGAAAAGTTCATAAATAAATTTAGTTTTTAAATTAGGATCAATTGAGCTTATAAGATCGTGATTGGATTCTACACGAGAATCAATTATTATTTGCTCAAAACCGGGATTTAAAGTTATTACATTAAGCTCAGAATTTAAATCTAAATACCCACTAGTTATTTGCCTTCCAATTGATTGCCTACATTTTTCAATCAAGAAAAATATATCCTTAGTAATACTTGTGAAATCTGCAATTGTTTCAAAAATTGTAACCAAATTACGAATTGAAACCTGCTCTTTTAAAAGACCCTGTAAAACTCTTTGAATCTCCCCAACTGAAAAATTCTTAAGAACCTCCTCAACAATAGCTCCGTAATCCTTTCTAAAAACATCAAGAGTATTTTGAACATCTTGACGAGTCAAAATTTCATAAGAATGTCTTTTAATAAGCTCTGTCATATGAGTAGCAATAATCGAAGGAGGGTCTACAACAGTATATCCTAATTTTTCAGCAGTTTCTCGCCCATCATCATTTACCCAAAGAGAAGGAAGTCCAAACGAAGGATCTTTAACAAGATCTCCATCTATTCCAGAATCAATTCCAACATTTATCACCAAAAATTTACCAAGCTTAATCTCGCCTCGCCCAACTTCAACTCCTCTTAGTTTAAAAGAATAAGCATTGGGCTCAAGTCGCATATTATCAACTATTCTAATCTTAGGCACAACTATTCCAAATTCAAATGCAATCTCACGCCTTATCTTAACAATACGATCAAGTAGTTCAGAGGTTTTTGTATCATCAACTATTGGAACAAGATTATATCCAATCTCAAGAGCCAGTGGATCAAGCGGAACAACAGGGGCAACATCTTTGTCTGAATAAATTGAAGCCTGCTCTTCTTCAAGTTTCATCTTTTTATCTATTTCTTCTTTCTGTCTTATTCCTGAAAGAGAATAAGCTAAAAATGCAATTACCAAACTTAAAAAAATAAGAATTAAGGTTGGAAATCCAGGAAGAAAAGCTAAAAAAAATAAAAACCCAGAAACAATCCAATAAATTCCTAAATGATTTGTGAATTGCTCAAAAATCTCGCCACCAAAACTATTTTTTGAAATCGACCTAGTAACAATCAGGCCCGTAGCCGTTGAAATTAAAAGAGCTGGCAATTGAGACACAAGCCCATCACCAACTGTCAATGAAACATAATTATTAAGAGCTTCACTAAAGTTAAGACCCTGCAAAGTTATTCCCACTAACAAACCACCAAGAATATTTATAAGGGTTATTAAAAATCCAACCTTAACGTTTCCTGATACAAATTTAGAAGCTCCATCCATTGCACCATAAAAATTGACTTCTGATTGTAAATCACTTTTTTGCCTTGTAGCCTCTTCTTCTGTCAAATTTCCAGAGCTGTAGGCAGAATCAATGGCCATTTGCTTACCAGGAAGTGCATCAAGGGCAAACCGAGCTGCAACTTCAGCTACCCTTGTTGCTCCTTTAGTAATTACAACAAATTGAACAGCAATAATTATTATAAATATTATAAACCCAACAACAAGTCCTTGAATTCCAGAACTGCCCACAACAAATGTCCCAAATGTCCTTATCATTTGTCCATCAAAATTTATACCCTTAGTTAAAATTAACCTAGTAGAAGAAATGTTAAGAACAAGCCCAAAAATAGTCATCACAAGCAGCAATGTGGGAAAAACAGAGAAATCTAGAGATCTCTTAGAATAAAGAACAATTAAAATAATTAAAAGACTTATTACTAAATTAACCGTAATCAAAACATCCAAAATAACTGCAGGAAGAGGCAAAATAAATCCAGCAACAATAAATATTAAACCGACCGAAATTATCAAATCGGACTTATTATTAAGTCCCAAATACCCTAATATAGAATTTTTTCTAGCATCCAACAATAGAACCTCTAATTAAACTTTTTAGTAATAGAATATACTCTCACAAGAATTTTTGAAACAATCTCCCAATATTCTCTTGGAATCTCCTCGTTAACCTTAACATTAGTATAAAGAGCTCTTGCAAGTAGTTTATTTTCCATTAAAGGAACATTATTTTCTCTTGCAATCTTTTTAATTGTGAGAGCTATTTCATCTTGACCTTTTGCAAGCACCCTTGGAGCTAACATTGTTTCGCTATCCCACTTAATAGCAACTGCAAAATGTTCTGGATTTGTAATTACCACATCTGCTTGAGGAATAGCTACTCTTAAATTGGTATTTAAAACAATCCTCATTCTCTCTTTTAATCTAGATCGAAGTAAAGGATCACCTTCCATTTCCCTTCTTTCCTGCTTTACCTCTTCTTTTGTCATTTTCAAACTCTCAATGTACTGAGACCTTTGAAACAAATAATCAAATACCCCTACAATTGCCAAAAACATTACTGAGAAAAAACATATCTTATAGGCAAGCACTAGCACAATAGAAATCCCAGACTGGAGTGTATACTCCGAAAGCTTAGAAATTTTGCCTATATTGTTTTCTATAATAAAATAATATATCAAGCATATTATAACAACTTTTAACAAACTTTTAAACAAATTGAAAAAAGCCCCTGCTGAAAAAAAAGAATTTTTTGCCCACCTGGAAAAATTAAAACTAATTCTATCCCACTTTGGCTCTAAAGACTTAAAAGTAATAAAAAAGCCTACTTGAATAATATTGACAAAAAAATTAACGACTAATGCTGCAAAAAAGAACAAAACAACATAACCCATGATAGATCTAATATATGCAAAACCCATAGCATAAATACTCATATGCATAACTTCAGGAAGCTTACTGGCCTGCTCTTTAAAAACAGCTATTAAATCTAAAGTAAAATACGAAAGCATGAAAAAAAACAATGCAAATAACAATAAAAGACTAACAGCGGTATTAATTTCGACTGACTTTAATACCCGTCCTTCTTCTCTTGCTTTTTGCTTTTTCTGGTCAGTAGGTAATTCGGTTCTTCCCTCATCATCTGCAGAAAAAAAATCAAGAGGAATATACCAACTTTTAATCAAAAATTCATCTTTTATCATTATTTTAAAACTCTAGAAAACAATTTTAAAAAACTAGCAAGAGAATCTAGGGAAAGTTCAATAACTCTTTTTGCAGATATTGCTAAGCTTGGAAATCCAATATACAAAATTAACAACCCTAAAAATAGCGAAGTTGAAAAACTAATTATTAATAAATTAATCTGGGGCGATGACTTTGAAAGTATTCCCAATACTAGATAAAAAAGTAAAAGCAAAGATAATATTGGAAACGAAATTAATAGCGCTTTTTCAAAAAGAAATCCAAAAGACATAAGCAAAAGCTTGACAAATTCTGAATTTCTCATATTAACCAAATGTTCAACCCTAATATTTAAAACAGAATCATGTATGCCAATCACAAAAAACCGAAGTAAAAATTCGCTTGATAAGAACAAAAGCAAAAACATATAAACAAAAATTTGTGAAATAATCATGCTATCTTCTTCTGAAAAAACATCAAAAATATTTGCATAAGCAAGCCCAATTTGATTAGAAAAGAAAAATCCAACTAAATGAAAAACATTAAAAATTATATTAACAAAAAATGCCTGAATAAGGCCCAAAATAGCCTCTCCTAATAAAATTAACGTAAAAGAAAGCATATTGTCTAAAGGATAAATAATTTGAATCTTTTCAACAATAATTACAGAGAGAATCAAAGAAAAGAAAAAATTAAAATATCCAATTTTTATTGTTGAAAACAATGGAGAAAATTTTAAAAACATAAAAATTCTAACCAACACAGGTAAAATTGTAAAAGATTTTAAAACCAAAAAACTCAAATTCAAAATTTTATCCCAATAGTACAATTAATCATAAACTAAACATTTTGCAATTGACTAAAAATCATATAAGTAAACTGCATAAGCTTATTCAAAATCCAAGGACCAAAAATCACAATAGTTAAAAGTATAACAATAATCTTTGGAATAAAACTCAAGGTTTGATCTTGAATTGAAGTAATAGCTTGAAAAATTGAAATCAAAAGACCAACTATAAGGGCTATAATCAACATTGGGGCTGATAAAATAATAATGTTTTCAATAGAAATTCTAATTAAATAAAGAATGTGTCCTGCCGTCATATATAACCTTACATAAAACTTTTAATAAGACCACTAGTAATTAAAGTCCAGCCATCTACCATTACAAAAAGAATAAGCTTAAAAGGCAAAGATATCATTACAGGAGGCAACATTATCATACCCATAGCCATTAAAACAGAAGCAACAATAATATCTAAAACTATAAAAGGTAAAAATATTAAAATTCCCATCTTGAAAGCTACTTTAAGCTCGTGCAAAATAAAAGCTGCAATTAAAACATGTGTTGGCACTTCGCTAAAATTTTTTGGTCTTTTATAATTACTCATACTCATAAATAATCTAATCTCTTCATGACGCCCATCAGACATCTGCTTATACATAAAAATTCTAAGAGGAGCAATTCCTTTGTTATAAAATTCATCAAAATTTATCTTTGACTCTTTAAGGGGCAAATAAGCTTGTTCATATATAGAATTAAAAGTTGGCCACATAGTAAAAATGGTTAAAAATAAAGCCAATCCCATTACTATCTGAGTAGGAGGAGATTGCTGAAGAGATAAAGCACGCCTGATAAAATCCAAAACTATGGATATTCGCAAAAACGAAGTCATTAAAACTAAAAACGCCGGAGAAAGAGTAATAATGGTTAATAGAATTAAAAGTTGCAAAGAAAAAGCTATCTCTGAACCACCAATATTCTCAAAATTTAAAAACGGAAAATTAAGCCCACTGGTGGTCTGTAAAGATTTTGTTTGAGCAAAAGATAAGCTTGTTACACTAAAAAATAAAAAAAAATTAAAACACTTTCTCAAAATAAACCCTCTAAAATTTTTTCAATCTATCTTGTTTATCCTTAAGTGAAGTCTCAATTTTCTTCTCAAACTTAACATAATCATTCCCAGAAAAAGGAATTTCTTCTTTTTTGAGTAAAATTTTCTTAAAGATTGATTGAAAAGAATCTTTCTTAGCAGAATCATTAATTTTGCCAAGCCTAAGTTTTAAATCCTCAAGCTCTTCTTCAGATTTAATCTCTTTGAGCACCGTAGAAGAATTGCTAGAAACCAACAATATGTAAACATTGTCTAATATGTTTATAATTCTTATTGAGGTTTTAACATCTATCTCGTAAAAAACAAGTTCCTTAATTAAATTAGAATTTTGTTCATATTTGCTTTTTTTTGAATAAAAAATCAACTTCTTTAATAAGAAAAAGATAAAAAAAGCAATAAGTAAAAATAAAACTATCTTAACCAAATCCGAAACATTGAAAAGAGAAACTGGCTGAGTACTACCATTGTTATCAAAATTTGCCTTATCATCTTCAAAAATTGGTAAACTAGATTCATTTTCCAAACCAGCAGATTCTGAATTTAGCCGTTCTTGTGAATTAGCATATGCAAAAAAATTAAAAAACGTTATTAAAACTAAAAATAAAAATTTATTATTCATTTTTAGTTTTAATTATCTCAGTAATTCTAACTCCAAAATTTTCATCAATTACAACTACTTCTCCCCTGGCAACTATTTTACCGTTTACTAAAATATCTACAGGCTCACCAGCAAGCTTATCAAGAGTAATAATCGTGCCCTCAGACATTCCAAGTATGTCTTTTATTTTGCGCTCTGTTCTTCCAAGTTCTACAGTAAGCTGCATAGAAACATCCATTAAAAGCCCAAAATTACTAGGATCAACTCCTTCCGGTAAAGTGTCAATTAAATCGGGAAGCTTAACCCCTTTTATTTCTGGCTTTTCTCCATTAGCACTTTTTTCATCTACGCTCATAATTCAACCTCTTAATAATTTAAGTTTAATAAATAAAACAACTATCACTCAACCTCTTCTGTAAGCTCTTTTAATAAATCAAAACCTTTTATATCTCCAATTTTTTCTGTAATTTGCACTGAAACTTTATTCCCCATTAAACCCATTCTACATTTAAACTTTTCTTTAGTACCAACTTTTAAAGTCAAATCTTTATTTATTAGAGAAGATTCAAGATTTAAAACATCGCCTTTGTCAAGCGATAAAATTTCTCTTACTTTAAGTTTAACCTCCCCTATTTCTGCTACCAAAGGCATTGCTGTATTTTCCAACTTTTCACGCAAAGCATCAAGATTCTCGCTAGTAGTTCCAACCCCAATCAAAGAATGCCAATATCTTGTTGATAATTTAGAAACAATAGGTTCTATAGTAATATAAGGCAAACAAAAATTCATAAGTCCTTCTACTTTTCCTATTTTAACCTCAAGAGTTACTAAAATAATCATTTCTGTAGGAGGAACTATTTGAGCAAACTGTGGATTGACCTCAATATGCCCAAATCTTGGTCTTAAATCAACCACTTGAGACCAAGCCTCTCTCATATTGGCAAGTATACGAATAATAACACTTTCCATAACAGACTGCTCAATTTCTGTTAAATCTCTGCTTTTATCTTTAATCGTATCCCCATCTCCCCCAAAAAGCCTATCTACTATAGCAAATGCTATAGTTGGATCAACTTCAAAAATAGCAGATCCCTTAAGAGGGTCCATATTTATTATTGCTAAAGTTGTAGGGTTGGGTATTGACCTAATAAACTCTTCATAGGTTAATTGGTCAACTGAGGCTACATGAACATGAACCATTTTTCTCAACAAAGCAGAAAGTGAGGTTGTAGTATACCTGGCAAATGCCTCATGAAAACTTGAAACCGTTCTAACCTGCTCTTTTGAAAATTTATCTGGCCTTTTAAAGTCATAAACCTTAACTTTTTGCTTTTTGCCTGTTGGACTAGATATAACATTAGAAAGGGATTCGTCTAAGGATAAACTTTCAGACGAGTTAATAGACTCTAAAAGACTATCTATATCATCTTGAGATAAAGCTCCTGGATTATTTGCCATTTAAAATTCCTTTAAATTTATTACATATCAAAAATATCAATTTGGGTTAATGCGATTTCTTTTATTTCTCCATTTCTAAGAATACTATTAATTCTTGCCTTAATTTCTGCTTTTATTTGACTTTCATTCTTTATTTCTTGGCCAGTTCTTTGGCTAAAATATTCTCTAATAATATCTTTTAAGCGCACTTTTTGCCTTCCAAGCTCATTGAGAATATTAACATTATTCTCTGCATACCCTAAAGCAAGCTTTACAACAAAAGTTTTTGGAGGAACATCTAAAGTATTACCTCTAATCTCATCTATACTTTCATACCATATAAGCATAGGTGGCTTTCCTAAGTATTCATTAGAAAAAACTGGAAAATCGCTAGGAGCTCCACTTTGACTTACCACCATTTTAGACACAAAATACGAAACAATTATCATTATTGCAACAGTAAATATTCCTATTGCAAGTATCTGTAAAATTTTTATTATAATATCGGGCAATAAACCACCTTTTCTACTAACATTGGAATCCCCCATATCTAAATTTTCATCGTCTTTATTAGGCATAATAAAATTCCTCCTATTAATTTCCTCTTTACAGCTAAAAAAATTACTTACTGCTTAATTTCTTTAGGAAAGCTTAAAGATGCATCAGTAGTAATTAATATATCAATTCTTCTATTATAGGCTCTGCCCTCAGGAGTATCATCTGTTGCAATAGGCCTGCTTCCACCAAAACCAGATACCTCAAACTTATTTTCAATGCTTTTAACATCAGATTGATCTAAATAGTTCAAAATATGTTCTAGCATATTAACAGATCTAGCAGCCGAAAGCTCCCAATTGCTTTTCCAAGGTCCATTTACATCAGTATCAATATTGTCTGTATGCCCTTCTATTTTAAAATTATAGCCTCTAGAACTTAAAACACCAATAAAAGATGCTATTTTTTGAATGGAATCTCTATTCTCTTCAAGCTTAACATCTGCACTAGCAGAATCAAAAAATGCATCTGCTGCAAGAGATATCACAATACCTCTTTCTTCTTGTCTAACTACAATATTTTTAGACTGAATCTTTTCAATAAATTCAATCATAGATTTATTTTTAGCAGTCTGAGATGCTTGTTTATTGCGCACAGTAGAAGGTAGAGACATAAAACTATTACTCAAATAAGATAATTTACTAAAATCCAAGGTTTTACCACCCTTAAAAAATCCCGCTCCTGTGAAAGAAGCAGACATTATCCTTATCACATTTTCTTGAAAAATAATATCATTTAATGAAAACATTGTAACAAAAAATACAAGCAGTAAAGTAACCATGTCTCCATAAGTTAACATATAATCTGGAGCTCCATCATCACATTTTGAGGGCTTTTTAATTCGCAAAGCCATTATTCACCCCCAATGCTGCTACTAAGCTGACTTCGATCTTTGGGGGTTAAAAACGTCATTAATTTTTGCTCTAAAATTCTAGGATTATCTCCAGACTGAATTGATAAAACACCCTCAATTATCATTGTCCTTACTGCAGCTTCCTCAGAATCAATTTTCTCCAACTTAAGTTGAACAGGAGTAAACATTAAATTTGCCATTATAGTTCCATAAAGAGTTGTAATAAGAGCAACAGCCATAGAAGAACCAAGCGCAGACTTATCCTCTAGATTACCAAGAAGAGCTACAAGCCCAATAAGGGTACCCGTCATGCCAAAAGCTGGAGCAAGCTTTGCCCAAGTTTTAAAAAGATCTGAACCAACCTTATGCCTTTCTTGCATTTGATCAAGCTCTAGATAAAGCATAGTTCTAATTACCTCAGGATCTGCGCCATCAACAACAAGCCTCATTCCTGATTTAAAAAATGGATCATTAATTTGTTCAAGCTCATCATCAAGAGATAAAAGACCTTCTTTTCTAGCCTTTTCTGAAAGCTCTACTAATATTTTTATAATAGAAATCTTAGCATATGAATTTCTTCTAAAGAAAAATCCCAAATACGTTGGAATTTTTTTTACAGCAATAACTTCTGAAGAAGCCATAAGAGCAGAAAAAGATCCAACAACAGTAATAAAAACAGAGCTTAAATCCCAAAAAACACCAAGCCCTGTGGGGGTAAATGCCATAGAAATTAAAATAGCTCCAAATCCAACTCCCCAGCCAATTATACTAGCTAAATTCATAATTCAACGCCCCCATTTTCTTCTCCTAAAATTTTTTCAAAAGAAGCAACTTCTTTCCTATACAACTTAATCCTATTTACCACCTCTTCAACTTTTTCTTTCACAATTAACTTCTTACCGTTCATAAGAAGAATTGTAGTATCAGGATTAGCTTCAATACTTTCAATATGACAAGGATTTAAATAATATCCATCACCATTAAGCTTAGTTACAAAAATCATATGCCAAAAAACAATCTTAGATTAATTTTTCAATCTTACAAGTTCTTGCAACAATTGATCAGAAGTAGTAATAGTTTTAGCGTTTGCTTGAAATCCTCTTTGGGTCACTATCATATCTGTAAACTGCTCTGCAAGATCAACATTAGCCATTTCTAAAACACCAGATCTAATATCACCAAGTCCAGCAAGTCCAGTTTCGCCTATTCTAACTTGACCTGAATTGCTTGTTTCTACAAAATTAGTATCTCCTGATTTTGCAAGTCCTCCGGGATTCATAAAAGAAGCAAGAGCAATTTTGCCAAGATCTCGCCTTATACCATTTGAATAAATGCCAACTATAACACCATTTTGATCAATTTCATAATTTTCCATATATCCCATACCATATCCATCTTGAATAATAGCCTTTGTGCTACTAGAATCAGCAAACTGAGTGATTGAATCAGTGTAACTTCCAACTGTTCCCAATTTCAAATTTACAGTTTGCTGCTCACCAACTTCACCTACATTTGCGCCTAAAACATTAAATGTTATAGGAATTTGAAGAATATCTCCTTTTTGGCCTGGCTGACCATTTAAAGACGCTAATGCTCCTTCATTGTCAAACCCAAGTGTAAAATTTGAATTTTGCTCACCATTTATTAACACTGTTGCATTCCATAAATTAGGTGTATTTAAATCTTTTACAACTCTAAGCTCCAGAACACTAACATTTCCAAAACTATCATACAATGACTTATTGACAACCCAAGTTCCACGTGCAATATCTGCAGGACTTGCACCTTCTTGAATTAAGGGCAATCTCTTATCAAGATTACAAGCAAAAGTAACGTTTGTAGTAGACTTTGCTCCCTCTTTATCTCCAATAGGAATAATCAGATCTTCAACATCAGAAGCTGTATTGATAACCTTTTCACCTTCTAAATCTCTTGCCATCCAGCCTTGAATTCGCATTCCATTTGCAGGATTTACAAGATGTCGATCAGAGTCCACATCAAAAGCACCGGCTCTTGTATAAAACAAATTTTTACCTTCTTTTAAAATAAAAAATCCATTACCACTAACCCCAAGATCAGATGCTTTTTGAGTACTTTGAAAAGCCCCTTGGGTGTGAATAGTGTCAATTGAGGCAACATTCATACCTAATCCAACTTGCTTAGGATTAGTACCACCACGAGCATCAGTAGGACGAGAAGCTCCAGAAATAGACTGTGATATCATATCCTGAAAATTTACTCTTCCCTTTTTAAAGCCAATTGTATTTACATTAGCAATATTGTTACCAACAACATCCATTCTTGTTTGATGGTTCTGAAGCCCAGAAACACCAGAATATAAAGACCTCATCATATAATTACTCCTCCAAACCTACCGATAATATGTTTTTATATACATAATAATTACCATTAACCATAACTTGGGGTATTGCACCCGTCTTAATGTTTGTAACACGACCTTCAACAATCTCCCCATCACCATGTTGAAATTTAATTACTTTACCTAATAAATCTAAATCTTTTCTTATTTCCAAAGAAGATGAAAGTTTTTCAAATGACTTACTCATATTGGTCATTTGCTCAAGAGCCGAAAATTGCGCCATTTGAGCAATAAACTCTTTATCCTTCATTGGATTTGTAGGATCTTGATACCTAAGTTGAGTAATGAGCAGCTTTAAAAAATCATCCTTGCCAAGATTAACCTTATTAGATATATTCGCAACATTCAAATCTGTTTTTTTTTTAATTTTACTGCTAACATTTAAATTATAAATACTTTCAACACCGTTCATTTTATTCATTTAACTCCACCCTCTAAACAATTAAATTAACATTTTTATCTACATCATAAGAAAATTCAACTTCTTCTTCAATTTGAAAAAATTTATTATAACCAAAATTAAAATTTTGATCCTTGGGTCCGTCTTTAAAATCTTTAGAAAAAGAATTTAAATTTTCACCTGCAAGAAAAAGATTTAAGCTGGCATTAAAACCACTCTCACCAAGCATTTTATTTAATGAATGCATATTTTGGTCGAAAAGCATTTTAACATTTTGATTATCCACTACAATCTTTCCCAATAAATTATTATTCGAATCAAGGTTTAAATTAATTCGTATACTACCAAGCTCTTTGGGCTTTAAAACCAACTTAATCTCTCCTGTATTATTCGATTTTAACACAACTTTAGCTTTATCCACAATATTTTTATTAATCTTAAGATTCCACTCAGGCTTTAAACTGCTGACAAAATCAAAACCTTCAAACTCTTTAGAGTTTTTTATATTATAATTAGCAAATTCTTCAACAAAGCCTTTTAAAGAATCATTTGATATTTCTTTAACTTTATACCTATCAACAAAATTTTGACCATCAATTGCATTCAATCTAAACTTTGAAAAAACAAAATCATTATGATCACCATTATTCTTTTTAAAATTTTTCACATCAATGTTAATAACATTCTTTTCTTCCCTTTCATCATTTAAGCTCATCTGATTATAATAATCATCAATCAAAGCCGTTAAAAAATCAAAACCCAAAAAAGAACTCAAATCATTAAAAGCAAAACAAAGTCCTTCAATTTTTTCAAAAAATTTCTCTTTACCGAGAAAATCAAAATTAGATGATAAGCTTTCTTTAATACTATTTAAACCTTCAAAATCTATAAAAACATTCATTCTAGCAATCAAGGATTTTAAATCGGAAACAAAAGCCTCATTTTCAAGTTTTTTTAAAAAAAGGGATTTATCTAAAGGTAATTTTTTAAAATTTTTAGCAATAAGTCCATTGTCTTTAAAAAAATTTAAAAAATCAAATATCATAAATTTTGCTTTAGCTAATTTTTTAGATTCAGAAGACATAATATTTAAAAAAGAGCTCGCATTTTCTCTAGATTCCATTTTAGAAACATTTAAATTTAACCCTTTAATTGTATTCAAAAGGTTTAATTTGTTACCATAAGCTTTACCTAAATTTAATAAATTACTCATATAAACACTACTCCAATGAACTAACAGACATTTTTCTAATCAATATAGCAGCTTTTTTAGAATCCATAAGAGACAACCAATAAGGAATAATTGATAAACGACCCTCTTTTTTGGAAAGCTCTTCAATTTTCCGCATATAAGATATTGCAAGCTCGGGATTTAAATCCTCAAGCCGCTTAACAGCATCTTCTGGCGGCATATTCATTAAATATATAGCTGTTTGCAAAATATTTGCTTCCTCATCATTATATTTATTTATAATGTCATCTATTACCTTTTGTTTTAAATCTAAATCTTTCTGCTTTTGCTTAAGCTCAAATTCAAGCTTATTTAGGCTATCTTCTTTTAACTTTAGATCTTCTTTAAGCTTTTCAATTTGCTGATTCTTAATATCTATAGCTTCTCTTTCCTTTACAAGTCTAGCTTCATCAAGAATTATATTAGAATTATGATCAAAGACCAGAGAAGTTTCTCCTAAAATTTTAGTTCTTACAAATTCGGGGAAATATCTCTTAGTATTATACATTCCAAGAAAATCAACAAATAATAATACAAAGAAAAATAAAATAACAATCAAAAATAACAAAAAAAATGCCCTAAAAAAGAACGATAACAAATTATTCACTTTCATCCCTTAAATTTTGACAAACTTTATAATTTACATACTCATCTAGCAATAAGCTTTCCTTTTTTTCTTTACTTTTAATTATAGAATTATTTAAAGTTTTTATTAATATCTTAATCTTTTTTTCTTGTCTATATTTATCCACATAAATATCATAACACTCGTTATAATACTTTCTAAGCTCTTTAAGAATTTTAAAATTTTGGATTTTTTTATAATTTAAACAGTCTATATAGCCTCTTATGTAAAGATCATTAAAGTTATTTGAATTTTTTAAAAGATTAGGAATTCCATCTGAAAACTGATTTATTTTTGAAATTTTCTTATTTATATTCATTAAGTCTCTCTCGCTTAGCTTTCTAAAGTAAGCTCTAATAGTCAATATTCTATTAAGCTTTTGTCTTCTAAAGTTTAAATCATTCAAGATAGTATTTCCTTTATTTCATCTTCTAAATTTTCAAAATCAAATGTTTCATTTATTCCTTGAGAAATAAAATCAATAATCTTAGGATACTTGGAAATTGCAAAATCAACATCCTTATTGGATCCTTTAATATAAATCCCCGTTCTAATAAGATCTTCATAATCTTTATAAAGAGACAACAAATTTCTAGCTTTCAAAATTAATTTTTGTTTTTCTGCGCTCATTATTCTATGAATAGACCTTGAAGTTGAACTTAAAACATTTATTGAGGGATAAATTCCTCTGTCAAACAAATCTCTGTCTAAAATAATATGACCATCCAAAACAGCCTTAATATTATCAGCTACAGGCTCTGTAAAATCATCCCCCTCTACAAGAACAGTATAAAAGCCGGTAACACTTCCTCCATTACCATTAAAACCCAATCTCTCAAGTAAAATTGGAATTTCAACAAAAACAGAAGGTGGATAACCTTTAGCTACCGGAGGCTCTCCTAAAGAAAGAGACAACTCTCTTTTAGCATTTGCAAATCTAGTAATAGAATCAAAAAGCAAAACTACATCTTTACCTTGCTCCCTAAAGTATTCCGCTATCATGGTAGCAACGTAAGCTCCCTTATACCTTGATATGGGCGATTCATCAGAAGTTGAAACAACTAAAACGCTTTTTTTTAAACGCTCTTCACCAAGTTCATATTCAATAAACTCATTAAGCTCTCGACCCCTTTCTCCAATAAAAGCAATAACATTTACGTCTGCATTAGAATTTTTTGCAATCATGCCAAGCAAAGTAGATTTACCAACCCCAGAACCAGAAAAAATACCAACTCTTTGCCCTTTTGCGACTGGCAAAAACCCGTCAAGAACTTTAACTCCTGTTAATATTTGCTCTTCAAAAATACTCCTACTAATTGGATTAATTTTTTCAAAAATTAACTCTTTATAGCTATTATTCAAAAATGACCCTTTATTATCAATGGGCCTGCCAAGAGAATCAATAACTCTTCCTAAAAGCTCATCACTAAGATTTATTTCTACCCCTTTATTTAAAGAATAGACTTTATTTCCAACTTCAATCCCACTAAATCCTTCATAGGGCATAAGGCTAACATAAGGACCATTAAATCCTAAAACCTCAGCACATACCTTTTTATCATTTCTTTGATCAATTAAACACAAATCCCCAATAGCACACTGGGGTCCCAAACTTTCAACCAAAAGACCTTTTATTTTTTGCACCCTGCCAACAAAAGAAACAGTTTCAATGTCATCTACTTGTCTTAAATAATTTTCAAAAAAATTGCTCACTAAAATTCCTTTAGATACTTAACTTAATAACGAAAAATTTTTAAACTTTTCCTCTATTTTATCAAGTTGAGAAGAAATGCGCGCATCAATCTCTCCAAAATTAGTTTCAATTATACAACCACCTTTGCCTATGTTGGGATCTTCTATGATCTCTAAATTTTCTATAACATCAAATCTAGAAATAAAATCACTCTTTTTATGTCTAACAATATCTAAATCATCAAGATTTACACGGATGGTAATCTGAGTTTTATCTTTTACCCTTTTTAAAACTTCATTAACATTTTCCAAGACAATATCTTTTTGAGAATCTGTAATTCTCTTAATAACCTTAATTGCAATTTGCATAACAAGACTTACTATTTGAGCACTCGAAGATTCAAGAATACCTTTCCTTTCAGCGATCAGAGATGCCATTATAGAGTGCAATTTTCTCATAACTTTGTCAAAATCTTCAAAACCACTTTCATAACCTTTTCTATATCCTTCTTCTCTTCCTTTAGCCGTTGCTATCTCAAGATCTGTTTTTAATTTTTCCTCATACTCTTTTGCTAATCTTTCAATCTCAGCATTAGATTCAACCTCAATAGATTCTTTCTTATAAATAGCTTCTCTTTGCAAAAGATCTGCTTCTTGCTTGGCTGCCTCTAATACTTCATTGGCCTTTGCCTTAGCCTCTTCAATAAGCCTCTTAGATTCAATTTGAACTTCCTCTTTGGAAAGTTCTTGCCTTTTAGCAAGTTCTTCCTCAAGTCGTATTTTTTCATCTCTTAAAAGTTGTAACTCTTCTTTAAGATTAGCGATTTGACTATCTATATTGTAAACCTTGCCTTCCTTCTCCTTGATTTCCAAAGATTCAAAAACAGGCTTTGCTATCTCAATAAACTCAAACTTTACTAAATTATCAACTTCTGATGATTTATATAAAACCTTAGGCAAACAAAACTCCTTTATCAGACAAGCACATCTTCTTCACCACCTCTTGAAATAACTATTTCTCCCTGTTCTTCTAATTTTCTAATAAGAGAAACAATTTTTTGCTGCGATTCCTCAACGTCTTTTCGCCTAGTAGGTCCCAAAAATTCCATGTCCTCCTTAAGCATCGAAGCTGCTCTTTTTGACATGTTTTTGAAAATTTTTTCTTGGACAGGAATATCCACAGATTTTAAAGCTTTTGCCAACTCTTGACCATCTATTTCTCTTAAAACCCTTTGTATAGATCTATCATCAAGCAAAACTATGTCCTCAAATACAAACATCTTCTTCTTAATCTCTTCTGCAAGCTCTGGATCTTCTTCTTCAAGAGATTCAATAATAAACTTTTCCGTCTTTCTATCAGCCATATTAATTATCTCAACAACATTGTCAACTCCTCCTGCTGATGTATAATCTTCTGAAGAAAGAGAAGCTAGTTTTTTCTCAAGAACTCTCTCAACCTCTCTTACAACCTCAGGAGAAGTTCTATCCATTAATGCAATTCTTCTTGCAACATTGGTTTGTACCTCCGTGGGCAAACTAGAGAGAATAAAAGAAGCCTTTTGAGGATCAAGATATGAAAGAATTAAAGCAATTGTTTGAGGATGTTCTTGTTGAATAAAGTTTAAAATATTTGCAGGATCTGCTCTTCTTACAAATTCAAAAGGTCTAGATTGTAACGCAGAACCCAAATTATTAATAATATCAACTGCTTTTTGAGTTCCAAGAGATTTTTCAAGAAGCTCTCTTGCATAATCAATTCCACCCTTTTGAATAAATTCTTGAGCCATCATCAATTCTTTAAACTCTAAAAGAACATTGTCTTTAAGCTCAGAAGTAATTGTCTCAAGCTTTGCTATCTCAAATGTCAAAGACTCTATCTCTTCTTGAGAAAGATACTTAAACACTTTAGAAGAAATTTCAGAACCTATTGAAACCAACAAAATAGCAGCCTTTTGCTTACCTGTTAAAGCAGAAACATCTAAAATCTCCTTTTCTTTTTTTTCTTCCATATCAATTACTACCTTTTTAAGCGTTTTTCAAAAGCCATGTTCTTATAAGCTTAGCAACATCTTCTGGCTTTTCTCTAGCCAAAAGCTCAGCATTGCTTTGAAGCTCATCGCCTTCTCTAATCCCACCAACAACATCATCAACGCCAATATCATCACCACCATCCATCAAGGCTTGTTGACGTCTCAAATGTGCTTGCTTTGCCAATTCCTCTTCTCTAAGACGTCTTCGTCTTTCAAGCTCTCTAGAAATAGTAAAAAATACCGTAAATACTAAAATTAATAATGAAAATACTATACTTGCAATAAATAAAAAATATTTAAACCTTTCACTTGCAAAATAATTTTCATCTATTTCTCTAAATTCATTCATACGATCAAAAGATATATTTCTAACCGTTATTGAATCACCTCTTTCTGGCTTATATTCAAAAGAACTTTGCAAAACATCTTCAATATTTTTTATTTCTTCTAATGCCATAGGCTTATATTCTCTTTTTCTCATTCCATTTTCTATTACGAAATCTCCCTTCTCATCGTACACGAAATTCCAAATGCCATCCACGAAAATACCAAGAGAAACGCCTACAATCCTAGCGGGCTCTTTTTCGCTTGTAGATTTTTTTTCATTCAAAGCAACATTTTTGATCTCTTGAGACTCATTATATTTACCAGTAATATCACTTAAATCTTGATATTCAGGAGGAGTATTGCCTTCCTGCCCAGGGGGTCCCCAAGGACTATATCCTTGCCCCTGATATTCTTTTTTTTGAGTTTGAGAAGATATAATAGTTGAATCGCTTACTTTTCTGGTATTATAAGAGGCTTTTGGATCTTGGGATTGAAGCTCAATAGGAGCATACTCTTTAGACTCTGTAGTTTCTTTTGAAGTATCAAGTTTTACATTTACTCTTGCTATCATAAATCTATCAACTGACAAAACCTTGCTTAATGCAGAGTCGATTTCACCCCTAAGCATAGCTTCATACTTAAGCTTTAACTTGCGTTCTTTTTCTGCCAAGTCTATTCTATCTATTCCATCTAAATTAGAAAAATCATTTAAAATTGATCCGCTATTATCAACAATAGCAATATTATCAGATTCAAGACCCTCAATAGCATACTGAATAAGCTTAACAAGTCCTTCAATTTTTTTTCTATTGGTAATAATATCAGAACCAGGCCTTGGGGTAATTCTAACAGATGCCTTAACAGGCTCTTGAGACTCTTTAAAAAGAGCTTTCTCAGGCATAACAAGATTCACACTAACAGCATCAACATCATCTAAAGCTACAATATGCTGTTCAACCGCTCTTGTAATAGATCTTCTAAGATTAATGCTTCTTTCAAAATCAGTAATGGTCCACCTATCAATATCAAACAAAGCCCATGGATCCATATGAACAGGCACAAGTTCTTCTCTGACAAGAATTGCTCTCATTTTTTTTGCAAGCTTTTCATCATCTAAATAAATTCTTCCATCGGAACTCAAAAAATAATTAACATTTTCCCTGTCAAGTCTTTGCGATATTCTATCTAAGAGATATTGATCTTTAACTTCAACTCCAAAAAGAGCAATACTTTGTCTTTTAGTAGAAAACCCTATTAAAAAAACAAGCGCAAGAATCACAAAAAAAATAATCAATCCTAAGGCTATTTTCTGAACCGTACTAGCTTTTTTGAAGATTCCTTTTGCTGAAACAAAAAATTTAGTAAAAAAATTGCTCAAAATCTTATGGCTCCTTAACGAATATTGATTATATCTTGATAAGCCTTCACACCTCTCTCAACAACGGCCTTAAAAATGCTTAAATTCATATTCGCCCTAGACATCGCTATTACAACATCATGAACATCAATGCTACTAGGCCTAAGAACAGCTTGTTCTATAACTTTAGAAACATTTAATTGGCTTTTGTTGGCATCAGTAATCGAATTTATTAAAACATCCTTAAAAGTTTTAATATCATTGTCTTTGGCATCACTTTTAGAACTAAAAAGATTCACATCAAAATGCAAAGAATTTTTTTTAACCAAATTGACATTATTCTCTTTAAAAAAAGCATCTGTTCTCACCAATAATCTCTCCTTTAGCCTTGAAGTATAGCTAATGCACTTCTAAACATAGACTTGCTACTATTGATGACAGTAGAATTTGCCTCATAAGCACGAGAAGCTGAAATCATATCTACCATTTCTTCAACTAAATTAACATTGGGAAGTTCTACATAACCTTTTTTATCCCCAGAACTTATTGAATCAGGATGAGTTGGATCATACTTCAACTTTAATGGAGATTTGTCTTTTTCAATGCTAGCAACCCTAACTCCTTGACCAATACCATTATCAAGATAATCTGGAATAAAAGGCCCTTTCCAATAAGGATTATTAACCCTTGGTGCAAAAATAATCCTTTGCCTTCTATAAGGTCCACCATCAGGAGTTCTAGAAGTAGAAACATTTGCAATATTATTAGAAATAACATCAATCCTCAACCTTTGTGCAGTTAATCCCGTTGAAGCTACATTAATGCTTGAAAACAATCCCATTTTACATTCCTTAAGATATTAATTTATTTTAATACAATATTTATACTTTTAAAATAATGCGCTTGAACATTGGTCATAAGATGATACATCATTTGATTTTGTACAAGTGCCTTAATCTCAGAATCAATATCAACATTATTGCCATTATTATTCATAGTTGAAAAATGGTCAAGAACTCTGTGGGGCTTGACATCTGAATACTTTAGATTTTTAAACCCAGACAGGTGCTTGTCACTAGATTTAATTAAGTTTAGATCGTTTTTATCTTTATTTAAAAAAGCCTTTTCAAACTCTGACTCAAAAGAAATTTTACTTCTTTTGAAATTTGGAGTATCTACATTTGCTATATTGTCAGAAATAACACTTTGCCTTAAACTTAGAACATCTAAATACTTATGTGAAAAATCTAAAGACCTTTCAAAATCATTCAAACTAAAACCCCCCTCTGTTTAAAATTGCTTTTAACTAAATTATATAATAATTTAAATCTTTTTGTTCGTTAATTTGTATTTTTTTATTAACATAGTCCAAATTTATTTCAAATTTTTTCAACTTACTACCAGGCACTTCAAAAAAAAGATCTGCAAGCACTCTTTCCATAACACCGTGAAGTCTTCTGGCACCAAGATTTTCATTCTCAAGATTCATATTAAAAGTAAGCTCTGCAATTCTATCTATAGCCTCTTCGCTAAACTTTAAATCTAAATTATAAACCTTAAACATCGCAACATATTGTTTTATTAAAGAATTTTTTGTTTGTTTTAAAATTTTTTTCAAATCGTCTATGCTTAGACTCTTAAGTTCAACCTTAATCGGGAATCTTCCTTGAAGCTCGGGTATTAAATCAGAGGGTTTAGCCAAATTAAATGCTCCTGCTGCAATAAATAAAATATGAGAAGTATCAACTATTCCATATTTTGTATTAACTTTAGAACCTTCAATAATTGGCAAAATATCTCTTTGAACACCTTCTCTAGACACATCATTACCACTCCTATTCTTAGCAGCTATTTTATCTATCTCATCAATAAAAATAATTCCCATATTTTCAACTTTAGATTTTGCAATATCTGAAATGTTCTCATGATCAACCAATTTCTCAAGCTCTTCTGCTAATATTATTTCTTTTGCCTTTTTAATCTTCAATTCTCTTTTCTTTTTTCTATCAAATATATTACCCAACAAACCACCAATTCCCATATCAATCTCTTCAAAATTACCACCTGTAAATATTTCTATTGTAGAAAATGGCATTTTACTAGAAATTTGTATTTCAATAGTAGTATTATCAAGCTCGCCTGCTCTAAGCTTTTTTCTAAGCTTCTCTTTTACCTTTTCTTCTGCCTTTATTTCATTTGGATCCATATTCTCAGAATTGCCAGATCCCTTAAAAAGACTCTCAACTATCCTCTCCTCTGTTCTTACCAAAGCATCATCTCTTACAGCGCTATACATCTCTTCTTTTACCATATTAACTGCAATGCCCATTAAATCTCTAACCATAGATTCAACATCACGACCAACATAGCCAACCTCAGTATATTTTGTAGCTTCAACTTTAATAAAAGGAGCTTTAATTAATTTAGAAAGTCTTCTTGCAATCTCGGTCTTCCCAATGCCAGTTGACCCAATCATAATAATGTTTTTGGGCATTACCTCATCTTTTATTTCTTTTGGAAGCCTAGACCTTATATATCTATTAACAAGAGCAATTGATACTAATTTTTTAGCTTCGTCTTGACCTATTATATATTTATCAAGCTCTGTAACTACGTCTTTGGGAACTATATAGTGCTCTTCTAATTTATTCATTTTCAATCTCCTCAAGCACAATGTTAGAATTAGTATATATACACACTCTTGCTGCTATTTTTAAAGATCTAAGTGCAACCTCAAAAGCACTTAATTTTTTGTTCTCCATGTAAGCAAGGGCCGCTGAATATGCATAATTGCCACCACTACCAATCGAAATAACATCCTCTTCAGGCTCAACAACATCACCGGTGCCAGAAATCAAAAGAATATTGTTAGAATCAGCAACAAGCATCATAGCCTCAAGCTTATGAAGTATTTTGTCAGAACGCCAATCTTTTGCAAGCTCTACAGCTGCCCTTTTAATGTCAATCAAACCATCACCTTTTGCCTTGATTTTTTCTTCAAATTTTTCAAAAAGAGTAATTGCATCAGACGTTGAGCCTGCAAATCCTGCCAAAATCCTTCCATTAAGCAATTTTCGTATTTTAATAGCATTACTCTTTAAAACAGTATGTCCAAAAGTTACTTGTCCATCTGCTGCCACCACAGTCTTACCATTTTTTTTTATTGCAATAACTGTGGTTCCTTTAAAGTCCATATTACCCCCTATTTATATACCTCTTTTAAAAGTTCTTTAATAAGAAAATCAGATACATTTTTATAATCACAATACTCTTTAGAATTATCTTTAATATTATTGGAATCTACATATTTAATATTTAATAAAGCATAAAGATCCTTAACAGTTTTTATCTCTTGCGCGCCAGAATCATGTAATTTTACAGCTCCATCACCACAAAAATCTAAATCATAAACATAAATGTCAAGCCCCAAGTCAAGACCAAGTTCAGCTGTAATTAAAGCTCCTGATTTTAAAGGCGCATAAGTTATAAAAATAGCATCTGATAGGCCTGAGACCAGCCTATTTCTTTTGGCAAAAAAATAATTTTGAATTTTATCAAATGGCAAAGTCTCAGTAATTATTCCTCCACCTTGTTCTAAAAGCTTAAAAATATATTTTCGATTTTGCTTAGGATAAATATTATCAATATCTGTTGGGATAACAGCAAATGTTCTTTTATTCTCATTTATTGCTGCTATATGAGCCTCAATATCAGCTCCAATTGCAAATCCAGAAACAATCTCAACACCATTTTTTGCAAGATGCGAAGAAAATTCCCTTGTTCTCTCAGCAAGAGTTTTACTAATTTTTCTAGAACCAACAACAGCCCAAGATAATGAAGAATAATTTGGCAAATTGCCTTTGTAATAAATAGCAAAAGGAGGATCATAAATTCTTTTAAGCTTATTAGGATAAAACTTAGACTCTAAAATAGCAACTTTGGCCTTTGTCCTTCGAATAACTTTTTCTTGCAATTCTATTAATTTCAGATCAGGCAACTTAAACAATCTTCTAAATGATTTTTGAAGATAATACTCAATATCCTTTTGAGTTAATCTAATAACATCATTAAAATCAAAATTATTAAAAAGTTTTAATTTTTCTTTACCTTTTAAAAATTTTAAATTATCAATATAAAGCAATTTCATCATAAATAATTACTTCAAATTACTCATAATCCTAGAAACACTTTCTTTTTGCTCCTCAGTTGAAGCCTTTTTACTAGCTTTATCATAAAACAATATAGCATTACTAAGATCACCTAGCGAATAATAATTTGCACCCCTTAACATGAAAAACTCAAAATAGTCCTCACCCATATCATCAAGTTTGTTTAAATAATTTTTAGCTTCAAATTGTTTGTCAAGATCATATACATACATATTAGAAATAGCAAAAAGAGAATCTTTAAAATCATCTCTAATTGAAAGTGATTTTAAAAAAGAATTTTCAGCAAGAATTATGTATTTTTCAACTTCATCCTTTACTCTTAAATTTTTAGCTAAATTATAAGAAGCAACACCTATGTAAAAGTGAGATAAATAATTATTGGAATTGATTTCTAAATTCTTAGCAAAATATTCAATAGCAGGTCCATACTGACCAAGCTTAAAAAATTCAAGACCGATTAAATTAAAAAATCTAGCTTTCTTGTCGATAGAATTAACTATCTTTAAAATATTTTTATCTTCTTTTTCAATAAATTCTTTATAAACTTCAATCTTAGATTCAGATCCGCCGCCTGAAATTTCCAATTCTCTTAATCTAAGCCCAAGATTTGATTTTTCCTTAGATTCACTACCGCAAGATAAAAATAAATTAACAAGAATTATTAACGACAAAATTTTCATCTAATCATCGCTACTTTTTTTATTTAAATTTCTAAGAAATGTTGGAACATCAATGTCATCATCAAAATAATTAACATTTTTGGATTTTGCCGCAAAAGAAGAATCTTGTTGTTCATAAGATCCAGAAGGAATATTTTGATTGCCTGACATTAAAGTATCAAACTCTTTAGAGCTTAAGGTATTATTTTCTGGTGCACTTGAAATTTCTTTTTGTTTTTTAGATGCAAAACCTGTAGCAACAACTGTAACGTAAATCTCATCTTCAAGATTTGAATTAATAGCATGCCCATATATTACAGTAGCCTCATCATCAACACTAACCGTGATTATTCCCATAATCTCTTCAAGTTCGAGCAATGAAAAATCATCTCCACCAGTAACATTAACAAGAAGCCCCTTAGATCCTTCAATGCGAACTTCTTCAAGTAGTGGATTACTAATAGCAGAAGTTGCGGCATCAACAGCCCTGTTTTCACCCTTGCCATATCCTATTCCCATTAAAGCATCGCCTTGACCTTGCATAATGCTTTTAACATCAGCAAAATCAATATTAACCTCCCCGTGCTCAATAATAAGCCCTGCGATACCTTGAACACCCATTCTAAGAACATCATCTGCACGCTTAAAAGCATCTTTAATAGTGGTCCTTTTGTCAACAACAGTTAAAAGCTTTTGATTTGGAATAATGATCAATGTATCTACAGATTTCCTTAAGTTATTTATTCCTTGCTCAGCAAGTCTCAGCTTCTTAGGGCCTTCAAACTTAAAAGGCTTTGTTACAACTCCAACTGTTAAAATACCAAGCTCTTTTGCAACTTGCGCAATAACTGGAGCTGCTCCGGTTCCTGTCCCACCCCCCATACCAGCAGTAATAAACACCATATCAGCACCAGAAAGATGATTACGTATAACATCTATATCTTCCTCTGCTGCAGCTTGTCCAATCTCAGGCTTTCCCCCAGCACCAAGTCCTGCTGTAACTTTTGCTCCAAGAGCAATTTTTATGGGAGCAATAGAAGTTTGGAGAGCCTGAAGATCAGTATTAGCCACAATAAATTCAACATCTCTTACCCCATATTCAATCATACGATTAACAGCATTACTACCTCCTCCGCCCGCACCAATCACCTTAAGAATTGTAGGATTTGTAGTAGAATCAAATCTTCTTGTATGGCTATCAATCATATTATAATCTTTCATTAACACTTCCTCCATGATTGGTCAAAACCATTCTTTCAAAAACCAACCTTTCAACTTTGAAGATATTTTATTTTTCCTTTTAACTTTACTGCTTACCTTCTTTAATTTATTGAATTTTTGTTGCTCGTGCTTATAAAGAACCAGACCAAGAGCTGAAGAAAACTTGGGATCTATATGCTCTTCTCCAATTCCATTAATACTCATTGGTAACCCTATTCTTGCAGGATGATTAAATACCTCTTCTATTAAATTAGAAATACCTGGAAATAAAGCTCCTCCACCTGTTAAAACTATCCCACCATTAATTTTATTATAAAGTCCGCGCTTAAGTATTTCCGCTCTCATCATTTCAAAAATTTCTCTCAGTCTTGAATTAATTATTACAGACAACTCTTTTCTACTTTTCTCTTGAGGAGGTCGAGTTCCAAGATTTGGAATAATTACAGTTTCCATTTGACTCTCAAGAATAGATGGATGAGCAATGCCAGCTGTTATTTTAATATTTTCAGCAACATCTTCAGGAACCTTCCAAACTTGCGCAATATCAAGAGTCACTCTATTAACACCAATAGGAATTACACCTGTATAATAAGGAGAACCATCAATATAAAGAATAATATCTGTTGTCCCTTTACCCATATCAATAAACAAAACGCCCATCTCGCGCTCTTCTTTAGAAAGAGTTGCATAAGATGAAGCTAGACTTCCAAGAACAACCTCATCAACAGCAAAACCAGCTCGATTTACACATCTGACTAAATTTTGACTAGAAGAGCTAGAACCCGTAATAATGTGTACCTCTCCTTCAAGACGAATACCCATCATATCTATTGGGTTTTTTATATGAGGTATTCCATCTACAATAAATTCTTGAGGAATAACATGAAGAATTTCTCTATCCATTGGAATAACAATTGCCTTTGCTGCCTCGATTACTCTTTCAACATCTTCTTCGTTAATTTCTCTTGTTCTTGAATTTATTGCAACAACACCGCGTGAATTGGTTCCCTCAACACTACTTCCAGACATAGAAACTGAAAGCGATGTAATATCACATCCTGAAATAAGCTCTGCGGCCTCAATAGAATTAGATATTGAATCAAGAGCCGCTTCAATATTTATTAAAACTCCCTTCCTAACTCCTCTTGATATACTAGTGCCTATTCCAACTATTTCTAATTGATCATTTAAATTTACCTCAGCAACAACAGTACAAATTTTTGAAGTTCCAACATCTAAACCTACTATCAAATTCCTAGACACTAACTTTCTCCTAACAAAATGATATCACCACTTCTTAAATCTATAACGCCGGGTTTTCCTTTAAGTAAATTAACCGCAAGAAACACTTTATGCATCACATTCATTAAATCCATATCAACTGTTATCAATATTTTATTATATATACTTTTAATATACAAAATTACATTATAATCATAGAAATTCAATTTTAAAAAATTGACCTCTGATATTAAATTATACAAATATTTTTGATTTATTTTAAGATAATCAAGGCCTCTTACAACGTTAAGCATTCTATCTTCTAGAAAATCTCCTACATTATTGTCACTTAAAACTAATCCGCTAATTATAGGTAAATCATAAATCAAATGCTTACTTTTCCCCAAAATTACACCATCTGATGCAATACAATAATAAGTAATATTACCATTTACGTTTTCTAAAGCAACAGCAACGGGTATTCTTTTCTCTATTTTAATATTAATTTTATTAGGAAACTTAAGATCAACCTTAACATTCTTTACCCTTAAATCTTTTTTAAGATTCTCCTCATACATTCTAACATCAGCATTATGATAATATGTATTGGGCTTGATTCCTGAAATCTTGATTATATCTTCTTTAGAAAGAGAAATATCATTATTGATACTAATATACCTAATCAAAAAATAAGGAGACGCAAAAATAATAACCATTATTTCAAAAAAAATTAAAGACGTCAAGAAATATATATACTTAATTAAAAATTTTCTCTCAAAAATCATAACCTAATTCAATTTACACTACTAGAAAAATCTAATCAATTATTAATTAAATTTTTTGAAACATTTGAAATAAGACCAGAGAGTGCCATGGTAACAATAATAGAAGATCCCCCAGATGAAAAAAATGGCAAATTTATCCCGGTGGGAGGCAAAAGACCAATTGCAATTAAAATATTCATTATGCTTTGAAGAAAAATTGCAAGACTTGAAATAAATGCAATAAAAAATTTAAACTTACTATTAGAATAAATAGCTATAAAATAACCAAAGTAAAAAAACAAAAAAAATAAGCTTATGGCAAACAAAACGCCTAAAAATCCCAATTCTTCTCCAAGAACTGAAAAAATAAAATCCGAATTGGCCTCTGGCAATTTTCCAAGTTTTACTTCTCCCATTCCCAGCCCTTTACCTAAAATTCCCCCACTTTTTAAAGCATTAAGAGATGCTATTATCTGGTAACCTTTTCCAGAAGGATCGTCGTAAGGATTGAGAAAGGCAAAAATTCTAGAAACCCTATAGGGTTCAAGCATCAAAAATATAGCAGAAACTGGCAAAAAAGTAATCATAATAGCAAAAACATAGCTAAATGCCATATTAGAAACAAACAAAACAATAAAAAAAAGAATGGCAAAATAAATAGCTGTTGAATAATCGTTTTGCAAAATTATTAACACCCAAAAAATTGCAAAAATCAACATTGGCTTTATCCAGTATGAAATACTATTGTTTTTTCTTGGATCAAACTTACTCAAATAAGCTGAAAGATAAATAGTAAAAGATATTTTAAAAATCTCAGAGGGTTGAATACTAATACCTTGAAAAAATATCCATCTCTTTGCTCCAGAAATACTTGGAGATAAAAAAGTTGCCATAATTAAAAAAAGAGTCATAATCAATACAGGAAATATCGATTTTTTTAAAAAATTTAAAGAAATCCTCTCAAAAATAAGAAAGACTATAAAACTTAAAAAAAGATAATTAAGTCTTGTAAAAAATAAAAAATTTGGATTACCTGTAAGCTCTAAGCTTAAGAAAAAGGAAGAAGTATAAAAAACTACAAGGCCATAGGCTACTAATAGCAGCAAAACAAGCAAATAACATGTCCTAAGTGAATTTATCTCTACAACCATAATAAATTATCTGATTTTTATCGTGCTTAAAGCAATTATAGCAAATATTAACCCTATTATCCAAAATCTAATAACAACTTGCATTTCAGACCACCCAAGTTCTTCAAAATGATGGTGAAGTGGAGCCATTTTAAATACTCTTTTTTTGGTCTTTTTGTAAACAAGGACTTGAATAATTACAGACATAGTTTCAATAATAAAAACACCCGCAAGAATTGAAAAAAGTATTTCACTTTTTAAAATTAAAGCTGCCATTCCAAGAATGGCACCCAGAGCCAGACTACCTGTATCTCCCATCATAATTTTAGCAGGATAGGCATTAAACCATAAAAATCCAAAACTACCTCCAAGCAATGCCCCAAGAAATATTACAAGCTCTTCAGAACCCTTAATATTTGGAATATGCAAATAAGTTGCAAAATCAGCCCTGCTTGTAAGATACGCGATTATTATTAAAGCTCCTGTTATAACTATACTCAACCCAATTGCAAGACCATCAAGCCCATCTGTTAAATTAAAAGAATTAGAAGCAGAAATTAAAATAAACATGCCAAAAGGAATGTAAAATACCCCCAAATCTATTTGAAAAGACTTAATAAAAGGAAAATAGATTATGCTAACATGCTCACTACCAAAATAATATAGAATACCAACAGAAAAAAAAGAAAATATTATTTGTCCGTAAATCTTAAATCTAGCTTTAAGTCCATCTGAGGTTTTCTTTTTAATTTTTAAAAAATCATCTACAAAGCCCAAAAAAGCAAATCCAAACATAACAAAAACCATAATCAAAAAATAAACATTTAAAATGTTACTCCAAAATACTAAAGAGATAAAAACACAAAAAAAAATAAGAATGCCTCCCATGGTGGGAATTCCTACTTTTTCACTCAAATGCCTTTTAGGGCCATCTTCTCTTAAAATCTGATCGGCCCTTAATTTTTTTAACCTTAAAATAATATAAGGACCCACAATTAAAGAAAGTAAAAATGCAAAAATTGTAGCATAAGCCATTCTAAAGGTAATATATTTGAGCAAACGCAAACCTAAAAGATAAAACATAAAAACCCCATTATCATCTAAATATAATTTAAAATTCTCTCAAGCCTGTTAAACCTTGAGCCCTTAATGACAATAAAAACTGAAGGTTCTAAGCTTTTTACAAAAAAATCAATAAATCTATCAAACTCGCTAAAATAATATAAACACTTTTCAACCAAATTCTCAGAATCCCTAACATCTAAAAATTCTTCGCCAATTAGAAAAATTTTATCAAAATTCATTGAAACAGCCTCTTGAATTAAATCTTTGTGAGTTTTGTATGCAAATTCCCCAAGCTCTTTAAAAGAACCAAGAACTATAAATTTTTTGTTTTGGATATTAAGATCCAAAATCATATTTTTTAAGGCCATAAAAGAACCCATATTGCCATTATAAGAATCATTTAAAATTAAATATCCATTTTTTGTCAAAATTTCTGCTCTACCCTTTTGAAAAGTAGTTTCAATAAGGCCTTCTCTTATTTCTTTTTCTCTCATTCCTAAAAATAAAGCTAAATTAATACACCCTATTGCATTAAAAATATTGTGTCGACCCAGCAATAAAATAGAGTATTCAAACCCTTTGTAAACAAAATCAAAAGAAAATTTCCCTTCCAAAAAAGAAAATGATTTAATACTAAGATTTTCATAATCAAAATAAACAATTTTAACATTTGGATTTGCAATTTTTGCTCTATTTTCAAGATAAACACAATAATCATTCATCTCATTTACAACAAAGATTTCAATGTTTTTGCCAATTATTTTACTCTTTTCAAAAGCAATAGCTTGTAACTCCTTGAAGGCTTGCATATGTGCACAGCTTATATTCGTAATAATAACAATTTCTGGCTTTAAAATTTGGGATAAAAGATCCATTTCTCCAACATAGCTAACTCCAACTTCAAAAACAGCATATTCTTCATTGCCCTCTACTCTTAAAATACTAAGAGGAAGCCCAATGTCAGAATTTAAATTACCCCAAGTTTTGTAAGTTTTATATTTCTTTGAAAGTATACTATAAAGCATCTCTTTAGTTGTAGTTTTACCATTGCTACCTGTAATAGCAATTCTTTTAAAGCTTGTTTTTTCAATTAAAAAAGATGCTAAAGTTTGAAGAAGTTTTATTACATTGCTTGTAAGCAAAAAAACTAATCCCTCATTGTCATTTAAATATTTAATACACTCAGATTCATGATTTTTTGAGCATACAAAACATTTAACACCTAAATCAATTAAATATTTAACAAAAGAAAATCCATCTACTTTATTTCCCTTATATGCAAAATAAAGACTACCGCTGATATTATCATCCTTTATTTCGCGACTATCTAAGGAGTAAAAAGATACTACTCTTTCAATATTTTTTATATTCCCAACAAATTTTACATCTTTAGAAGAGATTAAAACATCCTTAATCTTTATGCGCACCCAAACCTCATTCTAAAATATTTTACTCAACAAAAATATTTATATCTTCATTAGCTTTTTTTTCCAAATTTAATTCTCCAAAACAAAAACTCTCTATTCTATCAATATTTTCAAGTTCATACATTACTGTTAGCAATCTTAAATTATCATCAATAATATTTTCCTGTTCATTGTCTAGACGATTAAATTCTCTAAGCTTTACAACATATCTGAAATTTAAGTAAATATTAAAACATAATATAACTGCTAGTATCAAAATTAAAATACAATAAACTTTAAATTCAATCTTACTTATGTTATTCATAATTTTTTTACAAATCTAAGCTTTGCACTCCTTGAAGGTTTGTTTTTTTTAATCTCATCAAAACTTGGTATAATAGGTTTTTTTGAAATCCTAGCATACAAATCACCACTCAAGCTTTTAAAAAAATCTTTTACAATACGATCCTCTATTGAATGAAACGTAATAATAGCTAAAATTCCATCTTTGGCTAAATTTTCTATCCAAAAAGGCAAGCTCCTTTTAAGCCTAGCAAGCTCATCATTTACATAAATTCTTAACGCTTGAAAAGTTTTTGTAGCTGGATTTATTTTAACTTTTGAAAAAGGATAAACTTTGCTTATTATGGATTGCAACTCTTTTGTAGTTTGTATTTTTTTAATTTTTCTGTATTCTACAATAGCTTTAGAAATTCTTCTAGAATAATGCTCATTGCTTAAATTATAAATTAAAGCTTCAAGGTCATATTTACTAAAAGTGTTTACAATCTCAGCTGCACTAATTTTACAAGAAGAAGAACAAAGTCTCATATCCAAAGGTTCATCTTCAAGAAAAGAAAATCCTTTTTTACTACACTTGTAATGAAACATAGAAATACCAAGATCAACTAAAATAAAATTGGCTTTGACATTTAAAGGATAATTGACAAAAAAATTATCAAACCAATCATTAAAATATCTAATTCTCTTTTTAAAAACAAGAAGAAACTGCCTTGCTCTTTCTAAAATTTGAGGATCTCTTTCAATTCCAACCAAACTTAAAAAGTCATATTTCTCAAGAATCGCTTTTGCATGAACACCTTCTCCAAGAGTAGAATCAATGTATATTAAATCACCTTTTATAGGCAAATCTTCTATAAGCTTACAAATTGCATCAAGAAGTACTGGAAAATGAAAAGCATTATTATTCATTTAATTTAAACCTATAAATTATTTTTTTTTCATTTCCATACACATCGCCATATTTTATTTTAAGCTCATTCTTGCCCTTAATAAAATTAAGATCATTTATCTTAAAACATCCACCATCTTTTTTAATATTCAAAATATCTAATCCATAATTTTTATCTTGAGCTAAAGTATGTGTATTATTAATCAAAAAAATATTTTGAAAATCTGAACGAAAAATGTTTTTATTATTCAAAATAGCTTCAAAATAATAAATTCCTTTAAGAGAATTTTCAAAAGATTCTGCTTTTTTGGCATGAAAATATAACAAAAGACTATATTGACCAGAATCAATATTTAAATTTACGTTTTTTGATAATTCCAATCTTTCATCATCGCCCCTTCCTTTTAAAAAAACCTCGCCTAAAGTATAAACTGTCTCAGCAACTACATTGTTTCTATTTTTGATAATAAACAAAGGATTGATAATCTTTTTAGCACTAGGATCATTAACCACTAAATCAATAACACTCTTTTCATCTTTTAAAAAAATCTTTCCAAGCTTATAAAAAAAGCTCCCAAAAACCTCTAAATTCAACTTTAAATCATCGTCAAAAACGATTAAAATACTACCATCCCTATTTAAACTATTTTTTGAATATAAAATTTTATAATTATTGGAAAAAACAGATACGGTCTTTTCCAAGGGTCTTAACCTTACTCCAATATTCAATTTATTATTATCCAACACACCAAAATCTTTAACTAAAGCAAACTTTTCATCATTTCTAAATTCCAAAAATGGATATAAATCTAAAATATTAAAGAAAAATATAAAAATAATTAAAATCACTGCGCCAATCCCAAGTATTTTAAATCATTATTACTATTAAAATACAAAAGTCCCTTTCCAAATTCAACAAAAGAGCTTATTTCATCTTTAATAAAAATATTATCAAACAATTTAAAAGAATTTGCAGAATAAGTTTTTATATTAATAATTTTTTCACTCTCAGAATAAAAATATACTCTATAAACATTTTGAAAATAATCATATGACGTTCTTAAAATAGAATTTTTATTTTCAACTTTAAATATTTTACCATTTTTAATATTTATCACCATAAATGAATTTTTGCCTTCAATAAACAAATTATGATAATCATCTATTTTTAAAAAAGTCTCAAAACTATTAATAGTTAAATTATTTAATTCTAAAATTTTTTTATAATTATTCTCTAAATCAATTATTTCTAAAAAATACTCAGAATTGCCTTTTAATGAAACCAAATATTTATTATCAGAACTCAATTTAACAAAACATGTTGGAAATTTTCTCTCTAAAAAATTTTCCATATAAATTATTTTACCTTGTTTATATATATAAATCTCACCATTAGAAAGCCCCAAAACCAAAACCTCATTATTATAGTCCACACTTAAAATTGAGGATAAAAAATTGAGTATTAATATATTATTCCCGCTAGAATCATAAACCTCCAAAGTTTTATATAAATTATTTAAAGTAAAAATTAAATTATTTATTACAAAAACAAAATCCTTTAGCTTGAGTGTAAATAAAAATTTATTGTTTTTAACAGAAAAAACAGAATAATCCTTGCTAGACTCGCTAGAATTTAAAAGCACATAATAATAGTCTGAATAACTTACTAGGTTATCACTTAAAAGAGAATAACAAGATTCCCTGAAATTAAGACTTAAAATCTTATTTGATACAAAAACATTTTTACTTAAACTTATATTTCTACAATCAGATTTATTTTCAAAATTCTTAAAATCATAAAAATTAGATACATTCATAGCAGATCTTATAAAGAAATCAATCAAAATTATAAATAATAAAAACAAACTTAAGATCAAAAAAAATTTTAATTTTTTGATCTTAATAGTGCCCTCTTCTACATTAAAACTCAATATAACTACTTCCCTCCCCCCACCTTAATTCATCTATTTTACCTTAATTAAATCTGAACTAAACTTTGAAGACCAAACTCCATGAAACCTTGAAAATTTTTCAGCAGATTCTTTTTGAGAGGCTATGGCAGCCAATGCTCTTCCAGCTTCAAGATAAGCAAGAGAATGTAGTCCAAATTCATGGGATCCACTAATCTCATATTTGCCCCTTAAAATAAAAGCGCCTTCTTCTAAAAGCTCCAACACTTTAATAAGGTGTTCAAATTGGAATTTATAATAAGGACTCTCAAGGTTTAAATTCTTAGAAAAATTTCTAAAATCAATAATATTTTTAGAAAAAACAATAAATTTGAGATACATATCCTCAAGAAAAACAAGCGTTTTAGAATCTTTTTTGCTAAAAATTTTAGCCAAATCAATTAAATAGCCTAATTTTTTAATAATTAAAAACCTCTCTTCAGGATTTAAATTAAGAGCCTGGGGCATTTCAATCAACTCTCTTGGGGTAATACTAAGAATAGGACTAATAATTAAACTAAAATCAGAAATCAATCCAGACAAAATTTTTTTTATAGAATAATTTACCTTCAATCTAGGCCTAGTATAAAAATAATTTAAAGAAGAAATATAACTTAAAACATTTAAATTGAAATCAATAAGATTAAATGAAAGTTTAGCATTTGATGTAAATTCGCCAGTCTCTTTTATAGCTGCTATATCATTTAAAGTCCTTAAAATAAGATTATTAATATATACTATTTTTTTATAATTTTCATTATCAATTAAATCCATAAACACCTGCCTAAAACTCATACAAGGGTGATCTATCAGCTATCTAATATATTGATTTTAGCAAAAAACATATTAAATATTTTAGCAAGTTATAAATTTATAAAAAACACCCTTGAAACATTAACTCTGCGAATAATCAAAACATTAAAATACTTATAATAAATTATGTAAAATTTTAACTAATTTTTAAAATTATCAAGCCTTAAAACATGCAAAATCCTCTAGTCTTATTAAAGATTAGATTAAATAAAACATTCAAATAACAACCAAGAAAAATTTTTATTAAAAAGAGCACTGTTAAAAAAACATTAAAACTTACAATAATTTGTTTTTTAATCTCTTAACAAAAGTATCCGTACAAAATGAAACAAAATTCAAGCTTTGAGAAGAAATTTTAAATTCAAAAACAACATCAACCCCAAAAGAACCAAAATTAATTCCATCCAAAAAAATTGATGCTGATGAGATAAAATATTCCTTTGAAAAAGAAACAGAAAGTTTACTTAATTTAGAGAACACAAAAGAACGATTATAAACAGAATGTGGAGAAATAGGCGTAAGTAAAAATCCCTCAAGATCTGCTTCTAAAATAGGACCCCCTGCTGAGAAAGAATACCCTGTTGAGCCTGTTGGAGTAGACACAATTATCCCATCACTTTTATATGATAAAAAACTCTCAGAATTAACCATAAGATCTACATAAATCATTTTATTAAGAATGCTTGAGCGAATAATAATATCGTTTAAAGCATACTTAGAAATTAAATCTTTACCATGCTGATAAACTATTACATGAAGTAAAAATTTTTTATTAATAACCAAAGAATTGTTAAAAAATCTATCTATGACTTTTTTAAAATCTTCAATCTTAATATCTGCTAAAAACCCTACCTTACCCATATTAATTGAAATAATTGGAATATCAATATTTCCATTTTTAAGAAGCAAATTAACAGCCAAAAGAACTGTACCATCCCCTCCTAAAGTTATCAAAAAAAGAAAATTTTCTTTTGGGAAAGAAAATAAAGGCCTACCAACATCTATTAACACTACCTCAACAAAATATCTGGTTTCTAAATAAACTTTAACATCATTGCCTAAAATACTAGCTCCCGACTTTAAAGTATTAATGCAAATAAGTACTTTATTCTTCATGTTGATCTTTATAAGGAATATCTTCAAATTCGCATTTATCAAAAATTTTTGCAATATCGATTAATACTAAATATTCACTCTCAAGATTGTCAGCTTCATCAAGCTTTACAACTCCAGATATATATTTTCTATCTAAAGTTTGCAAAGTAGCAGGAGGTTCTTGAACCCTAGATTCATCAAAGCTAATAACTTTAAGAACTCTATCAACAAAAATGCCTAAAAGTTTATTTTTAATCTTAACTATTAAGTATCCTGTTAAAAGCATATCTTCTTCAGTTTTTGAAATAGAAGGAACCCCAAATTTAATATTTAAATTAACTAAAGGAATAATACTACCTCTAAGGTTATAAATACCTATAATATATTCAGGAACATTTGGTATAGCATAAATTCCTTCTGATGGAACTTTAATAATTTCTCTAATGTGCTCTATTGACACCCCATAGCTTTCTTTTCCTATTTTAAAACCTGCAACTTGAAGCTGCGGCCTGCTGTCTTTAGAACTTTCTTTTCTAAACATATTTTATACCTTTAAATTTGTTTATAACAATTTGACTAACTTGCTACTTGCCAAAACTTTTACCTAAAAAATAAATTTCAAAAGAGTTTTTCCTTACAGCCTTGGGTCTAATTTTTTTTACAAATTTAAAATATTTTTCAAACTTTTTAAAAATTTGCATCTCGTCTCCTCCCTGAAAAACTTTAACAAGCAAATTTCCTTTTTTAAGTAAAACTCCAAGCGATAAATCTATTATTTTCATGTTTAAATTAAAAGAATTACTGGTGTCTACAATTCTATTTCCAGTAGTTCTGGGAGCTACATCGCTAATTACAAGACTATAGGGTCTAAAGGTATTAATTTTAAAAACTGTATCATCTGAAAAGATATCTCCTTTTATAAAATAAAAATTATCAACATATCTAAGACCAATGTCATTAATATCAACAGACACTAGAACTCCTCTTTTAAGGTTTTTATAAGCATATTGAGAAAAGCTGCCAGGTGATGCGCCAATATCTAAAACATTGCCTGAAGAAAATAAAGAAAATTTTTCATTAATTTCTATCAACTTGTATACAGACCTTGCCAAATATCCTTCTCTTTTAGCCTTTCTAGAATATTCATCATCCAAGCGATACACATCAATCCCTTTAATACACTTTATTATACTTTTTCATTATAATTCTTATTATGCAAAATAAACTATTTTTAAAAAATATTGAAAAAAATATTAATAAAATCTTTTCAACAACTAATTTTCTAAATTTATTCAAAGACAATGATTTAAAATTTACTCTTAAAATAAAAAAGAACACCCTTGATTATATTAAAGCACCAGCAATTGAAATTATTAATAGGGGCGGAAAACGAATAAGACCAATGATAATGATTCTTTTAGCATATGCATTGGGTTTAAAAGAAAAAAATACTAAATTGATATATAAATTAAGCTTACTACTTGAACTTCCTCATTCTGGAAGCTTGATTATTGATGACATCGAAGACAATTCACCAAAAAGACGAGGTGCATCAGCAATACATTTAATCTATGGAATAGATACCAGTATAAATACTGGTAATTTAATTTATTTTTTACCTGCAAAATTAATAGAAAGATCAAATTTAAAAGAAAATCAAAAATTACTAATTTATGAAAATTTCTTTACAACTCTTTCAAATCTCCACCTAGGACAAGGAATTGATATTAAATTTCACAATGAATCATACATCCCAAGCATTAAAGAATACATTTCTTTAGTAGAATTAAAAACAGCCTCACTTTTTGGAATGGCTAGCTTTCTAGCTGCAATACTTACAAATAATGAAGACAAAGCTAAAAAAATTTACAGTACATTTTTAAAGCTTGGTGTTTATTTCCAAATAATAGACGATATTAAAAACATTAAAAATAAAATTAATGGTAAAGAATTTGGAGATGATTTGTTTGAAGGAAAAAAAAGTTTGCCAATAATTTATTTTTTACAAGAAAAAAAATTTGAACCAAAAATTATTTCAAAATTTAATCAAATAAAAAATACTAAAACTACTAAAGCAAAAAAAGAAATATTTAAACTAACAGAAATGATAAACTCATCAAAATCAATAAGAAACTCAACTATTGTTGCCTTAAAATATTTAAACGAGTTTAAAAAAGAACTTAATTTATACCCGCTAAAAAATAGATATAAAAATCTACTAATAGATACTATTGAACAAATAAAAGAAGGAATATAATGAAAAAACCAATCATAATGGCACTTTTCTATGGCTTGATAACAAATGTTTACCCTGCTACAATAACATCAACATTAAAACTTGATGAACAAGAAAGCAAATATATAATAGAAAAACTTTATCAAAAATCAATGTTGCTAAAAAATTCAAAAAAATATAACAAAGCAATAGCAAGTCTAAAAAAAATAATTAACATGGATCATAATCAAGTCGATGCTCATCTTTTACTCTCAGAATTAGAATATTTAAATAAAAACTGGAAAAAAGCAATTATTAAATCTCAAGACTACTTAAAAATAATAGACTTTAAAGATAAAAAGAATTTTTTAGATATCTCTTGGGCATACTTTTTAATAGGAGAAGTTGAAAATTCAATGGACTACATAATTAAATTTTTCCAAAATGGTACAGAATTGTTCAGAGAAAATATATTTATAGTAATTGATGCCCTTTTTAAAAAAAGTATTTATCATTTTATAAACAATGAAAATGCAGCATTTAATACAATACTATTCTCAACATTTCAATTAGCACTAAATGACGACACATTATTTATAATTTTTTTAAATAATTTAGAAATAATAAAACAAATACCCTTCTATTATTTTAATAGACAAAAATTAGAAGAATTATATCTACAAATCAGCACTCTAAAAACAATTCAAAACACAATGTGCAGAACTTAAATTAAGATCTATCTTTTTTCTTAATCAACGAAACTAATATATTTATTATTATTGCTACATAAAATTGAAAAGAAAGAGAAAAATAAGAATTTATATACTCTTGAGTACGAAAAAATTGATATTCAAAAAAAACTATCAAAAAAGAAATTGGGAAAATTAATAAAGGATTTGAAAATGCAATATAAAGAATGGAAATAGCAAGCCAACCATTGTTTAATCCTAAATTATAAGAGTAAGCATTAAGACTTACCGCAATAAATGAGCCAGCAAGACTTGCTGTGAAAATTGATACAAAAATTGTAAAAGATTTGAAAAGATTGCTTATTTTCTCACCCAAAATGTCTTCATAATTCCCCGAAGAGATAAATTCAAACACTGCTCTAATTCTTGAATAACTTATAATATAAACAGTGATAAATAAAAAAATAACAAAAATAACAATAAAAACAAAAATCTCAAAATTTCCAGATAAATTTAAAGTAAAACCAGGAATAAAATTAAAATTACTCTTCATTAAATAATCAACAAAAAAATAACAAAAAATATTAATGCCTATTCCTGCTATAAAAATATCATAATTTTTCTTTACTACAAAAGATAAAAAAAATCCAAACAAAAAGCTAATAAAAAGAGTGAAAATGGTTGATATAAAAATTCCATATCCCAAATAGATAAAAAAAGATGTTAAAAATATTGAAAGATACGAAATGCCCTCAATAGATACATTTAAAAATCCTATTTTCTCTGTATAAAGAACTCCAAGTGCTAAATACGAAAATACAATAGCCTGCTCAAAAATACTAAACATCATCTACTTTTTCCTAGATTTAATCAAAAACAGAGATAAAAAAATTGCAATTGATTGACAAAGCCCAATAAATTCGTACTTAAAGTCATAATTTATATTAAGAAAATTATTAAATTCAATTAATATTGAAAACAATAGACTAAAAAATAATACATAAATATAATTAAATCCTGAAATTACAGCAACAATTAGACTGCTCCAACCAAGTCCTGAGGTTAGCCCTAAAACCAAATACGGTTTAAAAAACACTACAAACATAGAACCTGCAAGACCATTTAAAAAAGCACTACCAAATACTGCAAAAAATTTATATTTAAATTCATTTATATTGAAAAAAATATCTATCTTTTTTTTATTGCTTAATATTTCAAGCTGAAGCCCATAAATAGTTTTTTTGTGCATAAAAACATAAAAAAGCCAAACTGACACACCAAATAAAACCAAGTAAATCAGTGATAAATCTAAAACAAATAAACTATTAATCCTTTTTGTCTGATTAGACAAACTACCTGTTTTTAACATATTTAAAATAAATCCATCTACCAATCTTTGATTTCCATAAGATATTAAAAGACCTGTTAGAGCGCTATTTAATCCGAAAAAAAAAGTAATAAAAAAGGGAATAAGCCCCAAAAGTCCTACAAAAAAAGAACTTAAAAATATCCAAAATATAAAATTAAAATGACTAAATCCAAAAAAACTTGATAATATATAAACGAAAAATGCCCCAAAATAAACCTGACCTTCATTACCAAGATTTAATGAATTACTCTTGGCACAGGTGGCAATGCCCGTAGCCATGATTAAGAATAAAATAAAACGCCAAGATATCATCTTAACATAAGAAAATTGGAAAAAATCACCAAAAAAATAACTAATACTTAATATCGAAAAAGAAAAAATTAATGCCATAAAGCTATTTCTAAACAGAGTCATAAAAATAGCAATTCCTTTAATTTTTCTTTACTAATCTCTTCTCTAGATACGTTCAACAAAACTTCTCCCATTTTCATTGCTAAAATGTTATCAGAAAGCAAAAGTAATTCATCTAAATTTGAAGTAATCAAAAGAACTGGCTTTTCTTTTGAATAATTACGAATAGCAACAGACATTTCATTATAAGCTTTGTGATCTAAATTGCTCAAAGGAGAAAAACAAATTAAAAAACTTTTTGCAATATACATCTCTCTGTAAAGAGCAAATTTTTTCAAAGTTCCTCCAGAAAATGCCAAAGATTTGGAGTAAAGAATTTTATATATTTTCTCTTCGCTATAAAATTCCATTTTTTTTTTAAAAAAATCTTTAATCTGATTAATATAAGATTGCCTGATAAAAATTTTATTTTCAAAATTCATAAATTTAGCCAAAAAATTATCTAATATGCTGCTATTATCGGGGAATAAATTGCCAATACCTAAAGGTAAAAATCCCGCTTTACACTCAAAAATATTTATTCGCTCATATCTAATGCCATCAATTTTTATGCACCCAACAAAAATAAGCTCCCCTAAGAATAATTTTTCCCAAGTTTTAATTACAGCTTCCTCTCCAATTATTCCTAAAACACCCCTTTTATTTAAAGAAAAACTAACATCATATTTCCAAAAATCTTCAAAAAACAAATTGAATTTAATAGAATCTTTCTCAAATTTATTAAAATTAATATTTACAAAAAACATTTTATCACTAGAAGATTCAAGCCTGTTCAAAATTGATTCTTTATTTATTGTTCTAAAGCACTTTCCATCTTTTAAAACAATAAACTCGTCGCTAAATTTTATAGCATCTGTAATTTCACTATGGGTAATAAAAAGAGAGGCAATTCCTGATTTCTTAAGCAATACAAGCAATTTTATAAAAGCTTGTGCTTCTTTTTGAGAAAAATAAGCAGCACTCTCATCAAAAATAATTATTTTTGCATTCTCTTTAAGAGAGGCAATAATAAGCAAAAAATAAATCTCTTTAATATTTAAATCTTTAATTTTTTTATTTAAATCAAAAGAAATATTGTAAAATTGCATAAGCCATTTATAATATTTATAGGTTTTAGATTTATTCATCGGCATGAAAAATGCATAACCAAACCAATATATACTCAAATATTCCCATACTCTTAAATTCATTTTCAAATTAGGGACTTGAGAAACAAGATAAATACCGTTATTCTTAGCTTTATCCACATTCCAAGTTTTTTGCTTAATGCCATTTACCAATATTTCGCCATCATCAAATCCAATAAGCCCAGCAATAATCTTGGCTAGAGTACTCTTCCCTTCTCCATTTTTACCAACTACTGTAAAAATTTTAACTTCCCCAATTTTTAAATTAATACTATCCAAAATGGGCTTATCAATATCTGGGAAATACTTAACTATGTTTTTAAACTCTACCATTAATTTTGTTCCAAATTAATTTTTATACCCTTTGCGCTAACCTCTTCTATTTTTTTTAAAAGAGCTTCTTTTAACTTTTGACTGGTTCGCTCTAAATAAAAAACATTCAAAGTATTAAACAAAACTCCTTTATGCTTTATGCCAAAAATATCAGAATTTCCATAGTTAATCTCTGACTTAAGAGCCTTATCTAAAATATATGAAACATAATATTTTTGATTTGTAATTCCTGAACCAATAATATTGTCTTTATTGTCCAAATAATCTTCGCTATCAAAAAGAACCGCAGAGACATTATTCTCTCTAACAGAAGAAAGCACTCCTTCAACAGCAGGCCCTACAATAGGAAGTATTACCAAAGCTCCCGAATCCTTAATTAAAGAGTCTGATAGCAATTTAGCTAAATTGCTATCATGCCAATTGCCCAAAACTCGATAATAAACTTCAGATTTCATTCCAGTATCAAAAATGCCTTTTTCAAAATAACGATAAATATAATCACTCATAATAGGATAATTTTGACCTGCAATCAAAGCAGCATTTCCAAAGTCAGATTTAGTAAATTCCTTTAAAAAAAGGCCCACATAATACCCTAAAATATACGCCTCTTCTGCAACATTATAAGAAACTGAATAAACCTGCTTGTTGGTATTCTTGACTAAAGAATCAAAAATGAGAAACTTGGTATGGGGATAATTACTTGAAACGCTATCAACAATGTCTTGCATAGCATTATTTGCAGTTATTAAAAAATCATATTTTCTTGAAGTTAATAATTTTTCAAGCATTTCTATCCAATCGCTTTGATTAAATCCAGCTTCTAAAACTTTAATTTCAAGATTTTCATGCTTTTTTTTAAATTCAAACAAAGAATCATACATTTCTTTATAAGATGGAGATCCTGAAATAATCCCAGGAATAAATAAGGCAATATTCGTTTTATTAGAAATATCAACCTTTCGCTTCTTAAAAAAAATTAAATAAACAAATAAATATAAATGGAATATCGTAAATAAAATCCAAAACCCTTTAAAAAACACGTTTTTACTCATAAAAATAAAACATCCTTTTATTAATTATTTATTAAATTTGCCTTAATGTCACAAAAGTCAAAGAAAAAATTATCAATAACAAGCCATAAAAAATAAAGCCCCCAAAACTAATTAAAAAATTAATTATCCGAACAACTGAAGAACACATTCCTCCCCCTTATTATAAAATTTTGGCAAAAAATTTCTGAACCCAAATTTAATAAAAAATAAAATATTAAGCAAATGCTGAATGTGAATTTTAAATTCCTTTGAATAATATAATAAAATTTGAAAATTTTTCATTTTTTTAAAAATGCTTGATATTAATAGTTTTAAATAGCTGCTAAAAACAAATATGTTAATTTCTTCTTCTATTTTAATTTTCAAAGAATATATCATGCCATCTAACAAATAACTTTAACATAAAGCTAAATATATAAAAATTAAAACTCTCTAGGACGCAATAAATACAATTCATTAGCATTTAAATTATTAGTAATATCATCATTTGAGCGTCTTAAATACATCTTTAAAGAATGGATTGTTTTAAAAAACTTATTTTTTAAAACATTTTTATTAGCTTTGTAATCTTTTAAAAACTTTGAAATGGGTCCGTGAACAGTTATTGAATTATCAAAAAAAGTAGAAAAATATTTCAAAATATCATCTACAAAATAAAATCTATTAGCCAAATCAACAAAATTATTAAAAAGTACTCCAATTCTACCCTTTAAATAATTAACATTTTTAATCATATCAACCCTATTCCCAAATTTATAATTTTTATCTTCCAGGCTCCATTTTGAATATATAGAATTAAATTTAAAATCTTTCATTAAATAATTATACATAAAGTCAAATCTAAAACTATCTTCAATATATTTTAAAATAAAAAAATATAAAAACCTTTCTTTTAAAGACATAAAATTATCTTTAGCCATCCTTATAAAATTTTGATTAACACCCTTTAGAGTACCCTCATTAACTTTGTGTAAAAAAGAATTTCCATTAAAAAACAAAAAACTAGTATTGGGAAAAATTAAATATTCGGCTTTATTAATGTGCTTAATTCTACCCTTGTAAACATTAATAAAAAAATTATTTAAATAATCACTATTGACATAAAATTTTGAAGCATTTTCAACTTTAAACAAATTATTATCTACTACAACAGAAAATGAGGATCCTTTAACAATGCTATAAATTATAGCATCAACACTTCCTCTAAATAAATATACTTTTGCATCTTGCAAATCCTTAAGAGAAGAATAAAACACAAAGCTATTTGTATTGGAATAAAAAATTAAATCTGCAGAAATACCATTTATTTCATATAAATTTATTTTAAGCTTTGAATTTTCTCCAACCTCAATAAAATCATACTCAAAAATTTCGTCATCTAAATCCAACTTAACAGGAAATGTATTTCGAACAACATTAACTTTACCTTCTATTTCTTTTACAACTGCCACTTGAGAAAATAAAGCCGTACTTGAAAGCAATATTAAAAGGATAAAATGATATATTCTAAAAATATAGTTCTCCTGATCTTTGAAAAACTCATAAATTTAATTATACCTTGTTTTACATAAATTTATTACACTTTGAACAATAGTAAAAAAGAAGTATAATTTAATTTAAGAATTAAAAAATATTAAGTTTTTATTAACATAATATAATTGCTATACTAATAAATAGTTAAAGTAAAAACTTTAATATTTAGAGGTTCTTACTTTTAAAGATAATAAAAGCCAAGTCATTAGAAGGGTGTATTTATGAATATAAAGAATAAATTAATATCGCTGCTGAGCATTGTAGTAGCAATCTCTTTTATCGCATGCAAAACGCCTCCAGAATCAAGAGAGAGTAAAAATGCTAAAATTGCACAACCAGATAATAAAAATTTTAAATTAAGAGATATAAAAGACATTAAAAATGAACTAATAAGAGAGCGGGGACATCTTTTTTATTCTAAGGAGTTTAATGAAGCTGAAAGATTAGAAGAAGCAATGAAACAAAGTTTTTCTAAAAAAAAATCAATAGAGGGAAATGAAATTGCACTAAAAGTACTTGAAAGATACAAAACAATAATAAAAGAAACGAGAGAAAAAAAAGAAAAAACAAATTACCTTAAAGAAAATATTGAAAAGTATCTAAACGATGCAGAAGCAAATGAGGCATACATATGGATTCCGTTAGAAATCGACGAAGTAAATAACTTATATTTTGAAGCAACAAGAAAATATAAAAATTACGATCTTGACAATGCCCTTGACATGTATAGCAAGGCATTCAACAGAGCGCAACAAGCAGCAAAAAATGCTAAAGAGGCCAAAGCTTTAAAAGAAACTGATGAGAGGATGTATAAACAATTAAAAGCGCTTGAAGCGGCTTCCAACTTACCAATTTATAGCAATAATAAGCTTATAAAGCCATCTCCATGGAATGGTAGAGCATTTATTAAAGAAAGAAACAGTCATTTAAACCTCTTAAATACTAATAAAAACGCTTATCTACTTGGAGAAGCAGAAACTTCAATTCCAATAGTACTTGCATACGAAGAAAAGGTAGAAATAGCAAAAAACTCTAAACCTCAAGAACAATTCAAAACACTAGAACTTATAGAACGATCTAGAACATTATGGGAAAAAGGGGTTGAAGCTAAACATGCAAAAAACTTTAGACTTGCCAATGAATTATTCTTAGAATCTGCAAGATACCTTGAAGCTTATCAAAGCAATGCAAGCAGTGAGCTTTATGTAATAAAAATAGGCAATACCCTATGGGGCATTTCTAAAAAATTATATAACGACCCTTACTTATGGCCAAAAATTTGGTTTGCCAACAGACAAAAAATACAAAATCCCGATCTAATTCATTCTAACTGGAAGATAATAATTCCTGCCAAATAAGCAAAAACGATCAGAAAGCAAGGCCCTTGGCCTTGCTTTCTTGTTTTATATCTAATAAAATTAAAAAATAAAAATATTCTAAAAGAGACAAAAAATGAAAAAGCTAATATTCCTAAACTTAATATTTATTTCCTGCTATACAATTAACCTAGAAAAATTAACAAAAGAAACTCCTTATGGCGTTTATCTCAGAGAAGCTCAAAAAGCTATCAATGTTAATGATTATAACTCTGCTTTAAAAGCATACGAAAAAATGATTCAAAATTTTGCTCACAATCCAAATATAGTTGCTACTGGTAAATATGAAATTGCATTCATATACTATACAATAAACAAAACAGAACAAGCGAAAAAAATCTTTCAAGAGTTAATAGAAAATAATATAGAAATGCCCAAATGGATTAAACCTTTAGCTAAAAAAATATTAAATAAAATAGAAAATGATAAAAAATAATAATTTTAAAAACAAAAATTTTTACTGAAATATTATTCCATAAATTGTAATATCCTTTTCCTTTGCAGAACTGATAACATCTTTATAAACAACAGACCCTCTTGGATACTCATGAGGAGGTGCATCTCCTATAACAATAATAAATCTTCTTTCTGCTCGCCAATCAAACTGCGTTACAGCAGCATCAATCCCCTCAAACACAGCTTCTGGATAATCTCCACCACCACCAACATTAACATATTTAAGAATATTATTTAAATAAGGAATAGTATTAAAATCAAAAGCTTTGGTTAAAAAATCTTCAAGATAGTCTTTATAAAAAACAAGACCTATTCTGTAGGATTTAAACTTTTTAAGTTGAGGTTCTATTATTGAAAACAAATGCTCTTTTAAAATATCAATATTGCTTTTCATACTGTCAGTAACATCGACAACAAGCACTAAATCTAAATCATAAACTGAATCTTCTGAGTTTTTTAAAATTTTGTTTATTTTATCAACAATATCAATACCATTATTAGCAATAACAACCTCATCTGAAAATTTTGTAAAAGTATCCTTTAACTCATTAAATTCCATTTTTCCATGTTTTTGGTTATCCTTGAAAAGCAATTCATAAGCATTGTCTTGATACCTACCCAAATAATCATTATATTTTTTCTCAAAAGATCTAATAGAAAACCAAAAGGGCTCTTTTTTGTTTTTTAATATTTCTAAGTCAATCTCACCACTTCTTGTTGAAAAATTTGGAAATCCATATTTTAATTTTTTTGGAATCAATATATGAAAAGCTTCTCCAAACTTTTTATTAGGAACAGGAGTAGAAGATGTCAATGATAAAAGTTCTTTATTCTTAATAACTCTTCCATTTAAAATCCTAATTTCATCTCCATTAACCTTATTATAACTTAATGTACGAAATGAATAAGTAGCCACATCTTTTTTTTTATCGGGAATTTCAAAAGACTCTGTCAATATTACTGATTTGATTGCAGGTTTTTTTCTAATAAAAAGATGAAATCCCTCTTCATGAGCCTCAACATAAACATCATCAATGCCTATTTTTAAAGAACCATCTTCAAATCCAAACAAATAAAAGCTAATAAAAAGAAATAAAAAAATTCTCTTCATAAGGAAACCGTCCTCATAAATAACTTAAAACCAATGAATAATATCTATAATTAAAGTTTTTCAGATAAATTTTCATAAAATAAAACATTTGACTTAGAAAAACTATTCTTAAAAATATTCCTGAGATTTAAACTAGCAAGATCTTTTTTAACACTTTTTACCATATCTTCATCTCTATTTAATATATCAAAAATCTTAGCTGATTCGCTTAAATTGCTAACTCCAGAATTAAAAAGTTTAGCATCTCTTATAGACGAAAAAGACGCCATTACTTCCACAACCCCAAGATTATTATAAGTTTCAATTTCTTTTAATAAAAGAGTTTTATGATAATCATTTTCCTTGGGATTAAAATTTAAAACATTGGCCTTCTCTAGTTCTAAATTTTGCATAACTCTTAAATAATAACTCCTAGAAGCTAAAAAATCACCTATCTTATAAAGGGTTAAGGCAATAGAATTTAAAACTTCGTTACTACTTGAAAACCCAGCCATGCTCTCTACTTTAAATAAATATTTCAATGCATCATCATAATTATTTTCCCTGTAACTAAGTAGTCCAACTTTATAGTAAACATCTGGATAATCAACACCCTCGTTTATTGCCAATTTATAAGAAGATATCGCAGACTTAAAGTCATTTAAAGACCTAAGAATATCACCTTGCTTTTCATAAATTGAAGAAACCTCTTTAGATCCTTTTATAAGATTGTGTTTTTTATAAAAAGAATAATCGCTCAAGGCCAAACCAATAATATTACTAGCCCTAAGAGAATCTCGAGATTTTTCATAAATGTCTGCTAAAATTTTATAAGCCAATATCTTATCCTCAGCATCTTCAATTGAGTTTATTTGCCTAAAGCTATTTAATGCTTTAAGCAAATAAACTTCGGCCTTCTTAAAATCCCCTATGTAATACGAATATCTTCCACTTTCAAAAAGCGCCTTGTCGTAATTGGGATTTTTATTTAATATTTTTCTGAGAATGTATTCAATCTCTGAATTCATATTAACATTATTGTCAAGCTTAAAAACAGTTCTGCCATCATTTCTTTTAAAACCAGAAAATTCCTTATTCAATAAATTTGTCTGCCCATTAAGATAATTTAAATTTATAGCAAGATTATTTGCTCTCCGATTATAAGTCACAAAAGAAATATACTTGTCTACAAGCTTTTTAACATATTTTGTATAAACAACCTCATCAATATCTAGAATTTCATTTGACTTAATAAAATTATTAACATTGTCAGATTCGGTATCTAAATTAGCTTCAATATAAGCATTGAAAAGTTTAAATAAAATTTCCTTTTTTTGTCCATATTTAGAAAGTACAACTGTATAGCTATTAATACTATCTTTATAGTAATTAGAATTTATCTTAGCCCATTTAAAATAATTATCTCCCTTTAATACTAAAGCATCATAATCGTAAAGATCATAAGATATGACCTCATCAAGTATTGAATTAGCCTCAGAGTGTTCTCCAAGATTAATTTTCATAGAAGCATACGCAATATATCCTTCCTTATTAAACTTTTTTCGCCTTCTGCTTGTAAAATTTTTAGAAAAAGGCTCAATCGTAAATAATTCCTCATACTTCTCTTCAGCACTATCAAAATCTCTAACGTCTTCAAACGCTTTAGCATAATTGACAAACCATTTATCATTAGGCCTAATATAATAAGCATCTCTAAAGATAGCTTTTGCAAGCTCTCTTTTATTTGCATATATAGATTCTATGCCCTCTTTATACTTGCTCTCAGAAGCAACATAAAAAAATACTACATCTACTATAAGGTACAAAAAAAATAAAACTAAAACAACAAAAAGAGAAGCTATTTTTATCAAAGGCAACAAAGCCCTTGAGACTCTATAGCTTAATTTTTGCTGAAGCTTGCTAAATTCTTCCGCCTTAAAATAAATTACGGGCAATTTAATAGATCGCCCAACAATATCCCCTACAAATTTAGCAATAAACTTCAACCTTTTTGTATTTTTTTCAACAAGATCAATTAGCGCTTCAAGTTTAAACCTTGAAACATTCTCCTTGGTTAAAGCCTCAGCAATTGCAATTCTTAAATTTCTGGGATAAGAATTTAAATGTTTTAAAAATAATGGATAATTAACTTTAAATTCAAAACGTTTAAAATTTGCATTTTGATCATACTCTAAAAATTTAAAATCATCTGCAACATTTTCAAAATCATCCTCATCGACACTTAAATTCAAACTATCCTCAGCAAACATCTCTGATTGTTCGTCTGTTTGGTTTTCACCATTTGCTGCATCACCAATATTGAATTCATTAGACTCATTAGATTGTAAAAAATTACTATCCTCCGAAACAGAAGAATCATTACCAGCTTTAAAAAAATTATTATTGCTTTGATTTTTAACCAATTCCTCAGAACTTAGTTCTGAGGAATTGGTTAAATCATCAAAATCAAACTTAGAAGCCATTTCTAAATCAATAGAATTATCATCAAAAGCTTTCTCAATATCATTCTCAAAAAAATCGCCAGAAGAAACATCAAAATCGTTATTCAAAGTTGAAAGCTCTGAATCTACATCAACCTTCAAGTCAGAACCACTTAAAGGTAAATTGTCATTAAAAATGTCAGAATAAGACAATTTATCCTCACTCTCAAGAGCATCAAGCATAAAATTTAAATCAAGCTCATCATTATTTTCCTCTAAAGCAAGATCCTCGCTTATCCAAGGAACAATTCTCTCTCCAGGCTCAGGAAGCTTAACATCCATACTCACACCAAAAGATTCTTTAGATAATCTTTCATTAGAAAGATTATCTAATATTTCTCTTTTAAACTGTATTATCTTATCTAAATCAGGCATATTGCAATCAAGTTCCTAGCTCATAAAAGGCTCTTTTTATAAAATTCAAACCCTTCTGCATGAAGAATATTAAAGCGATTTTCTAAATCTTTGGCAATTTTTAAACCCAAAACTTCCTTTTTAATCTCTGTCTGAGAATCTTTTAAAGTGTTTAAAATTTTATCCCTATACTCAACAATGCTTATAACCTTATCAGCATTATATATAAGAGAGTCTCTCTTAAAAACATCGTGAGACATATCTCCATCCTTAGAAACTTCTAAAACATTACCATTGACTCCAATCATCAAATAATAATCAAAAATTTTAAAATAATTGCCAATTTCTAAAATTATTTTTTTTGTTTCAGGCCTCCCTTTTCTATACCTAGTAGCAGTAGGAAAAATAAGTATGATGTACCCACTATTTTTCTTTTCATAAATATACTTCATAGAATTAGCATTAAAAACACGCCTTTGCCTCGCATGTTCTAAACCAACCCCAACAAATGCGTGCGGTGGATACACTAATATTGCATTGTATCCCAAAGAAAGAGTTTTAACAAATAAATTATCTCTGAAAAGCTTAACTCCAGCTATTGGGATAATATGATCTGCAATATCATGATAACCCATTTTGTAAAGCAAAAACTGAAAACAAGGAAAATCAAAATTACTATAATGCTCCATTAATATAATTGAAGACTTGCCAGATTTAGTCTTTTGGTAAAGTTCTAAAATATTTTGCATGCCAACAATGGTAGATCCACTCTCAAGAAGTCTCTCTATCATTCTATCTACTAATCTTCTACTATTAAAATCTGCATTTCGATAAGATTTATCCAAATAATTAACATTTTCAACAGACTTAAATTGACTTACAAAGTCACTTTCCATGTCTTTAAAATATTTATCAAAACTTTCATTTTGTACAAACATAAAACCAGCACCCTTTAAAGAATTCTATGTTGCCACTTAACCATTAGTTACATTATTTTATTTACTGCAAACAAAAAACTTATAAGACTAACAATAAATAACTAATATTAAACAAGCATACATTTTTGAAAACATTTCACACCATTATACCTTATTTGTTACACAAATTAAAGTAAAATTTTAGCTTGAAACAATAAACAAATAACACTAAAACTATTAAGGTTATTAGACTTTTTTTATTGTAAAAATTAAAGTAAAATTTTAACATAAGACAAATCAAAGTACTGGAGGCATATATATTTAAAATTAAAGCAAAATAAATATTCTTTATTAAAAAGATTAATAAAGAATGAGAACAGAAAATACATAAAATATTGAAAAAGGAAAATCCCATGAAATATACAAAAATAGCCTTAATGCTAATAATTTTCTCTTTAATAGCATGTATTAATAATACTAAAAAAGAAAAAATAGTTTTCAGAGTATCAAACTTAAGCGAGCCATCATCACTTGATCCTCAGCTCTCAACAGACCTTTACGGTAGCAATATTATTACAAACTTATTCTTAGGCCTAGCAGTAAAAGATTCTCAAACTGGAAAATATAAACCAGGACTTGCAAAAAGTTGGAATATTTCTGATGATGGAATTGTTTACACATTTAACCTAAGAGAAGATGTGGTTTGGAGCGATGGAATTGCCATTACTGCTGAGGAGATAAAAAAATCCTATCTAAGAATTTTAAATAAAAAAACAGCTGCAATGTATGCTAATTTACTAAAATCTACAATAAAAAACGCACAAGAATATTTTGATGAGACAGTACCTGAATCTGAGCTTGGCATAAAAGCTATTGACAGCAAAACCCTAGAGATAACATTGACATCTCCAAAGCCTTATTTTCCTGATATGCTAACAAACACAGCATACATACCAGTTCCAATGCATATTGTTGAAAAATATGGAGAAAATTGGACAAATCCTGAAAATATGGTTGTTAGTGGTGCATACAAACTTAAAGAAAGATCAATTAACGATAAAATCGTAATAGAAAAAAATGATAAATATTATAATGCAAACAATGTAGAAATTGATGAAGTAATATTTTACCCAACAGAAGGTAGTGTAGCTTACAATATGTACATAAACGGTGAAATCGATTTTCTACAAGGAGCAGAAAAAAATAATTTAGAAGAAATTAAAATAAGAGATGATTATTACTCCGGATTAAAAAACGGAATGGCATATATAGCATTCAATACAACAAAAAAACCATTGGACAATTTAAAAGTTAGACAAGCTATCTCCCTTGCTATTGACAGAGAAACTTTAACTAAAGTAGTTTTAAAAGGAAGCTCAGATCCAACAAGAAACCTAACTCCAAAATTTGATGATTATTCTTATGGAAAAAATTTAATACTATTTGATCCTGAGAATGCAAAAAAACTTTTAGCTGAAGCTGGATATCCGGATGGGAAAGGATTTCCCACATTAAAATATAAAATCTCAGGAGGAATGCCAACAACAGCAGAATTCTTACAAGAACAATTTAAAAAAATACTAAACATTAACTTAGAAATCGAAAATGAAGAATGGACAACATTTTTAGGAAGCAGAAGAACTGGAAATTACCAAATGTCAAGCGTGGGATGGATAGGAGACTATTTTGATCCTTTAACATTCTTAGACAGCTTATTTACAACAGAAAATCATTTTTTCGGAGCATACAAATATTCAAATAAAGAGTATGATGCTTTAATAAAAAAATCCAATTTTGAACTTGATCCAATAAAAAGACAAGACATTTTAAGACAAGCAGAAGAGATAATAGTAGAAAAAGATTTTCCTATGACACCCTTATATATACCCAAATCCCATTACCTTTTTAGAAATGATAAATGGACGGGGTGGGTACCAAATATTGCAGAAAGCTATTTATATGAAGATATTAAAACTAAAAAATAATAAAATCAAATAAAATAAGTAATTTTAAAATTAAGATTTAAAATTAATATCTATGAAAGGGTAATTATAAAATTAAATTTTAAAGCAAACTTTAAAATGGAGGTATAAAAATTTATGAAATTACAAAAGTCATTATTTTTAATAATATTTTTTCTAGCTTTTCTTTGTTGTAACAAGGAAAAAAAAGAAGGAGTATCATTTAAAATAAGCTTGGGATCAGAGCCAAGCAGTCTTGACCCTCAACTAGCAGACGATAATGTCGGATCAAAAATGATAGACACAATGTTTAAAGGACTTGTTACAGGAGATCCTGATACAGGAGGAAACAAACCTGGACTTGCAAAAAGCTGGGATATCTCTCCTGACGGAACAGTTTATACGTTTAACCTAAGAGAAAAAATCACTTGGAGTGACGGAGTTCCAATCACTGCAGAAGGAATTAGAAAATCTTATCTTAGAATTTTAAATAAAGAAACTGGCTCAAATTATGCTGAAATGGTTAAATCAGCAATTAAAAATGGTCAAAAATATTTTGATGGTGAGGTGCCTGACTCTGAACTTGGGATTAAGGCAATTAACGAAAAAACATTAGAAATAACACTAGATTCGCCAAAACCTTATTTTATTGATATGTTAGTACACCAATCATTTATTCCAATACCAATTCATATTACTGAAAAATACGGACAAGAATGGATAAGCCCTAAGAACATAGTTACAAGCGGTCCTTTTAAATTAAAAGAAAGAATTCCTAACGAAAAATATGTCTTTGAAAAAAACGATAAGTACTACAACTCAAATAAAGTAGAAGTAGAAGAAATTACATTTTATACAACAAATGACAGCTCAACAGCATATAAAATGTATGAAAATGAAGAACTAGATGCAATCTTTGGTTCCTTGCCACCTGATTTAATCAAAGATCTAAAATTAAGAAGCGATTATTACTCATCAGCTGTTAATGCCTTATACTTTTACGCATTCAATACACATATTAAACCACTTGACAACGTTAAAATTAGAAAAGCCTTAACTCTTGCTATTGACAGAGAAACGCTTACATATAAAGTTCTTGACAATGGAAGTACCCCTACAAGAAGAGCAACTCCTAACTTTAGTTCATATACTTACACAAAAAATTTAGAATTATTTAATCCTGAAATTTCAAAAACCCTTCTAGCTGAAGCTGGATATCCTAATGGTGATGGATTTCCAATTTTAAAATTGAAATATAATACAAGCGAAACTCATAAAAAAATTTGTGAATTTATTCAAGACCAATGGAAAAAAATTCTAAATATTAATGTGGAACTTGAAAACGAAGAATGGACAACATACTTAAACACTAAGGCAAGTGGAAATTATGAAATAGCAAGAGCAGGATGGATAGGCGATTATGCCGATCCTTTGACATTTTTAAGTATATTCACACAAGGATACACACAATTCTCATCTCACAATTACTCAAATCCAGAATACAACGAACTTATTAAAAAATCCGATCTTGAACTTGATCCAATAAAAAGACAAGACATCCTAAGACAAGCAGAAGAGATAATCATTGAAAAAGATTTTCCAATAGCCCCAATATACATATATGGAAATAGTTACCTTTTCAGAAATGACAAATGGACAGGCTGGAATACTAATATTTCAGAAAGATTTGATTTCTCTCAACTAAAATTAAAAAATAAATAATTAATATCTAATTTAATCAAATAAAAATCGTCTATTAATTTATTTCTTATAGACGATTTTTATTGACTTTTTTCTAAAAACAAGATAGCTTAAAACTTATAAATAATTTTCATTTGGGAAAAAGGTTAAAATGAACTTTAATAAAACTAAAAAAATCGGTAAAAAAATTAAAATAGTAACACTACTTATACTTTTAGTGTCTTTAATTGCATGCAATAATAATTCAGAAAAAGAAAAATTGGCATTTAAAGTGTATATAGGAGGAGCACCTTCATCGCTTGACCCGCATTTGGTAGATGAGACAATCGGAGCAAGAATACTAGAACAAATATTCACAGGGCTTTTAACATTAAATACCAAAACGGGAAAGCTAAAGCCAGGACTTGCTAAAAATTGGGAAGCCTCAAAAGATAAAAAAACATACCAATTTTATCTAAGAGATAACCTTGTTTGGAGCGATGGTGTTGAAATTACTGCTGAAGGGATAAGAAAATCTTTTTTAAGAATTTTAAATAAAACAACAGGATCTACGCATGTTGACATGCTTAAATCAATAATAAAAAATGGACAAGAGTATTTTGATGGAAAAGTATCTGATTCTGAACTTGGAATTAAGGCAATTGATAGCAAAACATTGGAAATAACACTTACATCTCCAAAGCCCTATTTTCTTGAATTACTTCTACATCACACATTCATGCCAGTACCTATTCACGTTATTGAAAAATATAAGGGAAATTGGACAAACCCTGAAAACATGGTTACTAGTGGTCCTTTTAAATTAAAAAAAAGATTACCTAATGAAAAAATTATATTTGAAAAAAACGAACGCTATTATAATGCAAAAGAAGTAGAGCTTGATGAGCTTGTCTACATTACATCTGACAATGATCTGACTGTATACAATATGTACAAAAACAACGAAATCGATGCTATTTTTAACAGCATCCCACCGGACATTGTAAATGAAATAAAACTACAAAATGACTATTATCAACACAAAAGTAATGCAATTTATTTATACTCATTTAATACAAAAATAAAACCCCTTGATGATGTTAGAGTTAGAGAAGCTTTAACGCTAGCTATTGACAGAGAAACTTTAACTTACAAGGTACTAAATGATGGTACAGTTCCTACAAGAGAAATAACCCCTGATCTTGAAAATTACAATTACGGTAAAAAATTAGCTTTATTTGATCCTGAAAAATCCAAAAGGCTTTTAGCAAAAGCTGGATATCCTAATGGAAAAGGATTTCCAATGCTAACACTAAAATATAATACAAACGAAACTCATAAAAAAATTGCCGCATTTATTCAAAACCAATGGAAAAAAATTCTAAATATAACTCTTATGCTTACTAACGAAAATTGGCCTGTTCTTACCAATAGCAGAAATACAGGCAATTTTGAAATAATAAGAATTGGCCGCATTGGGGAATATTTAGATCCACACACATACTTTACTATATTCACAAGCGAAAATTCACAACTTGCATCCTACGGATATTCAAACCTAGAATTTGACAAACTCATCAGAGAATCAGATTTTGAAAAAGATCCTATAAAAAGAAAACAATTACTCAGAAAAGCAGAATCAATAATAATTGAAAAAGATTTTCCTGCCGCACCAATATACATATATTCTGGACACTATCTTTTTAGAAACGATAAATGGACTGGATGGAGTCCTAATGTATCAGAGGTTTATTATCTTTCTGAACTAAAACCAATTAAAAATGCAAAACATAATTAATTTTTAAAAGGGCTTAATATATATAAAAACAATATTTAAGCCCAATATAAAAGCAAAGCCCAAATCCTAAGATAATAGCTTTGTTTAAAATAAAATACATAAATAATGTGCAAGATTCTATGATAATTTTACTTAGAATCTTGCACAAAAAAATTCTTCTCAAAACAAGATAATAAAATTTTAAATAAAAAATTAAAAATAAAAAAATACATTTTATTGAAAATTAAATTATTAATTTTAATACAAAAAGTCTCTTATTTTATCAAAAATTATCAACTACAGCTTGAAAAACAATAAAGACTATATGATATAATTGACTAATACATAATGTTGCCAATATCTATTCACAAAGGAGCAAAAATGTTAAAGTTTACTTTAAAAAAAATAATAGGAATGATACCAACTTTACTAGTAATAATTTTTCTATGCTTTTTTGTAATGAGAATGGCTCCTGGAAGTCCATTTGATTCTGAAAAACCCATTGATCCTCAAGTAAAAGCAAGACTGATGGAAAAATATCATCTTGACAAACCTTTTTATATTCAAGCTTTTCATTATATTTCAAATGCTCTCAAAGGAGATCTGGGACCTTCTTTAAAAAAGAAAGACCTTACAGTTAATCAATACATAAAATTAGGATTTCCAAAATCACTTACACTAGGAGTAATATCCCTTATTATATCACTATCAATAGGAATACCAATAGGCATATTAGCTGCTATTTATAAAAATACTTATGTGGATTACATAATAACATCAATAGCAATATTAGGGATTTCCATACCATTATTTGTAATAGGACCAATTTTACAATACTTTTTTGCAATTAAATGGGGTTTGCTTTACACCTCTGGATGGATTACAGAAAGAGGAGGATTTTCAAATTTAATTCTACCCATAATAACTCTTAGTATGCCCAATGTGGCTATTTTCGCAAGAATAATCAGAGGATCAATGCTAGAAATAATACAGAGTGACTTTATAAGAACTGCACGTGCAAAAGGGCTAAGCTTCAAAAAGATAGTTATAAAGCACATGTTAAGAGGAGCAATGCTGCCCGTAGTAAGCTATATAGGGCCAGCATTTGCTGCTATAATATCTGGAAGCGTAGTTATTGAAAAAATATTTAGAATTGCTGGAATGGGAATGTTTATAACAGAATCCGCACTAAACAGAGATTACCCAGTATTGATGGGAGGATTATTAGTATATTCAGTAATACTACTTATTTCTATATTAATATCAGACATTATATATAAAATGTTAGATCCAAGAGTATAAGGGGGAATCAAAATGAATAGCCTTGAAAAACAAAATGAGCAAAACAACTCTAAACTCGAAAGAAGAGCCTGGTCAAGATTTAAAGAAAATAAACTGGCATTTGGCAGTCTTTTTGTAATTGGATTTTATATCTTAATTGCCATTCTACAACCAATATTACCAATATATAAATACCATACTCAAATAGTAGAGCATTCCGATTTGCCACCATCTTTCCAGGCTGCTGGAGAACTCTGGTACAATAAAGAAAAAAAATTTATTGAAAAATTAGCAAAAAAAGAAAAAAGAGAAATAAATGAAGAAGAACTAAAAAAACTCGAAGACATAAAAAGAAAAATAGAAAATGAAGTTCAAATAATAGATAAAAAGAAAGTAAAAATACATAAAAGAGTATATTTGCTTGGTACAGACAATCTTGGAAGAGATTTGCTTGCAAGATTAATACAAGGCAGTCAAATTTCTCTTTCTGTAGGATTTATTGGGGCTTTTTTGTCTATGATAATAGGAACTATTCTAGGATCAATAGCAGGATTTTTTGGGGGATTGCCTGACAAAATAATAACTAAAACAATCGAAATTCTTTATGTATTACCCTATTTACTTATTGTAATAATACTAATGGCAATAATGGAAAGAAGTATAATAGGATTATTCATAGCACTTGCATTTGTATCGTGGTTAACGGTAGCTCGAGTTGTACGAGGCCAAGTACAATCACTATCAAGCTCAGAATTTATACAAGCAGCCAAAACCCTTGGCGCAACAAATCAAAGAATAATCTTAAAACACTTAATTCCCAATAGCATTGGAATGATAGTTATATTCACAACAATAAGGGTTCCAAGCTTTATTATGGCTGAAGCATTTTTATCCTTTTTGGGACTTGGAATTTCAGCCCCAATGACAAGCTGGGGAGAATTAGTTCAAAATGGAATCGCTACATTTATTGAATATCCATGGAAAGTTTTTATTCCAGCGATAGTTATGACAATATTTTTATTATTTATGAACTTTTTAGGTGATGGGCTAAGGGATGCTTTTGATCCAAAAGACAGTATCTAGGGAGAAATTGAATGGAAAAAGAAAATATATTGGAAATAAAAAATTTAACAATTGAATTTAGATTAAAACATACAACAATTCATCCCGTAAGCAATATCAACCTATCTGTAAAAAGAGGAGAAATTAGAGCTATTGTTGGAGAATCTGGAAGTGGAAAATCAGTAACAAGTATGGCTATTTTAAAATTATTACCAGAACTTACAACAGTATATAAAAGTGGAGAAATACTGTTTGAAAATCAAGATCTGCTAAAACTTAGCGAAAAAGAACTTTTAAAAATCAGAGGTAATAAAATATCAATGATATTCCAAGACCCAATGACTTCATTAAATCCATTTTTAAGAATATCAACTCAACTTGAAGAAACAATAATCTTGCACCAAGGATTAGGAAAAAAAGAAGCCAAAGAAAAAGCAATAGAAATGCTAAAAACTGTTGGTGTTGTAAACGCAGAAGAGAGAATAAAACATTTTCCGCATCAATTTTCCGGAGGAATGAGACAAAGAGTTATGATTGCCATGGCCCTTAGCTGTCATCCGTCCTTACTAATAGCAGATGAACCAACAACAGCCCTTGATGTTACAATCCAAGAGCAAATATTATTATTAATCAAAAACCTATCTAAAAAATTCAATACTTCTACCATATTTATAACTCATGATCTTGCAGTTGTTGCTGAAATTTGTGATACAGTATCTGTAATGTATCAAGGAAAAATTGTAGAAGAGGGAACAGTAGAGGAAATATTTAATAATCCTAAACACCCTTACACCATTGGACTTTTAAAATCAATTCTTACACTAGAACACGATCCAAATAAAAAGCTTTATTCAATAAAAGAAAACCCTATTAAGATCACAAAAACCAGTGCTGAGGAGTTTTAAAAATGAGCAGTAAAAAAGAAATAATTCTTAAAGTAGAAAACTTAATGCAAACATTCACAACAGGAGAAGATTTTTTATTTTGGAAAAACAAACAAAAAGTAAATGCAGTAAACAATGTTAGCTTTGAAGTTGAAAAAAATAAAACTTTAGGACTCGTAGGAGAATCTGGCTGCGGCAAATCTACTACTCTTCGATCAATAATGCAGCTTTATACCCCAACTTCTGGAAATATTTACTTTAACGAAAAAAACATAACTAAACTTTCAAAAAAAGAACTCTTAAAAACAAAAAAAGATATGCAAATGGTATTTCAAGATCCTCATACTTCGCTTGATCCAAGAATGACAATAAAGGAAATAATAGCAGAACCACTAGAAATATACAATGAAAACAAAATCCTTCCAAAAACAAAGCAAGAAATAGAACAAAGGGTAAACGAACTAACAGATATTGTCGGATTACATAAAAGTATGTTAACCAGATATCCTCATGAATTTTCAGGAGGACAAAGACAAAGAATAGGAATTGCTAGAGCACTAGCTTTAAATCCCAAACTTTTACTTTTAGACGAAGCCGTTTCTGCACTTGATGTATCAATTAGAGCTCAAATTTTAAATCTGCTAAAAACTCTGCAAAAAGAATTCAATTTGTCTTATTTATTTATTTCTCATGACCTTGCTGTAGTAAAATATATGAGTGATAAAATTGCTGTAATGTACCTTGGAGTTATCCTAGAACTTGCACCCAGAGAAACGCTATTTTCAAACCCAATTCATCCATATACTAAAATGCTTATAGCATCAATTCCTGAAATCAACCCTGAAAAAAGAAAAAATAAAAATATAAAACTGGACGAACAAACTCTAGCAAACATTAGGAAAATTCATTTATCAACACAAGTACACCCAAAACTTGAAGAAGTAGAAAAAGATCACTTTGTATCTAAATACCTTTTTGATGAGATGAATAATTAAATAATTTAAAAGTTACTTATGGTCAAAGTAGGAAACTTCAAAATCAATTTTATTATCAATTCCCTCAACAAAGTATAAGTTAATTCTATTAACATTATTTTTATCTATTACTTTGTTACCAGAATCAACAAAATAATAGTAAATTCTATCTTTGGGTAAATTTTTAAGCTTAATAGTATAAATTCCCTTATTGTCTTCTTTCTCAATAAGCCTATTTAAAAAAGGATTAAAATTATTAAAACTACCAGCTATTGTAACTATTTGTCCGGGACGACCTATATAAAAAATTTCAATTTCATTGCTATCATATGATTGTATTGGATTTCTCAAAGAAATATAACTGGACTTCTCCTTAGCAACCTCAATTTTAGAAAATGGGATTAAATCCTCATTATAAACTACATTTTTATTATACTCATCATTAGTCCAAACACCGTCTACAATAAGCCTATATTTTATATTACTTGTACCATGAGGAATCTTGACTTTAACAAAAAAAACTCCATGCTCATTTTTTTTGTATAAATATTTCTTAGAATACTGATCAAAGTCAAAGGCAGCAAAAATTTTTCTAATTTCCTTATTGGAAGGATAAAATAATAATATACGATTGGAATCAACCATAGGCTCAAGATTGTCTTTTCTTGTTGAAACTTCTAGAAATTCATTTAAACTTAAATCAAAATCATAAATTAAATAATCATCTGAAAAAAGATTGTTAACACACAAAGCTACAAAAACCAATAAATACAAACACCTTTCTTTCATCGATTATACGCAATACTCACAATAATAATTCTTTTGGCAAAATACTACACATTTAAACTCTTTAACATTATACTAAAAACATACATTAAAGTAAATAATACGAGGAGTATAAAAAATGGGTTTTCACATTTATGAGATCAAAGCCAGACAAATTATTGATTCTAGAGGGAATCCAACAGTTGAAGCTGATGTCATTTTAGAAGATGGAACTTACGGAAGAGCTGCTGTACCATCAGGTGCATCAACAGGGATTAACGAAGCTGTTGAGCTTAGAGATGGAGATAAGTCAGTATATATGGGAAAAGGGGTTTTAAAAGCAATTGAAAATATAAAAAACATAATTGCCCCAGAACTTGAGGGTATGAGCGCCTTAAATCAGGTTGCAATCGACAGAAAAATGCTTGAACTTGATGGCACCCCTACAAAAGAAAAACTTGGTGCTAATGCAATATTAGCAGTTTCAATGGCTACAGCCAAAGCTGCTGCAAAGTACCTTGGACTCAAGCCTTATCAATATCTTGGAGCGTACAAAGCCAACATTTTGCCTACACCTATGTGTAATATTATTAATGGTGGTGCTCACTCTGATAACTCTGTTGACTTTCAGGAGTTCATGATAATGCCAGTAGGAGCAAAAACTTTTAGTGAAGCAATAAAGATGGCAGCAGAGGTTTTTCATACGCTAAAGGGCATTCTAAGTAGCAAAGGATATGCAACTTCTGTTGGAGATGAAGGAGGATTTGCTCCAAATTTAAAATCAAATGAAGAAGCTTGTGAAGTGATTATAGAGGCAATAAAGAAAGCGGGATATGAGCCTGAAAAAGACATTGCAATAGCTCTTGATCCAGCAACATCTGAGCTTTATGATCCACAAACAAAAAAATATGTACTTAAATGGTCAACAAAAGAAGAGCTTACTTCCGAACAAATGGTTGAATATTGGTCAAAGTGGATAGAAAAATATCCAATTATTTCAATTGAAGATGGCATGGCCGAAGAAGATTGGGATGGATGGAAAAAACTTACAGACAAAATTGGAAACAAAATACAACTTGTTGGAGATGATTTGTTTGTAACAAATACCTCGTTTCTTAAAAAAGGAATTGAAATGGGAGTTGCTAATTCAATCCTTATTAAGGTCAATCAAATTGGGACACTAACAGAAACATTTGAAGCTGTGGAAATGGCCAAAAAAGCAGGTTATACAGCAATAGTCTCCCACAGATCAGGAGAAACAGAAGATACAACAATAGCTGATCTTGTAGTAGCTCTTGGAACAGGACAAATCAAAACTGGCTCACTCTCAAGAACAGACAGAATAGCAAAATACAATCAACTCATAAGAATAGAGGAAGAATTGGAAACAACTGCTGAATACCACGGTAAAAACGTCTTTTATTCTATAAAACAAAAATAAATTAAATCCCTGTAAAGGGATTTTTTTTAATTAAATAAAAATGTAAAATATCTAAAAAAATAAAATTATCTTTTGGAAAATTGAAAACTTTTTCGTGCTTTTTTCTGCCCAAACTTTTTACGTTCAACCTTCCTTGAATCCCTTGTTAAAAACCCATTAGATCTCAAAATCATCTTATTAGATTCATCAAGTTCAAAAAGAGCCCTTGAAATACCATGCCTTATTGCCCCCGATTGACCTGAAATCCCTCCCCCATAAACATTAATATAAAGATCATATTTTCCAAGTGTATTTGTCAAAACCAAAGGCGATAGTGCCATTGTTCTTAAATTTTCAAGCTGAATGTAAGAGTCAAAGTCTCTATTATTTACTTTGATATTGCCACTACCCTCTCTAATGTAAACTCTAGCAACAGAAGATTTCCTCCTACCAGTTCCCATTGATAAATTAACATTGCTAAAATTTGATTTTTTCATTTTACCTCTCTAAATTAGCTTCCAAGCTTTATAGGATTTTGAGATTTAAGAGTATGCTCTGAACCAGGAAAGACTTTTAAATTTCTAAAAAGATCGCGCCCCAAAGGACCTTTTGGCAACATGCCCTTAATAGCAATCTCAAGAGGTGCACAAGGCTTTCTCTCTGACAATGTTCTAAAAGTATCAGAATAAAGACCTCCCGGATATCTTGAATGCCTATAATAAAGTTTTTGTTGATATTTTTTCCCCGTAAGCCTAACCTTAGAAGCATTAATAATAATAACATTGTCACCTAAATCTTGATGAGGAGTATAATAGGCTTTATGTTTGCCTCTTAAAATTTTAACAACATCCACAGCAACCTTACCTAAAATTCTATCTGCTGCATCAATTACATACCATTTTTTTTCAACAGTCTTTGGCTTAATCCAAATCGTAACATTATTGGTTATTTTATTCATAATAGCACATTACCCTTACTATAATTTTATGCATAAATCTCATTCATTGTATTATTTGTAAGGACCACTGTCAAGTCCATCAATAAACTTATTTTTAAGAGCAAAACAAACTTTTTTAAAATTATCCAGATCTCCTTTAGAAAACTTCAAAGGAACAATAGATGGAATGCTAAAATTTGGACTAATTAAATACCCAAATTTGAGAAATTCATTAAAAATTTCAGCATGATAACAAGCATCATAAAGAGGAAACATATACCTATCAGTTACTCTAAACAAAGGTGTGGCAAAAGAATTAAAATCAAAATCGATATTTTTCCTATAAAATAAAAGCTTGCTTAATGTATGCCTGGCTAAAGATAAAGTCACAGCATCAAAATTATCTTTAAATTCTATTTTTCTAGAAAGGTTGTCCATAACAACAATGCTAACAGACATAAACTCAGGCAAAGGAATATTGAAAATCATAGGATACTTAATATTCTCAAATCCTACTCTAAACTCATATATTTCCTCTTCTTTTTCCCAAGGCATAAAAAATTTATCCTTACCGGTTAAAGATAATAAAAATTCTTTTGCATCTTTTTCTAGCTTAAAAATATAAACAGACCCTGCCTCTTTAAAAAAAGTAAATACCAAATTGACAAACTGATTTTTAAAAACAGAAGGATAAGGAGATATCAAACCCCTTGACATAGTTTGTTTAAAAAGGCGATTTAAACCTTGAACCCTATAACCTAAAAAATTTTTTCCACCATTTAAATATAAATCCAAATATCTCTTACCATAAATATCATAAAGATAAAAAAATCTTGCCCTTTTTATCACTGGCAAATTGTCTACTAAAGGCATATTATACATTTGATAAACTTTCTAAAAGAATTTCATTTGCAAGTATAGGATTAATCTTTCCTGAAGATTTTTTCATTATTTGCCCCATCATAAATTTGATAGCATGATCTTTACCCTTTTTGTAAAGTTCAATTGATTTAGGATTTTCATCTAAAACTTCAAGCACAATCTGTTTAATGACAAACTTATCACTTACTTGCTCTAATTGATTTTCACTTATAACAACAGAAGCAGAAACTCCTCTAGTCATCATCTCTAAAAACACCCTTTTTGCCATTTTGCCACTTATTTTGCCAGCAACAATAAATTCAACAAGCTCTGTAATATGGCTTGGAAGCAAATTAAATTCAAGAACACTAATTCCTTTGTCATTAAGAACGCTTAAAACTTCAGACAATATCCAATTAACTACTTTTTTAGGCTCACTTGCATTAATAACAGCCTCTTCAAAATATTTAAGCAGGTGCTTATCTGCTGTTAAAGTAATAACATCAAAATCACTAAGCCCATATTGGGCTTTAAGTCTAGCTCTTGCATTAAATGGAAGTTCAATTAACTTTGAATTTTTAATATTATCAATATAAGAATCATCAATCTCTATTAAAGGTAGATCGGGTTCTTGAAAATATCGATAATCAGATACTGTCTCTTTATTTCTTTGAATAATTGTTGCTCCACTCTTATCATCAAATCCTCTAGTGTGCTTACCGCAAATATCAAGAGTTTTCCTAAATTGAACCCACTCCTGTTGCTGCCTTAATTCTTCATATTCAATGGCAGCTTTAATAGATTTAAAAGAATTTAAATTCTTTATTTCAGCTATAGGAGTTTTATGCTCAAAACCATCCTCTTTAACAATTAAATTAACATTCACATCACATCTAAAAGAACCATTCTCCATATTACATTCAGACAAATCAAGATACCTAAAAATTTCTCTTAAAGAACTTAGAAAAGCAACTGCCTCGTCCCCGCTGCTAATATCTGGGGCAGAAACAATCTCAAGCAAAGGAGCGCCCGAACGATTAAAATCAAGATAACTTTGATTTTCACTATCCAACAAATGCAGGCTCTTGCCAGAATCTTCTTCCATATGAATTCTAACAATGTTAATCTTTTTGGGCCCAGAAGGGGATTCAATTAATAAGCTTCCCCCCTCACAAATTGGCTTATCATTTTGCGAGATTTGATATCCTTTTGGCAAATCTGGATAATAGTAATGCTTTCTATCAAATTTAACAATATTTCTAATCTTTGAATTTGTGGCATGCCCTGCTAAAATTGCACTATTAATAAGCTCTACATTCACACTTGGCAATGAGCCAGGAAGCCCAAGGCAAATTGGACAAACACGAGAGTTAGGAACTCCTCCAAACTCATTCTTACATCCACAAAAAGCCTTTGTTTTTAACCCTAACTGAATATGAATTTCTAATCCAATAACTAATTTATATTCCATTCAATCCTAATTCCCTAATCACATTTTTTGAAAAACTTAAAAGTTCAAAATCCTTCTTGCTACGCCCAATAATTTGCATTCCAATTGACAATCCTTCCTCATCCTTAGAATAAGGAAGCGAAATAGCCGGAGCTCCAATAAGATTTGCAATTACAGTACAAATATCTGAATAATACATTTTAACAGGATCATCAAAATCCAAACCGATTCTAAAAGGCCTAACAAAGCTTGTTGGGGTAATAATAAAATCACAGCTTTCAAAAAGCTTGCTAAATTTAGGAATAATCAAATTTTGAAGAATTTCACAAGCTTTTGCATAATATTTGACATCGTACCCTTCTGACAATAAATAATTTCCAAGAACAATACGCCTTTTAACCTCTTCTGATAAAAAATTGCTCCTGTGTTTAAAATAAAAATCATTAAGACTCAAGCTTTCAGGGATTCTTTTGCCATAACAAAGCGCAGTATAACGAGAAAGATTGGAGGATGCTTCAACAGGAGAAATTGTATAATAAATTGATAAAATAAAATTAATCTCTTCTATTGAAACTTCTTTTATATTAATACCTTTTGACAAAAGGTCTAATTTAAATTTGGCAAAACTACTTGCAACATTTTTATCCATTAAATCTTCGCCAAGTTCTTTGATTACAACTAAATTTTTACCTTGCAACGACTCAATTTTTAAAGGATAAAAATCATCAAAAATGTCTACGCTAGTAGCATCCATTTTATCAGATCCACAAGTATGCCTTAAAATCAAAGCAATATCTTCAATAGAATGAGAAAAAAATCCTATTTGGTCAAAAGACGAAGCATAAGATGCAAGCCCATAGCGAGAAAGACCTCCATAAGAAGGCTTAAACCCCAAAATTCCTGAAAAAGATGCGGGAAGTCTGACAGAACCCCCAGTATCACTACCAAGCGAAAAAGGTGCCTGAAAAGCTGCAACTACAGCTGCAGAGCCCCCAGAGCTACCGCCTATAACATATTCTCTATTTAAAGGATTTAAAGTTGCACCATAATAAGAAAATTCACAAGTAGATCCCATAGCAAATTCATCCATATTGGTTCTGCCAATTAAAATTGCTCCTTTCTTCTTAAGCCTTTTAATTACAGTCGCATCATAAGGAGAAATATAGCCTTTTAAAATTTCAGAAGCGCAAGTTAAAGATTTATCTTGAATTGAAATATTATCTTTAACTGCAATAAGCATACCAATTAAAGGCAAATCTTTTAATTCACAATTTTTTAAACAATCGTCATACTTTTTTGCAATCTCTAAAGAATCATCAAAAAATTCAATATATCCATTGATATCTTTATTTAATTCATAATTATTTTTATAAGCAAGTAAAATATCATAAATTTTATATTTTCTAGTTAAAACTAATTCTTGAATTTTGGTTAAAGTTAAATTACTTAAATCCAATACCTTATCCCTATTCTAATATTTTAGGAGATGAAAAATATCCATCTAAAAACGAATTACTAAACTTTTTAATTGATTCAATAGGAAGAGAAAATCTTACTTTATCCTCGCGCAACGTAGAAATCTTTTTCTTATTAGCATCAAAATTAATTTGAACCTCAAAATTTGCAATTTCATTAACTAACCTAATAACTTTCTCAAATTTTGAAATAAACTTATCTTCACTTTCTTTACTAAGTGTCACTAAGCTTAATTTTAAGCTATTTGCTAAATGTATATCTTTCAAAATAAACCCCTAAATTTTGATAATTTTTTTAATATACTCAGGACTCAAAATAGCTTTCTTACCATTTCTCAAACTAATTTTAACAAACTGTAAGTTGCTTTGGTACCAGCTATCAACAACTATTCCCTTTTCTCCATTATAAATTATATAATCCCCAATATTAAATCTAATATCCCTCTTATTATCAATAAAAAAATTATTAAAATTCTCTTTTAAATACTCAGGAATAAAGATAATGTCATAAGAGTTTTTATCAATATCTTGGAAAAAAACGGAAGGCAAAGTGCCTTTATAAGAACCTCTAAAAGCTCGCCTTAAATTTAAGGTAACAATAAGCTCTGATTTAGCTCTTGTGATTGCAACATAAAAAAGCCTTCTTTCCTCTTCAAGCCTATCTTCCGTTAATTCTTCAATTTCAGCAGGCAAAAGACCTTTCTCAAGCCCAGAAATCACAACTCTATCAAATTCCAACCCCTTAACACCGTGAATTGAAGACAAAAGTATATTGGACTTAAAATCTCCAGAAATTAAAGGAGAAAGTGAAGAATTTTCTAAAAATATAGCAAGACCTTCAAATGTGCCTGAATATTCAATTCCACTATTAATAAGTTCATCAATATTTCTTAACTTTTCGTCCTTATCAAATTTTTTATAATAATCTAAAAGACCAAACTTAATTACAACATCCTCAATAAAAGTAGATAAATTAATGTAATTATCTTCAAAAAGTTTTTTATCTAGCTCATCATAAACATTTAAAAACAATAAAAGAGACTCTTTGGCTCTATTTTTAAGCAAACTTAAAGTCTTTTTACTTGCACAAAACAAATTAAAATTAACATCTTCATCGTTTAAAGCACTAATTATTTTGTCTAGAGTAGTTTTTCCAATTCCTCTAGAAGGCTTGTTTATCATTCTCAAGAAAGATATTTTATCCCTCTTGTTTATAAAAAACCTAAGCAAACAAATAATATCTTTTATTTCCTCTCTATCATAAAATTTAATTGATCCTAAAACCTTGTACGGGATATTCTTCTTTAAAAAAGATGTTTCAAAATGAAAAGATTGAGAATTAAATCTATAAAGTATTGCTGTCTGAATATCATTGGAAATAAGCAAATTAGAAAAATATTCAGCTTCATCTGAAGTGCTTTGAAAAACTAAAAATTTCATCCTTTTGCCAGAACTATTTTGAGTTGTTATTTCTTTCTCATATCTATTTTTATTTTTTGAAATAACCTGATTTGCAATGCTCACTATATTTGAATTTGAGCGATAATTTTGCACTAAATAAAATTTAATAACATTACAGAAAGTTTTTTCAAATTCAAGAATATTTTCAATTCTAGCTCCCCTAAAAGAATATATCGACTGATCTTCATCTCCTACGACCATAAAATACATACCATCCAAATAAAGTTCTTTTAGAAATAAAAACTGTGAATAATTTGTATCTTGATACTCATCTACAAAAATAACTTTAAATCTGGATTGAATAGATTCTTTTAGGGATTTAGACTGCCTCAGCATTAAAATAGGCTTAATAATAAGATCTGAGAAATCAAAAGCATTATTTTTGGCTTTCTCTTCCTCATAAATTTTAATATACTCATATTCCTTTTCTGTAAATTCAATAAATTTTTCTAAGAAAAAATTTTCCTTGTCTTTTAAAATCAAAGCTGCAATATGTTTTGCTAGTTCAAGATTTGGAGCAAGATCAATTTGTTTGACAAATTTAACAACATCATTGGTATCCCAAATTGTAAAATTTGAATCATAATTTTTGTCAAAATCCTTATAGTAAACTCTCAAAAGCCAAGCCCCAAAAGAATGAAAAGTTTGAATATGAAGCTTTTTGTCAAATTTAAAAAGATCATTTATCCTATCATTCATTTCATTTGCAGCTTTATTAGTAAAAGTTAAAGCTAAAATTTCATTAGGATCTATATTCATATGTTTGATTAAATACACAATTTTTGCAATTATAACTCTTGTTTTACCACTTCCAGGCCCTGCTAAAACAAGCATTGGATTTTTACTTTTACTAAAAACAATTTTTTCCTGAGAAGTATTCAAGCTAGAAAAAAATTTTTTTATTTTATCCATTATTAATAAACTTCAGAAACCTTAAGATCAAACCCCGAGGGGGTCTTTACCCAAAAGAATTGGACAGCAAAAATTTCTTTTCCCTGCTCCTTCAAAAAAGAAGTAATATCTCTGTCATTAAGAATAATATTAACATCAGAAAGTCTTGAAAAGAATAGTATCAAAGATTTTTCAAAAGCTAAATTAATAGGAATGCCTTTGGATGCAAAAAGAGACTTGCCATAAAGATTGTTTTCATCAGCATATCTAAAAAATGTATCATTTAAAAAATCGATTTTCAAATCAACATTTGAAAGTTTTTGAGAAGAATATAGGGTAAGATAATTGCTACTTGGTAATTTTTCAGTTCCTTTAACATCAAACTCCCAATTTAAAATATTAAATCTACTGTCAATATTAGTTTCAGATACATATTTAACATTTAAAGCAAAAGACTCTAAACTTATATGAGCTATTTTCAACTTATCATAATAATAATTCTCATAAATAATTTTGACTCTAATATTATCATCAAGATTTATCTCTTTAAATTCTCCTAAATTTAAAATATTTTTACTTTTTTTAGACTCATCAACAATAACTAAATCATCGCTAATAAACATTGTTCTATATTTTGTAGTATCATCACCATATGTTAAAGATAAAAAATCCCCCTCTTTAAGAGAAACATTCCAAAAATTCTTTTTATCAAAAGACACTTCATGAATATTTGAAATTATCTTTTCATCCTGACTAAGCTTGAAAAATTTTTTAAAATAAACTTCCACTTCTTTAAAATAAAAGAATACAAATAATAACAAAAGAACACCAACAATACCTAAAAAGATTTTCAAAATACTTAAAGATTCTAAACTAAAAAAACCCAATTTTTTGTCTAAAACTTTATTATTACCTAAAAATCCTAAATTTGAAATTTTATCTTCAGATCTAATCCCAATATAACTATTATTAAGTCTACTTTTATAATCTTTAAAAAGTGTTGATATTAATCTAGAATCAATATCTAAATATTCGCTATAAGTTCTTAAAAATCCTACAGCCAAAACTTCGTTTGGAAAAATTTCAGTATTAGAATCTTCAAGAGCTTTAAGATACTTAACAGAAATTTTAATATCATCGGCTACCATTTCAAGAGTCAGATTTTTACCATTTCTAACTTTTCTCAAATAACTCCCAAATTTAATAAAATCATTTTCTTCCATAGATTTAAACCTTAATTTTTTTTAATATCATATAAAAAATTATCTACTTTATTTGAAGATTTTGGAGGATCATATTTAAATTTACTATCAAGAATTCCAACATTAAACTTCACAGCAGTTAAATCAATAACTATTTCTCGCCCACCACTAGTAGGAAAAGCAGTAATTCTTCTAATCATTCCATCCGGAGTAAAAGCAATAATAAAAGAATTAATAGTAGCAGCACCCTTGTAAAGCTTTCTAGAAAAGGTTAGTTTAATATATTTTCCAGGCTCAGATGAATCTAGATCTTCTAGATTTGGAGAATTGGTATAAGATACGCTGTACTCACTACTTAAAACTTTCATAAGACCTCCTCCGCTACTACCCTTTACTAATTGCTGATTAAAAGATGTCCCAAGAGATGGAACATAAACTGTCAAAAATTCACCATCGCTTACAAAAACTTGATTATTTGAATCTAGATTAATAATAAACTTGTCTGGAAACTTATAAAGCAAAACACCTGTTTGCTTTAACCCCTTTAAAGTAAAATTAATTGTTGCTTGCATATCCTCTATATTTTGATATTTAGCATAAATTCCTTCAAAATATTGATTTGCAGATATTTGAGAAAACGCAACAACAGGATACAAAACTAATAAAAGTATTGTTTTTATCATTCTATAAACTCTTATTATTAAGCTTAAGCTATTAACAAAACTACATTTAAACTATTTATTGCCAATAAACTTTATTTCCATAATACTACATATAATGGAAATAAACTATTAATAATAGTAATAGTTTAATACATAAAATAAAAATTTAAAGCTTAGGTATAAACACCTTAAAAGAATTGGAATTTAATAACAATGTCTTTGAATTAAGCTGAAATAAATATCTTTAATTAAAAAAATTCCTTTCACAAACTCTTTAATAATAAAAATAATACAACCAGATTACAAAAGTTTGATTTTAGAAATTTACAATAAGATTGAAAATAAAAAATTTAAAATACTAATCTCTTTAAATCAAAACACTACAAGATTCCATATAACAAAAAAAATTCAAAAAAATGCTTTAAAATTAAAATTTTCTGACTTCTTAAAATCAAAAATTCACAATGGGAAAATTATAAAAGCTTTCCAAATGAAAAATGAAAGAATCATTTCTCTTGAAATTTTAAAAAAGGACACAATCATCTTATTTATTAAATTGTGGCATCCTCTTCAAATATAATAGCTACAAACTCAAACTTCAAAAAACTAGATGCATATTACATAGGACCACAAATAAAAGAAACAGAGGGCGAAATCTTTTTAAAAGCTAAAGAAATACATGAAAGCAAAAAATACCATACAAAAAATTATGAACTTGAAAGAAGACTACAATAATACCAGCTATACATCTTATTCTGAATTTCTTGAAAATTACTACGAATCACTTAGCAATCAAATTAAAAAAACCAATGCAAAAGAATTACTTATTGAAAAATATAAAAAGAGTTAATTGTTTTGGGAAAAGAATAGACTCTTTAAAACAACAAATTAAACTGATTGAAAACATTGGAAACGAAAAGGAAAAAGCGAGTTGATTTTATTAAATAAAAACAAAATACAAAAAGAGATTAAAGAAATAAACCTTTTAAATTATAAAGAAGAAAAAATAAAAATATCCTTAAACCAATCATTATCACCAAAAGAAAATGCCTTGCAATTTAAGCACATAAAAAGGACAAAAATTCTTTTAAAGCCATACAAAATCAATTAAAAAATAATCTAGATAAATTTAATTTAATTCAATCAAAAATAACAATGTTAAAAGTCGAAAATTTCATCCCAGAAGAAAAATATATTCAAGAAAAAACTGCCATCAAAGAAAAAGAAAAAGAAAAAGCACCAAAAATAGTCTTGCATTTTATCCATTGTGAATTTGAAATTCTTATTGGAAGAAATGTAAAAGAAAACGATAAACTTAAGACATTGCGCTAGAGAAAATGAATATTGGCTTCACACAAGAGATTATCCTGAAACTTATGTTTTTATTCAAAATAAAAACAATAAAACTTCTTGCCTTGATGTTCTTTTGGCTACTGGTAATTTATGCGTATTTTACACAAAATTAGCAAAAACCTTGGGAAAAACGGATCTTTACTACACTCAAGTTAAAAATTTAATAATAGTTAAAAGCAAAAGCTGGGGCCTTATAATTCCAAAAGCAGAAAAAATTTACATATTAAGCTAGATGAAAATCTAATAAAAAAATTAAAAAATCAAACCCAAACACCACTAATAGCAAAGTAAAGTTTTGAATTTTTTACAAAATATTGTTATTCAAAGACAAAAAGCATAAAATTTATAAAAATGGAGGAAGAACTTTATGATTTCAAAGTTAACAAAAATTGTAGCAACAATATCTGATCTTAGATGCGAACCAGAACATATAAAAGATTTATACGATGCAGGGGTAAATGTTATAAGGCTAAATACTGCTCATCAATCACACGAAGATACAATAAAAGTAATCGACAATGTTAGAAAAATTTCAAATAAAATAGCTCTAATGATTGATACAAAAGGACCAGAAGTTAGAACAGCAAATATTGAAAATCCCATTATTGTAAAAACTGGAGACAAAGTAATCATTTCAACTTCGCCTATTAATGAGCCTAACAGCTTTCAAACCAATTATGATGGATTTGTTAAAGAAGTACCCCAAGGATCTAAAGTGCTAATTGATGACGGTGAGCTTGAAATGACTGTTGTTACCAAATTGCCTGACCGATTAATTTGTGAAATTAAAAACGACGGCCAAATTAAAAATAAAAAATCAATCAACACTCCTGGAATTTCTCTTAAGCTACAATCAGTAACCGAAAAAGACAAAGGATTCATTGAGCTTGCGGCAAAATATAATGTTGATTTTATTGCCCATTCGTTTGTAAGACATTCCAAAGACGTTCAAGATGTTCAAGAAATTTTAAATGCTGCTGGAAATCCTGATGTGAAAATCATATCCAAAATCGAAAATCAAGAAGGAATTGACAACATTGAAGAAATTGTAAAAGCCTCTTACGGAATAATGGTTGCAAGAGGAGATATGGGGGTTGAAATTCCTGCAGAAGATGTGCCCATTGCTCAACTTAAAATAACACAAACCTGCGTAAAATATGGAATACCCGTGATTACAGCAACTCAAATGCTTCATACAATGATTGAAAATCCAAGACCTACCAGAGCAGAAGTATCTGACATAGCTAACGCTATTTTAAACGGCACAGACGCAATTATGTTATCCGGAGAAACCGCCTACGGAAAATACCCAATTGAAGCTGTAAAAATGATGACAAGTATTGCTAAAAAAGTTGAAAAACACAGAAAAATGACCTTATATAAGGATGAACTTTTTTACGATAAAAACATTACAAGAAACTATATTATCAAATGTGCAATTGATGCCACAAAACTTATGGACGTAAAAGCAATCATTGTAGATTCTCTAAAAGGCAAAACCGCAAGAATAATGGCAACTTACAGAGCAAGTGCTCCATTATTTATTACAACAAATAGCGAGAGACTGGCAAGAGAATTAGCATTATCTTATGGAGTTTATTCTAATCTTGTAGACAATAATTTTAAAAGAACTACCGAATTTGTAGTAACTTCTCTTAAAATGTTAAAAGAACAAAGCATTGTTAATGACAAAGATACTGTAATAATTATTTCTGGCAACCCAAATAGAAATATTGAAAAAGGAACAGAATTTATGGAAATAAACACAGTAGAAGATGCAATTAAAGGACGAAATATATAAAGCAAGTTAGAAAATCCCTGGTTGAAAACATATTTTATTCAAATAAGGCAAATAGCTTGCCGTTTAAGTTGGAAGAAAAAAAAACTCACAAAGCCATCCTAACAGGTTATGGAAATTATGAGTTTTTTTTAAAAAATGAATATTTGTTTAAAAAAATAATATCAAATCAAACTAATAATGTATTTATAATCTCTGAGGCAAAAAGCAATTCTTTAATTAATATATCCAATCACCATGTGTGGAAAATTTTTAATAAAAACATTAAAGTAAACCTAAAGATATTAAAATTATTAAAAAATTTAAATTTTACTAATATAGACGATAAATTAATCGAAAATGATCATAAAATTGAAATTACATTGAATTTTATTAGCAATATAAAGGAAAATATAAAAATAATTCCAATAATTTTTGGAAAAACTTGCAATAAGCACTTACTAAAATTTTGTGAGTTTTTAAAACCTTTTATAAGCAGAGAAGAAAATTCATTTATTTTGTTATCTTGCTTTATTTCAAAATCTACAAATATAAAAAAAGCCTTAAAGCTTGAGGAACATTTAAAGCATCTACTCCTTGAAGAAAAATTGCCTAATCTCAATCTAATATTAGAAAACTATAAATCAAAAAAAATATTTCCGGAAAACATAAATGCAATCATGGCTATTTCAAGCCTTTTTAAAAATTTCGAATTTACAGACTCAAAAATAACATTTAACTCCCCAGAATATTTGATATCAAGCAGTATTCTAATAAGATAAAATTGTCAAAATTAAAATTTATAAAAAGTTTTCTATTCTTTTGCAGTTTTTCTTTAAAAAAGCATCAAGCCCTATCTTTGAAATACTTCTTAATGCATTAGCAGAAACCTTAATGTTAACACTTCTTCTAAGATTTGGAATAAAAAATTTTTTATTTATTAAATTAACCTTAAAGGTTCTTTTGGTTTTTACTCCAATATGTTGCCCAGCACCACCTTTTTTCTTAGCAAGACCCTTCCTTGGAACATTGTTTCCAAACATGGTTTTTTTCCCTGTTATCTCACACTTCCTAGCCATTCTAGCACTCCTTCAAATTATGATTTTTTCTCCAAATATAAATCCATTAACCTTAAAAATAAAGCCAAACTACCTAAAATATTTTTCATTATAATTCCAAAGTTTAAATTGTTTCCATAGCTTTTAGCAAGATCTATATCAAGCTCTTTCCAATTATAAATCAACTCTCTTTCCAAAGAAACCTTTGAATAGTCTGAAAGACAATCTTGCAAACGCTGCTCAATAGAATAAATTTTGGAATAATATTCGCTTGATATAATAAAAGCCTTTTTATTAACATCTCCTATTATATTTAACAATAATTTCTCCGAAGATTTATCCCCCAAAGAGGCTCTATGCAACAATGCATTTATTCTATTCCCGTAACCACCTTGCTCTCCTAAATTAGAATCAAAATCAATAAGACTTGAATAAATATTAATCAAAGCATGCATGTCATTAGACATTTCTCTTGAAAGCTCTATAAGCTTCCATTGTCCTTTAATAATAAGTAAATTAATAATATCATTAAGATCTTTTTTAACAAAATAAATAGTATATGTTCTCAAATAAACTAAAAGTTCACAATAAACATAGCCTGTAGTGCTCATAATTTTAGATACGATCTTTTCATTCATTTTTTCATTATAATTATCCAAATTTAAAAAAGATATTCCTGGAAAAAGCTGTTCGGCTAATATTTTAGATTTGCTATTTTTTTGCAAAACCTTAACCTTCTCAATTTCAGTGGCAACATGCTTGGTAAGATCATTAAAAAATATTCTTGCTATTGGATTAGGTTTTTGCCCAGCAGAAATAGGAAAATAATCTGGATCCCCACTAACATATCTTATTAGATATAAAATTTCTTTACTCTTATTTATATCCAAAATAGAAGAAATAATCTTAATCCAAACATTTGATTTAATAGGAAAATCTTCTTTGTTTCCATAAATTTCTAAAATAATGTCGTAAAGGTTTTTCCAAATAGAAATATTCTTAATGCAAGAAACGCATTCTAACAAATCTTTAAGATCGTCTATAATAACTCCACAACCTATAGAGCTGAATCTAGGTCTATACACAAAGTCATCTTCTGGAAGCAAGTTGTCAAAATTTTTAAGAACCAAATGATATTGATATAAGACTAAATCAAAAAAATTATGCAAAGCTGCATAAGTTTCATCTATCAACTTAATTTGTTCTTGAGTTATGTTTTTAAACAAGTAAGATAAATTGTTATGTAAATTTTTAGGAAGATCTGTCGCAAAATTTATGTTATCGCCTGCAGAAAAAGAATAAATATAATCTAAAGACTTCTTCTGACTTTCATTTAAATATTTTTCAACAACAAAATGAACAATTTTATTAGAATTTTTATATCTTTGCGCAAATGGCCTTAAGGGAGAAAAAATTTTATAAAAATTATAAAGAAATCTAGAAAATTGAGGTAACGCCTGAATTTTTGAAGCATTAAAAAAATTACTTACCCTGCTTAAACTAACTTTAACTTCTTTTAGCCTTTTTTGCTTTATTTGCTCAGAAGTAAGCTCTTTATTAATACTAAACATAGAAAGTATAAAATCAAATAAACCCAAATTCATCATCCCCCTAAAAACTCTTCAACTACCTTACTCTATTTTCCAATTAAACATGGAAATTAATATAACTATAAAAATTATACATAATTTATTGTAAAATAAAAGAAAAAACTTGAATAATTTTATGAGAATAAAAAATTTAATACTAACAGCAATTTTATTAATTAGCCCCAGCTGTTCAACAAATAAGAATATACTTGTACTAACTGACAACAAAACAATACCATTTTATATAAATCAATTTAATATAGAAAATAAACTAAATTTTATAATTAAGTTTAGGAATAACATTGATCTGCAAACAATAGAAAAAGAAAATGCACAAATAATTATTTCTAAAAACATTGGTAACACAAATATTTCCAACCATTTTAAATCTATAAAAATCAATTATAATCCAGATTATCCCATCTTAAAACATATTTTTAAGCAATTTAACCAAAAAATTATTCCATTAAGCTTTGACATTCCTATTTTAATCTATAAAAATACACATCAAATTAAAAAACGCATAAACACTAAATATTTAAAAGAAGAATACGAAAATTACATTAAAGACGGAAAATTTTTTATATCACCTTATGTTTCTGAAAATTTATTTTATGTAATTTCTCAAATAAATAATGTAAGATTTTCTTTTGAAAAGAATAAATTAAATTATAATGAGAATCAAATTTTAAAAATGTTAGAATACTTCTCATCATTTTTAAATACGAAACAAATGGATTTGCAAAAAGATTTCTTTAATAAATACGGCTACCTAAAGCTAAACAAAATATTACTTAATAAAAAATCTCTTTTAATAGCGGGATTAAGCGATATAACCTTCTACAATAGTCTAAGCGAACAAGAGAAAGCACAAATAAAATTTTCATATTTAATAAACAATAACAATGAAATTGTTATCTCAACCCCAAATTTTATTGGTATTTTAGAAACATCTATTTTAACTAAAAAATTTATCAACTGGATCTTGGATAAAAACACCCAAATAAGCCTAATTAGATTTAACAATCACTTCCAATCAAATATATGTTTTGGATTTGCCAATGGTTTTACTCCTTACAAAGAATTAAATTTAAAAATAAAACATTCAATTGATGGAATATCTCCTTTTATTATTGACGAAACTCAAATCAATAGCCATTCTTATATATTAAGCAAAAAAACAATTGAAAAAGAAAACTTACTAATAAATGACTGGTTTTTCTCTAAAATTAATAATCTAAAAAACAATAATAATTAAATATGCCTTTCCCTATAATTTAAAATAATTATTTTAAAAATAATAAAACACAATAACGCAGAAAGAATAGCTAAAGATACATACACACTATTAAAAGCATATATAAGAAGAGAGGTAAAAACAATTAGAAAATAATTTACAAAAAGACAAGTAATCCCTGAAAAAATAGCTATCATTAATGAAACTAGAAAAATCATAACTTTGGAATTGAAATTAAATTCTATTTTAGAAAACAAGGAGATAAAAAACGCTCCCATTAAAACTAGCAAAATAGGAGAAATCAGCAAAAGCATACTTAAGGAAAAAATATTAATTAATTTCAAATTTAATATAGCAACCCTATGAAAAGCGCTTGACAAATTTTGAATTTTTAAAAAAAATCCAAACTCAGTAAACTTTGAAAATAAGGCTAAATTTTCTACATTTTCATTAATTTTAACAACCTCCAAAACATTTGTATCAAAACTATTATCAGACACAAAGACTTTGGTAAGAGTAATTTCGCTCTGCTCATTGTCTTTATCTAAAACATTTTGATACACAGAATTACCCTTCAAAGTAGCAAATGGAATTTTAATATGCAATACAACATTTCCTGTCTTATTAAATCTAATAAGTTCAAAATTTTTTATTATTTTAGAATGATTATTAAAAGCGACAACTTTTTGCATATAAATATAATCATAAAAACCCCTCTTAGAATCTAGTTGCAATAGAAATACATCGTTTATTCCGTAATATTCAAAATATTTTTCAATCTCATCAAAAAAAAGATATCTTTTCCTAAGCTTTTCAAGAGATTTATTTTTATAATTTAAAATTTCATTATCACTGGGCAATAGCTTATGAAGATTCAAAAACCCATAATAAGCTAATTTAAATTTTTCAGTATTAAGATATAAAAAATTTTTTTGTTTTTCTTCAGAAATCAACTGCATTTTTTCTTTTTCAAAATTCCTGTTTTCATTAATAAACTTTAAAGTCAAATTTAAAAGCGCAACAAAATTATCGTCTTTTGTTGCAACATACGCAATATAAGCAAAGTAATTGGCTGTATAATAATCATTTTGAGAAATAAATTCATTGACAATATTGAAAAAATCTTGCTTTTTAAGATTTTGCAAAGGATATTGTGAAAAAGTTTTTTTAACCTTTTCTAAATCAATATCATAACTTGGAATTTTACTATATTCAGATTTCACTAAATAATAATTTGTTAAAAGCTCTTCATTATTTACATAAATAATTCGCATTTTATCATATATTTTAATCAAATTTTCAAGGTGCTTTCTTTTTTGTTTCATTGAATCTGTTAAATCAGAAGATAAAAAAAATCTATTTGCAGACAAACTTATATCTATATTTTTAATTTTAAGAGATATTTCATTTGCTTCACTTTCAAGAAGATTATATCTGTCATAACTAAACTTGTACTCATTCCTCTGAGCAATTATATGGGGCAAAATTAAATTAAATATAAAAATAAAAAAGAGTCCTATAATAAAAAATAATATTAAAAATGCAGAAAGCCTAGAAAATAAATATCCATTATACGATTTCAAATAAATCTTTATTTCTTGCTGAACAAAAAAAGCAAAGTAAATGCAAACAATAAAAATAAAAAATCCATAAAAATACTTATAAAAAAGCAAAATAGAATCAAAAAAAGTTGCTATTAATCTATGCTTTTCTAAAAAATTTTCTCCAAAAAAATATAAATAACTAAAAAGCAAGCCTAGAAAAAAACACAGAAAAATAATAAAATTATTCAAAAATGCATATATTTCTCTTTTCATAAGCTTTAAGAATTAACTACCCTTATATAAATTATTATCTAAATCTTTGCTGATTTTAATATATTCTGAAACAAAGCCAAATAAATAGGTAGAAAAAAAAGTTAAAACACAAAAAACAAAAGGAATAAAATCAGAGATCATGCTCTTTCCTATTATTACATTGTAAATCTTAGGAAACTCAATCGAATAGACATTATAAATTTTTAAAAAAAGTATAATAAAAATGGGATAAAGAAACATTGCAAAACTATTTGAAAAAATAAGATTAAACACATAAGAAAACGCAAATAACAATAAAGAAATTCCCAATATATTAAAAATTAAATTTAAATAATTGAGTGAGAGTAGAAAATCATTCAAAATTTTTAAATCTCCAAAAAGAAAATCAACAAAATTATTATAAATCTTTTGCTCTAAAAAATTATTCTCAACAAAATCAATCTTATTAGAATCAGAAAGATTTGATTGGTGGTAAAAAAAACCTTTACCCTTTTTATCATTATCTGAAACGATTAAAACTCCACTAAAACCATAAAATCTAGGCCTATTGCTAGAAAATATTATTTCATCATTTAAAAAATGCACAACTTCATCTTTAAGGATAAAAGCATCATTTCTACTGCTATCAATATAGTAAGAATGAAAACTATGACTAACCAAAAATCCTAAATAAGAAAACAACAAAATAAGAACAAAGATAATACAATAAAAATAGGAAATTTCCTTAGATGACTTTAAAACTATTCCATAAAAGGGACAAGATATTCTCATAAAAGTAACAACAAGAGACAAAGGAAAAGAATAAATATAGGCATTGTAATAAAGAGTATAGCTAAAAATAGAAAAATTAAAATACAAAAACTTATATTTTAAATAAAATGTACATATAAACATTAAAGAAAAAAGGCAAAATATTAAGATAAACCTACAAATTATTAAAAAGATCAATCTTAAAGAATCAAACACAGCAAATCCTCCCCCCTCTAAAATTGAAAAACTTTAAGCCTTTTTGTTATCGACCAAAATATTTTTAATCTTCTTCTTAGCCTCTTCAAAGCTAATTTGCAAAGCTAAGCTAATCTCGTGCTCCAATATTAACTCAAAATCATTCAAAATCCTTTTTTCGTAAAAGGGTAGTTCCTTTTGAGTAGATTTTTTATATAAAAATTTATATAACTTTGCTGTATCTAAAATATCGCTTTTTTTGTAAAATTCATGACCACCATCTTTTATTTTTTTTGAATCTATTTGACCTTCAAACTCTTTAATAACATCAAAAACTTCTTCCACCTTTTCTCTGCTAACCAAAGCTCTAATTCCAAAATCGTCAACTTTAGCAACAGGAACCATAAAAATCATATCATTAAATGGAAAATATATTTCATAATAATCAATAATCTCACCATTAAACTCTTTAGCACTAATATCCTTAATCGTACCTACTCCATGCATTGGATAAACTACTGATTGATTTAGCAAAAATGCCATACATACCTCATAAAATATAGATAGTTATAATTTAAAAGCTCATAAAAAAACGCTTAAATTGGTTCTAATATTAAATTTATTTTCATAAAATAAATTTTCAAGATATCTATCATTACAAAAGCTTATTATCACACTAGGAGTAAGTTTATTAATATTTGCAAAAAACATTTCTTTATTTCTCTTTACAGCTTTTAAATCATAATACCCAATAAAACTAATTTCTTTATGAGATTCTTTCAATCTTAAAAACTTTTTCTTTGAAATTACTTTATCCTTGTCAATAATATAGCATGTTTTATGGGCATTTTCTAGTATTTCCATTAAAATTAGAAGAACTGTATTTGAATCATAACAGTTAATATTAACTCTTTTAAAAATCCTAAAAAAAAATCTTACAAGCTTAGAATTTAAAAAAACAAGAGAAGAATTTTTAATGTGATTTCTAAACTTTTTAAAAATCAAAGCCTTTAGAAAAGCTTTAAGCCCAATAAAAATTACTATTGAATGATAAGGATGCCCTGAAAGGTAAGCAAATCTGCTTATAAGCTTACTTCGATTATCAAAAACATCTATAGGCACACCTAAAAAATAAAATCTGTCTGGTTTTGAATATATGTCTTTTAAATTAGCCATTATAATCCCCTAACAATGCCTTAAAATAAGCAAGCGAATAAACAATAGCCGTATCTGCTCGTAAAATTGGAGTGTTAAACCTTACAAAATTAAAGCTCTTCTCCTTAAAAAAGACAATTTCTGAATCCGAAAAGCATCCTTCAGGACCTATTATAATTCCAATTTTGCTAAAATTGTTAAAACTTTCATTCTTGCTTAAAATCATTCCGCTTGGATGAGCAACATAATATCTAGTAGTACAAAAAGAATAAGGGAAATAAAAAAAATTATTATAAAAATTAATTTTAGGAACAATTTTATTACCACTTTGCTTTAAAGCCTCATCTATTATTTTTGAAAATCTTAAAATTTTGGCAGATGGACTGCATATATCTATTTTCGATACAGAACGATCTGCATTAATAATATTAATTTCTGAAACTCCAATCTCAACAACCTGTCTTAACACTAAGTCTATTTTTTTACCCTTTAAACTAGAAATAAATATACTTATCTCAAAATTATTTTTTTCAATTTTATCTATTTTATTGGTAGTAAACTTAATAAAATTACTACCAATCTTTACTATTTCTGAAGCCCTTAATTCCCTATCTTTAAAAAGAATGTTAAGCTTATCACCCTTTTTAAAGCGTCTTACATTAACAAGATGATGATAAATTCTTGTATCTTTAACAATAATAAAATCGCCTGCCAAACAACTCTCATCTAAAACAATTTGCTTCACAATTTAATTACCTAATTTAGACAAATATTCACAAGCTGTTTTTAAAGCTTTGTCATAATGTAAATTATAAATTGGCAATTCTTTATTATTGTCTTGATAGTAATTAAAAAACACATACTTGCCTAAAAATTCTTTATCAATTTTATATTTTGGATTTTCTTTGACAAGATTCTCAACAAAAAAATCAATCTCTTGTTCTGTAATAGATTTTTTACCCTTCAAAAAGCCTTCTATTAGCTTTTTATCAAAAATTTCTTTATATATTAGTGCTTCCTCCTCAGAAAAATCTGGAGATTTTATTTCCAAATCAGGCGCAATTCCAACCTTATGGATACTCTTTCCAGACGGAGTATAATATTTTGAGCTTGTAATTTTAAATCCACCAGTATAAAAAGGAACCACATGCTGAATAAGTCCCTTGCCATAAGACTTTTCCCCTATAATATAGGCTCTCTTATTATCTTTTAAGGCTCCTACAAAAACCTCTGATGCTGAGGCTGATGATCTGTCTATTAAAGCAACAATTTTTATATCTGAAGGCAAAACTTGCTTTGAGCTTGCCTTATAATCAATAGGCTTGCTAGAATTTCTTGATTTTGTGGAAACAATGGTTCCTTTAGATAAAATATCATCCGCCATTTTTATAGCTGACTGAAAATATCCACCGGTATTAAGTCTTAAATCTAAAATTAAAGATTTAATATTTTTATTCTTAAGATTGTCTAAGGCTTTTCTAAAATCTACAGAGGTGTGCGGATTAAAGCTTACTATTCTTATATAACCAATATCTGAATTAATAACATCATACTTGATTGTTTGTATTTCTATCTTCTCTCTTGTAAGTTCAAAATCTAATGTTAAATTTTTTCCCCTAAGAATAGATACTTTAACTTTTGTACCCTCTTTGCCTTTTAAAAGATCAACAACTTTATCTACTTCCATGGAATAAACGCTCTTACCATCAACAGAGGTAATACAATCTCCAGATTTAATTCCAGCCTTATACGCTGGACCTCCTTCAAAAGGCGTAACAATAGAAACGCAAGCGTCATTAGGATCAAGATTTTTTGCATCATCTTGCTTATCTTGGAAATGCATTTTTTTTATTATAGAAATTCCAATGCCGACATAATCTCCTACTGTTGTTTTTGAAATTTCTTCTAAATCCTTTTTTGTTAAATATTGAGAATAAGGATCGCCTAGAGCTTGAAATATTCCTTTTAAAGCACCTTCAAAAATTACTTCATCGTTTACAGGATCAACATAATTTTCTTTTACAAATTCAAAAGCTTGAATCATCATCTGTTCATAATTTGATCTTGATAACTTATTATTAGATTCATCAAAAGCAAAAATAGATTCAACAATTACTAAAGAGCTTATACCTAAAGTCAATAAAAAATATACACATATTAAAAATTTATTTTTCATTTATTCATTCCTAACGCAAAAATTAAAACTTGATTTTATTTCCATAATATAATATTTTAAAACTATGTTAAACTCACATCCTAAAAAAACACAAAGCCTTTACAGAACAGGACTTGTTGTTTTACAAATTCTTGAAAGCCTTTTGATTTTAGCCTTATTATACCAAGCAATTAATAAATTAATTTTCATTAATAATTACTCCATAAAGTTTATGCTAACATTTATCTTATACTCACCTGAATTTTTCATGGCCAATTTAATAATCTATTACTTTATCTACGAAAAATTTAAAATTCTCCACAGCATTATAGTAATAACCAAATTATTTCAAATAATATTAACATTATTATTATTTATTTTAGGATTTGTTTTTAAAATATACGTCTATCAAACCTCTCTGGCCATACTTTTAGGAATTACAGTAGTTTACCTAGCATTTAATGTAACAATATTAGTGCTAATTAAAGCAAAAATAAAAAACCTGGAGTAAAGCTTGATTATTATTCCTGTAGCCAGTGGTAAGGGGGGAGTTGGCAAATCCCTTTTCTCAACAAACATAGCAATTTGCCTGGCAAACGAAGGAAAAAGCGTATTACTTGCTGATCTTGACCTTGGAGCATCAAATTTGCATTCAATGTTAAACATTTCGCCCAAAAAAAGTATAGGAACATTTTTAAAAACAAAGATTAATTTCTCAGACATTATCATTCAATCTGGAATTAAAAATCTAAACTTCATTGCAGGAGATTCTGACATTCCAGAGCTTGCTAATATAGCTGCTTCTCAAAAAAAAACCATAATAAAAAATTTAAAATCTTTGAAATATGATTACTTAGTGATTGATCTTGGAGCAGGAACAGCTTTTAATATTATAGACTTTTTTTTAATGTCAAAAAGAGGAGTAATAGTAACAACACCAACAGTAACAGCCACAATGAATGCATATTTATTTCTTAAAAATATAATATTTAGACTATTATCAAGCATATTTAAAAGAGGTACAAAAGGAAATGAAATTCTCAGAACAATAAAACAAAATTCAATCGATCTTCAAAGGATTTATATACCTAATTTACTATTAAAACTTGAAAGCGAAGATCCTGAAAATTATTTTAAATTTAACAAATTGTTCAAAACAATTAGTCCTTTTATGATATTTAATATGCTCAAATCTCCCAAAGACATTGAAAAAACCGAAAAAATAATAAAATCGGCAAAAAACTATTTAAACATAAATTTACAAAGTATTGGAGCAATCTATAAAGATGAAATGGTTGATCAAGCTTTAAATAGTAAAATACCCATCACTATATACAAACCCACAAGCTCAACCTCTAAAAGTATAAAAAAAATTGCAAAAAAATTAATCGAAATTGAAAATTTAACAAATGATGCTGAGCTTTTAAACGAAGAAGATTTAAATGAAAGTTATGATTTTGTGCTAAGAGAAGCTCAAGAAGAATACATTGAAAAAATTGAATACCTTGAATCGTTGATAAAAAACAAAACAATAGAAAGTAGTGAAATTATTGATATAATAAAATCTCAGAAAAGAGAAATAGAAACCTTAAGAAAGCAAAATATGTTATTTAAAAAAAAGCTTTTTGAAAAGCTTGAAAAGGCTAAGGAGGTTTAATGCCAAATTACATAAATTACCCAAGTTGGTTACATCCTGAAGTGATTCAAGGTATACCAATTACATGGTATAGCCTATCTTATATTTTAATCATACTAATCTCTTATAAGTTTATTTGGTATCAAATACAATCAGACAAAGTTGATATCAAAAAAGAAGATTATGAAACATTTATGTTCTCACTTGTACTTGGAGCAATTTTAGGAGGCAGATTGGCATCTACCTTGGTTTACGATAAATCGGGAATTTATTATTCTAATCCTTGGTTAATCCTTTTGCCATTCGACCAACATTGGAATTTTACAGGCTTTAGAGGTATGGCAATCCATGGTGGTTTTTTGGGGGCAATAATTGCTCCTCTAATCATAATAAATACAAAGCTTAAAAATACAAATGTTCAAAAATATTTTCTAAAACTAACAGACTATGGATCAATAGCTTTTTCTTCTGGCTACATACTTGGAAGACTTGCTAATTTTGCAAATGCAGAACTTTATGGAAGAGTAATGAAAGGAGGGATAATATTCCCCAATGCAGAACCATTTGACACAAATATACCGGGCGTAAAAGAATTTGCATCATCAGTAGGGCTTGAAATCTCGCCTCATAACCTGCTAATCAACCTCCCAAGAATACCTTCTCAACTTATTGAAGGATTTTTCGAAGGGCCTGTAACTTTTCTGTTGCTATGGTTTTTATTTAGAAAAATTAAAAAATATGATGGATTTGTTTTTGGTGTATATGTAATGCTTTATGCTTTTTTCAGATTCTTTATCGAATATTTAAGAGAACCGGACAAAGAACTTGGATTTATAATAAACTACAAGCCAATTAAAAGTTTGTCTGAATTTTCTTTTTTAAACATATCAATGGGACAAATTCTCTCGCTAGCACTAATGATCTCGGGATTAATCTGGATAATAGTCACTAAAAAAATTGCAAGTAAAAAAATAAAAAATAATACTAATTTGGCATACAAAAATTAAAATAAGATAAAGCCAATAAAATGAACGAGGTTAATAATAATTATCAAAATATAAATTCAGTTATAATCTCTAAAAAAGAAATTGATGTTAGAGATCTTATAAAGCTTAAATCCATTTTCAACTTAATTCAAATCGTAAAATCTGAAAAAGCTTTATACAGCGAATATGTAAAGCAAAATAATATTAAATTCGCTATTATTTATAATTATGAAAAACCAATAGATTTTTCAATAAACATTGCAAATGAATTAAAAAATGCAAACAAAATCCATTCTATTATAATTAGTAATGAAAAATTTGATGAAAAATATTTAAAACTTAATCACATAGAAATAATAAAAGATATAAGCGAATTAGAATATAAACAAAGCTTAATACATCAAAAAAAACTATTTTGCGACAATAAAAACACAACTCTGGATTTCTTTTTAAATTTATCAGAGCTCATAAAAGAAATAGTAATCATCACAAACACCAAAAATGAAATTATTTATATCAATGAAAAAGGTAGTAAAAATCTTAATCTTCCAATGAAAACCTCTGGGAATATAATAAAAGTAACCGACATAGATATCAGAGATTGGGAAAAATTGGAAAAAATAGATTTAAGTTACCGCACAAATTCTATTCCTGAATTTAAAAATATATTAATAACCGATTGTCTTTTAACTTTAAAAAATAACAAAAAACTTCATGTAGATATATTTATTAGCACAATCGCTCAAAACAATATCGATAAATTAATAACAATTAAAGAAATACCAAACTCTAATGAAATAGAAAACTATAAATATCTAGAAATTATTGATTCGCAAGACGAGATTCAAAATGCCAAAGAAATTGAAAAATTACTAGTAAACCATATGGATATTTACAAAAAAAAAAGAATATATTTGCTTAATCTAGATGTATCCCTAACAGCAGAATATGAATACAAAGGGAATCAAGAAAAGCTTAATATAAAAATACTTAAAATAATGTATTCAAAAATAATGTCATTATACTCTGAATATATTTTTAAGCTAAAACACAACAATTTAATAGTAATCGTATGCACAAGTGGTGGTGAAAAGAAAATAATCTCAATTGCCAAAAAAATAAAAAAAACAATTGCCCTGGCATTTAAAAAAGAAGATATTATTATATTTAAATTCAATATTGGAATAATAGAGGTAAATTTAAAAGAAAACTTAGAATTAAAAATCCCTAAATTAATGATGGCTACAAAAATATCATCGGAATACAAAGAATCTAATCCCACTATATACAAAGAAGAACTGCCAGAAGCAGTGATTTTAAAAAATCAAAACAAAATCTTTCAATATATACTCAAGGCAATAAAAAATGATTTTTTTACTCTTTATTATCAAAAAATAAATCCTCTTAAAAAGAACTTAAAGCCTAAAATAGAAATCTTGACAAGACTTTTTGATCACATGGGCAGACCAATTCCAAACAATCAAATTTTTAACTTAATAGACAAATATAATTTAACTGTTGAGGTTGATACATTGGTGGTTAAAAAGGCTTTAAGAGAATACAAAAGCTTTGTATCAAAAAATGGAATTCACATTTTCTCAATTAATATATCTCCTTATTCATTAAAATCCCAAAACTTTAGAATCTTTTTAAGAGATACTTTATTGAAAAGCCAAATCCCGCTTCAAAATATATGCTTAGAAATAACAGAAACTGGAATTCTTGAAAACTTTGAGATCATAAATAAATATTTTAAAGAATTAAAAAGTTTTGGAATCAAGCTAGCACTTGATGACTTTGGAAGCGGACATACATCACTCTCATATATTAAAACACTACCAATAGACTTACTTAAAATAGACGGATCTTTCATAAAAGCAATAAACTCTAGTGAAATAGATTTTGTAATAATAAAATCTATTAAAAAAATAGCAGATACAAAAAATATAAAAATTATTGCCGAATTTGTGTATAATGAGGAGATACTAAAAAAAATAAATGAACTAGGAATAGACTACGGACAAGGATTTTTATGGCACAAACCAGAACCAATATAAATTCTAAAAAAATTGAAATCTAAAAATATATTTATGACTAAATTTTATTAAATTTCAACAAAAATTATTTTATATTAGAAAAGGAAGAAAATTAATGAAAAAAAAAAATAGCATTAATTGCACATGATAAAAAAAAGGAAGATTTGGTAAATTTTGTCAAACAAAACTATCTCTTCTTATCCAAATTCAAGCTTATTGCAACAGGAACAACAGGGTCTAAAATCCAACAAGCTACCGATCTTGAGATTATTAAATATAAATCGGGTCCTATGGGGGGAGATCAGCAAATTGGGGCTGAAGTAGCTGAAGGAAATATCTTGGCTATATTTTTCTTTAGAGATCCCCTAACAAGCCAGCCTCACGAACCAGATGTGTCAGCCCTTATTAGACTCTGCGATGTACATAAAATACCACTTGCAACCAATATAAAAACAGCAGAAATTTTAATAAAAGGACTTGAGAGCTTGACTTTAAAATAGGCTTTAATTTAGATTAAAGCCTAAAAAATCAAAAACATAAATTAATTCGTTAGCATAGGCGAAATTTTTTCAACACCATCGATAATATAATTAACAGATTCAAGGAAAGTCTTGGCATCTAAATTATTCTCATCAACTGTAATTTCCAATTTTGAATTTTTAATATTAAGATCTTTAAAAGTGCCGATAAGATCACTTCGAGCACCATGTAAATTACTATTTATAATCTTTTTAAAGTCAGAGGTAATCCCAACAAAAATAAACGCTTCTTTTCCTGAGATATTAATTGGAGCTTCTCCTGCATAGATATTATCATAAAAATAAACTATTAACTTTGCACCCTCTTTTGAAGGTATTGTTTGAAAGTGTCCATCTTCTTCAGAAAAATAAAAAACCTTTATATTTTTCCCCAAACTTTTTCGATCGTTTTTTGAATGAACTACTCCCATAGCATGAAAAACATGCCCAATAGTATGTTCATCTATTTTAGAATCATCAAGCTTAGAAGAGTTATCCGCTTCTTGATCCTCAACATATTCATTTGAGCTGTCTTTTGAAGTACAAGCAATTATTAAAAATAGTAAAAGCAATAGCAAATAGTTTTTTAAAAAACCATTTTTACACATAAAAATTCTCCCTTATAATTTATTAATTGTATTAAAATTAAAAGTAAGTTTACAATAAATAATTTATTTTGTACACACTTTAAAAACAATTAAAATGTTAAAATGAAGCAGGAGGTCTTATTAATATGAAAAAACAAAATCCATGGATATATTTAAATGAAGAAGAAAAAAATCAAATTTTCAATTTTTCTGAAGGTTACAAAAAATTTATAAGTAAATTTAAAACAGAAAGAGAAGTTACAGCCTATGCTCTAAATAAAGCAAAAAAAGTGGGGTTTGTAAACGCTGAAGAGAAAAAAATTTTAATGCCAGGTGATAAAATTTTTTATACCTGTAGAGAAAAATCTGTTGCTTTTGCTATTATTGGCAAAAATTCTATTGAAGATGGAATGAATTTCATTGTTTCTCACACAGATTCCCCAAGACTTGATGCAAAACCTTCACCAATCTCTGAAGAAAACGAACTTACATTTATTAAAACCAACTATTATGGAGGAATAAAAAAGTATCAGTGGTTATCTACACCTCTTTCAATAAGAGGCGTGGTATTTTTAAAAAACGGAGAAAAGGTTGAAATCAACATTGGAGACAATGAAAATGATCCTGTATTTGTAATTCCCGACATTTTGCCCCATCTTGATAGAAAAATACAAAGAAATAAAAAATCAGATGAAATTATTGAAGGAGAAAATCTAAAAATTTTAATTGGAAGCCTACCAATTGAAACAAAAGAAAAAAATAAGGTCAAGCTGGCAACTTTGCAACTAATAAAAGAAAAATACAAAATAGAAGAAGAAGATTTCGTATCATCAGAAATTGAAATAGTGCCTGCAGGAACAGCAAAAGACGTTGGATTTGACAAAGCTTTAATTGGCGCTTACGGGCAAGATGACAAAATATGCGTTTACACTTCACTAGAATCCATATTTGATCTTGAAGAGACTCCAAACAAAACAGCCATTTGCTTTCTTGTGGACAAAGAAGAAATTGGTTCAACGGGTTCAACCGGACTAGACTCAAGATATCTTGAATATTTTGTTTCTGACATGATTTTTAAAATTAAAAAATCAGAATACAACAATCTTCACGTCCAAAAAGCTTTGTGGAATTCAAAAAGCATTTCTGCTGATGTTTGCGCAGCAATAAACCCAATATTTAATTCAGTTCATGACGAACAAAATGCTCCTCAACTTGGCTATGGAATACCCATAATGAAATATACAGGACATGGCGGAAAAAGTATGGCCAGCGATGCCGATGCTGAACTTGTTTCTTATATTAGACAATTATTAAATAAAAACAATATAGCCTGGCAGGTAGCAACACTTGGGAAAGTAGAAGAAGGAGGAGGAGGAACTGTTGCTAAATTCTTAGCCAGCTATGGAATAAGAACAATAGACATGGGCCCTGCCGTTATAAGTATGCATTCTCCAATGGAAATAACTTCTAAATTTGATTTATACAATGCTTACTTGGCATATAAAGCTTTCTACAAGGAATAAAATTACTATGGTAGATTTAGAAAAAACAAATAAAATCAAAGTAGCAGAGCATATTGTAGAATGCTTTGGAGGAATTAAAAATATTAAAAACATACACAAAGACCTAACAAGAATAAAAATTTTAGTAGACAGCAATTCTTTAGTCAAAAGAGACGATTTAACACAAAATGACAACATAATAGGAACCATTAAATCTAATGAGCTTACAGAAGTTGTAATGAATTTTGAAATAATCGAAGATGTTTATAATAAAATTTTATATATGATGAATGATAAAAAACAATAAAGCCTCTGTAGAGGCTTTATTTTATTGCCCAACATCTTTCATATACTCAATAACAGATTCGGGCTCCAACTCTTTATTCAAAATTTTATATATAACGCCTAACAAGCTATTGGGATTGAGATCACGATTTAATTGTTTAAAAAAGGAAAAAATTGATTTAGCAGCCAAAACTCCCTCTGGCAAATATCCAATTTTTTCAATATTGCTTATCAAATCATCTATACTAAAAAAGCTTTCTAAAATATTTTTGCTCACAATTTCATTACCAAATCGTCTATTTCTCCCAAACATGCTTCTACAAGTAACATCTAAATCGCCAGAACCAGACAAAAATAAAAACGTTTCAATATTTTTCCCCCCAAGCTCAATTGCAATGTCCTTTATATTATTCAAGGATATTGAAAATAAAAATGACTCTGTATTGCTGCCTATTAAATTAGGATAATTCAATTTATAAGCATCCAAAATTCCAAATGCAATCGCAAACACATTTTTTAAAGCCGCTGCTATTTGCACCCCAAAAACATCATTGCTATAAAATAAAGAAATTGAAGTTTTACTAAATAAATTAATAAACAAATATGCATTTTCTCTATTATTACTAGCCGCAACAAGTCCTGTTATCACTCCAAGCCCAACTTCCTCAGCATGACTTGGCCCAACAATATAAGTAATTTCGTCTGTATATCCTCTCATAACTCTCTCAGCAGCTTCAACAACTGTCTGAGTTTTGCCATCAAAAGTAATAAATCCTTTTGTAAGTATTGCTAACTTTGGCTTTACCTCTAAAGAATGTAAAAATTGATCCAATTTTTTTAAAATATCAACAGTAAAAAGAGAAGGCGTTGCAATGAAAATATAATCAGACATTGTTGCGACCTCAAACAAATCTGAACTTGCAACTAAATTTTTTGGCAATTTAATTCCCTTTAAATATTTGGCATTAACATTATCATTATTAATACCATTCTTAACATCTTCTTCAAAAGACCATAAAAAAATATTAAAATCAAATTTATCTGCCAAAGACTTTGCAATAGCTGTTCCCCAAGCACCTGCTCCTATTACTGATATTTTCATAAATACTCCCTATAACCTTATAAAAACTCATATTTTATTGTTTCATCTAAATAGATTTTCATTTTACCAGAATTTTCAATTTTCTTAAAAAGAATTTCATCTATTAAAAGCTTTCCCAACTCTTTGTATATAAATTTTCTAATACTTTTTAAGCTATAACCCTTTCCATAAATCTTTTCACGAATATAATCAACAACACTTTTTTCAAAAAAAACATCCAATTTTCTATCTCTTAATATCCTTGCAAAACGATTAAGTTCATTAAAAATGATTTTATCAAAATCTAATTCATCAATAGATTTAAATACAAACACATGATCTATTAGCTCTAAAAATTTATTAGAAAATCTTTTCTCTAATATAAAGTTAAAATCATTTCCTCCTGCCATTTTATTTTTAAAGCCAATGCTATTAAGCTCCTTGCTATCAGCATCAACACTTATTACTATTAAACTTTCTGATAAGCTCACCTTTTTCCCAAGACCATCAAAAAGTTTACCTGTTTTAAACCCCTCTAAAAAAAAATCAAAAACCCTTTTATTACATTTATCAAAATCTGATAGGAAAATAATAGAATTAGAAGATTTGTTCAAAAATTTGAAAAATCTAGTAGATTCATAATACCCTTCATTACTTAAAACAGGCCCAATCAATCTATCAAGAGAATTAAAATCACTATACTCACCCATGTTAAGACTAAACTTTGGAATTTTAAACTCTTGTGATAGAATATCCGTCAATTTGCATTTTCCTGATCCAGAAGCACCAATAAAAGCAAATATACCAATAGTACTTCTATTGGCAAGCAAATTAAATTTTAATAATTTAATATTTAATATCAAATCAAATACTAAGTTATCATGTATAACAAGTTCTTTTTTTATTCTATTTTCTAAATTAATTAGCAATTCGTTATTATACTCTTCAAAATTAAAAATATTAGAACCAATAATAGATTTAATCAGATCACAAACATCATCTTTTGTTATAATTCTTTTTATGTTTTCAAGCTTAAACTTAGAGCCCAATTCATCTAAAATATCAAAAGCTTTGTCTGGAAGAAATCTATCTTTAATATATTTTTGAGACATGAGAATGCAAGCTTGTATTGCCTCATCTGTATATTCCACATTATGATATCTCTCATAATCTTTTTTAATCTCCTGCAAAATATTATAAGCGTCTTCAAAATTGGGCTCTTTAAGCTCTATACTCTGAAACCTTCTCATTAAAGCCTTATCTTTTAAAAAAAACTTTCTATATTCATATTCTGTAGTAGCTCCAATAAATTTAATTTTTCCCAAAGTGAGAATGGGCTTCAACAAATTGGAAATATCCATACTACCAATTGAAGTAGCTCCTGCTCCTACTATCATATGGATTTCATCAATAAAAAGCATAACTTTTTTTCTTGAGTTTAAAAAATCTAAAACCCTATTCACCCTACTCTCAAGATCTCCCCTATATTTAGTGTCTGAAATAAGCCTACCAATATCAAGCGAATAGATTTCATACCCTATTAAATCCTTTGGAACATTCTCCATTTTTATTTTATATGCAAGACCTTGGATTAATACTGTTTTCCCAACACCAGGTTCTCCAAATAAAATAGGATTACTTTTGTGCTTTCTTAGTATCACCTGGATTAACCGAGATAATTCTTGCTTTCTACCAATTAAAGGATTGTATTTTAAATCCAAAGTATCAATAACGTTTGTTAAAAAATTACCGACAGAGTCTTTGCTTTCTAAGAAAATATTATTTTGATCTAACTTATCGTGCTTATCATTAAAAATATGAAAGCCTCCTTTCCTTTTTGGTACATTATTATGAATATACTCTACAATTAATTCACTGTTTCCTGAGGAAGATTTAGTATTTACAGTCAAATAATCATGAACTTCAATAAGTTTGTCAAAAATAGTTAAATTAAAACCTGAGCTAAAAAGCGCATCTAAAATACTATTTTTTCTTTTTTTGACAAGCACCCACAATAAATCTTTTTCTTGTATTTTATAGGGTTTTTTATAAAAAAAAAGAACACTAATTATATCTTCATACAAATAATCCATACTAGAAACATAGCCTGGGATATAATTGCCTCTTAAGGGAAGTTTACTAAAAAATTCTTCTAGTTGTTTATTAAGTTTATAAAAGTCAATTGCACACAAACTAAGCAATTCTCTAATTTTATCGCTTTTAATAAGCCCATAAAAAATATGCTCTTCTGTAAACACAAGATGCTTGGATTCCATAAAAAACAAAAAAGTGTTAAAAAATAAACAATTTAAAGCTCTTCTATCATACATCTAAAATCAACTATAAAACAATTCGTAAAAATTTTTTCTTACCCACTCTTAATTCAACTTCATCGTTATTAAAATCCTTTTTAGTAAGAAGGTGGCCCTGATTTTCTACCCTTTTGCCATTAATATAAACACCCCCAGAATCAATCAATCTTCTGCCTTCTGATTTGCTAGGCACAATTTTTGAATCTAGCATTAAATCAACCAATAATACCTCTTCTTCCAAATTAGAAAAGTTAAATTTAAAAAATGGAATATTACTTCTATCTCCAATTCCCCCAAATGCAGCAAAAGCTGCCTCTTGAACTTTTAAGGCTTCCGTTTCTCCATGAACAATTTTAGTTATCTCAAAAGCTAAAATCTCTTTAGCTTTATTTAAAGAATTCCCCTTAAAATTTGAAATTAATTCAATCTCATCTTCTTCTAAAAAAGTAAAAAGATATAAAAAAGTTTTCACATCCGAATCTGAAGTATTTCTAAAATACTGATAAAAATCATAAATACTGTAAAGATTGGAATCAAGATAAACAGCACCTTTTTCTGATTTACCCATTTTTTTCCCATCACTTCTTGTAATTAATGGAAACGTAAGCCCAAAAGCTTCTGATCCAATTTTTTTTCTAATTAGATCAACCCCTGAAATAATATTTCCCCATTGATCATCGCCACCAATTTGAAGTCGACAATTTTTAATTTTATTAAGCATATAATAATCATAAGACTGTAAAAGTTGATAATTAAACTCAATAAATGAAAGTCCAAAATCAAGCCTTCTTTTATAAGTTTCAAAGCTTAACATGCGATTAACAGAAAAATGCACCCCAATATCTCTTAAAAATTCAATATAATTGAGATTATCTAACCAATTTGCATTATGAATAAAGCATTCTGAAGTAAACTTAGTTATTCTTTGAAGTTGATTTTTTATCAACAAGGCATTATTGCTAATCTCTTCTGAAGATAAAATCTTTCTCATCTCACTTTTTCCAGAAGGATCACCTATTTTTGCTGTAGAATCTCCAATTAAAATAATTGGTATGTGACCATGTTGTCTAAGATGCATCATTGCTAAAAAAGGAATCAAGTGACCAATATGAAGAGAACTAGATGTTGCATCAACTCCCACATAAAAAACTATTTTTTCTCTATCCATTAAATCACTTAAAACTTTTAAAGATGTACATTGCTTTAAAAATCCACGTTTATGCAAAAGACTTAAAGCAAGATTCATTTATTAAAATCCTCTTTGTAATTTAAAATCTCTGTTTTAATGTATGAATATAAATCATTAATATAAATTCTTTTCTGAGTCATGCTATTTCTTTCTCTAACAGTAACTGTCTCATTCTCAAGAGTATCATAGTCTATTGTTACACAATAAGGAGTTCCTATTTCATCTTGACGTCTGTACCTTTTGCCTATTGTTCCACCATCATCGTAAAATATATGAAAATCATCGCAAAGCTCCATATAAATCCTTCTAGCAACCTCAATAAGCTCAACTTTTTTAACAAGAGGGAATATCGCAATCTTGTAAGGAGCCAACTTAGGATGTAAGCGCAAAACAATACGCTTATCTCCATCTGAGAGTTCTTCCTCAGAATAAGCATCACAAAGAGTCATTAAAACAGACCTTGTAAGACCAGCAGAAGTTTCAATAACATAGGGCACATATTTCTCTTTTGTTAACAAATCATGATACTCAAATATTTTGGGCTTGTTAGAAAATTTAGCATGCTGAGTTAAATCATAATTACCTCTATTGTGAATACCCTCTACTTCCTGAAATCCAAACGGAAATTCATACTCAATATCAAATGCGGCTTTTGCATAATGAGCAAGCTGCGTTGAATCATGAGCTTTAAATCTTAACCTATCGGATCTAATTTTAAGAATTTCTATAAAAAAATTCATTCTATTTTGCTGCCAATAGCAAAACCACTCGTCTATTTGCTTAGGATGAACAAAAAACTGCATTTCCATTTGCTCAAACTCACAAGTTCTAAATATAAAATTCTTAGTAACTATCTCATTTCTAAACGCTTTACCTACCTGAGCAATTCCAAAAGGAATCTTAAGCCTTGAAGAATCCAAAACATTTCTAAAATTAACAAAAATTCCTTGTGCTGTCTCAGGCCTTAAATAAACCTCACCAGAACCATCCTCCACTGCTCCAATATGGGTCTTAAACATCAAATTAAAACTTCTTGGAGAAGTAAAATTATTCCCAACTTTGCAATTTGGACAATTTTTTGACAAATCAACAAAATCGACTCTAAATCTACTTTTACAATCTTTGCAATCAACCATAGAATCTGAAAAACCATCAACATGCCCAGATGCTCTCCAAATTTCAGGGCGCATAAAAATAGCACTATCTAAACCTACAATGTTTTCATGCAAATATACCATGCTCTTCCACCACTCTTTCTTTATATTTTCTTTAAGTTCGACTCCCAAAGGACCATAGTCCCAAGCTCCTGAAAGGCCTCCATAAACCTCTGAAGACTGAAATACAAACCCTTTTCTTTTTGCAAGAGAAATAATATCTTCCATTCTAACCATAAAAATATCCTTAATAGCTATTCATTTATTCTTAAAAATTCCTGTGCTAATTTTATTCTTTCAAAAACTTTAGACCTACCTATCAATTTTAAAGAATCAAAAAGCGGCGGAGAAACTTTGCTGCCAAGAACTGCAATTCTAATAGGAAGAAGAATTTCTCCCAATTTAAAACCATTACTTTCAGCAAAATCATAAAAAATTTTATCATTTTCTTCTGACGATCTTTTTTCAAATCCTTCTAAAATAGGCTTTATTAACTCTAAAATAGAACAAACCTCTTTAGCTGTTTTTTTTCTGCTTAAAAACTCATCTAAATTCCAAGATTTAATGTCTTCATAAAAAAATTTAGTCATATTTAAAGCATCACTTAATTTTTTAATTCTACTCTTTATAAGAGGAATTAGTGACTTTAATTTTTGATCCTCTTCCAAAGTACTAGGCTTAGAAACATACCCTTTTTTTTGAAAAAAGGGGAGCAAAAGATTTAACAAATCTTCATCTTTTTTCTCTCTAATATAATAACTATTAAAAAAATCCAACTTATGATAATCAAAAATCGCAGGAGATTTATTGATCTTCTCAATTGAAAAAAATTGCTCAAGATCATTTTTTGAGAAAAATTCTCTCTTATCATCGTAGGACCAGCCAAGCAAAGTAACATAATTAATAATAGCTTCTGGAAGATACCCATCTTCAATAAACTGTCTTAAAGCTGTTGATCCATGTCTCTTGCTTAATTTTTGACCATCATTTCCCATAACCATTGGAAGATGACAATAAATAGGCGGCTTCCATTTAAAAGCCTTATAAAGAAGCACGTGCAATGGACCTGAAGAAACCCATTCTTGAGCCCTTAATACATGGGTAATTTTCATTAAATAATCATCAACCACATTAGCAAGATGATAAGTTGGAAGTCCATCTGACTTGAGAATTACAGGATCAGGACTAATGTCTTTATTTGCCCATGTAATTCTTCCAAGCAAAATATCATCAAAGCTAGTGTCTCCCTCTAAAGGAATTTTAAATCTGACAACAGGTTTGATTTTTTTAATTAGCGCATTCTCAACTTCATCACTACTTAAATTCCTACAATGCCTATCATATCCGGGTGGCATCTTATTAATATTTTGAATTTTTTTAATCCTTTCAAGCCTTTCAGAACTGCAATAACAATAATAAGCATGTCCAGATTCAATTAAATATTTAGCATATTGCTTATATATTTCACTTCTTTGAGACTGAACATAAGGTGCATAATCACCTCCTATAACAGGACCTTCATCAAAAGAAATACCAAGCCATTTAAGACTTGAATAAAGATCATTTTCAGCCTCTGAAAAATACCTGCTCTGATCTGTATCCTCAATCCTAAGTAAAAATTTACCTCCACAAGACTTTGCAAAAAAATAATTAAACAAAGCTGTTCTAATCCCACCAATATGCTGCAAGCCCGTTGGAGAAGGCGCATAACGAACCCTTATACTCAAAACACAACTCCTTTAATAAAAAACATCTTTTTTAGAAAAATCATAAATATAATAAAAAACAACAAAAAATAAATTTGAACCAAGTAGCTTTGTATGTTTAGAATCTATCCTGTTTTTAAATTTATAATATCGATTTCTAATCTCAATTTTTTTTCTTTCAAGTAAATCAAAAGATGTTTTTGATTTGCGCAATAAATAATAGAAATAAATAGTAAAAATATCATTTTTCAAAAAAAACTTATCTAAAAAATTTATTAACTCTTTTAGCTTTGAATGCTCTTCAAATGACAACATACTAAGAGCCTCACAATATTTCACCCACTTATTTCTACTATACTTGTAATTTAAAATCAAACTAGAAGCCTTTTCTTTTTCTCTAAAGCTAATAAGAACAGAATAAAGCTCTATTATTGTCTTATGTCTTAATCTGGTGTCTTTTAAATAAAAATAAAGCTCATCAAGACTTTTTTTATCTTGTTTTATTAAAATAAACCTAAGAAGAATAGATATTTCAAAAACACTTTTAAGCTTTTTACGAACCATTTTAAGCTTTAAAAAAGTAAATGCATCTTCCATCCCATTTAAAATAAAATACAATCTTGAAAAAAAATACTGAGAATATATAACATTAAAAACAATCACTAATAAAAAATAAATCACAATAAATTGGTAATTAAGTAAAATGAAGCTTAATTTCATTTGAAATCTTAAAATTGCCAGAAAATAAACAAATAATCCAAGAAAAATAATATTAAAACCTAAGCGTATTTTTTCTACCATAAAAATCTCTTCAAAAAAGCTTAATTCAAAAATTGAGATATAATAAATACATTATACTAATAGATGGACAATTAATAAATAATATGATATACATGGTTAGTAGAGCTTAATTTCAAGGGAATAAATGCAAAATTCTGAAAGCATTATTAAAAATATAAAAAATTCGTCATATTTAATAGATGAGGAATTCTTAGTTTGGCCTGAAAATGCATTTATTGGAGATAAAAACATTGAGCTTATTGAAAAATGGAATTTAAAGTCATACATTAAAGAGAGAAAAAATTTTTTCAGTGATGATTCTGTTAAAAAAGAATATGAAGAAATACACAAAAAATTCAACGAAGAGGCTATTTCTAGTTATCATGTAATAATAAGTAATTTAGAAGAAATCTATGAAAATTGCAAAAGAAATAAAAAAATATACTACCAAGATATAATGCCTACTGTAAAAAAAGTAATAGAATTTTACAAAAAACAGAAAAAAATTTTTATCAAGTATTTTAGAATTCCCAAGCTTTCTGCAAACTATCACATTATTCATTCAGTAAATACAGCTATCCTAACAGTAGCCCTTGGCAATGAAATGGGACTAAATAACTATAAAACAGTAGAACTTTGTAGTATTGCTCTTTTACATAAAATAGGATTTTTATTTATTCCATCAAAAATCAGCGAAAAAAAAGAAGCATTAACCGAGGACGAACTAGAAATAATAAAAAAATATCCCATAATAAGCTATAAAATAGCTTCAACAAGCAATCTGTCACGATCAATGTGCTTAACACTTTTAACACATAAAGAAAATCTAGACGGAACTGGCTACCCTAAAGGACTAACAAGCGAAAACATCAGCATAGAATCAAATATAATAGGTGCTGCTAGTGCCTATTCTGCTATCATTTTAGATAAGGCATACAAAAAATCCTTTAATTCTGGAGCATCTATTATTGAATTAATTCAAGATGCTGACAAAAAATTTGACAAAAGAGTTTTAAAGTTAATAATCAATGCTATATCTTCTTGTCCTTTAGACTTTATTGTAGAACTTAATGACAATTCTATAGCCAAAATAGTAGATATAGATGATTCTAACCCAAATCTCCCATACATAAACCACATAATAAAAAATGGAAAGGTTGTAGACAAAAATGAGCAATCTAGTGTTCAGTCTATACCAAACACAAACACAGGAATAAAAAAAATACTCAATCAAAATGAAATAGAACTAATTAAAAATAAATATTCTTTAATAGATATTATATAAACACTTAAAAGGAGAAAAAAGCATGATTTTGATAATATCAGCTATGCAAGAAGAATCAGAAGAAATAAATAAAATGCTTGATAACAAAGAAGAAATTGTATTAAACGATTACTTAGAAAATAAAAAGATTTACAAAGGAAAAATTTTAGGAAAAAATGTAATATCTTTAACTACAGGAATTGGTAAAGTTAACGCAGCAACTTGGAGCAGTCAAATTATCTCTAAATATAAAATCACTCACATAATAAACTCTGGGAGCTCTGGAGGAATAAAAGAAAACTCTAACCTTAAAATATTAGATATCATAGTATCCTCAGAAACAGCATACTATGACTTTGACTTAACCAAGTTTGGACACAAAATAGGACAAGTCCCCAATTTGCCACAAAAGTTTAAAGCAGATGAAGAGTTGCTAAAAAAAGTGGTCAATATTGTTGACAGCAAACTTTTAAACATTGATACCCACATTGGCTTAATCCTAACAGGAGATCGATTTGTTGACAATGAAAAAAATCTTGAAACAATTAAAAAAAATTTCAAAGATGCTTTAGCTGTAGATATGGAAGGAGCTGCAATAGCTCAAGTAGCTCACATATTTAAAATACCATTCATAATCATTCGTTCAATTTCTGATTTACCAAACACTAAAGACAACCATATAGACTTTAATAAATTTTTAAAAACATCATCAATAAATTCAAGCAAAATGATAAAGGAACTTATTAGGCTAATATGAATAAAATAATAGCAGCTAACCAAACTTTAACTTCTGAGGCTGTATCTGAAGGACATCCAGATAAAATTGCAGATCAAATCTCTGATGCCATCCTTGACGAAATGCTAAAAGAAGATAAAAATGCAAAAGTAGCTTGCGAGGTCATAATTGCACAAAATTTAGTAGTAATAGCAGGAGAAATAAATAGTCCTGTAAAAAAAAACATAGATATAAAAGGAATTGCTAAGAACATCATCAAAGATATAGGCTATACAGACATTGATTATGGGCTTGATTACAAAACAATAACAGTAATAGACGCTGTTGGCAATCAATCGCGTGACATTATAAACGCAATTGAAAAAAAAGGATCCAATGCCCTTGGAGCAGGCGATCAGGGAATAATATTTGGATATGCCTGCGATGAAACAAAAAATTTTTTGCCAGCTCCCTATGAACTTGCCAATTCAATTCTAAAAAAAGCCAGCAACCTTAGAAAATCAGGAGCAATAAAATGGTTAAGGCCTGACTCAAAATCTCAAGTTACTATAGAATACGATAAAAATAGAAACCCTATAAAAATAAAAAATATTATAGTCTCTCATCAACACCATCCAAACATCTCCCAAGAACTAATACGACAAACAATAATTGAAGAAATTATCAAACCCACCATTCAAGACAAATCAATGCTTGATGAAAATACTACTTATTGCATTAATCCTTCCGGAAATTTTGTAATTGGAGGGCCTACCGGAGACACCGGTCTTACAGGAAGAAAAATTATTGCCGATAGCTATGGTGGATTTGCAAGACATGGAGGAGGAGCATACAGTGGAAAAGATGCCACAAAAGTAGATAGATCAGCTGCCTATATGGCAAGATATATCGCAAAAAATATGGTTGCAGCCGGAATTTCTAAAGAATTTGAACTACAACTCGCATATGCAATTGGAATTGAAAACCCAATATCTATTCAAATAACTGCAGGAATAAATGATCCTAAATATGCAAACAAAATATTAAATTTTATTGTTAATAACTTCGATTTAACTCCCAACGGTATAATTGAAAAATTAAAATTAAAACAACCAATATATCTTAAAACTTGCACTTATGGTCATTTTGGAAAAAATGAATTTGAATGGGAAAAATTAGATTTTGTAAAAAAAATACAAACAGCGCTAAAAAAATGAAAAAAATAACAAGCTTTACAATAGATCACACAAAACTAAACCCTGGCATATATGTCTCAAGAAAAGACACCTTTGAAAATGTAATATTTACTACAATAGACATTAGAATCAAAGCTCCCAACATCGAACCAATAATTGAAAACGCAGCAATACATACAATAGAGCACATAGGGGCTACTTTGCTTAGAAATAATGAAGTTTGGGCCAAAAAAATAGTATATTTTGGGCCTATGGGATGCAGAACTGGTTTTTACTTAATAATTTTTGGAGACTATGAAAGTAAAGATCTTATTGCCCTAGTCACATGGCTTTTTTCCGAAATCGTAAATTTTTCAGAGCCTATTCCAGGCGCAAGTGATAAGGAATGCGGAAATTACAAGGAACACAACCTTGATATGGCTAAATATGAATCTTCTAAATACTTGCAAGTATTAAACAATATTAAAGAAGAAAATTTAAAATATCCTTAAGCTCACAAAAATTTATAAAATAGAAAGTATTTCGCTTTCATTTTTTGTTGCTACATCAAACTGAAAAATAAATCCTAATGTTATTTTGTGCATTTGATTTAAAAGTAAAGGTTTGTTGTAAAAAATTGGAGAAACTGTATATTCCAAAAAAATAAAATCTATATTAATTCTAGCTCCAATATCTACTCCCAAAACAAAATTATCTAGCAATGTCCAAGCTCTTGAATTTATAGAACAAATTTTTGCAACAATGTATGAAAATTTTAAACCCGTAAAAAAGATTAAACTAAACATTGGGGTATATGATAAAAAGAAATAATCACCATACATTCTCATTGAGAATGTAACATCTTTTATTATGAAATAATTTAGAGAATGCTTTAAATATGCTTGATCATCCAACATAAATACAATCTCTTTGGTGTAAGGAGTATGACTTGGTAAAAATTTAATATCTAAATTAAATTCTCCACCAAGTGCTAAATTTTGAGAAACATTAACACCAAGTCCACTGAAAATTTGATACTTAAGTCTTTCATAGAAGAACAAATCTTGAGTAAAATTATCAACACCAATCCCAAATCCACTATATACATTAAGATAACCAGGAATTCCTGAATAAATTCTTAATGTATTAAGAATAAAAACAAAAAAGAACAAAAAGTTTCTTCTCATAAAGAATCCTTTTTGGCAAAATAAAATTAAATATTCATACTTATTTGCATAGACAACTCTTTAAATTTTTCAACTTCAAGATTAAGTTTATTGCCTCTCTTAAAACCAAAACCATCATTTTTAAATCTTGGAATTACATGAAAATGAGTATGAAAAACTTCTTGCCCCGCACCAGCCCCCAAAGCAGAATAGATATTTATTCCACCATAAATGCTTGAGTTTATTCTCTTTAAAGCATTTGAAATTTTTTTACATACCCTTAAAACTCTCTCGTTAAATTTATCATCCATATTCAATAAATTCTCACTATGTTCTTTGGGAATAACAAGGGTGTGCCCAAAGGTTAAGGGGTTAATATCCAAAAATGCTAAAACCAAATCGTCCTCATAAACTTTATAACTAGGAAGCTCTTTGTTTACTATTTTGCAAAAAATACAATTATACATTAAAAATACCCTATTATAAAAAAATACCAATCAATATACTTAAATGAAATTCAAACAGCATAACTAACCAAAACCCATTTTGCTATATTAAAATAAGCTATTAAAGTAATAGCATCTGCAATCGTGGTGATTAAAGGGCCTGCCATAAGTGCTGGATCCAACTTCAAAATTTTAGCAACAATGGGCAAAAGACCTCCCAATATCTTTGCTACGGTCAAACTTACCATCAAACAAGATGAAACTACAAAAGCTATTTTCAACTTATCAGAATGGTGTGGAGCTACAAAAAATACAATTCTTAAAAAATTAACACTAGCAAGAATTGCTCCCACTAGAATACTAACACATATTTCCTTTAAAAAAACTTTAAAAAAATCTTTTACCTTAACAGTACCAAGAGCAAGCTCACGAATTATTAAAGCAGATGCCTGAGAGCCGGCATTGCCTGAAGTATCCATTAAAAGGGGAATAAAACTAGCTAAAACCACTAAAGACAACATTAAATTTTGATAATTTGAAATGATTGTTGCTGTAAAAGTAGAAGATACCATAAGAACTAAAAGCCAAATTATCCTATTTTTTGTCATAACTAAAATAGAAGTATCAAGATAAGATGTATCTAAAGGTTTAACGGCTGCAATCATTTGAAAATCTTCAGTATTTACAGATTGAATAACCTCTAAAATGTCATCAATAATAATAACTCCTATCATTCTCCCCTCATTATCAACAACAGGAACACTGGTAATATCATGTTTTTGAAAAAGAAGTGCAACATCTTCTTTCTCATCATTGACCCCCACAATATAAAACCCACTATTTCTCATTATTGACGAGAGAATAACATCATCTTTAGCTAATATTAAATCTTCAATTTTTATAACTCCTTTTAAATGCTTTTCATCGTCTGTAATATAATAAGTGTAAATATCTTCTTTGGTTTTAGCTACCCTTCTAATATAATCAAGAGCTCTGCCAACTGTGAAATCTTCTTTAAGCTCAACGTATTCAATTGTTACAATCGAACCTGCAGAGTCATCACTGTAAGATAAAAATTTATTAATAATTTCTCTATTCTCTTCTGTAGAACTTGCTAAAAATCTCTGAACAACATTTGCAGGAACCTCTTCTAAAAGGTCAATAACATCATCAAGATTCAACTCATCAACCATCTCACTTATTTCTTTGTTGGTAAAAGAATTTGCTAATTTATTTTTTGTAGATTGATCAAAATTAGAAAAAGTTTCAACTGCTATTTTTTTGGGCAAAAACCTGTAGAGTAAAATCAATTCAGTCCCATTAAGTCTTTTAAGAGCCTCAGCAATATCAAAGGAATCATGCTTTAAAAATTTTTCTTTAATTTTAGAATAACTCTTCTCTTTAAGAAAAATTCTCAATTCATCAATATCTATCATTAAAAGGCCCCCAAAAATTTAAATTTTACAAGACATTTAATGAACCTAATTCATCAAAGCTTATCCAACAACATAGAACATCTTCCTGAAGGAATAGGAAGGGTTTTTTCTTTTTTATTTAATATATTTATTGTAAAATAATAAAGTTTCTCAGATTCCATTTTTATTTCCCAACCTCTTTTCCCTTTATTACAAATTATTGTAGTTTGATTCTTTTTAAGAGACAAGCTTTCTATCCCCATAATTTCAAGAGTGGGTATGTTCCAATATACAGTTTTATCAGGCAAGCTAATTGTAAGTCCAATAATATTTTCTATCATCAAACTAATACTAAAAAGCGCAAGATAACAAATAAGACCTTTCTCAGTATAAATTTTTTTATTAAAATCAAAATATGCAGGTCCTTCTTGCATGGGTTTATAAGCTTCCCAAATGTGCCCTTTAATTTTATTAAAAGGCATTAAAGTGTCTAATATATAATACAAATGCCTTATAGTAAATTCTCTTGCAATATTTGCACGACCACAATATTCAAGACCTTTGATCACAAAAAAATTCATATAAGTATATACTGAACCATAATATCCATTGCCATCCTCACTAAAACCTGGTTCACTAACAGAAAGCGTTGGAAAAGGATTTGGAGTCCCAAAATGATTATTACTTTTTAAATAAAAAATCATTCTTTCTATTCTGTCCTCACTAGGAATCTCGGAAAGCATTGGGAAAAAACCTACTATTGTCTTAATTTCAAGAATATTTTCATTAACATCAAGATCATAATAAAATCCATCTTTTTCGCTCCACATTAAAGAATTAATTTTAACCTTAAGGGAAAAAAATCGTTTTTTGTATTCAAGTGATAAATTTTTATCATTTAAAATGTCTGCTAATTTAGAAATACAATATGCACTATGAACTTGTAATGAATTAAAATCTATAGGATAGTATGCATCTGCTCTTGGAGAGTTTTTATAAAAAATTTTATTTACATCAATTGAATAAAGACCATTTTCCTTTAAAAATTTGCTCTCTATCCATTTATAATACTTATCAAGAATTGGCAAAACTTCAGAAATTCTCTTTTTATTCCCTGTTTTATGATATAAGTTATATTCAGCCCACGCAAAAATAGGAAATCCAATATTTTCTTCATTCTCATCAAGATCAATAACAGCATTGTTATTATCATATCTAGCTCTGATTGCACCAGATTCTTCCTGCAATTGATAAAATTTATCAATTGCAGATGTAGATGAATATTCCCCATTACTATAGACAAGAAAAAAGCTTGACATACAAGCTTGCATCTGATCTATATAATCACAATTTTCCGAATAATAATTTTTATCTTTTTTACCCCTATCGGCAACTTTTTGCAAAATAACTTTATCTTGAATCCAAGATAAACTTTTATTATAAATATCAATAAAGTCTTGATCATAATAGTAAATTTTGGGAAACATTTTTTTATTCAATGCTAAATCCTCTAAAACAATAGAAATATACTTCTATTTATTATAACACAATAAATATAACATAATTAAAAAATTAAAAACTGGAAAATTAAAATTTTTCTATCTCAAAAGTTTATAACTTTAATATTTGTTTTATAAAAATTTCATATCCTTCCTGATTGCAAGGAACAATAATCTCTTTATTGATTATTTTTTTCTCAATAACTTTTATGTATTCAAATTCATTCGCATTAGATAAACCAACAACACCATCTCTTAATCCCATTTGAACAACTTTTCCACCTTCCCAAACATCATTATTTTTAATATATTCGCTAGTAATCAAATATAATGCGTCCCCAACGTTTTTTATAACAGAAGTAATAAAATTTTTAGGAGCAAGATGTGACTGGTCTTGATCAGCTCCAATAACATAGTAACCATCGCCAAGTTTTTTTGCAGCTTCAATAACACCAACTCCTGCCAAACCAGCTGCAAAATGAATTATATCTATCCCTTTAGAATACATTTTATTAGCTATGACTCTACCAATATCAACATCGGAAAAAGAATTAGAATATTCACTTATAATCTCTATATCTTTATTAGCATACTTTGCACCAGCTTCATAACCATAACGAAATGCATCTACTATACTGCCCTTAACTCCCCCTATAAAACCTATTTTACCAGAAAAGCTTTTTTTAGCTGCAATATAGCCAGCCAAAAAAGCACCTTGTTCTACCCTGAAAACAACAGCAATCAAATTTTTGGGAATCTGAACATCATCGCCATAAATAGGATCTATTATTCCATAGTTAATTTCTGGATTCTCTAATGAAGCCGATAAAGATGAATCCGTAAGCATATACCCTACAAGCCAAATTAGGTCTGAACCATTCGTTTTTAAATTATCAAGATCTGAAACATAACTAGAATAAACTCCAGAAACAGCTCTAGAAAAAACTTTTTCAATACTTTCTGGAAAATCTTTTTTCAAACGCAATAAAGCATCATTGGCACTAGAATTAAAAGATTTGTCATCAAGAACACCATCTACCAAGATGGATATCTTAATTTTTTTTGAACCAGATTCTATTCCATTCCTACTAAAGCAAGAAGTCAATAAAATACCAAATATAAAAATTGCAATTCTCATATAGAAAATTTCTCCATTTCAATTATTCAAATAAAACCAATATGTTTTTTATACTTAAAAATAAAACATATAAATTGATTTTTTATTTAAATAAATTCTAAAAGAAATTTCTCATAACTTTCTTTATCATATGGAACAATAATTTCTTTGTTGATTATTTTGCTAGAAATACTATCAATTTCTTTCTCAAGTTCAAAGGGAATCATCTTAGGATTTCTTACAAACCCCACAACTCCTTCTTTAAGACCATAATTTATTAATTTGCCACCTTCGAAAGTATTAGTTTTTAAATAGTTAGATGTAAAAATATTTAAAGCTCTACCAACATCTTTGGTTGTAGATGTTATTACATTATTGGGAGCAAGATATGATTGATCCTCATCAACTCCAATAATGTAATGACCAGAACCAAGTTCTTTTGCAACCTCAATAGCCCCAATTCCTCCAAGACCTGCAGCATGATGAATAATGTCTATCTCATCAGAATACATTTTAGTTGCAATACTTCTACCAGCTTCAATGTCAGCAAAACTACCAATATACTGAGTAAATATCTTTATATCTTTATTAGCATATTTAGCACCAGCCTCATACCCATACCTGAAAGCATTTACTATCTCACCTTCTATTCCCCCTAGAAATCCAATTTTACCTGTTTTAGAAACCTTTGCAGCAATATAACCTGTTAAAAATGCGCCTTCTTGAGCCCTGAAGGTTATACCTACCAAATTTGCAGGAATAGGATCATTAGAATAAATAAGATCAATAATTGCATATTTCATCTCGGAATTTTGAAGAGAAACAGCCTTGGCCACATCGCTAAATCTATACCCAATAAGCCAAATTAGATTTGAACCTGCATCCTTAAGCCCCTCAAGATCAGACAAATAAGAATTCGCTGATGATTCTTTTAAAACAAGCTCAATCTTAAATTCCTCTTTAACTTTTTTTGCACCATTTAAAGCACTCTCATTAAAAGATTTATCATCAAAAGTTCCATCAATTATTAAAGATACCTTAGGAATTTCACTCTCAAGACCACTCTTACCACTACAAGATAAAAAAATAATACCCTTAAATAAAATCAACAACAATAATCTATTCATAAACTATTCCCCCTTTACAAATAAATCTATACCTAAATAGTTTATAACTTTGATTTAAATAAATCAAATGCATATTCACTATCGGGAACAATAATTTCTCCACTTATTATTTTATTTTCCAGATCAACAACTTCATCAACTAAGCTATTATTTAAAATATCAGGATCTTTAACAATTTCTATTACTCCCTCCTTTAGCCCTCGATCAATAACAATCCCGCCTTTAAAAACTCCACTATTAATATACTCTGATGAAACAGAATAAATAACCTTTCCAATATCCTTAAGTATTGAAGTAATAACATTTTGAGGTGCAATATATGATTGATCTTGATTTAAACCAATAACATAATATTTGGATCCAAGCTCCTTAGCAGCGTCATAAACTCCAAGCCCAGTTATGCCAGCTACTGGAAAAATAACGCCTACTTTATCCTCTTTATACATGAATAGAGCCATTTCTTTGCCTTTTTCTTTATTAAAAAGAGAGGGTGCCTTTTTTGAAACTAATCTTAATTTGGGATTAGCATAAAAAATTCCAGCTTTAAAACCAAACTTAAAATCATTTAAATGATCACTTGTAGGGCCTGTTAAAAATCCAATCTTTTCTTTTCTGCTCATCTTAGCAGCAATATAACCAGCTAAAAATGCGGCCTCTTCATTTCTGAACTTGATGGCCAAAGAATTCTTAGGAACTTGAATATCTCCATAATCAAAAGCATCTATAATACCATAAAAAATATCTGGGTGTTCGTAGGAAAGCTTAACTGACAAGCCAGAAAATTCGTATCCAACCAACCAAAAAAGATTTAAAGGACTTTTTTGAACCGCATAAGCATCCTCTGTCATTGCCTCATCAACAGTAAGAAGTTTTTTGCCCGCAATAGGATAAGGCCTTAAAGATTTAGTTATAAGTTTTATTCCAAAATCATCTCTAAGTTTTACAACACCGTCATGAACGCTTTGATTATAGCCCTTATCATAAAAGCTGCCATTAGCTAAAACACCTACAACAACTTTGTCAGATTTAATAGACTTTTTATTAGATTTAAAACAAGCAAATACTAATAAAGATAAAGTAATAAAAATAAACCTTTTAAACAAAATTAATCCTCTCCTTACAAAATTTATTTAAAAAAATAAATAGAACTTTTTAAAAATTAAAATATTAACTTTATTTTATTAACAAGTAGTATTCTTTATTTATAAAATAAAATTTCAATAAGACACTTAAAAAGATACTTCTAGCACTAATAAAAACACGGTAGTAGGAAAAAAATTATTTTTCCTACATCACCATAATATCTAAATTTAAACCCTTTTGCAAGATTAATTTAAATTAAAACTTACAATAACTAAAAAACTTCATAAAATATCTTTAAAGAATTAAAAAGATTTTTCACAAACCAGTTCATAAAAATCACGTTAATTTTCCATTTGCAAAATAAAATTATCATAAGATACCTTGTCATAAGGCACTTTTATTATACCCCTTATTATACTTTGCCCGATTTTTAATGATTTGTCATAAATCTCATAATAATTTGATTTTAGGTTTTCATTTAAAACCAAACCAAGTCCATCTTCTTTAATCCCAAAAAACATGGTCTTGCCCCCATCTAAAACTCCAGTTTCTAAATACTTTTTTGTTAAACTATACATCAATGAATCAACTTTCTTTACAGCAGAAACAATAACATTATTAGGAGCAAGATAAGATTGATCCTGATCGACTCCAATAATATAATGATCGGGCCCCAATTCTTTTGCGGCCTCAATTACTCCTATACCAGAAAGTCCTGCAGCTGCAAATATGATATCAACCCCATCTCGATACATATTAGATGCCGTTGAGCGACCAAGCCCAAAGTCTCCAAATGTACCAACGTATTGAGAGACCACTTTAATATTAGAATTTGCATACTTAGCACCAGCTTCATATCCATACATAAAAGATTCTAAAACTTTTCCCTTTACCCCTCCAATAAATCCGATCTTACCCGTTTTAGAAGCCTTTGACGCAAAATATCCTGCTAAAAAAGCCACCTCTTCGGATCTAAAATTAATATTGAGAAGATTTTTAGGTATTTGAATTTCATCATAAACCCCTTCTATGATTGCATAACTAACAGAAACATTCTCGCTAGCTCTTTGAAAAAGAATGTCTGACAATCTAAATCCAACTCCCCAAATCAAATTTGAATTACCATCTTCTAAGTTTGCAATATCTCCTAAATAAGAATTGCCTGTAGATGCTTTTTCAATTATATTTATATTTAAATCAGCCTTTAATTTTCTTATCGCCTTAGAAGAACTTTCATTAAATCCTTTATCATCAAAAGCACCATCAACTATAAGCGAAACTGTTTTGGCCCCTGATTTACCATCATTAGAGCCAGAACAAGCGACAACAAATAAAAAAATAAAAAAATAATAAACTTTTTTTAACACAAAAACACCCTCCTTACTTTTAATAAAAAATACAAAAAATAGTTCTAATATTGCACAGCATATAAACAAAAAAAGACACCTTTAACAGGTGTCTTTTTACCATCTATAATGAGTAAAAGCTTTATTTGCTTCAGCCATTCTATGAGTATCTTCTTTCTTTTTAAAAGCAGCTCCAGTAGAATTATACGCATTTAAAAGTTCGTTTGACAACTTTTCCCTCATAGACCTACCACTAGACTTTCTAGCAGCAAAAATAATCCACTTCATAGCCAAAGCTTCTCTTCTCTCTTCTCTAACTTCAACAGGAACTTGATATGTAGCACCACCCACCCGTCTACTTCTTACTTCCACCAATGGCTTAATATTATCTAAAGCTTTATAAAAAACAGCCATCTTATCACTTTCTTCAAGCTTATTAGCAAGTAAGTCTATTGAACTATAAAGTATATTCTCGCTTATTGATTTTTTTCCATCATACATCATTCTGTTTGCAAACTTTGCAACAATTCTAGAATTGTACCTGGTATCAACAAAAATTTTCTTTTTGATTTTTTTACTTTTTCTTGACATATCTAATATTAATCCACCTTTCAGTTAAGCTTTAGGTTTTTTTGTTCCATACTTAGATCTACCCTTTTTCCTATTATTAACACCAAGGGTATCCTTAGCTCCTCTAACAATATGGTACCTTACACCAGGCAAATCTTTAACTCTACCACCTCTAATTAGAACCACAGAGTGCTCTTGTAAATTATGACCAATTCCTGGAATATATGCTGTTACTTCAAATCCATTTGAAAGTCTAACACGTGCTACTTTTCTTAAAGCTGAATTAGGCTTTTTGGGAGTTACGGTCATTACACGTGTACAAATTCCTCTTCTTTGAGGACAATTTTGAAGCGCAGGAGATGCGGTCTTCTCCGTTTGACTTTTTCTAGGCTTTCTAATTAACTGATTAATTGTAGGCATTTATCAACGCTCTCCTTTTCTTGAAACTATTAATAAAATGGTAGCAAATATATCACTTATTTTCAAGCTAAACTCCAGAATCGATATTTTCACTAACTTTAATTTTTTTATAAAGCCCCATACCAGTTCCAGTAGGAATTAAATGTCCAATTACAACATTTTCTTTCAATCCCCTAAGATCATCTATTTTTCCAGCAATTGAAGCATCTGTTAATACTTTTGTTGTTTCCTGGAAAGAAGCTGCGGAAATAAAAGAATCTATATTAAGAGACGTCTTAGTTACTCCTATAAGAATTGGACTTGCTATTGCTGGCTCACCACCTTGTTCGATTACTTTTCTATTTTGCTCATAAAAAGTATGCTTATCTACCTTTTGCCCATAAACAAAATTAGTATCACCAACTGCTACAATCTTCACTTTTTTCATCATTTGCTTAATTATCACGCCAATATGTTTATCATTAATGCTTACACCCTGTTTTCGATAAACATCCTGAATTTCTGCCAACAGAAATTCTTGCAAACTAATCCCACCTAAAATTTCAAGCACATCATGAGGATTAATTCTACCATCACAAAGCATATCTCCTGCTTTAACAACATCTCCATCTCTAACCAAAAGATGTTTGCCGGCTGGAATATAATGTTTATGTTCAACCCCATACTCATCTAAAATATTAATAAGTCTTTTACCTTTTTGAATTGATTTAAATTGCACAATTCCACTTACTTTAGCCATTTCGGTTAAATTCTTAGGAATTCTTGTTTCAAAAAGATCATTAACACGAGGCAATCCCCCTGTAATATCTTGAGTTTTTTCAGAACCTTTAGAAAGTTTTGCAATAATATCTCCTATATTAATGCTCTGACCATCTTCAACTTGAAGATAAGCATCGCCAGGCAATACATAAGATGCAACCTCCATACCACTACTATCAATAATAAAAATTCTAGGATCAAGGGATTCAAAAACATTATCTGTAATTCTTTTTTCAACATTGCCTGTTTCAGTATTTATTTCCTCTTTAAGAGTGGTTCCTAAAATAATATCCTTAAATTTAATTTTACCCTTAACCTCTGCAATAATAGGCTCTGCAAATGGATCAAATGTGCCAATAACTTTGCCTGATTCAACATAATCACCAACCTCTATTTCAAGCTTTGTGCCCGCTTTCAAGGCAACTTCTTGCTCTTCTGATACTATGAAAAAATTATCCTCTCTTAATTTAACATAACCAATATAAGAAGAGAGAATCTCTGCACCCTTTTTATCAACAAACAAGGGAATTCCTTTTATTACTCTTTGAGAATCCAAAACTTTAATCTCTTTTATGTTCTTAATTTTTTCTTCATAAAAAACATTGATTATTTTTAAAGTTCCTTTTCTTGTGAAAAGAATTCCATTATCAATTCTAACATTAAAACCTTCTATGCCATTAAGTATAAAAGCATTCTTTAAAGATATTTTATCATCCTCACTACCAGCCTGAGCAACTCCGCCAATATGAAAAGTTCTCATGGTTAATTGAGTACCTGGTTGACCTATGGACTGAGCAGCAATTATTCCTACAGCCTCACCAATGTTAACGGGTTTGTTCTTAGAAAAGTCTCTACCATAACATTTTTGACAAACACCATGTTCAGCTTCACACGTTAAAACAGATCTAATCACAAGTTTTTCAATACCAATTTTCTCTAATAACTCTATTTTAGCTTCTGAGATTTCTTCATTTGCATCTAAAACAATTTCACCAGTAATTGGATTTTTTATTCTTTCAATAGAATAACTCCCAACAGCTTTTTCTTTCAAAGATTCTAATATTTCTTCACCATTTTTTACAGTCTCAACTTTTATTCCATTTATAGTTCCACAATCTTCTATTCTAACAACAACATCTTGAGCAATGTCTACTAATCTTCGAGTTAAATATCCAGCATCAGCGGTCTTAAGAGCAGTATCTGCTAGACCTTTTCTTGCTCCATTTGTAGATATAAAAAACTCTATCACAGAAAGACCTTCTTTAAAGTTAGAAATAATTGGAAGCTCAATAATATCCCCAGAAGTTTTTGCCATTAATCCTCTCATACCAGCAAGTTGTCTTATTTGATTTCTACTGCCTCTAGCACCAGAATCTGCCATCATATATATAACATTAAATCCATCTCTGTCTCTCTTTAAAATTTCCATCATCTTATTAGTAAGTTCTTCGTTGGTCTTTAACCAAACAGAAACTACATTATTATATCGCTCTTCACCAGTAATAACACCTTTAGCATAATCATTTTGAATTTTAGCAATCTCTTTATTGGCCCTCTCTACATAAGTTCTTTTTTCATCAGGAACAATAATATCACTCATACTAATTGTGCACCCAAACTTAGTAGCATACCTAAAGCCAAGCTCCTTGATAATGTCAAGCATTTCAATTACGATAGAAGAACCATGAACTACATAAACTTTTGATATTAAAATTTGTAGCTCCAAATCACTAAGAGTTTTATTTACAAATTCAATTCCATTAGGCAAAGCCTCATTAAATATAACCCTACCAGCTGTGGTTTTTTTATACTCGCCATCAATTTTTACATAAATAGAAGCATTATAATCTAAACTCCTATTATTTATGGCAAGAATAACATTACTAAAGTTTAAAAACTTTTTACCTTCTCCAACAACATTCTTTTTTTCCATAGTTAAATAATATAAGCCCAAAACAATATCTTGGGATGGAAAAACAATGGGATGCCCATTAGCAGGATTTAAAAGATTATTTGTTGAAAGCATTAAAGCCCAGCTTTCAGCTTGTGCTGCTGGAGTAAGCGGCACATGTACCGCCATTTGATCACCATCAAAATCAGCATTATATGCATGACAAACAAGAGGATGTAATTTTATTGCCTTACCCTCAACTAACACAGGCTCAAAAGCTTGAATTCCAAGTCTATGAAGAGTAGGTGCCCTATTTAAAAGAATAGGATGCTCCTTGATAACAAGATCTAAAATTTGCCATACCTCGTCAACTTCTTGCTCTATTAAATTCTTTGCCCTTTTGATATTAAAAACAGCTTCACTCTCAATCAGCCTCCTTATCACAAAAGGCTTAAAAAGCTCAAGAGCCATTTTTGCAGGCAATCCACATTGATGTAGTTTTAGCTCAGGACCAACAACAATAACAGAACGACCAGAGTAATCTACTCTTTTACCAAGAAGATTTTGTCTAAACCTTCCCTGCTTACCTTTTAATGCATCGGAAAGCGACTTTAAAGGCCTGCTAGATGAACCTTTGACAACCTTTCTTTTATGAGAATTATCAAAAAGAGAGTCTACTGATTCTTGAAGCATTCTTTTTTCGTTTCTCACAATAATCTCTGGCGCATTAAGAAGAAGCAATTTCCTTAAACGATTATTTCTATTTATAACTCTTCTGTAAAGATCATTAAGATCAGATGTTGCAAAGCGCCCTCCATCAAGCTGAACCATTGGCCTAATCTCTGGAGGAATAACAGGAAGAACTTCCATAATCATCCATTCTGGCTTATTGCCAGAAATTTTAAAATTCTCAATAATTTCAAGACGTCTTAAGAGTTTCTTATCAGTTTTATCATCTTTATCTATCATTTGAATCCTAAGCTTAGATGAAAGCTCATCAAGATCAAGATTTTCAAGAAGGGTTTTAATAGCTTCAGCTCCCATTGAAGCATTAAAAGACATACCATATCGCTCTCTAGCTTCTATGTACTCATCTTCATTTAAAAGCTGCATTTTTTTAAGATCAGTATCACCCGGTTCAATTACTACATATTTTTCATAATAAAGAATAGAATTCAAACTAGATGCCGTAATATCAAGCAAAAGCCCAATCCTAGAAGGTATATATTTGTAATACCAAATATGCGCAACTGGAGATGCTAGCTCAATATGACCCATTCTTTCACGTCTAACCTTAAAATGGGTAACCTCTACATTACAACGATCACAAATAATACCTTTATATCTAATCGATTTAAATTTACCACAATAACATTCCCATTCCTTTGTAGTACCAAAAATCCTTTCACAAAAAAGCCCATCCTTTTCGGGCCTTAAAGTTCTATAATTAATAGTCTCGGATTTTTTAACCTCCCCATAAGACCAATTTCTAATTTGATCAGGAGATGCTATTTTAATTTTTATTCTTTCAAAATCTTTTATCTCTTTCATGAAAACTCCAAAAACCTAGCTTTTATTAATCAATTCTTCTTCCTTTTCTGTCAAAGGAACTTGATTCCCAACATCATCATAAATCGACAAATCAAGCCCAAGTCCTCTAAGCTCTTGCATTAGCACATTAAAAGACTCTGGAATCCCCGATACATTAGTAGGAACACCTTTTACTATATTTTCATATATCTTGACTCTGCCTGACATATCATCAGATTTAACTGTTAAAAGTTCTTGAAGAGTGTGTGCTGCACCATAAGCTTCAAGAGCCCAAACCTCCATTTCTCCAAGCCTTTGTCCACCAAATTGAGCTTTTCCTCCAAGAGGTTGTTGAGAAACAAGAGAATATGGGCCTGTTGACCTTGCGTGCATTTTATCATCAACAAGGTGGTGCAGTTTAAGCATGTAAATCACCCCAACCATTACTTCATTTTCGAACGGCTCTCCTGTATAACCATCATATAAAATTTCTTTAGAAGTTGGATTAAATCCAGCTTTTCTTAATTTTTCCTGAATTTGTTCATTTGTAGCAGATTCAAAAACAGGAACATTATAAGATTCACCAAGATATTTACCAGCAAGACCAAATTGAGATTCCATCAACTGTCCGATATTCATTCTAGATGGAACTCCTAAAGGATTTAAGCATATATCAAGAGGGGTTCCGTCTGCAAGATAAGGCATATCTTCAACAGGAAGAATCTTTGCAACAACACCCTTATTGCCATGTCGTCCAGCCATTTTATCTCCCTCTTTAAGCTTCCTTTTTTTGGCAACATAAACTTTAAGTATTTCCTCAACTCCAGGAGAAAGATTGCCAACATCCTCTTTAGTAATCCTTTGAACATCAATAACTGTACCTTCAGTACCATGAGGAACTTTTAATGAATTATTTTTAACATCTTTTGCTTTTTCTCCAAAAATGGAAGTTAAAAGCCTAAATTCAGGAGTAATGTCTCCTTCTGACTTTGGAGTAACTTTACCAACCAGAATATCACCGGGCTTTACATAAGTTCCTATCCGTATAATTCCATTTTCATCCAATTTGTTTAGTATTTTTTCGCTAACATTAGGGATATCTCCTGTAACTTTCTCAGGACCAAGCTTAGTCTCTCTTACCTCTATGCTAAATTCTTTGATATGAATAGATGTATAAAGATCTTCCTTTACAATTCTGTCAGAAATCAATATAGCATCCTCATAATTAAATCCATTCCAAGGAATAACTCCTAACAATAAATTATTACCAAGAGCAAGTTCCCCAAATCTAGTGGCAGGACCGTCAGCTATTATTTCGCCCCTTTCAACCTTTTGACCCTCTTTAACTAAAACGGATTGATTAAAGCAAGTATCTTGATTTGTCCTTTCATACTTAACAATATGATATTCATCTAAATCTTTAGAATTCTCTGCCTCAAAAGGTTTAACAACTATCTTGCTACTTGTTGCAAGAATAACTTCTCCACTTCTTTTAGCCTTAACAACTACTCCTGAATCCTTTGCAACAACACTTTCCATACCCGTACCAACAATAGGAGGCTTAGGAAAAAGCAGGGGTACTGCTTGTCTTTGCATATTAGAACCCATAAGAGCTCGATTTGCATCATTGTGCTCAAGAAAAGGAATTAACGCTGAAGATACTGAAATTAACTGCCTAGGAGAAACGTCCATATAGTCTATGTTTGTAGGTATTGTTGTAGTATAATCACCAGAAATTCTAACAGAAACTAAATCTTCAAGATACTTTCCATTAGAATTAAAAGCGGCATTAGCCTGAGCAATGCACTTTTTCTCTTCGTCAATAGCAGATAAATATTCCAATTGATCAGTCACCTCGCCATTAACAACTTTCCTATAAGGGGTTTCTAAAAAACCATAATCATTAACCCTGGAATAAGTAGCCAAAGAAACAATAAGTCCAATATTTGGTCCTTCAGGAGTTTCAATAGGACACATTCTACCATAATGAGTATAATGCACATCTCTTACTTCAAATCCTGCCCTGTCTCTTGAAAGTCCTCCCGGTCCAAGGGCATTAAGACGCCTTTTATGAGTAAGTTCGGCTAAAGGATTGACTTGATCCATAAACTGTGAAAGCTGACTGGTTGCGAAAAATTCTTTAACAGCAGATACAATAGGTTTAACGCTTATTAATTCTTGAGGCTTTAGATTAAAAACTTCTTTGTTAGACATTCTGTCCTTAGCAATTTTTTCAACCCTTGACATAGCACTTTTATATATATTAGTAAGAAGCTCCCCAACAGAACGAACTCTTCTATTTCCCAAATGGTCAATATCATCAAGAACATCATGACCTTCATATATTCTTAAAAGATGCGATATGGTGTTAACAATATCATCCATAGTTAAAACTGATGTACTTAAATCATCAAATCCAAATTTTTTAGAAAGCTTATAGCGCCCCACACGTCCAAGATCATATCTTCTTTCAGAAAAGAATATAGTTTTTAAATCGTTTTCAGCATTATCAATTGATATTGGCTCACCAGGAAAAAGAGAACCATAAACAGCCAGCATAACTGATTCTTTTGGAAGCTCTTTAGAACCATCCTTTAAAGCAAAAAAAGCATCCTCTTTTTCAAAGCAATTTAAAATAACATTCGAGCTTACAAAGCACTTTCCAGAAATATCATCATAACCATCAAAATCAACAAGCTCTATTTCATTTACTCCATTTTGTAAAAAATCTTCAACATCTTGCAGAGTAATTTTATCTCCTGCTCGATAATACATATTTTCTCTTATGTTAATACTCTTGGCTAAATATTGCCCCGGAAGATCTCTTTTTGTATCATCTTCAACTTTAATTTTTTTAATATTATAAAAAGTTTCTATTATTTTTTCTCTCGTATCAAACCCTAAAGCTCTTAAAAAAAGAGTTATGAGTATTCTTTTTTTTCTATCTATTTTTACATAAAGATAATCTTTCTTAGAATCAATCTCAAATTCTAACCAAGAACCACGATAAGGAATTATCCTGGCAGAATACAAATCTTTTTCTTTATAAAAAACAACTCCTGGAGATCTGTGAATCTGAGAAACAACAACCCTCTCAGCCCCATTAATAATAAAAGTGCCCCTTTCTGTCATTAAAGGAATAGTTCCCATGTACACATCTTTTTGCCTTATTTCCCCAGTAGTCAAAAATTGCAAATTTAGTCTTACTTTTAAAACAGCCTCATAACTTTGCCCCTTTCTTTTACATTCTTTTTCTGTAAAGTTAAGGGCATCATTTTCTATATAGTATCTTTCATACTCAAGAGCAACATCACCATTTCCACTTTTGATGGGAAATATATTTCTAAAAACAGACTCAAGACCTTCATTAAGTAAAGGTTTTTTATTTTTTAATTTATCAAGTTGTAAAAATTTTTCATAAGAATTTAATTGTATTTCTATCAGGTTAGGTAGGTCTAAAATCTCATCAGCTCTTCCTTGTCCCAGATGAACTCTTTTTATCATTAAAAGACTCCTTTTTTAAGACATAACAAGCCGCACATCATAACGACATGCGGAATATAACAACTTTGATATATTTTTAATTTTTTTATTTAACTTCAACTTTTGCGCCAACTGCCTCAAGTTTCTTTTTTAATTCTTCAGCATCTGACTTAGAAAGACCTTCTTTAATAGCTTTAGGAGCAGCTTCAACTAACGCCTTAGCTTCTCCAAGACCAAGTCCCGTAATAGCTCTAACCTCTTTTATAACATTTATCTTGCTATCACCAAAAGACATAAGAATTACATCAAATTCAGTTTGTTCTTCAGAATCAGCTGGGCCTGCTGAAACAGCTCCCCCCACACCAACAGAAACAGCTGCAGTTACTCCGAACTTTTCCTCAATAGCTGTTACAAGGTCAACAACTTCCATAGTTTTTGCACCCTCAAGCCAGGTTAAAATATCTTCTTTATTTAGTGCCATATTAACTCCTTATATATTTATTTTACAGTGATAGCATGCACTCAAAAATTAAGACTAACACTGCCATGTTAATTTTTAACATCAGTCAAAGCTTTCAATGTTCTTGCAAGCTTAGAAACTGGCGCTTTTAACACGCTAGCAAATAAAGAAATAGACTCTTTTTTAGTAGGAAGTTTGCTATAAGCTTGAACTTTAGTCTCATCATAAAACTCTCCTAATACAAAACCACCCTTTACTTTTAAAGTACTACTTTTTACAAAATCATAAAAAATTTTTGCTATTACATTAGCCTCTTCTAATGCAGTAACAACAACTGTAGGGCCAACCAAACAAGAATCAACAATATTAATATTCTTTTCTTTTAAAACCATCTTCATTATATTGTTTTTAACAACTTTTAATGCTCCATGTTCGCCTTCTATTTTATTGCGAAGTTCTGTCAACTGAGCCACATTTAAACCTCTATAATCTAAGAAAAAAAGATTTTGTTTACTATCTATAAATTGTTTTAATAAATCAAACATTTCCAACTTTTTAGAATTTATCTTTGTGCTCATAATGTCACCTCCAAACAAAATTAACTTTTATAGAAGGCCCCATAGTAGATGAAATATAAATACTATCTATAAAAGCTCCCTTTAAGTCACTTGGTCTTTTTCTAACAACTTCCTTGATAAATTCCTCATAATTTTCTTTTATCCTTTCATTATCCATAGAAGATTTACCAAAAGAAAAGCTTATTACACCATTTTTATTTGCTCTAAATTCTGTTCGACCTTTTTTAAGACTATTGATTGCATCTTTAAGATTATTTGTAACTGTTTGGGTCTTTGGATTGGGCATTAAACCCCTTTTCCCTAAAATAGGGCCAAGCCTTCCAACATCTTTCATCATATCAGGAGTTGCAACAACAATATCAAATTCATCCCAACCACTTTTAATCTTATTTATAAGATCATCATCGCCAACATAAGTTGCACCAAAAGCTCTAGCTTCATTTGCTCGATCACCTTTTGCAAAAACAAGTATTCTTTTTGGCTTCATAAACTGATTTGGCAAAACTATAGTGTCTCTAACAGTATGATTCTTTTTTAAATTAAGGTTAACAGATATATCTATAGTTTCATCAAATTTGGCAAATTTAATTTCTTTCAACAGTGAAATTGCATCTTCAATGTTATAAAATTTATTCTTATCTACTTTGGAAAAAGCTTTAATATATTTTTTACCCTTTTTTGACATTATTTCTCTACCTCAACACCCATTGAACGTGCACTTCCTGCAATAATTTTAAACGCTGCTGATTCTGACTTTGCATTTAAATCAGACATTTTAATTCTTGCTATCTCCATCAACTTTTCTTTTGATATAGTTCCAACTTTATCTGTATTAGATTTTTTAGATCCTGATTCTATCCCAATAGCTTTTTTAATTAAAATTGAAGCTGGAGGGGTCTTTACAATAAAAGAAAAACTTTTGTCACTATAAATAGTAATAATAACAGGAACCACAATGCCGGGATCCATCTTTGCGGTTCTTTCATTAAATTCTTTTACAAACTGAGGACCACTAACTCCATGAGGTCCAAGCGCTTGCCCTATTTTAGCTCCTGGAGCTGCTTGAGCAGCTGGAACCTGTAATTTAATCCAAGAAATTGCTTTTTTTCTTGCCATATCATCTCCTTATGGTAATAACGCCTTCAAAGCTCCCATTAATATTAAATTTTAAATCTTTTCTATATGCTGAAAATCAACTTCAACGGGTGTTGATCTTCCAAAAATTTGAACTGCAACTTTTAATTTCTTTCTTTCATAATCAATAGAACTAATAAGCCCCTCAAAGGAGTCAAAAGGTCCGCCTTTAATCCTAACCCTTTCTCCCTCTTCAAAGTCATAAAGCATAAAAATAGATTTATTTGCTTTAATCTCACCAGTAAGCATAAAAACACTTTTTACTTCTTCATCATTAATAGGAATAGGTCTTTGCCCCTTACTAACACCAACAAAATTAATAACTCCTTGAACTTTGATAATATTAGCAACAATATCTTTCCAACCTACTTCTGGAAGATCTAGCTCAATAAGAATATAACCTGGCCAAATTTTTCTCTCTCTTATTCTTTTCTTGCCATTTCTTATCTCTTCTACTTTTTCAATAGGAGCCTTAACATCTAATACTACACCACCAAAAACACCTTCACTTATTAAAAGTCTTATGTCCTGCTCTATCTTTTTCTCATATTGAGAATAAGTTTGAACTACATACCAAGCTCTAGACATAATTTACCCTTCTTACAATAAAACTAAAATACATAAGCTACAACAAGAAACATAAGATAATCAACTATACCCAAGAAAATAGAAACAAATAATACCAGCCAAAAAACTTGTCTTCCATTTCCAACCACTTCATTATACTTAGGCCACGTTACCTTCTTAAGTTCCAAGATACTATCTTTGATAAACCTAAACACTTTAAAGCCTCACTTTAACTCTAACAACAGGTCAGGAGGGACTCGAACCCCCAGCATACAGTTTTGGAGACTGTCGTTCTACCATTGGAACTACTGACCTATTATTTACTATTTATTATTTTATTTTTCCTTCCTTGTGAAGAGTGTGTTTTCGCAATTTTGGACAATATTTCATCAATTCTAACTTTTCTTGCTTATTGCGTCTATTCTTAGTAGTAGTATAATTTCTAATTCCTGTCTCTTCACAAATCAAAGATATTAGCTCAACAGCTCCTTTGCCCTTCTTTTTACCCATATAACAAAACTCCTAACTACCAACAAAAGCCCCCAATCGGACTTGAACCGACGACCCCCACCTTACCATGGTGGTGCTCTACCAACTGAGCTATAAGGGCACTAATTCCCTATAAAACTCTTTATTATCTTAGTGGATTGTTTGGAAAAAAACAAGTACTAAGTTTAATTTTCTTATTTTATTACAACAAGTTTTCCATCTTGCAAAAGTTTAATGTTGTTACTATTTGAAAACAACTTATTAATAGAATGCTCATCAAGTATAATATCTGTATTATTTTTACCATAAATACTTTTGGCAACTAATTTTAAAGGACGATGTCCAACCCTATTTTTATTGCTATAAAGAACATCGTTGCTATACTCAAGCATTCCCCATTTTTTCAAAGCCTCTGGAGAAACCATTCTTTTATCAAAATAAGGCCTAATGTTTTCATCATAAATTTTGATAAAAAAAGAGTCTTCTAATTTTTTAGAACCAGAAGTATTATTGTAGACCTCACCTACATAAATCACAATTCCTGTATAATCGATTTTATCAACATCGGAATTTACCAATGGATAAAAAGCTTTATAGGGAGTTTCATGTGAAAAAAATAAACTTATAAAATTGGGGAAAAGACTAAGCTCATACCTAACAGTTAGGCTTCTTAAATCTTCTGAATATTTTATATAAGATCTTTTCAAAATACTATTAGGGCCTGAAAAATTAAGTATTAAGCTGGGATTCAGGTCAAAATAATCTTTAAAAGTATTTTCAGAATCCATAATTATCTTAAAAAGAGATTCTCTTATTAACGTGTCTTTAAAATCATTAATAGTTGCTATTAATTTAGAAGCCGTATTTAAACCTACTGGTCTAAATTCATTTTCATTAATTTCCTTAACAATGTCAAAGCAAATAACCTTCCTATCCCAATCGATTATTCTGTGCACACTTGTCTCAGCAAATTCATCTTTTATTATAGAAACATTAGAATAAAGTAGAAATAAATAACTAAAAAGAAACTTAAGAAAATACATAATCTCCTTCCTATTATTTTTTACCTAAATACACGCCTATCCAAGTCCAACCATTATTAATTTCTGGATCTTTAGGATAAACAATTCTTTTAAAAACAAAATACCATTCCCGAATATGATCCCATCCGCTTGACTCAAGATAAGATATATCATCACTAGAATCTGCCTCAAGATGCTTTGCAAATTGTATTCCGTTTTTCCTTCTCCCCCCAAGCCTAATCATCGTGGTTAAAAAGCTATTAGTATTAATAGAATTACTCTTTCCACCCTTTTGATCCCAGCTTTGAATAAAAAAATTATTTTTATCCCTTATATTAAGTAATTTAGAAGTATCCCCAGAAAGAACAAAATTTTTAACGTCCTGGATTAAATCCCCTAAATTTCTATAAACAACAAACTCTGGATTATTAAAGTAATTGATTTTTGTAACAACATTAAAATAGTCTCTAGAATCTATTTTTAAATGTGACCTTGGAATTGAAAAAAATTTTTTATAGTAAAAATAAGATTCATCGTAATCTTGAACATCCTCCAAACTTAATGCAAGATTATAAAAATAATTACCCTTTTCCTCATTGTTTAAGTCATCAATTCCTGTATTTAATATAAATTTGTAATACTTGATTTTATCGATTGAATCAATATTTAAATTGACAATCTTTTTAGCCGCCCTTGTTTTCACTGAATAGTTTTCATAAACATAATCATCAAAATTATCAACAACACACTTGTAAATACTAAAAGCTACAAAATCCTCTCCCATGGAACTATAAATATTACCCATTAAATAAAGATATAAAGGATAATATTCTCTGGATTCATCATCAATAATTCCACTATTTACAATTTCTAAAGCATCTTCATAATTTTTATTTGCAATATATATATTAACAACCCTATCAATAATAAGAAATTTATCTAATCTATTCTTATTAGAAGACTTTAAAAGATGAGTAAGATTTTGAATTTCGCTTTGTTTTTGGTTGCAAGAAGTAAATAGCAACAAAATCAAAATAAATTTAGAAATTTCGGTCAATAGATTCATAAAAGTATTTTACAATATAAATATGCATAATAAAATGCATCCCCCAATTTAAAAAATTGTCAAAATTTTATATAAATATCAACTTAACATGACCACATTTTATATTAAAATAAATACAAAAACATCAAAACAACAGCGCTAAAGTACATAAATTTAAAATTAAAACTCGGTATAAACTCAATATTTAAAAAATAATAAAAATCATTTTGTAACCGACAATTGCGAACATAAAAATGTTGAAAAATAATCTTATAATGATCTATAATAAATTTTAATTTAATGCCTATTTAAAAAAGCAATCGTCTAAAATTAAACACTTTATTAAAGGAATATAAAGCTAACAAAACATGAAAAAAGAATTCATTATACTTTTACTGTTATTGCAAACAATATTGAATTTAAATTCAATAAATGCTAATACAAGCACCTCAATAGTAAAAGAATTGCAAAAAAATTTATATGTTTTCAATAGTAAAGAATATCAAAAAGATAAAGACACTTTAAATGAATTTATAAATTCAATAAATATAAACGACAAAGAAATCTTGCAAAATTTAGAAAAAGTTAAAAATGAGCTTTTTATAATATCTGTTTTTTTCAAAAATAAAAAAGGGGTTTTAATTGCATTAAATCTTGGAGCAGACATAAACCTTAAATATAAAATATCTCCAATTTCAATTTCAATAATAAACAATGAAATTGAAATCATAAAAATATTGGTAGATTACGGAATAAGCCTTAATCAAATAGATGATACCAGCTATTCTCCAATATTTTGGGCAATATATACTAATAATGAAAAAGTATTTGAACTTTTAAAAGAAAGCGGAGCTGATTTAAGCTACACACTTAAAAATAGAAAAACACCAATGCAAGCCGCAATAGAAACAGAAAATATAAACCTAATTAAATCTCTGGAAAAGAAAAAAATTTACATTGACGACAATTATAAAAAAGAACTTAAAACGCTTAAAAATAAAGAAATAGTCCGAATTTTAGTAAAATAGAAAATAAATTTAATACCCATCAGATGTCTGAATATTTTTATCTTTATCAATAAGATCTTTGTATATAAAAGATTTTTTAGCAAGTACCTCTTTTAAATTTTTAGAAAAGGGTAAATTTCTCCACATTATACCACGCACCAATTTCTCAAGTTTTTGAATTCCTTTACTTTCCTTTTCTATCCAAAGAAAATAATCTTCTAGAAAAAAATTTTTAACATTTCCTTTTTTAATAAATTTAACATAATAATCGTAATATTGACCTGTAATTCCTGTTTCCATCCATCTAAAAGAAGCCTGTTCTTTTGCAAGCTCCCAAACAAAATCACCAATACCCAAAATAACCGCTTTTCTTAAGTTTTTAGCATACATGGGTATTAATACTTTACCCCTGCCGTTTGCTCTGTTTTTAACATCAATTGATTCCCAACAAATTCCTTTATCACCATAAGAAGGTATTAATATAAAATAAGGAACCACTCTAAGCAAATCTCCTCTATACGCTTTTTGAAAAAGTCTAGGCTGAATATCTTCGATTTCCCAAACAAGCTGCATAATTCTTTCTCTGCTTCCAAAATATTGAGGGTTAGCAACCACATTATTTTTCAAAAGAATAGGGAAATGATTACCTCTTGGCCCTATCGCAAGTTTATTGGCGCTTCTGATAACTTCAACTTCATCATATGCAATAGCTGATTCAGCGGACATCCCAATATTATTCATTTTATTTTGAATTTCTAAAAGCTCTCTGTTAGTGTCTTCAATTTTATTAATAAAAACATTAACATCTCGATTTGATTTAATAAGATCATCAACATAATTACTAGCAAAATTTAAAGGCTTTAAAATCGAATTGGGATAAGAACTCTGCACCCCGTATTCAGTCATATAAGTTAAATCGTTTTGACTATTATTTAAAAATAAAAATTCAAACATACTTCTTAACTTATTAAGAGCCTCTTCTCTGATCTTATCAGTTCTCTTAAGACTGCTTTTTGCAAAATCAATATTTGCCAAAAGTTTTTCTTTCTTATTAAGTAAAATTTTTTCCAAATCTTCTTCTTTAAAATTATCCGATGGCAAATCAGTTGCTAATCTACTAAGCTTAAAACTATTAACCCCATAAAGCCATTCATCAAAATAAATAAAAGACTCATTATAATGATTGTCCCAAATAGTTTTTGAAATTAATAGCTGAATTTCAGCCCCAAGTGCATTTGGAATAAGGGCAGCAAATCTAAATAAAATTTTCTGCTCCATAGTCAATTTTGAAATGTTTTTTGCAATCGATTTGAGAAAAGACCAATAAATGCTAATCACTTGATTATATTTTAAAACCCTATCAACCTCTTCTGACTGCGGATTTAAATAGTCTACTAAAACCTTATGAAGCTTAAAACCAATTTCTTTACTACTTGAAATAAGATTTTTATAAAAATCTTTAGTAAAAAAATTCTTATCATGCTCCTCTAAAGTTAAAATATTTGGCAATCTTGAATCTAAATCCGTATCTACAGAATCAGGATATTTATACAAAAAACCCCCAAAAACACCCACAAGCAATATGACAACACAAGTACAATTGTAACTCTAAAGTTTATATTTACAAAAAAATTTAGTACTATTTATTATATACAGTGTACCTTAAATCTCTGAAAGGGGAAGTCGTATGAATATAAAAATCAATTTTTTTTTCACTCTGCCTATTGGGATCTTTTTAGGATTATTTTTCCCTCTTGGGATTTATAGCTCTTTATCACATGCTTTTATAAGATTGTCATACTTATCTCTTATTCCCTTTTTAATATTTTCAATTCCATTAGGAATTGAAAATATTATTGAAAATAAAAACTTTAAAAAGCTTTTTGGCAAAACAATTTATTACGGGATTTTAACTAACATATCTGGAGTTGCTGTATCAATAATAGCCGCTACAATATATCTTCCACAAAGAATTCCAATACTAGAAAAAACAATACAAAATACACATTTTTTTGAAAAAGAAGCTTTACTAGAAACATTTTTTCCAAAAAATATTTTCAAAATATTTACATCTAGCAATCCAAATCTATTAAGCATCTACATGATTTCAATAATAATAGGCACAAGCTTTTATTATGCAAAACAAAAGGGCAGAATAGCTAGAGAACTGATGCTAAGCGCATCTAATCTTTTTTACCATGCAAATGGGTTTATTGTAAATATATTAAACATAGGCATCATTTTTATAACAGCAGACTACACTACAAACTTAAAAAACTTTAAGGATTACCAAAATTACACAAACAGCATAACATTCTTTTTGGCATGGACAATTATAATTCTATTCGTAATATTGCCAACACTTAGTTATAGATTAACAAAAAGCTTTAAAATGATATATAAAGGAATCCTTGTATCATTTCAAAACATAATATTTTCAGGACTTGCAAAAGATTCTTATTCTCCTTATGTAATATTAATAGAAGATATTAAAAATGAAAAAATAAATATAAAAAAATCCATAATTATAAATATACCTTTAATAAATTTTGTATCTAAATTTGGTACTATTTTTGTTTCAGTAATATCATTTTTTATAATTTTAAAATCATATTCTAGCTTGCCCATTTCTATCTATGAAATAAGCTATATGAGCACTTTATCATTTTTTTTTGTCTTTGCATTTCCTCATATACCAAATAGCTTAATTTATATAATTACAATGCTTTGCTCTACCTATACAAAAGGAATAGAGCTAAATGTTTCCAATATAACACCAATGCTACCAATATTAATCTCTTTAGCTTTACTAATTGACTTTGCTTTTAACATTGCAATCATTCATATAATAAATTTCAAAGAACTAAAAGATCAATAAAAAATTACTTAAAACTAAACAAATTAATAAGATTTGGCAAATAAAACAAAATATTTGGCCTTAGAAGAACAATAAATACAAGTCATACCCGTTAAATCTCTGGCTTTAAATTCATCCGGAATACATCTTATTGTGGCTTTAGTTTCATTTTTAATAATATTTTCGCAATTTAAACCACCACACCAACAAGAAAGCACAAATCCAGAATAATTATTCACATAAGCTTTGAATGCCTTGTAACTATCCTTGCTACTTCTAAAAATCTCTTTAGTATTTAAGGTCCTAAAATTCAATGCTTTTTCAAATAAATCTTTTTGCATTAAATCAAGTTCTACCTTGACCTTGCTTATAAGAGAATCAAGTGATATTTGATACTTAAATTTTCTGTCTTTATCTCTTCTTGAAATAGTAACAGAATTTAAAAGAACATCATTTATACCTATTTCAAGACGTATTGGAATTCCTTTAAACTCGGCAGATGAAAATCTAAATCCTGGAGAGCTTCTAATATCCTTATCAATTTCAACCCTAAATTCTGCTTTTTTTAAAGCATTCACAACACAATCAGAATAATCCAAAATTTTCTTATTAATCTCATATTCTTTTTTAAAAATAGGAATAACAATAATTTCTATTGGAGCAATGCGAGGCGGTAAAACTAAACCCTTCTCATCAGAATGAACCATAATTAAAGCACCAATCAATCTGGTAGAAACACCCCAGCTACTAGCAAATACATGTCTCATCTTGCCGTCTTTGTCTTGAAATTTTACATCAAATGCCTTTGCAAAATTTAAACCTAAATAATGAGATGTAGCAGCTTGAAGCCCTTTTTTATCCTGCATTAATGCCTCAATTGAATAAGTAGAAACAGCACCCGCAAATTTTTCCTTTTCAGATTTTTTACCGCAAAAAACCGGAATAGCTAAATAGTCTTCTATAAATCTTTTATATACATCTAAAATAAGCAAAGTTTCTTCTAGTGCTTCCTCTTCAGTAGCATGAGCAGTATGCCCTTCTTGCCACAAAAATTCGGTAGTGCGCAAAAAAGGCCTTGTTCTCTTTTCCCAGCGAACAACATTTGCCCATTGATTAATTTTAAGAGGAAGATCTCTGTAAGACTTAATCCATTTGCTATACATATTCCAAATAATTGTCTCAGAAGTAGGCCTTAAAACCAAAGGCTCTGCCAAACTCTCTCCACCAGCATCCTTAATAATAGCAAACTCAGGTGAAAATCCATCAATATGATCCTTCTCTCTTTCTAAAAAACTATAAGGAATAAGCATGGGAAAATATGCATTCTCATGTCCTGTCTCTTTAAATTTTTTATCAAGTATATTCTGAATTTTACTCCAAATAGAATACCCATAAGGCATAATTACCATACATCCTTTTACAGGGCTGTAATCAGCAAGTTTTGCTTTCTGAACTATATCCAAATACCATTTGGAATAATCATCTTCTTTTGATGCTATAAAATCACTCATACATTATCCTTAATAAAGAATTGCACTTATTTAAAACCTAAATATTATATTCAATATTTTTTAACTTCAACCATAAAACGCTTATACCTATTTCCATAAGAATTTAACATGATTTTTTCCAAAACAAAAACGATTCCATCTTCATTTGGGAATAAAACAATCTCTCTTATTCTGTAATCAATAACATTCTTTCTATAATAATTCCCTCTTCCAACAGTCAAATGCCTTTCTAGAGTTGAATTACAATATCTGACAGATAAAAAAATATTAAAAGAAGAAGAAAGATCTTGAGAATTAATATCCTTATTTACAAAAACTTGATATTCGTTTCCTGTTTCAAAATCAACAAAATTTAAAAAATCTGTTTCTGGAATTTCGCTCCTTACATAAAAATAAATTTCGCGCCCTCTTCTTAAATGATTAATTTTAAATTCTTTAACTTTGAAATTAATCATCTTTAAAAGCTCATAAAGACCTTTATCATAACTGTCTGAATACTCAATGTGCTCCTTAAAAATTTTAGAATGTACTCCAGAGTTTGCAAAATTATTTTTAACAACATCAACAAAGTATGCAGAAGAGTAATAATATCCATTTTCAAAACCATATTCACCAAACATAAAGTATTTATCATTATTAGAAAATCCTAAATTTTTAAAAAAAATATTTTCTGGAAACCCCAATAAAAAAGAAAAAAAATAAAAAAAAACGATATACAGTTTAATCATAAGCTTTGTATAAGTTTAATAATAATAAATTATGTACTAAATCTTATTTATAATTAATTTACTCTTACTTAAAATAATATCAAAACAACATTTCAAATTCAAAACTTTGATATACTATTTATTTATAGATTAAAAACTTAATATTTAAATTTTTGGGATAAATTTTTGAAAAAAAGAATTAATAGCCTAAAGTTAGCTTCAAAACCCTTGGAACAAATAAAGTTTTTTTGTAAAAGCTTTAAAATAAAACATTGCAAAAAATCTTATTTATTTCAAATTAATAAATTTATATTTTTTTCAAAGGCTAAAAAATCACTGCAAAAATATACTCCCAAAAATCCCATACAAACAAACAAGATTAACATCAATATCCAATCAAGTAGTATAATAATACCTGTATTTGTGACTAAAAATTTTTTGATAACCAAAACTTTGATACACAAAACAATAAAAAATTTAACAATAAAGTTTTGCTATCAAAATAAGCAAATAAATATCGATATTTTTAAATTTTTATGCTTTATTAAAAATATTGTAAAAATAATATCTAAAATTGAAAATAAAAAAGGAGAATTTCAATGAGAATGCTATTAGCAACAATAATACTCATATTAACAACGGGCTTATTAACTGCCCAATCAAAAAGCAAAAGTATGACTGAAGATGACTTTGATTTTGATAAACTTCTTGCAAAAGAAGAGTCTGTACGCCGTTTGTTTGGCATAGGTTTTGGGATTGGATACCCACTTACAAACATTACAGTATCTGTTCCATATGTAGACATAGACCTTGGCTACGGAGGATTCGTAGGGCTTAAACCCAACAATTTCTTGCCCTATGTTGTGATGGGAGTAGATCTTTTATTTAAAGATGAAATACATAAAAACACTATGATTTCTGGCGGGATTGGAATAGGTGCAGATTGGTCAAAAGGAAGTCCTGAAAAATCAAATGAAAAAACTGAAGAAGAGGAAGAAAATGAAGCTCAACAGGTAGCTTCTCTTCAAAATAGAATAGGGGTTGTAATAAGGCTACCTTTAGTAATAGAGTATAGCTTTCTTAAAAATATTGTGATTGGATTTAAAGCTGTTGCTACTATTGGAACAACTATGCTACTTGGCAGCCCAATGTCATTTGAAGGAGCTAGATTTAATTTCTTAGGCACAGGCTTTATAAAAATATATATATAATGGAGAATAAATGATAAAAAATTTTAAAAAAATACATGTTTTTTTAACATTAATATTAGGTGTGGTACACCTTTCTTTTGCATCTGACAATTATATGGTCAGATGCAGCAAGGAAGAAGATTCAACTACCTGCATCGCAAAGCTTAAAGACATAAAAGAAAAAAAAAGTTATGACTTATTTTCAATGGGCATCGGAATAGGTGATCCTATTGCAAACATTATAATTACAATTCCTTATGTAAATATTGATTTTGGATATGGAGGTTTTATTGGCCTTAAGTCAAACAATTTTGAAAATTATCTAAACGGCGGAATAGATATTATTTTTAAAAAACAAATTGGACAATATATGAAAATCGGCGGTGGCCTTGGAATGGGCGCAGATTGGTCAAAAACATCCCTTATACCTCCTGATGAAGAAGAAGCAACTGATTATGAGAGAATAGGTATGGTTATAAGAATTCCTTTTGTAATGGAATATAACTTTGCAAAAAATTTATCCATAGGATTTAAAGTTTATCCTGCACTAGGGCCAACAATATTGCTAACAAAACCAAGCATTTTATTTGAAGGAATTAAATTCAATTTTTTTGGATTTGGATTCATAAAATTTGCATTTAATTAACCAAATAATTAAATTGGCAATTAAAATTAAGCTCACATAAGCAAGCTTAATTTTAATTAAAACCAGCAATAAAAGCCTGACCATCCCCATCAATAAATAAGTTTTCAGCTTTTCTGCCTATAAATATGCTCTCACCTTTCTTAAGGTTTAAGGATTTATTTATACTCACACGCCCATCTAAAACTAGCAAGACCATTGCACTATTTCTATTAATACAAATGTTCTTATTCATTCTTTTTTGAATCAGTTTCAAATTAGTATTTGGGAGTCTAAATACACTAAAATTATCTTGAAAATCAGGACTTAGAAATGATAACTTTCCTTCTTCAAATTGCCCAACTCTTAACATCTCTTCTTTATCAATATACTTGGCAGTAAGCCCTGCCCTAATAACATTGTCAGAATTAGTCATAAGCTCAATGCAGTCTCCCTTAAGATATGCATGCACCTCCTGACTATTTGTATAAACAACTTCTCCTGGCTTTAGCTTTAAAATATTCATACCCAAAAATACTAAAAGACCCACATCTATACCATAAATATTGTAAATTTCATTAAACCAATAGCCTCTAAAATTATCAATAAGATCCAAATTTTTTAAAACTTTTTCAACAATCTCATCAAGTTCATGCATTTGCAAATCAAAAATGGTCTTTACAAAGTCTTTATGTGATTGAAAGTCAAAATTTAATTTCAACATTTCACAAATTATTTTAATCTCACCCAAGGGCAAAAAGCCTTTAAGAGCATAAAAATCACTCAAGGCATATATAAGTTCAATTTTGGGATTTTTATCTTTATATATCCTTTTAGGATCATTAATGTCTATCCCTTTATTATTTTCTGATTCATACCCCTTTAAGGCAATGTCTTTAGAGGGATGAATTTGGATCGACAAAGGTTTATTTGCAGACAACACCTTAAATAAAAAAGGAAATTCGTCATTGCAACCTAAAAGCTCTTTATGATCTTCTAAAAAATCGCTTAAAAGAACATATTCATTTTTATATAAAATCTTACTAGAAAATGTCTTATGTGCTCCAAGCCACATTTCAGCCTTAGGTTTTCCATCAATCTTATCGCCCAAAAGATTGGGAATAAAATTAATTCCTCCCCAATCATATTCTTTAATATTATTTTTCATTAAGAAAATATTATCTTCATTCATTCAGATTCCCTTAATTTTAAAGATTTCAAAAAAATTACTAAAGCTGTTGCAACCGCAACTCCAACAGCAATTGCAATTATAAACTCAAATTTATTATCAACAACAGGAAGCACTATTGGCCCTCCGTGTGGAGCATGATTAGCAACACCTAAAAAAGCAGCAATAATGCTTGCCACAGCCCCTCCTACCACTATCGAAGGAATTACTCGTCCAGGATCACTAGCAGCAAAAGGAATAGCTCCCTCGCTAATACCAATAAATGAAATTAAAAAGGCGATTTTGCCAGATTCTTTCTCTTCATTTTCAAATAACTTAGGCGCCAAAAAAGTTGCAAGCCCCATAGCCATAGGAGGAACAGGAATTGCTGCTGCTACCATTCCCATTATTTCTGGCACTTGAGGAATTAGCCCCACACCAAAAAGAAATGCCACTTTATTAAAAGGCCCGCCCATATCAACAGTAATCATTGAACCTAGTACTAAGCCTAAGAAAATTTTGCCCAACACCCCAAACGTTTCTGAATTGCTCTGTAAAGATTTAAGCCCACTCTCAAGTACCCCCATAAATTCTCCAATATAAACACCAACATACAACATAAAAAAGCCAACAATAATAGTACTTATTAGCGGAATTACAAATATAGGCATAACGGGTCTTAACCACTCAGGAACAGATCTTCTTGCTAAAAACCTTGCAACATAGCCCGCAAGAAACCCTGCAAATATTGCACCCAAAAACCCTGCTTTTACATTTCCAGACATTACTCCACCAACAAGACCGGGTGCAAGACCAGGCTTATCAGCAATTGCCATTGAAATAAAACCAGCAAGCACAGGCAGCATCATTCCAAAAGCAATAGAACCAATATCTGCAATCTGCTTATAAAATGGATGCTCAGAAAAATTAGGCCCATCAGGGCCAATCCCAACAAAAGCAATGCTGAGAGCAATTAAAATTCCCCCACTTGCAACAACAGGAATCATTGGAGATACTCCACTCATTAAATATTTATAAAAACTACCTTTGCCTGTTGCAGCCGAAACTTTAGGAGCGCCATTAGCGCCAGAGTCTTTGCTTTTAAATATTGGAGCATTAAAAGATTCCTTAATAATATTTTCTGTATTGTTTATCGCTTTTACAGTTGAAACTTTACAAACTCTCTTACCTTCAAATCTCTTTTCATCAATATCCTTATCAACAGCAAGTATTACAACCGATGCATTTCTAATTTCCTCTTCGGTTAGAACATTTTCAATACCAATAGACCCTTGAGTTTCTACTCTAATGCTATAACCCTGCTTTTTAGCTTCATTTTCAATTTTCTTTGCTGCAATATATGTATGAGCAACTCCAACAGGACAAGCAGTTACAGCTACTATTTTTTCTGCTTTTGTAGCTCCAAAAACCTCTTCTTTGGCTTTTCTTTGAACATTCTCTATATAATAATAAATATCATCAGTAGTAACAAACCCACTTAAAGCATTTTGAAAAGCATCATCTTCAAATAGCTTAGCTATAAAAGCAATCGCCTTAAGATGTTCATTACCTTGTTGCTTTTTTGACATACAAATCAAAAATATTAAATTAACAGGAGGATTCTCATCAGACCACTTAACCCCAGCGCCTTTAATGTAAAGCAAAGAAATAAAACTGGTCTTAACAACATCCCCTATAAAATGAGGAATTGCAACCCCATTTTCCCAAGAAGTGTCACCTATATTTTCTCTATCAAGAATTCCTTGAAGAAACTCTTTTTTATTATCTATATATCCCTTATCATTGATTTTTTCAACTAAAAAATCAATTACATCTTCTTTTGAATTTACTTCTGGCAAAATAAATACAAGATCTTTTTTTAAAAAATTAAAAAACATAACTGTGGTCTCCTAGTAATTAAACATATTGTATAATATACAATAAAATAGCATAATATTGAAAAGATAAAACAATTTTTATATTATTTAAAATAATCTGTTTATGAAAAAAAATCCAAACATTTATATTTTCTTAACATTGCTTATCATTCCCACTTTAAATGCATTTGCAAACGAAAAAGACAATGCTAATGAAAAAAATAATCAACCCAAACAAAGCTCTAATTTTTTTAGCCCAGAAAGAGGATTCATATATTCAACAGGAATTGGAATTGGAATTGGATTTTTTCTAAATTCAAATATTAAACACTTTATTTTTAGACCTTATTATACATTCTCTAATAATACTTTTGATTTTTTAATCGTTGCTATGATATTAACAAAAGAAAGCCTTAATATCCCCCAAAAAATGCAATACTTTAAATCCTATATTGGAGGAGGAATAAACTGGCACATTGCAAACTTAATTAAAAAAACAAAATATTTTTCCGCTACCATTGGCATAGGTGGTCGTTTTTACCTATCTACAAACTTTATAGGAGACATTCGATTTTACGAAAAATTGCCTTATGTGATAGAGCCTTATATGTTTGTTGAAATTTCTTCTAAAAATGCAATTCCTTTAATGGGGCTAGACTTTAAAATTGATTTTTTATTTTTAGATACATTTAACATTTCTTTTAATTTCACTATCAGATATAATTTTAAGGACGAAAAAGAGATAGAAACATGAAAAAAAGGTCAAAATTTTTTCTTTGCTGCTATATTTTATGCCTAACAGGATTTTTATTTTTTTCATTAAATCCAAAAGCTCTAAAACAAATTAAACACAAAATTTATGACTATTTAGAAATAATAGAAAATAAATACATTAACATTACAAAATCTATTCCAATAAAAGAATCCCAATTAATACCAAAAGGATATCTTACTACTCAAATAATAAGCAAAAAACATTACACCTTAGGATATGCTGAAAGCGCAAGACAATCCGAATGGGCTGCTTATCCACTTAAAAGAGAAATGGTAGAACTAGCATTAACTTTGTTAAAATCAAAAAAAATTAAAAGGAGTACCAAATTCTTTGAAGACACCAACATCAAGGGCACTTTTCCAAAACTTGAAGATTACTTTAAAAGCGGTTATGATAGAGGCCACATAGTAAGTTCAGCAGACATGTCTTTTTCTGAAAATGCAATGAAAGATACATATTTTTTATCAAATATGTCACCTCAAAAAAGCGAATTCAATTCTGGAATTTGGCTAAAACTCGAAAAATTAGTAAGAGAATGGGCAATCTCAAAAGGATATATATATATCATTAGCGCTGGAATTTTAACAGAAAATAAAGGATTTATTGGTAAAAACAAAATTTTGATACCTAAAAATTTTTATAAAATAGTACTGGCAATTAATAATAACAATTATTATGACATAATCTCTTTTATTGTCCCAAATGAAAAAGCAAAAGACTTAGATTTGAAAAATTATGTTGTTAGCGTCGATTCAATTGAAAAAAAAACAAAGATAGATTTTTTTGCAAAACTTGATTCAAAAATTAAAAAAAAGATTAAAAAAATACAAAACACGTATTCTTGGAAATTTAAATGAAATCAATATTTGCAAAGTTAAACTCTTCTATTAATCTCTTTCTTTTTATAATTTTTATTTTAGCATCACTAGTTATACTGACTTTCTCTTATAAAATAAAATATAATGAAAATTATCAAAATTATATTCTAGAAATATACAATAATAACTTTATATTATTGGTTAATAAATTAACCATATTTATTGTTGGAATCATAGGCTCGCTGTGGTCATACATTAACTACAAAAGAACCAACAATATACAATTTATACTTTTCTATTGTTTTATTAGTTCATATACATTAGAACCTATTTTGATCTCTGAAGATTTTTTTTTAAATAATAACCTAAATTCAAGTTATTATTTATTTACAAAATTTATCCTCTTTGTAAATACTTTTTCATTATTAAATTTATTTTTTCTAAGTTTATATATATGCGATTTCAAAATAAAATCAATACATTATACAATTTATATTATTTTGATCTTTGCTTGCATATATAGTTACACAATGCCCATCAATTCGTACGAAAATAGTCAAAACTACGGCATTCTTAAAATCGAAAGTACAAAATTTTACATAGACGCATTCTTATTGCTCATTTTAACAAACTTTATAGTAGCCTTTTTAAGAAAAAAAAGCTTTGATTATTTTTTCCTTTTTGTTTCAATGCTTTTAATATTAAGTGGAATTTACTTAAATTTGCTAAAAATACCTTATGCATTTCTCCCAATCTCAATTGGCATACCAATCTACTTAAAAAAATCAGGAAAAATTTTCTTTTACTGGCTATAAAAAAAGGCCGTTAAAAAATAGGACGAAGTTGAAACAACAAGTGGTAAAAATAAATTGTCATAATTAGCAGCATCAAAAAGCTCTACCAATACTGCTAAAATTCCAAGAATTAAAGCTATTGTTAAATAAGGGAAAAAATAATAATATGAAAAAAAAGTAACACAAAATACAACAAGGCTGCCAGAAATCGTTTTGTCATTTACAAGCTTAAAAGAAGGAATTAACTTTCCAACAAGACTTGCAAATCCATCACCAAGGCATACCGAGAATATCCCAATATAATTAAAAGGATGCATAGCTAAACAATATGATATCAATATGCCTAAAAACAAAAATATGGGCGAAAAAGATACTTTATTGGGCAATATTTTTCTTGATTTTAATATTATGTTTGAAATATTTTTAAAGAAAAGTAATTTTTTGTTAGTAATTCTAAAAATTTCAGAACTTAAATATAAAATCATAAAAAGTATATTAGAAGTAAGTCCTATCCAAAAATTTATTCCATAAAAACCCAAAACTATTAAGCTAAAAACATGAAAAAATTTTCTAAAAATTTCATACTTAATATCTTCCCTAAGAATTGTTCTTTTAAACCCATTAAACATCGTCTGATCTTTTTAAATGCATATTAAATCGACATTTGCAAATATTTTTTCCAACACTCATTAAGTTCCTCATTTATTACTACAAATAAATTAAAATAAATAAAACCCTTTTTATAAACCCATGTCTTATAATAAAATTATTTATATTAATTTTACAATTTTTTTTCAAAAAAAATATTCTTACCTAGAGATTTATTATAAATAGGCAATACTTATTTATAAAGATAAAAATTAAGCGGTTTTCCAAAAATGATAGAAATTGAAAATAAACTATTTTTAAAATTTTGCGATTTTATATATAACAACAGTGGAATTCGTTTTGATGAAAAAAATAAATTTGTTCTTCAAAGCAGAGTAAATGACGCAGTACGAGATCTTGCTCTTAAAAACCCATCACAACTTTATAATTTAATAATTAGTGAAAAATTAAAAAAAGAATATTTCTTGGATTTAGTCACAACTAATCTAACAAGATTTTTTAGAAATTCACTACATTTTCAAACTTTTGAAAAATTTGTAATTCCCAATTTAATTAATATTAAAAACATAGAAGAAAAAAATAGAATTATTATCTGGTCTGCAGGATGTTCAACAGGCGAAGAACCCTATTCATTAGCATTTGTACTCAAATCAAAGCTTCCAAAAGAAATAGATTTTGTTATTATTGCTTCTGATTTAAGCTTAAAATCTTTGATGATAGCAAAAGAAGGATATTATTCATCAAATAAATGTGAAAATATTCCTAAAGAATACCAACACTATATATATTCTCATTCAAACGGATATAAAATTAAAAATGAAATTAAAAATCATATAAGATTTGACTATCATAACTTAAATTTTGAAAGTAATTTTTCACAAATTGATGTTATTTTTTGCAGAAATGTATTAATATACTTTGATGAAAAATCAAAAATTAAAGTACTTAAAAGATTTTACAACAACATGTCTAAAAACAGCTATTTATTTATAGGACATTCAGAATCACTTTTTGGACTCAACCTTCCTTTTAAATTTTTAAAAACACCTTGGGCAGTAATATATGAAAAAAAAGATACTAGCGGCCAAAAAGAAAAATTTAAATCACAAAATAAATATAAGTTATAATTTAACAAGAATAAAATAGGGAAAAAGTAACGGTGGAAACAAAAATTTCTGTACTTATCATAGAATACTTTGCTGTAAAGAGAAAATTTATATCAGACCTCATCAATTCGTCTCCAAAACTCCAAGTCATTGCAACTGCTTCTAATGGCAAATTTGCAACAAATAAACTTAAAAAACATAACCCCGAAGTAATATTAATGAATTTAGAAGAAAACAATATTAAAGATATTCTATTTTTGGAGAAAAAAAACAATATAAACAAAACAATACCAATTGTTGTCACATCTTCAAATCAAAATCTAATAAATATTGCTGCTTTAAAGGGTGCTGATGCTTTTATATTAATATCTAAAAATAAAAAATCACATGAAATAAATAAAGAACAAATTATTAATTCTCTTTTAGCATATGGATCGATATCTATAAAAAACAAAACTGTCTGCAATAAGGATATGAAAACAAAAAACTATGAAAGAGCTAATTTTTTTTTAAATCACAAAAATAACATTTCTTCATTAACTCAACTTGAAGAACATGCAAAAGAAAAAATATTAAATGAAAAAGAAATAAAAAAACTTAAACTGAGAAAATTTGACATAATAGCAATTGGAGTATCAGCAGGAGGCCCCGTGGCCTTAAAATCAATATTGCCAGAAATACCTGAAAGCTTTCCACCAATAATAATTGTTCAACACATGCCTAAAGGATTTACAAAGGAATTTGCAAAAAATCTTAATAATCTTTGCAAAATAAACGTACAAGAAGCCACCAATAACGAAATATTAAAGCAAGGACATGCATACATAAGCTCAGGCGGATATCATACAAGAATTAAAAAAATTGATGGTAACTATCAAATACAAACTCTCGATGGCAAACATATAAATGGTCACAAACCATCTATTGGGGTATTATTTCAATCTATAGCAGAGATTGCAAAAAATAAAGCAATTGCCCTAATAATGACTGGAATGGGAAATGATGGATCAAGAGAAATTGGAGATATAAAAAAAGCTGGAGGACTAACTATTGCGCAAGATAAAGAAAGTTCCATGGTTTTTGGAATGCCAAAAATAGCAATAAAGGAAAACAATATAGACTATATAGTTCCACTAAACCATATGGTAAAATTATTAAAAGCTATACTACTTAATAGCTAAATTTTTTAAACAAGGAATATTTTTTGGACAATAAACAAGAAAACACCGAAACAGAAGACTGTTTTTCTCATGTAAGTAAATTTAATATACATAATAAAGCAATATATATACTTGGAACTGCTCACGTGTCAAAAAAAAGCTCAGAAGATACTGCAAATTTGATAGAAATTTTAAAGCCAGACTATATTGCCGTTGAACTTGATGAGGCTCGCTATCATTCGATCTTAAACACCAATGAAAATGAAAAATGGAGAAACTTGGATATAGATAAAGCATTAAAACAAGGAAAGGCTTTCTTTCTCATAATAAACATAATTCTTAGCAATTTTCAAAAAAAATTAGCAAAAGAACAAGGAATAAAACCTGGTGAAGAAATGAAAACAGCTATTTTAAGAGCCAAAAAACACAATATTCCATTAATTCTTGCTGACAGAAAAATTGAGACAACTCTAAAAAGAGCTTGGATATCTATTCCAATATTTGAAAAAGCAAAAATAATCTCAAGCCTTTTTTCCCTAACAGATGCAAAAATTACAAAAGATGAAATTGAAAAGCTCAAAGAACAAGACGCTCTTTCAAAAATAATGGAAGAACTTTCCAAAGAAATACCCAAAGCAAAAAAAGCATTAATTGATGAAAGAGACGAATTTATTACAAACAAAATACTTGAAGGAACAGGCATTATTCTTGCCGTTGTGGGCGCAGGCCATGTAAGCGGAATAATGAGAACTTTAAAAGAAATAAGTCAAAATAAAAAAATAATAAACGTTGAAGAACTCGAAAGAATACCTAAGAAAAATTTTTCATTTAGCAAGGTGCTATCCTACTTGATTGCAATTTCAATCATTTTACTAATAGTAAGCTCTTTTTACTTTAAGGGATTTGATTTTGCTTACAAAAATTTAAAGCTTTGGATAATATCTAACTCTCTTTTTTCAGGCATCGCATCTATTTTATTAAAATCCAATCCTTTAACAATTTTAACAGCTATTGTAGGTTCTCCAATATTCTCATTAATACCATTCATAGGAACAGGCATGGTAGCAGGACTTGTTGAAGCTTATATAAACAAACCAAAGGTCAAAGATTTTGAAAATCTACAAGAAGAATTGTCGACAATAAAAGGATATTTCAAAAACAAAGTTACAAGAATTCTATTAATAGTGCTTTTTGTAAACTTTGGATCTACAATTGGAACAATTGTAGGACTTAAATTTTTATTAAATGTTTTCAAATAAACCCTTAAAATATAATAAATATTTACACAGGAGTATATATGGGGCTTGTATTTTTAGGTCCTCCAGGTTCTGGAAAGGGGACTATTTCAAAAATTATTTCTAATGAATTTAAATATCAACACATTTCAACAGGAGATTTATTTAGAGAAAATATTTTAAATTCTACAGCTCTTGGAAAAGAAATAAAAAAAATTGTTGAAAAGGGAGAACTGGTTCCTGACCTAATCACAATCAAAATAGTAGAAGACAAAATTAAAGCTATTAAAAATAACAAAAATTTTATTTTGGATGGATTTCCGCGCAATATTTGTCAAGCCGAAGCACTTGACAAATTTTTACCAAATGCAACAATAATAAACTTCTTAATTGATGAAGAGTTAGTAATAAAAAGACTCTCGGGAAGAAGAATTTGCAAATCCTGCAATAATATTTTTAATATATATACCCTAGCCACAAAAACCATTGGTACATGCGATGTTTGCGGAGGAGAACTTTACCAACGAGAAGATGATAAAGAAGAATGCTTAAAAACAAGACTTAAAGAATATAAATTACAAACAAAACCATTAATAGCATTTTACTCAAAATGCTCTAGACTTAACAATGTTGATGCATCAGGCAAGATTGATGAAATGAAAAAAAAAATAATTAAAATAATGTTAAAAAAAATTTAAATGGAAAAGGTATGCAAAATAAAAATGTTAATAAAAAAAATTTGCTTTTGCTTGTTAATTTTGCAAGCAAAAATAATTTTTGCTCAAGATCAAAAGAACCTAGAATTCAATAATGAATATTTTTACTTTAATTTTCAATCTGCTTATTATCCTCCCCACGAGCTGGGCACAAATGAAAGCAGCTTTTCACAAAGCTTTAAACATCCTAATTTCCAAAATATTAAACCAAGTTTAAAAATTCCAGTCAATTATTGGGGAGGAATAAAACTAATATCATATTTAGGCTACTATAAAAATTTCAAAGCTTTGCACAATCCCAATTCTATATTTTTTAAAAACAATGGCATAGACATAGATTTAAATATTGGATTATCTCCTGTAAGTGTCTCATTTAAAAGCAAAGCAAGCTTTACTCCTATTGCTTTTTTAAATTTATATGCATCAAATGAACTTGGTATAGGTTGGCAAGCTTTTGGATTTAAAGGAGTTGGCGTGCACATTGAAAATGGAAAATATTCAAATGCTGTTGAATTTTATTCAGAAATAACAACAGGAGGACGATTCCAATTTGACTTAAACGCCATTTTTCAAGGAGAATGGACGCACATTATTACAGTTATTGGAAATGATTTTATATACTTAATCAATCCTCATGCAAAAAAAGATCAACTTTGGAAATATAAAGCAGATGATGGCAAAAATATAAATGGCATGCTAATAAAACCTTACGCTCTTTTAGCTTACAAAATGCCAATACCTCTTAACACCATAGGGCTACTTTATAAAGGAAAAACACAAATTGGCAAAGAAAGAAACATAAGCTCTTGGAAAAACAAGGGTTGGGGAAGTGATATTTTTTATCACAATATTTCTATTGTTGCTAATTTTGAAGTTATCAAACCTTTAACAATTGGCCTTCAATTTAAATTATCTACAAATCCCACATACACAAGTAACACAGCTGGACTGGCTGATATTTCAAAAAGAATAGCAACTGACAATTCTTATTTTTATTATGATTCCATTGGAATATCTATAACTTATAAATATTAAGGTCTATTAAATATAAATTTAATACCTAAACTGATTTCTTCCAGAAACTTTAGCCTCATAAAGCTTGCGATCAGCAAGCTTTATGATATTGGTAAAATTGTTATCAATAGGAATTTCTTGAGCAAGGCCAATTGAAACAGTTACAATGCTAGAAACACTACTGTGCTCATGAACTATTCTTAAGCACTTTATATCATTAATCATTGTTTTAATAATGCCAATCATTTCATTTAGACTCTTGTTTACAGAAAAAAAAATAAATTCTTCTCCTCCATATCGAGCAACATCTATTTTATATTTTAAAGAAACCTTATATAAAGCTTTAGCAATCAATTTAAGACATTCATCACCATTTGTGTGGCCATAATTATCATTGTAATTTTTAAAATTATCAATATCCAACATCCCAACAATTATTATTTCTTTACTTTCTAAAGCTTTCATCCATGACTTAGAAAATTTATCCATAAAAAATCTTCTATTTGGAATTTGAGTAAGCCCATCAATTCTAGACAAGCTTTTAAAATAATCTCTTAACTTCTTTAATTCAAGATGCGTCTTAACTCTAGCATCAATTATTCGACTATTAAAAGGCTTTAAAATATAATCTACTCCACCAACGTTAAATCCTTCAAGCTGAGCATCTGTGGAACTCCTTGAACTAATAAAAATTACAGGAATCTCTTTGGTATCAGGATCGCTTTTTAACTTTCTACATACCTCATAGCCGCTAATATCTGGAAGTCCTATGTCAAGAAGTACAAGATCCGGACTATCTTTTTCAACTTGCTTTAAAGCATCAAGTCCGTTTGTTGCAACCTCAATCTCATAAGCATCTTGCAATATGTTTACCAATAAATCTAAATTGGTGGGAGAATCATCTACAATTAAAAGCTTCTGATTCTCTGCTTCAAAAGCTTTATCTTTAATTATCATTTCCACTGCTAATATCTCTTATTATTAAGCATTTCAATAATCTCTTCAAGAATCTTAGAGCTCTCAGCAAATCTATATAGTCTTAAATTCTTGCGAAGATCACTAAATAGTACCTGAATATTATCGTCTAAAACATACTTGTCAATGCTCTCAAGAATTTCTTTGTATTCTCTTGGCTTTCTAGTCTTAATACCAATTAAAAGCTTATTGAGAAGGTTTAAAAATTGATCATTATTTTTAAAGTATAGCTTGTTCTCACTAACAATCTTAGACTCAAATAAAACATTCTCCTTTATGTCGCTTATTAGCTGAAATAAATCATCTTTTACAAAAAAATACATTTTTTTCAACTCATAAATTGAATCTTTACTTGTTTCAATTTTTTGAAAATCTTTATACAATTCACTACGCATATTAGAAAGAGCTCCGGATATTGAATGAGATATATCCTTAATTAAAGACAAATTTTCCTCATCAAAAGCTTTTTCTAAATCAATAATGTTAATAGAGATAAAATCAACAAGCCCTCTACATAATTCAGAATATGATGCATATGAAAGATTTAACTCTTTTAAAGCCCTATTAACATCTAAGTTAGGAAACTTAACAAGTTGATTGAAATCTTCATTCTTCCGAACATCATTAACTTCAAATTGTAAATATTTTTTTAATATAGTTTTAATTGAACTTATGTGTATTGGTTTTGAGATATAATCATTCATACCACTTGCAAGACACTTATCTTTATACTCTTGCAAAGCATGCGCTGTTACAGCAACCAAAACACACGGCTTTAAATTCTTAGCCTTTTCAAATTTTCTAATTTCCTTAGCCACTGAAAATCCATCATATCTTGGCATTCGTATATCAATAAAAGAGATAGCATATTTTTTATCTTTTAAAGATTTTAAAGCCTTTACTCCATCATCTACAACATCAATAAAATTCTCATTAATGCCTATTACAACAAGAATATCTTTCAACACTTTTTGATTTACCTGATTATCTTCAGCTATTAAAACATTTATGGGTTCTTTTATCTTATAAGCGATATCTATTGGAACCAAGTCTTCAAAATCCATTTCTGGGGTACACTCTTTTTTATAAACAGAACATATACTAAGCCCCATTAAAGGCTTTTTAACATACATATATTTTAAATTTTTTAAAGCTTTATTATCTAAATAATAAAATAAAAAAATAATTTGTACATCAGAACTTAGTCTTTCAATATTATTGGCAAATCGAATACTCTCTTGAATATTATCGTTATTTACATTTACATAAACAAAACTGTAAAAAGGAAAATCATTGAAAACTTCATAAGCATCCTCAAAAGATGCTACATAGTGAACATTAGAAGAGCATCCCAATAAAATCGAACAATGTTCAAAAATTTTAATAGCTTTTCGACTTAAAAGCACATTTAATACTTTATTATCATCATTTATTGATTGCAATCTATTGATTGACAAATTTTTATTCTTAAGCTCACCGCCCAATAAAAAGGGCAACATAAATGAAAAAGTGGTACCCTCTCCCACTTTGCTATCAACAGCAATGCCAAGGCCACCCATTAGTCTTACAAGCTCTCTAGATATTGACAATCCCAATCCTGCACCTTCATGAATCCTTGAAGAAGAATCATCCTCTTGTTTGAATATTTCAAATATCTTAGAAAAATTCTCTTTTTCAATGCCTTTGCCTGTATCCATTACCTTAAATTCAACTGTAACTAAAATCCTATTACCATCGGCTATTGTTCTACATACTTCTTCATAGTTTAAAACAATAACACCATCATCTGTAAACTTAAAAGCATTTCCTATTAAATTAATTAAAACTTGTTTAATTTTTACAATATCACCTTTTATATAATTCTTAAAAATAGATTTAGAATAAGAAAATAAATCAATATTTTTCTTTGCACATTGAGATTGAAAAGTTTTTAAAACCATTTCCATTTCACTTTCTAAATCAATCTCTTGACTCTCAACATATAATTCACTGACATCTATTTTAGACAAATACAATATATCATCAATTAAAGAAAGCAAAGAATCAGATGAATAATTTATCATTTTAACATAATCTTTTTGAACATCTGTAAGAATAGTTGTATCCAAAAGCTCAGTAGCCGCCATTATTCCGTTAATAGGGGTACGAATATCATGGCTGACGTTAGCTATAAAAATGGTTTTAGCAGCATTAGCAGCTTCTGCAATCTTTTTTTCATTCATCACAAAAGAATATCTTCTTTTCTGCTCAAATGATAATCTAAACATAAATATTATTACAAATCCTAAAAAAGTAAAATAAAATATAATGACTGTTGACACTAGAAATTTAAAATTATTAAACCTGATACCTTTAGATTTATAATAAATATCAAATTTCCAGTCATTTAAATACATCTGACTGCCAACATTAGAACGCATAACAACTTTTTGAATAATTTCCTTCAAGATATAATCCTGATTATAAATAGCAAGACTCAAGTCAAAAGCCAAGTCTCTAAAAGTAGGAAGCTTCTCAACATCAACAATATTTAATTCTTCAAAAACAGTAGCAGCTGTATACTCATCGCTAATAATCCCATCTACCTTTCCCTTATAAAGAAGAAGAAGGGCTTCCTTAAAGCTACTTACCAGAATAAGCTTTGATTTAATATTAGAGGCCAAATTTTTACTATATAAAAAATCAAGTACAGCAAACCTTTCTAAAGGTCTAGATGGAAGCACCTTTTTTTTATTTGAAAAAATATAAAGTGGAATTCGAGAATTTAATTTTATATTAAAAACATTATCTAAATTTGAATCGGTTGCATTAGTATTTAGCATATCAATTTTTCCAGATTTGATTAATTTTTTAAGATCTAAATTACTGTGTGCTTCAATTATGTTAAATCCTAAACCTGAAAACATTCTAATCTTATCAAGCAAAAATTGATTTATTCCTTTATAATTATTTGCTTCAGCATAATCTATTGGATACCAGTTTTTAACAGCAAGATTTAATTTATTATTTTTTGATAACCAAATTTTTTCTTCAATATTAAATTTAACCTTATTCATAATCTTATAACTATTTATTCTAGAACTATTAATCTCTTCTTTATCCAACCAATTTTTATCTATTTGAAGTAAAGATTCAAATGAAATATCATCAAATATAGAATTAAGAATATATTTAATAACCTTGTAAACCCTGTTATCAATAGCTAATACTAAAAACCTATTTTTATTAAAAATCGAATCGTAAGATTTTAATCTGCCATTATATCCATTTAATTTTAATAAATATTTTGTTGTTATTGAATTTTCTATAAACCCATATGAATTATTAACAATATCTATAAAGTTATTAACAATATCTTTATTCTTATTTAATTGAATGTTATTAAAATTAAAATCAATAAACTGAGAATTTATTGGACCAGTATCATTGTTTAGGTCTTTAGAATAAAATTTAAAATTAAGAGGATATATTGGCTTACTTACTACATAATTAACATTTTCAAATACACTATCATTACTAATAATTCCTCCAAAAATGCCTACTGACTTTCCATCTAATGATTTCTTAATATCCTCTTTGGGAAATCCCTTAAAAATAGGCTTAAAGATATGTTGCCTTGAGATAAGATTCCATAAATCCACTAAAATTCCAGACAATTTCCCCTGTGAATTAATAAAGCTCAAAGGAGGATAATCATTATATAAACCAACATCAACAAAATTTCCCTTAGAAGTACTATCTAAAAAAGAAACAATAAGTTCTTCAGGCATTTCCATCAAATACGAAAACAAATCTAAATTCAAATTCTTTACTATCTCAGGTGCATTTCTACTAATAGCCACTCTATTTTTGATACTATAAAAAACATCTCCGGAAAAAATCACAAGGTCTTCGCTTAAAAACTGCTTTGCAATATAATGCAAAGTCTTACAATCACCATATATATAATCAACTTTATCATTTTTTAAAGCCAATACTAACTCTTGAGAATTATCCGCCAAAAAAATAGTGTTAGCACTTTTTAGTCTTAAAATATCTTCATATATTGTATTTTTAATAACACCTATATTAAAATTGGATAAAAATGTTGAATGGATATTTTTATATTTTTTATTAGAGCTTTTAGAAAATAAAATTGAAATACTCCTAGCAACTTCACTTTTAAAATAAAAAAAATCATTTAATTTTGTGTTATAAGTCAATCCTAGATATATTGCTTCGTCTTCAATTTCACTTTCATTTAAATTATCAATATGCTCAACTCTAATATCAACACTATTATCTTTTGCCCATTTATCTAAAATAGGAAAAATAAGCCCTTCATATTCCCCGTTATTATTCTTATAGTAAAAAGGGAAAAATTGATCTATAAGCTTAAACTTGAAAAAATCCTTGGAAAATAAATTGGCGTTGACAAAGCAAACCAAAAGTAAAATTAAAAAATTAGCACTTAAAACGTTCGCTTTTTTCATTTTATTTTAAAATTTCCTTATTAAAATACAATATTTTTACCACTGTGTAAAAATAAATATACATAATAAATTTAAGGCTTAAAGTATAAAAATAAAAACCCTGGCAATAACTTACTCTCCCGCGAACTCGCAGTACCATCAGCGAATAAGAGCTTAACTTCTGTGTTCGGAATGATAACAGGTGTTTCCTCTTTTCTTTAACCACCAGGGTTTTTACAAGGAAGACAAAAATATGGCCAAAGATACGGGTAATTAGTATTAGTCAGCTTAATATATTACTATACTTACACTTCTAACCTATCAACCTGGTA
>NZ_JACHFB010000001.1 GCF_014205885.1 Borreliella californiensis | reverse complement strand
TAGATTTTTAGTTAATTATAATTAAACTAAAAACTAAAAAATATATTTTTTAGTTTTTAGTTTAATTATAATTAACTAAAAATCTAAAAAAGAAAAAAAAGAGAAATTCCTTTTCCTTCCTAAAGTTTTTTTAAATATAAACTAAAGATTATTTAAATAAATGTTAGCTATAACGACTAAAATGGATATAAAGAACTCAATAATAAATAATGGTAAAACAAACTTGAACCACGTACCATAACTTAATCTAGATATTCCCAATACAGCCATTATAACTCCACTGGTAGGTGTTATTAAATTAACAAGTCCAGAAGAAGTTTGCATAGCAATAACAACTGAAGATCTTGGAATTGACAAAAAATCAGCAAGTGGAGCCATTATTGGCATGGTTAGGCTAGCATGCCCTGATGAAGATGGCACAATAAATCCTATAAATATTTGAATAATTTCATTCAAAATGATAAAAAGGGGTCTTGGGAGATTGTATAAAAAATTAGTAGCAGCATTTAACATAGTATCTGTAATCAACCCATCATCACATACTATCATAACACCTCTAGCAAGCCCAATAACAAGAGCAGCCGTTAGCAGACTTTCAGAACCTTTCACAAACGCATCCCACATTTCAGATTCCCCCAATCTACAAATAAAAGCCGCTATAATAGCAACTCCAAGATACAACATTGTCATTTCTTGCATCCACCAACCAAGATTAACAATGCTAAATATCAAAATCAATATCATAAATCCAAACAAAAGTAAAACTAATTTATGAGCAAAAGTAAACTCAAGGGCATTCTGAGTATTATCCCCAGCAGAAAGCTCATTTTTTTTAACAAAATATTGATAATATTCATTTCTTTGAGAATACACAAGTGATTTTGAGGGATCTTTTTTAATTTTAGACGCATAAACACAAACATAGATTATAGCAACTAATACTGATACAAAATAAAGAACAATCCTAAAATAAAACCCATCCTGTAAGCTAATAGAAGCTATTGCAGATGCAATTCCTGTAGCAAATGGATTTACAGTAGAAGCCATAGTACCCACTCCAGCTCCCAAAGCAATGATAGCCACTCCAACAAGGTTATCATAGCCTAAAGCTACTATCAAGGGAATCATCACAAAATAAAAAGGAAGAGTTTCTTCGCTCATTCCGGTTACAGTTCCACCAACCGAAAAAATAAACATTAACAAAGGAATAAGCAATTTATCTTTGTGCCCTAACTTTTTAATTAACCAATAAATTCCTGCATCTATTGCTCCGGTTTTCATAATAATCCCATAAGCGCCCCCAACAATTAAAACAAAAATAATAACTTCGGCTGCATGTTCCATACCTTTTGACATTGCAGTTAAAATAGTCATAAGAGGGTGTAAAAATCCCCTAGGCCCTCGATCGACATATTGATAAGTTCCGGCAACAATTATTTCCCTTTTGGATCCATCACCCATTTGCTTAAATTCTTTATCAAACTTACCAGCGGGAATCACATACGTTAAAATGGTAACAAATATAATTAAAGAAAATATTATTGTAAAACTACTTGGCATTCTGATCATAACGCTCCTCCTAAATCATTTCATAAATTTAATTTTACATAAAAAATATTATTATCCTAAAGTTGCTACCATAATAGCTTTAATGGTATGCACTCTATTTTCAGCCACATCAAAAACAACTGAATTTTTACTTTCAAAAATTTCTTCTGTAACTTCAATTCCATCAAGTCCATATTTATCAAAAATATCCTTACCAATCATAGTATTTAAGTCATGAAAAGCGGGTAAGCAATGCATAAATATTGCATCATCTTTTGCTTTGCACATTATCTCTTCATTAACCTGATAAGACCTCAAAAGATTTATTCTATCTTCCCAATTACTCTCTCCCATAGATACCCACACGTCTGTATACACAACATCGGCACATTTAACAGCCTCTTCTTTAGAATCTGTAATTGTAATTTTACCCCCACTCTCTAGTGCCAAAGCTCTGGCCTTAAGCGTCAAATCGGGGTCTGGAAAAAGCTCCTTGGGAGCAAAAATTCTAAAATCAAGCCCCATAATAGCACAGCCCTTCAATAACGAATTGGCAATATTTCCCCTACCATCGCCACAAAACACTATTTTAATCCCCTTTAAACTCCCCTTATATTCTTTTATTGTCATTAAATCGGCTAGTATTTGAGTTGGATGAGAAATATCTGTCAATCCATTGTAAACAGGAACATTAGAATAATTCGCCAAACATTCAACAGTCTGCTGAGAAAACCCTCTAAATCCAATAGCATCATACATTCGCCCCAAAACTCTGGCGGTATCTATCATAGACTCTTTTGAGCCTATTTGATTCCCCTTGGGTCCTAAATAAGTAACATTTGCCCCTTGATCATATGCCGCAATCTCAAAGGCACACCGGGTCCTTGTTGAATCTTTCTCGAAAATTATAACTATATTTTTACCTTTAAGTTTTTGCACTTCAATTCCTGCATATTTTGACTTTTTTAAATCAATTGATAAATCAAGTAAATATTTAATATCTTTGCTTGTAAAATCTAAAAGATTTAAAAAGCTCCTATTTCGTAAATTATACATCAACCACCAACCTCTTTACAATCAAGTTTTTTAAAACTCATTTAACTCATACCTAACTATTAAATATCCTCCCTTACTAAAGGCATAGACATACATCTTGGCCCACCACGACCTCTTGAAAGCTCACTAGACGGAATTCTATGAACTTTAATGCCATTTTCTTCAAGTAACTTATTGGTTACATGATTCCTAGAATAAGCAACTACTTCTCCTGGAGCTATCGCCAAAATATTAGCACCATCATTCCATTGCTCTCTTGCACCATGTATTAAGTCTCCACCTGCACATTTTATTATGTCAACTTTCCTGCCTAGATAAAAACTCAAAACATCTTTGAGTTTAGCTTTTTCTTTTTTAATATTAATTTTATTAGAACTTGAATTACAAGTTAAAACATAAATTGAGAAATACATATCATCACTTGTAAAACTTGTAAAAACATTATAATCAATTTGAGTAAAAACTGTATCTAAGTGCATATAAATTCTACTTTTTGGAATTTTAAAAGCCAAAATTGTATTAAATGAGGCCCTATTTTTAAAAAGACTAAAAGCCAGTTTTTCTACAGACTCCGCTTCTGTTCTTTCGGAAATTCCTATAACTAAAAGATCTTTACTTAAAACAAACTCATCTCCACCTTCCAAAGAAGTCTCTTCCCATCTATTTAACCAAATTGGAACATTTTCTTTGTAAATGGAATGGTATTTAAAAATATATTCTGCAAATATTGTCTCTCTGCGCCTAACCTTGGTAAACATTTTATTTATTGTAATTCCATTACCAATACTGGCAAAAGGATCCCTAGTAAATAAAACATTGGGCATGGGATCAATAATAAAAAGACTTGCGCCATTAACCAAATCATCAAGAGAAAATGCACAATCTTTAAGCTCTTCTCTTGCAACGCCCGAAATCATTTTAGAAACCATATTATCAACGGTTAAATTAGAAAAATAATCTTTTAAAATGTTAATTATGTCATCTGTTTTTATCTCTGCCTCAAAAATAAATTGAGATATAAATTTATTTTTGAGCGCCACAGAAGAAGCAAGAACCTCGCTAACAAGATCCTCAACATACTCAATTTCAACTGAATTATTTTTTAAAGTATTCACAAAAACTTCATGCTCTTGTCTTGCAACTTTAAGATAAGGAATATCATCAAATAAAAAATTTTTCATAATAAAGGGCGTCAAATTTTCCAATTCTTCTCCTGGCCTATGAAGCAAAACTTTTTTCAAACGACCTATTTCCGAAAATATATTTATTGGATTTAAATATTCTTCCATCCATTTCCCCCTTTATAAAAATTGCCATACATTAAAATATTAATGTTTATATTAAAAAATATCAACTATTTTTTAAAAAAATTAAAAAATTAATCTGGGTGTAAAAATTGCAAAAACAAAAAAAGCAGCTCAAAATAAAACTTTAAATCAAAACCATTGGACAAAAAATTATGCTAAAATACTACTCATGAGGAAAATTAGTAGATTATTAATATTAACTACACACATTTTATTATTCTCTTGTGCCTTAATTGCAGATAACAAGTTAAAAAATATAAGCACGTCAGAAATCATATTAACACAAAAAACACCACTAGAAAGCTCTTTAATAAAAAATCCTTCTAATATAGAATATCGAATACCAATATCTAGTATCCAAGAAATTTTAAACAATAATGATAATTCCTTTTTAATAAAACAAACGGCAGCAAAAGTCAAAATAAGCCCACAAAAACTTGAAGAAATAAAAAACTATCTAAATGCTTATAGAAATTATCTAAATAATGAAACAGAATGGATAAAGTTTTTAGATCAAAGCAGCGTCAATGGAAATCTAACAATTAAAATTGATACTGCTTTTGAAAAAAAACCAAATTTTAATCATACAAATTCAGATAATGAAAACTTAACAGAACTAATAGAACTACAAATGCATCTAGAAAAAGAAATTCTAAACTTAATCGAGCAAACATTTCATGATAAAAATTTAGGATATATACAATTAAGTCACATCAACTCATTCTTTCCTCAAGAAAATATAAACTCAATAACAAAAGAAATAATAGATGGAAAAGAATATATTGCACCGCACACAATAGCAAATCAATTATTAAAAATAAAAGATAAAAAATATTTTAAACAATTTATGCACTTTTTAAAAGTTGAAAACAGCAACATAGAAACAATAATTGAAAAGCAAAAAATTTCAGATCTTCACAATGAATTGTATTATTCAAAACAACCACCACCTAGAAGAAGAAAAAGGTCAACTGCTGACTCCGACAATAACAATAAACACGATATAATACCAAAAATAATAGATCCAAATACAGGTATTGAAATAACTCCTAAAAATTTAAGGTCTATTTTATCAAATGGAGACATAATATTAATAAAACCAAAAATAGATTGGACAGAGTTTTTTTATTTTTGGCAACATGTAGGAATATTTGATGAAGAAAAATACGAAGCTACTAAAAAAATTGCATTCAATGGAAATGATAGTTTTGATATAAAATCAATAATTACAAGCAATCAAATCAAATTCGATACAGCATCTACTCAAGGCTCAGGATATGAAAAACTTTCAACATATGTACAATCAAGAATATTAAAAATATTCTCACCAATAACAGACACAAGAACAATTAAAAAAGCTATTAATTTTGGAAGAAACAGATACATTGATAATAACTTTGGATATATGGTTCCCTTAATATCCTCTAATTTATGGACAGATTCATTTAATCTTGAAGAAATTCACAATAAAACTTATTGCTCTTTAGTAGTTGATAGAATATATAAAATAGCAGGTCTTAATGTATCAAGAAATTATGAAATTTCAGGAATAATTACTCCTGGAGAAATAAATGCAGCCGCTTACAATTTTTACATGTCTTATACGATTACGGGAATACTTCCAAGCGTGCTTCCAAAAAGGCTCATTAAACCAACCTTAAAAGAAAAATTCATTGGTTACAACAAAGAAATAGTAGATGCAATAGAATTAAAAAAATCGAAAGAAAAAATTTTTGGAAGAGCTTGCAATATAACAAATATCTGGTGCTCAGGAAGTTAATACTACCATGAACAAATATTATGCATGTATTTTGATTAATAGTAATGAAAAAATTATTTTCAAATCCTGGGAAGAATGCAAAAACACTATTAAAGGGAAAAATAATAAAATAAAAAGTTTTAAAACAATAGAACAAGCTCAAAATTGGCTATTTAATAATGATAACAAAATTTATCACCACCCAATTGGAATATATTTTGATTCTGGAACAGGAAGAGGAAAGGGCGTAGAAATTAGAGTTGTAAACGAAAAAAAAATTTCAATATTGGATAAAATCTTAGATAAATCCTTGATTAATAAATATGGAAATTATTATGTCAAAAATTTTCAAGGAATTAGCAATAATTTTGGGGAACTGCTTGCCCTATATACAGCACTCAAAATAGCATTAAAAGAAAATATAACAAACATATTTGGCGACAGTAAATTAATAATTGACTACTGGTCAAAAGGAATCCATAATAGCAAAAAATTACCACAAATTACTATTAATTTAATCAAAAAAACAGCTGAACTAAGGAAAAAATTTGAAGAGAAAGGTGGAAAAATTTCTTTTATTCCAGGAAATGAAAATATTGCAGATCTTGGTTTTCATAAAACTAAGTAGAAATATTGTCAAAAAATACATAAAAACAATATTTCTTATTTCAATGGTTTATTTTTTTTGTTGCACGACAATAAAAATAAACCATGATTATGAAACAGATTTTAAAATTCTAGAATCTCCTCCCTCTAAATACATTAAAATAGATGTAATTAAAGCCACAAATGAATATATTTATATTCAAATTACAAACAATAGCTTAGACATAGTAAAAATAGATTGGCAAAATACTAGTCTTAACAACGATAAAATCGTCTTAAAAAAAGAAGATCTTACAATAAGCAATAAAACAGAATATAAAAATAAATACAGAGAGTTTTTTATTGGCCCTAAAACTTCATTTAAATTTATAGCATATCCATTAAAAATTCACTCTAAAAACAAAAATAGCAATAACTCAAGCTCAGATATTAAATATCCGTCTATTTTCAAACTCAACATATCAAAAGTAGGAATTGAAGCAAAAAAACCAATAAACGTTTTAATAACAAGAACTATAAAAATTAATATTACTAATACATGAAAATCGTTATCATTTTTTTGTTTTTCTATTAATGATAAGCTCATAGCTTGTATCTTTATTGTTTTCAAATGATGCTTTTATAGGAGCAAAAAAATTCCAAGAAATATAAATTGTAAAATTATTTCTCCAAATAGGAGAATAAATTCCGTCAGATCCTATTAACAAATCTGGCTCTAAATTATATTCGCCAACAAATTTCCAATCATAAAAATTGAATTTAAAGCCTGATGAAAATTTTTTAATTTTAAAAAGTGAATCTTTTCTGTCTTGAGAATTAAAGAAATTAAAAGATTTTAATAAATCAGTAAAGACATTGACAGTCTCAAGGCCAATTTGGTCCATATATCCTTTAAAGTATTTAAAAGTCTTAGTATTAATAGAAAAAGTAGAAAAGTAAATTTCTAAAAATTCTGTATATTTAAACTTCAAGGTCAATGCAGATCTAAGCTCATTATCTGTAAATTTCTGCAAATTTATTTTCCAGCCAAAATCTACCCCTAAAGTAAAAGAAAGCTTCTTATCAAAAAAAGTTAAAACGTACAATTCTTTTTTATAACTAGAATCTAAAGAATATGGAACAAGTTTAGTTGTAGTGCCAACCTTGAAAAAATCTCCTTTTAAAGGATCATAATTATATTCAAAGTCATCTTTCATAGCAAATAAAAATTGGAAATCAAAAACATTAAGCTTAAAAGAAAGCTCGGAAACTCTATTTATCAAAGGATCATAAGCAGCTAAAAAACTAAATTTAAAATAATCCAAATATCTCGGCTCAATTTTATAATACAAAGCAGGAGACATTTCTATATTTTTATAAGGCGATGATGGTTTTTGGGGCTCTAAAGAATTTTGAATAGCAGAAATTCTAAGGTTTTTCATAGCATCTTCTTTAAATTTTTTATAATATTTAATTCCAATCCCGGCTTCTTGCAACAAATAAGGAAAATCTAAAGAAAATTTAAGCTCAGAAGAAGCCTTAATATCTTCAAAACTATTTTTTAATTCGCTTGAAAGCTCAGCACTAAAATAATCATAATCATAAATTAAAGAAGCTGTTAAACTTTGATAAAAAGTTTCCGGATCAGATAAAAAAATACTACTATTTTTATTAACCAAAGATTTTGCATCAGAATCATATTTTTTATTAAATGAATACAAGGTAGCCTTATTCTCAAACTTTAAAGTACTTCTAGAGAATAAAGAGTACCTAATAAAAGGAAGCAAGTTTAAATTTATTTGGTTAATAATAGAGTGCTCACTTTTTTTATCTTTATCTTCAACCTTAAAATCTTTATTTAAAGGATTATACTCAATAGTATTAAGATATAATAAATTTTCAAAAGTAATTAAACGATTATAAAAATCAGCATGAATTTTTATATCCGTTTTATTTTTTATATCAAATAAATAATTTTTTATTTCATAATCAAAGTCCTTTGGACTTGTTATACCATAATTATTAAAAAAAACATTATTTCTTAAATAAGGATTAATGCCAAACCTAATAAAAAAAGAATCGGATTGGTCAATATTTTCCAAAGTAATTGGTTCTGGAGGAATATACAAATCTTTGGTTAATTCTGCTGTTTTTTTAACATTTTTATCCTTCACGCTCTTTTTATTATTATCTTTATCTTCTAGATTTTTAATTTCTGGGCGCATTATCATTTCTCTAGTATCAGCTGGAAATGTCCATTGATTATTGTAAAGGTCTTTTTGGAAATTTAAATCAATATATGGAGCATAAATTCTCTCCAGATAAAACCATTTTCTTGTGGGATCATTAATATCTTTTGGTTTTTCCAAAGGAGATTTAACATAAAGATTTTCATAGCCCGACAATTTAAAACTTAAGCCTAAATTATTTAATTTATAATCTAAAATTGAACCGTCATTAAATGTTCGCTTATAAAAAGAAGACAAATTCCAATCAAAAGTACTAATGCTGGCTTGATCTTTAACAGAATCTTTATCTAAATTTAAAAGAGAAAAAAATGTGGCACTTTCTATTCTATCTTTAAAATCAATATTAACATATGGATCAGAATAGTGCTCTAAAACAACCGAAAAAAGTGCATCGCTTAATAGAAATTCTGTTTTTAATTTAAGTAAATATCTAAAAGGAACTTCAAACCCAAATATATCTCCTTTGTTAAGATTAGAAAAACTAAAAAGAGATTGTTTTAAAATCCTATTGTCAAAAGGATAATATCCTCCATCATAACTATAAACATTCCTAGTAAAACCTAATCCAAAATTTCCTTCCAAAGTTTTAAAATGTCCTAAAGTATTGCCCAAATTAAAATCAACTCCGGAATAGAATCCTAGATTAGCATAAATGTCAAAAATCAATTTAACATAATCTTTATTAAGACTGGATGCTGAATTTTCTGCAAAAAAATACGTTAAATATCCATTTCTTATATAAGGTTTTTTACCTGAATTATAAACAGAATTGAAATCAAAATCCAAAAAAGATGAATCTTCGCCTGAAGATTTATTGCCAAAAAGATAAACGGTATTAAAAACAGAAAAACCTTTTCGTGGATTTAGGCCTAAAGATGGATTAAAAAATAAACTATCTCCCGGTCTGAAAAAAAAGGGAATGTAAAATACTGGAACTCTTCCCATGTAAAATATAGCATTTAAAAACCCAAAATCTCCTGAGGGCAATACCCATATTTTAGAAGCTTTAATTGAATAGTACGGTTCTGGAATTTTACTAGTTGTTGCAAAAGCTTGTTCCAAAATGGTAACATCATTGTCTATCTTTTTTAAAACCTTTCCTCCAAACGAAAGAATATGATCTATTTGATTTTTTTGCATCTTTTTTTGAAGAATACCATCTTTTAATAGAAAATTTTGAGAATCAAAATCGACAAAAAATTCATTACCATAAAAATAAAGCTTTTCATTGGTATCCATATCAAGAATATATTCAACATTTCCAATAGAATAAAGTTTTTTAGAGTTCCTATTAAGGACTATCCTGTCACCTTTAATATTGTGTTTTTTATTCTCTTTAATATCTTCAACCAAGATATTAACTCTTCCTTCAAAAACAATGCTTTCATCCTTGGTAAGTCCATAAGTGAAATTTTCAAGATTATCTGTAGTTTCAATTATTATTTTATATCTACCAGATCCGGCAAGTCCTTTCCCCTTGACAAAAAGCTCAGGATCTATTCCAAACTTTTTTAAAAGCAATTCTCGTATTTTTGAAACATCTGTTTCTTTTAGGCCCTCTTGTAAGGCCCATTTTTTTAAATCCTCATCAGTTGAAAGCTCAAGCTCTCTTAAATAAGATTTTTGACTTAGGGTTAGCTTATCTCTTTTTTTAGAATTCTTGTCATTTACAGTCTGAGCAAAAATTGCATTAGAAAATATTAAAAAAATTAAAAATACTATAAAAGATTTTTTAAAAACATTCCTGTATAGGAACTTTTGCATTTTGCAACCTCTTCGGGAATACCAGAAACAACAATATCCCCCCCTGCCAACCCACCATCAGGACCCAAATCTATTATATAATCTGCCTGTTTGATTACATCCAAATTATGCTCTATTAGTACAACTGTATTACCATTAGAAACTAAACGCTGTAAAACCTCTAATAACTTCTTTATGTCATCAAAATGCAACCCGGTTGTTGGTTCATCAATAATATAAAAAGTTTTACCTGTGCTCTTTTTACTTAACTCAAAAGCTAACTTAATGCGTTGAGCTTCACCTCCTGATAAAGTTGTTGCGGATTGTCCTAATTTAATGTATTCAAGCCCAACTTCAATTAAAAATTTTAAATAATGACTAATTTTGGGGACATTCTCAAAAAATTTACTCGCTTCAAACACGCTCATCTCTAAAACATCGTGTATATTTTTTCCTTTGTATCTAACTTCTAAAGTTTCTTCATTAAATTTTTTACCCTTACACAAATCACAAGGAACAAAAACATCTGGTAAAAAATGCATTTGAATATTAAGATATCCATCTCCTTGGCATTTCTCACACCTTCCCCCTTTAACATTAAAAGAAAATCTACCGGCCTTAAAGCCCCTTGACTTAGCATCTGGCAGCTTAGCAAAAAGCTCTCTGATTTCTGTAAAAAATCCAACATAAGTTGCTGGGTTTGACCTTGAAGTTCTCCCTATTGGCTTTTGATTTATTTGAATAATTTTATCGATTTTTTCGTATCCAATAATGTCTTTAAAACCATCACAATACTTTTCATTAAACTTTAATCTACTATCAAGAGCTGGGTATAACACTTCGTTAAGTAAAGTGCTTTTTCCACTACCAGAAACACCTGTTATTACGGTAAAAACTCCCAAAGGGATACTTACATCTATATTTTTAAGATTGTTTTTATTAGAACCTAAAAGTAAAATTTCTCCCTTATCTGCCTTTCTTCTAGAGCTTGGAACATCTATTTTAAACTTACCGCTAAGATATTGACCAGTTAAGCTATTCTTGCTATTTAAAATATCAATTAAGGCTCCCTTTGCAACTATTTCCCCTCCAAGAATTCCAGCACCAGGCCCCATATCAATAATATAGTCTGCAGTACGTAAAGTTTGCTCATCATGCTCAACAACAATTACAGTATTGCCAAGATTTTTAAGATTAACAAGAGTAGAGATTAATTTTTCATTATCTCTTTGATGAAGACCAATACTTGGCTCATCAAGAACATAAATAACGCCTGAAAGTGCTGAGCCTATTTGAGTAGCAAGCCTAATACGCTGAGCCTCACCACCAGATAGGCTGCCTGATATTCTATTTAAATACAAATAAGAAAGACCAACATCAATTAAAAATTTAAGCCTACTTTTAATTTCTTTTAAAATTTCTTTAGATATTTTTTCATCCACCAAATCAAGCTGCAAGTTTTTAAAAAATACATAAGAATCAAATACAGACAAATTAGTAAGATCTTGAATGTCTTTCCCATTGATTTTCACAGTTAAAGCTCCAACGCTTAAACGTTTACCTTTACATGAATTACATATTTTTTTAGACATCAAATTTTCGTAAAAAATTTTAGTGCTCTCTGATTCTGTTGCAAGATATCGCCTTTTTAAAAGCGGCAAGAGCCCTTCAAATGTTTTAGAATAATGAAATCCTCCATCTAACTCCTTTGCTTCCATTTCTTTGGACTGGTAAATAAAATCTATTTTTTCATTTGAGCCGTATAAAATCTGTTTAAGAACTTTATCTGGAATGTCTTTTATAGGGGTATTTAAATCAAAATTATAATGTTTGGCAAGTCCTTTAAAAATAGCCACAGACCAAGACGAACTTGTCTTAAACGTAAGAAAAGCATCATCATTAAAAGAAAGACTAGTATCAGGACAAATACTTTCAAAATCAAACTCAAGTGTAACGCCAAGACCAGAGCACTCGCTGCAAGCACCAAATGGACTATTAAATGAAAAAAGTCTAGGCTCTATTAGAGGAAGTGAAAATCCGCACAAAGGACAACTATTGTGCTCTGTAAATAGTTTATCTATTTTCCCCAAATCATTATCAATTTCTACTCTTAAATATCCATTAGAAACAGCAAGAGAAGTCTCAATAGATTCTGCAAGTCTAACTCGAACATTATTGCCAAGCTTAATCCTATCAACTATAATTTCAATGGTATGTTTTTTATTTTTATGTAAATTTAAATTAAGTGCATCTTCTATTAAATAATCTTCAGAATTTATTCTAACTCTATTAAAACCTTGATTTAATATTTTTTCTAAAACCTTTTTATGAGAACCTTTAGAGCCCCTTACAATTGGTGCAAAAAGTATAACCTTAGATCCCTCAGAATAACTTAAAATAGTATTAACTATTTTATCTAACGATTGCTCTTCTATTAATCTTCCATCATTTGGACAGTATGCTTTGCCTATTTTCGCAAATATTAGCCTATAATAATCATAAATCTCAGTAATTGTTCCAACAGTAGAGCGGGGATTATTGCTTATTGTTCTCTGCTCAATAGCTATAGAAGGAGAAAGTCCATCTATATAATCAACATTGGGCTTTTTCATTACACCCAAAAACTGCCGTGCATAAGCTGAAACAGATTCCATATACCTTCTTTGCCCTTCTGCAAAAATAGTATCAAAAGCCAGAGAAGACTTGCCAGAGCCACTTTTGCCAGATATTACAACTAAACCATCTTTTGGAATATCTACATCAATATTTTTTAAATTATGTTCTTTTGCTCCTCTGACAATAATTTTTTTTTTCAAACTTTTTTCCAAAAATTACACCTCTCTTTTTTTATTACGAGCTATACTAATTTTGCTACTAATCTCTTTTATTTTGTCTCTTAAAACAATTGCATCTTCAAATCTTTCATCATTAACGGCTTCTTCTAAATCAAATTTAAGCTTATCAATAAGCTTTTTTTTAGACAATTTCTCGCCTGAAATAATTTTTTCAAAATCATAACCAAAATTTTTATTTTTATTATTGAGTTCTTTTTCTAAAATATTTTGAATCTTTTTAACAATTGTCTTAGGAGTAATATTATTCTTTTTATTATAATCAATCTGAATTTGACGTCTTCTGCTAGTCTCCTCAATTGCCTCCTGCATAGCTACACTTATTTTGTCGTAATACATTATTACAAGTCCATTAGAATTTCTAGCAGCCCTACCAATTGTTTGTATTAATGAAGTGGTAGATCTTAAAAACCCCACCTTATCAGCATCTAATATTGCAACAAGAGATACTTCTGGAATATCTAAGCCCTCTCTAAGTAAGTTAATGCCAACAATAACATCAATTTCAGATTTTCTAAGAAGTGAAATAACTTCCACTCTCTCAAGAGTGTCAAGTTCCGAATGCAGATATTTTGCTTTTACACCAAGACTTACTAAATATTCAGTCAAATCCTCAGACATTTTTTTTGTCAAAGTAGTAATTAAAACTCGCTCTTTAAGAGCCACTCTTTTTTGAATCTCGCTGTAAAGATCTTCCATTTGCCCATCAGAATGCCTAGTAATAATTTCGGGATCAACAAGACCTGTGGGACGAATTATTTGATCAACAACCACACTACTCTTATCATTCTCTTCAACACCCGGAGTTGCAGATACAAACACAACCTGATTAATTAATTCATCAAATTCATTATATTTAAGGGGTCTGTTTTCAAGTGCTGCAGGAAGTCTAAACCCAAAGTTAACAAGATTTAATTTTCTAGAATGATCTCCATTATACATTCCCCTAAATTGCGGCAATGTAACATGAGATTCATCTACAAATAATAAGTAATCTTTTGGGAAAAAATCAAAAAGACAAAAGGGCCTCTCCATTGTACTTCCACTTAAATATTTAGAATAATTTTCAATGCCTGAACAAAATCCTGTTTCTCTAAGCATTTCCAAATCATACTCTACTCTCTGCTTAAGCCTTTCGGCTTCTACAAGCTTGCCATTATCTTTAAAATATTGACATTGAAGACTTAAATCATGAAATATTTTAGGTATTGCTTCTAATACGTTTTTATAAGGAATTACAAAATAAGACTTGGCAAAAAGAGTAAAACTATTTGTAGCTCCTAAATTTTTCTTAGAAAATGAACTAATCCTATATATTTCAACAATTTCATCAAAATCTAAACAAATTCGATAAGCAAACTCTCCATGCTCACTGCTAGGCCAAATTTCAACAATATTTCCCCTAATTGAAAATTTATCTCTTTCCAAATTCATTAAAGTTCTCTCGTAATAAAGCTCTACAAAAATATCTGATATTTCTTTAATAGAAATTTTTTGACCTACAAAAAATTCTCGTGCTGATTTTTTGAAAAAATCTGGAGATCCAAGAGCATAAATTGAAGATACAGTTGCAACCACAATGACATCTCGTCTTTTAGCAAGAGAAGTTACCGTTCTTATTCTCTTAATTTCTATCTCAGCATTAATGGTGGCTTCTTTTTCTATAAATAAATCTTTTGAAGGCACATAAGATTCTGGCTGATAATAATCATAATAAGAAACAAAATACTCAACAGCATTGTTTGGGAAAAAATCCTTAAACTCTCTGTAAAGTTGTGCTGCTAATGTTTTGTTATGACTAACAACCAAGGCGGGCCTATTTAGATCTTTGATTATATTTGCAATTGTAAAAGTCTTTCCGCTGCCTGTAACACCTTTTAATGTTTGATATTTATTCCCCAGCAAAATAGAATTTTCAATCTCTTTTATTGCTTTAGGCTGATCGCCAGCAGGAAGATATTCTGACTTCAAAAAAAAATCCATCATTAATTTAACGACCAAAATTTAATACACATTCTTATAAATTATATGATAATAAATTCTATATCAAGTATATAATTCATTATAAATCAATATAATTTAATTAATCTTTGTTTAATAAAATAAAAGGAAATATTGATGCAAAAAATCGAAGCTAAAAGAAAATTGAAAAATTACATTCTTCTTGAAGAAGATACATATTTTCAAGAAGAAGCAATAAAAATTCAAAAAACAAATAATTCAACAGAAATTCTAAACAGATTTTATAAAGATCTAGAATTCGGCACTGCTGGAATAAGAGGAGTCATTGGAGCTGGAACATGCTACATGAACACATATAATGTAAAAAAAATAAGCCAAGGAATATGCAACTATGTACTTAAAATAAACAAAAACCCTAAAGTTGCAATAAGTTATGATTCAAGATATTTTTCAAAAGAATTTGCTTACAATGCTGCTCAAATTTTTGCCTCAAATAATTTTGAAACATATATATATAAAAGCTTAAGACCTTCTCCTCAACTATCTTATACAATAAGAAAATTTGATTGTGATGTTGGCGTTATGATAACAGCAAGCCATAATTCAAAAGAATATAATGGCTATAAAGCATATTGGAAAGGTGGAGTCCAAATAATACCACCTCATGACACACTAATAACTAATGAAATTCAACAAGTAAAAAACATAATAAATACAATTACCATAAAAGAAGGCATTGAAAAAGGGATCATCAAAGAACTTGACAATGAGATAGACGAAGAGTATGTGAAAACAATAAACAAAGAATTCCCTGATTTTGAAAAAAACAGCAAAGAAACAAACTTAAAAATAGCCTACACAGCATTACATGGCACCGGTGGAACCATAATAAGAAAACTCTTTGCAAATAGCAAAATAAAGCTTTTTTTAGAAAAAAGTCAAATACTGCCAAACCCTGAATTTCCAACAATAAATTATCCTAATCCAGAAAAAACCCTATCCATGCTTAAAGTAATAGAGCTTGCAAAAAAAGAAGATTGTGATATTGCCCTTGCAACAGATCCAGATGCTGACAGAATAGGAGTTGCGTTCAAAGATCAAAACGAATGGATATTCTTAAACGGAAATCAAATATCATGTATTTTAATGAACTACATACTCTCAAAAGAAATAAATCCTAAAAATACATTTACAATATCATCATTTGTAACAACACCAATGCTAGAAAAAATTGCAAAAAAATATGGTTCTCAAATTTTTAGAACTTACACAGGATTTAAATGGATAGGAAATTTAATTAATGAAATGGAAAAAAATGAACCAAATAAAAAATTTGCCTTTGCATGCGAAGAAAGCCATGGATATCTAATAGGAAGAAAAGTTAGAGATAAAGATGCATTCTCAGCCATAAAAGGGATTTGTTCTTTAGCACTTGACTTAAAATCCAAACAACAAACAATTAAGAATTATCTTGAAAAGATATACAAAGAATTTGGATATTATGAAGAATTTAATATAGAAAAAAACTTTGAAGGAGCTAATGGAGAAGTTCAAAGAGAAAAGTTAATGCTAAAACTGAGAAAAGAACAAAAAGCACAATTCGCAGGAATTAAAATAATTGAAAAATTAGACTATAAAACTCTTAAAAAGATTAATTTTAAAAATGAAATTTCAGAAATCAAAGAATATAAATACCCCATAAACGCAATAAAATTTATACTTGAAAACGAAATTGTAATCGTTGTGAGACCCTCTGGAACAGAGCCAAAAATTAAATTTTATATATCTGTAAAACTAGAGTATAAGGAAAAACATAAAATATTTGGTATAATAAATGCAATAAAGATGGAGATAAAAAAATATTAACATAACAGAAACTTTAATAAATTTGGTAGAAATAGACTCAAAAGAAATTGCAAGAAAAAATAAAAATAAAGAAGTTTCAATTTGGCACTTATTAATGTCTATAATTACCACTCCCAAAAAATCTGAAATAAAATTTCTAGATACTAAAACTCTAAAAAACATTAAACAAGAAGTTATATGTGAAATAGATAAATTAGAAAAAATTTTAATAGAAAAAAACGAAATAATTATTCCAAAAATCAATAAAGAAATCTTTACTCTAATAAAAGAAGCTAAAAAGGAGTTTAAATCCAAACCTTTAATAGGGGCAAAAGAAATTTTTTATCAAATATTAAAAAATAAAAAACTTCTTAAAAAGCACAAACTAAGTAAATCCAGCTTCAACTTTAAAGATCAAAATATATTGGAATACATGGAAAAAAACAAAATAAGATTAATTGAAACCTATAAAGAATTTGATGAAGAAATACGATTTGAAAATGAACACTTTGAAATTGGAAAGTATGTCAAAAATTTAACAGCACTTGCAAAAGCCAAAAAATTAGACCCCTTGATTGGAAGAGAAAGAGAGATCAAAGCTCTTACAAATATACTCTTGAGAAGAAACAAAAACAGCGCAATGCTCATAGGCGAACCTGGTGTGGGAAAAACAGCAATAGTTGAAGGACTTGCATCAAGCATAGTACAAAAAACAATAAGTAGCAAACTACAAGACAAAACAATTTTAATGCTTAAGGTTTCAAACCTAGTATCGGGAACAAAATATAGAGGCGAGTTTGAAGACCGTTTAAATAATATAATTAAGTATATTGAAAAAAACAAAAACACAATCATATTTATTGACGAAATACACACTCTAATAGGAGCTGGGAACTCCGAAGGAGCTCTTGATGCATCAAATATACTAAAACCATCACTTTCTAGAACTGAAATACAAATCATTGGGGCAACTACTTACAATGAATATCGAAAATATATTTCAAAAGACAAAGCATTCGCTAGAAGATTCCAAACAATTACTGTAAGAGAGCCTGATGAAAAAGATACGCTAAAAATAATCGAAAATATTGCAAAAAATTTTGAAGACTATCATGGAGTGATCTATGAAAAAAGCGCGCTTTTAAATATCGTAAAGCTTTCATCCAAATATCTAATAAATAAAAGATTTCCAGATAAAGCAATAGATATAATAGACATTGCCGGTGCAATTAAAAAAGAAGAACTTACAAAAGACAACATCATTACAGCAGATGATATACAAAAGGCAATAAATGAAATACTATCTATTAAAACAGCAAATAACACTAAAGAAGAAATTTTAGAATTAAAAGAAGTAGAAAGCGAAATAAATAAAAAAGTGATCGGACAAAACTATGCAGTAAACGAACTTATTAAAGAAATTATTAAAGTCAAACTTGGACTTAATGACGATTCTAAACCCTTAGCCTCAATATTGCTAATAGGATCAAGTGGATGTGGAAAAACTACTTTAACTGATGAAATATCTAAAAAAATTATCAAGGATCAAAATTCAGTATTAAAACTAGATATGTCAGACTATAAAGAAGAAAACTCTATTTCAAAATTAATTGGCACAAATCCAGGATACGTAGGCTACTCTGATGGAGGCATTCTGACAAATAAATTAAAACATTCATTTGAAACTTTAATATTGTTTGAAAACATTGAAAATGCCCACAACTCTATATTAAACCTAATAAGTCGAATGCTTGAAAATGGAGAACTTATTGATAGTAAAGAAGATAAAATACTATTTAAAAATACAATTATAATAATGACTACAAGCATTGGATCTAGAATACTTCTTGGAGAAAGAAATATTGGATTTAACAAAAATCACCAAAAAAGCTTAGAGGCAAAAAACTTTAAAGAAGAAATAAAACAAGATCTTGAAAAAAGATTTAAGTTATCCTTTTTAGATAGAATTCAAAAAAAAATTATTCTAAATACCCTTACAAAGGACAATGTAGAGGAAATTTGCAAAAACTACTTAAGTGACCTTAAGGTAAAATTTTGCTCTAAAGGAATCAAAATAGAAATAAAAAAAGATGTTGACAAATTCATAACCACAAAATACTATAAAAAAAATTCAGGAGCAAGAAGCGTAATTGCCGCAATCAAAGAAAAAATAGAAGAAAATATTATCACCATAATAGCTGAAAATCAAAACATAAATAAAATAACAATTTATTTAGAAAAAGAAAAAATAATAGTAGAATAAAGGGGAATTATAATATGTTTAAAAAAGTAGAAAACAAGGCAAATTTTCCTAAAATAGAAGAAAAAATATTAAAATTTTGGAATGACAATAAGATCTTTGAAAAATCAATAAAGCAAAGAGAAGGATGTGAAGAATTTACATTTTATGACGGACCGCCTTTTGCTACAGGACTTCCTCATTTTGGACATTTTGTTCCAAACACAATAAAAGACATAATTCCAAGATATCAAACAATGAAGGGCAAATATGTAAAAAGAAATTTTGGATGGGATACTCATGGGTTACCTGTTGAATACGAAGTAGAAAAAAATTTGGGAATTTCTGGCAAATACGAAATAGAAAATTATGGTATTGAAAATTTTAACAAAGAATGCAAAAAAATAGTACTCAGATACACAAAAGAATGGAAAAATATAATCCTGAGGCTTGGAAGATGGGTAGATTTTGAAAAAGGCTACAAAACTATGGATATAAGCTTCATGGAATCTGTATGGTGGGTATTTAAAAATCTTTATAACAAAGGTTTAATTTACGAAAGTTACTATGTACTACCCTATTCCCCAAAGCTTGCAACTCCACTTTCAAATTTCGAAGTGAATCTTGGAGAATACAAAGAAGTCAATGACCCATCCTTAACAATAAAATTTAAAATCAAAGACAAAAACGAATACTTACTAGTATGGACAACCACCCCTTGGACATTACCCTCAAACCTTGGAATTGCAGTAGGACAAGAAATAGAATATTCTAAAATTTTTGACAAAAAAAAAGAAGAAATTTTAATACTTGGATCAAAAAAGCTTAATAGCTATTATGATGATGAAAATTTATATACTATTATAGAAAAATTTAAAGGAAGCAATCTTAAAGGCATGGAATATGAACCTATTTTTAACTACTTTTTAGAACAAAAAGATAAAGGGGCTTTCAAAGTACACACAGCCGATTATGTTACAACTGACGATGGAACGGGAATCGTTCATCTTGCTCCTTTTGGAGAAGAAGACTACACAATACTTAAAAAACACACAAATGTTGACATAATAGACCCCTTGGATGCTGAATGTAAATTTACAAATCAGGCAAAAGATTTTGAAGGACTTTTTATAAAAGATGCTGATAAAAAAATAATAGAAAACCTAAAATTACGCAATTTTTTATTCAAAAGAGAAAATTATCTGCACAGGTATCCATTTTGCTACAGAACAAACTGCCCAATTATTTACAGACCAATAAGCTCGTGGTTTGTAAATGTAGAAAAAATAAAAACTAAACTCTTAGAGGTAAATGAAAAAATTAATTGGATGCCAACCCATTTAAAAAAAGGAAGATTTGGGAAATGGTTAGAAAATGCAAAAGATTGGGCAATAAGCAGGAATAGATTTTGGGGAAATCCAATTCCAATCTGGATATGCTCAAAAACAGGAAAAAAAATTTGCGTTGGATCAAAAAAAGAACTTGAAGACCTGTCTGGTCAAAAAGTCGAAGACTTACACAAAGACCAAATAGATAAAATAACCTGGCCAAGCAAAGACGGCGGCACATTTATCAGAACAAGCGAGGTTCTCGATTGTTGGTTTGAATCTGGAGCAATGCCTTACGCAAGCAACCATTATCCATTCACAAATGAAAGTAATTTTAAAAATATATTTCCTGCCGACTTTATTGCAGAAGGTCTAGATCAGACAAGAGGATGGTTTTATACTCTTACAATCCTAGGAACTTCTCTTTTTGAAAATACAGCATTCAAAAACGTCATTGTAAATGGACTTGTACTTTCAAGCGATGGAAGAAAAATGTCAAAATCCTTTAAAAATTATACAGACCCGATGGAAGTAATAAACACCTTTGGAGCTGATGCTTTAAGGCTTTATTTAATAATGAGCCCTGTAGTTAAAGCTGATGATTTAAAATATAGCGACAACGGAGTAAGAGACGTTCTTAAAAATATAATAATACCCATTTGGAACGCTTATTCATTTTTCACAACTTATGCAATAATTGATAAATTCAAACCTCCAAAAAATCTAAGCCTAGCCAAAAACAATAACCTTGACAAATGGATCATAAGCGAACTTGAAAGCCTAAAAAAAATACTAAATATAGAAATAGACAAATACAATCTAACAAAGTCAATAGAATCTTTACTTGAATTTATAGATAAATTAAACAATTGGTATATAAGAAGATCAAGGCGAAGATTTTGGAAATCAGAAAACGATAAAGACAAAAATGATGCCTACGAAACATTATATTATGCAATCAAAACTTTAATGATTTTACTTGCACCCTTTATTCCATTTATAACAGAAGAGATTTATCAAAATTTAAAAACCGATGAAGATAAGCAATCAATACACCTTAACGATTATCCAAAAGCAAATGAAAATTTCATTAACAAAACAATTGAAGAGAAAATAAATCTTGCAAGAAAAATAACTTCAATGGCAAGATCACTCAGATCATTGCACAATATAAAAATACGCATGCCTATTAGTACGATATATATTGTCACAAAAAATCAAAACGAACAAAGTATGCTAATGGAAATGCAAGAAATAATATTAGATGAAATAAATGCAAAAGAAATGAAAATAAAAACTAACGAAGAGGAGCTTATAACTTACAAAGCAAAAGCAAACTTTAAAGAACTTGGGAAAAAGCTTGGAAAAGATATGAAAGCAGTATCTGCTGAGATTAGCAAGCTAAAAAATGAAGACATAATAAAAATAATAAATGGAACATCTTACGAGATAAAAGTAGCTAATGCAAAGCATTATTTATCATTAAATGATATAATATTAGAAAGAGAAGAAAAAGAGAACTTAAAAGTAATCAATGAAGAATCCATTACAATAGGAATAGACTCACTAATCACTAAAAATTTGTACTTGGAAGGACTTACAAGAGAATTTGTAAGGCAGATACAAAATTTAAGAAAAGAAAAAAATTTTGATGTTAGCGATAGAATAAATTTATACATAGAAAACAATGAAGCTTTGAAAGAAATGCTAAATAAATTTGAAAAATACATTAAAACTGAAACATTGGCGTTAAATATCATGTTAAACAAAGATAAACTAGAAAAAAAAATAAACCTTGCCGATGACATATTTACACTAATAGGAATTGAAAAATGTTAAAAACATTAACAAAAATAATTACCATTTCCTGCCTCATAGTGGGATGTGCCAGTCTACCTTACAGTCCTCCAAAACAAAATCTAAATTACTTAATGGAGCTTTTGCCTGACGCAAATTTATACGCCCATGTAAATTTAATTAAAAATAGGTCTATTTATAACTCATTAAGCCCTAAATACAAATCCGCACTCGGGCTTATAAGCGATTTATACTTTAGCTATAAAAAAGAAAATAACGACTTTGCTCTACTAATAATGGGTAATTTTCCAAAAGATATCTTCTGGGGAATTCATAAAAATAAAAATACAGAATCAATAGGCAATATATTTACAAATCCAAAATGGAAACTTAAAAATTCAAACATATACATTATTCCAAACAAAGCTAGAACCAGCATTACAATAACCCAAAAAGATAAACCCGTAAAAGACAATAATATACTAACAACAAAATATATTGGGGAAGTAGAAAAAAATGAAATGTTTTTTTGGTTTCAAGATTCAGCATTATTGTTCCCAAGCCAAATGGCAAGCAGCAAAAATTTAATTCCCTTCAGTAGTGGAACTTTGTCTATCAACAGCTTAAATCAAAACGAATACATTTTTAAATCCCTGATCAAAACAAATAACCCACCAATACTAAAAATATTGTCAAAAAAGCTAATTCCAACCATCTTAGCAAACATGACTAATCTCACAATATCAAGCCACATAAAGACCACAATAAAAGACCAAAATACAGTAGAAATAGAATTTAATATTCAAAAATCTAGTGTTGAAAGCCTTATAGAAAGACTGGCTTCAAATATTCAAACCTAAAATTTTTATCGCACCATCACCCCACTAAAATGAGGCATTATTTTGCTTTTTGCAAGTAAAATAATGATACAAGGCTCCAATTTTACCAGATTCATTATTAAATTTAGTAGGCTCAAGTGTTACAAGATTTTTTATATTATTATTATTGTCAAAAGCCATTTCTAAAGACCATAAATTTTCTAATTTTTCATATATTTTATCTATTAAATCAGGCCTTGCACTTATTCCTCCTCCTATCAAAATTTTTTCAGGATTTAAAATAAAAGTTAAATTAAAAATACCAAATGACAAATTCTCAAAAAATCTTTCAACTTCATTTTTGGCATGAATATTTCCATTCTCAGCTAGATCAAAAACAAATTCTCCTGAAATTTCTTTTAAAGGTTTTCCTAATCGCATAGCAACTCTTTTCCTTAAGGCTGAAACAGAAGCAATGGATTCCCATCTGCAATTAAAAGGAATATTATTGCTAATGCCTCTAGTAATCATAAATCCAACCTCTCCAGACATAAAAGAACTTCCCCTTAAAAGCTTACCATTTGCAAAAATTCCAGCACCAATCCCTGTACCAAGAGTCATAGCAATAAAATCATTAGAGTTAATAGCATTACCCTTAAATTTTTCTGCCAAAGCTACACAATTAGCATCATTTTCAATCTCTGTACTTATTCCGGTTAAAGATTCTAATCGCTCTTTTAAAGGATAATTAACAAATCCAGAAATAGCATTTACTCTAAGAACATTTCCCTTAAGATCAACAAACCCAGGAATACAAATTGCAACTCCCGATATATCACTTGATTCCTTGTAAGAATTAATAAGATTAATTAAAATATTTACTTGTTCATCAGAAGTAGCACCTGTGCTTATTTCATTTTTATCAAAAAAACCACCGCCTGAATCTGCAAGCGAATATTTAGTACTAGTCCCACCAATATCAATTGCTAAATAACGTTTCATATTTATCCTTAAAGCCTAATTGTACATAAATGATCATAAATTTTCCATAGCAATATAAGAAATTTTAGAAATCTTGTTTATAACTATCTGTGCTTTAATCATTTCTTTTAAATAAGAAACATGAGAAATTATACCAATTTGTCGTCCAGTCATCATTTGAAACTTAGAAAGCTTAGGCATAACTTGAGCCAAAGTATCTTCATCAAGATTGCCAAAACCTTCATCTAGAAAAAAAGCTTCTATTTTCAACTCACTATCCCTTATTTTATCAGATAAAGCTAAAGACAAAGCTAAAGACACAAGAAATTTTTCACCACCAGACAAAGTTTTCACCGTTCTTATTTTATTAACATCTTTTTTGTCTTCAATTAAAAAATCAAACTCCTTGCTCTCTTTGTTGGTTTTAAGCTCAAAATCAGGAAAAATCCACCTTAAATACTTTTCATTGGCCAGCCTTAAAATATCATTAATTAAAAAAGTTTGAACATAATATTTCAATCCAGAAGATCTAATAACCACCTTCCTTAAAACATCTAGCTTATCTTTCCTTTCTTTAGCAAGATTTAATTCACCTCTTAGCAAGTCTAAATTAATTTTTTGTTGATTAATCTTTTTTTGAAGAGCTTGAAAATTTAAAAGCTTGATTTTATACTTTTCGATATCTCTAGATAAAAATTCAAGCTTAGCGCTAATTGACAAACTCAATTCTTGCAAAAAATACAGACTATTCTTATTGATTTGCTCTAAGGCAGTTTCTGATTCAAAAGAAAATGAACTAAAAAAACCACTTTTTAAATTTGAAATTATATTAATAAAACTATTTTTCTCTTCATTTAATCTAGCTTTTAAAGTAAATATAGATTCCTTTATAAATTTAATTTGTGTTTCGGTTTTAATTTTAAAATCTTCTAAATTTTTAAGATTTAAAACAAGCTTATCCCATTCATTTTCTACACTTTTCTGCTTAGCCAAAACAACATTAAATTCCCTTTCTAAAGAAGAATAATCATTAAAGCTTAAATTTAAATTAAGTTTTAATAATAAATCCCTAATCTTTAAAAGATTTTGATCAAAATTTTTATTTTTCAAAGAAATCTCAATTTTTAAATCTTTTTTCCTAACCTTAAATTGTTCAAGCTTTTCTAATTTACTTTCAAATGCTAAAATTTTTTCTCTGTCAAAATAACTTATGTATTTGTCAAATAAATTTTTTCCAATCAATCTTAAAATCTCAGCATCATTATTTTCAAACTCCAAAACATTAGCCTCTTGTTTAGAGATTTCTTCTTGTTTGCAAGATAGCTGATATTTAAGCTCATCAATTTGATTTTGTATTAAATGAAGTTTTGAATTTAAAGTGTAAAGCTCTTTCAAACTACAAACCGATAATTTATCTTTATGCTGATAATTTTTATATTCAACCTCAATATATTTTAATTTTTCTTTATCACTCTCAATAGAAAAATTTTTATCATCAAGATATTTTAACAACTCTTTATACAAGTCAATCTTAATAATAATATTTTTTTCCTTATTTTTATTAAAATCTTCTTTCTCAGTAGCTTTTAATAAAAACTCTACCCTATCTTTATATTTTGAAATCAGCTCATCATTAAAAGTTTGAAACAATTTCAATGCTTCATAATAAACATATTTGTCAAAATCAAAATTAGATTTCTCAGAAGAAATGCTTTTAATCTCATCATTTTTTTTACTTTGAGACCTTAATAATTCTTTTTTTTCATCTTCTAGACTATTTTTCCTTAAAAGCAAGCTTTGATAATCATTCTCAACAGGTCTTAAATTAAAGAGATTGCAATTTTTATTATAAAGTTCCTTAACATAACTAAAATTAAAATTATTGTTATCCAAATCTTTAATTTCTTTTAAATTACTCTTCACTTTCGAAAGCTCCAAATCAAGCAATCTGATATCATTAAACAACTCACCTTGCATAGCAACCAGATTTTTCAAATTCCAAAAATCTGAACATAAATAAATTTTTCGATCCAAATCCAAATTTTCTTTTAATTTATTTTGAACAGAATAGTCCCTCTCTAAAGAATTTAAATATTCAACATGAAAAGATAATTGATCCCTTAAAGAAGAAATTTCAATTTCCAAACCCAAATATCTCTCATTAGACGCTATTGCCTGATTGCAAAAAGAAATAGCTCTTCTAACATTTTCAAGATCAATTTCTAATTGATCAATATTAACTAAATCCAAATAATCCTTAAGAGATTTATACTCACTCTCATCATAATCAAGGATTGATTTTTCATAAGATTCAGAATTCAACAATTTATCTATATTAAACTTTGTGCGCTCAAAGTCACTTTTTAAATAAAATTCCAAATTATCATATTTTTTCAAATTAAAAATATTATCAATTATTGCGGTTTTCTCTTTAGGAGTTGACGTTAAAAATTCTTGAAAATTGCCTTGTGGCAAAATTACAGTTTGACAAAATTGGTTAAAATCTAATCTACAAAGACTTTTAATATGATCTAAAACATCAGTCCTACCCTCAATAATCCTGTTATCAAAAAAACAACTAAGCAACATGCTTTTGGGGGTCTCTATATTCTTTACATTAAGCTCAATAAAAGATTCATAAATTTTTCCAGAAATAGTAAACGTTAATTTAACGTAAGCACTAGTCTCGCCTTTTGATATAATATCTACAATTTTTTTTCCAAGTCTGTAAACACGAGCATATAACGCCAAAGTTATGCAATCTAAAATAGTGCTTTTGCCTGATCCAGTATTGCCAGAAATTAAAAAAATGCCCGATTGTCTTAAAAGAAGTGTATCAAAATTTAATTCGTGCTCACCTTTATAAGAAGCAATATTTTTAAATATGAGCTTATTTATCCTCATATTCACCCAAATATCCGTTAATTAAAACCTCGTTAAAAAGAGAAATAAGCTCTTCTTCCTTAAATTTGATATCCCTAATAGCACCACTCTCAAAATCTCGTCTCAACTTTTTCTCAAAAAAATATTTTTCATCCATTTCAAGCACTTCAAGTTCTCCAATAAAGTCAGAATCGCCTTGCAAATCCTGGCTTGAGGATAAAGAATAGGAAATGGAAACTAAATTCATAAAATTAAGCCTTGCTAAATCATAAATAGTCTCCTCAGCGCTAGTATCAACTGCTTCATTAAGCTCAATTTTCAAATAAATAGTAAAAGACTCTTCTATTTTGAAATTAGCCAAAAATTCAAGAACTTCATTCAAAGAACCTTTAACAAAGATTAATTTATTAAAAACCGGCACCGAAAATGCTTCTTGCGATATTAATTTATTGTTATCAAAATATAAAACATTTATATATTTATTACAGGACTCCTCATTAAATGAATATTGCATAGGGGATCCTGAATAAACAATATTATCTCTTAGTTTCATGAATTTATGAATATGCCCTAGAGCAACATAAGAAAAACTATTTCCAAAAACATTAAAAGGGATAATATAACTACCTCCCAAGGTATCCATCTTTTTACTGCTACAAAAAAAAGAATGCGCCATTAATATTTTAGGAATTCCTTTATACTTGTTTTCTAAAAAATTAGATATATTTGATATCTTTTCTCTGTAGGCATTTTCCAAATTTTCAAGAAATAGCTTGCTAGAAGACTGACCTTCTAGTCCAAAAATATCATCAAAATTTTGCCCTAAAATAAGCCTTTCATTTATATGTGGAAGACAAACAACAATAAACTTAAGATTTCCATTATCTTTTAATAAAACTATTTGCTCATCAGAATCATATTCTGTTATTAAAAAAAAATTAAACCGTGAGAGGAGTTTTTTATTTATACTTAAATAATCCCTTTTGTCATGATTTCCAGAAATAACCACGCACCATTTACAAGAAGTAAAAGAAAGCTCATAAAAAAAATTATTCACCAATCTTTGCTCTTCAAATCCAGGCCTTTTGGAATCATAAACATCTCCGGCAACAAGTAAAAGATCTATCTTTTCTTTTTTAATAAATTCTAAAAGAAAGGATAAAAAATTTTTCTGCTCCTTAAGTATTGAAAAATTTTCAATTTTTTTTCCAATATGCCAATCTGAAGTATGCAGAATTCTATAATTGCTCACAAAATACTCTCACTTTTTTTAATTCTTAAATTATATTTATATATTATAATACAATATATAAATATAAGGAATTTATGGAAAATAAAAAATTGATAATAGTTGAATCGCCAACAAAAGCCAAGACAATAAAAAAGTTTCTCGATGAATCATTTCTAGTAGAAGCATGCATTGGACACATAGTAGACCTACCAAACAATGCAAAAGAAATCCCCAAAGAATATAAAAAATACGAATGGGCAAATATTTCTATAGATTATAACAATGGATTTAATCCAATTTACATTATTCCTAGCAATAAAAAACCAATTGTATCAAAACTAAAAAAATTAGTAAAAACAATAAATGAAATATATCTTGCAACCGACCAAGACAGAGAAGGAGAAACTATAGCATTTCACTTAAAAGAAGTATTAAAAATCAAAAACTATAAACGAATGATATTTCATGAAATCACAGAAACTGCAATAACCGAATCACTAAAAAATACTAGAAATATAGACATGAACCTTGTTAATGCTGGGGAAGCTAGAAGAATATTAGACCGACTATACGGATATACAATCTCTCCCCTACTTTGGAAAAAAGTAGCCTACGGACTTTCTGCTGGGCGAGTACAATCTGTTGGATTAAAATTATTAATAGAAAAAGAAAAAACTAGAATAAATTTCAAAAAGGCCAATTATTATTCAATTTTACTTCAATGTAAACACGAGGAGAAAGACTTGTTGCTTGAAACAAAATTAGAAGAGATTGACGGCAAAAATATAGCAGAGGGTAAAGACTTTGTAAATGAAACTGGAAAACTTAAAAATATCGCCAAAACAATAATAATAACCCAAGATTTAATGCTAGAGCTTGAAAAAGAATTAAAAAATGGACAAAAAATTGAATTAATTTCAATAGAAACTAAAAAAATAAAAATACCTCCTCCAAAGCCATTTACTACCTCTACACTTCAACAAGAAATAAATAAGCGCCTTAAAATTGGAACAAAGCAAATCATGCAACACGCTCAAAAACTTTACGAATACGGATACATTACCTACATGAGAACAGACTCTCATAATATTGCTAAAATTGCAAAAGATAAAATAACACAAATAATAAAAAATAAATATGGAAAAGACTATATAGAGGAAAAAGATAGAATTTATGAAAAAGAAAAAATGGCTCAAAATGCACATGAGGCAATAAGACCTTCGGAAATGTTTATTCTAAATGAAACCATAGAAATAGAAAGTAAAACTGCTAAAGAAATTTACAAAATAATATGGGATAGAACCATTATTTCTGGAATGAAAGATGCAATAAAAGAAAATATAAAACTCACTTTTAAGTATAAAAACTTAATTTTTAGATCAAGTTTTACAAAAATAATTTTTGATGGATTTCTTAAACACACTAAAGAAAAAGATGAATATCTTAACATAAATTTTGACTTAATTAAAAAGGGAGATACATTTTCCATAGTTAAAATGAAAACAAGCGAACACGAAACAAAAGCCCCATTTAGATACACAGAAGCATCCCTTGTGCAAAAAATGGAAAAAGAAGGAATAGGTCGTCCCTCGACCTATTCTACAATTATATCAACACTTTTAGAAAGAGAATATGCATTCAAACTTAACAACACATTAATGCCAACTATAAAAGGAGCTGCTGTAATAAATCTTCTTGAGAAATATTTTCCAGTACTAATTGAACTAAATTTCACCTCTAATATGGAAGAAAAATTAGATAAAATTGCAATAGGAAAACTAGATAAAATAAAATATCTAAGTAAATTTTATAATGGCAAAAAAGGACTAAAAGATACAGTAATACAACTAGAGCCTAAAATTGATTCCTCTGAATTTAGAACCGTTATTAAAAGTCAAGACATAGAAAATAAAAATAATAATGGCATTAATTACACAATAAACATTGGCAAATATGGACCTTATTTGATATTTAAAGGGCATAATTACTCAATTAATACAAAAACTCCATTAGAAAATTTGTACAAAAAAGATGAAATAGAAAAAATAATAAATGAAAAAGAGTTAAAACCAAATATACTCGGTATTGATCCTTTAACAGGACTTAATGTAATCTTTAAAAATACAATTTATGGAAACATTGTCCAACTTGGAGAAGACACCTACGCCCCTCAAGAATATACAAAAAAGGGAAAACCTAAAAAATTAAAAATAATAAAAGCAAAAAAAGCATCAACTAAAAAAATTGACCCTGAAAACATAACATTAGAACTTGCTTTAAAATTGCTTTCACTGCCAAAGCCAATCGGCAAACATCCTCAAACCAACGAACAAATCATTGCTGCAACTGGTGTTTTTGGGGATTATATTAAAACTGAAAGCGGAAGTATTGCTTGCTCGCTAAAAAAAGATTTAAAAGCATATGACATAACACTAGACAAGGCGATTAGCCTACTCAACGAAAGAGCCAATAAAGTGGGCATAATCGTTAAAATAATCACATTTTCTAAAAACAAAATCGGCAACAAAATATATATTTACAAAAAAAACGACAAATTTTATGCTAAAATTAAAAGAAAGAAGATTGATTTACCTGATAACATTAATCTTAATGAAATAAATGAAAAATATGTATTCAGCTTGTTATAAATATGAATGATTTAAAACTCCCAATTTATAAATATAAAGATGAATTAATCAAAGTACTAAAAACCCATAATGTTTTAATTGTTGAAAGTCCAACAGGTAGTGGAAAAACCACCCAACTACCAAGAATAATATATGAAGCAGGTTTTGCAAAATTAGGAAAAATTGGAGTAACTCAACCAAGAAGAATAGCCACAGTATCAATAGCTGAATATATTGCCAAGCATATTGGCGTAAATGTTGGAGAAGAAGTTGGCTATAAGATAAGATTTGAAGAAATTACAAGCCCAAAAACCAAAATCAAATTAATGACTGACGGAGTACTTCTGCAAGAGCTAAAAAAAGATACACTACTTTATGAATATGACGTAATCATAATAGACGAAGCACACGAAAGAAGTTTAAACATTGATTTTATATTGGGTCTTATTAAAGACATTTCAAGAAAAAGAGATGATTTTAAAATCATAATTTCATCTGCTACGATAAACACAAAAATATTTTCAAAATATTTTAATAATGCACCGGTTGTTAGTATCGAAACTATCACTTACCCAGTACAAATAATATACAATCCTCCTCTTTTAAATACATCAAAAGGAATGATATTAAAAATAAAAGAAATTGTCTTAAACGTAATAAAAGAAAAAAAAGCAGGGGATATTCTTATATTTTTATCTGGAGAGAAAGAAATAAAAGAAACTATTAAAGAATTACAAGAATTAAACTCAAAAAAAAATTTAATAATATTCCCTTTATATGGAAGAATGCCCAAAGAAGCTCAGGAGCAAATATTTATGGCTACTCCTAAAAATAAAAGAAAAATAATAGTGTCAACAAACATAGCAGAAACCTCAATCACAATTGAAAATATTAAAATAGTAATAGATAGTGGAAAAGTTAAAACAAACAAATTCCAAACAAAAACTCATATCTATTCACTCCAAGAAGTTCCAATTTCAAAATCATCAGCAACTCAAAGAGCTGGTCGAGCAGGAAGACTTTCAAAAGGAACTTGCTACAGACTTTATAAAAGAGAAGATTATCAATTAAGAGAAGATTATCAAAAAGAAGAAATATATAGCACAGACCTATCTGAAGTAGTACTGCGAATGGCAGATATTGGAATTAGAGATTTTACCCACTTTGACTTTATCTCAAAGCCGTCAACCCATTCGATTCAAACTGCAAGCAAAATATTAAAATCTCTGGATGCTATAAACAATAAAAACGAACTTACAGAAATTGGGAAATATATGATATTATTCCCATTAATACCAGCACATTCAAGGGCATTAGTCGAAGCAATGATAAATTATCCACAAGCGATCTATCAAACCACAATAGGTCTATCATTTTTATCCACAAGTGGAATTTTCCTACTACCCCAAAATGAAGAGATGGAAGCCAGACAAGCTCACTTAAAATATAAAAATCCAATGGGAGATTTAATTGGGTTTGTTAATATCTTTGAAGATTTTAAAAAAGCTCCAAATAAAGAAGCTTTCACAAAGGAAAATTATTTAGATCTACAAGGACTTGAAGAGATAGCAAATGTACAAATGCAACTTGAAAACATTGTTAGCAAATTAAATATACCAATAATACAAAAAGGTGTTTTTGACAACGAAGGATATTTAAAATCAATAATGAGAGGAATGAGGGATTATATTTGTTTTAAAACTTCAAAAAAGAAATATAAAACAATCAAAGCTCAAAACGTAATAATTCATCCAGGATCACTTATTAGCACCGATTCTGTGAAATATTTCGTTGCAGGGGAAATTATAGAAACTACAAAAATGTATGCAAGATCTATAGGCGTCTTAAAAAAAGAATGGATTGATGATATCATCCTTAATGAAGAGGGTAAACACAAAGACATATCTGGCAAAAAGCAACAAATAACAAATACTGGGCAAACAAAAATTATCAATGAAATCAAAATAGGAAAAAAAATTTTCAAAGCGGAATACAAAAATAACATTTGTGTAATAAAAATTAACCTAGAAGCACTAAAAGAAATGATTTTCAAAAACGAACTAAACAATCAAAATAATGAAGATTTTAAAAAAATTAAAATACAATTGATGCATAAAAATATAACCGTTTTTAACAATAAAAAATTTTTAGAAACTATAGAAATAGTCAAAAACATGGGAAAAGATTGGCATTGTATAAAAAAATATGAAACAAACAGTGTACACATTAATGAACCTGAAAAAATGAAAAATCTTTTAGAATGTACAATGCAATTTATAAGCTCTCCCTCTAAAAAAAATGCTCTTTTTTTATCATTGGAAACAGATTATTCTGGAAATTTTAGACTAAAACCCAAACAAAATTTCATAATGGCAATAGAAGAATCTATGGAAAGCATAAAAAGCCTTATAGAAAACAAAGAATACATACAAAAGTTACATTTTATAAAAAAATTAATAAATAAAGTTTATAAAAAATTAAATTACTTTTTTTAAAAACTAAACTCTTGAAAGCCTTGTTATAATAGAAAAGATAATAACAAATATTCTTCAAAGTTAGCAGCAATGCTGAGAATAATTTCGAATTATTTTCATTATTCTCAAAACAAAGTTTATAATAAATTATGGATTTGCTATCCTTTTTTTATGTTTTATTATTTTTAGTAATTTCTCCTTTTGAATTACAGAGCAATAATAAAGAAAATATAGAAAATTTAATAAAGCTACATATGCTTTATGATTTAACTAATAACCTGTCAAAAGAATTAGAAACAATAAATAAAATTAAAAATTTTGACCTAGAACAATACTATCTGCTAATTATAAAATACTATCTAAAAATAAAAAAATATAAAGAAGCTAATAATTTTTTTAAAAAAATAAACCAAAAAAAGATTAAAAATCAAAAAATAAAAAATGAAATCATTTCACTAAAACTAAGAATACATGGGGATAATATTAATGAAGAAGAAATTCAAAAAATTTTAAATAACGAAAAAAATATAGGTGTCAAAATAATTTATCAAATATTTAATCTTATAAAATTCAAAAATGAAAAATTAGCAACTAAAATTAAAAACCTCATACTAACAAACTACCCCAAAAGCATTTATTCTTATAAAATAAAAAGAAATGAATAAAAAAATATTAACGCTGCTGGTGTTGATTTTAAGCATTTCATCAGGACTAATGCTGTCCAAATCAATCACTAAAAAAGCCAAATACAAAATTATTAGAGATTATTTCATAAACAGTAATTATGTTCTAGTGAAAATTGAAAATAAAGATCTAAAATTCTCCATATCAAAACCTATTTACGACAAAAAGCTAAATACTTACTACTTTAAAGGTCAAACAACAAGCCATTTCTTAATTTCTAACAATGTTGACATTGCAATTAACACAAGTCCATATGAGGTAAAACAAAACATGTTTTTTCCAAAAGGACTATATATATATAATAAACAAATAATTTCAAAAAAAATAAATAACTACGGAGAAATCGTAATAAAACAAAATAAAATTATATTAAATCCCAAAGAATACGAAATAGAAACTTGCGATTATGGATTTAGTGGATTTTTTGTTTTAATCAAAAACGGAAAGTATAAAAAAAATTTCAAAGAAACAAAGCACCCAAGAACAATAATAGGAACTGACAAAAATAATAAGTACTTATTTCTTGCTACAATAGAAGGAAGGGGAGTCAATAACAGCAAAGGGGCTTCTCTTAATGAAGCTATTGATTTTGCATTAAGCTATGGCATGACTAACGCCATTAATCTAGATGGGGGAGGTTCAAGCACTCTTGTTGTAAAATCAAACAACTCTCCTTACAAATTAAATTTCACTGCAAACATCTTTGGAAAGGAAAGATCTGTCCCATTTCATTTAGGAATAAAACTTCCTAATTGAAAAATCTCCAACCGATATTAAATCCAAGCATAATCTCAGTTGTTAACCCAGAAAAATTTTTATTATTAGAAAATGGAGAAATAAAAAGCATAAACAAAGGTCTAATGTATAAACCCTCAAGATCGGGAATAAAAAGATCAGCAGCAAGCCCCATGCTTAAAAAAAAGAGATTAAAGTTTTTAGAGCTCAAATCAAAAGCGTATTTAAACCCAATCAGGGGGAAAAGCATTCTGACCTGATCTTTAAAAACCATCGGATATGTTCCATAAAGCCCAAGCGAGAAATATCTCCCATTATGAGTATCAACAAAAGCCTCTTTGTAAGACATTTCAAAAAGTGCATAATTTGCATCAAAAAATAAATTCAAATTAATCCCATGATCTGCTCTAGTAAAATTTGGAGCAAATTTAGTGGTGCCTGTTTTATCAGTATAATTAGTAAATTGATAAGAAAAACCTCCACCAAAAGAAAGTGGATAAGAAACAATTAACTTATTAGAAGAGATGAGAAATAAAATAAAAAAAAGATATTTCTTCATTAACAATCCTTAAAAATTCTAAAAAATACTATATTATTATAGTAACACACTAAAATAGTATATAAAAAATCAAGGAAATTATGAATACAAAAACATTATATTTAATATCCTTAATTCTTTTAGCTTGCAATAACAATAATAAAATTCCCCTCATTCAAAAATTAAATTTACCCAAAAGCAGCATTCTAGGCTTTAGCAATAAAATGGGCATAATAATAAAAGACTATGCTTTTCTTAGTAAAAGCACTAAGAAAAATAGCGAATTGGATTATGACTACGCAGTTCTACTCAGAAAAGATGAAGTCGTAAAAATTGAAAAAACACTAGAAAAAACAGAACGCTATGGAATTGAAGGAAATTGGATCCTAGTCAATTACAAGGGTATTAAAAGATACATCTTTAGCAAAGACATAAATATAGTCAACAACCTAATAATTGAACATTCTAAATAGCTCCACTACATAACCGGACAAAAGTCCGATCTATGTAATAAATTATTTATTTTTTTTCTTATGTCTATTTTTTCTTCTTTTTTTCTTCCTTTTATGGGTAGAAATCTTTTTTAATTTTCTTTTTCTTCCGCAAGGCACTCCTTAAATCTCCTTATCAACTTTAAAAATTAAATTCAAAATGTCATCTAAATCATCCTCTGGATGAAGCCATAAAACATCAGAAATTTTGGCAAAAAAGGTCATTTGCCTTTTTGCATATAAAAACGAATTTTTGTTTATTAAACTTATTATATCATTTAAACCATAACAAGGTCTACTTTTCCATAGCAAAAACTCATTATAGCCTATCCCTTTAAAAGCTGGGGTATTTTCATTGTAACCTTTACCGAACAAACCTTTAATCTCGGAAAGTAATCCGTTATTGAGCATTTCATTAATTCTTATTGATATTCTAGTTTTCAAATCTTCAAAAGATCTCTTAAGGCCTATAATCACAATATTCTTAAACTCGCTATTTTGGTTTTTTTGAAATTGGCTAATAGGAATTCCTGTTTGATAGTAAACCTCAAGCGATCTTTTAATGCGATAAATATCATTTTTATTTAACATATTAAATCTAATGGGATCTACATTTTTCAATTCTTTTAAGAGATAAGATTTACCTTTAAGATCTAAAAGATTGTTTACATAAATTCTTATTTTAGAAGTAACAAAAGGTGTTAAAGGAAATCCATCCTTTAAATGCTTAAAATAAAAAGCAGTACCTCCTACAAATATAGGAATTTTTTTTTTCTGTCTTATTTCTTTTACTATTTTTAAAGCTTGTTCGTAAAAAATTCCAATAGTATACTCCTTTTGAGGATCTAAAAAATCTACTAAATGGTGCTTTATATGTTTCATTAAATTTTTACTTGGCTTTGAAGAGGCTATATTAAACTCTTTATACACTTGAATAGAGTCAACATTAATAACTTCTGCTTTATTTTTTGGAAAATGAAACAAAATATTGCTTTTGCCCACAGCTGTAGGACCAAAAATAAAAACTATTCTATCTTCCTTCAATTGAATAGCTATATTTACCAGTCAAAACATCATTAAAAGCTTGTCCTAATATTTTATCATCAAAAGTAGCATGTTCTGCTAAAGAAATATTGTCTATGATTTGCTCTGTGCGCATTATAGTTGCAACAACAAGTTCATAAAAATTTCCATCAAAATCTTGTATTTTTTTTAAAGGCACTTTAGTCATTTAATCTCCTTATAAAATAACCATATCAAATAAATTTAGCTTATTTTTTTCAAGTTTCTTTTATCAATTTCATCTCTAATTAATTCAAAAGCTTCATTTGGATTAATGTTTGTAACATCAATCACTAAATCGGTCTCTGAAAAATAATCATCAATATCTATATTGTATATAGCTAAATATCTTTTTTTATCATTTTCATCTCTACTAAAAGTACTGCTTAAAACATCAGAATACATGCCCCCTTCTCTAGTCATTATTCTTTCAGCTCTAACTTCCATTTTAGCATAAAGATATATTTTTAAATCAGCACTCTTAGAAATCCAAATAGCAAGACGAGAAGCAAGTACTGTATTATTTCTTTTAGAAAGCATAGACAATTTATTATCAAGATACCTATCCCAATAATAATCATCTCTTCCTATTATCTCTTTTTCATAAAACTCTGAAAAAGGGATATTATGTTCTCTTGCAATATCATGAAAAGTATAATTAATAAACTCAAGACCGTAATGTTTGGCAATCATGCCACTTACAGTAGTATTACCACAACCACTCTTACCAGAAAGTGCTATTTTCATTCAACATTCCTTATTTGCTCTTTTATTTTTTCTAAATTTAACTTCATATTTAAAATCAAATTCTTAATATCAAGATCAACCGCCTTATTACTCATAGTTGTTATTTCTCTGTGCATTTCTTGAGAAATAAATTCAAGAACTTTACCACATATCTCATATTCAAGATTTTTATAAAAAGCTTCTATATGAGAATCTAGACGCATAATCTCTTCGTTAATGTCCAAACGAATTGCCATTTTAGCTGCCTCTTCTGCAATACTTAAATCTCTAAATTCATCCATTAATTTAGAGATATTTTCTTTAATGCTTGCAAATAATCTGACATTTATATCACTGCAAGCATCTTTAACAATTTTAAGATCCCGCTCTATTAAAACAAGGGTTGAGACTATATCCGATTTAGTGTTTTCTCCTTCAAAACTTCTTCCACTATTGTAATGGAATAAGGTTTCCTCTAGAACACCTTTAAACAGCCCATAAATCTCTTCTTGATGCTCACTATCCTCGTCAATTATCAAAGCTCCCTTTAATGATAAAAAATCACCTAAACTTAGTTCGTTTTTAATATTAAGATTGGTATGCGCTAAAGAATCTCTAAGTCTAGAAATAGCCTCAATATAATTAGGATTAACTGTAAAATTCACACGAGGGACCAATTCTTTATATCCTACATTTAAAAAAACATTGCCTCTGCTAATATATTTTGAAATCAAATTTCTTATATCAAGATCATAGCCAGAAAAAATTTCTGGTAACCTAAATTTAAATTCTAAAAACTTTCCATTATAAGATTTTAAATTAACACTAAACATATAGTTACCAATTATCTTTTCCAAATAAAAAAATCCCGTCATACTTTTCACTATAACACCCTTACAGAAAATCGTGTAAAATAAAATTATTTCCAGCGCCCATTGTAATAAACAAATCTCCCGGCATTAATAAACTTTTTATAAAGTCAATAGAGTCTTTAGCATCTTTAAAAAAATAAGTATTTTTATTTATTCTTTTAATATTTGAAAACAATTTAACAGAAAGTTCATCTGGATTAAAATTTTCCCTATTTGAAAGATATATATTGTGCAAAATTAATATATCGGCAGCACTTAGAACTTCAACAAAATCTGCAAAAAATTCTTTTGTTCTTGTAAAGGTATGGGGCATAAAATCCAAAATTATACGTTTGTTCTTATAAAAATTTTTAATACCAAAAAGTGTATTTCTAATTTCCCTGGGATGGTGAGCATAATCGTCCATGTAAATCACTCCATTTTCCTCTTTAACAACTTCAACCCTTCTTTTTATACCACTATAATTTCTTGCAATTTTCTTTATTGCTTCTTCAAAATCAAAAATTGATTTTCCATTACTTTCTAAAAAAAGATTTAAAGCCATAAGAGCTGCTGAAAAATTTAATACATTATGAAATAAAACGGTCTTAAGCTCAACGTTTAACAAGCCTAAAAAAGAAAAACAAAAATACTCACTCTTAACTGCAATATTGCTTATTTTAAAATCAGATAAATCACTAGATCCATAGCTAAAAATATTTATATCTTTTCTGTTAATTTGCCTTTTAATTTTAAGCAAATTATTATCATCGGAATTAATTATTAATATTCCATTTTTCTTCAAATTATTAATATACTGTAAAAAAGCGTCTTCAAGCGCCTCATAACTTTTAAAAAAATCAACATGCTCATAGTCAATATTGGTTAAAATAAGCATATTAGGGCTAAAATTCAAAAAATGTTTTTTATACTCACAAGTCTCAACAATAAAAATATTACTAATACCTGCTATTGAAGAATTATCTTTAAAATCTTTAACACTTGATCCTACAATAACATTGGGATTTAATCCTAATTTGTTAAAAAGAACACCTAAAAACGCCGTAGTGGTAGTTTTACCATGAGAACCTGCAATTCCAATACTATAGTACTTTCTAGAAAGCTCACCAAGAACCTCAGGATAAGATAAAATAGGTATATTTAATTCTTTTGCCTCAAGTAAAACTTGCAAACCATCCTTATCATAGGCTGAAGAATATACTATTAAATCAAAAAATTTATCAAGTTCTTTTAATGAAAACTCATAAATATTCTCATAATAAGATATTTTATTCTTGCTTAAAATTTCATCAGTATGAAATTTATCAGAGACATCTACCCCTTCTACACAATACCCTTTTGAATTCAAAAAACAAGCCAAAGAACAAACCCCAGCACCCTTAATTCCTACAAAAAAAATATTATTCAAATTGTCAAAATCAACCTTCATAGCTCTCTTCTAAATAATCTTTTTTGTCATAAAATTTATGTATAACTATATCAATAGATAATATATTAATTATTGTATACTTAAGTACGTTTGTAATAATATAGGTTCTAAGCATTTCTGTATTATTAAGCAAGTTATTTCCAAGAGGGATATTTAAAAACAGCTTAAAAAGGTAATTGTTTCCATCTTTTTTGATTTTAAGATCATAAACAATATAATTTCTATCATACTCAGAAACACAATGTTCAATAATTTGCCTTACAGCCCTCTTAGAAATAGATAAAACCCCTTCTTCATAAAAATGGGGCCTTACAACAGATCGAATATAATTTTTCTTCCTAGCAAAAAACCATCCGCTTTTAAAAAAAACTTTAATTGAATTTAATAGCAAATTGGGTCTAATAGACGTTATTTCAAAAGCAGCTGCTGGTACAACATGCTCCCCCATTTGCCTTGAAATCCTTGCTTTTTCTATTTCCTGTCTGGTTGAAACATCTGTTATGTAAATAATCTTAAAAACATTTGGCAACAAAAGTCTTGAAATTATTTTGTCTATCATTTTAAGACTTGTTCCTAATATTAATATTTTATTAAATTCTTCTCTTGCAAGTACTTCAAGCATTTCTCTGCAATGATCATCATCTTCAAATACAGATCGCCTTACCGCTTTAAAAACATTGTCTTCAAACTTAGCAGAACTTCCAGCAATAATTTTCATGTTTTTAATTAACACACCATCATCAATGATTAAAGGTATTGAATATTTATCTGCTACCAAATGTGATCTAAAGCTCTTACCAGTTCCAGCAGATCCTACTAATGCATACACCTTCACTCTAACAAATTTATGTTTAATACTAGTTGCAAGATTTTTAACCTTGCCTAATATTTTTTTTAAAAAAAAATTACTTGAAAAATTCTGAAAATTCATAGACATCAAAAATATCTTTTACTTGCTTTAAAAATTCTAAACTAGGCTTAGAGTAAAATTCATTCTTTTTAAAGAATGTTCCATTAAATTTTACCAAAAAAGCATGTAAAAAGTAATTGCTTTTTTTAAATTTATCACAGTATTTCTTGTCATTAATTAAAGGATGCTTGTTAAAGGAACACTGAGACCTTATTTGATGAGTAAAACCTGTTTCAATAACAATCTCAGCAAGAGTAGCTCTTTTGGAAGATAATATTGGATTAACCTTTGTAATTGCATTAACAATCCCCTTATCCTCTAAAACAAAAGTTTTTCTCAACCTTTTATTTCTAAATAAATGATTTTTATAAACAACAGTTGACTTAACCTCCCCTAAAAGTATTGCAAAATATTTTTTAATTATAGATCCACCACTAAATGCCTCACTTAACTTTCTTGCAGTATTTATATTTTTTGCAAAAATAATAATACCAGAGGTATTCCTATCAAGCCTATGAACTGCCGAAGGTTTAAAGCTTAGAGATCTTAAATTTTGACTTAAAAGATAAGCATTCACTAAAAAATCAAGAGAATTTTTGCCTCCATGAACTAAAATGCCTCTTTGCTTATCTAAAACAAGTAAATCGCTGTCCTCATAAATTATTCTTTTTCGAATACATTCAAAATCAATATTGCTTTTAAAGCATTCATCCATGATTAAGTTCAAACTTTGGGCTAAAGATTTATATAAATAAATTTTATCACCCTTACAAACTCTGCATGAAAAATGTGATTTTAGGCCATTTAACCTAATATCACCCTTTCTAATATGTTTTATTATCTGAATCTTTGAAAAATTCAAAATTTTAATTAAAATTGAATCTAGTCGCTTGCCATTATCATTAGCAAGTACTTCTAAAAGAATATACTTATCCAAATGCAAAAAATATCCCTAACAAGCCTTAATATTTTTTTTACAAAAAAAATTAACTATTAAAAACGTAAATATAGAAACAAAAAATGATGGAAAAACGGGATGAAAAAACCAAATATTTAAACCAAAGAATAAAATGCACAAATAAAGTATTAAACCTAAAAACATAGAAGCAAAAGCCGCCATTTTACTTACAAAATTTAAATAAAGTCCAAAAACAATAATGGGAAAAAATGAAACTTCCAAAGCCCCAAAAGCAAAAATATTAACAAAGAATAAGAAATTAGGAGGAAAGAGAGAAAATATAAGTATTATTAAAATAAAAAAAATATTAGAAATCATTATTACCCTGCTAACCTTTATATCTTCTTTTAAATCTTTTTTATAAATAAATATTGACTTTATTAAAACAGATGTCATTAAGAGCAAATTTGAATCTACCGTAGACATTATTGCAGATAAAAGCCCCATAAAAAACATAAAACAATAAAAAGGACTTAAAACTTTTAAAGCTACATTTAAAACAACTTTATCATTTGGATTTAAATCCGGAAAAAGAATAACAGCAAAAAACCCTATCAAATGCATCAAAACAATTAAAAAGCTGATAATAAAGGTAGAAATGGGAAGAGATAATTTTATAGCATTCTCATCTTTAAATGCTATAAAATTATTAATAATCTGGGGCTGCCCTAATATTCCTATTCCTATCAATATCCAAAAAGAAATTATATATTGTGGCTTTAGGTCAACATTTGAAGGAAGTAAAAGGTTTTTATCTAAACTAGATGTTGCTGTTTTTAATAAATTATTAATACCCCCTCCCAAATCTAGCATCTTGGAAAACAAAATAACAGATGAAACTAGCATTAAAAATCCTTGAATCAAATCTGTATAAGCTACTGCCTTAAAGCCACCAAAAAATACATAAATAAAAACTAATAAGGCAAAAAACAAAAGACCAACTGCGTAATCAATACCCCAAAAAACTTCTATAAGCTTAGCACCACCTATTAATTGAGCAGAAATCAAAAACATTGAAAAAAAAATCAATACACATCCACTCATTAGCGCTAAAAAATCACTTTCATATCTATGCCTAATATAATCAATAATATTAATTGCATTAATTTTTTTTGATTCGCAATTTAATCTCTGACCAACAATAATAAAAACAATTAAAGTTGTGGGAATTTGTATAGTAGCTAATAATATAAAAGATAACCCATACTTATAAACAGCAGAAGGCCCAGAAATAAAACTACTAGCACTAATATAGCTAGACGAAAATAACAAAGCCATAACAATAAAATTAATATTTCGATTTGCAAGAAAGTATTTATTTAACAATAAAAATCTACCTCTATTTCTTTTTTTTATTTTTTTTTAAAAAAAATTATCGATAATGTATTAAGTTTTACTAATTACTAAAATAAAAAAACAAACCAAAAAAAAATTTATACCGGGAAATAAAATTCCTGACCCAAAAAACCACAAAGGAATATTAAATATAGTAGCTGATGTGTCAATAAAATAGGCAAAACAAAACCACAAGAAAAACATAAAAACATAAAATAATACAGCGTACAAAATCCTATTTCTCATTTAAAACAACCTTAACAAAGGGACATCAAAATTTATAAATTCAAATATAATGTATATTATATAATATAAATTATATGAATAAAAATAAACATATATTAATTGGTATATGTGGAGGCATAGCCGCTTACAAATCCGTATACATAGTTTCTAGTTTAGTTCAATTAGGATATGACGTTAAAGTTATAATGACACAGAATGCAACTAAATTTATTACTCCATTAACTTTAGAAGCCATTTCTAAGAACAAAATAATTACTAGTTTATGGAATTTAGATCATAACAAGGTTGAGCATATAAAAATTGCAAAATGGGCACATCTAATTCTTATTATTCCTGCTACCTACAACACAATATCTAAAATTGCATCAGGAATTGCTGATGATGCATTAACTACAATAATATCTGCAAGCACAGCTCCTACTTATTTTGCAATAGCAATGAATAGTGCAATGTATTCAAACCCTATTTTAAAAGAAAATATAAAAAAGCTTAAAGCCTATCATTATAAATTCATTGAGCCTGATAAAGGATTTCTGGCTTGCTCATCAAATGCTTTAGGGCGCCTTAAAAATGAAGACAAAATTATAAAAATAATATTGAATGAATTTAATCAAAAAGATTACTACCTTAAAAACAAAAAAATACTTATCACAGCATCCAGAACTGAAGAATTAATAGATCCAATTCGCTATTTTTCAAATACATCAACGGGAAAAATGGGGTTTTGCTTAGCACAAGAGGCTGTCAAACTAGGAGCCCAAGTTACAATTATTACAGGACCAACCAATGAAAATGAGCCTGAAGGTGTCAATATTATAAAAATAAAATCTGCAATGGAAATGTACAAAGAGGTTCTCAAGATATATAATAAATTTGAAATAATAATTGGGGCTGCAGCTGTTGCCGATTTTAAACCCAAACACATTTTAAGTAGTAAAATTAAAAAAAATAAAACCAATGAATTATATATAAAATTAGTAAAAAATCCTGACATAATCAAACACGTGGGACACAATAAGCTTAAAAACCAAATTGTTGTTGGATTTTGCGCTGAGGATTCTAAAAATTTAATTCAAAAAGCTAAAGAAAAATTGAAAAATAAAAATTTGGACTTTATCATTGCAAATGAACTTAAATATTTTGGGTCAAACTTAAACAAAGTTTATATAATAAATAAACAAAGCACAAAAGAACTGCCAGAAATGGAAAAATCAGAAGTAGCCAAAGAAATTTTAAAATTTTGTACTAATGCTAATATGCTAGCGGATTATTAATAATCAATAATCTTTTAAAAGCATTTTAATATATTGAGAGTTCGTTTCACTTTTAATTTTTTTAAGTTTATAAGAAAGCGATGAAGATTTATTATAAACAGCTCCTTTTAATGCAAAATGCTTTAAATCAACATTTTTACTGTCAATGATTTTAGAATAAAAATTATCAAAATTACCCTTTTTGCCAGCCAACATTGAAGCAATGCCTTTTAAAACATTTGAAGGTCTATTAACATTTTCTTTGTTAACAATTTTTAAAGCAATTGACAATGCTTTTAGGGAATTCTTATCTAAAAGGTAACTAAACATTGAAATTTTAAAATTATTATCAATCTTAAAATCAAACATAATGTTTTTCAACTCAATGTCCCCAAGATCCATATCAATTAAAGCCTTAGCAGAGGCCTCCCTAACTTTAAGAGATGGATCGCTTTTAAGCTTATAAATCAAAATATCTTTTGCTGAAGAGTCCTTATGTCCTTTGATTGCATTAATAGCTTTAAATCTAATATTATCATCAGAATCTCTTAAAAATCCTTGTAAAATCTCTTTAGACTTTAAAGAAGGATCTTTGGACAAAGAAGCAATAATAGCCAATTTAACATTTAAATTATTGTTATTACTCTGAAGATACAAATCAGCATTTGTAGTTACTTTATCTGGAGCAATATATGACAACGCTTCTATTGCAGCAGCCTTAATTGATGGACCCTCGTAATTATCTAACGAAATTTCATAAATTCTATCCTGATAATCAACAGCGATCATTTTTCCAAGAGCAATAAGTATTTCTCTTCTAGTACCATCATTTCCAGAATATTTTTCAAAAACTTCCATCATATTTTTAGAATACTCAAGAGAATTAAGCTCTCCTAAGTAATAAGCTGCAATAGATACCATATTACCCTCTTTATTTTCAAGAATGTCAATAAGAGTTTTTTTTAATTTCTCTTTATCATCAAACTCCTTAAGATAAGAAATTGCCAAGCCAAATAAAGCATTTGAATATCTCTTACTCTCATAATTTTCAAGAATATAATTTGCTGTATCAATGCCCCCTGAATACTTAAGAAAAATAAACAATTCAAGTATTTCCTTTTTAATCTCAGCATTAAAAGTTTTCTCGAGTCTTTTTTTAAGAGATAAATTATATTGACTATCGCTTGATTTTTTAAGAGCTTTTATAATGCTTGTAACTTGACTATCAAGTCCATAAAGAATTGTATCATTAACATACTTACCATCTAAACCAATATTAGAAAAATTCTCGCCCTTAGAAGAATTTTCTCTCTCAACAAGCTTATTTTCTGTAATCTCGGGCAACAAAGGGGGACTAGGAAGAGTTGGAGAGTTAACATTTTGAGCATATACATTAAAAATAAGTAAAAAAAATAAAAAATCAAAGTATTTCATAAAGCATTCCTTCTAATAACCCTAAAAAGCTTATTTATTCCTAAAATAGAATAACAAATAAACAAAATAAAAATACTAACAATTCCGGCTGTAATTAAACAATAAAGATTTTTAAAACTAAATCCCACATCCCACTGAAACTTTTCAAAAAAGAAATAAATAATATATAAAGGAAAAAGCGTAATAATTGCCTTTAAAAGAACAAATAAAATCTCAATTAAATCAATTTTAACTCCACTTTTTAAAATTATGAAATAAAAAACAATTACACAAATCATAAAAGAAATAGATTGAGCTAATGCTAAAGCATTCAAACCATAATAATTAATACCAAAAAAAGAAAGTGCAATATCAAGAATAGAAAATAAAACACTAAAATAAAATGGTGTTTTTGCATCACGAATAGAAAAATAATATTTTTGGAAAAAACCAAACATTGAATAAAAAAGTAAACCTAAAAGAAAACATTTCAAAACACCCGCCGTTTTTTGAGTATCATAAATCGAAAACTTACCCCCCATAAGAAATAAATTTAAAATATGATCAGACCAAATAAACATTAAAAAAGAGACTGGAATAAAAATTAACAATAAAATTTTAATTCCATCCACTAAAAGAGCATTTAATTTTATATCATTCCCCAAAACAGCATACTCTGCCATTTTAGGGAAAATTACTGTTGCAATAGAAATATAAAAAATTCCTACAGGAAGCTGATAGTAAACCACAGCATTACTAAGAATAGAAACACTTCCTATATCAAGAGTAGACGCCAATGCAAATGAAATCTGCTGAGTAACAATTGAAATGGAAAATCCAAAAATCATACAAAGCCATCTGGTTAAAAAATTTAAAAATACTTTTTCTTTAAAATAAAATGATGGCCTCCATACAAAACCAATCATAAGGCAATTTACAAACGGAATCAAAAATTGTAAAAATCCCCCAAAAATTACGCCAATAACAGCACTATATATTCCAAAACGACTATAAAATAAGAATATATTCAATATTATTCCAAAAGAAAGCATAATAGGCGAAACTGAAGGAATGAAAAAAATTTTATATGAATTTAGAATAGATACGAAAATTGATGCTAGACTTATTAGCAAGATATATAATACCAAATACCTAAATACAGAACTTGCAAAAATTAAGTTCTCCCCCCTATAATAAGATATAAAATATATAATAGGCTTTGCAAAAATAATCATAACTAAAACAATTAACCCAATGGAAATAACATTAAAAGTTATAACAGTTCTAAAAAAAGAAACAGCTTTTTCGTGCGATTTATTTTTTTCATGTGTAAATTCAGGTAAAAAAGCCGAAGTCATTGCACCCTCTGAAAGAATTTTGCGCAAATTATTAGGTATATTGAAAACATAGTTAAAAATATCAGCATCGAGATTTGCGCCAAAATAATAAGAGAAAATTTTTATCTTTACAAAGCCCATTATTCTTGAAAAAAAAGTGGAAATCATGACCAAAATTGTAGAAACAACATATTTATTCATCAAAATTTCCCTCTTCATACTTTTTTAAATATGCAGTTCTAAAGTTTAAAAAATTATCATTTAGAATTGCGGTTCTGATCTTTGAAATCAACCGAAACATATAGTGAATATTATGCTCACTTGCCAAAACTATTCCAAAAAGCTCTTTCGATTTTATCAAATGTCTTAAATATCCTCTTGAATACCTTGTACATAAAGTACAGTCGCAATTTTTCTCCACCTGGGAAGTATCATCCTTATACTCCTTTCTACCAATGCGCATCACCCCATTATCTGTTAAAAGAGACCCATGCCTAGCAATTCTTGCAGGATTAACGCAATCAAAAATATCAATGCCGTAATATATGGCATCAAGTATATACTGGGGAGTGCCAATACCCATTACATACCTTGGTTTTTCTTTTGGTATCAATAAAGAACTATATTCAAGAATTTCTAAATATTTCTCTCTTGGTTCTCCAACAGAAATGCCTCCGATGGCAATACCTGGACTATCTAATTCCAATATATCATTGATGCTTCTTTTCCTTAAATCTTTAAAAAAATTTCCCTGAGTTATTAAAAATAAAAGTCCATTATATCCCTCTTTTCTGTTTTTATAAGATTTTAATGTGCTGCGAGCCCAATTGGTTGTGATATTTGTATATAAATTGGCTTCATTATAATCAATCCCATAAGAACTGCAAATATCAAGTGGCATAATAATATCACTGCCAAAAACTTCTTGCATAGCAAATACTCCCTCAGGAGTAAAATAATGATAAGACCCATCTAGATGGGATTTAAAATGTACACCTTTTAGATCAATTTTTCTCAAACCAGAAAGAGAAAACACCTGAAATCCACCCGAATCGGTTAAAAAATTTTTATTCCAAGTTGTAAAATTATGAAGACCGCCATATTTTTCAATAGTTTTAATCCCTGGCCTTAAATATAAATGATAAGTATTTGCAAGCATCAAATTGCATTTTAACTTCTCAAGAATAGCATGCTTTAATCCTTTCATTGCCCCTAAAGTACCAACCGGCATAAAACAAGGAGTATCTACTCTGCCATGAGGAAGATTGAGAAATCCAACCCTTGCATTAGAATATTTGTCACTTTTGATTACACTAAACATATAAATATCCCAAATAATTATTTTATATATATTATTTCCTAACAATCCTATAAACAAAAAAATTGATAATCAAAAAAAATATAGTTGTAAAAGAGCTTGCTACATATATATGCAAATAACCAAGATCCGCTAAAAAATTAAAAATTACAATAGAAATGACATATACAACAGCAAAAGCAATGCTATTTAATAGACTGAGTATAAAAATATTTTTTTTAAGGGCAAGGGCAATAAACCCAACAGTAAAGCTAAGAAGAATTAATCTAAATGAAAAAAACACCCTATTTAACAAATCAAACAATGCATCATAATAATTTAAACGTTCGGTTTTGAGAAAACTTATCCAATTAATAAGTTTAGTAAAATTTAATGCCTTTGATGAGAGCATCATGGTTCTTATGTAATCAGGCGCCAGCTTAATAATTCCTGTCCCATCAAGAACATCGTAGGCATTCTCTTTAATTTTTCTACCAACCTTAACAAACTCTCTAATACCATAAAGCTTCCATTTATTATCTTTCCATTCAGCTTTATTTATATCATACCTTGTTTGAAACTCATCTTTACTATCCTTAATTATAATCATCAAGTTAACAAAAGTATTCTCATCAATATCATAAGACTTAATATTATAAATTTCTCTAGCAAGATCTCTTATTATTATAGTTTTATCGCCAGATCCACTATTGCCAATGCTATTTTTAATAAGAATATCTCTTCTTGCTACAGTATCTATTACTAAATAATTATCAAAAAAGAAAAGAACAACTGAAATAAATATACTAATTAAAATGATTGGTCTTAATATCCTGGTAAGTGGAACTCCACAACTAAAAAGACCTATTATTTCATTTCTCATAGAGAGATTGCCAATAAGATTCGAAATAGCAAAAAGAAAAGATAAAGCCACACCATCTGAGAACGCCTTTGGCAAATATAAATAATAAATATAAAGAATATCTTTAAGACCAATATTCTTTTCAAGATAATTAAGAAGATTGACAAATAAATCACCAAGCATAATTAAAATCATGAAAAGTAAGTTCATGGAAAAAAAAGTAAGAATGATACTTTTTACAAAAAGCTTATCTATTTTCATTTTTTTAACAATCTCAAAAAGAGTATTGCTCCTGCAACAACTAAAATTAAATTGGGCAAAATAGTAACAATAATAGGATTTGGTGCATACTGCACAGTATAAACTTTTCCACCAATAAACATTACCCAATAAAAAACACAAACAATAATTGAAATTACAAGCTCGAGAATAATAGAATATTTCCTATTAGAATACATTCCCATTGAAAAAGCCAAAAAAATGAAAAATAAAACTGAAAGCGGCAAACTAATTTTTTGGAAAAATTCAAGATTAAAAAGAGCCAAATTTTGCTTCATGCTTCTATCTTGATAGGGTTTAAAATTTAAATTTAAATTATACATATAGTTTAAATTTTCAAAAAAATAAGATTCATCTACATAATAGTTTTGATTGTATAAATAATTTAAATAAAGATTTGAAAAATTTAAACTTAAAAAGTCTCCTTCTAGATTATTTTTTATATTTGAATCTGCAATTAAATTATTTTGCTTTTTAATTAATTTTATAACATCCCTCATGCTCATTTGAGAAGGAGTTACATAATTTAATAAAAAACTATCGCTAAATGTAACCTGATCGATTGAATATTTCATCTTATCTGCATAAAAATAATCATAAAATCCACTCTCACTGTCCGTTAAAGCAATAGATAAAACATCATTTAAAATAAAATATACTTGAAAATTTTCTTTTCTAATATCAAGATTTTTTGCCATAAATATTCTATCAAAACCCTTAAGCCCAGTGTTATCAAAAAAAGTTACATTCTTATATCCATTTTCCGATTTTTCACCAGAAACAAAAATCAAATCTCCATACTGTTTGCTTGAATAAGGCTTTAATATCAAATGGGGGACTTCTTCTTTTATTTCATTAAAAATTTTTAACCTACCAATAGATCCAAGTGGAAGTAAAATATCATTGGATATAAAAGATACAAAAACAATAACTACTCCCAATTTAAAAAATGGGACAAGTAAATCAAAAATTGATATGCCAATTGAACGAAAAGCTAAAATTTCATTGTGAAGCTTGAATTTATGAATAGTAAGAATTACTGAAATCAAAGAAGCAAAAGGGGGAGAAAGCGCAATCACCATAGGAAGAGAATATATAACAAAAATAAAAGCCTTAAAAAAGGGAACATAATTTTGAAGAAGTATTCTCATAAAGAATAAAATTTGATTTATAAAAAATACGAAAAAGAAAAATAAAAACGTAATTAAAAAATATTTAAAAAATTCAGTAATTATGTAAGACTCATAACTGTTTTTTAATATTTTCATTTACAAAAACCAAACCGTTATTAAGAGTACCCAATATGACATAATTTTCAAATTTAGAAACTTTTATTAAATTCAAATTAAGAAGTCCATTATTGGGTCCAAAATAATCCCAATTGTCATTTTCAGAATCATAAATCAATAACCCATGATCAAAGGTTGCAAACAATAACTTTTCACCTTTAATCTCCATATCCATAAAATAATTAACATCAATATTATTGGCAATAACGTGCTTTTTATAGCTATTTTTATTTAAATTTAATTCAAAAAGACCCCCACCATATGTTCCAACAAAATAACTATCTTTATATTCTTTTATAAAATTAATATTTTTTTCATTATCATTCTTGCTAAAAAAATCCAAATGTTTGACCTTTTTCAGGTTATCGACATTAATACTATAAATGGCCTTGTCAACTGTTCCAACTAATAATAAATTTTTTAAACTATCAAAGTACAGTGAAGAAATTTTATTAGATCCAAGCGGTATATTTTTCCAATTTTTTAAATCATAAAACCATAACCCAGAATTTAGAGTACCAACAAATATTCCATTTTTAACACCAAGCAAAACTTGCACATTGCTAAAATCAGCATTATCGGGAACATTTATTTGCTTTAAATCTCCATCAATATCATCTATATAATAAATAACATTTTTACCGCCAATATAAATTGCTCCATTATAATCCGCAAAACCCCTAATGCCATTTAAAAAAATGCTTTTTTTATCCTTAAGATAGACTCTACAATCATTTTTTTTAATATTATATCTTAAAAGCCCTCCCAATATATTAGTTACAAATATATTGTCATTAAAGACAAATGTATCAAAAACGCTATTGTCAAGAAATCCTAAAGACTCTAAGTTTAAATGACTTACTCCAAGTTTATTACTTAAAAAATCATAAATCTCTTTATCATAACCTGATATAGAAAATTCATTAATCTCTTTAAATGCAGAAATTGCATCCGATTTTTCTTTAGCAAGATATTTTAATTCAGCTGATCTTAAACTGGCATGAGAATATTTATAGTCTTTTAAAAATAGATCAAAATTATATTCGGAAAGATCATAAAAACCATTCTCATAATTTACATATCCAAAAAACAAATTCGCCTTAGCTAGCAATTCTCTGCTATGCTGATTCTCATTAGCCGCTATTTTATTCAAATAATAATTTGTCAAGCCAATATTTTTTTTAGCATAACTTTCTCTGGCTTTTTTAAAATAAAAATTATTTTCCTTTAAAAAAGCATCACTAAGAAAAAAAGATTCATTGTCTTTTAATCCTATCAAATAGTCTCTTTTAAATTTACTCTCAAGATCGTCGTTATTATTATCAATAATGGCTGTTTCTTTTTTTTTCTCTAAAATGCCTCTAATATGAGAATCTTGAATAGATCTATTTGTAGTAAGGCAAGAAAAAAATAAGACAAAACATAGAAAATAACCTTTAAATAAATTATTAAAAACAAATTTCATATTATTTTAATAATCTTTATCTCTAACAATTTCAAGATCAATTTTCCCAAATTTGTCTATATCAATTATTCTAACTTTAATTCGCTGACCTTCTTCTAATTTTGGAGGTCGGACTAACGCTGCATTACCCCTTATATTATCTGCACCACCACCAAATCTAGAATATCTATTACCACTCCCAAATCTTCCAGAACCATACTTACTATCTCTGGGTTTCAAACGAGTACTTAAAAATCCTTCCTTTGAAGGAGTAAGTTCAATAAAAGCCCCAAAGCTATTAATCTTTTTAACCGTTCCTTCATAAATTTCGCCTATCTTTGGTTCTCTTACAATACTCTCTATTTTTTCTTTAGCCTTTTGCATCTTAAAATCATCATCCCCAAAAAGAATGATTTTTCCATTCTGCTCAATTTGAACCTTAACTTCAAATTCATCTGTTATAGCCTTAACAGTTTTTCCAGTAGATCCTATCACAAGAGATATCTTGTCAATGTCAATTTGAAGTTGAACAATTTTGGGAGCATACTTAGATATACCAACTCTTGAATTAGAAATTACAGTATTCATAATAGACAATATGTGCATTCTGCCTATTCTTGCCTGCTCAAGAGCATCTCTCATTAAATCTTTAGTAACATTTTCAATCTTAATATCCATTTGAAATCCAGTAATTCCATTTTTTGTACCAGCCACTTTAAAGTCCATATCACCTAAATGATCCTCTTCTCCAAGAATATCACTTAAAACTACATATTTATCCCCTTCGCTAACAAGCCCCATAGCTATTCCTGCAACTTGCCCTTTAACAGGAACCCCTGCTGACATTAAAGACATGCTCCCAGCACAAACAGTAGCCATTGAAGAAGATCCGTTAGATTCCAAAATCTCAGAAACTACCCTAATAGTATAAGGAAAATCATTTTTTTCAGGAACCATTGATTCTAAAGCTCTTTGAGCTAAATGACCATGGCCAATCTCACGCCTGCCAGTCATAAGTCTACCAGTCTCGCCAACTGAAAATGGTGGAAAATTATAATGGAGCATAAAATTAAGACGCTTATCACCATCAATATCATCCATTATTTGCTCATCAATGCTTGTGCCAAGAGTAGTTACCGCTAAAGCCTGCGTCTCTCCTCTTGTAAAAAGTGCAGATCCATGAGTTCTACTTAAAATATCAACTTCTGAAATAATATCTCTTATCTCATTAGGAGTTCTGCCGTCTGTTCTAATATTATCGTTAAGAATAGAATTTCTAACAATCTCCTTCTCAAAATCATCAAAGGCTTTATGAAAAAGAGATTCATTACTATCAGTCAATTTTTCAAGAGAAGAAAAATGCTCATAAGATTTATTTCGCAGCAAAGTTATAGCTTTATCTCTATTAAGCTTTCCCTTAACAAAACAAGCTTCTTTAAGCTCAGCATAAATAAAATCCCTAAGCTCCTCTTTAAATTCAAATATTTTTTCTTCAAAAGCTAAAGGAAGTTTTTCCTTTTCCCCTACAATATCTAAAAATTCTTTTTGAGCATTGCAAATTTGTTTAATATATTCATGCGCACTGTCTATTGCTAAGAGCAAAATATCCTCACTAACCTCATTAGCACCACCTTCTACCATAGTAATTCCATTTAAACTTCCGGCAACAACAATATCAAGGTCAGAATCATGAATCTCTTCAAACGAAGGATTTACTATAAACTTACCATTCAAATAAACCATTCTAACAGCTGCAATTGGACCGTTAAACGGGATATCTGACAAAAAAACTGCTGTAAAAGCAGCATTCATTCCAACAATATCCGGAGGATTGAGCTGATCTGTAGCTAAAGTCGTAGGAATTACTTGAATTTCTCGACCAAATCTTTTGTCAAAAAGAGGCCTCATTGGCCTATCTATTAGCCTGGAAACAAGTATTTCTTTATCCTTTGGCTTTCCCTCTCTTTTGATAAATCCTCCCGGAATTTTACCAGCTGCATAATATTTCTCATTATATTCAACAGAAAGCGGGACAAAATCTAAATCTTCTCTTACATTACTTGAACAACAAACAGTTGCAAGAACCGAAGATCCCCCATAAGTTGCAAGAACCGATCCATTAGCCTGCTTAGCCATCAATCCAGTCTCAAACACTAACTCGTCTCTGCCTATTTTCAACTTTAATATTTTCTTCAAAATTCAACCTCTTTTTTACTTTCTAAGACCAAGTTTAGATATTAACATCCTATAAGCTTCTAAATCTTTTTTCTGGTAATATCGCAATAAACTTCGCCTTTGCCCTACCAACTTTAACAAGCCTCTTTTTGAACTGTGATCTTTTTTATTTATCTTTAAATGTTCAGTTAAATACTTTATTCTACCTGTAATAAGTGCGATCTGAACTCCAACAGAACCAGTATCGCTTTCATTTTTTCCAAATTCAGAAACTATTTTTTGCTTTTGCTTTTTATCTATCATAAAGCAACTCCTATACCATTATAGCAAAGCTCTAACAAACCCATTGCCATAATTTAAACTTACTATGATAGATTATAATATTTTTTCTTAAAAATAACAAAAGCAATTTATCCTTTTCTAGTTATTTTTAAGAATAAATTTTTAAACTGTTTAAAAAACAATTTAAAATTAAAATATAATAACATATTTATATTTATTCAAACCCAATCCTTGAATTACTGCTAATATTTTCTCCTCTCTGGATTTTAAAATCTTAAATTCATTAATATTGATTTTAATTTCAACATAAACACCATTTTTAACAAGATTTATCTTATTAGAATCAATGTAAACTTTTTCAAAACTTTTTAAAGATTCTAGACTAATTAAGTAAGCTTTACTCAAATTTTCACACAATGTGGAATCTTTTAATCTAAACATACCCACTTTGGTTCTTTTTAAATTGCTAACATAAGCGCAAGAATTTAGAGAATAAGCCAAATCCCTTGCAATACTCCTAATATAAGTACCTTTTGAACAGCTAATTTTTAAACTAAGCAAAGAAGAACTAAAATCATAACTTAATCTTTGAATATTATAAATAGTCACTCTTCGTTTTTTAATTTCAAAAAACTTTCCATTCAAAGCAAGTTTATAGGCTCTGCTACCATCAATATGCACAGAAGAAAATCTAGGGGGACTTTGATAAATCTCTCCTACAAAATCTTTAAGCTTTAAATCTATATCCTCTAAATTAGGAATATAATTAGTTTTACTAACTATCCTTCCATTAGGATCAAGAGTATCTGTTTCTAATCCAAATCTAAATTCTGCTACATACTCTTTATCTAAAGAAGTAAAATAACTTGAAAGCTTTGTATATTTTCCTACAAGACCAATCAAAATTCCACTTGCAAATTTATCAAGCGTGCCAGCATGCCCAACACGATTTGTATTAAAATATTTTTTTATAGGAAAAAGAGTTTCAAAAGAAGTTTTACCTTGTTGCTTATTAATTAAAAGGAATCCATTTTCCAAATTTAATTCTCTCTTGTAGTATTTAATCCTTCAATTAATTTATTAACATAAAATGATTTGGAAAGAGAATCATCCTTAACAAATAATAATTTAGGAGTATTTCTAACTTTAATTCGCTTAATAATTTGACCTTGAATAAATCCCTTAGCATTATTTAAAGCTTTAACTGCATTATCCAAAGAAGCACCTTCCTTAATAGAGCCCACAAACACTTTGGCATTTATTAAATCTTTTGAAAATTCCACTTTAACCACGGTTAAAAATGAATGAATTCTGGGATCTTTAATCCCCCCACTTACTATTAAATTGCCAATTTCTTGAGCAATAAAACTTTCAAGTTTAAACTTTTTTATATTCTTATACATAAACACATATAAATAAAACAATACTAAGTTTTAAAAGATTTTTTCACCTTTTTTATCTCAAATGCTTCAATTATATCTCCTTCTTTAATATTAGCATAATTATCAATCACAACACCACACTCATATTGCTCAGCAACTTCTTTAACATCATCTTTAAATCGCTTTAAAGATGATATTTTTCCAGAATGAATCTGCAAACCATCTCTCATTACATTGGTAATCGCATCTCGCTTTATTAGACCCCTAGAAACATAACAGCCAGCTATTACTCCAATTTTAGGAACATTTATTACAGCTCTCACTTCAGCAAAACCAATAAACTGCTGCTCAACATCTGGCTCAAGCATTCCCTCAAGAACTGACTTAACATCATTTATAGCATCATAAATAACATTGTACTTTCTAATCTCAACTTTTTCTTGATCTGCTAATATTTGAGCTTTTGCAGTAGGCCTTACATGAAATCCAATAACAATAGCATCGCTTGCTGAAGCAAAACTAATATCTGTTTCAGTTATTACCCCTGCTGATGAATGCACAACTCTTACTCTAACCTCATCGTTTGTTAATTTTTCAAGAGAATTCTTTAAAGCTTCGACTGAGCCTTGAACATCTGCTTTTAAAATTATTTTAAGCTCTTTAAGAGTTCCTTCTTTGATTGAATCATAAAGATTTAACATGGTGACTTTCTTTACATTTTTGGAAGATTCATATTTTTTAAGATCTTGCCTTTTGGAGCTGATCAATTTTGCTTCTTTTTCAGTTTTAGTTACTTGAAAAGGGTCTCCGGCCTGAGGCATCGAAGAAAATCCTAAAACACTAATAGCTTTAGCAGGGCCAACACTTTTAACAGGAATACCCTTGTCGCTAATTAATGCCTTAACTTTACCATAACACGCTCCACCCACAAAAGAATCTCCCACATAAAGGGTTCCATCTTCAATAATAACAGAACAAACTATTCCGCGTCCCAAATCAATCTTAGCATCAAGTACTTTTCCAATAGCTCTTTTGGATGGGTTAGCTTTTAATAACATCATATCTGACTGTAAAAGAATCATATCAAGAAGTTCAGAAATTCCTATATTTTTAAGAGCAGAAATCAGCACAAAAATAGTGTCTCCCCCCCAATCTTCAGATACTAAGCCGTATTCTGAAAGCTGATGTTTAATCTTATCGGGATTTGAATCTGGCAAATCAATCTTATTTATAGCAACAATAATTGGAACATTTGCTTCTTTTGCATGATTAATGGCCTCAATAGTTTGAGGCATAACACCATCAATTGCTGACACAACTAGAACAACAATATCTGTAACCTGAGCCCCACGACTTCGCATCATGGTAAAAGCTTCATGACCAGGAGTATCTAAAAATGTTATTTCTCGACCATTATAAACAATAGTATAAGCTCCAATATGCTGAGTAATACCACCAGACTCTGTTTGATTTATATCTATATTTTGAAGCACAGAAAGTAGTTTGGTCTTGCCATGATCAACATGACCCATTATTGTAATAACAGGGGGCTTTTCAATTCTTTTGCTTTGATCCTCTACCTCTTCTTCTATAACCGTTTCATCATAAATAGAAACAACATTAACTTTTGAACCATATTCTTCAACTAAAATAGTTGCTGTATCAGAATCTATTTTTTCATTAATAGTCACCATTACACCCAAAGCCATTAATTTAGCAATCAAATCAGAAGATTTTAAATTCATCTTTCTTGCAAGATCAGAAACAGTAATGCTACCCATAATGTCAATTGACTTTGGGACAGGATTAGCTAAATTTTCTCTTTTCTTTTTTTGAAGTTGTTCAAAAACTTTTTGTTCAATTGTCTTGCTCTCAGTTTCTGCTTTTTTTCTCTTATAGCTTTTTTGACTTTCTTGTTGCTGTTTCTTTTTCTCACCAAGCTTACGATTTAACTCTTTACTATTCTCAGAATCTGTTGAAGATGTACTGCTAACAATAACAGGAACTTTGGTTTTTATAACTCTTCTAAAAGACACAGAAGTAGTATATTTATTCTGAGAATTATTTTTAGCAACAAATGTCTTCTTTGCCAAACCTTGGTATTGAGAGGCTAAACTATCTCTGTTTTGTGAATACCCGCCATTTCTGTTGTCTCTGCTTTGTGAATACCCGCCAGTTCTGTTGTCTCTGCTTTGTGAATGCCCACCAGCTCTGTTATCCCTATTTTGCGAATACCCGCCAGTTCTGTTGTCCCTATTTTGCGAATACCCACCAGTTCTGTTGTCTCTGATTTGTGAATATCCGCCAATTCTGTTGTCTCTATTTTGCAAATACCCGCCAGTTCTGTTGTCCCTATTTTGCGAATACCCGCCAGTTCTGTTATCCCTGTTTTGCGAATATCTACCAATTCTGTTGTCTCTGTTTTGCGAATATTCAGCTTTGCTGTTGTACTTATGCAAATCAACAGAGCTGTTTGAATCACTTTTACCACTTAAATCATTATGCGTTACAATTTTTACTACCTTCTTTTTTAACTTAATAATCTTAATTTTTTTACCATCTTCATTTTTAATATCATCAATATTCTTCGACAAACCTATTCCTCCTCAAACTCAAAACTAAGCCCTATTTTACAACCCGGACAGGAGGTCATACTTTCATTAATAACAACACCACATTCAGGACAAAGAAGCTCTTCGTCTTCTTCCACCTTTTCCATAGACTCATCATTGTCATTAGCAATTATTATCATTCCCTCTTTTAATATTTTGTTAATTTCTTCTTGTTTTTCATAACTTACCCCAAGATTAAAAAGCACTCCCTCACCTGCTTGTAAAAAATTGTTAATATCATCAAGACCCTCTTTTGATAAATTAGAAATCACAGAAGAATCGAGTAATTTAAGATCACTTATTTTACTAATCTCTTCAAATTGTTCCTCTTCAACAACATCCTGCATAACTTTATCAAACATTTCAAGCGTTTCTTGCTTAAACTCTGAATTGGCTTTCATTTCTGCAAATTGACTGCTAGTTTTAACATCAATAGCCCAGTCAAGAAGTCTATTAGCAAGCCTAACATTTTGACCCATTTTACCTATAGCAAGAGAAAGCTGATCATCGCTAACAACCACTAAAGCTTTATGTAAATCCTCGTCAAGAATATAAACATGCTCTATCTTCGAAGGAGTCAAAGAATCCTTTATAAATTCTTTAATATCTTTACTATAAGGGATAATATCGATTTTTTCTCCTTCAAGTTCCTTAATTATAGATTGAATTCTGACTCCTTTTTGCCCTATACAAGGACCAACAGGATCAATCTCTTCTTTCTCAGAATAAACAGCAACTTTAATTCTGTAACCCGGATCGCGAACTATTTTATGAATTTTAATAATACCTTCTTCAATTTCAGGAATTTCAAGCGCTAAAAGCTCTTCAATAAACTTTGGATGAGTTCTAGAAAGAATAACTTCAATACCATTTTTACCCTTTTTAACATTGTAAACTAAAACTCTAATCTTATCATTAAGGTTATAAACTTCTCTTGGCGACTGATACTTCTTGGGAATTATACCATCCGTATTACCAAGATTAACATAAAGATCACCATTTCTATTTTGTTGAACGTACCCAATAACAACCTTATTCAACTTGCTTTTAAATTCTGATAAAATCTCATTATCCTCAATTCCTTGCAAGTCATTTTTGGTTCTTTGTTTTGCAACCTGAATAGAAAGCCTATCAAAAACTTTAGGATTAATTTCAATGTAAGCATAATCACCTTCTACAATATTTTCCTTTGAGATATCTTTTTCCAATATTTCAAGCAAAGAATCTTTTACCTCTTTTACAATTTTCTTTTTTGCATAAACAGCCAAATCTCCCGTATCATCATCAAACTTAATAAAAGCATTCTCATTGCTTCCAAAATACTTCTTATAAGCTATTAATACTGATTCTTTAATTGTTTTCCTAATAGAATCTATACTCATGCTGCGATCGTTTGCAATATTTACAATCATATGCCCCGTTCCCTTTATCATCCAAACTTCCTCCTTAAACTAATCTGGCCTTCTTAACATCACTATAAAAAACATTTATTTCTTTGCTATCTGTTTTAAAAATAAAACTTTTTGGCTTTGACTCTAATATAAAACCCTCTTCAAATTCATTATCTAGCATCAATTTAATCTTTTTGCCTTCAAAAATTTTAAACTCTCTGTCACTTTTTATTTTTCTATCTATTCCTGGAGTAGAAAGCTCTAAAGTAAAACCATATTTAAGATTTGCTTCTAAAATTAATAAAATCATCTTATGCAAATCAGTTAGCAAATCAATACCTAAGGAAAAATTTTTACTATAAAGAACTATTTGAATTTTTCCATTATTTTTATTTCTAAAGATATTAATTTCTAATATCTCAACATTTAACCGCCTTGTTAAATCTTTTATCAAATTAAAAACTTCATTATTTTTGTCAAAACATTTAATCAACTGTATCCTTAAAAATAATAAGGTTCTTTTAAAAGAACCTTATTAAATACATAAACTAAACCTTAAGTCAAGATTAACACTTAGCAAAAATAATGTCAACATTAAACCAAATTATAAGATTTGGCCAACGAAAGCCTTATAACCTTATAAGCTCCCAATTGCATAATAAGGTCTTCACAAATACACATAGATGCTCCTGTAGTAACAATATCATCAAGCAAAACAATCTTTTTAAATTGAAAATTTTTATATTTTGATCTTAATTTAATTTTATTTTCAAGATTTCTAAATCTGAGATTCCCCTTCATTAACTTCTGGCTTTTTCCATACTTCCTTGAAAAAACATTTATATAATTAAACCCAAAACGGCTTAATAAAATACCAATGTATTCCATATGATCAAAACCATAAAATAATTTTCTTTTAAAACTACAAGGAACCGTTACTATTTGATCAAAATCAATATTATTTAAACATTCAGCAATTCCACTTGCTAAAAATCTACCAATTGACTTTTGAGCATCCCTCTTATAAGACAAAATTAAAAATCTGTAATGCTCTTTATATTCAAAAAAATACATCAGATTTTCATTATATTTTATTTTAAAATTAAAAAGCGACTTACATTGGTCACAAAGAGCATTAGAAGATACATACCTTTGTCCACAAAAAACACAAAAAGGTAAAAATATACTCTTTAGAACATTTAAATAACTCATGCTAACTGGACTGAGAAACAACCTTTAAAATAATTTGATTTAACAGCTCAATTGATTGAAAAGGGGTAATATTATTAATATCTATGTTAGAAATAAAATTTTTTAACTCCAAATACTCATTTAATTTAATATGAACATCAGCGTCATTTTCCAAGCCTTCTTTATCATTACTATCAGAAGAAACACCGGGACAAAGCTCCAAAAAAGAGTTACCCTTTCTGTCAAGCAAACTTTCTAAAATAACATTAGCCCTATCTATTACCCTTAAAGGAAGTCCTGCTATGCGAGCAACATAAATCCCATAAGAATTAAGAGATGGTTTTTCTTCAACCTCTCTTAAGAAAACAAGATCATTACCTTGCTTTTCAATTTTCATTGAAAGATTAATAAAAGCTTTATGATTAATAGACGACAATTCATGAAAATGCGTGGCAAACAAACTTCTAGCTTTAATATACTCTAAAATATGCTCTATAATAGAATAAGCAATAGCAAGCCCATCATTTGTACTAGTACCTCTTCCAACCTCGTCCATAATTATTAAACTCTTTTCTGTTGCATTTCTTAAAATATTAGCTGTTTCATTCATTTCAACCAAAAAAGTGGATTCCCCTTTGGCAATGTTATCACTTGCTCCGATTCTGCAAAAAATTTTATCTGTAATGCCTATTACAGCTTTAGAAGCTGGAACAAAAGAACCTATATGAGCCATTAAAGTAATTAAAGCCACCTGGCGCAAATAAGTTGATTTACCCGCCATATTGGGTCCAGTAATTAAACAAAAATACCTTTCTTTATTAATCCTTACAAAATTCTCAGTAAAGATTTCAGTGTTTTTAACATAATGCTCAACAACAGGATGCCTAGACTTGTCAAGAAAAATTTCCTTACCGGGGGTTAATACAGGTCTTTTATATTCATTTTTTTTTGCCAAATAACCAAAGTTAACAACTAAATCAATATACGCAAAAAATTGTGCAACCTTTTTAAGAACTTTATTATGCTTAACAACATTTGATGCTATTTCATCAAAAATTTCCTGCTCAAAAGCAACCAAATTGTCTTCAGCATTATTAATATCCACTTCAAGAGAAATAAGTTTTTCTGTTTTATATCTTTTTGAAGAATTTAAAACTTGACTTTCCATAAAATGCGGTGGAACTTGAGCATAATTACTCTTTGTAACTTCAAAAAATAATCCCCTATTGTTAGTTTTTCTAATCTTTAGGTTATTGATCTTGCTAAGCAATCTCTCTGATTCAAGATATTTATCAATATATTTATTTGCATTAATCTTTAAATCTTTTAAACTATCAAGCTTTAAATCATAACCTCTCTTAATAAGCTCATCGGGTGAGCTTGAAATTGCACTATTTATTAAAAAATAAACTTTAGAAATACTATCCTCTTCAAACTTATTAAAATTCCAATAATCAAAATTATGCTTATTGAATAACTTTTTTACCGTAAAAAATACAGAAAGGGCTTTTTCAATAAATAAAAAATCTTTTTTAATATATCTTTTCATTTGAACCCTAGATATTATTCTCTCAATATCCCATATATTAATAAAAGTTTCTCTTAAAGTCACAGTTAAGCCAATATTTTTGCAAAAAAATTCAACATGATCTAGTCTGGCATTAATCTCAGAAATATTTAAAATTGGATTTAAAATAAATTCTCGCAAAAGTCTCTTTCCCATTGCGGTTTTGCAATCATTTAACACAGAATATAGTGAATATTGAGAAGAAAAATCATTATTATTTTTCACAAGTTCAAGATTAACCTGAGTTACATCATCAAGAAACATATACGAAGAATCATTATTAATATCTATTTTATCAATATTGCTTAATAAATTTTTTAAATTATTTTTTATATGATTTATAATGAGAAAAATTGAAATGTAATAAGGCTTTTCCTCATCAAATCCAAGAGAACTCAATCCAAGTATATTAAAATGCTCCTTTATTGTTTTTATTGCAATATCCTTATCAAGATGCCAAGTAGGAACCCTATTAATTAAAAACTTACTAAGATTAAGCTTCTCCGAATATTCATAATAAAAATTTTCAGAAACTATTATCTCTTTAGGAGAGTATTTTTCAAGATCCCTTTTAAGCTTTTCAAAAAAACTATTCTCATAAAACATTATCCCAAGACTAGAAGTAGATAAATCTATATAAGAAAACGAATAATAATTTTTATAATCACTAATAGCAACTAAATAGTTATTAACATCATCATTTAAAAAATCTTCATCAATAATAACACCTGGAGTTATTACCTCAACAACCTCTCTTTCTAAAGGCCCTCCAGAAGTAGAATTAGACGCCTGTTCACAAATTGCAACCTTTTTATCAAATAAAATTAATTTTCTTATATATTCCTTACTAGTATGATAAGGCACCCCACACATTGGAACATTTTCTCTTTTTGTCAATGTTAAATTAAGAAGCTTACTTGCCTCAATTGCATCATTAAAAAACATTTCATAAAAACTTCCTACTCTGAAAAAAAGAATAGCATCTTTATATTTTTTTTTGATATCTAAATACTGCCTCATCATTGGGGTAACATTTTTTTCCATATGCTTCCTAAATAATATTGAATTACAATTGATATTATAAAATAAATATAATTCAATTAAAAAGAAAGAATATAATATGATAAAAAGACTCTAAAAGCAATGTTTTATACAATTACACGCTATCTGGTTATTAAAAAATCTGCTGCTTTAAATTCAGTTAAATTTTAAAAAATTTGCAAAAAAATTTTCACAATAAGCAATAATTTTTGCTTAAGTTAAATTTAGACTTATTTTGGAACAGAATATTATAGATTTAAAAAAGAAAGCAAATACCTTGAAAGGAAAAGTCTTTAAGGATTTTTATTGTCCTTTTCTAAAAGATGCTTAACAACATCGGCTGTTATATCAACAGTGCTATTGTGGTAAAGAATATAGGGATTATTTTTTTTCATAATCAAAGAAAAGCCATTAATTTCTGCAACATATTGAATACCACGAAGTATTTTGCTTAAAGATTCACTATTATTATTTAAACTATTCATATTGGCCAACCTCTGCTGCTCTAAATTATTCTTTGCCAAACCAGACACTCTCTTTAGCTCATCAACTTTTAAATTATATTGGTTCCCAAAAGATCTTGCATTATCTAAATCATTATCAGCAATCGATTTATCATACATTTGTCTTAAATTCTTAAGCTCTAAATTTAACATATTTATTTGTTCTTGATACCGATTCTTTATTTGATCAAGATTAGCCTTCAATTGAGGATTTAAAACCTCAATCACAATTCTATCAAAATCAACAATTCCTATTTTAATAACATCTATCGAAAAAACATTAAAAGATAATAAAAAAAACAATGGTAAAATCAAAAAAAACACAAATTTCTCCATGATATAATTAATATCTCATTTCAATTCCTAAGAAAAATTTAAATCCAGAAAAATATTTGTAATAACTGTTAACTTTATCATTGTCAAAATAAAAAGGATAAGCTATCACAAAAGACAACGGCAATTGAGGCAAAAGACTTCTAATTCCAGTTCCCCAGCTAAAGGCAAAACTACTAAAAGGCCTAAACAAAGAATTCTCTTGCCCCTCTAAAGAATAGGAAGCAAAATCTATAAAAAAAGCATCCCAAACTAAAATATTTTTTAACAAAGGAATAGATATTTGCACAGTATTTACAAAAGAACTATAAATATTTTTCAAAATCCCCCAACCTCTAGCCTGCATAAAATTTTCACTAAGAACTATGTGGTGATGGGGCTGAATTTCAATTTCAAAACCATTACCAAGAGGAGGCAATATATTTGAATAGACGCTCCTTAGGGTCAAAATAATATCAAAATAAGGGGTAAACACATCCTCATATCCTAAAAGAGAAAAATATCTCTCAAAGGTTGTAGAAGATTTAACAAAATGGCTCTGACCAAATAAAAATCCACCAAAAAAATCAAACTGCTGCTTAAGTAAAAATCCATTATTAGATAAAGAGGTAGAATTTCTTGTATCCCAAGCCGCACTCAAACTAAGAGAATTTTCAAATCTAAAAGTTTTATAATTATCTCTTAAATAATAATTTGAAGGCCTGTTAACCTCATTGTCATAAAAAACATATTTTAAAGCGGTTTGCAAAGTGCCAAGAAGAGTTTGCTTACCAAGATAATTAGAAAAAGTATACCCGGTAAACCCTCCAAAACTAAGTTTAAGTAAAGAATAATTCATGGCATTAAAATCAGAAAAGCTTTTAGCATCTCGATATTCTTCCCAACTTGTAAATGGATCAGGAACTTCCCTTTTGCCAGAAAAAATAGGTCCATTAATATCCTGATAAGCAGTATTAACAGAATGTGAAAAATCTATAAATCCACCTACAGTCCATCTTTTCTGGAAAAACCAATTATCTCTAAATGTCAAACTAAGGCTTTGCTCTAAAAAAGATAAATTTAGTCTTGCAGCAAAATAATAGCCTTCGCCTAAAAAATTAGAAAGCTCCCATTGCCCAAATACTGAAAATGGAAACGAAGAATTTGAATTGCCTCCAAAATTCATACCAAATCCAAAATTACTTGTTGCTCGCTCCTCAATGTTTAAATTTATCTTCATAAGTCCTTCTGTATTGCCTGGAACAATATCGGGAATTACATTTGAAAAATAACCAAGCTGCTGTAAATTTGCCATGCCCATCTTAAACTTATCTAAACTAAAAACATCTCCTTCTTGAAGAGGAATCTCTCTAAGTATTACATGCGAAGCTGTATTTTTATTTTTAGAAACAGTAATAGACTCAATATGGGCTTTATCCTTTTCTGAAATTTTAATTAACAAATCAACAAACTCCCCTCTTATCTTTTGTGAAGGAATAATTTCTGTAAAAATATACCCCTCTTTAAAATAACCTTCCTTAATTTTAGCAAAATCTTGTTCAAATTTAGAATCATTAAAAACATCACCTTCGCTAAAGGTAATAAAGCTTTTTAATTCCTCTAGACTAAAAACTGAATTACCAGAAATTTCAAGCTTTCCGAATCTAAAAACATTGCCTTCCAAAAGGGAATATTTCAAAAAAACTTCCTTTTCCGGTCTTTTGGGATCTTTAAGGGAATCTTTAATATCAACAGTACTATTGATAATCTTAACATCAATATATCCATTATTTTTATAAAAAGACTCTAATTGACGCTTGTCCTTATCAACATTGCTTTTTAAATATTTGCCATCTGAGAAAAGAGATACTACTCTTGATGCTAAAGACTTTCTCAAAGTACTGCTTTTAAAGCTTAAATTTCCTTCAAAGTCAATCCCTTTAACAACATATTTGGGTCCGGCTAATATATTAAAAATAATATCAACTAAATTTCCTTCTTCTTTTATTTCAAAATTTGCAGAAACATCAAGATATCCCATGTCTTTATACATCTCTTCAAGTTTGTCAATACCCTTATTAACACTTGCAAGATTTAAAGGCTCATTGGTCTTAATATTCACCTTCTCAACAAGTTCACTATTCCAAAAAACTCTGCTGCTATCAGAAAAAACAACAGAGTTAACTAAAGATTTTTCTTTTACAATAAATGTGATAAAAAGGTCTTCGCCGTCTATTTTAAACAGAGGCTTAATAAGCCCAGAAAAATAATCAAGAGAATAAAGATCAACTTGCAATTTATCAAAAATTTCATTAGAATATTCCACGCCAATGTAAGGTTTTAAAATATCAATAAAATCTCTCTCCTTCTTATTCTTAAGTCCTTCAAAATTAATACCCTTTATTATTTTCCCTTTGTAATTTTCAACTTGACCAAAACTAAAAACAACAAAAAATATTAAAAAACTTACAAAAAACAAACCTCTAATTGAACCCATCTTAACCTCTTAACAATTTAATATTTAAATTTCCAAGAAATGCCTATATTATTTCCTATTCCATCTAAACCTTTTTTCATAAAATTGTAATCAAACTCATAATTAACCAAAAAAAATGGAGAATCAAACTCAATACCCAAATTAATAACAAAATTTAAATCTTTTGAAAAAGGAGTCATTTGTTCTTTCAAAAATCCAAAACCCCCACTAATAAAAACACCCTCAACCAGATATTTGCCTACCTTAACACTTGTATTGTCAAGAACATCAACAAAAGTAGGATTCCCGATTTTGAAAAAATTACTATTAATAGAATTCTTCAATATATCTGTCTTTATACTCAACAAGTCTAAGTTTAATACAGAACGCATATAATCTTCAATGGGTTGAATTAAAAAATCAAGAGCAATGTCACTTACTATTCCAATTGCCATTTCAGCAGCATTAGTCCCTGCCGATCGCAATCCTCCCTCAGCCGACCCTATTGTTGAACCTGAAAGCAAATATTTAATCTCCTGCTCATTTCTAGAAGGGTAAGACATAAACTCAATTTTCCATAAACTTAAAGGACTATCAATACTTATTGTAACAAGCAGTTTATCATTTCTATCCTTAATAGTATTTGTAGCCTCCGCCTTTATCCATGGATCAAATTTAGTTCTACTCTCATTAAAGGATATATAAGAACCGCTTTTAAAGATAAATTTTTTATTATTATAATTAACAAAACCACTTGCAATATTCAAATCTCCCTTAATAATAAAATCATCTGTTTTTGTATCAGATTTTATTATAAGTTTATCCCCTCTTGAAATAGTGGCTTGTAAAAAAGAAATATTACTATCTGGCCAATGAAAAGTAACACCACTGTCAAAATTTATCTCAAGATCAGTTAAAATATCAAAATCTAGAAGATTAATATCAACTGTTTGTAATCTTTTTGCTCGCTTGAAAGGATTTATTAATAAATCAACAACAGAACTTTCAAGAGAATAAACCCAAGCATTTGAAATATTTAAAATGCCTTTAAACATAATTTCATCAGCATTTCCTTCGATTGAAAAATCGCCTAAAGCATAGCCTGTAAAGCTTAAGGCAATTTTGTCAAATTTAATAGGAACTCCCGTTCTACCAGTCACATTAATATCTATTTTGTAATAATCAATAATAGTATCACTTAAAAAGTTTAAATTTAAACTAGTAGAAACAAAAATCTTAGAATATCGATCTAGGTTAAACTCATTACTAAATATAATTTTATTATCTTGAATTTCAACCGGCATATTAAATACTTCTAAAGCTCTATCACCACCAAACTTTCTAGAAGCTCTTAAATATTCAGTGCTAATTGATCCTTCTTGAATATTTAAATTTCCATTAATATTAGGATTATACAAATCCCCATCAATATTAAATTCACCATTTAAAATAAGATCATAAAGAATAAAATGATTGTCAACATTAAATAAAGAATGTGAATCCAAAAAATCTTTGGTGATTATTTTTGAATCAAATTTAATATCTCTTACACTTCCAAGAATTTTATTTTTAATTATTTTGCCTGAGGAATTAAAACTAAAAGGCAAATAATCTTTTAAAATAAAGCTATATTCTCCATTGCCATAATGGTATAAAACATTAATAAGGTCATAATCAATTGAAGTCATATTAAATTTTTCAAAATCATTACTAAATTCAATCGTAAGATTGGATAAAAATTCATTTTTATATTTAATATCTCTAAAGAAAAATTCGCCCTCTGTTTTGGTTTTCAAAACTCCAAATTGCTCTGCATCTTCACTTTGGAAGTTTCTAAAATTTGCATTAAACTTGTAGGAAAACAAGTCGCTATTAAAAGCCATATTAGATACGCCTATAGAACTGCTTAGATCATATCTTAGGCTCCCATTAAGAAACTCTTTTTTATTACGCTTGGCTTTTATATCATATATGTTAAGCTTATTGTCCAATAATCCTAAATTCATAGAAAACTGAACGGGAATACCCAATAAAGTTAATTTATCTGCCTCAAGATATCCACTCAAAGAATAATTTTTAAAATCATTCTTTTTAAAATTTAGCAAAAAATTACCATTAACCTTTCCTTCTAAAAGGGATAAAGAATTAAAATTGTAAAAATCTAAGTCTTGAAATTTAAGCAAAAAATAACTTCCATATTCATCGGAATTAATCCCTAAAAAATATCTCTCTGAATTTAAGCTAGAAAATAAATTTAAACTTCCATTAAAATTATCTTTTAAATTGAATTGTCCATATCCTTGTAAATTTGAAAGTTTGTTTACAAGTTTAACATCAGAAATGTATAATCTATCATATTCATATAAACCCTTAAAACCAAAATTAAAATTATAGGCAGGTATTTTCGAAGACTTTATTATATTAAACTTATCTATTTTAAATTTCAAATCTTCATTAAGGCCTAAATGGTTCCCATGAAAATTTATATTTATCAAAAGATCAGAAGTTTTATTATAAACCCTAAAATCATTAACATTAAGGGCATAAACTATTTTAGAATCAAAATAATTAAAATCTAATTTGATACCAAGAGGAGATTCGGCAACAATAAACTTATCTTTAAAATTAACATTAAACTGCAAAGGATAAACTTTGTTCAAATAAGAAAAATTAGTACTAATATTAAATCCACTTTCAAATAGTTCAACAAACAAACTGGAATGCAAATTGTGATCATTATACTGCAAATCAAAATTGTTTGATTTGTAAATTTTTTTTTCTCCACTAGCATCAAGCACAAATTTGAAATTGTTTAACTTTGAAAATACCATTAAATTGAATTTTTTTAATTTATTTTTACGATAATCAAATTTATTTAAACTAAAATCAGAAACTAAATTTAAATATTTGCCTGAAAATAAAGTCCTGGGTAAAAAATTTATTAAGTGAGAACTAGGAATAACTTCTTTTAAAAAAAGCAAAGGAAATTCTTTAATGCCCAAATTAAGAGAAAATTCTTCATCATTAAGATCTCCTTTTAAAGAAATTTGAGAGTTTTTATTTTCTAAATAAATCAAATAGTCAACAAAAATTTTATCCTTTAAAAAAGAAGTTTTTAAACTTAAATTTTGAAAACTAAGATTTCCAAGACTAAAATTATCAGACTTAACCGAAAAAATATCTTTATCTTTATTAAAATCCAAATACCCATTTAGATCGTTAAAGTTTAAAATTTTTGCAGACTTAAAGTTAAGACGTCCTATTGGAAGCAGCTCTTTCAAAGAATAATAACCCTTATAGTTTACAACCCCCCTTTTAAGCTTTAAAAAAGCATTCTTAACACTTACAATTCTATCATCCCCCTTGATTTCAAGCTGTAAGCCTTGAATTTCCTTGCCTATGGTATCTATATTTAAAGACGAATCTATTATTCCTGCATATCTTAAATCTTTATCCTTAAAATCATAAGAAAATGCCAATTGACCATTTAAACTTATATCAAAATAATCTTTATAAATTTCAAAGCCTTTGTTTAGCTTAATCCAATCTAAAAGATTAATATTGAAAAATAAAGCATCTAATCGGACAAAACCATTGGCCTTGTCATAACTTAAATTAAAATCAAAATTCTCTCTTCGTAAATTGAAAATTTTTAAATTTCCTTTTGAATAATTTATTTGAAATCCTTGCTCAAGCAAAGAAAAATAACTTGTTTTAAGCTCAAAAAAACTAAAATTAACATAACCATCCTTAAAGCCTTTTTTGAATTTCCCCTCAAAATAGAAAGTTGAATCTAAAATTCCATCATCAACTCTTTCAGACGGTAAATTAATTTCTAAATTTTTAACAACACTAAAATCAACTACAGAACTAAATAAAAAATCCTCATCTACAGTACTTAAGGAAAAATTTTTAACTTTAAAATTCAACCAACTACTATTATTAAGCTTAATATTAATATTAATATTTTCTAAATTAATATTTAATCTATAAAGATAGTTTAAAATTTTATTTAAAATTACATTGCCATTGTCAGAATGAGCATTGCTAGGATTAAAATCACTAGATAAACTAAAATCATTTATATCAAAATTAAAATTACTCCCTTTAACATAAACATTTAAAATAATATTTTCATCGCCTAAAATTAATTTAAACAGATTTAAATCTACTCTGACAATATCTATTAATATTTTATCTTTTCCATCCAAGCTTAACTCTAAACCGTCTATCTTGATTGACGACAAGAAATAAGGTGAAATTTTATCATATTTAATACTAAAGCCAAATTTTGATTCAAGATATTTTATAGCAAAAAACTTTGCAGAATAAATTTGAACTTGAACAAATAGATTAATGAAAAAAATTATTAAAACAAAAATAAAAAATGGTAAAATCAATAATAAAAATGTCTTATTTCTCAAAAACAACAAATTCATAAACTCATATATCGATAATTATTATTATATAATAATTATCGATAACCTAATTATTATTAATATCAAAAGAAAGGAAGAAAAAAATATTTGTGATTAAAATATTGAAAAACTTTTATTGCATAGAAGGAATTGATGGAAGCGGAAAAACAAGCATCACCAATAAACTGAAAGCTCTTTGCAAAGATGAATCAAGGTATTATTTTACAAAAGAACCATCAAGCGGAATAATTGGAGAAATGATAAGAGAACAATTAATGAATTTTGAAAATCCTTTAAACGAATCAACATTTGCATATCTTTATGCTGCAGATCGACATGATCATTTATATAAAAAAGGTGGAATACTAGAAATTTTAAACACAAAATCCATAAAAATAATAACTGATCGCTATTTATTTTCATCAATTGCCTATCAAGGAAAATTGGGATATGAATTAAATAAAAATTTTCCATTGCCAGAAAAAGTATTCTTTATTGAAACAGACCCAAATATAGCTTATGAAAGAATACAAAAAAATAGAGCACAAGGTGATCTTTTTGAACTTGAAACATACAAAACTTTTGAACAAATTGCTCTAAAATACTTAAAAATATTTAAAAAACTAGAAAAAAAAATTAATGTGATTTATATTGACAATTCAATAAAAGATAATTTAGATAAAAACGCAAAAAAAATTTTTAATCTAATAAAATTCTAATATAATTAATCATATGATTAATTATATCTTTAAAAATGTCACTTTCAAAATAAATTTAATTTTACTTCTTTTAGTAGCAGCTGAAAAGATAAATGCATCGTCCAAATTTTATTATGCAGAACAATGGTATGTAATCTTTAACTCTCAAATGAAAAAAAAACCTGAAAACTACAAAAAAAATATATTTTTTCTACAAAAAGCCTTAAAATACCCATTTGGAAATCCAAAATACTCATTAACTAAAATAGAAACGAAAGAACAGTGGGCAAAATACAAACTTCTTTTCAAAATGCATGTAAACTTGCTTCTAGTTAAACAAAATTTACACTTGGGAGATCTATTCGATACAAGAAATTTATATTTTTTTAAAACTCCAGAAAAAAATGGAATTATTCTCAATCTAGAAAAATCAAAAAAATTATATAAAATGGCTATTAATTACTACAATGAAGCACTAAAATACCACAAAAAACTTGAAAATTACAAATCTGTTAAGCTGGAAAACGACGGAATAACAAACTGGAAAGACGAATATCATAAAATTTCTCTTAAAGAGCTTAATTACTATGACATTATTAAAAAAGAACTGCTAAGAATTGACGAAACCAAAGCATTTTTTAAACAAAGGCCAAATTATTATTAAAAAAATTCTTTGCCGTCTTTGGGAAAAAAAATTTTATTTATATAATCCTTATTTAAAGAAAACTTAAAAACAAGATCTTTAAAATTATTCTTACTCAAGATGCTATATTCTGAGAATAGAGTTATTAACGCCCTTTCTGCTAAAAAAGGCAGTTCTAAAATATTTCTTAAAATTTCAGATCTATCTACACACGCTTTTTCACTATCTAAAGAATTTACAAAATTTGAATTTTCAACATTAGTGCTTAACGCTACAATTTCATTTTCAAGAAATTTTTTATCTCCTTGTGAATACAGCAAAGCAAATGGCTTTAAAAAAGAAAAAAAATATTCCTTGCCTACAAGATAATGGTGCATTGAACATCTTGTAGAGTAATTTGGATAAATAGCAGACTCAATCTCTTCATCGCCACCAACAATAAGCAAAGGATCAAAATAAGGAGCTGGGATTTCTTTATTATTGTAAAAATAATACCTATACGAAAAAAAAGATTCTTCCATACAATCAATGTGCCCACAATAAGCTCCAAGCTTATAAATCTTATCTGAATATTCTACCAAAAGCTTAGCAGTATCATTAAAAGATTCTTTTCTAAAATTATAAAGCAGTGTAGGCAATATAAATAAAATATTCTCATTTAATGACATTTTATTTAAAACAAAAATTAAACGTTCATCATAAAAACATGCCTCATCAATAATAAAAGTGCCACAACTAGGATTAGAAGCTATTAAATTTTCAATATCAAAAGAGTTTTTAGCAAAACCAATCTCATTAATTTTATCTTTTCCACCACCTCTATATGGTATTACGTTTTCTGGATAATCTTGAAACCTCCTCTTGTCGAGAAAATTTCTAATAAAAAATACATTAACCCTGCTTCTATTTCCTTTAATAATATTACCTAATACCTTGAGAGATTTTTTTCTTACAACAAGCGAATCTTTATAAATTTTTGCAGCATATTCTGTTTTGCCACTTCCCATAGGGCCAACTACAAGAATTAAGTTTACTTTGACTTTAAAATCAAAATGACTAATATAGACAATGTTATTTAATTTAGCATCTTCTTTATTGGCAAAGTCTAAACAAAAGCCCAAAATCCCCCCCCTAAAGTAAATCAAAATTCAATTATATAAATTGAGAACAAGAAAAAACATTAACATTAAAAGCCGAAAAATCAATAACTTGATATTTTATTAAAGTCTTTATTCAAAAGAATAAAAACTTTCAAAACTATCATCATCCAACAAAGCTTTCTTTATTTTTAATTTATTCTTCTCATAAATCTCAATATAATTAAATTTTTTAGAACCATTAACTTTTCTATAAATTGAAACCAAACTTCCAAGCACATAATTTTTAATTTCTACTAAATTAGATCCAAAGTATCTTTTTTTACTTATCAAGCTTGATTTAATATCTAAAACAGAAGTCTTTTCAAAAAATAAATTTAAAGCATTTGACATAAAAAACTCTTTAATATCAAGCAAGAACAACTCCCTAATACCAAGACTATTAAAATTGCAACCCAAATTGTTAAAAAGATTGCACCTAAAAGTATGTAAAGCAAAGGTATAAACATCTCTTTTGTCAGGATATTGAACTTCAATCATATCAACGTAAGGATAAACAGAATAATTTATCTTATAACCAAGCAAACTATTCTCATAATAAACTGGGGACTTGTCTTTAAAATAAATTTTATTAAAATATTTGCTATTTAAACCAAATTTATTGTCAAAATCTACTATTCCTGAAAAAATACCTACTAAAACTCCATCTTTGATTATGGCAACATTATTTTTATTATCAATACAATAAATTCCTGATAAACTTTTATAATCTTCTAAAAATTTACTCTTCATGTCGGGATCCTCTAAAAGATCATAAAACATTTTATATTCATTTATTGTCTCAGGAGGAAATTTTTTAAAAACCCTATAAGCTTCAGTAGAATCTAAAAGTTTGTATTTTAAAAAATAAATACCGTGAATTCCATTATATTCTTTAATTTTATCCTTAAGAAAAGAAAACAAAGAAACAGAATTGCCATAATTAAAATTTGAATTTCTAAATATATAATTAATGTTTTCAGGTGTAAAGAAAAAATCTTCTTTTGATCTAATAGTATTAAAAATGCTAAAAAAAAACCTATCTTCTTTTAAAAACCACTTAAAAAATAAAAAATCATTACCATATAAAGAAAACGCTTTAAATAAAATTTTTTTAAAATCATCTCCAAAACTTTCAAGTCTTTCAGAAGCTTCAAGTCTCATGCAAATTAAATCTTTATCTATTTGTAATTCTTCATTTAAGTTTCCATACAAAGCAATAATTTCTTCATACATGCTCTTATTTTCACTTTGTCTTAAAAGCAACGCAAAATAATAAGTGTATACTTCTTTAAGAGTTGCTACTTTAAAGCTATTAATATTGATTGCTTCTTTTAATAAACAAATTTTATCCCTTAAAGAAACATTATTTTTTAATGAAAGCTCATAAAGAGCATCTGAGGCTAGCAAATTGAAATCAAGAGATCCATAAATTAAATCATTTCCTTTTTGTAAATTGGAAAAATTTTTAGACTCATTGAAAAGAATACTTGAAATATCTTCGTCTTCCTTAACTGAAATTGCATACAGGTTTATAGAAATAAAAAGAATAAAACCCACCTTTAAATAAAACATAAACACTTGCCTAACCTTCTATATCTTTCCCCCTTACTTCTTTTACAGTAGATTCTGCTGAAAATAAATATTCATCTTTATTAGGCTCAAAACCTAAAAGCTCTCTCACTTCTTTGTCTGTCAAAGTTTCTTTTAAAACAAGTTCTTTTGCAAGCTTAACAAGTTGATCCTTGTGTTTTACAAGGATATCTGAGGCCTCTTTTAAACATTCTTCAAGTATTCTTTTTACCTCTCTGTCAACTTTATCGGCAGTGTTCTCAGAATAAGCCTTGGCCTTTGAAAACTCTTTTGGAAGGAAAATAGGCGCTTCATCGTCTACTAAAAATATTGGACCAACTTCTTCACCCATTCCCCACTCCGTAACCATTTTTTTAGCCAAACTAGTAGCTTGCATTAAATCATTTTGAACACCCGCTGTTGTAACGCCCAAATTTATTTGCTCACTAGCATAGCCGCCATAACATATCTTTATTTTATCAAGAATTTGATGTTTGTTTATTGAAAGCTTGTCTTCCCTTGGAAGAGAAAATGCAACACCAAGTGCCCTGCCCCTCGGAATAATGGTAACCTTATGAAGTGGATCAGCATGTTCAAGATAATAGTGAAGCAAAGCATGGCCTGCCTCATGATAAGCCGTCTCAAGCTTTTGCCTATCAGTAATAGTCATGGATTTTTTTGCAACCCCCATCAATATTTTATCTCTGGCCTCTTCCATATCCTTCATTAAAATTTCATCCTGATTATTCCTTGCAGCTATTAAGGCTCCTTCATTAATTAAATTTGCAAGATCGGCACCACTAGCCCCAGGAGTAGCTCTTGCTATTACTTGTAAATTAATATCTTTTGAAAGCTTTGTTTTTGAAGAATGAATATTTAATATTGCCTCTCTTTCCTTAACATCAGGCAAAGAAACTGTTACTTGCCTGTCAAATCGCCCGGGCCTAAGCAAGGCAGAGTCAAGAACATCTGGACGATTTGTAGCAGCCATAACAATTACATTAGTATGCGTTCCAAATCCATCCATTTCAACCAGCAGCTGATTAAGAGTTTGTTCTCTTTCATCATGACCACCACCAAGCCCTGCACCACGACTTCGACCAACAGCATCAAGCTCATCAATAAAAATAATACATGGAGAATTTTTTCTAGCATTATCAAATAAATCTCTAACACGACTTGCTCCAACCCCAACAAACATTTCAACAAAATCTGAACCTGACATGTGAAAAAAACTAACCCCAGCCTCACCGGCAACGGCTTTGGCAAGTAAAGTCTTACCAGTACCCGGAGAGCCAACCAAAAGCACTCCTTTTGGAATTTTTGCACCTATTTTTTCAAATTTTTTTGGATTTTTAAGAAATTCAACAACTTCGTGAAGCTCTTGCTTAACCTCTTCTTGACCAGCCACATCTTTAAAGGTAACTTTATTCTTTCCGGCTTCATACTTTTGTGCATTACTTTTCCCAAATGTAAAAACTTTCCCACCACCACCTTGAGTTTGACGAAATATAAAGAAAAAGAAAATAAAAAATAAAATCCATGGCAAAGTTTGTAATAAAACCCCAATCAGAGAAGCTTGACTTTTCCCTGAGCTAAGCTCTACTTTTTTACTTTTTAGTTCTGAAAGTAGATTTATATCAAGATAGGGAATACTGGTAGAAAAATAAGACTTTGCAAAGTTAGAACCCTTGACAACAAATTGAATCAAATTTTTATCAATTATCACTACAGACTCAACTAAACCATTGTCTAAATAAGTCTGAAAAGTACTATAAGGAACATTTTTATAGCTTTCTCCACCCCTTATAAAATATGACATAAATATTGCTGAAACTAAAAAAACAACAACAAGCCCTAAAATCCAATTTTTATTCTTCTTTTTGTTATTAGATTTTCCATTATTATTCATATTATTATTGCCATTCATTCCTTTAAAAGCCCTCCAATCAAAGATATACTAATTTTTTTAAGAATGCTTTTTTCACTCCATATTAAGTTTAAAGTATTTAAATCAATAATTCCAATTAACCTGTTATCTAATGCTAACAACATTAAATAAATCGGATTACACCTTATAAACTTAGAAAAAAATTTTTTTGCTTTAAATCTATCCTTAAAAAATTTATATCTAAACTCATAAGAACAACATTTCAATCTTGATACAGAAGCTGCATCACACTCTAAGTATTTTAGCAAAATCTTACCTAAAGATAAACTATACCATTTACCAACTTCCATAATAAAATCAAAAGGTTTGTAAAATTTTTCATCCCTTTTAAAAATTAAATTAATTTTATTATGCCTTTTTTCTAAAAAAAAATCATTGGTTTTTAACAAAATATTATTTTTCTTCCTATTAATTTCTACTTTAAACGCTTCATTAAGAGTTTTATAGGAGACTTTAGCTACAATTCCTTCTGAATTTAAAATTTTAAAAATCAATCTAAACACCAAATACTTAGGAAAATCTAAAAAAGTTTTCAAATCAAAAGAATAATAATATTTGCCTTTCTCAACAGGAAAAAATTCATCTTTTTCAAAATAATCTGAAAATTCCTTTGAAAATTCAGATATTCTTTTAAGACATTTTTCATATCCTTTAAAAATCTTTTTTATAACGGGTAGTAAATTATTTCTAACCCTATTTCTTAGATATAAATTTTGAGCATTTGTACTATCAACAAAAAACCCAATGTTATTCATAGACAAAAAATTCTCAATTTCTAGCCTGGAAACCTCAAGCAAGGGTCTTATAATGTTCTTATTGACACAAGGAATACCTGAAAGACCATCCAAAAAAGATCCTTGAAAAAATCTCATAATTATTGTTTCAATTTGATCATTCTCGTTATGAGCAAGTGCAATATAATTTGCACCATTTTCTTTAAGAGCATTTTCTAAAGCATTATATCTGTATTTCCTTGCAAGCTCTTCAATAGATACTCCTAACCTAGCCGATTCACTTTTTATATCTATGTCACATTTTTTAATTTGCAAAGAAATATTGTAAAGATCGCAAAATCCCTTTACATGCTCTATCTCTTTATTTTGCTCATTATCAGATCTAATAAAATGAGCAAAATAAAATGCAATAACATTATTGCCCAAGTAATATTTTAAATTTAATAATAAAGTTGTAGAATCAGCCCCGCCAGAAAAAGCAACAATAACTCGATTTTTATTTAAAGAATTTTTTTTATAAAATTTATCTATTTTAATTTGTATATTATCGTCTAAAAAATGCATTAAAAATTACTAGAATTGATTTTTTGAACCTTATTTTTAAAATTTGCTTCGCTAATATCAATCAGCTCATCACTTAAAAAATCATACAATTTTTCAAGCCTATCTATTTCATCCTTGCAGAATCTAGAAAGAACAAAACTCCTTATATCGCACATAACATTGCTTCCAACCCCAATATAAAGTCTACTGTAATTAGAGCTTCCAAGAACACTTGAAATCGACTTAAGACCGTTATGAGTAGACACACCACCTCGCTCTTTAAGTCTGCATTTTCCCAAAGGAAGATCAACATTATCAAGAACAACCAATAAATTCTTTATACACATATAAAAATCTGAAAATATTGAAGGAAATAAAGACCCACTTAGATTCATATAAGTCAAAGGTTTAACCAAAATTACTCTTCTAGAAATCATTTTTAATTCTGAATATTCATATTTTTTTTTTCTCTTTAAAAAAAGGCCATTTTTAGAAATAATTTTATCTAAAAGAGAAAAACCAACATTATGCCTAGTTAAAGAAAATTCTAATCCAGGGTTTCCTAATCCAAGTATCAACAACCCCATAAAATCACTTTATAATAACAACTTCCAAATTCTCGTCATTTTCTGCAAGCCTAACATTGGAAGGCAACACAAGATCTTTAAGAAGAACACCATCCCCTTTATTAACAGGAGTTAAATCAAGCTCTATGAATTCTGGCAAATCCAGGGGCAAAGACCTTACCTTAATCTGCTCTTTTAAAACAGTCAAAATTCCACCCTCTTTAACCCCAACAGAAGCTCCAATAAGCTTAATAGGAACGTATTTTTCAAGTTCAACATTCCTATCTACTTCGTAAAAATCAATATGATAAATAAGCTTGCTGGCAATATTTTCTGCAACATCTTTAACAAAAACACATCTTTCAAGCTTGCCATCATCTAATATCAAAACAGTATTATCCGTAAACTTTGCAAATTTCTTATTAAACTCACTACTCTTAATTTTCAAGTGTGAAACATTATTGCCTTGCCCGTAAACAACAGCCGGTATTTCACACTTAGCTCTTATTCTGCGAGCATTAGAAGACCCAAAACTTGATCTATATTGGCAACTTAAAATCCTGCTATTTTCCACCAAAAAACTCCTAATGTAAAATACTGGGACGGAAGGATTCGAACCCTCGAATGACTGGACCAAAACCAGTTGACTTACCACTTGTCGACGTCCCAAATACCTTATTAATACTTACAATTGACAAGCATACAAGATACAACGAGCTTTGTCAACAATTATCTAAAAATCCAATTCAAGCTCAAGATCGGCTGGATTTTCTCTTACATATTCCTTAAAAATAGAAGTTTGCAAAGCTTTTCTAAAATCCTGACTAATAGGATGTACAATGTCTTTATATTCACCGACTCTAGTTCTTCTATTAGGCATAGCAATAAATACTCCTTTTTGCCCTTTAATAACTCTAATATTGTGAAGAACCAAACAGTTATCAAAAGTAACTGCAACATATGCTAATAATTTAGAACCAGAATTTTTACTATCAACTTTCTTAATCCTTATGTCTGTAATATCCACTTATAAGCCTCCCGCAAAAAGTACATAACTTAAATCTAAAATATTTTGTATTTTTTGTAAACATATTTTTATGATATTTTTAGTTTTTTTAATTAATTTCAATTAAACAGCAATTAAGGATAAATAATAATTCCTTCGGACCATATTTTTTTAAGCTCATAGTATTCTCTAGACTTTTCACTAATTAAATGAATTACCAAATTTGCACCCCGAAAAACAACAGTCCCGTTATAAACCAACCTTTTTCTTTGAACATTAAGATTATTTTTTTTCTTTAAAAAATTTAATTATCTTTTCATTAATGCCTATAGCATAAATTCCACTAAAATCACTTATTATTTTGCATAAATCATTAATATCATTTACTTTTAACATATCTTCCATCAAAATCATCTCCTAAAATAACTATTACATCGGGATTAATATCAAGATTATCAAATTCTAACAATCTTTTAGTTTGAGCCTCAGAAATTGGCTTAATATTTGAAGTTTTAATTGCCTCGCCAACCCTAACAGCCATTTCTAAATTATCTGAATTATTTATAATCAGGGTATTTTTATAAGAATTTTTATCTGCATTGCCAAATTTTAAAACTTTAAATTTTAAAGAATTAAAAATATTTGCTGTTTGTTTTGCAAGCCCAACAACTTTTGTTCCATTTAAAACAACAATCTTTACTATCTCTTCTGCATCTTCATTAATAAGCTCTTTGTTTAATTTATCCACCGATTCTTTTAAAATAGCACCCCCATAATAAGGAAAAATCACCTTTATCAAATTATTATCATTATCTTTAAAAATTTCTTCTTGTCCTTTAATATTAATAGAAATAATTTTATCATTATTTATTTTATAATTTTTAACAATATATTTAAAAACAACCTCTGAAAGGTTAGTATCTAACATGGAATATATTTTAAGAAAATTGTCATTTTCAATGCCAAAATCTGAAATTTGAAAAAGGAGTCTTTTAAAAAACTCTTTAAAAAATTCAATTCTCTCTTCAAACTGATTAACATCATTAAAATATCTTAAATAATCATAAGCCTTATCACCATCAAAATTAGAGGTACCAGAAGGTATTAAAATAGAATCCTCAAAGCTATAAACTTTTACGGAGTTTTTAACAAGAAGTCTAACTCCCCCTAAGTAATCAATAAGTTTAACAAAATTTTCTTTTTGAAAACGTATATAGTAATCTGATTCATGAGATAGTTGTGTATAAATTTTAGATAAAAACTTATTAAAAGAATTTTTTTTATAAAGATCTTTAAACCAAGAAATATTCCCTTTTAAATCTTCATATCCAGTATGAATTGGAATATCTAAAAACCCAATATTTCCTGTTTTCATATTAATAAAAATTTCTTGCATACTTACAAGACTCTTGTTAAGATCTTCTATTAGAAACAAAAAACTAATATTGCTCTTTGTATTAAGCTCGAAGTAAACCAACTCTTTTTTCGAACTTTTAATAAAAAAAATTACTACGCTTGCTATTATCAAAACAATTAAAAATAAAAAAAATAAATCTTTTCTCAAACATTTACCTTTTTAAAATATAAATTATTATCTTTAATGTATTTTAACACACTAAAAGGCAATAAATAGCTGACAGGAAATCCATTTGCAATTCTATTTCTAATCTCTGATGAGGAAATCGGTATTATTTTATTATTTATATAAATATGCTTAAAAGAACTTTTAAGTTTCTCTTTGTAAATTCTGTGAGCAATAACAAGATCAACAGAACTTACAATACTTTGAGGGTCTTTCCATGAATCAAAATTTTGAAAAAGATCATCACCAATAACTAAAAAAAGTTTATCGTTTTTGTATTTTTTTTTAACACAAGAAATAGTATCAATAGTATAAGTTATGCCACCATTTATTATGTCGCAATCATCTATAAACATTTTATCTTCATTTTCTAATGCAAGCTTGAGCATATCTATTCTATTGTTAACACTAACATCCTCCCCAATCAATTTATGAACTGGATTGCAAGTAGGAATAAATATTACCCTATCAATATTTAATAAATACTCTATTTCTTTAGCCAAAAAAATATGTCCAATATGAACTGGATTATAGGTGCCCCCCAATATTGCAATTCTCACGATTTCTTTCCTAAATCAAATCTGATATACAAAAACCAAATCTTAAAAGTAAAAAAACCCCAATAAAAAATCAATTTTATTAAAAAGTTTTAGCCAAAATAAATAATTCTTTAACAAGTTCATCAATTCCTCTATTCTCATAAATAGAGATACCAATAACCTTTTCTTTTTCTAAAGCTTTTATCAAGCAATCAAAATTTTTCTCAGAACCATTCAAATCAAGTTTATTGGCAATAATAACTTTTTTTTTATTAAAAAGCTCATGATTATAAGATTTTATTTCATTTAAAAGAATGCTGTATGATTCCAAAAAATCTGCTTCAGAAACATCAATAACCAAAGCTAAAATTTTAGTTTTAGCAATGTGTTTTAAAAACTTAGTCCCAAGCCCTACTCCAAAGCTAGCGCCTTTAATTATTCCAGGAATATCTGCAATAATTAAATCATTATGAAAATGCCTCAGTACACCAAGATGAGGAATCTTTGTTGTAAAAGGATAATTTGCAACCCTAGATTTTGCCGAGGTTATTCTATTAAGCAGAGAAGATTTGCCAGCATTAGGCAAACCAACAAGCCCAATATCCGCCACCAAAAATAGTTCAAGGTGCACGTTTAAACTATTGCCTGATTCTCCGGGTTGAGCAAACCTTGGCGCCCTTCTAACTGAAGTTTTAAAATTCCAATTACCAAGACCGCCTCTGCCACCTTTTAAAACAACAAATTCGTCATTTAAATTTTTAAGCCTACACAAAAGAGTTCCATCATTTTCATTATAAACTTCTGTATTTGGGGGAACAAAAAGAATTAAATCTTTACCATTAGCACCACTTCTCTTAAAACCCATTCCAGGTTTACCATTTTCAGCACAAAGCACATGGCCATTTTTATAAAAAGATAAAGTGCTAAGATTTTCTTTCACCTTAAAAATTACGCTCCCACCACTCCCACCATTTCCACCGTCTGGACCACCTTTTGCATTAAACTTTTCTCTTAAAAAAGAAACACATCCGGAACCACCATTGCCCGAAACTACCGTTATATTTACAGAATCCTTAAAGTTATACAAACTTTCTCCAATTTTTCAATTAAAACTATACAATACTTACATATTTTCGTCCCTTCAAAGTTTTAAACTCTACCCTACCAGATGAAAGCGCAAATATTGTATAATCTCTTCCAAGACCAACATTTTTGCCTTTATGAAATTTTGTACCTCTTTGCCTAACAATTATTTCTCCAGCCTTAACAAACTGCCCGCCGCTTCTTTTAACTCCAAGTCGCTTGGATATAGAATCTCGTCCATTTTTTGAACTACCACCACTTTTACTTGTTGCCATTAATTTTCCTCCAAAACTAATTTAATATCATCAGGATACTCATACGACAAATCACTTATGCCTCTAATTAAAAACCTGCTATAATAAAAAAGACTTTCTTTGCTCAAATCCTTAAAAAGGGGCTTAAATTCTAAATAACCTCTTTTTGAATTTTTTACAACAAAATCCTCACCCTCCAGATCAAGAACACTAAAAAAAGTTCTCAAAATAAAAGAAAAAGAAGAACAGACAATATTAACATTATTCTTACTTATAGCATGACCATTGGCTAAAAGATAAATGATTACATCGTCTTTTACTTTTACTAAAACATTAATCAATAAACTTAAAAAACTATTTCATCAACCAAAATATAAGAATAGGTTTGCCTGTGACCAACCTTTCTCTCACTTGATTTTCTTCTTCTGTATCTGTAAGAAACAACCTTTTTACCTTTTTTATCTTCTTTATAGGTACATCTAATAAGAGAATTTACAACATAAGGCTTTCCTATTTTAACTTCTCCGTCTTTATTAACAAGCAAAACACTATTAAATTCCAGCTTATCTTTTTCAATAGGAGAAATTTTATCTATTTTTAAAAATTCGCCCTCAATAGCCTTATATTGCTTACCATTTATTTCTACCAGTGCATACATATCATTACCTCAACTAAACATTGTAAATTTAATAAAAAAGAAAAGTCAAGCATTAGATTAATTATACCTTACAAGGGAATTGACTTCATAACTTTCAAGGCTTTGTCTACCATTAATGCCACAAAGCTCAATAAAACAAAAAATATCTTTAACCCTACCTCCGGCTCTCTCTAATAAAATTGTAGACGACTTTAAAGTTCCACCGGTAGCTAATATATCATCTATTAAAAGAATATTGGAATACGTCCTAACATCGTCTTTGTGTACCTCTATTCTCCCAAAACCATATTCAAGCTCATACTTTTCGCTAAAAACCTCTCTAGGTAATTTACCCTCTTTTCGAATTAAAACAAGAGGTAGTTGCATTTTTAAAGACAAGGGAGCGCCTATCAAATACCCCCTAGACTCAACAACTGCAATGCAATCGATCTTTTTTAAATTATAAAAAGAATATACCTCATTTATTAATGAACTATAAACTTCGGGTTTTAGCAAAACACTAGTAATATCATAAAAAAGAACACCCTTTTTAGGAAAATCGGGTATTTTTGAAATAAACTGATCATAATATTCTGTCTTATTTTTCATAACCTACTTATCCCATCTATATGTTTATGTTTTTTTTCAAAATAGTAAAACCAAAAGCCAAATTTATTTTTTTACAGGAGGCGATGGAACAAGATTATCTAAATCTACTTTTGGTATTTCATCATCTTTAGCTCTTGTCCAAATTTTGCTTCTGCTAAAAATCCAAACTTTTCCCTTGGTAATAAGATTTCCAGTCTTACTATCAATACTCATCTCAGAATTGTAAATTTTACCGTTTTTAGGATCTATTATTTTACCCCCTTCCCACCTTTTAGAAGAAGAAGAATACTTAAGACCCCACATAAAATCAAGACCCTCTATTGCAAGATTTTCAAATCCAACCACAGTGTCTCCTGAGGAATTTTTAGCATCATATTCTTTGCCATCTTTTATTACAGTTAAAATTCGACCATAAATTTCCCCATTATATTTATAAATATAAATAATAGAATTTTTTATGTTGCTCACATCATTATAACCAACCCAATATCCTAAAACTTCATTTTCAAAACTAAAGTTTTCATCCTTATTAACAATTTCCTTTTCATTTGAATCTTCTGAATTTGCAAATAAAAGCATTGAAACACAAAAAAAAAGAAAAAACTTTGAAAAAACTCTATTCATCAATTCTCCTTAAAACTAAATAATCCTAAATTATAGCTCCTTTTTTAAATTACTCATTTAAAATAGCTAATTTAAAAATTAGCTACAAAACCAATTATACAACTTATCTTTATAATTTTAATTATTAAGATAAAAACTTGAACAAAAAATTAGAAAATTAAGTAAAACGCAATAGGTTAATTAATTGTTATATGGGACAATTAATGCTAATATTAATAAAGTTAATTGTCTTTAAGGATTTAACCGTGGTAAGAGGAATTTATACAGCTGCCAGCGGAATGATGGCAGAAAGGCGCAAGCTTGACACAGTATCAAATAATTTGGCAAACATAGATCTTATTGGATACAAAAAAGATTTATCCATTCAAAAAGCATTTCCAGAAATTTTAATAAGAAGACTAAATGATGATGGCCTTTATAAATTTCCCAAAGGACATCTTGAAACAGCTCCGGTTGTAGGAAAACTAGGAACAGGAGTTGAAGAAAATGAGATATACACAGTATTTGAACAAGGTCCTTTAAAAACTACTGGCAATCCATTGGATTTAGCACTCACCGATCAAGGATTTTTCGTAATACAAACTTCAGATGGAGAAAGATATACAAGAAACGGTTCTTTTACTATTGGGAAAGAGGGAATCCTTGTTACAAAAACCGGATTTCCCGTCCTGGGAGAAAAAGGATATATATATCTTAAAAAAAATAATTTTAAAATAACGCCTCAGGGGCAAATCTTTCACAATTCAAGCTTTGAATCAAACCCTAAAAGACTTGTTAGTGAATATGAAAATTCCTGGGAAAATTATGAACTGCTTGATACTATTAGGATTGTAAATTTTGAAAATCCCAGATTTCTCAAAAAACAGGGAAATTCTTTATGGATCGATACAAAAACATCTGGCAAGGCACAAGAAATTGATGTATCATTAAGGCCTAAAATAGAAACAGAAACACTTGAGGCTTCTAATGTTAACTCTGTTAATGAAATGGTTTTAATGATTGAAATTAACAGAGCTTATGAAGCTAATCAAAAAACAATACAAACTGAAGACAGCCTCTTAGGAAAATTAATAAATGAAATTGGAAAATATTAAGGAGCATATTTTATGATGAGAGCATTATGGACAGCAGCAAGTGGAATGACTGCTCAACAATACAATGTAGACACAATTGCCAACAATCTTTCAAATGTGAATACTACAGGATTTAAAAAAATAAGAGCAGAATTTGAAGATTTGATTTATCAGACCCAATACAGAGCAGGAACTCCTGCAACTGAAAATACTTTAAGACCGCTCGGAAATCAAGTTGGTCACGGAACAAAAATTGCCGCTACTCAGAGAATATTTGAACAAGGGAAAATGCAATCCACCAATTTACTCACTGACGTTGCTATTGAAGGAGATGGATTTTACAAAATTCTTCTGCCCGATGGAACTTATGCATATACCAGAGATGGATCATTTAAAATAGATTCCAATCGAGAGCTTGTAACAAGCCAAGGATACAAGGTATTGCCCAATATATTTTTCCCAGAAGAATATATCCAAAGCTCAATTACAATATCTGAGCAAGGAATAGTGTCAGTAAAAATTGATAACAGCAACGAACCAATAGAGCTTGGGCAAATTGAAATATCAAGATTTGTTAATCCTGCAGGATTAAGTGCTATTGGAAGCAATTTATTTAAAGAAACAGCCGGATCAGGCCAAGAAATAGCAGGAATACCGGGAAGTGAAGGCATGGGAAGACTAAGACAAGGTATACTTGAAATGTCAAATGTATCTATTGCTGAAGAAATGGTAACAATGATAGTAGCTCAAAGAGCTTATGAAATAAACTCAAAAGCTATCCAAACTTCAGACAATATGCTAGGAATTGCAAATAACTTAAAAAGGCAATAAAATAAAAAAAAAAATATTTATTTTTATTTTATTTTTCATAACAGACTCAATTATAAGTGCTACTCATGATTTGTGCTTCAACATTACTCCTAGTAAAGCATATTTCTTTTCAAAGAAGTACTCAAAAATATGCAACAATCAAAGCTTATCAAAAATATATATCCCACCACATTTAACAAAAAAATCAATAATTTTTAAAATGATTTATTACATCACAAAAAATTTATCAAATGAGAATATCTATATACTTCAATTCAACTTTGATGAATCTGAAATAAACATAGAAGATAATTTTTTTAAAAAAATAAAATTTAAAATAAAAAACAACAATTCATACAAAAATATTCCAATTCAAAAAACTCTGGTTTATTATGCAAAAAACTTTGAAAGCTATAAAAGACACAATTATATTAATATGTACATTGATATAATCGAGCCAATTGTATTTGCAAAAGAAAATCTAAAAAAAAATGAAATCCTTAATGAGCACAACATATACTTTAAATACAAAATTAACACAACTAGAATAAATGATGTTTTAAGTCTAAATGAATTAAACAATAGTAAATATAAAGTTATACACAACACAATCAAAAATGAAGAGATAAGATTAAATAAAGTACAAAAAGAATAATGCCTTATTTTATCTTGCTCAATCTGAAAATTATTAATTTCAATCCGCCTTAATGCAGATAATATTTAACAAAGCAAGGATTAATTGGTAATTTAATAAAAAAATTCTATTAATTACAATAATTGATATAAAATAATAGATATTAAAGAAATAAAATAAATGGGGTAAAAAATGAACAAACTAATGTTGATGTTAGCTGCATTTGCAACAAGTCTACTAGCCCAAACAAAAACAGATTCAACAGGATTGAAAACAGAGAAATCACTTAACAATAGCCTGTCTGAAAGCACAAAATTAAGAGAAATTGCAGATATTTATCCTACAAATACAAATTTTTTAACGGGCATTGGAATAGTAGCAGGTCTTACTGGAAAAGGAGACTCTATAAAACAAAAAGACCTTATAATTAAAATTTTAGAAGAAAACAATATAATAAATGAAATAGGCCCTAATAATATAGAAAGTAAAAATATTGCACTAGTAAATGTCAGCCTCCAAGTAAAAGGCAGTACAATCAAAGGTTCAAAACATAAAGCTTGCATTGCATCAATATTAGACTCAAAAGATTTAACAAATGGAATACTTTTAAAAACAAACCTTAAAAATAATGAGGGAGAAATAATAGCAATTGCATCAGGAATTATAAAGACCAACAATAAATTAAAAGGTTCTGGATATACTCTAGATAGTGTAATAATAAATGAAACTCAAAATATTAACTACAGTTATAATATAATTCTTAAAAAAGGAAATTATACATTAATAAATAGAATTCATAAAATATTAACCTCTAAAAAAATCAACAACAAAATTAAATCAGATAGCACAATAGAAATAGAAGCAAAAAATATAAGCCTATTAGAAGAAATTGAAAATATTATAATAGAAACCAACCCTAAAATATTAATAGACAAAAAAAATGGTATTATTCTAGCAAGTGAAAATGCAAAAATAGGAACGTTTACATTTTCCATTGAAAAAGACAATCAAAACATTTTAAGTAAAAATAACAAAACAACAATTCAAATAAACTCAATGAATTTAAATGAATTTATATTAAAAAATAATAAAAATCTTAGCAATAAAGAATTAATTCAAATAATTCAAGCTGCACAAAAAATCAATAAATTAAATGGAGAACTTATCTTGGAGGAAGTTGATGGAAACTAAAATTAATTCACAAAATCTAAAATTTAAAAATCAAATAAATAATTTTAAAAATCCTGTAAAACTAAAAAAATCCTTTCAAAAAAACGAAGAACTTCGAAAAGCTTCTTTAGAATTTGAGGCTATGTTTATCAAGCAAATGCTTGAAAGCATGAAAAAAACTCTTAACAAAGATCAAAATTTGCTAAACGGAGGCCAAGTAGAAGAAATTTTTGAAGACATGCTTTGCGAACAAAGGGCAAAACAAATAGCACAAGCTCAAAGCTTTGGACTTGCCAATTTAATTTACAATCAATTACAAAAAAAGTAAATAATTCAAAAAACACCCCCCAACCTCAAAATTATATCCATCCAATTTAATTTAAAAATGGTTTTAAACTAAATTGGCACAATTTTTGCATGAAAGCTAAGTAGCAAAACTTAATCACAATATTCAAAAAAGGGGAGAAAATATAATACTATGAATATATTTAGTAATGAGGATTTAAACATATATTTAAAATCGGTAAGAGAACACAAACTAATTACTCACGAAGAAGAAATTAAACTTGCAGGACAAATACAAAGAGGCAATGCAAAAGCAAAAAATAAGATGATAAATGCAAATTTGCGACTTGTTTTAAAAATAATAAAAAGATATGCGGGCAAAGGACTAAAAATTGAAGATTTAATTCAAGAAGGCAACTTGGGATTAATAAGAGCTGCTGAAAAATATGACCCAAATAAAAATACCAAATTTTCAACTTATGCATCATTCTGGATCAAACAATCACTACAAAGAGCATTAAACACTAAAACCAGATTGGTGAAAGTCCCATACAGAAAAGAAAATCTAATACTACAAATAAATAAATATCTAACAGAAGAAGAAAAATCGCCCAAAAAAGAAGAAATAATGAAAAGATTTAATCTATCTCCTGCCCAATATATAAAAATTATTCCTTATCTTGAAAAAGAATATTCTCTGGACAAAGAAATAGAGGGATCTGAAAATTCAACGCTCTTGAATCTATACGAGGATAATTCTTTTAACCCTGAAATTACCCTTGAACAAGATTCAACTCTAAAACATTTGAATTATATACTTGAAACAAAATTAAATGAAAAGGAAAGATACATAATCAAAAAAAGATACAACCTAGACAATAGCCCTAAAAAAAGCACCTTAAAAGATATTTCAACAGAACTTGGAATATCATCAGAAACTGTAAGACAGATTGAAAAAAGAGTTCTTAAAAAACTAAAAGAAGAGATAAATTAACATTGACATTCATGACATGTTCTGGTCTACTTTTAAGTCAGTGGTCATGAATGTTTATATTTTATATTAAAAAAAATAAGTTTATTATTATAGTTTTTATTATAATTTCTATTATTACAATAACTCAAACATTTGCAAGTTTTTTATATTTTAACAACAATTCAAAAGTTGCAAATGTCCCACTTAAAAATAAGTTTAAAAAAATACAAAAAGAAAGCTTGATAATAAAAAACAACAAAACAGATAAAAAAGATAAAAGCAAGCCTAAGTTTTACTTAATCATCGACGACGTGGGTTATGATGAATTTATGCTAGAACAATTTATAAAACTTAATCTTAAAATAAATTATGCCATTATTCCATTTTTACCAAAATCAATGAATTTATACAAAAAACTAAAAAATGCTAACAAATCAGTAATAATACATTTCCCAATGCAATCAAAACATAGAAATTCAATAGAAAAATTTCATATAAACATAAAAGATAAAAAAGAAGACATATACAAAAAAATCGAAAAAGCTTTTGAAAAGTATCCTGATGTAAAAATAATGAATAACCATATGGGAAGTTTAATCACTTCAAACAAAGATTTGATGAAAATAATTTTAGAAAAGCTTAAAAAGATTGACAGATATTTTTTCGACAGCGTAACTATTGCAGGAAGCGTACCAGAAATAATAGGCAAAGAAATTGGGGTTAAAGTAGAAAAAAGAGACGTATTTCTTGATAGCAAAGACACAGAAGAGTCCGTAATCAAGGAACTTGAAAAAGCAAAAAATATTGCCAGAAAAAACGGAATGGTGAAAGTAATCGGTCACATTTGGTCTAAAAATACGCTAAAAGTCCTTAAAAAAGAAGGGCCTGATTTGAACCAGGAATTCGAATTCGACAACTTATTAAATCTTTACGAGGAAACAATCAGATGAAAGTACTTGGAATAGAAACCTCTTGTGACGACTGTTGCGTAGCTGTAGTAGAAAATGGAATTCATATTTTAAGCAATATAAAATTAAATCAAAAAGAACACAAAAAATATTATGGCATAGTCCCTGAGATTGCCTCAAGACTTCATACTGAAGCTATTATGTCTGTTTGTATAAAAGCACTCAAAAAAGCAAATACTAAAATATCTGAAATTGATTTAATAGCTGTAACATCTAGACCTGGACTTATTGGATCTTTAATAGTTGGATTAAATTTTGCCAAAGGTTTAGCAATTTCATTAAAAAAACCTATTATTTGCATTGATCACATCTTAGGCCATCTTTACGCTCCTTTAATGCACTCAAAAATAGAATATCCATTTATATCATTATTATTAAGCGGTGGACATACATTAATTGCTAAGCAAAAAAATTTCGATGATGTTGAAATACTTGGAAGAACTCTAGATGATTCTTGCGGAGAGGCTTTTGACAAAGTAGCAAAACATTATGATATGGGGTTTCCGGGAGGTCCAAACATCGAACAAATATCTAAAAATGGAGATGAAAACACATTTCAATTTCCAGTTACCATCTTTAAAAAAAAAGAAAACTGGTATGATTTTTCATACTCTGGACTAAAAACAGCCTGCATACACCAACTCGAAAAATTCAAAAGCAAAGATAATCCAACAACAAAAAACAATATAGCTGCAAGCTTCCAAAAAGCTGCCTTTGAAAATCTGATCACCCCGCTAAAAAGAGCTATAAAAGATACTCAAATCAACAAATTGGTAATAGCAGGTGGTGTTGCAAGCAATCTATATTTAAGAGAAAAAATAAATAAACTTAAAATACAAACATACTACCCTCCTCTTGACCTTTGCACAGATAATGGAGCAATGATTGCAGGACTTGGATTTAATATGTATTTAAAATATGGAGAAAGTCCAATCGAAATCGATGCAAATTCAAGAATAGAAAATTATAAAAACCAGTATAAGGGGAAAAATAATGAAAAGAATTTTAGCAATGCATGATATTTCAAGCATGGGAAGAACATCTCTTACAATATGCATACCAATAATATCTTCATTTAATATGCAAGTTTGTCCTTTTGTGACAGCCGTCCTTTCTGCTTCCACAGCTTATAAAAAATTTGAAATAGTAGATTTAACCGATCATTTAGAAAAATTTATCAATATGTGGAAAGAACAAAATGAACACTTTGACATACTCTATACCGGGTTTCTGGGAAGCGAAAAACAACAAATAACAATAGAAAAAATAATTAAATTAATAAAATTTGAAAAAATTGTAATTGACCCTGTATTTGCTGATGATGGAAGAATTTACCCTATATTTGATAATAAAATAATTAGTGGATTTAGAAAAATCATAAAACATGCAAACATAATAACGCCCAATATCACAGAGCTTGAAATGCTAAGCAAAAGCTCACAACTTAACAACAAAGATGATATCATAAAAGCAATATTAAATCTTGATACAAAAGGAATAGTAGTTGTTACAAGCGTCAAAAAAGGAGATCTTTTAGGAAACATTTGTTACAATCCTGAAAACAAAGAATACTCAGAGTTTTTTTTAGAAAAATTAGAAAAAAATTTCAGTGGAACAGGAGACTTATTTACCAGCTTGCTTATAGGATACTTGGAAAAATTCGAAATAGAAAAAGCCCTAGAAAAAACAACAAAAGCCATTCACTTAATAATAAAAGATTCAATTAAAGAAAATGCTTTAAAAAAAGAAGGGGTTCAGATTGAAAATTTTTTAAAAAATACATTTTGAATTTAAATTTCATTAAATTCAATTTTAAAGAATGAATCTATTTTAGTACAAAGAAAATATTTGAATTAAAATATATTGCTAAAATAAAATGTACAAAAAATCTATTACAAAGATAGTGCTTTGTTATTTTTATGAGTAAAAAACATATGTCAAATAAAAAAATAATATTTTTTACAGGAGGAGGAACTGGAGGGCACGTATTTCCAGGAATATCCATAATACAGACATTAAAAGAATTTGACAATGAAATTGAATTTTTTTGGATAGGCAAAAAAAATTCTATAGAAGAAAAATTAATAAAAGAACAAAATAATATTAAGTTTATTTCGGTTCCCTGCGGAAAACTTAGACGCTATTTTTCTTTTCAAAACTTTACTGACTTTTTCAAAGTAATACTTGGAATAATAAAAAGCTTCTACATTTTACAAAAATATAAACCTCAGATTATCTATGCAACTGGGGGATTTGTTTCAACTCCTACAATTATTGCATCTAGCTTGCTAAAAATAAAAAGAATAACCCATGAAATGGATCTAGACCCTGGACTTGCAACAAAAATTAACTCTAAATTCGCAAATAAAATACACATAAGCTTTAAAGAAAGCGAAAAATACTTCAAAAACCACAAAAACATTGTATACACAGGATCTCCCATAAGAAAAGAATTTTTAACTCCAAACCCCAAAATCATTGAACAATTGACACAAAACACTAACAAGCCAATTGTTAGCATACTTGGAGGATCTCTTGGAGCTAATGCTTTAAACAACCTTGCACTCTGTATTAAAAAGGACATTGGAATCTACTTCATCCATCAATCAGGGAAAAACTTAAATGACCTAAGAGAAGACAATTACCTGAGAAGACAATTTTTTAACGCAGAAGAAATGGCAAGCATAGTTAACTTTTCCAATATAATAATAAGCAGAGCTGGAGCTGGAGCAATAAAAGAATTTGCAAATGCTAGCACATGTATAATTTTGATTCCATTTAAAAAAGGCTCTAGAGGAGATCAAATCAAAAATGCAAAACTACTAGAAAATCAAAATGCTTGCATTTATATAGATGAAGATGAAATTTTAAATACAAATATTTTAAAAATTATAAAAAAAACTTTAAAAGATAGAGAAAAAATTAACTCTCTCAAAGAAAATATCAAAAAATTCAACAATAAGCATTCTTCAACTTTAATAGCCAAATTACTAATAAAAGATATTAAGGAGACAAAATCTAAATGATAACAAACGATCCTGTAAAAATAACCGGAATAGTAGACATACTAATAATAATAATTTTTACATCTTTAGGATTTAGAGGATTTTTAAGAGGATTCATTAAAGAAATTAGTGGATTTGCTGAAGTTTTTGTTTTGATACTACTGCTTTACAAAAAAACTGACGAATTTAGAAGACTGATTGAACCTATTGTTGAACTATCCTACATTCAAGCACTACTTGTATTTTTTCTGCTCATACATATAGGATTTTTAATCCTACAATCATTAATAGAATCAATAATAAGTCAACTTAAATTATTATTCTTTAATAGAATACTAGGCTTAGTACTTGGCCTACTTGAAGCTTTTGGAATAATTGCAATCGTGGTTTACATAATACACTCACAACAAATATTTAAACCTGAATATTTCCTAAAAGAAAGCAAATTACTTGATTATTTAAATCCTGGAATAAACTATCTCTTTAAAATTTCAAAAACAAAATAAGGAACCAAAAATGACAATGCTTCCAAAAATTGCCAAAGACATAATAAACGCATATGATCAAAAAATATTGCCAAATGCAATTCTTTTACTAGGAGAAAAATTTTCATCAAAAAAAGTCAGCGCCATTGAGATTGCAAAAAAAATATTAAACGGAAAAAACTTAACAAATCCCAATTTGCTCATTTTCTCAAATATCGATACAGTAGAAGCAAAAGCACATCTTTCTACAAATTCACACCAAATATCAAATAAATACTTAGAATACATTAAAACTGTAATTTTTACCAAATGTTATTTCAGTAATGAAAAAAATTTGAAAAAAATAGAGAAAAATATCAACTATATTAATTCTGTTTATTATGAAAAAAAATACAATGAAAACATAAAAAATGAGCTTATAAAAAATATAGAAAATATAAACAAAGAAATAAATCATACTATTACTGTTCATGATGTAAAAAAAATTCAAACTTGGATTTTTTCTGAAAAAGAAAAATCAAAGGTAATATACATAAACGAAATCGAAAATTTATCATTCAACGTGCACAATTCACTTTTAAAAATACTAGAAGAGCCCCCTTCAAATATTTACTTTATCTTAACAGCAAGAAATAAAAACAAAATACCAAAAACAATACTTTCAAGACTTAGAGTCTACAATTTTTCAAAACCAGAAAGAAGCCTAGAAATTCAAAGATTCAAGGAAAGCTTTCTAATAAATAAAGATATAACAATTGAAGAGTATTTCGCCTCATTTTACAAAGAAGAAAGCAAAAAAATAAAAAAAGAATTGATAAAAATTCTAAATATAATAAAAGAAAAAAAATCCATATTTAATCTTGAAGAAAGCGAATTTATAAAAGATGATCAAAGCTTTAAACTATTTTTAAACGAACTTACAATTAACATTAGAAAAGATTTTTTAGAAAACAAGATAAACATAAATCAATATCTCAAATATACACAACATTTGAAAAATATTTACAAATATCGCCCTTATAATCAAAATAAAAAATTAATAATAGAAAACTTGATGCTAAATTATGAGGAGATATGAATAATTTTTTTAAAAAAGCTTTAACAAAACTCAACAAATTATCTAATGAGCAAAAAACTAAATTTATTGAACAAATTTACAAAAAAATAGAAATATATGACGGAATATTTGCATCAATTAATGAAGGAATCATTGTGCTTGACAAACAAAACAATATAATCTACTCAAACAAGATTTTATACCAAATTTTAACTTTAACATCTAAATCAAAAATAGAAATTCTTGATGATATTCAAATTCCAATCTTAATAAATTTAATAAAAGAACTAGTTAGAACAGAAGATAAAATAATAGGATTAGAAGTTCCAATCTCAAACAGCATATATATTAAAATTTCATTTATGCCTTATGTAAAAGAAAAAAAACTTGAAGGCAACATTATCTTAATCGAAGACATTAAAGAGAAAAAAAAGAAAGAGGAGCTGTTTAGAAGAGTTGAGGCTTTAGCCTCTTTTACAAGACATGCAAGAAATATTGCCCATGAAATCAAAAACCCACTTGGAGCAATCGATATAAATTTACAACTGCTAAAAAAAGAAATTGAAAAAGAAAAAATAAAAAATAGCAAAGCTGAAAATTATTTTAAAGTAATAAAAGAAGAAATAAACAGAGTAGATAAAATAGTAACAGAATTTTTATTAACCGTAAGGCCAATAAAAATCAACTTACAAGAAAAAGATATTAAACAAGTAATAAGCAGTGTATGTGAATTGTTAAATCCTGGATTAGAAAACAAAAACATAAAACTATTGCTTAATTTAAACAAAATAAGCAACATTCTCATTGATGAGAAACTGTTAAAACAAGTTATTATAAACATAGTTAAAAATGCAGAAGAAGCACTCCTTGAAACAAAAAAAGAAATAAAAAAAATAGAAATTTTTCTTTTTGAAAAAGACAATAAAATACATATAAACATAAAAGATAATGGAAATGGAATAAAAGATGAAGTAAAAGAGGAAATATTTAAACCTCAATTCAGCACAAAAGAAAAAGGAAGTGGAATAGGCCTTACTATTTCTTATAAAATAATAAAAGAGCTTGGAGGTGAAATTTTTGTGGAAAGCAAAGAAGGCAATGGCGCTATTTTTACAATTACACTTCCTAAACTAAATAAAAAAAATATTTTAATTGAAGGGTATTGAAAATGAGCAAAATACTTGTAGCTGATGATGAAAAGAATATTAGAGAAGGAATTGCTACTTATCTTGAGGATGAAGGATATTTTGTTTTCACTGCTAGTGATGGAGAAGAAGCTCTTGAAACAATTGAAAATGAAAATCTTGATGTAATAATATCTGACCTGAGAATGCCTCAGATATCTGGAGAAAAATTGCTCAAAATAGTTAAAGAAAAAAACTTAGGAATACCTTTTATTATTCTAACTGCCCACGGAACAGTTGATTCTGCCGTAGATGCCATGAGAGAAGGTGCTTACGATTTTTTAACAAAACCCTTAGATCTTGAAAGGCTTTTGCTAATAATAAAAAGATCGTTAAATAAAAAAGAAAATAACGATAATGAAAATGCCAATTTAGAAAATATTCTAATAAGAAAAGACCTAAAATACTATGAAAAAATCATGGGAAAATCACTATTAATGCAAAAAATTTTTGAACTTGTAATAAAAATAGCAAAATCAAATGCATCTATTCTTATAACGGGCGAAAGCGGTGTTGGTAAAGAAATAATAGCAGATGCTATTTTTGATCTTTCAAATAGAAATGACAAACCATTTATAAAAGTAAATTGCGCCGCACTTTCTGAAAGCATCCTTGAAAGCGAACTTTTCGGCCATGAAAAAGGAGCATTCACTGGAGCAATTTCCCAAAAAAAAGGCAGATTTGAACTTGCAAACAAAGGCACAATTTTCCTTGATGAGATAGCAGAAATTTCGCCTGAAATTCAAGTTAAACTTTTAAGAGTGCTACAAAACAAAACCTTTGAACGTGTTGGAGGAGAAACTACAATTAAAGTTGATATCAGGCTTCTGGCTGCAACAAACAAAAACATTGAAGAAGAAATTAAAAAGGAAAAATTTAGAGAAGATTTATTTTATAGATTAAATATTATTAATATAAACATACCCCCTTTAAGAGAGAGGAAAGATGATATATCCTATTTAACAAACATACTAATAAAAGATGTTGCAAAAGAAAACAATAGAGAAGAAAAAACTCTTTCTAAAGATGCAATGAAAGCTCTATATTATTACGATTGGCCAGGAAATATTAGAGAATTAAAAAATGTACTTGAAAGCGCATTAATATTATCAAAAGGCAAACAAATCACTAAAGAAGATTTGCCAGTAAAAATCAAAAATAATGAAAATCTTATATTTAAAATAACATTACCAATAGGAATTAGTCTAAAAGAAGCTGAAAAAGAAATAATAAAACAAACGCTTTTTCATTCTAAAAACAACAAGAGCAAGTGCGCCGAAATACTAAAAATAGGAAGAAAAACTTTACACAATAAAATAATCGAATATCACATTGATCAATAAGATTTATTTCAAATTATTAAATTATAATCAATACAAAAAAATAACATTGCTTTAAATTAAATGTATAGTTTTGAAACCAAAAAATTTTTTAATGTCAATAATTATATTAAAATGAAACACTTTCTTTTAAAATCTTGATGCAAAAGTGTAAAAATATTTTTATCAAACAAATAATTATACACCATTATTTATTAATAATAAATACAATTTGATAATATCATATATTTAGCTGGCTTGCAACTAGCCTTACTTTAAAAACTTTAAGGGGTTAATGGGAATATTTTTTTTTAATATTTCAAAGTGTAAATGGGGCCCTGTTGAACGCCCCGTTTGCCCCACTCTTCCAAGAAATTCACCCGATTTAACAAAATCCCCTATCCTTACAGAATATGAATTTAAATGCCCATAAAGAGATTTAATATTATTTTTATGACCAACTACAACAAAATTACCATAAAGATCATTGTATCCAACTTCAATGACTATTCCAGAAGAAGAAGAATACACTTCTGTATTCATTGGAGCTGCAAGATCTATTCCCGTATGAAAACTTTTATTGCCAGTGAAAGGATCATTTCTAAATCCAAAATCAGAACTAACAATAAATTTTTTCAAAGGAAAAATAAAGTTGGAATTTAAGAAAAAAAGTAACTCCGTGCCTGAAAAAAGTCCAAAATCTGGATTCTTGACAAAATCAAAAAAATAAAATTCATAAACTCTCTCATTCCTTTTAATTTTTACCTTTTCAGCTTTAGTAAGATCTCTTGTTGCTAAAAGTAAATTATTAAACCTATAATCTTTACTATCAAAAACAAAAACTCCTTTTTTGCTAGGAATAAGAATCTCTTGTCCAACACTCACAACAGGAGAATCTAATAAATTAACAGTAGCAATGCCAGACTGCCATCCATTTATTTTATTGGCAATTTTAAAAAAAGTATCTCCTTTTTTAACTTTATACAAATAAAAAAATAAAGGAATATGCTGTTTTTTGTTATATTTTAAAACTTTAATTTTAAGATCAGCAAAAATAGGATCTTTTCTTGAAAAATTTTTTATTTCTGGATAAGAAAAAACACAAATTATTTTAAAAAAAAAGAAACCTACTTTAAATAACAAAAAAATTTTACTCATTCATACTGCAAATTCTTTTAAGCTTAATTAATCAAAAATAATAAAAAACATAAAAAATTAAATCCTGTTTAGACTTGCAAATAATAATAAACTGTAATAAACTTTTTCTCAACATGGAGCTAAACGAATACCAAGAAAAAGCAAAAAAAACTGCTAAATACAAAAATAAAAAAGAAGAATTAATTTTAACAACACTTGGCCTTGCTGGTGAAACTGGAGAAGTTGTTGAAAAAATAAAAAAATTGGGAAGAGACAAAAATTACATTATTGATGATGAGTATTTAACGTCAATTAAAAAAGAGCTTGGGGACGTATTATGGTACTTGTCAAGTTTAAGCAATAATTTGGGCATTACGCTTGAAGATGTTGCCCTTACAAACCTAAAAAAAATACAAAAACGACATGAAAATGGAACAATAAACGGCGAAGGCGATGATAGATAAGACATTTAAATTAAAAATATTAAAAGCCTAAAATAAAAATGCTTAATATTTATGTCAAAGGAATCTTACTTGGAATTGCAAACATAATTCCAGGAGTTTCTGGGGGAACGCTGGCTTTAATATTAAAAATTTATTACAAAATAATAGACTCTATCTCGGAAATCTTAAAGCTCACAGAAATTAAAAAAAATTTAATGTTTTTAACTATTTTGGCAACAGGAATGCTAACCTCAATATTATTAACTGCAAAAATATTTAAAGTTTATGCTTTTGACAATGGAATAATAGAAGCACTGCTAATAACATTTTTCATAGGATTAGCATTTGGAAATATACTAACACTAAAAACAGAAATATCTATAAAAGAAATAAATAGTAATACAAAAATATTAAATAATTTATTGTTTTTTATTGGCATGAGTATTATTATATTCTTCTTAATAATCAAAGAATCTAATATACAATTGCAAAGTACAATACCTAAAGACAAAAACTCAATAAAATATTACTTATTATTGATATCTTCCGGAACAATAAGCGGAGCATCGATGATCTTGCCGGGAATCTCGGGATCTGCAATGCTTTTGCTACTTGGCTTTTATAAAGAAATAATACTTATTATATCTGAATTTAACATTACCCTTATTGCAATATTTGCAACAGCTGTAACAATAGGAATAATTACAGCAATATTAATAATAAAGAGAATAATAGATAATAACTTAAATAATTTTATTCATTTATCAAAAGGCTTAATTTTTGGATCAATTCTACAAATGATATTAATTGTATTGAAATTGAACTTTAAAATCAGCTTTACAACTTTTACATCTTTAGGAATATCATTTATACTGGGAATCTTTATAAACAAAAAATTAGCTGAGAAATATCAATAAAAAATTTAAAAATACCGAAGACCGGACTTGAACCGGTACGGAGCTTCCTCCTCAGGATTTTAAGTCCTGTGTGTCTACCAATTCCACCACTTCGGCATAGAATAATATGATAAATAATAATATATTGCAATGTCAAGTTAAATAAGAAAATAAATATAAAAACTCAATTGATAACTATTTTTTGAGGAAAATTCTCAATAGCATAATTGCTATGCAAATAATCTGCAATTACAAACATAAATGAATATAAAGAAACCTTAGCAAAAAAATTAGAAAAAACTCTAAAATCAATTTTATTTGCTAACATTGAAATGCTGTTTGAATCATTTACTAAACTAAAAAATCCATTTTTGATCAATAAATCAAAAATAACAAATTCAGATCTATCCAAAATAAACATTAATTTATCTATTTGGGCTTTTAAATATAAAATTTGCTCATTAATTTGCAAACTAACAGGATTTTTAATAAAATCTTTGCTTAAATTATAAATAACAATACCATAGTGGTTACTCTTAAATTTAAAATCCACAAGCAATCCTAATTTTAAATCACAAAAGCCTTGCATTACACTTAAAACCTTAATATTTATTTGGCGCTTAGAAAGAATACTAACAGAAAGCCCATTCCCTTGATCAATAAAATAAGCATTCTTAAAAGATCCAAATAAAACTCTATTATTGATTAAATCAAGCACATTTTTATTCTCAAGGTTTTTAATAATTATTAAATCAAAACTTTGATTTAAAATATTATAAGCAGAATTTAGTAAGCCTTGAAAAGAGTTATCATTTAAATTAAAATTTGCAACCTTAAGCTCCAAAACACTAAAATCTGTACCCACAAAATTGCAAGAAAAAAATAAAACACTAAGAAGAAATAAACTCTTCAAGTTGGCATTTTGTCTCAACAACTTCAAATACAAGTCCATACTTTTTTGCAGCGCCACTGTCTAACCAAAAATCTCTATCAGTATCCTTTTCTATTTTAGAAATTTTTTGACCTGTTTCTTTTGAAATAATATTATTAAGCTCTTTTTTAACTTTATTTAACTCATTAGTATAAATCTCAATATCTGTAGCAACTCCCTTAAATCCACTCAAAGGTTGGTGCAATAAATACCTTGCAAAAGGCAATGAAAATCTATTTTCTAATTTTGCAGCCAAAAAAATTAAAGCAGCAGCACTAGCTACAAGCCCCACTCCAACTGTAAAAACTTTAGGCTTAACAAAACGAATCATATTAAAAATAGCAAATCCAGCATCAATATCGCCTCCTTCTGAATCAATGTACACAAATATGGGCTTTTTAAAATCTAAAGCCTCTAGCAATAATATTTTTTCCTGGAAAAGTCTAGAAACATCCTTGGTAATCTCGCCAGCAATAACTATTGATCTACTCTTTAAAACCAATTTCAATGATTTATCATGAAAAACACAAGCATCATTATCTTCTTTTCCGGTCATAAAACATCCCTTATATAAAAACATAATGATATATTATAATTTAAAATAAAAGGTTTTTAAATGATAAAAAAGCATAAAATTTAAACAATTACACTTAATTTCTGAAAAGAAAAAGACTAATAAATCTTTAATTAAACTTCATCAAAGTCAAAAAATACTTTAAATTTTACAAATAAGTTAAATTTAAAAAGGAGTTTATAATGTATCATGAATTTGCAGTTATTGGGGGAGGAATAGCAGGAAGCACTGCTACTTATGAACTGCTTAAAAGAAATAAAAAAGTAATTCTTTTTGACGATGAAGATGCAAAAGCAACAATAGTAGCAGGCGGACTTATTAATCCTATTATGGGTAGAAAAATGAACATTGCCTGGAAAGAACCACATATTTTTGAATTTGCAAAAAATTACTATCAAGAAATTGAAAAAACCATTAAATCCAACTTTTTTATAGAAAAAAATATCTTTAGACCCTTTACTACTGAAAATCAAAAAAATGAACTGATTGATAAACTTAAAAATGATAAAAACATGACAAACTTTATTTTAAAAATACAAGATGGGAAAATTTATAATTTCTCAAACGACTCTAATGGCGGAATGATAATAAAAGGCGCCAGGATTAATACAAAAATCTATATAAAAAATATTAAAAAATATTTAATCAAAAAAAAATCATATATAAACAAAAATATAGATGAAAATCAAATTAAACTTGGAGAAAGTTTTTTCAAAATAGAAGATTTCAAATTTGAAAAATTAATATTTGCAAAAGGATATAAAGAAAAACTCAAAGGATTTTTTTCTTATCTCCCATTTGAACCTGCAAAAGGCGAAATCATTATATTAGAATGCAACAAATTAAATTTTAAAGAAGTTTACAATAGACATGTATCTTTAATTCACTTAAAAGGTAATAAATTTTACCTTGGAGGCACTTACGAATGGAACACTTGGAATACGCTTACAAATGAATGGGCAAAATTAGAATTATTGGAAAAATTTAAAAAAATAACAAATCTAAAATGCAAAGTTATTAGTCAAAAAGCCCACATAAGACCTTCAACCCTTGACAGAGAGCCTTTCTTAGGAGAACACCCCAAGTATAAAAATATCTTCATATTAAATGGTTTTGGAACAAGAGGTATATCAATGGCACCATACCTATCTAATTTATTAATTAATAATATTGAAAAAATTGACAAAATTCCAAATCATTATAATATTAAAAGATATGAAAAATACCATAATATTTTGGATCATTCTTAAAATCAAAATTTTCAAATCTATGCTGAGGAGAGATTCTATCTCTTAATATTTCTAAATTCAAGAAAAAATAATATAATGTTTAAGTTAATCTAAAATAATTCTTATCCAAAGAGAAACTAGAAAGTGAGGCAAAATTTAACAAACCAATTAAAATTAATTAATACTTTCAAAACAAACCAGGAGAATAATCTTTGGGATTTAATATTAATATTATAGGAACTGGAGGAACAAGACCACTCCATAATAGATATTTGTCGTCCATACTAATCGAATACAATGGAGATAATTTTTTATTCGATTGTGGAGAAGGAACTCAAATGTCTTTAAGAAAACAAAAAATATCTTGGCAAAAAATAAAAATAATTTGTATTACGCATTTGCATGCTGATCACATCACAGGACTACTCGGAATAGTGATGCTCATGTCACAAAGTGGAGAAACAAGAAAAGACCCATTAATAATTGCTGGGCCTGTTGGAATAAAAAACTATACAAAAGCCAATATAAATATGCTTAAAATATATAAAAACTATGAAATAATTTATAAAGAAATAATCATAGATAAAACCGACAAAATAATATATGAAGATAAAACAAAAAAAATTGAATACACCAAACTAAAACATTCAATAGAATGTGTTGGATATTTATTCATAGAAAAAGATAAACCCGGCAAATTCAATACAGAAAAAGCAGAAGAATTAAATATTCCTAAAGGGCCTATTAGAAAAGCCCTACAAGATGGAAAAGAAATATTGGTAAACGGAAAAATTATAAAGCCCTCAGAAATACTTGGAAAATCTAAAAAAGGACTAAAAGTTGCATACCTTACAGATACTGGTTATTTTAAAGAACTCATACAGCAAATCAAAAATTTTAATCTTGTAATAATTGAGAGCACATTTAAAAATGAGCTAAAAAAGGAAGCAGATAAAAAACTTCACCTAACAGCTGGTGGAGCTGCAAATATTGTCAAGCAAGCAAAAGTTTTACAAACAGGACTTATTCATTTTAGCGAAAGATATACATTAAGAAAAGATCTTGAAAACTTACTAAAGGAGGCAAAATTGGAATATCCAAACGGAGAAATTTTTTTAACAAGAGATGGGATGAGACTTGAAGCAAATAAAAATAACTTTATTATTAAATAGGAGGGTATATGATAAATGTAGAAAAAGTTACTAAAATGTATGGGCCATTTACAGCACTATTTAATGTTAGCTTTAAGGTTGAAGAAGGCGAAGTACTTGGCATACTTGGCCCAAACGGAGCCGGAAAGTCCACATTAATCAAAATCTTAACATCATTTCATTATCCAAGCAAAGGTAATGTGAAAATTTTTGGGAAAGACATTGTAGAGCACTCAAAAGAAATACTACAACACATAGGATATGTTCCTGAAAAACTAGCTCTTTATCCAGAGCTTTCTGTTAAAGAATATTTAAAGTTCATATCAGAAATAAAAGGCGTTAAAAAATTAAAAAAAGAAATTGACAGAGTAATAAGCATATTCAAATTAAAAGAAGTTGAAGATAAGCTGATTTCTCAACTCTCAAAAGGATTTAGACAAAGAGTAGGAATAGCTGGCGCTTTAATAAACAACCCTAAGCTTATAATACTTGATGAGCCAACAAATGGTCTTGATCCAAATCAAATAATTGAATTTAAAGAATTTTTAAGAGAGCTTGCAAAAGAAAGTACAATATTATTCTCTTCACACATACTAAGCGAAGTAGAATCTATTTGCAAAAGAATAATTATTGTCAACAACGGAGTAATTGTTGCTGATGACACAAAAGAAAATATTATTAAAAATAAACTTAAAGAGATTGAAATAGAATTAATAGTTTTTAAAAAATCTGAAAATGAAAAAAAAATTTTCAATAGCAAAAATGATATTTTTACATTAATAAAGCTTGAAGAACAAGAAAAAGACTTAAATATTTCATTAAAATTATCTCAAGGAAAAACAGAAGAAGACCTCTTTAGTTACATAGTAAAAAATAATATAATCTTAAAAGCAATGATCCCAAAACATGAAAGCCTTGAAAAGATATTTAGCAAATTAACCAAGGAGAAAGAAAAATGAAAATAGAAATAGATTTAAAGCAATCTTTATCGCTTTCTAAAAAAGAACTAAAAATATTATTTGGAACTCCAACTGCATACGTTGTGATGCTATTTTTTTTAATATTCATAAACTTTTCATTTATTTTTTTATCAGGATTTTTTATTAAAGACAATGCATCTCTTACCTCTTATTTCTCTTCAATGCCTATTATTTTAATGTTGGTGCTGCCAGCACTTAGCATGGGGGTATTTTCAGAAGAACACAAAACAGGAAGCATTGAACTTCTTTATGCTCTACCGCTAAGCCCTCAAGAGATAGTTTTGGGTAAATTTATTACGCTTAAAATATTTACCTTAATATTATTCTCACTTACCCTACCTCTTACAATAATGACAATTTTCATGGGTGAATTTGATCTTGGAATAATATTGCTTCAATATCTAGGAATAATTCTTTACTCTCTTTCAGTGCTAAGCATGGGAACATTTATATCATCTATTACAAAAAGTCAAATAGTCTCTTACATTCTAACCGTATTTACACTGATATTAATACTATTTTCTGGAAAATTGGTTATGATCTTTGGAAAAGAAAATATAATAGGAGAAATGCTCAATTTTGTTTCAATAACTAATCACTTTAGCTATTTTAATATGGGCATATTAAACTTATCAGACTTTATTTATTTTATTACATTCACAATCACATTTCTAATACTAAGCACACACAGCATAACACTAAAAAAATGGAGATAAATTTATGAAAAATAAAGAAAATGAAGTTTTAAACCTAACACTGAACCTTACAATAATCTTTTTGATTTTCTGTAATATATCTATTTTCATTTTCAAAATAGACTTTACAAAACACAAAGCTTTTACAATATCTAAAGTTACAAAAAATTTATTCTCAAGTGCAAATGAAACAATATATATAACATATTACAATTCAGGAAGCCTTGAAAACTATTTTGCTTTTCCAAGCCAAATAAAAAATTTTTTAATAAGTTTTTCTGATGCTTCAAAGGGCAAGGTAATTTATAAAGAACTTGATGCTGATAAAATTTCAACGCCATTAGAACATATTGGCATTCCTTCTCAGCAAATCGACTTAAGAGACATTAATCAGCTCTCAATACTTAAAATATACTCAGGAATTGAAATTATTTACGAGGGCAAAAGAGAAGTAATACCGGTTGTAACAGAAATTAGCAATTTAGAATATGATCTTGCAAATGGACTTGACAAGCTAATAAACAATACAAAAAAAGTTTTAGGACTTGCTTTTGGAGACAGTACTTTAAAAGAAGCACACAAAAACTTTTCCGAAATAATGAAAAAAGCATTTGGAATTGAAATAAAAGAAATAGATTTAAAAACTGAAAAATTAGAAGACATTAGAAAAGATATAAATGGATTATTCATTATTGGTGCTAAAGAAATTGATGACGAGATTGTAAAAAAAATTGACAATTTTATTGTTAATGATGGAAAAATATTTGTTGCAACAAGCTCAATTGACTACAATCCTCAAAATCCATACGGCATAACTCCTATTAAATCCAGCCTATTTGATCTATTTGAAAGTTATGGTATAAAATACAACGATAATATTATTCTTGATAAAAGAGCGCCCACAATCTTTTTGGGTGGCAATTTCCAAACTTACTATCCATGGATTTTAATAGACAAAAGCAATATTGTAAAAAAAGACATGCCATTACTTAAAAATTTTTATACTGCCACAATTCCTTGGAGCAGCTCACTAGAACTTATAAAAAAAGACGAAGCCGAAGTGAAATTTTTACCTCTATTTGCAAGCTCCAAACAATCATGGCAAGTTAAAGAACCTAATCTTTCAAACATATCTTTGAATGCATTTGAAATTCCAAATAAATTTGAAGAGAATAAAATTAAAATACTAGGATATGCAATTGAAGGAAAAATTAAAAGTCCTTATAAAGATCAATATTCCAAAAATTCTAAAATAATCCTAACAGGATCAAGCATGATATTTAGTGATTATATGTACAATGGTTCTCCATCAAACTTTGAACTATCAGGAAGAATTTCAGATTATTTAATGCAAAAGGAAGAATTTTTTAATATTAAATCCAGAGAAGTACGAGCTAAATTAAAATTTGCAAGCTCTTCAAACGAAATGATCAATGCAAAGTTTTCATTAATAATTGTTAACTTAATTATTCTTCCAACAATAATATTAATATTTGGACTTATTAGATTTACCAGAAAAAGAAAAGCAAATTAATAAGAACAAAGGAGTGTTTATGATAAAACCAAAAATATTCTCAATCAATAAAGAAAAAATAAAAATATTGATAATAGTAGTGTTAACATCTACATTCTTATTGGGAATAATTTTTTCAAATGAAAATAAAGTAGCAAGGATCCTGGAAGAAAAATTTTTTGATTTTGACTTTAATTCAATTTCTAAAATTGAAACAGAACTCGAAGGAACACTAACAAAACTTGGCATAGATTGGATACTAACATATAATAAACAAAATATTCCTGTTGACAATAAAAAAGTTAACTCTCTAATTAAAGCATTAGATGAGCTTCAAAAAAACAAACTTGTAAGTAGGGATCAAAAAAAACACAAAGAACTGGGGATTGGAGAAAACCCAAGTTTTAAATTATTTGACAATAATAACAAACTGTTAACAGAAATTTTTGTTGGAAAATCAGGAGAAGGCGATTCAAGACTGGCATACATTAAAGGTAGTAACGAAAATGTTTACTTAACAAAAAACATTTTCTTATCATATAAAGGAAATTCTTACAATACATTTTCAGATACTACATTATTTCAAGAAAAAAATACAAAATTAGAAAATTTATCATTCAAAATAATAAGAAAATTAAACAAAGAAAATGAAAATAATATAAACAATAACTATGAAATTACCACTAAAGATGGCCTTTATTTTTTAAATAACCAAAAAATGATAAAGGAAAGACCTTTAAATATTATTGCTGAATTTAAAGCCGATGGACTTGAAATTGATAAATCTAAAATAGATGATTATAATCTTCAATACAAGATTGAGGTCAAATGGAGCAACAAAAGTGTCAATAATATTGAAGTTTATTTTAATAAAAACGAAGAAAATGACAAAGACATATTAATCAAAAAAGATAAAGATGATTATTACTACATGACTAGCAAATGGACTTTTTTTGATGTATTCGACTTAGAAAAAAAAATATTAGAAAAAGATAATATTTCTAGCAATGATGATCAAGAAGATCATCACGAACATCACAATAATACAGATTAATCTTGCTATATATAAAAATAAATATAATCAAAATGTAACCTTGACAAAAACAACATTTTATCAAAAGATAAGATGTTGTTTGACTTTACTGATAATATCTTTTAAATTAAGCTCAATGGGTTAAAACAAAAACGTCAAGCTATCAAAAATTAATTTAAGAATTTTTATAAAAAATAGAATTTAAATGAATGGATTTTTAACCCTTAGTAAGTAAAAATTTAACTTTTTTTAAAACTTCATACTCTTGTTTAATTTTAAAAATATTTCTATTAGGATTTAACTCAAGCTCACTTTCTACTCTATCAATAAAATTTATTAATATCGCTTTTTCATCGCTACTTAACACAACATTGCTTAAAGATTCTTGCGCATTAAATTTGCTCACAACCTTTTCAACATCATTAAAATTAAAATTAGAAGAATCCTTAGTTATGTTTTGAGAGTTGGACTTCTCATAATTCGCAAAATCATTGCTTTGACCTTGATCTGCCTCATCTCTTAAATTATCATACAAATTTTTCTCTTCATCATTAGAAAAAGAATCCTCGGCAACCTTAGAATCTAGGTCCTCTTTTAAAATATTTTCAAAGTCATCAAATTCTTTTAGCTCAAAACGTTCGCCAGAGCTCTCAAGAATCGCACAGTTGCCACCATTCTCATGCTCAATGCTTTTTTCATTCTCATTAATCAAATCTAAACGTTGTTTATTATCTACAAAACTTTCCAATTTTTCACTGTGATCGTTATTATTATTTAACGTCATATTTCCTGTGGACACATTATCACTGCCAACATCAATATCTTCTTTTTTAAAGATATTATTAGACAAATTATCAGCCACATGAAAACCACTAGTCAAGCTTAAATCTTTATCTCTATTAAATTTAACATCCTGCTGAACTTCTTCATTTTCTTTTGGGGCATAATTGATACCCTCAAGAAGCGCGTCTAATTCCTCTTGACCAATAGAAATATTTGGCAAATTATCTTCTTTTTTTGAAAAGAAGTCATCTGTCTCAGATGACTTCTTTTCAAAAGCCTTCGAATCATTAGAAATAAAATCTCTTTTAACAAGCTTAAGACTATTATCAAGCATTTCTTTTTCAACTCTCTCAACACGAAGCTCAACGTCCTTTAAACAATTAATCAACTCGCCATGCCTCTCTTTTAATATATTATCGAGTTTTAACAGCTTTTCATCTAAAAAAGTTTTAAGATTATCTGAAGTTGTAGAAACAATATCAACAGACTCACCTCTTAAAAATACCTTTTCAATATCAAAATTAACTTCCTTGGGACCTTCCTTGATAAAAAAAACACTTTCCTTCATGCCAAACTTGCTCTCCAAAACTACTAATAGAACTACTATCTAACCAACTTTAACTACTTGTAAATATAGTATATTAAGAATATAATTACAAGCTATATGACCATTTATAAAAAAATTGCAATGTCTTTTTACTCAGGGATACTAAGCTACTTTATAATAGCCCCCATATTTGGGGAGAGAGGATTTGTTAATTATCAAAAATTGGATAACAACTTGATATTAATAAAAAATCACATCGAAAAACTAAAAGAAATTCAAAAAGAATTAAAAGCAAGATATATTAACCTACAAGTATCTAAATCAGAAATTCTAAAAGAAGCTAAAAAATTGGGCTACTACCCAAAAAACTCAACAGTAATAAAAACCAATAACAATAAAGATCAATATAATCAAGGACAAATATTAACCTTACAAAAACCCCTTTCTAAGAATCAAAATTTTTACCTTATATCAATAGCAATAGGTTTAATTTATTATTTTTTATCAAGCTGCATTATTCAAACCAAAAAAAATATTAAAAGCAACAAACTTGCTTCCAACAACTATAGGGATTAGTCTTTATTGAAAATATTTATTTTTAAAAATACAATATATTTATTAATTAATTTAATTTGTGCATCATTTTTTTGTATATCATTAGTAAATTTTTTTTCAAATGAACAACAGTATAATCCTTTTGTTAAAACAAATGTCCTAAAAAATTACTTACAATATATTGGAATATATAAAAGTATAGAAAGATACACCCTGATACATAACCTTAATCCTAAATCAAAATTAGAAAAAGATTGCTTTTTAAAGCATATAGCTGGCAATTCATATATAATATACAAAACAAAAAATCAAGGAATTCTGTGGGGTGATAATCGATACTCTTTGCTGAGCAAAGGAAAGCCAACTACTAAAGTAATTTTTCAAAAAATATTCAATACTTTAAAAGTCTCAATTCCAGGAGCCCTGCTCTCTTATATTGCAGCAATAGTCCTTATTATAATTTGGAAAATTTACATAAAAAACAACCTAATAAATAATATTTTAGAATATTTAATGCTATTACTCCACTCTATGCCAATAAACTTAACAGTATTTTTAATATTGTCTTTAGTATATTACCTTAATTTAAATCCAAAAAATTTAATAATAGGTGGATTTGCATGGTTTTTTTCATTCTTCATATTTAATTCTGTAATTTTTAAACAATCTCTTGACAAAACTTTATCAGAATTTTACATAAAAGCTGCTAAATCAAGAGGAATAAATAAATTGCAAATAATCTTAAAACATGCATTAATTCCATCAATAACACCGCTGCTCACGAACATGAGACCTATTCTTACAACCGCTTTTTTTGGAGCATCAATGATTGAATCAATGTTTGAAATTGATGGAGTTGGGGCCTTATATTTAAATGCTTTGAAATTCAACGATTATGCTATTTCTAAAGATTTAATTTTTATTGGAGTTTTCATTATGCTTATTCCAAATATAATAACAGATATACTGATTTACAAAATCAACCCATATAAGGACGCTCTAAGCTAATGAAACCAGATACAATAATAAAAAAAATTTATATTGTACTCTTTAAAATATTTATTGTATTCTTAATTATTACTCCGTCACTGGTTAATGAAAATTCAAAAATTGCAATCTATAAAAAAGATCCAAATAAGATTTATTTAAAATCTATTAAAAATGTACCTATGCCACCCACAAAAGACAACCCACTAGGAACTGACAAAATGGGAAGAGATATTATGGCAAGACTAATAATTGCAACCAGAAACTCTATTCTACTTTCACTAAGCTACGCAACAATTTCTGCAATAATTGGAATCTTTATTGGAACAATAATTGGCATGTTTAGTTTTGAAATTTGCATGCTAATTTCAAAACCAATCGAAACATTGCAAACATTACCCTTTTTTTACATTGTGTCTTTGGTTTTTTATTACTTTTTAAAACAAAAAACTTACAATATGCTTCAAACAGCAACACTATTGGCACTGATTCATGGATGGATTAGATTTGCTTTTATTGCAAGAAACAATACATTAATAATAAAAAATTTAGATTATGTTAAAGCCAGTGAAGCTATGGGAGCAAGCAAAATTAGAATAATATTATATCATATTTTTCCAGAAGTATTCTCATCAATATCATCTATCATCCCATTACAAATGGGAAGAAGTCTTACTACTTTTGAAGTAGTAAGCTTTTTACAAAAACAAGATAAAAATCTATATCCCAGTCTTGGAGAACTACTAAACTATATGCAAATGGGCCATAAATATCTATGGATATGGATCAATCCTTTAATAATATTAATAGGTATAAACATAATACTAGCAATGATAAATTTTAAGCTCAGAAAAAAAATGAAACATTTAATATCATCTTAAATAAAAAATTAACAAACTCTTGGAGCAAATTTTTCTAAAAAACAATTATCACAACTTACATTTCTAGAAGTACAAATTTCTCTTGCATGCTTATTGATAGCCATAGAAAATCTATACTGCTTACAAGGCTTTATTCTTCTTTTTAGATCCAACTCAATCTTAATAGGAGAATTTTCCAAAGAAAGAGAATGTCTTTTAACAACTCTGCTAAAATGAGTATCTACAATAATTGCGGGCTTATTATAAACAGATCCAAGAATAACATTTGCTGTTTTTCGACCTACTCCAGGTAGCTTAACAAGATCAAAAATATTATTTGGAATAACGCCATTAAATTTTTCCAAAATATCAATAGAGCAATTTATAATATTTTTAGCTTTTCTTGAATAAAAACCGGTCTTATAAATTAATTTTTCAACATCTCTTACATTTGCCCTTGATAAACTTTCAAAATTCTCGTACCTTTCAAAAAGATGTGGAGAAATTTTATTCACCAAATTATCTGTTGTTCTTGCACTTAAAATAACCATTATTAAAAGTTCATAAGTGTTTTTGTAATTTAAAAAAGGTTTAACATCAGGATATCTAAACAAAGTTTCATCAACAATCAAATCAAGATTAATCATAAAAAAATTATAAAACATTATAAACACAAAACAAAAATAAAAAATATACAAAGTAAAGGTATCTAGACTTTATTGACAAGGATTTTTCAAAATGATATACTCATCAATAGAATTTAAAACGCACCAATAGCTCAATTGGATAGAGCAACAGACTTCTAATCTGTAGGTTTTAGGTTCGAGTCCTAATTGGTGCGCTTTATTCGGGATGTGGCCTAGTGGCTAAGGCACCTGCTTTGGGAGCAGGGGATCGTGAGTTCGAATCCCACCATCCCGAAAAAATGTTAAAGAAGCTAAAAACTTTTGTTTTTAGCTTCTTTAGTTTTTAACAATTTACACAAATTTAATAAAACTGTAAAGTTATTTAACTTTCTTTAAAGTATTTAAATCTAAAACAACTAGATTTTTAAACTCATCTTGCAAATAAATAAAATTTTTTCTCACAGAAAAGCTAGTAAAAGGCAAAATTTTATTCTCTGAAAGAATAAACTCATCCAAATTTTCAGGAGAAAATTTGGCCAATCTCCAAGCATTGCTATCATTCTTGTCCCTAACAGCTACTAAAATCATTTTAGAGTCAACATAAAGAGATGAATTTTTATTAATCTCAAAATTAGACTCTGATACCACTTTCAAATTTTCAAGCTTATTAAGTATCTGAAGCTTAGCTTTTCCTGAATCCATTTTAATAACGACCAAATCTTTTTCGCGCTCATAAATTCCATACCGCTGAATGCCTTGCTGAGTGCTTTCTTTAAGCCTAACACCAGTGTTTAAATCAATAAGCTGAAGAGTTCCTAAATTTGTAATAGGATCTATAACCTCTAAAAATACAGGAATGCTGGAATCTATAGACATAGTAGTCAAATCTTTATTCAAAGAAATAGCTTGATCTTTAACTTGAGGCTCATTCTTTTGCAAATTAACATCTTTATTATCTGCTTCCTCTTTTGAATCAATGTCATCATAAGAAAGCTTATTTAACAGTGATGATTCGCCAACCTCATTATTGTTAGACTTAGAAATCTCATCTAATTTTTCAACCTCAGAAACAGGTTTAAATTCTTTTTTACTATCCAATTTTTCATCTTTGGGTAATTTTTGATCTTCGGGTAACATAAGGTTTTTATCATTATTCAAATCGCCTAAACTTGCCCGTGATTTACCTTTGGGTATTTCTTCTTCCTTGACTTTACTCTTTTCTTTACCAGAAGCTTTGGTTAATTCTAGATCAAGATCTAATGCTTTATCATCTTTGCTTTTTAAAAGCTCTTGGTCACTTTTTTTGATTTCAATTTGCTTTTCAATTTCTTTTTTTTGATTTTCATCACTAGCTTCTTTAAGCTGCTCTTGCAAATCTTCTAGACTCTCTTTTATTTGCAGTTGCTTATCAACTTTAGGAGAACTTACATCACCAGGTTTTGGCAAATTCCTTTCCTTGTTAATCTCGTTAATATCCTCTTGAATTTTCTCTCTAACAGTATCTCTTTGAACATCTAAATTATCTTCAGCAGAATCTAATTTTTGCTGAGCTTTATCAAGATTGATCACCTTTTTATCTAGTTCTTCCTTTTGTTTCTTTTTAGCATCAACCTGACTTTCAATCTCTTTTTTATGCTCTTCATCTGTAGCTTTTTCAAGCTGATCCCTTAAATTTTCAATAGTTTCTGTTATATTGGAATCACTTTCATGGATATTGTCTAATTCAGTATCAATTTTATCTTGATCTGCCTTATGAGTTTCGCCTTGAATATCTGTAATATCTCTTGCAAAGTTAACGCCTGCTTCATTTTCACTCAAAAGAGCCGCTACCACCTTATCTGTAACCAAACTGTCAATATCAATATCAGATTCAATATTTCCAGACAAAATGTCCTTTTTAAGAGGAATAAATATTTGTGTCTTTCCAGCCCACTGACTGTAAACCCTAGAAAGACCTGCATTTTCTTTGGTTAAAGACTTCAAAGCAGCCTCAATATAAAACCCTTTATAATAATCCAAATCTCCTCTATAAACAGCATTATATATTGTAATAACTTTAGCAATTAATTCTGCACTAGACCTGTCATAATCAAAAGACTTTATTAAATACCCTGTAAGAATTCTTCTTAAATTCAATATACTGTCAAGCTCTGATTTGCTGCTAATAGAAAAAACATCAACACTTGCTTTTTTATCTTGATCATCAATAAATCTATTAATAAAATACTTACCATAATAACTTGAATTACTATTAGAATTGGTCAACGGTCTTGCTAAAAACTCTCCAATACCCACTATTTGTTCATATGTATTTGTAGAATCATAAGGACCTTTATAATTTACAAACTCAAGATCCATATTAACGAAGTCCTTTAATTTTTTCCTATCAACTTCCCTTGCATTAAGGGAAAATCCATTCAAAAAAATAAGAAAAAAACTAAAGATTAGTAACATTTTTTTCATAAAAGAAATTCTCCTATATTTAATTATAATCTACCTTGCCAACTAAATTCACCAATTTAAACCTAATTTTAACACAATCGGATTTATATGCAAAACAGCTAATTTAATCTTGAATATTTGAAATATCTTGAATGCTTGAAATAATTTCATTAATATACTTGTTAATATTTTCAGAAAAATTTTGCCTCCTCATAAACATTAATAACTTTATATACTTATGCTTACAAAGGCTAAGAAGTTTGGCTGTTGAATTTAAAATTATATTTCTCAAATTTAAAATCACAGAATAAGCTATTTCTAAATTGCCTTGATAATTTAACACTATATTTTGGATGTAATTATATATAATACAATCTTGCCCATAATAACTTTCAAATTTAGTAATAGTTTGCACTATGGTAATTATATTATTAATATCTCTCTCTCTAATTGCCAAATTAATAAAACTCTTAATTGAAGCCTCATCATTAACATATAAAAAATATCTATAAAGCTTGCCTCTTGAAGCAATTCTATCAAATCTCTTTTCTGACAAAAGCCATACATTAAAAGCTTTTTCATATAAATTTAAATATTTTGTGGGAAAATTTCCATGTTCAGCTACAAGAAAATCCAAAATCTCTAAAAATTTATTATAAGCATCATCACTATAATTAGAATTAAGGATCTCTTCAAGAAGTAAATAATTTTTATCATAATCTATAAAACGTTTTTCTTTTAAATCTATTCTGCCTTGATTATATTTATTGCCTTCAAAATGGTTCCAAACACTAACATCAAGCTCTTTCTCATATTCGTAATAATAAGTACTAAGAACCCAATCACCTCCCCCTAAGACAATAATGCCTGAATTAGCACTAAGTCCTGACAAGCCCTTAAGTTTAGTATCTGAAAAAGATACATCAAAATCTTCTTCAAAAGACAAAATTCCATTTGATTTGGTTGAAATTAAAAGATTTCTATTATTATAAAGAACAGCTTTCTCAATCTCAAATTTCGTTTTTTTTTTGAATTTAAGCTTAAAGTTTCTATTCAAATCAAAAAACACACCAACACTTGAAATTGCAACATATTCACCATTAAACTTTTCAAACAAAAAATTAATGGGAAAGTCTAACTTAATAGAGCCAACAACTTCCCCAAAATCTCTCCCATAAGCAACAATATGGCCTGACTTATGCCCAACAACTATCTCTTTTTTTGTATTTATCATTAACAAAAAAGGGAAAGCAACCAACCTGGAAAACCATTTCTTATTACCCAAAGAATCAAACAAAAATATTTCATCATTTTCACTTGCAACACAAAAATCCCCATTATCAAAAACTACAGGAGAAGTAGCAGGCCTACCACCTATGTTAACCTCAAACATTTTTTTCCCACTATTTAAATCAATAGAAACAACCTTTTCATTAACAAGGGGAACTAAAATGCTAACATTTCCTATAGCAGGAGCACTCAAAGGGGAAAAATCAAGCTTATGCTTCCAAACTAGCTTTCCTCTTCTGATCTTTTGAACCTCATTTCTAACTGTAATAACATAATACCCATTATCAAAATCTTTCAAAAGATAAGAATATGGCATTCTATTTAGCCTATAAGAATATTTTTTCTCAAATGACATTGTATAAGTGGTCAACCATCTATCTTTTGTTAAAACCGTAATAGTATCACGTTTTTCATCAATAATTGGATTGCCTGCAACTTTACCAGTTAATGCTTTTTGAAAATATAAATTAATGCCAGAATAAAGCCTTGAAAAAGAAGCCAAAAACACAAATATAAAAAATAGACCTCTCAAAATAAAAAACCTTTTGCATTTTTAAAAAACTACTACTAAAGCCTAAAACCAGCATTATTACCATAAAGATCATTTCTCAGATCCCTAATCTTAGCATCATCAACATACTCAGAAAAAGTCATATATCGATCAATTATTCCGCTTGGAGTAAACTCAATAATTCTGTTAGCAACAGTATCTATAAATTGATGGTCATGTGATGTAAAAAGAATAACTCCTTTAAACTCTTTAAGCCCGGCATTTAAAGATGTAATTGCTTCAAGATCTAAATGATTTGTAGGCTGGTCCAGTATTAAAACATTAGCCCCGCTAAGCATAGCCTTAGCAAGCATGCATCTTACTTTTTCTCCTCCTGAGAGAACATTTACCTTCTTTAAAGCCTCATCTTGACTGAAAAGCATTCGACCTAAAAATCCTCTAATATAAGTTTCATCTTGTTCTTTTGAATACTGACGCAACCAATCAACCAAATTTAAATCTAAATCAAAGTATTTCCCATTATCTTTATTAAAATATGAAAAATTAACAGTAGATCCCCATTCATAATGACCTTTATAATTTCTATCTTCATTTGTAATAATATCAAACAAAAAAGTTGCAAACATAGGATTTCCCAAAAAAACAATCTTTTGCTGGGGTTCAATAATAATGCTAAATTTATTTAAAATTAAATTCCCCTCAAATTCTTTTATTAAATTTTTAATTGTAAGAACATTCTTGCCAAGCTCTCTTTCGCTTTTGAAATTAACATAAGGAAACTTCCTTGAAGAAGGTTTTAAATCTTCAACCCTTATTTTTTCAATTAACTTTTTCCTTGATGTTGCTTGCCTAGACTTAGATGCATTACTAGAAAATCTTTGAATAAATGTCTTAAGTTCAGCAATTTTATCTTCAGATCGCTTTTTAGCATCTTTTAGTTGCTTATTTAAAATCTGACTTGTTTCATACCAAAAATCATAATTTCCAAGATATACTTGAATCTTTCCATAATCAATGTCAACAATATGAGTACAAACTTGATTTAAAAAATGTCTATCGTGAGATACAACAATAACCGTATTTTCAAAATTAATTAAAAACTCCTCTAGCCATTTAACAGATTGTAAATCAAGGTTATTGGTAGGCTCATCAAGAAGCAATATATCAGGATCACCAAAAAGCGCTTGAGCTAACAGAACTCTAACTTTCAAAGCCCCTTCAACATCCCCCATTAAATTATCATGAATTGACTCATCTATTCCAAGACCTTTAAGAAGAACTGCTGCATCCGATTCGGCCTCGTATCCTCCAAGCTCTGAAAATTCTGCTTCAAGCTCCCCTGCTCTAATCCCATCCTCATCAGTAAAATCAAGTTTACTGTAAATTTCATCTTTTTCTTTTTGAACAGAATAAAGTCTTTTGTGACCCATAATAACAGTATCGATAACCTTATATGCATCATAAGCAAATTGATCTTGCTCAAGAGCTGCTACTCTTTGATTTTTAGGGATAGATATTTCGCCCTTACTGGCTTCAATCGTTCCCCCTAATACTTTTAAAAAAGTGCTTTTTCCTGCTCCATTAGCACCAATTATTCCATAACAATTTCCAGAAGAAAATTTAATATTTACATCTTTAAATAAAACTCTCTCCCCAAATGCAACTTCTAAATTACTTACAGTTATCAAACCATCACCCTGCCTAAAATTGATATTCTAATAACAAAATTATCTTGAAAATTAATTTAATTTTCAAGCACCATATAAATATATTGACTCAACTCTCAATTTTTTCGTATATTTAATATTATTAACATAAGGAGATGTTTGAAATGAAAAATATTAAACCGTTAGCTGATAGAGTTTTAATAAAAATCAAAGAAGCTGAGAGTAAAACAATCTCAGGACTTTACATACCAGAGAATGCAAAAGAAAAAACAAATATTGGAACAGTTGTAGCTGTTGGTTCTAACAAAGAAGAGATCACTGTAAAAATTGGTGATACTGTGCTTTATGAAAAGTATGCAGGAGCTGCTGTAAAAATCGAGAATAAAGAACATTTAATACTAAAAGCAAAAGAAATAGTTGCAATAATAGAAGAGTAAAAAGCTAAGTTTAGCTACTTAGCTTTAATTTTTATTTTATAAAATAATTTTATAAAAATTATTGAAAAATAAGGTTCGAGTTTTAGTATGAATAAGAAAAGCTACAACAACTTAAAGAGAAAGTAAAAGTGACAGAAAGTTTTCTATTTTTAAAAGAAGAATTACTAAAATTTGCAAATATTTATAAGTCAATTTTTTTAAAATTGCAATATTTAATAAAAATTACAAATTTATACATAAAAACTTATTATTCTGATCAATCAAATTAAAAATTTCAAGCTTACAAAATTTTGTAAGCTTGAAAAAATGAAATTAAATGAAAAAGCCAATTTTTAAAGAAAAAACCATATATTCAAGCAAATTCGATGACATCTATTACAATCCAAAGTATGGAATTGAGGAGAGTTTTTATACATTTATTAAAGGCTGCAATCTAGATTTAGAATTAAAAACAAAAAAAAAGCTTTTAATAGCAGAATTGGGATTTGGAACAGGATTAAACTTTATATGTCTTTTAAAATTCATAAAAGAAAACAACATAACATCAAAAATTAATTATTATTCTATAGAAAAATTTCCACTCGAAAAAAGAACAATAACGCAAATTTCAAAGTTCTTTGCTAAAGAAACTGCTTATTTTAAGTTAATGTTAAAAAATTATTCTAAAATTCCAAAAAAAAATTTAAAACTAAAAATAACAGAAAACGTTAATTTAAAAATTTTAATTGGAGACGCTAAAATAAAAATCAAAGAAATTCCAAAAAATGTAGAATACTGGTTTTTAGATGGATTTAATCCTAAAAAGAATCCTGCAATGTGGAACAACGAAATCTTCAATTTAATTTCTGAGAAAAGCAGTCCAGAATGCAAGCTTTCAACATTTTCCTCTGCAAGAATTGTAAAAGATGGCTTAAAACTTGCTAATTTCAAATATATTTACATAGAAAAAGGATTTGGCAATAAAAGACATATGATAAAAGCTCAAAAAATTTAAAAAATTACTTTTAATAAAAGCCGATAAAAATCATTTCAAACAAATATGATATACTATCAAATGACATAAGGAGAATTTTAATGAAAAGAATAATATTTGTTATAGTCTTAATCTTTTTAATATCTAATAATTATGTTTTTGCAAAAGACACAATCAAAGACTTGTTCTTTATACAAGATATACTAATAAAAAAAGAAAAATATTCCGAAGTTCTAAATAATGCAAGCCTTGAGGGCATTATTGAAATTGAACATAACGGACCATATATTAAAGATCACGATTCAGAAGTTAAGCTTATCCTAAAAGAAAATGGATATAGAAGGAATTTCAGCTTTTTCAATCTTTTGAATACTAGTAATATAATTAAAAGTCTAAGCTTATTTGATAGCAAACCAAAAAATATTAAAGAAAATGAAATCATATTATTAGAGACAAAAATGATCAAAGAAAATCCCTATAAACGATACAAAGACGACGATGATTTTGAATTAAAGCTAAGCGCAACTCGAAAAAGCAATCAAATTTATTTAATTCTTGATTTCGATTTTATCTTCGACCAAAAAAAAACTTTTCCATCAATTTACATTAAAGAAGAAGATGTACCAACAATAATAAACAGTTTCATGAAACTACAAGATTCAAACTTCCTATCTTCTCAAATATTAAATGATAATTAAAGATTCAAAATGCTATTTCTAATAGCATTTTGCTGAAAAGTTAATCATAGCCAATTTTCACTACATAATAATTTTCAACTTTTTTTACAAATTTTTCAAATTAATAATATAACTATTTATTTTATTAATTAAAGAAGAAAATTCTATAAATTTTAATTTTTCAGATTCAATAATTTCCTTAGGAGCATTCATTAAAAAATTTTTATTTTCAAGTTTCTTTGAAACAGAAATATTGAGCATTTTGTATTTTTCAAGCTGCTTTTCAAGCCTTATCAACTCTTTAGCTTTATCTATCAATGACTTAACATCTGCATAAATTTCAAAACCAACTGCAGCTACACCAAGCATGCCATCATAATTTTCATTGTAAAATATATTTTTAAAATTAATCATTCTTTTTACAATGCTTTCATTCATCTTAAAATATTCCTCATATTTAAAATCAGCATCAAACTTCAACGCAACATCAATTTCAATGCTAGCAGGTATATTAAATTCGCTCTTAAGTGTTCTAATAGCTATAATGAAAGTTTTCAATAATTTAAAATTTTCAAATTCTTCTTGAAAATTATTAGCAATATCAAAACTTGGATATTCATTTAAGGCTAAAATATCTTCCTTTTCTGAAAATTCAGAATAAATTTTTTCTGTAACAAAAGGAATAAACGGATGTAAAATTAACAATGCTTTCTTAAGAAAGAATAGCAACTTAGATATAGCCATATTTTGAATATCAATATTTTCACTATTTAAATCAATTTTGCTAATTTCAATATACCAATCACAAAAATCATTCCAAAAAAACTCATAAACAAATTTTGAAGCTTCATTGTATTTATAATTTGCAAAAGAAGACTCTACACCAAAAATGGTAGAATTTAAGCTTGTAAATAACCATTTGTCAATGTCGTTAAATTTCAAATCATTTAATATTTTTCTATTTTTTAAATTTAAAAGAATAAATTTAGAAGCATTAAAGACTTTGTTTGCAAACTTAGCTCCAAACATAAAATCTTTAGCATCAATATTTAAATCTTGACCCTGAACAGACAAAAAGGATAAAGTAAACCGCAAAGAATCACTTCCATACTCATGAATAATATCAAGAGGATCTATTCCATTGCCCAAGGACTTTGACATTTTTTTACCTTGCTTGTCACGCAAAAGAGGTGTGATATAAACATCTTTGAAAGGAATTTGCCCTGTAAATTCTAATCCTGCCATCACCATTCTTGCAACCCAAAAAAATATTATATCGTAAGCTGTTATTAGAGTATTTGTTGGATAATAATTTTCAAAATCAACAGTAACATTGGGCCATCCAAGTGAAGAAAAAGGCCATAGCCAAGAAGAAAACCAAGTATCAAGGACATCTGGATCCTGAACAAATCTCTTGCCCATATTCTTTTCATCTAAAGAAGGATCAGTATCACTAACAATAAGTTCAGATGTATCAACATTGTACCAAACCGGTATTCTATGTCCCCAAACAAGCTGTCTTGATATACACCAATCTCTAATATTTGACAACCAATATTTATATGTATTTTCCCACTTTTTAGGGTAAAATCTTAAATCTCCACTCTCTAAAGCATTTAAAGCTTTGTCTGCCAAAGGCTTCATTCTTACAAACCACTGAGTAGACAAATAAGGCTCAACAACCTCACCTGAGCGATAACAATGCCCAACCTGTTGTCTATGCTTCTTAACATCTTGCAAAAAACCTTTTTCCATTAACTCTGTCTCAATTTTAAATCTTGCATCCTTCACGCTCAATCCTTGATATTGCAAAGGAACATTTTTATTAAGTTTTCCATCTTGAGTTAAAATATTAACCTTAGAAATATTGTGCCTCTTTGAAATTTCAAAATCATTAGGATCATGCGCAGGAGTAACTTTTAAAGCCCCAGTGCCAAAAGCACTGTCAACATAAAAATCTGCAATAATTTTTATCTTTTTAGTTGTCAAAGGAATTGTAACTTCTTTGCCAACTAAAGACTTATATCTCTCATCATCAGGATTAACAGCAATAGCAGTATCCCCAAACATTGTCTCAGGCCTAGTTGTTGCAATCTCAATAAAAGAAGAGTCATCAATAAAATATTTAACAAAATAAAGCTTACCATCAACTTCTTTGTATTCAATCTCTTCATCACTAACAACACTTCCAGATCCAGGATCAAGATTAACAAGATACTCTCCCCTATAAATCAAACCTTTAGAATATAGGTCCTTAAAAACCTTGTTAACAGCCTTACAAAGGCTCTCATCAAGAGTAAATCTTTCCCTTGAGTGATCATAAGTAGCCCCAAGTTTGTTTATCTGATTAACAATTATACCTCTATGCCTATCTTTTAATTTAAAAATTTCTTGAACAAGCTCTTCTCTTTCAAAATCATCCTTGCTTTTACCAATTTTTTTAAGATGTTTTTCAAAAACAGCCTGTGTTGCTATTCCTGCATGATCTGTGCCAAAAAGCCACAAGGTATTGTGTCTTTTCATTCTTTTATACCTTACAAGAACATCTTGCAAAACAAAATTAAGAGCATGCCCCATATGAAGCACGCCAGTTACATTGGGAGGAGGTGCAACCATACTAAATTTTTCAAATAAAGAATTATCTGGTAAAAAAACATTATTTTTAAGCCACTTAGTGTAAATTTCATCTTCAAATCCCTTAGGGTCATATTTTTCAAGAGTTCTACAATTCATCGTTTTAAAAATCTCCTACCATCTCCTCAATAACTTTTAAATTTTCAAAAAGCTCTTCATAAGTTTTTGAATTTATAAGATTTGAGAAATATTTACTCTGTCTTTCCTTATCAGTAAAATATATCTTAAAATATTTTTTAAGTTTATTAAAATCTTTTTCAAGTCCCCAAGTAGCATGAAAATCCTTTATATGGAATTTTAATATATTTAACCTAAAATTCAAATTACTATCTAAAAAGTGTTTTGAAGAAGGCTTAAATAAATTTAAATTCTCAAAAATTCCACGACCAAACATAATCCCATCAATTAAATATTTATCAACATAATATCTAGCATCCTTGAGACTCAAAACATCCCCATTGCCAATAATAAGAGTAGAAGGACTAAGATTATTTCGTAATTTAACAAGTTCATAAAAAATATCAAAATTAACAGGACCTTTGCTCTGATTAACAGCAAGTCTTGGATAAACCGTTAACATATCAATTTCAAAGCCTAACAAAAACCCCAGCCAATCATCAACTTCTGGATATGAAAATCCATGCCTGGTCTTAACGCTAAGAGGCAAATTAAATCTTGCACAAGCTTCTTTGCTTGCAAGAACTATTTCTTTAGCTAAAGATTTATTATTAATTAAAGCTGAACAGACTCCTTTTTTAATTATTTTGCTCTTAGGACAACCCATATTAATATCAATTCCCCAAAACCCCATGCCCGCTAATATTTCTATTGCTCTATAAAATTGCTCAGGAACATTGCCCCAAATTTGAGCAATTAAAGGCCTATTAAGTTCATTGGGCTTTAAAAAAATATGTTGAATAGATTGTTTTGATCCATTTAAAATTCCTTTTGTAGAAATAAATTCAGTAAAATAAATATGCGGTTCTCCTTCTTCAGATCCTATTAAATGAATTAAATTTCTAAAAACAGTATCGGTAACGTCCTCCATTGGAGCCAAAATCATAATTGGAAGAGGAATATCAAATAAAAACTTCATAATAAACTATATAATAATAAAATATAAATTTAAGCAAAGTAAAACAGTCGCGTAATAAATTTAAGTTTCTAAAAACAATATTGCAATTTTTAAAATAAAAAAATACCCAAAAAGGACTGGCAATAAAGGACATAATCATAAAATTTTTAAAAGTCAACAAATAATTTTAATAAAAAAATAATTTAAAAAAAATCAATCCATAACAAGGCTCTCGCCTGGAACCTTGGTTTTTCTTATTAAAGTATCTTTATATCCAGCAGATTTAATAAGCTCTATATTTCTTTGAACATCATCAGCATTAGTGGGAACAAAAACAGTATAAAACGGACCATGAGAATTTACTACAACAAAAAGACCTGCTTTTTTTAATATTCGATAAGTCCTATCAGCATAATCTTTTTTTCTATAAGATCCAACTTGTATGTAAAAGTCTATTTCTTTGTCAGCAGAACCTGAGCGATCTGCTAATAAATCTGAAGATTTATTTTTAATAGAAATATTCTCATCTGATTGCTTAGTTTTTTCTTCTTCAATCTCAGGAGTATTAAATATTTTTTTAAAATCACTAGATTTTGATATAGAAGGTTTTTTTTCATTTGCACTAATTACTTCAATTTTTACAGGAGCAACTCCTATTCCTAAAAAATCAAGCTTCTCAGCGGCATGTTTTGACAAATCGATTATTCTATCTTTTCTAAAAGGACCTCTATCATTAATTCTTACAACAACTGCTCTATTATTTAAAAGATTTGTAACCCTTACGGTAGTATTAAAAGGTAATTCTTTGTGAGCAGCAGTAAGCGCCATCATATCAAATTTTTCGCCATTAGCAGTAATTTTACCATGAAAAGCTTCGCCATACCATGAAGCAAGGCCTACAGTGGCAGAATTTAAATGAGAAGCAATAATAAAAAATATAAAGAGAAAAACAAAATTTTTATTATCTCTTAAGATGGCATCAATTAAATTCCTCATAATGTTTATTATAATATAAAAACGTATTTCAACAAACAATTAAGCTTACAAATTGCTTATTTGCATTTTTTTTGATTTAATTATAAAAAGAAAAAAGTCTAAAATATGATATTAACAGAAATAATCAGCACCAGCCAAATAAAAAAAGCAGCAAAACTTATCAAAATGGGCGAACTTGTTGTGTTCCCAACAGAAACGGTTTACGGAATTGGCGCAAATGCTTACAATGAAGATGCTGTAAAAATGATTTTTTTAGTAAAGAAAAGACCTATTAACAATCCTTTAATAGTACACGTTGATACAGTAAAAAAAATAAAAGAATTATCAGAATATATTCCCAAAAGCGCTCTCATGCTAATCAAAAAGTTTAGTCCAGGCCCTTTAACTTATGTTCTTAAAAAATCAATAAAAATATCTAGATTTGTAAGTGGAAACCTAGACACAGTGGCAATAAGAATTCCTGCAAATAAAACAGCTTTAAGCTTAATAAAAGCATCTAAAGTCCCCATAGTAGCACCGTCTGCAAATATATCAAAAAGACCAAGCTCAACAAATTTCGAAATGGCCTTAAAAGAATTAAATGGGCTTGTAAAGGGAATAATAAAAACAGAAGAGAACAAAGAATTTAACATTGGAATCGAATCAACTGTGATTGGATTTGACCTAAAAGATAACGTACTGATATTAAGACCAGGTGCAATAACAAAAAAAATGATAGAAAATGAACTTCAAGGAAAATATACGGTAAATTATGCAGAAACAAAAATAGAACTAGAAAAATCACCCGGAAACATAATAGAACATTACAAACCAAAAATTCCCGTCTATTTATTTAAAAGTCAAGATAACATAAGAAGATATTTAAACAAAAATACAAAAATACTCATCACAAAAGCTACTCTAAAATCCTATTTATTTAATTTTTTATGGGATAAAAAAAATATTATAGTATTTAATACCCTTGAAGAATATGCACAAAATCTTTACAAAGAGCTGGTAAATTCTGAAAACAACTACAAACAAATACTTAGTGAATTCTTAAAAGACGAAGAACTTGGATACTCAATAAACAATAGAATCAAAAAAGCCAGTTCAAATAGATTTATTAACAAAAAATGATGCTAAATTGCTATTTTATAAATTTAAAAAACATAAATACTTATCAATAAAACAATTCTAAAACTAAAAGCAAAAGGCTAAACCCAAAACATATCCTCCCTCAACAAAACCAACAAATAAAACTAAAAAGACTTAAACTAACTATTACAAATAAATTTTCGCATAATCACCTAACAAAAATTTAAATCTTTTAATTAATTAAAATAATCATGGATTAGCATAGTATACTCAAGTGGTATTTTGTCTTCATTAAAAGCAATACCAAGCGCAAAAACTTTTCCATTGGGCGTCTGAATAACGCTTAAGCTTTTTGATTTACCTTCAATAAAAATTTCTTCATCCATAAATTCAAAACTAAAAATCAAATCAATTGCATCTCCCTCGACATCTCCATAATCAAAAGAAGAAATTACTAAAGCGCCCCCATAAGATAAATCTTTTATTAAGCATTTATGTTTTGCTCCATTAAACTTGATATAAGCTTTATCAGAATCAATTTTTAGCTTTCTAATAGAATCTTTATCGATAATAATCCTCTCATGAATTCTCTGATTTTGCCCAAGTTTTAAATCAAGAAGCTTTCCAACTTTAATAGCAATCTCTTCTGGTGCAGGAGATAAAAATTCTAATGTTAATAAATTGTATTCTCTATTCTGAGAAGAATAAGCAGAAGCGCTCAATAGTTTTACAGACAAAAAGGGGAAAAAAGCCGCACTACTCTTAGAATCTGAATTTTTCTTAAGTTGAATAGAGCCTAAATTTTTATTTTTAGCCAAAGCAGGCAATACAGTATCTTCTTGAAAAATAAGCTTAAGAGAATCCATAGAAATGGAATAAATCACTCCAAAAACAGTATAAGAGCCTATTCTTAACTCGATAGTATTGCGAAGATTTAAAAAACTATTTATCTCTGTGCTCATTTTAATCTCTTTACCCCTATACTTAGCCCCATAATCCCTTATTTTTCTAGATAAAAGCATAAACCTCTCCTTTCTCCTTTTCTGAATATAAAAATATTAAACAACGCTTAAAACTGTTTTAAACAGTTTTACATCAATAAAAAAGTTTAAAACAATTAAGCTGTAAACGCACTTAATCAACATTCAATAAACCTACTCTTAAAATCAAAAACATACTAACACCCACCCCCCCCTCACAGCATCTATTTAATTAACAAAACTTAAAAAATGTTTTTTACATAGTGTAAAATTATAACAATAATTTTACACTATAACAATCAACCTATAACATTATTAATTCTTATGCACTTATAGTATACTTTAGTAAAAAGTATGAGATTAAATGGCCCTAATTTTAAAAAAATAAATACACATAAGCTGCTTATTTATTTAACATATTTCGCAGTTAGCTTTTCTATTATCACACTCTCATTAGCAGTATCTAAGACTATAAACATACAAAAGGATAAAAATTTTGGATATATAAATCCAGCAGTTCCTTCAAGACTTTTAGATATTAATGGAAAACAAATAACTCAATTTATATCTGATGAGAATAGAGAATTAATGCCTTTGAGAAAAATGCCTGACAATCTAATTAATACACTTTTAATACGAGAAGATATTGGTTTTTTTTCTCATCGAGGTTTTTCTCTGATAGGAATATTTAGAGCTGCATTTAATATCGTTCTTGGCAGATATTTTTCAGGAGGCAGCACATTAACCCAACAACTTGCAAAGCTTCTCTACACAAATCAAGCAAGAAGATCTATTTTGAGGAAATTACATGAAATCTGGTGGGCAATTCAACTTGAAAAAAAACTCTCAAAATACGAAATACTAGAGAAGTACCTTAATAAAGTTTATTTTGGAAACGGAAACTATGGAATAGTTGCAGCATCAAAATTCTTTTTTGGCAAAAGTGTAAATAAAATCAATACAGCAGAATCTGTGATGATGATAATCCAACTTCCAAATGCAAAACTTTATTCACCTCTTTACAATCCAAAATTTTCAAAAAAAATACAACGCGCAGTTTTAAACCAAGTTGTATCAAATGGAATAGTCAAAGCTGAAATTGCTGAAAAAGAATTTAATGAATACTGGCAAAATTACGATTGGACTAGAATGGCTGACACATCTGCAATTTCAAACAAAAAAGATCAAGCCCCTTATTTCTCTGAATATATAAGACAAAAAATACTAAAATATTTACCAGATGGTGCAAACATATATAAAGATGGGTACTCAATATATTCAACTCTTGACCTTGAGGCACAAAAACATGCAGATAAAGTTACAAACGATATGATTAATAAAGCAAGAACAATGCACAATTTAAACAGATCATCCGAAACAATAATTATTAATTCAGAAATTGTCCCCGTAGTAGATGCAATATCAGATTTACTGGGAATTAAAAATTTAAGAATAAATGGAAGACAATACAAAAAACTGAGAAAAAGAAAATTTTACGAAGACAATATTGATCTAATTGCAAGCTTTGGAGCTATACTTGGAATTGATAAAATAGATAAAGCAACAAAAGAATATATTATAAAAAATAAATTAACACCAAAACTTATTGCACAGCCTGAAGGAGCAATGATAGCAATAGATACAACAAGCGGAGCAATAAGAGCCATGGTTGGAGGGAGTGGACATACTAAAGACAATGAATTTAATCGAGCCACACAAGCAAAAGTCCAGCCTGGAAGTGCATTCAAAGCATTATATTTTGCAGCCGCAATTGATCTAAAAAAAATAACAGCTGCCACAATGTTTTCAGACTCTCCAGTAGCATTTCTAAATAAAAACGGAGAGATTTATGCTCCAGGAAATTACGGTGGCAAATGGAGGGGTAACGTTTTAACTCGCCAAGCATTAGCTTTGTCCTTAAATATTCCGGCATTAAGAATATTAGACAAGCTAGGTTTTAACTCTGCAATTAGCTACTCCTCAAAACTACTAGGAATAACAGATCCAAAAGAAATAGAAAAAACGTTTCCAAAAGTTTATCCACTAGCATTGGGTGTAATATCAGTTTCTCCAATCCAAATGGCAAGAGCCTTTGCAATTTTGGGAAATAGTGGTAACGAAATCGAACCTTATGGAATAAGATACATTGAAGACAGAGCCGGAAGAATAATAACAAATGAAGAAGCAAGCATATTGGCTAAAATAAAAAACAAAGAACATCAAACTCAAATAGTGTCTCCTCAAGCTGCTTATATCATCACAGATATGATGAAATCAACAATTCAATACGGAACCTTAGCAAATCAAAGATATACAAATCTCAAAAATTTTAAATCTGACATTGCTGGAAAATCGGGAACAACACAAAATTGGGCAGACGGATGGGCAATAGGATACTCTCCTTATATAACAACAGCATTTTGGGTTGGATTTGATAAAAAAGGATATTCACTAGGAATATCTGGAACAGGAACAGGGTTGGCAGGGCCTAGCTGGGGAGAATTTATGGCAGAATATCACAAAAACTTACCCAAAAAAGTTTTTGTAAAACCTGCAGGAATAATTAGCATCCCTGTACAAGCAGAAACGGGCCTACTACCAGAAGAAATAGCCGATGAGAAAATAATAAATGAACTATTTATTTCTGGCACCCAGCCAGTCGAAAAATCAAAATATTATGAAAATAAACTAGAATTTAAAAATACAATAGAATTTAACATATATGGAATTGATGAAATTAATAATAACGATGAAATAAATTTTGACACTCCTGAATTTGAATATCTTGATAATAATTTTGAAAGCATTAATAATAATCATAATAATCTTGAAAGCACTAATAATAATGAAGAAAATAATAATGAAGAAAATAATAATGAAGAAAATAATAATGAAGAAAATAAAAATGAAGATGAAATAGAAATGAACATTAAAGAACCCTTAAATGAAATAGAAAATGAAAACTCACAACAAGATCTAAATAATAACAACCGGGAAATGCTTAGAGAAAACGCCAAAGAAACTAAAGACGAGGACATTGTTAATGAAATAAACACAGAAATACAAAGCATAAAAGAATTAAATTCAAACAACAATGAAAATGAGAAAATTAACAATAAAGACGTCAACGGAGAAGATATCCAATTGGATTAAAACAATATGTTAATAGATATCGATCAAATAAAAATAAAAAAAAGAATTAGAAAAAATGTAGGAGACATTGAAACTCTTAAAAACAGTATTATAAAACATGGATTAATTTATCCAATAATAATAGACAAAAATAAAAACTTGATAGCAGGGCTTAGAAGATATCAAGCTTTAAAAGAAATAGGCTATAAAGAAATTGAAGTAAAGGTAATCTCAATTGAAAACAAAAAAACTTTACTTGAAATTGAACTTGATGAGAATAATGTTAGAAAATCATTTACAAGAAGCGAGGCAAACGAAGGAGAAGCTTACTTAAAAATTTATTCTGAAAGCAATATAATAATAAGATTCCTTAAATTTATTATCTTAAAAATTAAAAACATGTGTAAAAGAAAAAATAGGAAAATTTAAACCATAACAAAGGGGTGTGTTTATGTTAAATTACAAAAATCTTAATGAGCTTGAAAATTTTAAAATCCTTGAAGAGATTGCTCCAGAAGTGCTCAAAACGGCATTAACTGGAAAAAGAATAAAAGAATACGACATTACAATAGAAGGAGATAGTGTGCATTATAACTATGCATCAAAGCAAATTAATGATAACCACCTTAAAATTTTTCAAAATTTAAGCGATGAAGCAAATTTAATAGAAAAATATAAAAAAGTGCTTGATGGGGAAAAGATCAACATTAGTGAAAATAGAAAAGTCCTGCATCACCTTACAAGAGGACAAATTGGTAAGGACGTAATAGAAGATAATAAAGAAAATATGAGAGAGTTTTTCCAATCAGAACTTGAAAAAATATATAATTTTACAAAGCAAATCCATTCTGGAAATATTAAAAGCACAAATGGTAAAAAGTTTAAAAATGTAGTTCAAATAGGAATTGGTGGGTCCAGTCTAGGCCCAAAAGCTCTTTATAGTGCAATAAAAAATTATGCAAAAAAACACAATCTAGCCTTAATGAATGGTTACTTTATTTCAAACATTGACCCAGACGAATCAGAAGACGTATTAAGCAGCATTAATATTGATGAAACGCTTTTTATTATTGTCTCAAAAAGTGGAAATACATTAGAAACCAAAGCTAATATGCAATTCTTAATAAACAAATTAAAATTAAATGGCATAAAAGAATATAAAAAACAAATGGTCATTATAACATTAAAAGATAGCATGTTAGCACTAGAAGAAAAAGGATATCTTGAATATTTCTTCATGCATGATTCAATAGGTGGAAGATTTTCCCCAACATCAGCAGTTGGACTTACACTGCTTACTCTTTGCTTCACAGAAAAAATTGTAAAAGAAATTATAAAAGGTGCCAATAGGGCTGACAAAAAATCACTAAACAAAAACGTAAAAGACAATGCTTCTCTCTTGGCAGCATTAATTAGTATATATGAAAGAAATGTTCTCAACTACAGTAGCAACTGCATCATTGCTTATTCTAAAGCAATGGAAAATTTTTATCTTCACCTACAACAACTTGAAATGGAAAGTAATGGGAAAAGTGTAAACAGGTTTAACGAATCAATAAACTACAAGACCGTAAGAATAATTTGGGGGGGCATTGGGACGGATGTTCAACACTCGTTCTTTCAAATGCTTCATCAAGGAACAGATATAGTTCCAATGGATTTCATAGGTTTTAATGAAACACAACTTAAAGAAGATGTAATATCTGATAATAGCTCAAGCAATGACAAATTAAAAGCAAATTTAATAGCTCAAATAATAGCATTTTCAAAAGGCAAAGAAAATGATAACAAAAATAAAAATTTCAAAGGCGAGAGACCTTCTGCACTAATATATTCAAAAGAATTAACACCTTATGCAGTAGGCGCAATACTCTCCCATTACGAAAATAAAGTAATGTTTGAAGGATTTTTATTAAATATAAACTCATTTGACCAAGAAGGAGTTCAACTGGGAAAAATTATTGCAAATCAAATTTTAAAAAACGACACTTTTGAAGATGAAATCATAGAATCTTATTCTAAAAAAATTTTCAAACAAGATTAATTAATTTTTAATATACAACCTTAAGTTTAAAAAGAATGCACTAAGCTTATACAAGAGGTAATAATGGACAAAACAAGTATATTATATACATTGATCAATATCATAACAATGCTTATTCTAATAAGCTTTGTTTATCTTTGCAAAAGAAAAAATGTCTCTTTTACAAAAAGAGTGTTTATATCATTAGTAATAGGAATAGCATTTGGAATGACTATCCAATATTTTTATGGCGCAAATTCAGAAATAACAAACGAAACTATTAATTGGATAAGTATTGTGGGCGATGGATACGTAAGGCTCCTTAAAATGATTATAATCCCCTTAATAATAACATCAATAATATCTGCAATAATAAAATTAACCAACAGTAAAGATGTTGGAAGAATGAGCATACTTGTAATATTAACGCTGGTATTTACAGCAGGTATTGCTGCCATAATTGGCATTTTCACTGCTTTAATATTTGGGTTAACAGCTGAAGGATTACAAGTGGGAACCAGAGAAATTTTACAAAGTGAAAAATTGCAAAAAGGCCTTGAAATATTAAATCAAACACCAATCACAAAAAAAATCGCAGAGCTTATTCCACAAAATATATTTGAAGATTTAGCGGGACTTAGAAAAAACTCAACAATCGGAGTTGTGATATTCTCAGCCATCATAGGAATAGCCTCTCTTAAAACTTCTAAAATAAAACCAGAATCAATAGAATTTTTTAAAAAAATAATATTAACTCTTCAAGACACAATATTAGGAATAGTAACTTTAATTTTAAAACTAACGCCTTATGCTATATTAGCTTTGATGACAAAAATTACAGCAACCAGCGAAATCAAAAGCATAATAAAGCTTGGAGAATTTGTAATTGCTTCCTACATTGCCATAGGTCTCACATTTCTTATGCATATGGCATTAATTGCAATAAACAAATTAAACCCAATTACTTTTATAAAAAAAATATCTCCAGCACTGACATTTGCATTCATATCTAGGTCTAGTGCCGCCACTATCCCTATTAATGTAGAAATTCAAACTAAAACCCTGGGAGTAAGCGAAGGAATAGCAAATTTATCAAGCTCCTTTGGAACATCAATTGGGCAAAATGGTTGTGCAGCAATACACCCTGCTATGCTTGCAATAATGATAGCGCCAACTCAAGGAATAAACCCTACAGATATTTCATTTATACTCACACTTCTTGGGATAATAATAATAACTTCATTTGGATCTGCTGGTGCTGGCGGAGGTGCAACAACAGCTTCATTAATGGTACTCTCAGCAATGAGCTTTCCAGTAGGATTGGTAGGACTTGTAATATCTGTTGAACCTTTAATTGACATGGGAAGAACAGCTGTTAATGTGGGCGGTTCAATGCTTGCAGGCGTTATATCTGCCAAACAACTTAAACAATTTAACCACAATATATACAACCAAAAAGAGCTTGTAACCAAATAAATAGGAAAACAATGATGAAAATAATAATTATTGGAGGCACATCAGCAGGAACTAGTGCGGCAGCTAAAGCAAACCGCTTAAACAAAAAACTAGACATTACTATCTATGAACAAACAAATATTGTATCTTTTGGAACCTGTGGCTTGCCTTACTTTGTAGGGGGATTTTTTGACAATCCAAATACAATGATCTCAAGAACACAAGAAGAATTCGAAAAAACTGGAATCTCTGTTAAAACTAACCACGAAGTTATCAAAGTAGATGCAAAAAACAACATAATTGTAATAAAAAACCAAAAAACAGGAAGTATTTTTAACAATACTTACGATCAACTTATGATAGCAACTGGTGCAAAACCTATTATCCCACCAATCAATAATATCAATATAAAAAATTTTCATACGCTAAGAAATTTAGAAGACGGTCAAAAAATAAAAAATTTAATGGATAAAGAAGAAATTAAAAATATAGTGATAATTGGTGCTGGATACATTGGAATTGAAATGGTAGAAGCAGCAAAAAATAAAAGAAAAAATGTAAGATTAATTCAACTAGACAAGCATATACTAATAGATTCCTTTGACGAAGAAATAGTTACAATAATGGAAGAAGAGCTAATAAAAAAGGGAGTTGATCTTCACACAAATGAATTTGTAAAAAGTTTAATAGGAGAAAAAAGAGTAGAAGGAGTATTAACAAACAAAAACACTTATCAAGCTGACGCTGTTATACTTGCTACAGGAATAAAACCTGCTACTGAATTTTTAGAAAACCAACTTAAAACTATTGAAAATGGAGCAATAATTGTAAATGAGTATGGCGAAACTAGCATAAAAAATATTTTTTCTGCAGGAGATTGTGCAACCATTTATAATATAGCAAGCAAAAAAAATGAATACATACCTCTGGCAACAACAGCCAACAAACTTGGAAGAATAGTTGGTGAAAATTTAGCTGGCAATCGTATAGCATTTAAAGGTACATTGGGCTCAGCTTCAATTAAAATACTATCTTTAGAAGCTGCAAGAACAGGGCTTACAGAAAAAGATGCAAAAAAGCTTCAAATAAAATATAAAACGATTTTTGTAAAGGATAAAAATCATACAAATTATTATCCAGGCCAAGAAGATCTTCATATTAAATTAATTTATGAGGAAAATACCAAAATAATCCTTGGAGCACAAGCAATAGGAAAAGATGGAGCCGTAATAAGAATTCATGCCTTAGCAATTGCGATCTATTCAAAACTTACAACAAAGGAGTTGGGGATGATGGATTTCTCATATTCTCCACCCTTCTCAAGAACTTGGGATATATTAAATATTGCTGGAAATGCTGCCAAATAGGAAGAATTAAATTAATTTAATTCTTCATGCTAATTGGTTGTCCCGTACTTGAAAGAACATCTCTCCAAAAAGAACCGTTTGGATTAACCTTATTTCTGTCAATTACTGCCATCTTAATCGGTATGTGCACAAATTTTGTACTCCACAAACTAATCAACATTTTTGTCTTACCAGCCATTGCAGCATGCACAGCATTTGACCCAAGCCTAGCACAATAAAGCGAATCACTAGCATTAGCAGGCGAGCTCCTAATAATATAGCTGGGATCAATGTATTTAAGAGTAAATTGTATGTTTTTTGCTTTAAAATATTCTGTAATTTTATCTTTAATATAAAGTCCAATATCCTCATAAAGCAAATTCCCAGAATCGTCTTTCTTTTTGGGAAAATGATCAAAATATTTTTGACCTGCTCCTTCTGCTATCAATATTACTGCATGAGGAATCTCTTCTAAGCTTTCTTTCTCCAAAAGTCGTCTTTCAAGATGAACAAGAAATCCATTAGGACCTTCTATGTCAAAATCAAGCTCTGGAATTAAACAAAAATTAACATCATTAGAAGAAAGCGCAGTATGAGCAGCAATAAAGCCAGAATCCCGCCCCATAACTTTAACAAGTCCAATGCCATTATAAGCGCTATTAGCTTCAAAATGAGCGCCAGCAACAGCTGCAACAGCTTGTTCTACAGCGGTCTCAAATCCAAAAGATTTTTGAACAAACATAAAATCATTGTCTACAGTTTTAGGAATGCCCACAACTGCTATTTTTAAATTTCTTTTTTCTATCTCCTCAGCAATAAGAAGAGACCCCTTTTGAGTACCATCCCCGCCAATGTTAAAAATCATATTAATGTTCATTCTCTCTAAAGTATCAACTATTTCCACAGGTTTAATACCACCCCTTGAAGAGCCAAGAATAGTGCCTCCAAATTTATTAATATCATCAACAACATCTGGATTCAGATTAATAAAAGGTGAATTTGACTCAGGAAGAAGCCCTTGATACCCAAATTTTACTCCATAAATATTGCGAACTCCATAAATTTTCCATAAAGTTCGCACAATAGACCGAATAACATCATTAAAGCCGGGACAAAGCCCACCACAAGTAGTAATAGCCGCTTTAACATGCCTAGGCACAAAATAAATTTTTTCTCTAGGTCCTGCTTTTTCTAAAAGAACATCTTCATATCTATCTCCCTTGTCCTCATTCCTATATACACTAAACTTGATTTTATTTTTTTCATTAACAAAATGTGAAGAACCCTCACTAGCATAAAAATCAATCAAAGGATTGTTTTGTTTGCATTCTCCCAAGCTATCTATTTTAAAATCTAAATTTTCATTTTTAATTCTATACACCAAATACTCCTTTATAGAATTATAGCCTAATTATTTTCTAATAAATCGACTTTGATCTTTAATCATATCGTATATGTCATCGTAAATATAAGGAGACCCTTCAATAGGAGATTTAATTAAATTACCAGCTATGAATTCAAAATATTTATTCAACTTTGAATTTTTCTCAAAATCAACAAATGGCACTCTATTGTTAATAGCCTCTCTAAAGCTTCTTGCAAAAGGTACAAAACCTATAAACTCTATTGGTATATTAATATTATTCTTAACAACATTAATCAAATTTTCACACATAGCAATCTCTTCGCTAGTTTCTATTCTATTTAACACCACTCTAGGATAAAAATTATTCATCATCCTCTTAACTTTCAAAGAAGAACTCAAAGAAATAAGCTCAATCCCAACAACCAAATCTTTAAAACCAAGGTTTGTCCCCTCAATCTTATCTTTAAAAAAATTACTAATATAATCCCTTTCAGGGCTTTTTTGAGGAAATCCCAAATATAAAAGACGATAAAGGGCATTCTTTAAAAAAGAATAAGCGTTAAGTATGGAAGGGGTTTCTGGGATTGTAACAATTACACCACTATAAGATGCCAAATAGAAATCTATTGTATTATAAGAAGTTCCAGATCCTAAATCTAAAAAAATAAAATCAGCAATAAGATCTTTTTGAATGGATTCTATAATCTTTTTCTTAATAGGAAAAGGAAGATTGGCTGTTCCTGTATAAAGAGCATCGCCTGGAATAAGATAAAGTTTATCATAAGATGTTTTGCATACTAAATCTGAAAAATTTTTATTCTTTTTATTAATAAAAGAACCAATGCCCACGCCCTTATTTTTAACTCCCAAGCACGTATGTAGGTTAGAGCCACCAAGATCAAGGTCAACAAGTATTACAGTTTTACCTAAACTAGAAAGCTTATAACCAACATTTGCAACAAAAGATGTTTTTCCAACACCACCTTTGCCACTTGCTACAGGAATAATTTTAGCCATTCTTAAACCCTAATTATCCTTATGATCTTTTTTAAAAATTTTCATAAAATTAAAAATCCCTAAAAATCTAGATTTCTTTTCAGCATCTTTATTTAAATTTTCATCTTCTTTAGAGCCTGAAATTAAATCTTTAATCAAATCTTTATTGTTTGTAAAATTTTCAATACTATCTGGTTTCCCGCAAATTACAATTTTATCATCTTTTAAAAAAAAATAATCCCCATCAACAAATTCATACCTAGAATTACTTAAATTTCTAACAGCAATAACTGTAATCCCACATTCTCTTCTCAGATCAGCTTCAAAAAGAGTTTTACCAACATATTCTTTAGGAATAACAGTTTCAGCAACAATAATATCATACCCAATAATATTATAAGTTGAAAGATTTGGAGATACTAATAATGGGGTTAGTCTTCTTGCAGCATCTTTACTTGGAAATATAATTTTTGTTGCACCAAGAGTTTTTAATATTTCTGCATCATCCCTATTTTCTGTCTTAACACATATTTCTTTCAAACCTAAAAGATTGCAATAGTGCGTAACAAGAGCACTTTTACCAAGATCATCATCAAAGTCAATAACAACAGCATCTGTATCTACTGGAATTATTCTTTTCAAAGCATTTTTAGTGAATTGCTCAACAACAAAGCTTTCTGTAGATATCACGTCATATTCTTCAATAAGTTCTTTACATGTATCTATAATAATAATTTGACAATCAAGCCTACTTAAATCCTCAAGCAAATGAATTCCTAAATTACTAAGTCCAATAATAACAAATGTTTTCATATGCTTCAACCAACCAAAATATCTTGCCTTGGCCTTGTAAATTCTTCAAAACGTGACTTTCTTGAAACAAAAACAGCCATTGAAAAAAGTCCTATTCGTCCTGCAAACATAGTAAAAATTATAATGACTTTCCCAAAAAATGACAAATCCTGAGTTACTCCAACCGAAAGACCAACCGTTCCAAAAGCAGAAAATACTTCATAACCCAAATCAATAACTTTCCATTTGCCAGATCCTCCCTCAAAAAAAAGCAACATAAAAAAGGAAAAACTCAAAATAAAAATAGCTCTTGCAAAAAATAAAAGTGCAAATCTTATACTATCTATTGAAACCTTGTAAGACCCAATAATATATCCATTGCCGTTTTGATTTTTAACAACAGCTAATATAATTAAAAAAAATGTTGTAATCTTAATTCCTCCTGCAGTTGATCCGGGGGCACCACCAATAAACATAAATGGTAAAGAAACTATTTGAGTTCTTCCACTTATTAAAGAATTATCAAGATAATTAAAACCAGCTGTTCTAGTACTAATCGAATAAAAAATTGAATTAAATATTAAAGTACTCATTGAATAACCATCTTTCAATTTATACATCTCTGTAAAAAAAAATAAAATTGCACCTATTATAATTAAAACAAAACTTAAAGAAAAAACTATTTTGGCGTGAAGCGATAGTTTTTTCTTGTTCTTAATAGTATTATTTACATCCCTATAGACCATAAACCCAAGTCCACCACAAATTATTAAAATAGAAACCACAACTATAGCTTCAGGAACATCTCGCCATGCATAAATACTCTCAGAGTGCATTGAAAAACCCGCATTACAAAAAGCAGAAATTGTAGTAAATAAAGCCTCTAAGAATGAAATATTAACTCCTCTAAGTTTAAAAAAAATAAGTATTAATATTAAACCTATCATTTCAATTGAAAAAGTTATAAACAATATGCTTTTTAAAATTCTAATAGGATTATATTCTATATTTGAAAGGGAATACTGTTTTATTATTCTTGCATCTGTTAAATTCATTTTCTTTTTAGGTATAAGCAAATAAAAAGTAGTAATACTTATAAATCCAAGGCCCCCAAGCTGGATTAGCAACATTATTAAAATAAATCCAAAAGTAGAAAAACCTTCCATTTTAACCGTTATAAGACCTGTAATACTTACAGCAGAAACAGCAGTAAAAAGAGCATCAATGTATGCCAATTTGCTATCTCCTTCCCAGGAAATAGGCAACATTAACAAAAGAGAGCCTATAAACATAATTAAAACAAAATAACTAAAAAGTAAAAACCTATCGCTAAATTCAAATTTCAACATATAATACAAAAAGTTGTTTAAATTATTAAAAATCTATCTTATATAGCATAATATTTTAACATTGAAATATTATCATAATTACATTATTTTTAATATATGTTTGAAATAGAATCAAAAGCATTTATTCCTCCAAAAGAATTGAAAAGAATTATTAAGCTAGCAAATAAAAAATTTAAGTTTATTAAAGAAGAAATAAAAACTGATATCTATTACTCAAACCAAAAAAAAATTATAAGAATAAGAAAATTAAATACTCTAGAAAAAATTGTTACATTTAAAAAAAAAATATTAGACAACAACAATGCTATAGAAATTAATAAAGAGGTAGAATTCAAAATAGATAGTATTAACAATTTTTTAATCCTTATAAAAGAGCTCAAATTTAAAAAGCTATTCAAAAAGATAAAAAAAAGTTTAATTTATAAAACTAATAATTTAAATGTAGAAATAAACGAAATTAAAAATCTTGGATTTTTCTTAGAAATAGAAAAAATAATTAACAATCAAAATGATATAGACTTGGCAAAAAAAGAAATTGATAACATCATAGATCAATTTGGATTAAAAGAAAATCTTGAAACTAGACCCTACTCTGAATTACTCTCATTGGCAAACCAAAGTAAAAAATAATTCATTGGAATTAGAATTTAAAGTAGAGACTACAATCCCTTGATTGCTATAAATTCCAATCTGGGGACTATTAACATCACTTTTAAAATTCTCCAACTTATTTAAAAAATACCAATTTTTATTCTTAAAATAAATTAATCTTACATTATTATTGTCTTCAAAAGCTAAAAACAAATTATTTTTATAAAGCCCAATATCAGCACTTGAACCTTCCATTTCAACATTAGGACTTATATTAATCCACCTACTACTTTTCAAAGGACAGATATTTACAATAGGTCTATTTTCAGAAACAAAACTCATAATTATTTGATTAAGATTAGAATCAAAAAAGCCTTTAATAAAATTAGCCATATAAACAGAAGGAATATTTGCATTTACCCAAGTATTCTCGTTGTTTACAACAAACTCAGATTTAATCTCATTATTTGACCTATAATTATAAAAAATACCCAAAAAAGGTTCAGATATTAGCCCAATGCTTGATGAATTAACATTAGAATCACCTTTGCTTAAATAAGCATGTATTACATCAGTCCAAATACTTCCGTAGCCCATATTCGAGATTAAATTTATTTTATATTCACCTCTAATTTCTCTTAAATATGCTAAATAAAGCCTATCTTTTAAATCAATGCTAATATTTAATAAAGATCCAAAATTTTCTATGTGACCAGGACTAATATCAATCCATTTTCTACTATTAAATTTTTTAACTATAAGCTCACTGGCAAAATCGGGTCCTGATTTCGTAACAAAAGCAATATATAAATTTCCTTTCGAATTAATTGAAAAATCAAAATTAACTATGTTAGTAATATTCCCATTAACAGATGAATCAAGATTAAACCAACCAACATCCTCAATAAACTCAGCAACTTTAATGTCATCGCTATTTTCTAATTGATAGGCAATATAAATATTGCTTTTATAAATCCTTAATACATACTTTTTAAGCTTGGTGGTTAAATTTAAAACAGGCAAATCTTTTAAAGTAAAAAATAAATCTTCTTTTTCAATCTTAGATGTTTTAGCTTTCATGAAATCGCTACTTAAAATTGAAAAATCTAAATCTGTAAGCGAAAACTTTATATTTTCATTTTTAGTACCAACGTATATTATTGCATAAAGAAAATTTTTATTTAATCTTATTTTAAAATCTCTTCTTTTTACTTTATCAGTTATATATTTTTTATTTGAAATATCATAAATTTTAAAAACAAAATCGGAATTTGAACTCTTATCTAGGGTTAAAATATAATCAGAAGATTTGCTGACTTTTAAATAAATACTTCCTTTTCCATTTTTACTTAAAATAGTTAAGGGAGTAATTTCTGTTAATATTTGATTTACTTGAGCTTGAATAAAAGAAAGTTTTGTAAATAAAAATAGCAAAATTAATGTCTTACTTATTTTCATATTTTTTTACATTCAAAAATATTAACACATATTCTAAAAATGATAAAATTGCAAAAAAAGCTGCACAAGCATATACCATTTGAACAACAAATAAAAATTTAAATTCAAAAGTTAAAATGTAGCTAATAAAATTTTGAACAGGTTCTGTAAAGTTGAGTTGATTTAAAGTATAAAATAAAAGGCTTGCAAAAGTGCAAACAGCATAAAGAAATGACTTTAATTTTCCCAAAAAATTTGCTTGTTGAACTACATTAAACTGAATAATTAAATTTCTAACAAACCCAATAGAAATTTCACGATAAATAAATATTACAAAAAAATAATATGGGGTTATGCCCTTGTAAAAGAAAAAAACAAAATATGTTAAATGTTGCAAAACATCTGCATAAGGATCTAAAATTTTGCCTACATTGCTAACAAGATCATATTTTCTTGCAAGATATCCATCAATAAAATCAGTAAATTCATTAAAAATGATTAAAAACCAAATAATTCCAAAAAACAAATACGAAAAAAATACATTTTCCAAAAACAATAAAACTAATATAATAAAGGAAAGCATAATTCTAGCTAATGTTATTTTATTAGGGGTAATAAACTTGATTAAATTATTCAATTTATCAAATCTCCTTATCTCTTATTTTAAATAAAATAAATTTAAGAGCTTCATCAAGTTTAATTCCATTTATTTGCTCATTTGTTCTTGTTCTAATAGATATTCTCTCTTCTGCTGCCTCTCTCTCACCAATTATAAACATATAAGGTATTTTTTTAGCCTGATATTCTCTAATTTTAGCATTCATTCTTGAGGAACTATTATCAAATTTTATTCTAATCCCCTCATTTTTAAATTTATTAAAAACCCTAATAGCATAATCTTCTACAATATTATTAACAGGAATGATTACTACTTGAACAGGAGATAACCATAAAGGAAACGCCCCACCATAGTGCTCTACAAGAATCCCAAAAAATCTTTCAATAGATCCCAGCAAGGCCCTATGAATCATAAAAGGTCTTTTTTCTTTACCATCCTCAGCAGTATAAGTCATATTAAATCTCTCAGGAAGATTAAAATCAAATTGAATTGTACTCATCTGCCACTCTCTCTCAAGCGAATCAACTATCTTAAGGTCAATTTTAGGGCCATAAAAAGCACCTCCCCCTTTATCAATTTCATAAGGAACTTCAAAATCGCTTAAAGTCTCTTCAAGAACTTTTAAAGACATTTCCCAATCAGAATCATTCCCAACAGACTTGTCAGGCTTTGTAGAAAGATATGCCTTTAGGTTACTAAAGCCAAATTTACTCCACATATAAATAGCAAACCTAAGAACTTCTTTAATCTCATCTAAAACTTGAGAATGAGTACATATAATATGAGCATCATCCTGAGTAAACCCTCTAGCTCTCATCATGCCATGCAAAGCGCCTATCTTTTCATAACGATACACAGTGCCAAGTTCAGCCCATCTAAATGGTAAATCTCTATAAGAATGCTTGCCTGTATTGTAAATTGCAATATGAAAAGGACAATTCATAGGTTTAAGATAATAATCACTTTTATCCATTTCTATTTTTTCAAACATGCTATCCTTATAAAAGTCTAAATGACCAGAAGTTTGCCAAAGCCAAGATTTACCAACATGAGGAGTAAAAAGAATATCATACCCATTTTTAGAGTGCTCTTCTCTCCAAAAATCTTCTATTAAAGCTCTTATTTTAGCACCATTGGGATGAAAAAAAACAAGTCCTGGACCAATCTCTTCATGAATAGAAAATAAATCAAGCTCTTTTCCAAGCTTTCTATGATCTCTTTTTTTTATTTCCTCTCTCAAATTAAGATAAGATCTTAGCTCTTTTTCATTATTCCACAAGGTTCCATAAATTCTGGTAAGCATTGGATTTTTTTCACTGCCCCGCCAATAAGCTCCAGCAATACCAGTAAGCTTAAATGCCTTTGGATCAATTTTATTCATATTCTCAACATGAGAACCCCTACAAAGATCAATAAAATTGTGACTCTTGTAAATAGAAACTTCATTTCGTAAATCAAAATTTTTAATCAAATCAATCTTATAAGGTTCATCTTTAAAAATTTCAAGAGCCTGTTCTACGCTTATTATTTCTTTTTCAAAAGAACTCCCAGTCTTTAAAATTTCTCTCATTCTATTTTCTATATCTAAAAGAGAATCTTCTGTAATTTGCTTTTTAAATTCAAAATCATAATAAAAACCATCTTTAATAGGAGGCCCCATTGCAATCTTAGTATTTGGAAATAAATCACAAACAGCTTCTGCCATAACATGAGCTATTGAGTGTCTTTTTTTGTAAAGAATATCTTCTTTGTCTAAATCTTTGCTCACAACAATACCTTTGGCCTTTTAATTTTTATTAAAAAATTAAAATTCACATTCATCACTTTTACGCAAAAAATACGTACCTCAAATATTTATAATTACTAAATTAAAATATACAAAAAAATTTTCTAAAAAAATAGAGATAAGAAAACAAAAAACTGAAAATATATTCTCAATCCATAGCAACTATTGATTCAATATTAAAATAAAAAGACATTGCTAAAAAAAATGTAATAGTAGAAGAACCTCCATAAGAGAGAAAAGGAAACGGAATCCCAGTAATAGGAAGAACTCCTAAAGACATTCCAACATTAAAAGAAGTATGGAAAAATAAAAGTCCTAAAATTCCAGATATTACTAAGGCCATATACCTATCTTGACTTTTATTCATTATTATTAAAAATTTAAAAAAAAGAAAAAAAAATAATATTAAAATAGTACTAACACCTAAAAACCCAAACTCTTCAGCAAGAATAGAAAAAATAAAATCTGTGCTTTGAGATGGCACATAATTAGCATGGGTATAAGGTCCCTTTAAAAATCCTTTTCCAAATAGACCACCAGAACCAATTGCTATTTTAACCTGATTCAAATTCCAACCAGCACCCTTAGCATCAATAGCTGGATCTAAGAATACCAAAAAACGCTTAATCTGATAAGTCTTCATTAACTTTGAAAGGACCTTTGAAAGCACTATTGAAACCAATAAAATAGAACTTGCAAAAAATACATAAAAATAAATTATTTTGATACTCAAACCATATTTAGAAATAAAAAATCCTAAAACAGAAATCAAAAGTATTAAAAGCAGCACTCCCATTATTACTCTAAAATAAAAAGGATTTGAGAAAATAAGATAAAACACATTGCCCATATTTACCTTATATTCATACCAAACCGGCAAAATCGCAAAAACAAAAGAAAAAAATCCTATCAACGCAAATGCTAAAACATAATGCAAATCTATTCCTGCAAAAAAAGAAATAAATATAAAAATGGTTAAATATACTATCGCTGTACCAAAATCAGGTTGCAACAATATAAGAATTACCGATGGAAAAATTAATAAAAATGCAGCAATAAAGGTAAAAAATTCATTATAACCCTTTTTTTCAGTATAAAATTTTGAAAGGGTCAAAATAATAACAACTTTACCAAATTCAGAAGGCTGTCCTCCAAGTTTCCATATACCAATCCAAGACCTTGCTCCATTTACAGTCATTCCAAAAAATGCAGTAAAAATTAAAGCTAATATTAATAAAAAATATAAAGGATATACCATACTATACACAAATTTTAAATCATATCTGCCCACTATAAAAATTAAAAAAAATCCAATAATTACCCAAAAGGTTTGCTTTATATATTCATTCTTAGTTAAGGATCCACTAATATTATAATCGCTAGAATAAATCAACAATATACCAACAAAAGAAACTATAAGTAAGCTTATCAAAGCAAAATAATCATAATTTTTTCTAAAAACCATTAATCTACCTAATATACCATGGCCTATAACCCTTAAGAATATCTTCATAACTTTGATTTGCAAAAATGCCCTGCATTATTAAATCTGTAGATTTTGCAGGCCACCAATCTACATTACTTTTTGCCTCAACCAAACTAAAAACAATAATTTGATTATCAGCTGAACCGTTATAAGGGGCAAGTCCAATAAAAGAACTATTTTCAAAACCATCTACACCGGTTTGACCAGTGCCTGTTTTGCCTCCAACCTTAACGGCTTGCGTAAGAACTGCATATCTTGCTGTACCATAGGTTACAACACTTCTCATATATTTTTTCAGAAGTTTAAATGTGCTTTTACTAATAAGATTTGTCTTTCTTAATATTTCTGGTTTATTCTCAAGAATAACTTTATTAGTACCGCCCTTTAAAATTTTATTTACAATTCTAGGTTTATATACAACACCTTCATTTGCAATCATAGCAACCATATTAACAATCTGCATAGGAGTAGCATTTAAAAATCCTTGGCCTATTGAAAAATTTACAGTATCTCCTCCTACCCAAGGCTGATTAAAAATTTTTTCTTTCCACTCAGGACTAGGAAGAAGACCAGCTACTTCATTTGGCAAATCAATTCCTGTTTTTTCTCCAAACCCAAATTCTTTTGCATATTTTCTAATTCTATCAACTCCAAGATACTTAAGCCCAAGTGTATAAAAATACACATTAGAAGAATGTGCAACCGCCTCTTCTAAATTAACATACCCATGACCACCAGGCTTCCAACAATGAAAAATTCTATTTCCAACTTTAAAATATCCAGGACAATAAATCTTACGATCCTTGTCTATAACTTTCTCCTCAAGAATAGCAGCAGCAACAACTAATTTAAAAATAGACGCAGGCGGATAAACAGATTGAATTGCTTTATTTAAAAAAGAGTAATCTTCCTTATTATCTTTATTATAAACATCTCTCATAGAATAATAAGGATAATTGTGAAGAGCAAGAACAGCACCTGTTGATGGCTTTAATACTACAATAGAACCATACCTTTTACCCAAAGCATTCTTAGCAAGATCTTGAATGTTTTTATTAATATTAAGTACAACATCATTACCAGGCACCATATTTCTTATAATAGAACCATCGTCTATTCTTCTCTCCTTAGAGTCTACTTTATATTTTATTAATCCCTCTTGCCCCCTAATGTAATTATCATAAACTTGTTCAACACCTAACTTTCCAATCGTAGAAGTATTATCATACCCACTAACATTATAAAATGTTCTAAGCTCTCTTTGATTTATTTGCCCAACATAACCGATTGAATGGGAATATGAATCATCAACTAAATAGTTGCGCTTAAAAGAATAGGTCCATAAAAGAGCAGGATAATAAAACTTTTTTTCAGAAATTTTAAAAAGCATCTTTGGGGTAAGTTCAATTATTTCAACATCTTTAAGATACCCACCAGTCTCTTGAAGCTTAGATAAAATAATTGATTTATCAATGTCTAGAGTGCTTGATAAAAAATCTATCATCTCAATTCTAGTAGCAGCAGGCATATTATAATACTGTTGCAAACTTATCTTTAAAATAAACATAGTTAAATTATTTGCCAAAATATTAGAATGAGAATCTAAAATCTCACCCCTTGAAGCATTGATTTTTTCCAATCTAGATAAAAAAACATTAGCTTCTCTGTCGTAAAATAAATGCTTGCCAATTTGCATTTGAAATAAAATCGCCAAATACAGCAACATAATTACTATTAAAAAAAATATACCGAACTTGTATCTGAAATTTGTTATAACACCCACTAATAATCCTCTTTAAAAGAATAAAAATTTCTAGTAAAATAATTTTGAATTGGATATAAAAAGTTAATAGACATTATATTTACAACAAGATCAAGGTTAAAAATTGAATAATTAAAAGATTTTAAATCTATAATATCATAAAACACAATAGCTAAAAACCATAATATAACTTTTGAAAGAATAAAAAATATTGTCATGCTAAGCATATTTTTAGGCATGAATAACTTTATTTTATTGTTAAAATAAAATATTATTGTATAACCAAAAACAAAAAATCCAAGTGGTAATCCTGTAAAATAATCCATAAGAAGACCATATGAAATACTAGATAATAATCCCACATTAAAAATAAAATTCAAAGAATTAAAAACTAGAAAAATTAAAAAAATATCTATTGAAAAATACATATAAGTTGCAAAATAGTGTTGAAAAATTTTACCTAAAAATGCACTCGAAATAAAATATGTAAAAAATGCTGCCATTATTCACCAACCTCTTTGTTGTTTTTAACAAGAAAAACATACTCAAGCTTATCTAAAACTATAGCTGGCTCTACTTCTATTTTTAAAAGAGAATTGTAATCAAGAATATGAAAATTTGTAATCTTTCCAATATAAATACCAACTGGATATTCACTAAATCCAGCAGTAACAATAGAATCTCCTATCTTTAAATCTTTTTCAGCAAGTCTATTAACGTAATTCATTTCAAGTTTTTTACCATAACCATTGCCTTCTATAAGACCTATAAACCTACTGCTTTGAATTCTTGCAGACACAAAATTTTCATAATTAGTCAAAGGCAAAATTTTAGCAGTATTAGAATAGACCTTTACAACTTTGCCTACAAGACCACTAAATCCATCCTGATATGCAACTGCAATCATATCCTTTTCTATCCCATCATTAAATCCTTTATTAATAGCCATTAAAGTCGATATGTTTGAATAGTTTAGATATATAATCTCTGCTGAAATAAAATCACTAGAGCTTGACGAATAAAAATTTAATTGCTCTTTGAGACGAACATTCTCTTGCCTTAATGATTGTATATTCTGAGTTACTATTTCAAGCTGTTGTATTCTTTTTTTATAAAATTCTATCTTGTCCTTATAATTTTTATATTCATTTACAGTTTTAAAAACGTTGGAAATAAAACTAAAAACCCCGTGCATTCTACTTTGAATATAAGAATTAAGAGTAAAAAACAAAAAATTATCAGATCTTCTCTTTTGAATACTGCTTGAATCATAAATCATAAAAACAAGAGAAACTATCAATACTAAAAGTACTTTGATAAAATTCTTGAATTTGACAAGAAAATTCATAATTTATTCATTAATAAAACTGTAAATATTCTTGCTAATATCTATTCTATTGGCATAATCATAAAATAAACCGGCACCAACAGCTACAGAGAGAAGTGGATTGTCCGCAACATAAACAGGAACTCCTGTCTCTTTTGAAAGAAGTCTATTTAAACCCTTAAGAAGGGCCCCTCCTCCTGTCAAAATGATGCCACGTTCAACAATGTCTGTAGCAAGCTCTGGAGGAGTTGCACCAAGAGTGCGCTTAACTTCATCCACAACAACATTTATAGGTTCTTGTAAAGACTCTCTTACTTCCATAGAATCAACAAGTTGCTTTCTAGGAAGACCAGTTACAGCATCTGTACCCTTAATATCTATTTTTTCTACCCTTAAATTTTGAATATCGGGATATACATTTCCTATCTTAATTTTTAATTTTTCTGCTGTCTGTTGACCAATTATAATATTATGAGAATTTCTCATATACTTTATTATGCTCTCATCAAATTCATCACCACCAGTCCTAATTGCCCTACTTACAACCATACCGCCAAGAGAAATAACAGATATTTCTGTAGTTCCACCTCCAATATCACATACCATATGACCTGTAGGTTCAAAAATAGGAATATCAGATCCAATAGCAGCTGCCAGGGATTCTTCTATTACTTTAACTTCTCTTGCACCAGCATTCATTGCACTCTCTTTTACAGCTCTTCTCTCAACCTCTGTAATACAAGTGGGAACGCCTATTACCATTCTTGGCTTAAAAAACAATTTTTTACGAGAAAAAATTTGATTAATAAAATATTTAATCATCTTCTCTGTATTCTCAATATCAGCAATAACTCCATCTCTAAGTGGACGCACAGCTTTAATATTTTCTGGAGTTTTCCAAAGCATTTTTTTAGCATTTCTGCCAACCGCAACGACTTTATTACCTTTGGTAACATCTATTGCAACAACAGAAGGCTCGCTCATCACCACTCCATAATCTTTAATATAAACCAATGTATTACATGTTCCAAGATCAATGCCAATATCTATCAAAAAAGACTTAAACAAATTCAAATCAACCTCCCTAAAAGTCTTCCAAAGTAATTCCAAGTCTCTCTCTTGCTGCTTCTAAATAAGGATTAAGATTGAGAGCTTCTCTCCAGTATTTTCTAGCTTTAGGATAATCTTTATCTTTCTTCCTATATATATCTCCTATTTTAACATAAACGCTAGAATTTGAACTATTAATTTCTAGAACTTTATTATAGTAATTAAAAGCATTGTCATAATCGCCTTTATCTAATAGAATATCTCCATAAAGCAAATATACCTTTTGAATTAAATTTTCATCCGTTTTCTCACCCTTTGACAATTTCCTTTTTTCTTCTTCTATTATTTTTTTTATATACTCAATGCTTTTGTTTATATCATTCAACTTATAATTAACATAAGCTAAACTCCAAAGCACTAAATCAGATTTATTTTCATTAAAAGCTTTTTCAAAAAACTTTAAACTAGACTTGTAATCTCTTAAAAGCTGATAAGAATACCCCAAATATTCAAAAATATCTTCTTTAATGTTCATGAAATCAAAATTATCAGCACTTAAAGCCTTCTTTAAAAATTTTACAGCAAGCTCACTATAAAACTCTCCTTTATGAGAATATGCTTTTCCTAATATATAATACAAAGGGCTTATGGAGACTCCATCATTTATAGAAATTAAAAATCTTAATCTTTCTATGGATTTATCTAAAAATTCTCCTTTTAAATATCCTTCATTTACTATTAAAGAATAATAAAAATATGAAAATCCCAAAAGTAAATTTAAATTAAAATCAAATTTATGGCTTTTAATATCATTCTCAGCATAATCTATTATTTCTTTATATTCTTTTTTATCCCAAAGTAAAAGCAAATCAACTTCTGTTGGCCCTGCTTTTAAATAAGAACTAGAAAAAGACTTAAAATATGATAAAATGTAATAAATTAAAAAAATGAAAATGATAATCATAAATGAGTAAAAAATATATCTTAAATATCTTATTTCCATTTAAAACTCTCTTTTAGGCTTAATGAAATTAAGCTGACACCCATAAGCCGAGTTCTGTACTATGCCATCATCTCTCTTGTTTTTTTATCACTAAAAAAATCGTGCGATCTACCCGTAAGCATGTCCTCAAGAACAAAGGCCACTTACATACTTGATCTTGCTCCTAATGAGGTTTATCTTGCCTGTATTTATTGCTAAATAAGCGGTGAGCTCTTACCTCACCTTTTCACCCTTACCTTTTAAGGCGGTAATTTTCTGCGACACTTTCTTAAGTTTTAAACCCCTAGGCATTACCTAGCATTATGTTCTTATTGGAGCTCGGACTTTCCTCTTAAGCTTTAATTGTTAAAACTAAGCGATGGCTGACTGTCAGCTTAAATAAAAAGTATCAAATTAATAAATTTTATTCAACAAGATCTGCTAAACTACCAGGAATTATTTCATCACTTATTTGAATTTTATCCTGATAATAAAGTATTCTACTACAATAAGGACAAAATTTAATATCGTTGGGCTCACGTCTTACCTTATTTGCAAATTCAACAGGAAGTATCATATGACAACCTTTACAAACATTGTTAACCAAAGGCACAACTCCATTTGATTTATTTCTTATTATTCTTTGAAATTTAAATAAAAAATCTTCATTCATTTTAGAAGCACAATTTAACTCTTCACTCTCTATTTCTAAAAGTTTCTTTTCAATTTCTAAAAGCTCTAGCTCAAAACTACTGCTTTCGGCTCTAAAACATTCTTCTTCTTTGCTGTGCTTCTCGTTGACATCTAATATTTCCTTTTCTATTTTAGTTTTAAGCCCATTAACATGTGTCATCTTTTTTCTAATTGTAACTTCATCGTCAATAATAACTTGAAGTTCTTTTTCAAGAGCTTCATATTCTCTTTGCGTTTTAATGCTGTCAATTTTTTCTTCAGCCTTGCTTTTCCTTGAATTAATATCTTGAATATCTAGCTTTAAAGCAGAATCTTCTTTTTGATACTCCTTAAACTTTTGTTGCAAATCAACAAGAACTTTTGATAATTCTTCAATCTGATTTTTTTTAGCCTCCAAATACTTGGGAATACTTTTTCGCCTTTCTTCAAGTTCAAACTTAGACTTATATATAACTTCAAGTTTTTTCAATGTATCAATATTATTTTCCATCAATCCTCCTGTTCAATTTAAATCTTCAAGATAATCTTTTAACTTTTGAGTTTTTTTGGGGTTTTTAAGGCGTCTTAATGCTTTAGATTCAATTTGCCTAATTCTTTCCCTTGTAACATTAAAATGAAGTCCAACCTCCTCAAGAGTCAAAGAATAGCCATCTTCAAGTCCAAATCTCATTTTTACAACTTCTTGTTCTCTTTCAGGAAGAGTTCCAAGAATTGCTCTTATTTGATCTTGCAAAACTACAAAGGATGTGTGATTTGCGGGATTTTTTATTGCCTTATCCTCAATAAAATCGCTAAGAACAGAATCCTCCTCTTCTCCAATTGGTGTTTCAAGAGAAACAGGCTCTCTTGAAACACTCTTTACAGTTTTGACCTTTTTAAGCTCCCATCCAAGTCTGTCTGAAAGCTCTTCATCTGTGGGATCTTTGCCTAAAACTTGAATTAAATATCTCGTTTCTCTATTAAGTCTATTTATTTGTTCAATCATATGCACAGGAACTCTAATTGTGCGAGCTTGATCAGAAATAGATCTTGTTATAGCTTGCCTAATCCACCAAGTAGCATAAGTTGAAAACTTAAAACCCCTCTTATATTCAAACTTTTCAACAGCTTTAATCAATCCAATATTACCTTCTTGAACAAGATCAAAAAAATGAAGACCTCTATTTGCATATTTTTTAGCAATGCTTACAACAAGTCTTAAATTAGCCTTAATCAACTGATCTTTAGCATGCTGCATCATTTGCTTCCCTTTAGCAATCTCTTCTGACATGCTTATTATTTTATCCGTTGGATATTCATAATACATTTCAATTCTCTCAAGTTCTTTTTGAGCAAGCTGAGCCTCTGTAATCTGCTCTTTAATAGCATCTTCTTTAAGTTTGAGAAATTTTTCTATCTCTATTTTTTTTTCAGCAATAGTCAAATCTCTTCCAAGAACCCTCAAATCTCTTATTTTTTCAATTTTCAATCTGCTTAGAATTATTCTTTGCTGTCTTTGCAAATCCTTTATTTTGTTAGCAGAGTCAATATAATCATCTGAAAAAATCCTTAACTCCTCTTGATACAAAGGAATATCTCTTAAAAGCTCTTTTAAGGCTAATCTTTCTTTTTTTAAATTCTTTTCAAAAATATCCCCACCAAGATCATACACCTTATGCTTATTATCTACATAACTTATTAAACGATCTTGAATTGGCTTTAAAGGAATTTTGTAAAAAGAGGCAATTCTTTTTTTTTTATTATAATAATCCGGACTATTCTCTTTATCCTTATCTTTTTCTCTTTTAAAAAACTCTTCCCTTTCCATTCTTGAGTAAATAGTATTCACAAGATTATAATAATTTTCTATAACAAGTCCTTCATTCTTAAGAATATTCTCAATTATACTCTCTCCAGAATCCATTTGCTTTGCAAGTTCAACTTCTTGATTTCCTGTTAATAGAAACTCTTTTCCTATTTCCTTTAAATAAAGCTTGATTGGATCTTCTGAATGGCTATCTTTTAAGACGTTACTTTTAATATACCCTGAACCTAAATCATCCTTAACAGAAATATCTTCTTCATCACAATCATCTAACTTAACATCAATATCAATATCTTCCTCATCACTTTGAAAACCATCATCTAAAATCATAAAATTTTTATCAGATTCAATTTCAACCTCTTCCTCTTCATCATTTCCATCTTCGCCAACAACCAGATCTAATTCCGAAATTTTATTAACTAACCTTATGCCACTATCCTCAAGCACCGAGCAAATACAATCAAGAATCTCTGGTTCTAATATGTCATCGGGAAGTAAATTTGATAATTCACTAAAACTAAGAGATTTTCTATCTCCTAAATGAGTAATAATACCCTCTACCAGCTTCGAATATTTCTTTTCCAAATCCGACAAAACCTAACTCCCTGGAACATCATCTATGTATATTTTTAAATTTTTTCTCTGCATATTTAGAAACATTAACTCATTTATTTGAATCTTAGCATTTACCAAAGAGTCCCCATCATATCTTTTTTTGCAAAGCAAAACACGAGAATCTAATTTTCTTCTCTTGATTGCAAGTAAAATATGAATGAGCATCTCATCATCTACTTCAAACTCAGAATTTAAAATTTTTTCAAAAAAAAATTCACTAACTTTATAGGTATCCTTTAAATTTTTTTTTAACTCCATTAATGAAAAATCTTTATTATTTTCAAATAAATTTTCAAAGCACACAAAAACTTTTCTGGCATCAATATTAACTAAATCACTATCAATAATATTGCGCCTTACTGTACTAAAATAACTAAAATTTTTCAACAAAGCTACTATTAGATACCTCTCATAAGAATCATCATTATGAGCATACAAATTTCTTTTATTATTGTCAACTACAAATCTTTCTTTTATTCTATAATAATCTTTTAATAAAGTTGTCACGCCAATACCAAGCTTATCGCTTAGCTTGTATAAAAAAATTTTTTTCTGAGTATCTACTTTTGATAAATTTATCAAATTTAAAAATAAATTAATCATGGCGTTTAAATCTACAGTTTTATTTAAATCATATTTATTAGAATAAACATCTAAGAGATATTCAAAAGCATCACATCTATTATTTAAAATTCTTTGCAAAAAGTCTGCGCCTTCACTTTTAAAAACATCCGCGGGATCGTAACCAAAATCCATTCTAACAACACTAACATTGATATTAAATGGCAAACAAACTTGATAAGCTTTTAAAGTTGCAGAAAGTCCAGCATCATCCCCATCAAAAGCAAATATTATCTCATCAGCATATCTTTGAATCAAAGCCAGATGTTCTTTTGAAAAAGCAGTGCCAAGAGTAGATATGGCTCTCTTAATCCCAGATGTAAAAAAAGCAAGAACATCTATATATCCTTCCACCAATATAACTGATTTTGTAGATTTAATTTCCTCAAAACCCTCATAAAATCCATAAAGAAGCTCTTTTTTTTTAAAAACTTCAGTTTCACTTAAATTAATATACTTAGAACCTTTCCCATCTAAATCTCGACCTCCAAAACCAACAACATTTCCTTTAAAGTCTTTAATTGGAAAAATTAATCTTTGAGATAAAATGGAAGCTTTGGGATTAGCTTTTGAGAACAAACCACTTTTTCTAAGTACTTCAGAAGAGTATCCTTTTGAAACTAAAAAATCATGAAGCTCTAACCCATTTTTAACGTTAAATGGCAAATAACCAAGTTCAAATAAATCAACGATTTCCTTAGATATTGCTCTACTCTTTAAAACATAATCTAAAGCTTTTTTGTTTTTATTTAAAAAAAATTTAATGGTATTAATTAACCTAGAATTCAAAGAGTAAATTTTTGAAACTATGTCTTTATTTTCAATTTTCTTTTCACTTTCTCTACTTATTTTTAAATCATCATAATGAATACCGGATTTTTCACATAAAATCTTAAGAGCATCATTGTAATTGATTTTTTCCATATCCATTAAAAATCCAATAACATCTCCACCCTTTTTACATCCAAAACAATAAAAATATCCTTGCAAAGGATTTACAAAAAAAGAGGGAGTCTTCTCAGCATGAAAAGGGCAAAGGCCTTTATAAGTAGATCCCGATTTAACAAGCTTAATATACTGCTCCACAATAGTTACAATATCAAACTTGCTTTTAATTGAGGCTGCCGTTTGCAAATACTTCATAATTCTTAATCCTTAGTAATAAAATTTTTAATATAATCTTTTGCCCCTAAAAGATGTGAAGAATAATCCGATGAAAATTGATGTGTACCCAACTTAGAGTCCTTTACCACAAAAAATAAACATTGCGTATTTTTTGGGAAAAAAGCTGCTTGCAGTGAAATAATGCCGGCATTTGAAATTGGAGTAGGAGGATATCCTTTATTAATATATGTGTTATAAGGAGAATCTATCTCTAAATCTGAAAAATAAATTCTCTTAGGATGGCTTCGTCCTAACTCCTCTGTAATAACATATTCAATAGTGGCGCAGGATTGTAATGCCATACCAGATTTTATTCTATTATAAAAAACCGAAGACATTATTGGGGCTTCACTTTTAACCCTATACTCGCGTTCAACAATAGATGCTATTATTACCCTATTGTAAAGCTCCTTACTTGAATAATCACTGAAAACAACGCCTATAGATTTAAGCTTACTTAAAAAATTATCAACAAACATACGAACTACATTTTTTATTTCTATACCCTTATAAAATTTATAAGTATCTGGAAATAAAAACCCTTCAAGGGAATCGTAATTAAATCCAAGCTCATAAATAAATGATTTTTTGTTGATCAAAAAAATAAAATCTTGAACATCATCAATGACAGAAAATTCTTTAAGCTTTAAAGCAATTCTTCTGCTAGTATACCCTTCGGGTATTGTAACATCAATATTTACATTAGAAGATCCCTTTAAAAACTCTTTATATATTTCAAACGTAGAAAAATCACCATTGATTAAATATCTTCCCTCTTTAAATTGTTTATCACTACCTAAAATATACGAAATAAAAACAAGAAGCAGTTCGGATTTAATCAATTTTTGTTTTTTCAATTCTTTAGCTATTTTCTTGACTCCCCAACCTTTCTCAATATTAAATTCATAATCTAAGCCATTTGCTAAAGAAGATAAATTTAAGAAATATATAAAAATTGACAAAATAGACCCTAAAAAGAAGAAAAGAATAAATACTTTCCCAATTTTAATAAGCACAAGAATCTCCTAGCTAAACAAAAGTTTTTACTAATTACACTTTAGCTATCAATTAAAATTTTTAATTGATAGCTAAAATCATATTTTATAACCAATAATAACTTTTCTAAATAGACAAAAACACAAGCACAAAAATGAAACGACATAACACACTTAAAAGAACACAATCAAAATTATAAAAAGGCAATCACTTATAATCCCACTAAATTGGGGAGGGTGGGATTCGAACCCACGTAGGCAAAGCCAACAGATTTACAGTCTGCCCCGGTTAACCACTTCGGTACCGCCCCTAAAAGCCGACTGTCGGAGTCGAACCGACGACCTGCGGTTTACAAGACCGCTGCTCTGGCCAGCTGAGCTAAGTCGGCAAATAAAAAACTAATAGTTAGTTTATAAAAATAAAATTCATTAGTCAATAGAATAATGATAAATAATTAATACAATATTCCTATTAATCTATTTGTTACCAGAAAGAAAGATTTTAAAAACAAGAGCACAAAAAAAAATCACAAAACTAAAAATTAAAATTAAATAGTAATTAATTCTTTTATTTCTCAATAAATAAAAAAATATCAACCTAGTAGATTCAAGACCAAAAGAAACAGAGCTTAAAATAATAGCAAAATCAAGATAAAATTTCTGAAAATTGTAAACAAAAATATTGTAAGAACCAGCCAAAAATACAAATAAACTCAATAAAGAATTTAAAAACAACACAATAACCAAGATTCTAATAAAATTTGAAAAACGTCTTAGATTTTTTACATTAAAAATTTTCATAAAATTTATAAATTTTTTATTATAAAAAGTGCCTGATTTATAATTTCTAAAAGATTACCAATAACATCAGCTAATGTAATTGTTTTATTTTCATTTACCATTGATTTGTAAGAAACAGTTAAAGATTTTCGAATAAAAACATTATGATTTTCCAACAGAGCCAAACATCTCTTTTTAAGCTCAATAAAATAATCTACAAATCTATTTGAAACCTTATTAATAGAAGCCGATTCATTTAAGCACCATTTCAAAACCCTTTCCTTATAAGTGTCATCAATTTTACTCTCTCTTTTATACCTTTCAAACTCTTCGTTTTTATAATCAATCTCAAAGTAAATATTATAAATTTCTTTTTTTAAAGCAGTAATATTATTTTCAATGTCAACATATATATTTCTCAAATCATGATTATTAATTAATACGACATTATTTATAGTTCTTAAAACTTCCATCATTCTAACATCATATATGTTTTTAAAAAAATCATTAAGAAAATATAACTTTTTAAAACTATACTGACCATTTAATTCATTAAAAATCTCGCCCTTTAAATTTAAAACTATACCAGGATCTCTAACAAGACTTTTTATTTCTTTGATCACAAGAACTTTTAAAGCGCTATCATGCTTTTTAATAGCCTGACCCATAACATTTAAAAATAAAATGTTCTCATAAAAATTTTTTACATCAAAAAAGGGTACATATTTTTTAGGAGACACAACGGGATTTTTGCAATATACTTTAAAAATATTCAAATAGGGTAAAGTTCTTGACAAGCCAACAATCTTAGATACAATCGATAAAACATTTTTCAATACGTATTCTACTCGAGATATATGATCTTCTCTTGAAATTATCTCTGAATTACTAATATCATCAGATATTGAAAAATAATTTGATATAATGGTTTTAACAATATCTTCATTTATCTCAATATCTTTTAATGTATACAAAATGTCAAAAAAAGAATTCAAATACTTACTAACACTTGAAAAGCTAGTTCCAAATCCAACCTCAAGGTCAACAATGTTAATATTTTCAGCATTATCTAAAAGATCTACATTGAAAAATGAAAAAAAAGATTTGTAGGGAAAAAACGCCAAACTATTAAAAACATAATAAAACTCAAACATATCAGAAACAATTTTGTAAGTATTAGATGGAATAGAACTAATATACTCATTTATCTTGACCTTAAGAGATTCTTCTAAATCGTTTTGAGTTTTTTCCTTTTTCAAGAAAAGCTCATATTCGCCCTCATCTAAAAAATCTTCCAAATTTTTTTTAGAATTAAGAACTTTACTTTGAATAATTTCTAAAATAGTTTGCTCAACAATAATGCCACCTTTTTCTAATTTCTTAAAAAATTCTTTCAATTCCATTGAATATCGGTAAACATTAAAAAACATTTCTACAAAACCAACATGCAAACATTCTCTCTTAAAATCTATTACTGGATTTTTGCACATCTCATTAATTTGATTTTCCAGATTTCTTATAACATAAGCTTTATAAATATCCTCTTTACTTTTATCTTTCTGAAAAAAATTTAAAATAGTTAACCACATTCTAATAAGAAATGATTCTTCCATTAAACGCCCTAAAAGAAATTTTTCAAGCTGAGAATCAACATAAGGCTCATTGCTACTATTGGGTAAAACAAAATCGGAAGAATTCAAACCCAAGCTTTTTTTTATATCATTCATCAACCTATTTTTAGTCTCTTTTGAAAGTTGACCTATAGCATTGTATACACTATTGTTATTACTACTCATAAAACCCCAATAAAACCATTCAAAATAAAGCATTACTTACAACATACTTCAAATAAATTAAAATTGTAAATCAATTTTAGAAAAAAAATATTTACACTATAATATAATTTTATATGAATCTAGGCAAAGATAATCAAAATATAATTAAAATTGGTAAAATATTTAAAAAAAACAACTACGAATTTTATTTAGTTGGAGGCGCATTAAGAGACTTACTACTTAATAAGCAACCTTACGATTTTGATTTTGCAACAAATGCAACTCCTGAAGAAATAATAACATTATTTCCAAATAATATTAAAACAGGAATAAAACATGGCACAATTGGCATTATTTTTAATAAAAAAATCTTTGAAATCACAACATACAGAATAGAAAAAGAATATGAAAACAACAGGGCCCCCAAACAAGTAGAATACACTAAAAATTTAATTAAAGATCTTGAAAGAAGAGATTTTACAATTAATGCAATTGCAATGGACATTTTCAACTTCAATATAATAGACTGCTATGACGGGGAAAAAGACCTTAATAAAAAAATAATAAGATGCATAGGAAATCCAAATAAAAGATTTGAAGAAGACGCCCTTAGGATACTCAGGGCAGCAAGATTTTCATCCACGCTTAATTTTAACATTGAAAAAAATACTTTAATTTCAATGAAATATAAAAAAGAAAATATTTTAATGATTTCAAAAGAAAGAATAAAAAATGAATTTCATAAATTGCTAGAAGGTGTAAACATACAAAAAGGAATTTATTATCTTAAAAAAGTCAATTTTTTTAAGAATTTTTTCAATATAGAAATAAAAACAAAATTAATAAAAAAAATTACCCTACTTGATAAAGATAAATTTTATTTAAAAGCAATAACAATATTAACAATTAAAAAACCTGTAAAAGAACTAAAAGAAAAATTAACTTTACTTAAATTTTCAAATAAAGAAATTAGGCTAATTTTATTTTATAGAAGCATAATAGATAATAACAACATTTTTAATGTCAAAAAATTAAGTGATATTAGATATTTACTTAGCAAGAGCACAAGAGAGCATTACAAAGAAATAATTGATGTATACAAAGCGCTCAAAGGAAAAAACAAAAAATATTTATTTATAATAAAAAACATAAAAAGAAAAAAATTGCTAAAAAACCCTCTCTCCTTAAAAGATTTAAAAATAAACGGAAAAGATATACAAAATCTAGAACAAATAGACAACAAAAATATAGGCAAAATTTTAAACATACTGCTAAGCTGTGTAATTGAAAATCCCAAGCTTAATACTAAAAATTATCTAATAAAAAAAATTAAAACCTTAAAGGTTAATATTTTCCATGGCTTTTAAAGCTACTTCAGCCGCTCTCATTTCGGCTTCTTTTTTAGATTTACCCTTCCCGTTTGATATAAAATTTTCCCCAACATAAAGTTCAACGCAAAAAACTTTATCGTGGTCTGGACCTATTTCCCTGTCTAGCTTATAACTTGGCGAGATTTTATATTTCTTTTGAACATATTCTTGCAACAAACTCTTATAATCTTTAAAATCGCCTCTATTAAACATCAATCTTATATACATATCAAAAAGTCCAACCACAAATTCTGTTGATCTTGAAAACCCACTATCAAGATAAATAGCGCCTACAAAAGCTTCAATGGCATCTGCAAGAATGCCTTTTTTGTTTCGACCATCATTACTCTCCTCTCCTCTGCCAAGTAAAATGTAAGAACCAAGATTAATCTCTCTAGCAATATTAGATAAGGAATCTTCACTAACAATGTAAGATCTAGCCTTACTGAGCTCCCCTTCACTTTTATTTGGATAAGTTTTATAAAGATGATCTGTAATAATTAAATTAAGCACAGAATCTCCCAAAAATTCTAATCTCTCATTATTACTAGATTTTTGATCCAACTCATTTGAATACGACGAATGGCTCAATGCTGTATTTAATAAATCAAAATTACTAAAATCAATGCTCAAATTTTCCAAAAACTCACTTAATTGAGCTTTTCTTTCACTACTCAAACAAAAATCGGAAGAATTTTTTTTCATCAACCTTTTCTCTTTTTAATAAAATTAACAACATCGCCTACCGTCTCAAATTCATTGGCTTCGTTCTCCGGAATCTTGTCATCAAAGGCCTCTTCAAGCAAATACAAAAGCTCATAAATATCTAGACTATCTGCATTAAGATCCTCAACAAATCTAGAATCTATAGTAATTTCATCTTCCTTTTTATCAAGTTGCTCAGATATAATAGACCTAACCTTGCTAAAAATTTCATCATTATCCATGAATACACCTTCCTTACTACAAGCTACAAACCTATTTCTAGATATTGGTTATTCCTATAATGTCCACATTTTAAACAAATCCTATGTCTTACTCCAAGATTCCCACAATTAGAACATTCTTGAAATTGCGGAATTTTCTTCCTCATATTTATACTACGCCTTGTTCTACTTCTAGATTTTGAAGGCTTAAATTTTGGAACAGCCATTACTTTCTCCTAACTACTTTTAAACTACATTAAATTATCTTAATAATATATATATTAACCAAGTCATTTGTCAATAAACTTAGATTTTAATCTATTGAACACCAATTCTGGAACAAAATTAGAAAGATCAACATCCTTTTTGTTCATTAATTCCTTTACAAAATCCGACCTTACATATAAATGTTCTGCACTACTTGGTAAAAATATAGTATCAATTTTAAAATTTAACTTATTATTAACAAGATATCGTTCAAACTCTATATCAAAATCATTAAAAGCTCTAATTCCCCTAACAATAAATTTAATAGAATTAATTAATGCATAATCAACAATAAACCCACTATATCTATCTACAGATACATTTGAAAAATTTAAAGACAAGATAACTTCTTTTGTAAGACCAAACCTCTCAATATCACTTAGCAAATATTTTTTTGATTTATTTTTAGCCACTAAAACAACAACTTTATCAAAAATAGCAGAAGATCTTTTAATTAAATCAATATGGCCCCAAGTAATTGGATCAAAAGATCCCGGAAAAACTGCCACCTTCATATCAAGAAAGCCTAAATCCTCTATTAATATCTTTAAGAATTTTTTTACGCCATATTGGCTGTTCTTCTAAATTTTCAAATTCAATTTCTTTAATAACTTTGAAATATAAATATTCTCCTCTAGAAGATGTATCCACAATAAAAAATTTACCAGCACCTCTATAAACCAATTTTTCATTCCTTGAAAGATTATTTTCAACGGCTAATTTATTGACAACACAATCAAAATGAACAGGTTTATCTTCATTTTCAACCTTTAAAGACATACTAAAAACAATATCATTTATTTTTTTTTCACAAATAGCGCAAGCAATATCAAGATTTATTCTTGTTTTAAATTTTATACTTTTTCTTCTAAATTTACCTTTAAAAACATTTTGTTTATCTGCATTTAAAACAGTCGATCTATTATTAAAACTACTTAGCGGAGCAACATTTTGATTTTTACTCTCAGAATTTAATCTTTTATTCTTAAAACCATAAAAACGTTTATTGTGTTTCTGAAAATTACTACTCTTAAACTTACTTTGAGTATATTTCAAAATCAACCCCCTTAACTACAGAATAAATATTTACTCTACATAAAATAAAAACAATATTTTAAGAACAAAATCATTCATATGGCTTAAAAGTTTTTCAAAAGATCAAAATTTCAAATCTTTAGCTTTTTAACGACAAAAGTACAATTAAACTCACATTAGAATTTAATAAGAATGGTTACTTAATGTTCTTAATTAGAATAAATACACGATCAAGCTTCCAAAATCATTTCTTAAAACCGTAAAACCTTACTAAATCTTGAATAAAAATTTACAAAACAAAAGATCAATCAAAAATAATTCTTAATCTAATTTGATTCATCTTATGACCTAATTTGCTAATACATTTAAAATAATTTAAAACTTAATGCTTAGCTTTTTTAATATTAAGACGCTCCTTTATCTTCATAGCAGCTTTACCAATTCTATTCCTCATATAATAAAGCTTTGCCCTTCTAACCTTTCCTTTTCTTAAAACTTCAACCTTTTCTATAATAGGAGAATATAATGGGAAAATTTTTTCAACACCTATTCCTGAGGAAATTTTCCTAACCAAAAACGTTTTGCCAATTCCCTTGTTTTGGAAAGAAATAACAATCCCTTCGAAACTCTGCAACCTTTCATTACTACCTTCAATAATTTTATAGGCAACCCTCACAGTATCTCCCACATTAAAGACAAAAGCCTCATTTTTCTTATTTTGAGCTTCAATTTTTCTTATCAAATCCATTATCTTCTCCTATTATCTCCAAATATTTAAGGTATAAATCATATCTATTTTTTTTAGTTTTTTCTCTAGCTTTAACAAGTCTCCAATTCTTTATATTTTCATGATGCCCTGAAACAAGAACTTCTGGAACCTTCAACCCCTTAAAATTATAAGGCCTGGTATAATGAGGATATTCAAGCAATCCACTTTTTACACCAAATGATTCTTCTAATAAAGAATTAGGATTTATTACTCCATCTAACAACCTGTATACACTATCTATTAAAACAAGAGCTGCAATCTCTCCTGAAGATAAAATATAATCTCCAATAGAAATCTCAAAATCAACATACAAATCTACAATACGCTGATCAATTCCTTCATATCTTCCACAAATTATAACAATTTCTTCTTTTTTTGACAAGGAATACGCCAACTCTTGGCTATACTTTATCCCAGAAGGACTTAGGAATATTGTTGTCTTCTTAACAGCTTCTACATGATCAAGAGCAAAAGAAATGGGTTCGGCCTTCAATACCATCCCAGCACCACCTCCATAAGGCAAATCATCACATCTTTTATGTTTATCTTTTGAAAAATCTCTAACATCAACAAGCTCAAAACTTACTATTCCCTTGTTAATAGCTTTTTTCATTATTGAATTTTCAAAAAATGGTTTAATTATTGCTGGGAAAAGGGATAAAACTGTAAATTTCATTTTAAAAGATCTAAAACCTTAATCTCAATTGTTTTTTTTTGAGCATTTATATCTCCAACATAAATGCTCAAAAAGGGAATAAAGAAAAATTTAATACCCACTTTGACCTCAAGAAATATACTATTTAAATATTCAAAGAAAGATACAACTTCTCCTAGCTTTTTATTGTTATTAACAATAGCATAGCCAATCAGTTTTCCTAAATAATATTCGCCTTCTTTTAATCTCGACGCAAGCAAATCACCAACCCACAATTCAAAACCAATCAACGGCTTAACTGCCTCTGGAGTATCAATTCCTTCGAACTTCAATAATAAGGAATTACCCTTTATACTAACATCTACAACTTTAACTTCAATAATAGAATCATTATTTTTTTTTAAAAGAACTTTATTGTTTTTTAGATTAATAAAATCACTAAAATTATTGGATATGCTTTTAACCTTAGCATACCCATCAACTCCATAAGACGACAATATAACGCCTTTAATAAACATAAATTAATCTAAAATTTCGAGTTGCACTCGCCTATTGGTTTTAGCAGCACACGCTCCAAGCAAAGTTCTAATAGCCCGCGCAATACGCCCCCGTCTTCCGATTATCTTGCCCACATCGCTTTGGGAAACCCTTAATTCCAGAATAGTTGATTTTTCTCCCTCAATTACATTTAGTTTTACTTCATCTTCTTTATCTACAAGAGACTTTACTATAAACTCTATAAGTTCAATCTCATTCCCATACTCTTTCATCTAAACCTCCTGACTTTTAGCATTCAAGTTGTTTTTATTTAAAAGCATTTTCACTGTATCACTTAAAATTGCTCCCTTGCTTATCCAATCTTTCATTCTATCTTCATTAATTTTTATTTGGTTTTGCTTTTCAACAGGATGATAGTAACCAAGCTCTTCAATTGCTCTACCATCTCTAGGAGACGTAGAATTCATAACTACAATCCTATAATAAGGCCTTTTTTTAGCACCCATTCTTTTCAATCTTATCTTAACGCTCAAATTTATTCCTCCTTATTTTCCCAAAAGGGATGCAATCTTATTTTGAAAATCTTTATTTTTCATTTTTTTCATAATCAAAGTTGCTTGACTAAACTTTTTTATGAGCTTGTTTACATCAAAAACAGTTGTTCCACTTCCTAGGGCTATTCTTTTTTTTCTTGAGGGATTATTCAAAATCACTGGATTTATCCTTTCTTTTTTAGTCATAGAAAGAATAATAGCTTCTTCTTTATTAAAACTTTCTTCATTTAAATTATTGTTATTTAGCATTGATTTTGAAACACCCGGTAAAAAACTTATAAAATTAGAAAACCCTCCTACCTGTTTAATTCGCCTAAATTGGCTCAGATAGTCTTCAAAATTAAAACTGGCTTTATTAATTTTTTCCTCAAGCTTAATAGCCTCTTCTTTGTCAACAACGCTTTGAACCTTCTCTACAAGACTAACAACATCCCCCATACCAAGAATTCTAGAAGCAATTCTTTCTGGATAAAAGGAATCAAGATCGTCAATTTTCTCTCCAACACCAATAAATTTAATAGGAACTGCACAAATACTTTTAAACGATAATACGGCACCTCCCCTAGTATCTGAATCAAACTTAGAAAATATTGCACCAGTAAGTTCAACATTCTCATTAAATTCCTTAGCAATATTTACAGCAACTTGACCCATCATGGAGTCTACCACTAAAATGGTTTCTGCGGGTCGCAAAATATCCTTAATTTTTTTTATCTCTTCAAGCAACAAAGATTCAACCTCAAGTCGCCCTCTAGTATCCACTATTACAGAATCAAAAAAATTAGACTCGGCAAACTTCATAGATGCTTTAACAATTTTAATAGGATCTTTTTCCTCTTCAATTGAAAATACTGGAACACCTATTTGGCCACCCAATATTTTTAACTGCTCTACAGCTGCTGCTCTAAATGTATCGGCAGCTACAAGAAGTACTTTTCTATTTTCCTTTTTAAGCTTTAAAGAAAGCTTGGCACATGTTGTGGTCTTACCAGATCCTTGAAGTCCCAACATAAGAATATAAGATTGTTTATTGGCAGGATATAAACTAAGCTCATAACTTTTACCTCCCAAAAATTTAACAAGATTATCATTGACAATTTTAATAAACTGAGATTTTGGATCAATACCCCTTAAAACTTTTATTCCCTTGGATTCTTCAATTATAGAATTTAAAAAACGCCTTATAACTCTTAAGTTAACATCAGCATCAACTAAAGAATTTTTAATAATCTCAATAGCCTCTGCAATATTTTTATCATTTATTGTAGATTTTCCAGAAAGATAGTTTATAAAATTTCTAAAATTTGACCCCAAAGTTTCAAGCATTAAAAATAATCCTTATTCTCAAAAATAATCTTGTCAAATATAAGATACAAAAAAAGGCAATATTAATCAATATCTCCTCCTGTCAAATAAAATTTATTAAAAATAACACTAGAAGCGGGTCCAACAACAGAAACTTTAGTATCTAATGAACTAAGCTTTAATACTATATTCTCTTTATTAAGCTTTTTAATCTCTTCTTTTAACAAATCAAAAAAAGCTTTTAATTTAAAACTTTGACCATAGAGTACTAAATAATTAAAATCAAGCATTCTTTGAATATTAATAATAATTATTGCCAAATATTTAACAGTATCTTCCATAATTTTATTTATAAAATCATATTTTTCATAAAGAGAAAAAATGTCATATATTGTAACCTTTTTTAATCTGCCTTCATACTTTTCATAAAGCTCAGGAATCTCCCCATTCATAAACTCTTTTGAAATCAATCTCTGCAAAGCAAAATTAGATATTAGCATATTGACACAACCCTTATTGCCACAAGTTGGACAATTTTTTTCTCCTTCATAATCAATTATCATATGACTAACCATGCCTGATTTATTATTAAAACCAGGATAAACATTTCCGCCTGACCAAATCGAAAGTTCAGCAGTATCTGTGTAGTCAAAAAACATAATATTATCTATATTTTTACCCATAAATTCAGCAAGAGATAAATTTTTAACATAACTTTCAAGATAAACCGTAAGCGAAAAATATTCCTCAAGTATTCTCTTAACAGGAACATCTTTTTCAATCCATGCTCCATAACTATCATTAACAATGCCTGATTCTTTATCCTTTATTAATCCCGTAATACTAAAGCCCAAGCCAATAAACTTATCTCTTGAGAAATTATGTTTCCAAATAATTTCTATCATATGATCTTTTATTTTTTCTAAAATATCATAAGCACTAACCGGGGGCTCAAAAGAATGAGTCTCGCTTATTAAAACCTCGCATTTAAGATTAGCAATACCTATTTGAAAATAATTGCTAGAAATAATAACTCCCATTGAATATGCATAATCTTTATTAATATCAAGAAGTATTTCTTTTCGTCCATGCTTTTTAACATCAGATACCCTAGAACCAACTTCAATCAAAAGATTTTCTTTTATCATTTGATTAGTCAAAATAGTAACCGCAGCATTTGTTAGAGCCAACTTACGAGCTAAGTCTGTTCTTGAATATTGCATATTTTTCAAGCTAAGAAGAATTTTTCTTCTATTCCCGCCTCTGATTGAAACCATGTTTTCACCCTGCATAATAACACCTCCTTTATTTTTAAAATAAAAAAATATTGTATAATATCATATTGCAAAAACCAATACAATATTCTATCTATACCTAAAAGACAAAAATGCCTTTATAAGGCTAAAAAATATTTTACATCATAAAATCACATTCATAAACTATCAAAAACTTAAAGCATGACAAAAAAGGAATAAAATCATTTTTACATAAAAACTCATCAATAAAAATTAATTGGGTTTAAAAATAATACACACAAGAAAAGCCATTTTGCCTTAAAAACTAATAACTTTGACTTATTTTTTCCTTAAAATAAGAAAATTCCATAGTAAAACTACCCCTTCCTTTAGTAGAACTTCTTAAAATAGAAGCATACCCAAAAAGTTTCTCAAACGCCGCCTCTGATTTTATCAAATCATACTCTCCAATATTGCTAACCGAATGAATAACGCCCCCTATAACATTTAATGTAGAAATAATTTCTCCTGTATGTTCAATAGGCGTTCTAATTTCTAATAACATAATTGGCTCAAGTCTAATAGGATCTGATTTTTGAAAAATACTATGAAAAGCAAATCCTGAAATTGACTCAAAAGCACTCTCGCTAATCTTATTAGCCCCACAAATAATAGAAAAAATGCTAACATTAATATCAATAATAGGATATCCAAACATTCCACTTACAAATGTGGCTGTAATTCCCCTCAATATTGCAGACTTAACTGCAGGGTCAACATCACATTCAAAATCAATTTTATTTCCCTCACCCCTTAGCAAAGGTTTAATGATCATTCCAATTTTAAAATCAATATTTTTGCCAGCAAAAATATTGTTAAACTCAAAAACTTCTTTTACAATTTTACCAGCACTTTCTCTATAACTTACTTGAGGTTTTCCCGTATAAACATTAAGCTTAAATTCATCTTTAATTCTTGTCAAAATAATCTCAAGATGTAATTCACCCATTCCAGATATAATCAATTGCCCTGTTTCTTTACTCTCAGAATAACTAAAGGTAGGATCTTCTTTGGATATTATTTCAAAAATCTCTTTTAGCCTAGCCTCATCTGATGATCTTTCGGGCTCAATAGACATTAAAACAACCGGCTCTGGAAATATAACAGATTCAAGCAAAACATTATTGTTTTCTTCAACAAGAGTATCTCCTGTAACAGAAAACTTTAATCCTAAAACAGCACCAATATCACCTGTTTTTACAAAATCTATTTGTTCATTTTTATTTGAAAAAACTCTAAAAATTTTTGTAAACTTTTCACGCTTACCATTTGAAGCATTGATAATTTTTTTATTAGAATTAATTTCACCAGAATAAACTCTAATAAAATAAAGATGAGCAGCAATTACACTTGAATATTGAACTTTAAAAACAAGAGCAGACAATTTCTCATTTTCATTAGGATTAACTAAAATTTTTTTATTTGCATCTAGAGAAAAAGCACTAAAACTTTTTTCAAAAGGACTTGGTAAATAATCTACAATCGAATCAATCAAAGGTTCTATTCCAATGTTTTTTAAACTAGTTCCCATTAAAACAGGAATAATAAATCTAGAAATAGTGCCTCTTCTAATCTCTTTTTTAATAATATCTAAACCAATCTCTTTATCTTCAAGAAATAATTGAGTAATTTCTTCGCTAAATTGACTCAGAATATCTATTATTTTTTTTTTAAAAAGAACCACTTTTTCAACAAATTCATTTCTAATTTTACTATAAGTTAATTTTGGAATTCCATTTTCCATTGAAAAATGAAGCTCTTTATTTAAAATAATATCAACCACTCCTTCAAAATTGCTTTCATTTCCAATTGGGATTTGCAAAACTAAAGGAACGGTTTTAAATTTATTTTCAATATCTCCCACAACTTTAAAAAAATCAGCGCCTATTCTATCCATCTTATTAACATAAGCAAGTCGTGGGATTTCATATTTTTCTGCCTGTTTCCAAACAGTTTCTGTTTGGGCCTGAATCCCATCAACAGCACTAAAAATAACAACACCCCCATCAAGAACTCTAAGAGATCTTTCAACTTCTGCCGTAAAATCAACATGTCCAGGAGTATCAATAATGTTTATTTGGCAATCCTTCCAATGGCAAGTAATAGCAGCTGAACTAATAGTAATTCCTCTTTCTTGCTCTTGAGGCATCCAGTCAGTAATAGTGTTTCCTGAATCCACATCCCCCATTTTATGACTTTTGCCAGTATAATAAATAATTCTTTCTGTGGTAGTAGTTTTGCCAGCATCAATATGGGCCATAATTCCAATATTTCTAATACTCATAAATCTCCAACAACAACTACAGCCTTAATGCAGATAAACTCATTAGTACAAGTTAAACCTTTTAATAAAATTGTTATTTTGTATCGCACTCACAATATTTGCTTTCATGCTCATCGTGACAAAAACAATTACAATTTTCAAGTATTGCCTTATGCATCCATAAATGCTTCTCAAGATCACTCATGATATCATCCATAATATTAGCTGTACCATAATCACCAGCCGTATCAAGCAATTTTCTCATTCCAAAAATATTTTTCAAAATCTCATCAATACTGCAAACAATGTTTTGCATTGAAGGCAAAAAATTAGAAGTTGATTCAATATCAAGCTCCTTAATAAAAGACTTTTTCATAAACTCAGAATATCTAAATTCAGAATCATATCCAAGCATTCTTGAACGCTCTGCAACAATATCAATAATTTTTTCAATATATTCATAAAGCTTTTGAGTTTTCTTATGAATAACAAAGAAATTGGTATCTTTTATATTCCAATGAATACCTCTTAAATTAGAATAAAAAATATGCAAACTTGCTAACAATTCTTGTAATTTTAATTGTATTGCTTCTAAATCATCCTTTTTTATATAGCCTAAATACTTTTCCATAACTATCTCCTTTATATAATTATTATAATACATAATGGGATATAATTATGATTTTAATACCATAATAAATAAAAAGGATATTTAATGAAAAAATTGATTTTAATTTTTACATTTTTTTTATCTCAAGCGTGCAATTTAAACACAATGCACCAAATAGATACAAAAGAAGATATGAAAATTCTATATTCAGAAATTGCTGAATTGAGAAAAAATTTAAATCTAAACCATCTAGAAATAGATGATACTCTTGAAAAAGTTGCAAAAGAATATGCTATTAAACTAGGGGAAAACAGAACGCTAACTCATACCCTTTTTGGTACAACCCCAATGCAAAGAATACATAAATACGATAAATCCTTTAATTTAACAAGAGAGATACTGGCATCAGGAATTGAACTTAACAGAGTAGTTAATGCATGGCTTAATAGTCCAAGCCACAAAAACGCTCTTATTAATACAGATACCGATAAAATAGGTGGCTATAGATTAAAAACAGCCAACAATATAGATATATTTGTAGTTCTTTTCGGAAAAAGAAAAAAGAAAATATAAGAATTGACACCATTAAAGCTTATACTGTATACTACTTATTAGTAGTAAAAGGGCTCATAGCTCAGTTGGTCAGAGCGCCTGCCTTACAAGCAGGATGTCGGGAGTTCGAATCTCTCTGGGCCCAAAAATAATCTAAGCCTTAATTACTTTTAGTTCTAAAAGTAATTTTATTTTAGAATTTTTAAGTATACTATTTAATTCTTTTTGCACTGTGTTAGCTTTTCTTAGACTTTCAAAAAGAAAAATAAACGCTCCCCCTTTACCAGCACCACTTAACTTGCCAGAAAGAGCGCCCAATTCGATCCCCCTACTTATCAGCCAATCAAGAGTATCATTGGACAACCCCAAACTCTTTAAACAATATTGTGCAACATTCATTTCATTAGCTAAAGAATACATATCCTTATTCTGAAAAGAAAAATAAGAATTACTTACAGCAAGCCCTAGTTTTTCAATAAAAACAAATAACTCAGCATTGGATAATAGATGTTTTTTCAAATTAAGAACTATTTCTTTAGTTGTTAAATCTCTTTTTATCGCTCCTATTAAAAAATAAAAACCAGAATCTTTTATTCTTTTTGAATGTAAAACATCTTTTTTTTTCTCTAAATAAAAAGTTCCGCCAAGATCAATTAGTCTAATATCCATTCCAGAAGATTTGCCGTGAAAAATGTTTTCAATTTGATTTGCCAACAAAATTTTATTACAATCCTTATACTCAAAATGACTTGTAATATATTCCGCAAAGCATAAACTAAGACTAGCAGAAGAGCCAAATCCGACTCCAATAGGAATTTCAGAAATTATAGCAAACTCAATCGGATTAACTTTACTATAATTTGAAACAATAAAATTTATAAGGCTATTTAATCTCTTGCTGGGTTTTCCTAAATATTTCCAATTTTTAGACACACTATACACCAACTCCATATAAATTGGCACTGTAGCCCCAATAACTGGAAACCCATAAACAGCACTATGCTCTCCTAAGAACAATATTTTAGCGGGCTTTCTTATTTTTAGCATTTATTGGTCTCAAACTTAATGCCTTCATACTCTAAAACAATTGGAATAATTTTTGATAAATCAAAAGCTTTAATATTGGGCCTGTAAACTAAAAAAGTTTCATTTCCAGCTCCCAAAGCTTTAATCAAATCACATTGACTCAAAAGGTGATCAAAACTTGAAGGCAGAGCTGCCGAAACTCCTATTGCCTCTCCAATTGCCAATCCCAATTCTTTAGCACTTCTTAAGCTAGAAATTAATGCAGACTTAGAATTGCTAACACTTAAAACAAGTTTTTTCATCTCCAAATTGCATTTCAATATAAAATCTAAAATAGAATCTCTATGTTTATTGTATTCACAAATAGACGCAGTAGTTTTAACTGCTTGCAACCCCTGCATCAAATAAAAATCATTAAACGCTAAAGCACCTAGCTGCTTGCATTTAGGGTTAAAACCACCTTCAAACTCAATAACACCTCCAAAAATACTAGTAGCAATATCATATCCACTACCTATTCCTCCTTGAGAATACCTGTAAGCTTCTAAACAATATTTAAAAATTTTAACCTTATCAACAACATTGGTAGCATTATAAATTAAAAAAAGCCCACACACTATGCCAATAGCAACAACAGCACTTGAGCCAAATCCCTTTTTAGTTCCATCATTAAAGAAAAAATTACTTGTATCAATATATACATCATATGCAAAGTTCTCTAGATTAAAAAAACAATTTTGACTCAAGTAAGCAAACATTTTAAAAACAAAATCGTTTCTATTTTCTATTAAAGAAAAATCGTCTATCTCTTTCTTTTTGCTAAAAAAGCGCCAAGAATCGCTCTTTTTAAAAGAAAAAAATGCCCTCTTGTTGATGGCAATTGCCAACCCCAATCCCTTTTCTTCTAAAATAGTATACTCCCCCATTAAAAGTAAATTTCCGGGTACAGAAAAACTAATCAAATCCATTCTAAGTCACATCCAACCTTTGAAACAATAAAATCAATGCCAGTAAAATTTTGCTTAAGTCCATTTAAAATGGTATTTAAATTTTCCTCCAAACAAAGAAACTTTACTTGAGGGCCCGCATCCATTGTCTCAAATACAAAAATCCCCTCATTTCTCAAATCAGCAGCATACCTAATTAAATCTATTGTACTATTTTTAAAATAAAAAATAGAAGACGCAAACATTAAGGCAAACATATTCTGATAACTTTTTACAATAGTTGCTCCAAAATGTATAAAATCTTTTTTTAAAAAAAAATATAAAGCATCTTTAAAAATCTTTTTACTAGAAGCAATCCAAGCATCATAATAAAATTCATGGTGCTTGCAAATATTCATTGCAACTCTTGAAGACAATTCTTTTTCATTAGTATCAATTATGGCAAATATTATTCGCAAATCATTAAAATAAGATTGATCTCTTAATTGAAAAGATTCTTTTGAACCCTCTTTTAAAATAGTAAACCCCCCGTAAACAGCCCTTGCTGCAGAAGCTGATCCTACTCTTGCAAGATTAGATGCACTATTACAAGAATATTTATTAAAATATTTCAAAATACAAGCAGCAATAGAGGCAAAACCTGAACTTGAACTTGCAAGGCCTGCTGATGTTGGAAAATTGTTTTTACTTTTAATTTTAAATCTAACATTCGGTTCATTAAGAATTTTTCTTGCATAATCAAAAAACGCCTTTTCTCTATTCTTTAATATAACTGGCTTTGAATTTAAAATTATTTCATCTCGATCTGAAAGTTCAAGCTCACTTATTGAATAAAACTTATCAACACTAACCGCAAGACTAGAAGTAGCTGGAATGTTTAAAAAAACATCCTTCTTACCCCAATATTTAATTAAAGCCAAGCTTGCATGAACTTTACACTTTACTTTCATTCTCTAACCTTATTCTCTTTAAAATTTCAAAAGCAAAATTAAAAGAATAAATATCCATTCTTTCCATTTCCAATAATAATTTGTCTTTCTCAAAATCAGAAATATTATATTTTGTCTTTAAAAGGTAGAGTATTTTATTAACATGTAATCTCATGTGACCCTTTTGAATCCCATTAAATGCAAGAGCCCTTAATGCCGCAAAATTACTAGCAAGCCCAACACAAGAGAGAATACCAATAAACTCGCTCTTACTGCTTACATTCATAATTTTAAAACTTAAAATTGAAGCCTCACTAAAAGATATAACCCCGCCTTTAGTTCCAACTTGCAAAGGAATTTCAATCTCTCCAACCAAAGAATTATCAGTCGTATGAAATTTACTAAGGGGAAGATATTTGCCGCTTTTTGAAGCAAATCTATGAACAGAGGCCTCAAGAGCTCTTGTGTCATTAAAAGTTGCAAGACACACCCCTGTAATTCCATTCATAATGCCTTTATTATTAGTAACAGCTCGCTCCTCCTCATAAAAACCTATACTAGAAATAAGTTCAATTTTTTTAGCCAAATTCCAAGAATCCTCTTTGCCCGTTAGCAAATGTTTAAAATCTAAAACAAAACGGGCTTTGGCTGTAAATTCACTAATATCATTGCTTAAAACTTTTAAAACACACTCATATCCTAATTCTAAAAAAATAGATTCTGCTACACGCTCTGCAATTGAGTTTAACAAATTAGCACCCATAGCATCACAAGTATCCACATAAAGATTTAATTTTTGAACACCAAGCTCTTTAATATACCTAGTTGACAGCTTTCTAAACCCACCTCCCCTTTGATTCATATTGGTCAAAAGAGGTTCAACCCAAGTCTTAATTTTATCACCAAGATCAACAAAAATTTTACTTAAATCTTTTTCCGATTTTATATAAATTTGAGAAATTCCCAACACTTCACCCAAAGAATAACTCAAATCAGCATTTTCAAGAATCTTTGCCGCAAGATTTAAGGCAGCAACAACAGAAGACTCTTCTGTTGCAATTGGCAAAGAATAGTATTTGCCATTTATTTTCAAATTTTTTACAATTCCAATAGGAAAAGATAAATATCCAATATAATTTTCTATCATATTAAAAAGAAAATCTTCATTAGCATTATTATAAAAAAAATCTTTAAAAGATAATCCCAAAAAACTTTTTATCTCTTGCCTTTTTTCTAAAACACTTTTATACCTAAAATTTTTACTAAGCTCCATAAAACTGCTTAAAGACCCCAAGCTCATCAAGCAAATAACTACTCAAAAAATACTTATTATTTCTAAGTTCTGACAAACTTTTGCTTCCACTTAAAAACATAGACATTTTCAAAACATGTTCATAATCAGAAAAAAGATTAAATACAGCATCTTCTCCTGAATCATAAAAAGATCTAAGAACAACTGCTGCAACGCCTATAAGTCTAGCTCCAAGAGCAATCCCTTTAACAATATCCATGCCCGTCTCATATCCACCAGATGCAAAAATATTAGCCTTTAGAGAATCATCAACACTAAGTAAAGTAAAAATTGAAGGAATTCCCCAATCAGAAAAACAAGATGCAATGTTTAGATTATTGCCCTTCATGCCTTCTACTAAAATCCAATTGGTTCCACCACTCCCAGCAAGATCAACATAAGAAACGCCAAGGCTGAATAACTCCTTAACGTCTTTTGGCGAAATTCCAAAACCTGTCTCTTTTACAATCAATGGAACACTTAAAAAGTCAGACAATTTGGCTATCGACTCTTTTATTCCTTTAAAATTTCTGTCTCCATTAACATTCATCAATTCTTGTCCCGCATTAAGATGAACAACAATTGCATCAACTTCTAATCTTTTAATCATTTCAGCTATTTTAGAAATACCAAACTCAACAATCTGAACAGCACCAACATTGGCAAACAAAGGAATATTATGAGCATACCTTTTAAGAGTAAAGTCTCTTATGTGCTCGGGATACTTAAACAAAAGCTTAAAAGAACCTAAGCCCATAGGAATTTTTAAATAATTTGCAATTCTAACTAAAGATTTATTAAAGTTATTCCCCTCTTTACTGCCTCCTGTCATGGAAGAAATAAAAACAGGCATGCTAATATTGTATCCAAATATCTCTTCTTTTATGTTTATCTCCGAGAAATTAAAATCACTAAGAGCATTATGTTTCAGCTTAATAAACTTTAAGAAATTGCAACTACTTTTAACATCGTTTTTATTTAAACAAATCTCAATATGCTTTTTTTTATTTTCTAATATATTAGGCTCGATACCCATAAACTCGGTATCCATCATTCCTTAATTCTTTCAAATAAAATCCTCTGGATTCACCAGGAACTACTTTATTTTGAAAAAAATCTTTATATTCTTCAAAATTTGCATTATTTCTATTTTTTATAAGCCCATCAAGATCCCATAATTTAACAACATCAAAAGCGCCCTCTTCAATGGTAAGTTCATAAATAATCATAATATTGCCAGATCCATAAGAACAAAACAATATCTTTTCCCCTGTAATATCTTTCTTTAAAAAGACCCTTTTTAAATAAAATGCTAAAGATAGAAAAATTGAACCCGTATACAAATTTCCTACTTCCATAGCAGCCTCAACGCCATCGTAAAAATCTATTGATTGCAAATACGCATTTCTAACAGATTCGTCATCACTATAATATTTTTTCAAAATATAATGCATTGAATCTATTGGCATTTTAGCAAAAGGAACATGCAAAACAAATCTATAATTAGAAAATAAATCTTTCATGCTAAGTTGCTTTTTGAAAGCAAAATCTCTTAAAGCATTTTCGTTTGCATTATTATAACATTCAACTGAATATTGACCTCGCACTTTAGCTTCAACACTTCCAAAAGGTCTAAAAAAATCGTCAACATCATCGGTATAAACTCCATATTCAAATAAATTGATCGAAAGTAGCTTTGGATTTTTTTCAACCAAAATTGCAGTTGCACCAGCTCCTTGGGTAATCTCAGCCGTAGTAAGACTGCTATAATGTGCAATATCTGAAGAAAAAACTATGCCATATTCAGAATTATTAGAATGACTTAGAACACTTGCTACAGCATGCAAAGACATAGCAGCGCCAGCACACGCATGCTGAACCTGGAAAGTTAGAAAATTATTTCCTAGGCAAATGCCAGATTGCCTTAAAGCTCCAAAAACATAAGAAGAAATGGCCTTTGAATGATCAACACCTGTCTCAGTTCCACCCAAAAGCATTCTAATTTTGCTTAGATCAAGATTATTGTTGTCAAAAATAAGCTTAACAGCCGAACTTGCCATGGTTACACTATCCTCATTAGGACCAGTAAACCTAAAACCTTTTTGCAAGGTTGCATTTATTGCTCTATTGATTTTTTTTAAAAAAACTTCATTGGACGAATATAAAGGATTTTCCAAAAGAACAGAAAAATCTAAATAATTTAAAGGTAAAAAAATTCTAATATCACTAATACCTATTTTCATATATTCCTCAATGCATTGTTAACTTATGTATTATATTATAATTTACAAAAATTAGCAAAATCTTATATAATAAAATCTAAAAATGGAAGTTTATGAAAATAGCCGTGCTTTTATCTGGAGGAGTTGACAGCTCTGTTGCCCTTTATAAAATTATAAACAAAGGATATTCAAATATAAAATGTTACTATTTAAAAATTTGGGTTGAAGATGAACTGTCTTATATTGGAAACTGCCCTTGGCAAGAAGATTTAAATTATGTTGAAGCTATATGCAATAAATTTAATGTACCATATGAAATAATAAACTTTCAAAAAGAATATTATAACAAAATAGTAAGCTATACTATTGAAGAACTTAAAAATGGCAATACCCCAAGTCCAGATATTTTTTGTAATCAAAGGATAAAGTTTGGAGCATTTTTTGAGAAAATCAATAGCCAATATGATTTAGTTGTAACAGGACATTATGCTAAAATACAAATAAAAGAAAACAAATTTTTCTTAAAACAGGCAAAAGATAAAATTAAAGACCAAAGCTACTTTTTATCTCATCTCTCTCAAAAACAAATGTCAAAACTATACTTCCCTTTAGGCACATTACTTAAAAGCGAAGTAAGACAAATAGCTAAAAGCATAAATTTACCCAACAAAGATAGAAAAGATAGTCAGGGTATCTGCTTTTTAGGAAAAATTAAATATAACGAATTTATTAAATATCATCTTGGAGAGAGAAAGGGAAATATAATTGAAAAAGAAACAGGAAAAATAATAGGAATTCACAACGGATACTGGTTTTTTACAGTTGGACAAAGAAGGGGAATAAAGCTTAGCAACGGACCGTGGTTCGTCATAGAAAAAGACTTGGAAAAAAATATTATATATATATCCCATAACGAAAATTATTTAAAACAAGCAAAACGCAAATTTTTAGTTCATGAAATACATTGGATAAACAACACACCTTCAAATTTTGAAAATTTCAAAATTAAAATAAGACATGGCGAAAAGAAATATTCATGTAAACTAAAACTTATTGCCAATAACTTAATGGAAATTTCTTTAAATAAAAAAGACAATGGAATCTCTCCGGGGCAATTTGCAATTTTTTATAAAAATACAAAATGCCTAGGGGGTGCTAAAATTTTTAAAATTATAGAATAATAATCCGCCAAAAAAGCTGGAGAGGATTTTTAAATCTTCTGCTTACTTTTCGATCTTAAAGTAATCAACAGATTCTTTTAAATCTTTTACACTCTCTAACATTTTTTCAGACATCGCAGAAAGCTCTTCACTACTTGAAGCTGTAGTCTGAACTAACTGACTAACCTGCTCTATTGCATTTTTAAATTGTTCTATTTGAACACTTTGTTTAGAACTTTCATTAGAAATATTTTTCACAAGTCTGGCCGTTTGCTCCATACCAGGAACTATTTGTTCAAAATTTTCCCCAGCACGACTTGCAACAGTTAAGCTTCTGTTTGCAATATCAATAATCTCTCTTGCTGATTCTTTGCTTTGATCCGCAAGCTTTCTAACCTCAGCAGCTACCACTTCAAACCCCTTACCTTTTTCTCCCACTCGTGCAGCTTCAATCGAGGCATTTAAAGCAAGCAAATTGGTTTGTCTTGTTATCTCATCAATAATTCCAATTTTTTCAGTAATTACAGTCATTGCTGTAATAGCTTTAACAACAGATTTATGCCCCTCTTTAGTCCTTTCATTAGTATTAACAGCAATTTTTTCAGTAGTAGATGCATTTTCAGTATTCTCAGAAACGCCTTGTGATATTTGCTCAATATTTGCTGTCATTTGCTCTAAAGTAGAAGCCTGCTCAACAGCACCAGAACTCAAATTTTGGCTTGCATTTGCTATTTGAATCGCATTTTCATAAAGGTAATCTAGATTTTCAATAACCCCTTTTGCAACTGAAGAAAAATTGGTTCTCAATTGTTCAAGCCCTTCGTACAAACTATAAAGCTCTACAGTATCCCATTTGCCAAAATTAACATCAACAGTAAAATTACCAGAAGCAAGTCGCTCAGAATATTCCAATATCTTATTCAAAGAAGAACTTAACCTTTTCACAAGATAAAGAGTTGCAATAGCAAGCATAAGTAATGTAAATACAAAACTAATTACTAAGATTATAGTTGTAGCTCGCGACATATAATAAAAATCATCTTCCGAAATTCTCATTAAAAGAATAAATCTATTATTAGACAAATTTAATAACACCTTTTGACTAATTCCCACATATTTCTTACTGCTATTAGGATCATAATAATAAACAGTTGAAATTTCTTTATTCTTTTGCAACAAATCTTCAGATGTTTTTTTAATAATATTAGAATAAGAAGCACTAATATCAGTCAAAACATCGCCTGGCAGTACTGTATGATGAACCAATAATCTACCCGTAGTATCATAAGCTAACGCACGACCGCTAGAGAGTATTCCAAAATTAATTCCCCTAAAAGACCTATATATGTAATCCATTGAATAGAAAAGCATAAAATAGCCAAAAATGTCGCCTGTTTCAAAATCTCTTAATGGTATACCTATTAATATGTAAGGAATCTGACCTTTTTTATTTTTTATCTTGGAAATATCTTTAACTAAAGACTCCTCAATAGACCCAGGATCTGCCAACATGACAAAGGAATTGTAAACAATACTTTGAGACTCTTTAAGTTTTGTAAAATATTCTCTATCTCCAATAGATTTGCCAAAATCACTATTATCCTTAACAGCCGAAGTAAAAACTATTTTACCTTCTTTGTTTGTAACCATCATATTACTACCGGTTTGAATTAGAATTTCAGATTGATCTGAAATAAAATTCAACCTTTTGGATTTAATTTTACTAGCCTCATTAAATTTATCAGCAGAGTTGAAATACATGGAACTAACCCTAACCTTCTCTTCCATTGAAGAAATATAAAGGTTAAAAGAATTTTTAATGTTCCCAATAAGATTTATCATAAGATCAAACTGCTGATCTACCAATTTACTGCTAATCAGCATCCCAAAAATAAAAAACAGAATTGATATAAAAAATGCTATAAGGATAAGAACAAGTAGCAACATCCTAGCTTTCAGCTTCATACTAACCACCTCTTTCAAAAAAAATAAATTCTAAAACTCTGAAAAATCATCATCAAAATTTAAATCCTTATCAGCAATATCGATAGCTTTTTTAGGATCAACTCGCTTATTAATAGCTCTTACATAAGGCTCGCTCTCAATATCTAAGGAATTATTATTTCTACTACCATTTAAAGTTGGAATTCCATTACTTTTCAAATTTTGATTTTCATCTTTAAAAGAATTTTCAAGACAATCCATTAACCTAAAATCATATTCTTCATCTTCTAGACTCTCAATCGTAGAATCCTTGATTTTGAAAAATAATACAGATTTTCTAAGCTCTTTAGACTTTTCTAACATTTTATCGGACATGCTAGAAAGTTGCTCACTACTTGAAGCTGAAGACTGAACAACTTCTCCAACCTGATCTAAGGCCATTTTAAATTGAGCAATCTGATCACTCTGCTTAGAGCTACCTTCTGAAATCTTCTTAACAAGATTAGCTGTTTCTTCAATTTCAGGCAACATTTCCTTAAAGATCACTCCCGCTTCGGTTGCTACCTTAGAGTTATCTTCAACTAACTCCCCAATCTCAAGAGCTGAAATTTTACTCAAATCAGCTAACTTTCTAATCTCACTAGCCACAACAGCAAATCCCTTTCCTTCATCACCGGCTCTTGCAGCTTCAATAGCCGCATTTAAAGCAAGTAAATTAGTCTTTCTAGCTATTTCTTCAATAACACTAACTTTCTCCACAATATCTTGCATAGCAATAACAGATTCTTCTACAGCCCTACCACCTATCTGAGAATTTTCATTTGTCTTTAAAGCTATTTGTTCTGTTTCATAAGAATTATTAGCACTCATATTGACACCTGAGGCTATTTGCTCAACATTGGCTGACATTTCTTCAAGAGCAGATGCCTGCTGTAACGCACTAGAACTTAAATTTTGACTTGAACTGGCAACTTCTAAACTCGCCTTATTTACATAACTAATATTTCTCAAAACACTTGCAATAGCTACAGAAATAGCTTTTTTCATTTTAACAACCTGAAGACTTAACATTCCAAGCTCGTCATAAACATTATTATCATCATCAAAGGCATAATCTTTATTTAAATTCCCTTTAACCATATCTTGAACTAAAACTCTAATTGCATTTAACCGAAAACTAATAATCTTATCTATTCTCATTAAAAGAACAAGGCTTAACACAATAATGCCTAAAACAGAATACAAGATATACTGAAATTTTAGACTAGATATTACCCCGTAAATATCTTTATAGGGAAGCCGAGCAATAAGTATCCCACTCTTCTCCCCTAACTTACTGCTTATGGGCAATAGTGCATAGTAGCACTCTTCTCCCATTTCCGATAAAAATATTCTATCAATAGTGTAAACCGAAACTTCGGTAGGAATATTTGATAAAAAAGGTGGCTTAGAAAAAACATCTTTAAGAATATTTAAAAATTTAGAACTAACTCTACTAGTTTCATTGTATTCTTCAAAAGGATTGACTGCTATATTATTAGGATCAACATAAATAAAATTGCCTCTTTTATAAAAACCGAATCTAAACCTATCAAAACTATCTGCTAAAATATCATTAAGTAGATATCCAGCCAAATACCCACAAACAAGTTTGTCTTCTGGAGAATATACAGGCACAATTATTGCAAAAGCCTTTTTTTCACTTTGTCTAGACCTAATAGCAACTTCTGCAGATATTCCTTCAGAAAGATTTGAATACCAGCCTATAAATTTTAATTGGTTTTGTCTATAATCCTCAAAAACTCTTTTAAAATAATTAGTATTAGCCTCAGAATGACCAAAATCCATATTATTCTCATGTCTTGTACTAACAATTATTCTCCCTTCAAAATCAAAAAAAGCGAATTCTTCAAAAAGGGTATCATTTTTAAGATTGGCCATAAAATTGTATAAGTATTGTCGATATTTTTTACTTACCTTTACAGAATCAATAACAAATTTTGAATTTTTTCTTAAATCTATCAATTCAGACTCAGAGAAATCTTTTCCTCTATTCTCAGAAATTGCAAATTCTGATATGGTTTCAAGTGCCAAAGTAGAAGCTGCACCATTGATTATGACATACAGAGTGTCTAAAAAAGATTGCGTAGAAAAAGCTGCCCTTCTTACTTGTGCCCTTGTAAGCTGCTTATAATAATCTTCTAAATAACCGCATAAAACAAATTTAAAAATCATGGAAAAAAGTAACAGTATAAAAATTAAAAACAATAATAAAAATCCAACAAACCTGTATTTAAGCTTCAACAACATAATAAACTACCTCACAAATCATCTACTTATTTAATCAAACAAACTTAAGACCAAAGGGTATCAAAAAAAAATTTACAGCAAAAAATCAAAAACTCTTAAAAAATTAAAAGAATTTTCACAATATAAAAAACAAATTATAAACTATTATTAACTGCTAATGCTTTTTATAGGGAATTCCTAAGAACTTGGGCGCATAATTTCTTTTTGAAAAAAAGATAAGACTTAAAATAATAATTAAATATGGAGTAATAACTAACATTTTGGAAGGCATTATTAAAGACAAAAAGGGCAATTGAGCCAAAACAATTGACAAAGTTTTCACAAATGAAAACAAAAAACTACCCATTAAAACTCCCAAAGGCGTCCATTTTCCAAAAATTAACATTACAATAGCAATAAACCCTTGTCCGCCTGTAATCCCTTGTACATAGCTTGATGCAACCACTGTTGCAAGAACAGCGCCTGAAATTCCCGCTAAAAAACCACTCAAGAGAACACAAAAAAATCTAATTTTATTTACACTAACTCCAACAGACTCTAATACCTCTGGATTTTCACCACTGGCATTAATTCTAAGCCCAATTTTAGTGTATTTGAAAACAATATGAAATAAAAACACACTTAGAATTGCTATGTATACAGAATATCTTTTACCAAAAATTTGGAAAATAAAAGATGTTTTGCTTAAAATCCCATCAAAAAGTATCGGTAACTTTATTTCTATAGGTGGAGTTGAACTAGAAGAAAAAATCAAAGTACTTATAAAAACAGCAATAGCAGGCCCTAAAAAATTAAGTGCCATTCCAGTTATAACTTGATCTGATTTTAAAAAAATTGTAAAAACAGCGTGCAAAATAGCAAGTACAAGCCCCGCTAGTCCACCAGCAAAAATTGAAAATAACGGATCATTTGTAAAATATGCAACTGTAGCTCCTGAAAATGCTCCTATTGTCATTATTCCTTCAAGTCCAATATTAATAATTCCACTTTTCTCGCTTATAAGACCCCCAAGACCAGCTAAAATTAAGGTTTGAGAATTTATTAGCGTTTCACTAATTAAGAATATTATTATATTTGACACGCTTAACACCTTTTAAAACAATTTTATTTAAAAAATAGCTAGCAGAAATTATAAGAACAATTATTCCGATCATCAAAGATACAATTGAAGACGGAAGGCCTATTAAACTTTGAACCCTGCTGCTTCCATAAAGCAATATAGAAAAAAGAATACTGGAAAATATTATGCCAATTGGGGAATTGTTTCCCATAAGAGAAGTAGCTATTCCATTAAAACCAATTCCTTCCATATAAGCAAGCTTAAATATGGCTTTATTAACACCCATAATTTGAATAGCGCCAGCAAGACCTGCAACAGCTGCTGAGAGAAACATTGAAAAAATTAGCACAGCTTTTACATTAATGCCCATACATCTTGAAGCTTCAATATTACTTCCTGTGGCATTTATTTTAAATCCAATAATAGTTTTATTAAGCAAAAACCATATTAAAATAGCAAAAATCACACCTAAAATTATTCCAAAATGAAGAGGAGCTTTTAAAAGTTCATTAACAAAAGGATGAGAAGACCTATAAGCAAGACCTTCTGGTGAAAGCTTCCAAGAACCTAAAAAATCAATATATGCACTTTCTTTAATGGGTTTTGAAAAATCACTATTATCTCTTTTAATAAAATTAAAATCTAAAATTATATTATTCAAATAAAATAATATCCAATTAAACATTATTCCTGAAATCACTTCGCTAATATTGAATTTAGCTTTTAAATATCCAATTAAAATTCCTAAACTACCTGACGCTAAAAAAGTAATAATGAAAATAACAACTACATGTAAAATTGGAGGCAAATCAAGCAAAATTGATGCTATTAAAGCAACAATAGATCCTAGTATAAACTGACCTTCAACCCCAATATTAAAAAGACCCGCTTTTAAAGAAATGCCAATAGAAAGACCTGTAAAAATCAAAGGGGCTGCATAACTTAAAACATACCCTAAATGTTTGGGAGAAGAAAATAAAATTTCTAATATTATAAAATACATTCTAAAAGGAGAATGCCCAAGCCCCATCACCACTAATCCAACAATTAAAAACCCAACAAATAGAGCAAATACACTAACAAATGCTGAAGAATTTAAAAATTTCAACATAAATTTACTAAATACGTTTTTATTAATTATCATTTAGCTTAAACCTATCATCATTTTACCAATAACATTAATGTCAAAATTATCCTCTAAAATACCTACTATCCTTCCACCATGCATCACAGCTATCCTATCACAAACATTAACAAGCTCATCAAGTTCAAGAGAAATCAATAAAACAGATCTGCCCGCATCTCTTTGCTCTATTATTCTTTTGTAAATATTCTCAACAGCTCCAACATCAAGACCTCTTGTAGGCTGAATAGCTAAAAGAATATCGGGCTCTAAACTAATCTCACGAGCAACAATAACTTTTTGCTGATTGCCCCCAGATAAATACTTTACCTTGTTTAAAATATCTCTTGGCCTAATATCAAAACAACTTACAAGCTGATTGCTCAATTTTCTTAAAATATTAAGATCAAATCCCACAAATTGTCTTTTAATCTTATCAAATTGTCTTTTAATAAAATTGAAAAAATTGAATTTTAAATCAAAATTACTCTTTGAGTGAATTTTCTTTAATCTCAAATAATCAGGACTATCAAAGCTTTTAAGTCCAATATTTTGCATAACATTGAATTCTAAAATAAGACCGTGTTTTTGCCTGTCTGAAGGAATATTTCCAATTTTTTTATCTATTCTTTGTTTGATAGTTAAACCTTTTAAAGATTCCAAATTCCCTGAAGAATTTTTTTTCAAAATATCGCCCTTAAATATGTTTTTCAAACCCAAAATTGCATCAACTAAATCCTCCTGACCACTTCCTTCAATACCTGATATCCCAAGAATTTCTCCATTTCTCAGATCAAGATTAACGTCTTTAACTTTTAAAACTCCTCTCTCATCTTTAACACTTAAATTTTTTATTTCAAGAACATTAAAATGATTTTCAAATTTAATTTTAGATGAGCGAAGTGAAACTTCTTTTCCTATCATTAATTTTGTAAGATCTCTGTCATCAATCTCAGCAATATTAACAGTTTTTACAACCTTCCCAAGACGCATAATTGTACATTTCTTTGCAATAGATCTAATTTCTTTTATTTTATGAGTAATAAGTATTACAGTATGGCCCTCTTGAGTGAGTACCTTTAAAATATTTATAAAATCATCAACTTCACTTGGAGCAAGCACTGCTGTAGGTTCATCAAAAATAATAATATCTGCATTTCGATAAAGAACTTTCAATATCTCTATTTTTTGCTCCATGCCAACACTCAAGTCCTCAACCTTTTTTTCTAAATCTATCTTTAAACCATACTTTTCCGAAAGATAACTTATCTTTTTTCTAGCTTGTTTGTAATCAAGAAAACCAAATTTTGAATTTTCATATCCTAAAATAATATTCTGAACAGCAGTAAATTGTGGAATTAACATAAAATGCTGGAAAACCATTCCAATCCCATTTCGAATAGCCTCACTTGAATCTTTAAAGTTTATTTCTTGACCTTTTAAAATAATTCGACCACTATTTACTTGATGAATCCCATAAATAGTTTTCATTAAAGTAGTCTTTCCAGCACCATTTTCTCCAAGAATAGCATGAACTTCACCAGCCTTAAATTTAATAGAAACATTATCATTGGCAACAAAATCACCATAATTTTTTGTAATATTTTCTAATACTAGTACATCTTCTTTCATTAAGCTTTAACCCTAATAAATATCAAACACAACTGACTTACAATATTCCATTCTAATGAAATATAATAAAGCTTAAAATTTATATTTTCAATAGCATTTTAAATTTTAATAAACATAATAAATTATTTATAAAAATTAATTTCTAGTAAATAAAAAATGCTTAAAATATAAAAACCTTAATAAAGAGAACAAATTAATGTTAAAATAAAAGAATAAATATATATTGTAAAAGAGAGTACTATGAAAATTAAAGCCTGCATTTTTGACATGGATGGGACCCTGGTAAATAGCATCATGGATATTGCATTCTCAATGAATTCTGCTCTTTTAAACTTAGGATACAATCAAATAGAACTAAGCAAATTCAATGCTCTTGTTGGCAGAGGATTTAACAAGTTTGTAATAGACACTCTAAAGCTATTATCTCTTGAATATAACAATCCTAATCTACAAGACAAACTTTACAAAGAATTTGTAAAAGAATACAATAAAAATCTTTCATCCCAAACACAACCATACGAAAATATAAAAATCCTTCTAGAAACTATGAATAAACTTAATATTCCAATTGGAATTTTAAGCAATAAAAACCACGAAGAATTAATAAATTTGGTAAAAAATATTTTTGAAAATATATTTTTTTTTGAAATCAGAGGTTATTCAAAAAAATTTCCACCAAAGCCAGATCCTGAGAATGCCCTTGACATGATATTAGAATTAAATGTCCGAAAAGATGAAATTGCATATATTGGAGACAGCGATGTGGACATGTTAACTGCACTAAACGCTGGATTTATACCAATAGGAGTTTCTTGGGGATTTAGAAGTGTTCAAGAATTAAAAGAAAGTGGAGCAAAACATATAATACACAATCCACTTGAACTATTGGACCTAATAAAATGAATGTAAAACCATATTTTCCTTATTTATATCATTATCTATTCAATCATGAAAGTATAAAAAGTTTATCTGCTATAGAAAAAGAAATTGAAATGCTTAGCTATTTAAAAGAAAACAAAAAAACTATTGCTACATTCATCAAAAATGATTTTGAATCGGAACTAAAAGACCTGATTCAATACGTTAAAGATAAAACAGATATAATGATTACGCCCTTTGTTTTATCTAGCATTGAAGCTATTGATTTTAACATTGTAAAGCCTCTTTTTAGCAAAGAATTGACAAAAAACGACTTAAATTTGATATTTAACTTTGTCAAAGTCAACTCGTCTTTAAGAAAAGAATTCTTTTATAATTTTAACACTATAAGCAATGGATATATTACTTTTTATATAAATAAACTATTTGAAGGAAAAAACTCTTATACAATATATTTAATACAAAAGGAAAATAAAACACTTTATTCATCAGACATCATAAAAAATTATATAAAGATACTACTTCTCTTAAAAGTATTGGTAATCAAATACTGCTTTGAAAAAGGAATAGAGCTTACTACTAAAAACATTGAATCGACTTCAAAAGCAATAAGCAATGATACTGATTTTCTAGACGAAAAAACAGCCAAGCTTATCATTGAAAGCTTTTTTAAATATGAAACTTTACAAACAATGTCTCCAATTTCAACATTAATTGCTATTTTTTCAGCCAGAGCAAGAACTCCAAAATACAAAAACAACCCGGTTAAAGGTTTTATTGGATATGATGAAAGTTGGTTTTCAATAAAACAGTCAGGCTCTAAAGAATATGATTCAAGAATAATTAAAGAATTATTAGAAATAGCTAAGGGAAATAAATGGTAAAAAAATTTTCAATTTTCTTAAAAGCAATAATAATCTTTTCAATATTTGAACTTTTAATCGAAGAGCTCTCAATAATTCTTTTTTTACCATACAAAATACGATTTGCACTAATATTTCTTGGTTTTCTATTTGACACAATTTTTATTTTTATTTTTTTATACAAAATAACCAAAGCCTACCTTTCTCAAAGATTGGAAATCTACGTCAGAAACAATCTATTCTTCGATATAATTCACTGCCTTATCCCTTTAGCATTTTATAGTTCATATCAGCTTAAAAACATAATTGTCGCTCATGAAACAATATTAAATCCAATAATGTTATCGCTTTTCAAATTAAGATTTTTAAGACTTCTTAGGTTTAACGACCTAATAATAGAAATATATTACAATTCAAAAGAAAAGAACCTAATACTAACAGCATTTGCTAGAACATTTTCAATGAGCTTATTAATACCATTTACATTTTTTATAATAATATCAAGTTCAAAAATCGTAAATTCAATACCAGAAAAACAAGAATTTAATATTATTAAAAACATATCAATAATAAATGAAAAAGCTTACATTAAAGAAAAATATCCTTTCATCTTAATAATCAAGGAAAAAGATGACATAATATACTCAAAATCAGACGAAATATTTGTTTATTACAGTCCTAGTGAATATAGAGTAATAGAAATAGAGAAAACAAAATTTTATATAGATAAATATTTGCAAAGAAAAAGCGATTCTATTCTTGGAATTTTTCTATTTACATTGTTTGCATCATTTACTATTTTTTTAATGAATTTTTATAAATTTTTTAAAGCAAGCTTTTTAAATCCTATTATTTTAATGACAAAAATTTTACAAGACCCATTAGAATATCGAAAAATTCAAATTCCTTTTACTTTAAGCGAAGAAAAAGTATATGAACTTGCAAAATCATTTAACAATCTTTTGCTAAAAGAAAAATTAAACTCAAAGCGAAAAAGTAAAATACCTTTAGAAATTGAAAAAGTAAAAACAATAATTAACAAAAACCAGGAAATAAAATGAACATTAAAATAACTATAGTACTACTTACATTATTAAACTTTCCACTTAATGCTAGGCTTTTAGACATCTCAATTGAAAAAAGAGCAAATGAAGAAATAAAAAAATATTCATCTTACAATCTAATTTTAGAAAAAGAGTACTATACCAATTTTCCAACAAGCGAAATAGAAAAAAATATTTATGAACTAACAGAACATTTTGTAAAAAGCATAATACTTAATAAAACTAACTACAACTTATTAAATTCAAACTACAAAGAAGCAAATAAATATCTAATTCAAAGCGAACTTATTGATAAAAAATTTTTAAAATACAAAATATTTAAAATTAAAAATATAAATGGAATTTTTAAAAGTTATTCACTAATATACACAAAAAAAGGATTTTACAAATTAGAGCTTTACATAGAAAATAATACAGAACCTCTAAAAATATTCAACCTTAACATTACTTATTTTTTAAAGAATTTAGATAAAATAAGTAATGAAATGATTTTTTTCCCAAGGGAATGAAAATAATAAAATTAAAGATTGAACTTTTTTTATAAATAATTTATTTAACAAATACAGACATTACTCTTTGAAGAACCTTTGCCCTATCTAATGGTTTAACAATAAATGTTTTTGCTCCTTTTATTAAGCAATCCTTAACTAATTGTTCTTTGCCTAAAGCAGATATCATTATCACTCTAGCATTTTTATCAAATTCCATAATATTAGAAAGACAAGTTATTCCATCCATTTTGGGCATGGTAATATCAAGAGTGACAATATCAATATTAGGATAATGATTCTTATATTTTATCACAGCCTCCTCTCCATCAGCTGCCGTATCAATAATATTAAAGCCCTCTGATGTAAAAATTTGAGTAAGCTGCTTAACGGTAAAAACAGAGTCATCAACAATTAAAACATTAAACGGGATGCCTGTATCATAATTGATTCCTCTAGGCTTAGATGAAGAATCTGCAGCAATTGTAGTCTTTTGGATCATATTAACCTCTCTTTTCTAATAAAAAGAATTTTTTTCATATCAAACCCTCTCTCTTATTGCAATATTAACTTCTATAATTTTACCATCAGGCAAAGAAAAAGGAACAATTAAAGCCTCAGAACCTTTATTACTTATTTTCATATTTTCTCCATAAATAAAAGCTGGAGGGGTTATATCAAATACAAAACCTTTGGCATGCAAAGTAGTAACAAAATTTCCAGCAATAATGTTACCAACCTCGGTTAGAGTTGCAGCAACCATCTCTTTTGTTTCTTCATCATCAAAATCATCATACTCTTCAAAATTTAATTTAGAAGCAACAAAAAGGGCTGTTTCTATATCCATATCAATAATTATACTACCCTCAACAGACCCAGCAAGTCCTACTATTACAGAAACACCTTTTATCTTTTGATTTATCGACTTAAGCCCGGGCTTACCCATTTCTATATTCTCAACAAGCAACATATCTCTTAAAACCGAAGAAGCAGCATCCAAAAATGGCTCTATATAATCTATTCTCATTAATTTCTCCTTTAGACTTTCCTGTACAAGTTAAAATATTTTGTGGATTTTTCTTTTATAAAAACATCATTATTTTTAAGCTCTTCGTTATCTCCCAAAACCAAAAGAGCCCCTTTAATAGTTTTGGAAACAATGATATTTAAAATTAAAATCTGATCTTTACTATCCAAGAAACATAAAACATCTTTTAAAAAAACCATTCCCAAATTATCAGGCAAATCTGAAAAAAGAGCATCGGAATATTCAAACAAAACATTACTTAGAATTTCTGACTTAAATTTATAAACTCCAGGACTTTGTTCAAAAGAGTTCTTACGATAAATTTCACTAATGCCAATTTCTGACTCTGAAAACGTTAACCTAGAAGTTTCAACAACTTTTGATAAATCATTATCAATAGCAGTCAACTTAAACGGTTTTACACAATATTCAGACAATGCATTTGCTAAAGCCATGGTCTCTTTTCCACTACCACAACCAATTTCCAATACATTGAAAATAGAATTTAAGTTATCCATAAAATTTAAGTGACTCTTAACAATCTCATTTTTAAATTCTTCCAAACAATCAGCTCTCCATAAATTTCCCGATGATTTTGAATAAAATTCATTTAAAAAACTATCGTAAGGCAAGTAATCAACATCAAACATATTAAATTTTACTCCAACTTTTTCCAAAAACACATCACTTACCAAAGAAGTATTAAATGAGTATTTCAAAAGATTTTTTTTAATACTTTCCAAATTAAAAGTTGCAAGATTGTTTAGAGTTAAATTTTCATTGTTATTATCATTTTTTGAAGAAACATTATTGGAAAAATCACTCTTATAATTCTCTAGTATATCTAGATTATCACAATCGCTTACAAAGTCGCTTTCTTTAACAAAATTTTGATCAGATTTTAATAACTTTTCTTCCTCCCCATAATTAAAAATTTTAAAAACATTAAGAAGTATATAAAGCTTTTCGTTATAATCTACAACACCTTTTATATAGTTTATTAAAGAATCCTGAGATAAAACTGGGTGTGGATCTTGAATAAGGCTAGAATCTATTGAAAAAACATTATTAATTTTATCAACAATTACCCCTATAAGAAGATCTTCGTTTTTTAAAACCATAATATCTTCAAGATCTTTTTTGTTAAATTCTAAATTAAACATTATTCTAAGATCTATAATAGGAATTATTTCACCCCTTAAATTATCAAGCCCAGCTACATACTTCTTAGCATTTGGAACATATGTAAAATTACTAGATTTTCTAATTTCTTTAACCTGCATAATGTCTACTAAATAATGATCCGATCCAAGCTCGAAAGAAACAACTTTAAAATCAAAATTGGTTAATTTAGAATTGCAATTTTTATCATCTAAAATTTTGGGTCCAAAATAAATTTCTTTTATCTGCACAAGAGATTCACTCCTTAGTATCCTTTTGTAAATCAAAAAGTTTAAAAACATCAATTATTAATACAACCTTACCATTGCCAAGCGTAGTAGCCCCAACTATACCCGCACTTGATGAAAATTTATCTTTAATAGGCTTTACTACAAAATCTTCCTCACCAAGAATAGAGTCTACAACAATTGCTGTTTTCATGTTGCTAGTGTTAACAACTATTAAAAATTTTTCTATTAATGAATCATCTCTTGTTATGTTAAAAAGTTTGTCAAGCCTGAGAACAGAAATGACTTCATCTCTTAAATTATAAACTTCATGATAATTTTCAAGCAATTTTATATCATGCTCGGTTATTCTATGAGTTTCAAGAACATTATTTAAAGGAATAACATAAGTTTCAGAACCTGACTTCACTAAAAGACCTTGTATAATCACTAACGTCAATGGTAGTTTAATTTTAAAAATTGTTCCAAGGCCAATTTCTGATTCCACCAAAATAGTTCCATTAAGCTTTTCAATGCTTTTTTTCACAACGTCAAGACCAACTCCTCTACCCGAAAGGTCTGTCACTTGAACTGCTGTTGAAAACCCAGGAGCAAAAATTAAGTTAATAAGTTCAAAATCAGAATAAATTGCATCTTCTTTTATTGTTCCCTTTTCAATTAATTTGCGCCTAATGACCTTTGGATCTATACCAATCCCATCATCTTCAATTTCAATTGATATTACATTGCCCTCATTCTTAGCACGCAAAATTATAGTACCTGCTTTGCTCTTTCCCTTTTTAACTCTCTCTTCAACTGTTTCAAGGCCATGATCCATTGAATTTCTAACACAATGCATTAAAGGATCTACAAGGTCATCTATAACAGACTTATCAAGCTCAGTTTCTTCTCCTTCCATTTTAAGATTTACAATCTTATTTAATTTCTTTGAAAGATCTCTGACAACTCTTGTAAACCTTGAAAATATATTAGATATTGGCAACATTCTAGTTTTTAAAACACTCTCATGCAAATCTGTAATTATTCTGGACAGTCGCCCAGAGGTCATTTTAAAATTTTGAAGAAGTCTGAAAAAAGAATTTCTCAATTCAGATATATCATTAAGTGTCTTTTCCATTTTAAAACTCATCAAAGAATTAATATGTGATTCAACCTCATCTTCTAATGTTAGACCCGCATCTTTGAAAATTATCTTTAAATCAATTAAAAAGTTTCTCTGAAAACTTTCTTGATAATCATAAAAATAATTAAAATTATAAAATAATGTAATCATCTCTGAATTTATTTGGTTATAAGATGATTTACTTATTACAGCCTCACTGACAAGATTTAATATGTAATCTATTTTTTTACTATCTATTCTAATTAAATTAACACTAATTGGGCTATTTTTTTTAATATTTTTATTTTCCTTAAGAGGTGCTTCATCCTCTTCTTTTAGGCTTATATTCTTTAAAGATTCTAAATTAACATTTTTGATTTCAAAATGACTAACAACATCTGGTAAATTAATCTTTTTGGCAATACTGTCTGAACTAGTATTTGATATTAAGTAATATATTACAAAATCAAAAAACTTATCTGCCAATAATTCGCTAGAATCTGGGAGAGACTTGAAAATTTTACCAAGACTTTTTAATGCTTGAAGCATTTGAAGACCACTAATAGTAGCCATAGGATTGTCTTTTACAAAATCTAATCTAACTCTAAATAACTTTTGATTTTCAACCTCAAGCAATAAATCAGAAATCTCATCCTCTGTAAAATCAAAACCGTCATTTAAAACAAGATTGGAATCTGAATCAATATCTTTAATACCTTTATCTGCAAGCTTTTTTAATTCTTCTTTTACGTTAAATTCATCAACCAAATAGCTTTCAATTAAACTTGAAGAATCTAAACTTTTTTTCACGCCCTTTATATCTGAAGATATCAGATAATAATCTATTCTTGTTAAAAATTTATCCTCTATGATTTGCTCATATTTAGGAATTGTATGAAGTACAGAGCCTAAATTTTTTAAAATATTAAATATTTTTAGTCCACCATTTTCCACTTCAGAATTGTTATTTAAATTAAAAACAACACTGACCCTTAAAACCTTTTGTCCAATTCCTAGCCCCTCTCTTATCTCCTCAAGATCTGATTCTGAAAGACAAAAATTGTTTTTAGTTGGATTTTCGTCAAATCCCTTAATAAAAACCTTATCATCAATTACTAAAAATTGCTTTAATTTGCTTTTAAGATCACTTATATCATTCAGATAAACCTTGCCATCAAGACGAAGTGCAAGCATTTCCTTAATAACATCTAATGAGCTTAAAAGCAAATCAACAAGATCATTGTTTACATTTGCCCTACCATCTCTAATAGCATCAAAAACATCTTCAACAATATGGGTAAAATCAGATAGCTCCATCATATCAAGAGAAGCAGAACTTCCTTTCAAAGTATGAGCTGCTCTGAATATTTCATCAATAGTATCAGAATTATTAGGATCATCCTCTAGTGACATAATATTCTCTTCAAGGATATCTACAAGATTTTGAGCCTCTTCAAAAAAAACCCCTAAAAGCTCTTCATTTTCCAAATCTAACATTTCCATACTATTTCCTATTTTTTAATCTTATATATGTAAAGCCAACCCTTTGGGCAGCTTTACATATTAATTTAAACCTAATTTTTTGGAGATGATTCTTCAGGTTTTTCACTTTCAACCTTTTCTATAAAGTTTTGGAAAGAACCTTCAGGCATAGAAATTTTCTCTCTAAGCTTTAAAACTCTTTTAAAAGTTTCGTGTGCCTTTAATTTACGAAGAGATTCAGTTCCACTAGTCTCATAAACTTTAAATACAGACTCACTATCAATATCAGAATCTATTGAAACACTCAACTTATCATAAAGAACTCTTAAATCTTTAACATAAAAGATAAAATTTTGCTCTTTTGAACTATGCCCTTTTGAAACCCTAAAAGCCTTAAATCTCATTTTACTTGAAGCAAGAGGATAATTTGGAACGTCGTCTTTAATTATTCTAGATGATATATTAGGAATATAGTTAGGATTTGACCAAATTAAATCAGCCCACCCTTTAAACTTTAAAGTACCCATGGAATAAGCATATTCCATGCCATTCATGTCTTCAAATAAAACTTCAAGATCTATCTCATATCCCAAACTATAAACTGACACCTTAATCTCTTTCATGGTTTTAATGTTATCAATAAGACCCTTGCCTAAAAATTGATTCCCATTTTCCCCTGAATAAAAAGGAATTTTAAATGGCGGCATAATCATAGCAGATGATTGAGAATAGCTTGGAAATAAAACTCTTACTCCTAAAATAGTATCGCCTGCATACCTTTTTGACTCACTCTTAACAATAGCAGGCGCAACAACTGAATTTTTAACGTAGGCCTGCAACCTTGCAGAAGGAGTAAGTAAAACACTCCAATTATTTATCCCAAGATCTACAACCATATCTTCCGGCTTAACAATACCAGAAGCGCCCGAATATACATAATCAACATAATTTGTAAGATCAAGTTTAGTTGAACTTGGATCTCTTGCAAGCTCAGCAAAATCTAAAACTAATTCTCCAGGCTCTGCCCTTTTAGAACCCTCTGTTAATCCATCAGTCTGAGCAAAAAGAACCGTGGATAATAAAAAAAATAAAATACTTTTAGCTTTCCTTTTCATGTAAACCAACTCCTTATATATAAATCTTTTATAAAATTTTCGTTTTTTAATTGTTGTTATTAGTAAAATTAAATTTATCAACTTTGCTCTTTCAAGATACACCCTTCAATAAGAATAACAAGCTTTTTTATTTTACCGGGATAGTTAAAGCGCATTGTTTTTATTAAAGAAATAGCAAACAGATTAACCTTAACATCAAAAGATTCATAAGATTCATTATAATCATCATTATTAAAAGAATCATAAAATTCTCTTGAAAGATTTATATAATAAATTCCATTTTCTAAAAAAGAATATAAAAATCTTGCATCACTTAATAAAAATCCAAAAGAAAACCCCTCATTGCTTCCTAAAAGAAAATCTTTTACTAAAAGATCTAAATTATCTTTCAAATTTTTTCCATCTCTTAAATATCTTAAATTAGCAACAAAGCCCTTGCTAGAATGAAAATAAAAAACCTTTTTTGAAAAAAGATTGTCATAATTTAAAAAAACCATACAAATAGAAAACAAAAAGCTTGCTGCCAAAGACCCCAAAAGCACTCTAACCATATGCTCTTTTTTCGAATTTAAAAATTCATAAATCACTGCATTATACTTAAAAAATACATCCGAAATATTATTTTTCATAAAAATTTATAAATTCCATTAAAGCTTTAAGTATTAGAATATTAAACTTGCTCATGTAATTATAATCCAAAATTAATTTAGCATCTAAAATGTTGGACAAAAACCCCATTTCAATCAACACAGCCGGCATACTGCTGTTTTTTATTACAAACCATTGCTCTTCTCTGATTGGCCTAATATTAGTTTCGCTTAACTCACTTTTAAAAACTTTATATAAAATTTCAGCCAAGACTTTTGATTCATATTTATATTTGATATCTAGTATATCATTAAGCTCGCTTAAGTATCTATTACCTTTAATATCATATCCCTTAAAATCTTTAATAACTTCTCTTTTTGAATCCTTAGGAAGATACCAAAATTCAACTCCCCTAGCTTCACTATTTGGAGCATCATTAGCATGTATGGATAAAAATATAACATTATTGGGAAAATTTGGCTTTATTGCATTTGCAAATTCTGACCGTTCTTTTAAAGTTAAATAAACGTCATTTATACGAGTTAATAAAACATTTTTATTAACAAAATAATTACTTAAAATTTTAGACAAATATATAGAATAGGTTAATGCAAAATCTTTTTCCTTAAGCACAACATCATAACCATTTATCTTTAAAGTCACAACCGCACCAGTATCGTGTCCACCATGTCCAGGATCAATGATTATCGAAGTAATTCTGGGTTTATTATAACCTTTAAGAGAACTGAAATAATTTTCAATTTTTTTTAATACCTTTTGACTTATTAAAATTTCTCCACGAATGTCAATAATTGGGTCTACAAACATATAATAACCAGAAGATGTAAGCGCATATTCAAAGCCTACCCTAAACTTTAAATATCCCTTATCATTTTCAATTGTAAAAACATCATTTTCAATGTTAAAATCGAACTTGAAAACATTAGTATCAAAAAAATCAAGAACATTTAAATAATCGGAGGTCTTAGAATACAAGCTTAAGTATGAAAACAAAATCAAATCAATCAATAATATCATTTTCCCAAAGCTCAATGGCACTCTTTAAGTCTCCTTTAAATCTTAAGCTATTTTTAACAATCTCACCTTTTATCTGCTTAAACTCTTTTTGGAAGAGAAAAGGATTAATTTTGTATTTTAAACAAATTTTACAAAACCTAAAAAAAGAAAAAACAACGCCATTTCCAACAAAAATTGGGACATAATTCTTAAGCAAAAAAATCAAAAAACTTTTACTTTTGGTTAAATTTTCTGGTGAATTTAATGCAGTATACTGGATTCTCAGCTTTCTATAAATATAAACATGCTCACCAAAATAAACAGCTCTTAGCCCAAAATCTATTCTTTGAAAATATTCATTTTGAATCCTTGAGTCAAAACCTCCAAGCTGTAAAAATTTCTCTTTAGAATAAAGTCCGCAATAATCCATGGTAATCAAAGTTTTTTCATAGTCTTTTTCAGAATTTACTAAAATTACCTTAAACTTTTGCTTTTTATCTATGCTAGGAAGAAAAATTGAAGGAATCATTTCCTCTTCTTTATCAAAAAACTCACCCCCAACAAGAAGAACATTTTTTTTAACTATTTCATCGAATATATTTGGAATCCAAAAAGGATTTAACAAGTACATATCACTTTGCAAAACAAAAACAAAATCACAGCTGGATTCTTTCATTGCTAAATTAACCTTTTCTCCTGAATTTAAATCATCAGAAAGTAAAATAAATTTTAACTTGCCATAACTTTCTGAAATGAACTGCAAAGAACTTCTATTACTCTGTTTTTCAATTGAAATTATTTCTCTTATAAAGTCAAAATTTGATAAAAATTCAAACAAATCTTCTCTAAAAATTTTTGTTCCTCTGCTTAATATTACAAAAGAAATTCCAAAAGAAGATTTTTGTGAATAATTATTTTTAGATTGAATAACAGTATATGAATAGCCACTACCTGGAAGACGCATAAATTACTTTTAAAATCCTTACAATTAAATTATAATAATCATATGTTACATAATACAATGTTAATTGCAAGAATAATGAATATTAATACATTATTCTACGGTATGATTATTATCATTTTTGCACTCATTTCTTGCAATCATAAGAATATACAATACGACAAGAGAATTAAAAAATTTTTAGATAAAAACAAAATTGAATATAAAATAGACTCAGAAAATGACTTTATAGCATTTAAAGATATAAACAATAACGAAAGAGAAGAGGTAATCATCAGATCAAGACTAAACTCATATAAAAATTCAAAGATAAGAGAAATATTTGGAATTGTAAAAGTATTTGATATAAACACACAAAAAATAAAAGAAATATCTGACTCCCTTATGAGCGATAGCTATAATAACAGAGTATTCGGATCGTGGGAGATTATTCATAATGCAGAAAAAGGACTCAACTCTTTAGTATATATTGTAAAAGCAGAAGAATTCGCAAGTGATACATTTTTGCTTGATTCAATTGACGAGATTGCATCAACAATAACTATTTTTAAAAAAATAATAACAACCAACAACGAAAACATTGACAATAATGAAACAAATAACAATACAAATGAATCAAGCGAACAATCTACCTTAAAGCAAGAAAAAATAAATTCAACAAAAGAATCTGATAAAAATGATCTTAAAGAAGATCAAATTGAAGAAGAACTTCAAGAAATAAAAGCCCAATAATTTCAAAATTATTCTACTAATAAAGAATTAATATCAAAGCAAAAATGCACCTTATAACCTATTTTTATTCTAAATTTAGAAAATGAGCCCCTTGGAAGCTCAAGAGCATACTTTGCCTTATAAAGAGAATTAACATTTGCCCTAGAGTACGGTTCTAAATCATAAATCTCTTTAATAATTCCATTTGAATTAATATAAGCTATTTCAAGCGGCAAAGGTGTATTTTCCATCCAAAAAGATAAATTTTGCTCTTTTTTAAAAACAAAAAGCATCCCACTGCCATATTCAACCTTTTGAGTACCCATATAACCTTTTGCCCTATCAAACTCATTAGATGCTATTTTTACAAAAAACTTAAATCCATTTATCACAATTTCTTTATCATAAAAATGATCGGAAAAAGATAAAAAAGACATCGACAAAACTAAAAATAAAAACCGTTTTAAAATTTTTTTCAATTATAAGCCTTATTAAAAATCATTTATTATAATTTGAAATATAAGATTTCAAAGTCATTCTTAAAATATTTTTATTTAAAACAATAATATAATCACCAAGATCCCATAAATAATTCAAAGGTGTTACCAGTGTAGCCTCGCCAAACTTTTTTTTTACCTCAATAAAAATTGCATACTGAGATATTAATTTTTTATCAAAAACAAAAGTGTACGAAAACATTTTATTTTTGTCAAAATTAAAAACAGCATATTTTAAATGGGTTTTAGCAATAAATTGTAAAGTCTGCTTCCTAGCATAAGGAAATTCAACTTCTTCAACATCATAATAAAAAATAGTACTTTTAAGAATATTCTCTTTAACAGACTCCATACTAGAACCCATAACAAAAGATGTAAAAATAGAAAATAAATAAAAAACTGTAATACCCATAAAAAGCCTTTAGCCATAAACAATAAAAAGAAAAAGTATAACAAATAAAAAACTTGAAAATAAATAAAGCAAAATATCAGCATTAATCCCAAAATGGAAAAGCCTTACAAAGACTTTAGAAGCTGCTCTATTGCTTACCATTCTTGATCTTTCTTTTCTTTTAAAGGGTTTTTCTTTAAGCTCTTGAAAAGGACTGTAGTGACAATTAGGACAACCTTCTCCAAAAGCGGAGACTGGACCTACGTGCCTACACTTTGGACATTCAATATCACCAAGCTTAGCAGCACAATTAGGACAAACAGACCGATTAAGTCCAACTTTTTCACCACATTGCTCACAAAAAACTTCAAAAGTTACCTTTGCCAAACGAAAATTCCTCAAATTTTACTTAAAAATAAGTATTTAAAATAATATATAATTAATTATAATAAAAAACATATGAATATTACATATTTAAGGAATGCTAAAACATGAAATCGGGATTTGCAGCAATACTTGGTAGACCATCAACTGGAAAATCTACCCTTTTAAATTCAATATGCGGACATAAAATATCAATAATATCCCCTATTCCACAAACAACTAGAAATAAAATAAAAGGAATCTTTACAGACCACAGAGGACAAATTATTTTTATAGACACACCAGGATTTCATCTAAGTAAAAAAAAGTTTAATATTGCAATGATGAAAAACATACATTCTTCAATAGGAGAAGTTGAACTTATTTTATACATAATAGACATTCAAGACAAACCTGGAGAGGAAGAAAATAAAATGTTAGAAATAATTAAAAACTCTAAAATTAAATTTTTAGTAATACTCAATAAAATTGATCTTAAAAATGCAAAAATAAACGAAATAGCACAATTTCTAAAAGAAAAAGGAATAGAAGATAACAACATAATTAAAATATCTGCTGAAAAAAAAATTAACACAGAAGAATTAAAAAATAAAATTTATGAAAATTTTTCAGAAGGCCCGCTTTATTATCCACAAGAATACTACACCGATCAAGAAATAAATTTTAGAATTAGCGAAATAATAAGGGAAAAAGCTATTGAAAACCTAAAAAAAGAACTTCCCTACTCTTTGTATGTAGATATTGATACCTTAGAAAATAAAAAAGGAAGTCTTTTTATCAGGGCAAATATTTTTGTAGCAAATGAAAGTCAAAAAGGAATAATTGTAGGGAAAAACGGGAAAGAAATAAAATCAATAGGAGAAAAAGCAAGAAAAACAATTGCAAAAATTTTTGAAACAAAATGCAACCTATTCTTACAGGTAAAGCTTAAAAAAAATTGGAACAAAGAAGACAAACTAATAAAAAGACTTATAAACTAACATTCAACTACAATTTCCTAAATTCTTGAAACTTGAAAGACAAAATGTTAAAATTTACCTAAATTTAAATTAGGAACAAAATGTGAAAACAGCGCACTGGGCGGATTTTTACGCAGAAAAAATAAAAAAAGAAAAAGGTCCAAAAGACTTATACACAGTAGCCTCAGGAATTACTCCATCTGGAACTGTGCACATTGGCAATTTCAGAGAAGTTATCTCGGTAGACCTTGTAGCAAGAGCTCTGAGAGACTCTGGATCAAAAGTAAGATTTATTTATTCTTGGGATAATTACGACGTATTTCGAAAAGTTCCCAAAAATATGCCAGAACAAGAACTTCTTATAACTTATTTAAGGCAAGCAATAACAAGAGTCCCTGACACAAGAAGCCACAAAACAAGTTATGCAAGAGCCAATGAAATTGAATTTGAAAAATATCTGCCTATAGTGGGGATCAATCCTGAATTCATTGACCAAAGTAAACAATATACCAACAATGCTTATGCAAGCCAAATAAAATTTGCACTTGATCATAAAAAAGAACTCTCTGAAGCATTAAACGAATATAGAACTTCAAAGCTTGAAGAAAATTGGTATCCAATCAGCATATTTTGTACAAAATGCAATAGAGATACAACAACTGTAAATAATTATGACAATCATTACTCTGTTGAGTACTCATGTGAATGTGGTAATCAAGAATCTCTAGATATAAGAACCACATGGGCCATTAAACTTCCTTGGAGAATAGATTGGCCCATGAGATGGAAATATGAAAAAGTTGACTTTGAACCTGCAGGAAAAGACCACCACAGCAGTGGCGGCAGTTTTGATACATCTAAAAATATTATAAAAATTTTTCAAGGTAGCCCTCCTGTAACATTTCAATATGACTTTATTTCAATAAAAGGACGTGGTGGAAAAATATCCTCCTCATCAGGAGATGTCATATCACTTAAAGATGTTCTTGAGGTCTACACACCCGAAGTCACAAGATTTTTATTTGTTGCTACAAAACCAAATACTGAATTTTCAATCTCATTTGATCTTGACGTAATTAAAATATACGAAGATTACGACAAGTTTGAGAGAATCTACTATGGAATAGAAGATGTAAAAGAAGAAAAAAAAAGAACTTTTAAAAGAATTTACGAACTATCTCAACCATACACGCCAAGCAAAAGAATGCCTTATCAAATCGGATTTAGACATTTAAGTGTAATCTGCCAAATATTTGAAAATAATATAAATAAAATTTTAAATTACTTGAAAAACGTTCAAGAAGATCAAAAAGACAAACTAATAAATAAAATAAACTGCGCAATTAATTGGATAAGAGATTTTGCACCTGAGGATTTTAAATTTTCATTAAGATCTAAATTTGATAATATAGAAATACTAGAAGAAAATAGCAAAAAAGCAATTACTGAACTTTTGGATTTTTTAAAGAAAAATTTTGAAGTTGCTACAGAACAAGACATTCAAAACGAAATATATAAAACTTCAAGAGAAAATAATATAGAACCCGCCTTGTTTTTTAAACAAATTTATAAAATTTTAATCGATAAAGAAAAAGGTCCCAAATTAGCTGGATTTATCAAAATAATTGGTATTGATCGCTTTGAAAAGATTGCAAATAAATATATTTAAGCCTTAAAATTAATAAAAAAATAAGTCATAATTATATGACTTATTACCACTTTAATGCAAATAAACCGTTACTTTAACTTTCCTTGACTAGCAACAGATTCCATTGCCTTTTTAATTTTGCTTTCATCACCTAAATAATAATGCTTAATGGGGTTTAAATCTTTATCTAATTCATAAACTAAAGGAATGCCTGTGGGAATGTTAAGCTTTAAAACATCTTCTTCACTTAAATTGTCAAGATATTTAACAAGCGCCCTTAAAGAATTGCCGTGAGCAGCAACAATAACTTTTTTACCTTCAAGAACTTCTTTTGCAATCTCATCAGTCCAATAAGGAATAACTCTTACAACAGTATCTTTAAGACACTCTGTTGAAGGAAGCTCCCTTTTAGGGATATGTTTATATCTTGGATCTTTTATGGGGTGACGATCATCAGACTCATCCAAAGACATTGGGGGCACATCATAACTGCGTCTCCAAATTAAAACTTTATCTTCCCCATATTTTGCAGCTGTTTCTGACTTATTTAAACCTTGCAAAGCCCCATAATGCCTTTCATTTAATCTCCAGGTTTTTTTTACACTAATATAAGATTGACCTAGTTCTCGCAAAATAATATTTAAAGTGTCATTAGCCCTTGACAATGAAGAACTAAAAGCAATATCAAAAGAATAACCTTCTTGCTTGAGTAGCAAACCTGCCTCTACAGCCTCATCGATACCTTTATCAGAAAGTTTAACATCTGTCCAGCCAGTAAAAAGATTTTCTCTATTCCACTCACTCTCTCCGTGTCTTACTAAAACTAATTTATACATAAAATCTCCTAGCATATTATTTTATTTACTAATACTAATAATTATAAATTAGCACAAAATCTAGTCAAGATTTCAACCTTAATTAAATAATGATATACTTTAAAATACATTAAGCTTTAAGCTTATCAATCAGGGAAAAAAATTTATGGAAAATCAAAAAATTTTAGTAGCAAAATATGCAATTGATCATTATATCAAAAGCAATATGAACCTTGGAATCGGAACAGGCACAACTATTTATTATGCAATAAAATATTTAAGCGAAAAGATAAAATCGGGTAGCTTGAAAAATTTAAAATTCTATACAACAAGTAATGATACAAAATATTTGCTCTCAAAAGAACAAATTCCTTATGAATCAAATTTTTCAAAACTTAACAAAAATCTAGACATTGCAATTGATGGAGCTGATGAAATTTTATTAGAAAAAAAAAGTTTAATAAAAGGAATGGGGGGCGCACATCTAATGGAAAAAGTAATAGCTTACAATTCAGAAACATTGCTAATAATAGCAGATGAAACAAAAATTGTAAAAAAATTGGGAACAAAAATGCCTATTCCCATAGAAATTGCCCAAAATGCTGTTGGATTTATTATGACTAGACTTGGAGAAATGAATTTAGAGCCAACCTTAAGAATTTGCAAAGAAAAAAAAGGACCCATCATAACTGATAACAATAATTATATCTTAGATGTAAAAATGCATGTGGAAAATCCTGAAGGAACAGAAAAATACTTCAAACTATTTCCAGGCATACTTGAGATTGGAATATTCAACCATAAAAACACAAAAATAGTTTATTACCAAGACAAACAAATCAAGGAAGCCTAAACTTAACTTTAAAAAAGTTATCATTAAAATAGTTTATAATTTTTACTAAATAAAAATCTAACTTAAATCTTTCGCGCCCTTTTAATAACATAACATTATCATCAAAAACAAATTTTCTACTTAAAGTTGAGCAGTAATTAATAAACTTAAAAAATTGTTTCTCATTATATTCAAATCTAAGCCTAAGAGCCCTCAAGCTGACACCTTGAATACTTCCAAGACCTTGAATAAAATGATAAATAAAAAATTGTAAATCATCTAACAATTCAAACGTTACTAAGTGATTATTTGCTTTAACAAAACCACCGGTTTTTCTAATCAAAGCTCTTGCATTATTATTCTTGTCATTACAAAAAAGCAAGCTTACAGCATGCACCCCTAATCCTAAATACGGTTTTAACCTCCAAATTAGCTTATTGTGCTTGCTCTCATGACCCTTTAATGCAAAATTAGTAATTTCATAATTAATGTATCCACTAGATTCTAAGCAATCTAGGACATAAAACCACAGCTTTTCCGAATCAATACCGTTATCAAAACCACTCAAGATAAAGTCTTCCTCTTCACATATAAAATCGCTAAAACAAATATGCTCAGGTATATATGAAAGCAATTCTTTCAAATCTAGCTTGAGATGATATTTTTTTTGCAAAGGCATGTTGATAGTCATATCAATATTTAAATCAAAAGGAAACTTTCTAATATTGTTAATCAAAATATTCAATTTTTCATAAGAAATCTCGGGCATCCCCACAATCTTTCTAAATTCTAAAGAAAAACTTTGAACATTAAGATTAATTCTAGTAATACAAAATTCATCCAAAAGTTTGAATTTTTCAAAATCAATATAACCTGGAATAATTTCTAAAGTAAACTCTTCTAATAAGGATAAATTAATATATTTGGACAAGGAAGTGAAAATAAATTTTAAATTATCTTGCCTACATAAACAAAAATCTACATGTTTAACATAAAGTGTTTTTATAATTGGATTGCCCAATAAGGTTAAATGACATTTTAATTCCTCTAAAATTCTATTAAAAATGCTAAAATCTTTACAACAAAATGACACATTAATATAAAGACTTAACTCGATAAGAGGTAAAAGATCTACTCTCATAATTGGTCTTTTAAAAATTTAGGTTTAATTATAACATATATAAGGTACAAATATTAAAAATATATTTAAAAAATATAATAAATAAGGAAGATTAGAAGGAGATTTTTAATGACCAAAGACTACTACAATATACTTGGAATACAAAAAAATGCTAGCAATGAAGAAATCAAAAAAGCTTACAAAAAATTGGCAATAAAATATCACCCGGACAAAAACAAGGGAAACAAAATAGCTGAAGAAAAGTTTAAAGAAATAAACGAGGCTTATGAAATTTTATCTTCTCCTGATAAAAAAAGAAATTACGACTCTTTAGGTAACGCCAATTTTAATGGCAACAACGATCATTTTGAAAGAGAATTTAGCAGCACAAGATTTGGCAATTTTGAAGATTTAGATTTTTTTTCCAAAATCTTTGGAGGATCTTCAAGAAAAACAGCAGATAGAGAAATAACTGTAAATATTTCACTTTATGATGCTTATATGGGAAGTAAAAAAATAATACTTATAAATAATAAAAAAATCGAGATAATAATCCCAAAAGGGACATTAGAAACAACTAAAATAAAAATAAATAACAAAGGCCCTATTAATCCCATTTTTGGAACAAAAGAAAGCTTAATAGTCAAATTTAATATATCAAGTTATAAAAATTTTAAACTGAATGGAAAAACCCTAGAAACAGCAATAGAAGTTTACCCATGGGAAATAGCCTTGGGTTGCGAAAAGCTATTTGAAACAATTGAAGGAAAAAAAATAAAACTTAAAATTCCTTCAGACGCAAAAAATGGAGAAATTTTAAATTTAAAAGGATTAGGAATGCCCATAATTGGAAGCAGCTTAAAAAGAGATCTTAAAGTCACTTTGATAGTAAAAATTCCAAAAATAATAAATAATGAGGTAAAAACTATTTACGAAAGATTAAAAGAAATATACAGCTAAAGTGTTTCTGAGAATAAATGACCAAAATTTTTTAAATTTGCCTCCCAACCCGACCTATATTCATTAAATTTATTTATTTTAGATTCATATTCTTTGATTCCATCCTCAATATTATCAAAATTCTTAGCAATATCCACTGAAAACTGAAAAACATCCCCTTGCCTAGGAGCAAGAGTAAAAAAGGCAAATTTCCAATTTCCAGAATTTATAGTAGATACAATCCTTTTTTGGAAAACATAATCGGAGATTAACACAAATTTTTGAAACTCTTTTCTTCGTAAATAAATAAGCTCATTCCATTCATTAAAAATAGCATCTGGCAATTCATTTAAACCAATCTCAATTATATTATTAATAGATAAAAGAATTTGTAAAATTTCTAATAAATTCAAATAATAGCTATCAAAACATTGAATTGTAATTTCAAGCAAAGCAACTTTTATAAGCAGTTTAGAAATGTCAAGACTATGATCTTTCATGATTTTATCAATTTTTTCTTTTGTGTGATCTATAATAAATTTTTTATGAGTTTCTTTAATATTGCGACTCTTTTTAATTTGCTCTACTTTTTCATAATAATCATTAATTTCTTTATTAATTACATCTAAATTATTGCTATTGGCCTCATTAGAAAAAAAATCCAATGAATTACTAAGTCTATCTAAAAATTCTTCTTGAATAAAAAATGTAGCAATTCTTATGCAAGAAAATGGAGCTTTGCTCTTTTTTTCAAAATTTTCAATTTTTTGTTTAAGATCTACTCTAAAATTTAAATATTTAAGCTTGTCTATAAATTTATTAAAATAGGAAACATCTTCTAGCAATTCATCTTCATGAATGTCTAAAAATTGGGAATTGGGATGATATTTTCTTATCAAATTCTTAATAATAAGTAAAGTATCCAAAAAAATAGCTTTATTGGCGTCCCAAGATTTATTGATATTAGGATTAAAATCCCTATAAATCTTATCCAAAAATACAAGTTTATCTTTTAGCAAATTAGCATCGTTAATAAGGCTTGACTGTTCTCGATAAGAATAATAATTTATTAAACTATACCTAAAAATACTAAAATTAAGGTATTTTTGAAAATCAAAAAATCTATAAAATCCTAATGAACCAAAATCAAAAAACTTCATGCCACAATGTCATCTTATTTAAGATCTACTTTACCTTTTTATACAGATTAAAAAGTATTGGAGATGCTATGAATACAGAAGAATAAGTTCCAACAATTACCCCCACCATAAATACCAAAGAAAAATCTTTTATAGATCCTTCAGTAAACACATAAATAGAAAATACTGCAACAAATGTTGTAACTGACGTCAAAACAGTTCTTGATAAAGTTTGACTAATGCTTATATTTAACACATTTAAAAATGTGTTGTCGGTTAATCGCTTAACATTATCTCTAATTCTATCAAAAATAATTATTGTGTCATTTAAAGAATATCCAATAATGGTTAGTATTGCCACAATAATATAGCTATTAATCTCTATTCTAAATGCCCCTAAAAAAGCAATTATAAAAAATATATCATGAAATATTGAAAGTATGGAAGCAATAGCATAACTTAGTTTAAATCTTAAAGTTATATAAATCAAAATCAGAATAAATGTTCCTAATACCAAAAATATTGACCTACTTCTCAAAGTAGAAGAAAAACTTGAATCAATAAAATAAGAATCCAAAACTTCAATATTAGCATCAAAATTTTTTTTAAGTTCATTTAGTATTGTTTTTTGAACTTCTGTTTTAAAAGCATAATCGATGATATCTGACTTTACCATAATAGAGAATTCGCTTTTATTCTCATTTGGTGAAAAAATACTATTGACATCTAAAGCCTTATAAATCGGAGAGAATATTTCTTTAATTTCATTTTCTTTAATATTTGATTTTTCTATTGAAAGATTAATATTAACTCTAGAAGAAAAATCTATTCCCCAATTGTATCCACCATGATAAAAAAAAGTATAAATAAGCCCAACCAAAATCAAAACAACACTGACAATTAAAACATTGCTCCCATATTTTGAAAAATTAATTACTCTTTGCATATTTTGAACTCCAAGATATACTTATAAATTTGCTTTTTCTAACAGATATGATAAATTCCAAAATAAATCTTGAAAAAATCAAACTACTAAAAAGGGATGCCACAATTCCAACAGAAAGAGACCACGCAAAACCTTGAATAACCCCTGTCCCAAGAAGAGTTAGAAAAAGCACCGCAATAAATGTCGTTATATTTGCGTCCATAATTGATAAAAATGCTTTCTTAAAGCCATCTTCAAAAGCATTTTCAAATTTCCTGCCTTCTCTAATTTCTTCTTTAATTCTCTCATAAATAACTATATTTATATCAACGGCCATACCCATTGTCAAAATAAGGCCTGCAATACTTGTTAAAGTTAAAGTAAAATTAAAGGCCGACAATATTGCTAAAATTAAAAATACATTATAAATAACAAGTGAAAATCCGGCTACAAAGCCACTCAAACCATAATAAACACACATAAACAAAAAAACTAAACAAAGAGCAAGCGCAGAAGATTTAATACCAAGATCAATAGTCCTAGCACCAAGAGTAGGTCCTATTATTCTCAAATCATCTATTTTAATATCAACTGGAAAAGCTGCGGTTTTAAACACTAAAGCGAGATCTAAGGCCTCTTTTTTATCAAAAGAATCACCTTGAATTGAAACATTGCCCCCAGTAATAGCATAGCCAATTCCTGCCACAGACTTAATTTTACCTTCCATAACAACGGCCAAAGACTTTCCAACATTTTTTTGAGTAAATTTAAAAAATTTTTCACTTCCATCAACATCAAGACTAAAAGCAACAGTATCTCGACCCGTTCTGGGATCATTAGAGACCCCAGCATCTTTAATGTGAGCACCATCAAATGAATTTTCAGGACTAGCATCAACTACATAATAACGAACGGATGACTCATCATCCACACCATAAGAATCTTTAACATACCAAGGAAAAATTTGTTTACTATCTGGAAGGTTCATACTTGCCTGAATTTCGGGAATAGAAAAAAGAGATCCCGCTTCTAATATTTTTCTATGTAAAAGAGACGTAAACTCGTCATCAACCACATAAAACGTCAAATTGCCTTTCCCACTCAAAAGAGTACCTACTCTACTCTCATCTTTTTCTCCAGGAATATCTAAGAAAATTTTATTTCCCCCAGCCTCCCTTACAATTTTAGGCTCTGTAAGTCCGAACCTATCTACCCTATCCTTAAGAATTTGCATTATTCGATAAATAGCATCCTCTCTCTCAGCAAAAGTCAAAGACCGACCTAATTTTTTCTCAACACTTGAATAATCAAGAGAAATAGTAACACTCATCCCCCCAGACAAATCAAGTCCAAGATGTATTATCCTACTTTTGCTCTTCTTTATCTTCTCATAATATCTATAAATCTCTAAGCTTACTTCTCCCATATCCGAATCGGTCAAAAATCCTTCTCGCAAGGTTTTAGCAGTAAAAATATTAGGCGGGATTTTCATTGAAGACTTATAATTATTTTTTGCTATTGGAATTAAATAAGACAAACTAGTTGGAATGCTGCTATTGGGATCTTTGTGATACAGCTCCTTAAGCTTAACAAGATCATATAAAGCTTTTTTCTTTGAATAATCCCTTAAAGCCTCTTGCGAATATGAGCTTATTTTTTTATCCTCAATGCTCATTAAAAAATACCACTTTATAGTCGGAAATATTAATAGACATGCAAAAAACGTCACCAACAATATCAATATAAGCTTAGATCCTTTTTTCATTATACAAATCCTTAAAATTTTTAAAAAATACCATTATTAGCTAACAGTTCTAATTTTATCTTTAAATAATACCTTTTTTAACTTCATTTTTTTCAGACAAAACTTTATCAATAGAGTTTTTTATAAATACTGCTTCGTTATTTGGACTTAGTTCTAAAATAACATCCGTATCACCTAATTTTTTCACAACTCCAAAAATTCCACCTACTGTCAATACCCTATCACCCTTTTTCAGATTTTTTATCATTTCTTTTTTATTCTTCTCCTCCTTACGCTGAGGAGATATCACTAAAAACCAAAATATAGCAATAACAGGCACAAAAACTAACAAACTTCGCAAAAAGCTACTATTGCCGCTAAATTCTTGCAATAAAAACACAAAACCTCCTATACTATATATATGTCACCTTTATCTTATTAATATCATCAGAATAAACTACTCCAAATAAAAGCTTAAAATCGTCTTTTTTAGTATAATTAGAGTTACTTATTTTATTATACTCTTCAATTAAATAATTAATAAGACCATCGTCATTTCTATAAAGAGCTTTGCTAAAGGCACTTCTGTAAAGCCCAAGTTCAAAAAGTTCTTTGGCGCTTTTGCCTTTATTTTCTCTTAAAAGCTGCCTATCTACTATTGCTTTTGAACAATCAAAGCCTATACAAAAAACAAATTCATCCTCACTCAAAACAATTCCTTTGAATAATAAAATATTCACCGGCAAAAAAACACAAATTTGCCGGTGAAACTTTAATTTACATCATCCCCATTCCTGGGTCCATAGGATAACCACCGCCACCAGAAGTATTTTTTTCTTCTTTAATATCGGTGATTGCACATTCTGTTGTTAATAAAAGCCCAGCAATCGAAGCAGCATTTTGAAGCGCACTTCTTGTAACCTTAGCAGGATCAATTATTCCACTCTCAATCATATTTACCCACTTAAAGCTAGCAGCATCAAACCCAAGCCCTTTTTTCTCGGTTTTAATTTGATGAATATAAATAGATCCCTCAAAACCAGCATTTGAAATAATCTGTCTCATTGGCTCTTCAAGACTTCTTTTTACAATCTCAAAACCTTGCTTTTCCTCATAGCTTAATTTGCTTGTATCTATTGTATCTAAATACATAGCAACTTCAATAAGAGTTGATCCACCACCAGGCACAACACCCTCTTCAACAGCAGCACGAGTTGCAGAAAGAGCATCTTCGACTCTATGCTTTTTCTCCTTAAGCTCTACTTCCGTAACAGCTCCAACATTAATAACAGCAACTCCACCAACAAGCTTTGCAAGACGCTCTTGAAGTTTTTCTTTATCATATTCAGATGTTGAATCTTCAATTTGCTTTTTAATAAGCTCTGAACGCTCCTTTATTTGTTCTTTATTACCAGTATTAATAATAGTAGTATTGTCTTTATCAACCTTAATAGTTTTAGCCTGTCCAAGTTGCTCAATCTCAACTGTCTCAAGAGTAAGACCTAGCTCCTCACTGATTAAAACACCGCCGGTAAGCACTGCAATATCCTCAAGCATTGCTTTTCGTCTATCACCAAAACCAGGAGATTTAATTGCACATACCTTTAAGGCTCCTCTAACACTGTTTAAAACAAGAGCAGCAAGAGCATCCCCTTCAATGTCCTCAGCAATAATTAATAAAGGCTTATTTGTCCCTAAAACTTTCTCAAGAACTGGCAAAAGCTCTTTAATAGAACTAATCTTTTTCTCATATATCAATATGAAAGCATCATCAAAATTAACAGTCATATTCTCTTTATTGGTAGAAAAATAAGGAGAAAGATATCCTCTATCAAATTGCATACCCTCAACATAAGAAATTGTAGTATCAAAAGTTTTTGACTCTTCAACTGTTATAACCCCATCTTTTCCAACTTTATCCATTGCCTCAGCAATTTTTTCACCTATATAACTGTCATTATTAGCAGAAATTGAAGCTACTTGTGCAATCTCTTCTTTTGTTGTAATTTTTTTTGCAGACTGACGAATTTTCTCAGCAGCTAGATTTACAGCGTGATCTATTCCCTTTTTTATTCCAATAGGATTAATTCCTGAAGACACATTTTTAAGGCCTTCTCTTGCAATAGCATAAGCAAGAACAGTAGCTGTTGTTGTTCCATCACCAGCAACATCATTTGTTTTAATAGCAACTTCTTTTAAAAGCTGTGCCCCCATGTTTTCAAATGGATTTTCAAGCTCAATCTCACGAGCAACGCTAACTCCATCCTTTGTAACCGTTGGAGAACCGAACTTTTTATCAATAAGAACATTTCTCCCTTTTGGCCCAAGAGTTACTTTTACAGCATTGGATAATTTTTCAACGCCACTAAGTAAGCTTTTTCTAGCATCTTCATTAAAATATATGTCTTTAGCCATAAAAATTTTACCCCTTTCTATAATAAAAATAATTTAATATATAACAATATAAGATTAACATAAACTTAATACATTCGCTATAGCGTATTACTTCTATACATTAAAAAATACAAAATATACAAAACCAGCAAAAATTTTTATTATATAATGTAAATATTAATTAATCTTTATATTATAAAGACAAAGAATTTATGTTTAGAAAACTAAAAAAATTGAAAACTTATATCATTATTATTTCAATAACTAAATTTTCAGAAGATAACCTGTTATCAATAATATCAAATATAAAATATTTAATTGAACACAAACAGCTAGCTTACAAAATACATTGGACATTTCCAATATACTTTTTTGAAATTCTAAGAGAACATGAGGAATTGAATAAATGGCTTTTTGAAAGATTCAAAACCAATACAGATATATATATGCCTGGAACTTACAGTGGAAGCCCTCATGAATACATGCTACACGATGAGATACATTTAGATTTGTATTGGGCACTAAAAAATCCATTCAAAAGTGGATACAAAGACATATTTCAAAATAAGCCTATTATGTTTTACATATACAGCATAGAAAAGTTTAGAAAAAAGGTGACTGAGCTTTACAGAAAGCTTAATTTCAATTATACAGAAGGAATAAGAAAGAGCAAAAATAATAAAAATTACTTAATTTTTTATAAAAATAACTGCCAATATTTATATGAAGTACAAAAAATAGATTCTCCAAAAAGCAACGTAGAAACTCTTATTTATTTTTATGAAATCAAAGAAACTTATGACAATCAAGAATTAAAAAATTTTTTACTTTATTTAAAAGCCTTAGAAAATAACTTACACAGCATTAAGATACAAAATCTAGAAGGATCCAAGCTTACTGCTGAACTACTAGAAATCCCAAAATTTAACTCCCTTAAAGAGCAAGAACCAATAATAAATTTTCAAAACAAAAGACTTAAAGATTATCAAATCAACGAAAAAAGCTTAAGAGCATTTTTAATAAATAAGCACCAAGATGAAATTGCAAAAAATTCAGAATCAATTGTGCCTAAGAATTTAGAATACAATATGGAAGGGAATTTTACACTATCTCACGACCAATACAATATCAAATTCGAAAATGGAAAATTAAATAAAATAAAATTTAAAGATAAAAAAGTTGAATTTCTAAACACATCTAGAACCTATTTTAAGGTTTCATCAAAAAAAGAATTAATAAAAGAAGCATCTATTGAAAATTCATTTTCCTTCTCAAATGAAAAAATTTTAGGAATAAAACAATATTTGGCTTTTAACTCTGCTAAAAAATCAACAATTGATTTTTTCATAGATGAGACTATCTCTAGCTTCTTTATATCGATTAAAATAAAATGGCCTTCTAAAATAGATCTAGATAAAAAAACATTAAAAAAATGCAATCCTGATTATCTTCTTGAATACTCGGCTCTTGAAATACCTGTATTTGAAATTTCAAAAGGCACTAATTTAAAAATAACAGCAAAATACAGCGATCTTGATACTTATGAAAAAATAATAATAACTAAAAACAATCCTAAAGGCTACATTAATGGTACAGAATTTTTGATATCTAAAGGAAATGATAAAAACAGCAACTTTTTTATAAGCTTTTTAAATGTTGAAAAACATATCATTCATACAATTAATTATAAAATTGAAAAAATAAATTCTAAAAAATGGTTAATTCTGAATATAGGAGGCTCTTATAACACAGTCAAGATCCAAGATGTAATAAATTACTCTCAAACACTAAATTTAATGATACTACCATTAAATAATAATTTTGATAACAAAATAAAACTGAATTCAAAAATAAAAAATTTAATTTTTTATACTAATATAAAAAAATATGAAAATAAATAAATAATAAGTAGTAAAATATTAATAACTGGGTATAAAATTATCCTAAGAAGAACATAAAAAGTATTTAATCTTTAATTTAAACAAAAAGGTAATAATATGAACGATAACATAATAGACGTCCATTCCGCATTGGAAAAAGTCGGCATTACAAACGATCCTGTATTATTGAAAAATTTAACATCGGAATTAGGAATGAAAGCATCTCATTCGAGAAACAGAATAATTCTCTACATAGCATCAAACCCAAAAGAATACTTTACAGCAAAAGAAGTTTATAACAAACTTATAAAAGAAATTCCAAGCCTATCAAAAGCAACAGTATATAACACATTAAATATTCTAAAAGAAAGAAATATACTAAAAGATATAAAAACTACTGATCAAAAAGAAACAAAATTTTATCTAAGCTTGGCTTCCACAATAGCTCACTTTAAATGCAATAAATGCAATCAAGTCCACCCTATTCAACTTGACGATATTAAAGATATTTTGAAAGACAAGCTTGGAGAAAACTGGGAAACAAAATCTATTGAAATAATTTACTCAGGGCATTGCAATAATTGCTACAAAAAAGATACCCATACTAACAACAATATCCCAGCAGAGAACAAGGGAATCACTTTATGAATATAAAAAATATCATTTTTATACTTATATTCTTATTGCTCTTAATACTAGTTAGTCCTAGGATAAAATTTAAAAATGAATTTTTAAAAAAAACAATACCTAAAGACATAGAAGAAATTGACAATTACTTATTAAAAGAAGAATTACAATTTAATTTAGCAAATAATACAAAAAAAGAAATAATCTGGTATAAAGAAAAAGCACAAAAAACAAAATATTCTGTAGTCTATATTCATGGATTTGGAGCATCAAAAAATGAAATTTATCCGGTTCCAAATAATATTGCAAAAGCTCTTAATGCAAATATTTTTTTTACAAGACTTAAGGGACACGGAATTAACAATAAAAATGCATTTCGGGGAATAACTACCCAAGATTGGCTGAGAGACATTGATGAAGCTATTAACATTGGCAAATTAATAGGTGATAAATTAATATTAATTGGGACCTCTAATGGGGGTGCTGCCAGCATATGGGCCTTAGCAAACTATCCAAATGAAATAAATTCGGTGGCATTAATTTCTCCTAACATATTCCCTTATGACAAGAGAACAAATATCGTTTACTATCCCTGGGGACGACAAATTGCATATCTTATAACAGGTGGTTATAATAAATTCGAAACAAAAGAGTATAAACGAAAAGAATATATGACTATAAAAAGCCACTCTTCAAAAGTACAACATGTAGATGCAATTATTGCAATGATGGGCCTTGTCAAATTATTAAATTCATATAATTTCAATGAAATCAAAATACCTTTAATAATAGCCCACACGCCCAATGATCATACAGTAGATCCAATAAAAATAAACGAATTTATTAAAAATTATGGGGGTGAAAAAAGGGATATTCCTATTATACTTCTTGAAAATTCACACGCACACGTACCTATTGGGAACCAAAGCTATAAAAGCGCCCAAAACACATCATACTTCACAAAGTGTACAGTTGATTTCATAAACAAGATTAATAAGTAATAGCCTTAAGGCTATTACTTATTTAAAAAAATCAATCCTCTAGCAATTCTTCTATTTCATTCTTAAGGACACTAACACCTGGTCCGTAAACTACCTGAACTCCATTGCCCTTAATAATTACTCCTTTAGAACCGGTTTTTTTTAAAATTTTTTCAGAAACTTTAAGAACATCTTTTACTGTAATTCTTAGCCTAGTTGCACAACAATCAAGCTCAACAATATTTGAAGCGCCACCAAGCCCGATAATAACCTTAGTAGCATAATTCTCTTCAAATTCACTACTACTCTTAGAACTTAGAGAATCCTCAGAACTTAAATCTTGCGTTCTGCCGGGAGTTTTAAAATCAAACTTATTTATTAAAAATATAAAAGTAACATAGTAAAGAAAAAACCAAATAATGCCTACAACTGGTACTAAAAGCCAATTAGTTCTTGAATTTCCCTGCAAAATACCAAAAAGAATAAAATCAATAAACCCTCCAGAAAAAGTTTGACCTATTGTAATTTGAAGAATATGCGCCAGCATGAAAGCAAATCCATCAAATGTAGCATGAACAACATAAAGAATAGGGGCTACAAAAAGAAAAGAAAATTCAAGAGGTTCAGTTATACCTGTCAAAAATGATGTTAAAGCTGAGGACATCAAAAGACCAAAAACTTTTGTTCTCTCCTCACGCTTTGCGGTGTAATATAGAGCAAGTGCAGCTCCAGGTAAACCAAACATCATGGTAATATATCGTCCACTCATAAAACGACTAGTTCCAATAAAAAATCTATTTGTACCTTGAGCAGCAAGCTCTGCAAAGAAAATGTTCTGAGTCCCTTCGATTAACCTTCCATCAATAATAACAGATCCCCCAAGGCCTGTTGTCCAAAATGGCAAATAAAATATATGATGAAGGCCAAAAGGTCCAAGCATTCTTAAAAAAATTCCATAAATAAGCGTTCCAATATAACCGGTTGAATCTACCAAGCCTCCTACTTTATTAATTCCATTTTGTACAAATGGCCAAAAAAGAAACATAATAACAGCAAGAAAAATACTAGAAAAAGAAACAACAATCGGCACAAATCTAGATCCAGAAAAAAATCCAAGGACCTTGGGCAAATCTACCTTGTTAAACCTAGAATGAAGATAATAAGTCAAAATACCAACTACAATCCCTCCAAAAACCCCCGTTTCTAAAGTCTTAATCCCGAGAACAAAACCCACAGCGCCACTAGAAAAAGACTCCGCTTTGCCTGACACATCAATTAAAACCCCAATAGTAGCATTCATTACAAGATAGCCAATAAATGCTGCAATTCCGGATGTACCTTTATCTGATTTAGCAAGTCCAACAGCAATTCCAATAGAAAATATTGGTGCTAAATTTGAAAAAATAATAGAACCTGAGGCACTCATTATTTTGAAAACTGATTGCAATAAAAATATATTCAAAAAAGAATACGACTTAACAGTTTCTGGATTAGAAAGAGAGCCTCCAATTCCTAAAAGCAGCCCTGCTGCTGGCAAAATAGCAATGGGAAGCATAAAAGAACGTCCAAATTTTTGAGCTTGTTCAAAACCCTTTAACATAAAACCCTCCTAAAATAAAAAATAAATTAATTCAACTGTTTAAAATTATTTTTTAATCTGATTTATTTTTTCTACAAATTTTTTAGTAATCTCAGCAGGCCTTGTAATAGCACCACCCACAACTACTAAATCAACCCCCATTTCAAAGCATTTTTGAGCTTTTAGGGGTGTATCTATCTTCCCTTCCACTATTAAAGTAGCTTTCAAATTAGAATTAAGTAAGGTTTTTAAAAAATTAAAATCATTGTCTGCAATATTAAAACCATTAGTACTTTTTGTATAGCCATACAAAGTTGTTCCAATAAAATCAAATCCCAATTTATCGGCATTAATAGCTTCATCTAAAGAAGAAATATCTGCCATCAAACACTGCTTTGGATATTTTTTTTTAATATTTTCAAAAAAATCATCAAGTAGTACGCCATTAGGCCTATTCCTAAAAGTGGCATCAAGGGCAATTATATCTACCCCTTCATTACAAAGCTCATCAATCTCTTTCATGGTAGGAGTAATAAACACATCACAATTATTATAATTTTTTTTAATAATACCTATTATTGGCAAATCAACTTCCAACTTAATCTGGCTAATATCATCAACTCCGTTGGCTCTTATTCCAATAGCTCCACCTATTTTAGCTGCTAAAGCCATTTTAGACATAATAAAACTACTGTGTAAAGGCTCGTTTTCAAGAGCTTGACAAGATACTATTAACCCTCTTTTGATTTTTGCAATAATAATCAAACCTCCTATAAAATTTATTTTTTTAAAAAAATATAAAAACTCAAATACAGATTATATTTTTTCTTTAAAAAAAACAATTCTTTTAAAGGGAATTAACATAAATTATCAACATAAAAACAAAAATAATTTATTATCCAATAAACATTAAGCTATAATTTAGGCATGGCAAATAAAATCAACTGGTTTCCTGGACATATGAAAAGGGCCTTAGATCTAATAAAGAATAATTTACAAAAAGCTAATATTGTGCTAGAAATACTTGATGCTAGAGCTCCATTTAGTAGTAAAAATCCATTAACTGAAAAAATTATTAAAAATCAAGCTAAAATAATTCTTTTACATAAATCTGATATTGCTCAAATATCAGAAATTATAAAATGGAAAAAATATTTCGAAAATCTAGGTAATACTGTAATAATAAGCAATATCTACAAAAAAGGAATGCGCAAGCAAATAATAGATATTATTAAAAAATTGGCCATTGTTAAAAAGATAAAAAATTATAAAGAAAAAATAAAGGTTTTGATTATTGGAGTCCCAAATGTTGGAAAATCTTCAATAATAAATCTATTATCCGGAAAAAAGAGTGCAAAAGTTGCTAATAAACCTGGATATACTAAAAATATACAAATAGTAAAAATAAATGAAGAAATCAATCTTTTTGATATGCCGGGAATTTTATGGCATAATCTAATAGACCAATCGATTGCAAAAAAACTTGCAATATTGGATATGATCAAAAATGAAATAGTAGATAATATAGATCTTGCATTGTATTTACTTGAAATAATGGATCAAAATAACAAAAATATTCTACTAAAAAAATACAAAATATATCATAAAAATTCACTTGATATTCTACAAAATTTTGCAAAAGCAAGAAAATTAATCGGTAAAAAAAATGAGCTTAACCTTGAGAAAGCATCAAAAATATTAATCAAGGAATTCAGAGAAGGTAAATTTGGCAAAATAATTCTTGACAAGAATTATAATGCCTTTTAAAAAAGCATTTACATAAATAATAATATTAAGTATAATCTTGATTTGTATTAATACAGCCATAAGGAGGTTGGAATTAGTTGGATAATTGTATCCTAGAGATTAAAAATCTAAGTCATTATTATGATAACAATGGAAACAAAACTTTAGATAGCATTAATTTAAAAATTAAAAAAAATGAGTTTATCACATTACTAGGCCCATCTGGGTGTGGGAAAACAACATTAATAAAAATATTGGGTGGTTTTTTAAATCAAAAAAATGGAGAAATTTATTTTTTTTCTAAAGAAATATCTAAAACTAACCCAAACAAAAGAGAAATTAATACTGTATTTCAAAATTATGCGCTTTTCCCCCATATGAATGTTTTTGACAATATTTCATTTGGACTTAGAATGAAAAAAACGCCAAAAGATATAATCAAAGAAAAAGTAAAAACATCTCTCTCATTAATAGGAATGCCAAAATATGCATACAGAAATATTAACGAACTATCAGGAGGGCAAAAACAAAGAGTTGCAATAGCAAGAGCAATAGTAATGGAACCCAGGCTTTTATTGCTAGATGAACCACTTTCTGCTCTTGATTTAAAAATGCGGCAAGAAATGCAAAAAGAATTAAAAAAAATACAACGCCAACTTGGAATCACATTCATATACGTTACTCATGATCAAGAAGAAGCATTAACAATGAGTGATAGAATTGTTGTAATGAATGAAGGAATAATTTTACAAGTAGGAACACCTGAAGAAATTTACAATGAGCCTAAAACAAAATTTGTAGCCGATTTTATCGGAGAAAGTAATATTTTTGATGGAACATACAAAAAAGAACTAGTTGTAAGTTTGCTAGGCCATGAATTTGAATGCCTTGACAAGGGATTTGAAGCTGAAGAAGCAGTTGACCTTGTAATACGCCCAGAAGATGTAAAACTTCTTCCAAAAGGAAAAGGGCATTTAAGCGGAACTATAACATCAGCAATTTTTCAAGGAGTTCATTACGAAATGACTCTAGAAATTCAAAAAACAAATTGGATAGTTCAAAGCACAAGACTTACAAAAGTTGGAGAAGAGGTTGACATATTCTTAGAACCTGATGACATTCATGTTATGCACAAGGAATAATGGTTGTGAAAAAATTGATATTAATCATATATTCTATATTCCTATTAACATTTAGTATTTTCCCCTTACTAATAATAATATTGCTTGGATTTTTAAATGAAAAACACGAATTTACAATCTATAATTTCATTGAACTTTTAAATCCAAGTTATCTTAATATCTTTTCAAGAAGTCTAAAACTCGCAACAATAGCAACAATTTTTTGCATTTTAATAGGCTATCCTGCCGCCTGGATAATTTCATTATCAAAAAAAAGTGCTCAAAATAAATTAATAATCATGATAATACTTCCGATGTGGATAAATACACTGCTTAGAACTTATGCCTGGATGAGAATACTTGGAAAAAACGGATTCATCAATAACTTATTTGAAAAGATCGGAATTGGAACTTTAGATCTTCTTTATAATGAACAGGCTGTTACAATAGGCATGGTATACAATTTTCTGCCTTTCATGATCTTGCCAATATACACAGGACTTTTAAAAATTAAACCAGAATACATTGAAGCGGCACAAGATCTTGGAGCAAGAATGTGGCAAATATTGCTTTATATAAAAATACCCCTAACGCTCTCTTACCTAGCAACAGGAATAATTATGGTATTTATTCCTTCAATTACGGTATTTATCATTTCAGATTTGCTAGGAGGCTCTAAACAAATTTTAATAGGAAATCTAATAAGTAAACAGTTTCTCTTTATAGAAGACTGGAATACTGGAGCTGCAATTTCATTTATTTTAATGTTAGTAATATTAATTTTTAATTTAATAATATTAAAATTAATGCGAAAAAATAATGGGGAGTAAAATATGTTTAGGGCCTTTAAAAACATTTTCTTATTTCTAATACTCAGCTTTATTTACCTTCCAATAATAATCTTAATAATTTATTCTTTTAACTCTGGTGACAGTGGTTTTATATGGCAAGGATTTAGTCTAAAATGGTATAAAGAAATTTTTGCCTCAAGTCAAATCAAATCAGCAATATTTAACACCATTTTAATAGCTACAATCTCATCTTTGACCTCTGTTGTTATTGGAATTATTGGTGCTTATGCAATTTATAAATCAGAAAACAAAAAATTAAAAACAATATTATTATCAGCAAATAAAATAACAATAATTAATCCTGACATCGTAACAGGAATAAGCTTAATGACATTTTATTCTACAATAAAAATGCAATTGGGATTTTCCACAATGCTAATATCACATATAATTTTTTCAACACCATACGTAGTAATAATAATTTTACCCAAATTATATTCTCTTCCCAACAATATTATTGATGCTGCCAAAGATCTTGGAGCCTCAGAAATTCAGATATTCTTCAATATAATTTATCCGGAAATCGTCGGAAGCATAGCAACTGGGGCTCTTATTGCCTTCACATTATCAATAGATGATTTTCTGATATCATTTTTCACTACTGGGCAGGGATTTAATAATTTATCTATCTTAATAAACTCGCTAACAAAAAGGGGCATCAAACCCGTAATAAATGCTATTTCTGCAATATTGTTTTTTACAATATTGAGCCTTTTGTTTATTATTAATAAATTTATAGGAATTAAAAAATTAACAACAGATGCTGAGCTTTAAAATGAAAAAAAGGGGTACTTATGAAAAAAATTTTTATATTAATAGCAATTCTTACAACTTTCGATTGCACTAACAAAGACACCATAACTTTAAACGTATTTAATTGGGCAGAATATATTGACGAAACTTTATTAGATCAATTTGAAAAGGAAAACAATATAAAAATTAATTATGAAATCTTTCACAACAATGAAGAAATGATGGCTAAATTTAATAACACAAGGAATTACTACGATATAATAGTTCCATCAGAATATTTAATCCAAGAATTAATCGATGAAGGCAAAATTGAAAAATTAGATTACTCAAAATTGCCAAATGTAACAAAAAATATTACTCAAAATCTTACAAACCTAGAACATGATCCTGGCAATCTTTATTCAGTGCCAGCCTATTGGGGATTAATGGGAATACTTTATAACAAAACTAAAATAGATTTAAATGACATGCAAGGTTTTGACATATTATTTAATAAAAAATACAAAAAAGAGATTACAATGCTAGATTCCCCTAAAGACAATATTGGAGTTGCTTTAAAAAAACTTGGATATTCGATAAATGAACATGATACAGATAAAATTAAAGAAGCTGGAAAACTTTTAAAAATCCAAAATCCACTATTAATTGGATATTTCTCAGATGTGCCTGCAAAATCATTAATGCTAAATGGAGAAGCATCTATTCAACTCACATGGAGCGGTGAAGCACAAAGCGCTATGTTAAAAGACAAAAACTTAGATTTTTACGCACCAGAAAACACCAATTTATGGATAGACGCATTTGTAATTCCTATTGATGCTCCAAATAAACAATTGGCTTACAAGTTTATAAACTTTCTATATGAGAATGAACCATCTTACAAAAATTTCAAAGAAACTAGATATAATTCTCCAAACAAAAACGTAATAAAAAGAATAGAAGAAGAAGCAAAAAATAATCCCGAAATGAAATTATATTTAGAAGAAAAATTTATACCAAAAGATTTTTCCAAATTTGAAATTTTTAAAAAAATACCTAAAAAAATAAAAGAAGAAATCCTCAAAATATATTTAAATCTATCTTCTTGAATTTAAATATTTAAATTCAACAGAACTTAAAAGCTTTTAAAATTTAAAGCTTTTAAGTTTAGTGGCTATTTTTTTAAAAAAGGTTTAAATACTAATTTTATATCAAGTCCAATTATAGATAAAGCAATCAATAAGACCAAAAATCCTTGATAAATTAAAAACGGAAAAATGTCAAAAGGAGAAAGCTTGCCTTTTGTAAAATCTACAAGAGCTATAACATGCATACTATGAGGCAAAATGCTTAAAAAAAAGCACGAAGACATACAAAGTAAAGCCGCAATACGCCTTGAGTTTAAATTATTCTCCTTAGTTATTGCTCTTACAACAGAACCACTCATTAAAATAGCAAGTCCATTATTTGCAAGAAACATGGTCAAAATGCCAACTAAAACAACAATTACAAATTCCGAGGTTCTTTTAGACTTTGACATTCTTTGCAATTTTAAAAACAACCAATCAAACCCTCCATACTTAATTGTCATATAAGAAATTCCACCCGTAAAAACAACAAGAATAAACATTTCCCCTAGACCTAAAAATCCTTCATTGATTTTTTTCACCAGCAACAAAAAAGTAATATCTGAGTAATAAATTCCAATAATACTAGCAACAACAATACCTAAAAACAAGGCTAAAAATACATCAAAGCCTGAAATTGCAACAACCATAACAAAAATATATGGAATAATTTTAAAAAAATTTATCTCACCAGGCTCAATAATAAAACTATCAGCCTTGCAATAATAAGAACCTAAAATTGCAAAAGCAATACTTGATAAAATTGCTGCTGGAAACGTATAAAAAGCTCCATTTTTAAAAACATCAACAATATTAACCTTTTGAGTATGACTTGAAATAATAGGGGTATCTGATATTAAAGACATATTGTCCCCAAATGCACCAGCGCTAAGAATAGTACCAGCAATCAATGGAAGAGAGATGTTCACCTTATCTGCAAGTTCCAAGGCAATAGGAGCAACAGCAACAATAGTCCCCATAAAACTTCCTGTAGAAAAAGATAAAAAAAGAGTAATTAAAAAAATGCCACATACTAACAAATTCAATGGGACATATTTAAGACCAATATTTACTACAGCATCTACACTTCCTATTTCTTTACAAACAGCAGAAAAAGCACCTGACAACATAAATATTAAAGATATAAAAATAACATCTTGTTGGGCGCACCCCTCAATGAATTTATTCATTTTTGCCAAAAAAGATCCCCTAAAAATAATAAATGTCAAAACAATAGCAATAAACATAGCAACTACGGGGGGCATTTGATAAAATGCTCTTTCTACACCATTAAAATAAAGAACAAGTCCTGTGCCAATATAAATCCCTATGAAAAGAAAAAAAGGCATAAGTCCCCAAAAATTTGGAACTACATTAGTTTCTCTTTCCAATTTCAAATCTCTTTCCAACTTTAACCCTCCTAAATCATATAATATAATTATTAACAATTTATTCTAAATAAAATAAAAAAAATTAAACAATGCATATCTTAAAATTTTCAAAATTTTCATTTTTTTAAAAAAAATAAAAAAAGTTTTTTTATATCAAGACCCAAAATAGATAAAATAACAAAAAACAATAAAAATTCAAAATAAACTAAAAATGGTAAAACACTAATTGGCGACACAAGTCCATTTGAAAAGCTCACTAAAATAATCATTTGAGCACCATAAGGAATAATGCCCTGAAAAATACAAGAGAACATATCTAAAATAGAAGCACTCCTTTGAACGCTGATATTATTTTCAAAAGCTATCTTTTTTGCTACTTTGCCGCAAATAAGTATAGCAATTGTGTTATTAGCAAGAAAAACATCAACTATTGAAACAAAAGCCCCAATAGAAAATTCCGCTGAACTTTTTCCTCTAATTAAAGACTTTAATTTAATAAGTAGCCATTTAAAGCCTCCATTATGAATCACAGCAAAAGAAACTCCCCCTGTTAAAATTGAGAGAAAAATTAAATCTGCCATATTTAAAAACCCTTTATTAATGTTTTTCATTACATCTAGAAAGTATAAATTACCATACAAAATGCTAATAAAACATATAGAGAAAATGCCTAAAAAAAGAACTATAAAAACATTCATTCCAGCCAAAGAAAAAAATATAATTATTAAATAAGGAATGGTTTTCACCAAATCTATTGAACTTTCATGTAAAAAATTTGTGGTATTAGGCAAATTCCCAGAAAGAAAGAAAAAAGAAAAAAAAGTTAGTATAGCAGATGGAAAAGCATAAAAACTACTACTAATAAAAACATCTAAGATGCTGCTACCTTGAGTTCGGCTAGATACAATAGTCGTATCTGATATTAAAGAAAGATTATCTCCAAACATGGCCCCACACATTACAGATGCTGCTATTAAATTTGGATTAATACCACTTTTAACAGCAATATTAAAGGCAATAGGAGCAATTGCAACAATAGATCCAACAGAAGTACCAGCAGAAAAAGAGAGAAAACAGGTTACAAAAAATATACCAGAAACAATCCAATTGGGATTAATATATTTAATTCCCAAATTTGCTACAGTTTCAACACATCCTATTTCTTTGCAAAGAGAAGAGAAAGCTCCCGAAAGCATAAAAATAAGACACATTAGTATAATATCGTACTGAGCAGCCCCTTTAATAAATATGTGAATTTTATCAGAAAATCTTCCTTTAAACACCAAAAAACAAACAATGGAAGCTAAAAACATTGCAACACTAGCCGGCAGCTGGTAAAAGGCCATTTCTACACCAAGAACTCCCAAATAAATTCCCGTACCTAAATAGATAATAATAAAAACAAAAAAAGGAATAAGTCCAAGAAAATTTGGCTGTCCTCTTGCTTCAATATTTTTCATATACATCCTTTAAATATAAGCATCGTTTTTATGAAAAAGATTACTTATATTTTTAAATGATAACGCAAACTATTAATTAATGCATAAATTTGTAATCAAATCAAGAATAAAAATCCCCAATTCTCTTAAAATATTTAAAAGGAAAAATAAAATTTATTAAAAACTTTACTACTAAGCTAAGTCACAAGAAATAAAAATCTTAGGAAACTTGTTATAAATAAAGCCAGCAATAAAAAGGATTGGGAATAAATTATCTAAAAAATTTTATCTCATTTATCTATTTACAAAATAACTTTTAAAAAACTAGAAAATTAGAAGGATTGGGAATAAATTATCTAAAAAATTTTATCTCATTTATCTATTTACAAAATAACTTTTAAAAAACTAGAAAATTAGATTTTGCGCCAAAAATGATCTTTTTCTAAAATAGAGTCTATTTCTTTTGGCCCTTCAGAGCCATAAAAATAATTACAAATTTTAATATCTGCCCATTTATTTGAAATATCTGAAACAAATTCCCAAGAACTTTCAATCTCATCACTTGTCGCATACAAAGTACCATCCCCTAAAAAAGCATCTAACAATAAGCGCTCATAAGCCTCATCAAACAATCTTTTAAATGTCCCGTGATATGAAAATTCCATATTAGCAGTTTGAATTTCATAATTATATCCAGGCTTCTTGGTATTAAATTTAATCTCAATTCCATCCCTTGGTTGAATCCTAAATATTAAAGCATTGGAAAAATCAACAGAACTATTGTTAAAAAGAGTAAAGCTTGGTTTTTTAAATTGAATATATATTTCTGAAAATTTCCTAGCAAGTCCTTTTCCAGTTCTAAGATAAAAAGGAACACCGGACCAACGCCAATTATTAATAAACACTTTCATAGCTAAATAAGTTTCGGTATTTGAATTTCCCAAAAATTCTGTTTCATCTTTATAGCCTTTTTTAAAAACCCCTTGAACTTTTGAACCTATATATTGACCCTTAACAATGCAATTCTTAATATCCTCTTTGCTAATTTTCCTCAAACTTTTTAAAACTTTTACTTTTTCATCATGAATAAACTGAGAATCAAATTTAATAGGAGACTCCATTGCAACAAGGCTTAACAATTGTAAAATATGATTTTGAACCATATCCTTCAAAGCTCCAACAGAATCATAATACTCTACTCTTCCATCAAGACCCAATTCTTCTGCTACCGTAATCTGAACAAAATCAACATAACGATTATTCCAAATATTTTCAAAAATAGAATTTCCAAATCTAAATGTAAAAATATTTTGAACTGTCTCTTTGCCTAAATAGTGATCTATTCTATAAATTTGATCTTCCTTAAAGGCAGAGTAAAGCAAACTATTTAATTTTTTTGCTGTCTCAAGACTAGAGCCAAAAGGTTTCTCAAGAACTATTTTTGACAAAGTTAATCTTTCACTTAAAAAATACCTTTTCAAATGATTAATTATAGGTCCATAAAATGTGGGAGACGTCGAAAGATAATATATTGTTTCTCGATTTTTATCTAAAAATTTAAATAAATTTTTATAAGGCTCCTTTTCATTAAAATCGCCAAATACATAAACAAAAAAATTTAAAAAAATCTCAATCAACGAATCGGTCTCTTCCTGCCATAAAGAATCTTTAATATATAATCTAAATTCTTTATCTGTAAAAACTTTACGAGAAAAACCAATAACCCTAAAATTGCTAATACATTTATTTTTAAATAAATTAAAAAGTGCAGGAATAAGCTTCTTCCTAGACAAATTCCCGGTAACTCCAAAAATTACAATATCAAAATTAGAAACACTTTTTTCTTTCATAGAATTTAGTCCAATCTGGTCAATTTATCATATTTTGAAAAACCATGTACATAAATATTAACAATAAAAGCTAGACTCAAATTAAATATCATTTTTTTATAAACAAAACTAGTATATAATAAGGAGAATGAAAAATCTATCACTATTTACAGATTTTTATGAAATTTCAATGATGAATGCTTATTTTACAAAAGGTATTAATCCTAAAGCAAAATTTGAAGTATTTTTTAGAAAAACGCCGTTTAAAAATGGATACATTGTTTTAGCTGGAATACACACATTAATTAATGAATTAAAAAATGTTCGTTTTGGAGAAAATGAACTTAAATATTTAAAAAGCTTTAATATATTAGATAAACAATTTTTAAACTTTCTAGGAGAATTCAAGCTAAACGTAAAAATAAGCTCAATAGAAGAAGGTCGTCTGGTTTTCCCCTATACACCAGTAGTTGTGATTGAAGGGCGCCTAATAGAATTATTATTAATAGAAGGGCTAGTTTTAAATATAATAAACTTTGAAAGTTTGATAGCAACAAAAACTGCCAGAATAAAAGAATCTGGTGCAAAAATTTTAGCAGAACTTGGGCTAAGAAGAGCACAAGGAATAAATGGAGCACTCTCTGCCAGCAAGGCCGCCTACATAGGGGGAGCAGACTTTACAAGTAATATGCTTGCTGGATATAAATACAATATACCAGTCACAGGAACAATGGCTCATAGTTGGGTAATGAGCTTTGAAACCGAAGAACAAGCATTCAGAGAATATGCAAAAACATATCCAAACAAAGTAAGCCTACTAATTGATACTTACGATACGCTTAACAGCGGATTAAAAAATGCCATCAAAGTATTTAAAGAACTAAAACAAGAAGAGAAAAATAATTTTTCAATAAGAATTGACAGTGGAGATCTTGAATATTTAAGTAAAGCCGCAAGAAAAGAATTAAACCAAAATGGATTAAATCATGTAAAAATTATTGCATCTAATGAGCTTGACGAAAATATTATTATGTACTTAAATTCAATAAATGCTCCAATTGATATTTGGGGTGTTGGAACAAATTTAGTTACAGCAAAAGGAGATCCAAACCTTTCAGGGGTATATAAAATGATCTCTATAGAAAAAAATGGAAAATTTATACCAAAAATAAAAATATCAAATAACACAGAAAAATCCACATTACCTGAACAAAAAGAAATTGCAAGAATCTATTTGAATGGCCAGATGATTCTTGATTTTGTCTTTTTAAAAGAAGAAAAAGATAAAATCAAGAATCATCTAAATTTAAGAAAAGAATTTACAGTTTTTCATCCAATACAAGATAACATTTTCAAAATCATCAAACAATACGACGATTTTGAATTTCTAATTCACACTGTCTTAGACAATGGGAAACTTTGCAAAGGCTATGAGTCTAGCTTAAACAATATTAGAAATAAAACCAAGCTTGACTTAAGCAAACTTGAACATACGTACAGAAGAATAATTAATCCCCACATATATAAAGTAAGTATCAGTAAAAACTTGAGAAAATTAAAAAACAAGCTCATAAAAGATATCAAAAACAATTAATATATGTATATATATAAAACTAATGAAGTAAATAAAATTTATAATAAAATTAAAGAACTAACTCAAAACGACAATATTTTTAAAAAAGAAACACTCATCATAGTAAAAAATGATCTCTTAAGAGAAGAAATTAAAAAAACTATAGCAAAACTAAACGGAATTTCTTATAATCTAAATATTAAAAAAAATGCTATAAAAAGCATATATGAAATTTCTTTAAAAAATCCCAATATAAAAAAATACATAAAAGAGAACACTTTATCATTTTACTTGGAAACAGAAAAATTCATTTTATATAACATATTGAAAACTGAAAAACTAAAATACATAAAAGATTTCAAATCAATAAAGAATAGATACTTTTTTGCATCAAAAATAATAGATTTATTCCATCATTATTACTCAAAATTTTCAAAACTAATTGAAACTTGGGAAGACAATGGATTTTTATTCCAAGAAGAAAATTTAAAACCCTACGAGAATATGCAAAAAGAATTATTTAGAAAGCTCTTTGAAAAGCAAAAAAATATTTTAAACTTACATAAAAAAATAATTAGGGAAAAACCAACAAAGAATATAGAAATTGAAATTAACAAAATAATATTTATTGGCAATAACAGAGAGCTTGAGAAAAAAATTCTTAACTCTTTAGAAAAAATTTTCGATTTTGAAGTGCATGTGTTAATTTTTGAAGATTTGCTAAACTATGAATCTACACTTGTTAAAGAATTGTTGTTAACAAAACCAAAAATTAACCCAATAAAATATCACGCTTTAGAAAAAATAGATATTGAATTATTTAAAGGTAAAAATTTTTTAACAAGCATTAAAAATAATATAATAGCAAAAACTCCAATTTCAAAATTAGACGATAGCTTTAAAATAATAGAAGCCAAAAATCAAAAACGTGAAGTAGAAATTTTGACAAATCAAATAGTACATTCAATGCAAAAAAATAACCTGAAATTAAGCGACATAGCAATAACTTGTTTGCAAGAAAAATTTAATGAATATTTGCCATATATAGAAGAGTGCCTAAATAAATATGAAATCGAATATAGCATTCTATGTTATAACAATTTGTCAAGAGGAGAAAGTATAATAGCCTTAAAAAGGCTAATGGGTCTTTTCATATCAAAAAACGAAACAATTAGCAATTTCAGCAGAAAAGAAGTATTTGACCTGCTAAGCAACAACAAAGTAATGAAAAAATTTAATATATCAACATCTGAATTAAACTATTTAATAGAATTTAGCGATGCAATGAACATTAGTTTTGGTGCAAACAACACTCACAAAGAAAATCTAAACTATGATCAAAACTTTTTAAACTCTTGGGAAGATGGATTTAATCGATTTTTAATGTCAGAAATATTTGACGAAAAATACGAGGAAGAAACTCAAAAAGAAAGCACAAGATTTCAAGATCAAGAATCAATAATCAAACTTATAACAATAGTAAAGAGTTTGTACGAAGATATAAAGTATTTTAAAAATAAAGCATATAAAGTATATGAATGGGCAGAAATCATAGAAATTTTTATTCAAAAATATATTGATCTTGAAGAATTTAATACAACCGATGAATATTTACAAAATAAGATAAAATCCTTTAAAAATTTTCCCAAAGATTTAAATGACAATCTTTACAAAAATTATTTAAAAGAAATTAATGAAATAAAAATTGAATTTTGCCTTTTTAAGATTATTTTTGAAGAAAGTATTGAAAAAGAAAAATACGGAGTAATGTATAAAAAAAATGGAATATTGATTGCCAATTACAAAGAAATAGAATATCTTCAAAAGAAAGAAATTCATTTTTTGGGATTTCAAGAATTCAACTCTAATATAAATTATGATAACATGAATTTATTAAATGAATACTATGAACATGAGAATATTGAAAAAGAAGCGGTCACGGCCCTTTTTAATTTGATTTTCGCAACATCAGAAAAATTTTATCTTTACTGCTCATTTCAAGACAACTTAAGCCCAGAAATTAACACATCAAAAACAATCAACAAAATAATTGAACACATACAAAAGTATGAAAAAAATTTTCAAATAGAAAAGCATCCAAATGAAAACCACGACCTAGCATATTTTAAAGATGCAAAAGAAAGTTATTTAATAAACTATGATCTAGAAGCCTTTAATATCGCAAAAATACTACAAAATTCTAAACCAATTAAGTTTAAGCAAAATAAAATTAAACTAGAAAGCCCAATTAAGCTAAATTTATACGAATTAAAAAGCGCCCTTTCTAACCCTTACAAACATTTTTATGAAAAAACTTTAAACGTTAAAATACAAGATATAAGACTAGAAAATGAAATCAAAGAAAAACAAGAAGAACAAATTTTCAGTGTTATTGAAATTATTTACAGGCTTATAAAAAATTCAACACTACTTCATGAATACATAATGGGGAAACAAGATGATGCAAAAATAGCAATAGAAATTATTAAAAACCACATTAGATATGAAATACAACAAGGAAGCATTCCCTTCAACATAGATCAAAAAACGACTGTAGATGAAATCTTTAAAAGATTAAATAAATTAAAATATAATGCTACTGAAAGCTTTCCTAAGCTTTCAGTAATGACAAAAAGCAAAATTAAATTTTGTAAAACAATAAAACTAAATTTTCAAAAAAAAAATATAGAATTCGAATTAAACCAAGATATTGAGAATGTGTATAAAGTCGAAAACGATTATTTTTATTTAAATTTTGTAAAAAAAGACTATTGTAGTATCCCAGATAAAATAAAAAATGAAATAGATTTATATATAACAGGACTGCTAATAAAAAAAGAAATACAAAATTTCAATTCATTAACAGAAGTAAAAATTGATCTTGAAAGCTTAACAGCAAAAACAACTATTTGCTATCATCACAAAGAAATAGTAATTGAAGACATTGAAAATATGCTTATGCAATTTGCATACATATCAAGCTATCCAACTCCAATTTACCAAAGCTTGATAATTAAAATTTTAACAAAAATAAATCACAATAATTTTTCAAATTGTTTTAAGAATTTCATAAAAATGCAAATAAAAAATCCTTCAAAAGCTTATTTCACAAGCAAAGCACATGAAAGATTCTTAAAAACTAGTGAAATAACACTCTGCGATTACTATAACAGATTTAAAGACACTCATGATTTCAAGTTAGACGAAAATTTATTAATATTGATAGAAAAATTTTATATTAAATTTATAAGGACAAAAAATTAAAATCCATGGACAAAATCCTAGAAAAAATTAAAAATAACACAACAATATTAATAGAAGCATCAGCGGGCACTGGCAAAACCTACATACTTGAAAATGTGGTTATAAATTTAATTAAAACCAAACTATACTCCATAAATGAAATCTTGGTATTAACTTTTACAAAAAAAGCCACAGAAGAAATGCACACAAGGATACTAAAAGTAATAGAAAATTCTTATTTTAACTCAAAAACAAATGAAATTTTAAAAGAAGCTTATGAACAATCAAAAAAACTCTTTATATCAACAATCAATAAATTTGCATTACATGCCTTAAATAATTTTCAAATTGAAACAGAAAATTACTCCAAATATAAACCTAAAGAAAAATTTTCAAAAGAAATAGATGAAATAGTTTATGACTTTTTAAGAAAATCAGATAGCTTGATTCAAGCTCTTGATATTAAAGACTACGAACTTAAAGTATTTAAATCTGATGCTAAAAAAACCGAAGAGATTGTTTTAAAAATAAAAAAAGCTTACGAAAGAGACACAACTCAAGAGCTTGGAAATTGGCTTAAAACCCAAACAGCATTTGAAAGCATTCTTCTTAAAAAGGAAGAGTTGATCAAAGATTACAACAAAATAATAGAAGACTTAGATAAAATGACAAAAGATGAAATATTAAGCTTTTATAATAAACATATTCAAACTGGTAAACTTGAAATAGGATACTCTAAAGAAAATGACATATTTAAAATAGCAGAAACATTATTGAAAAATAAATTTTTTTCAACTCTAATAGAAAAAGAAATTAAAAAAAATTCTAAATTATCGTCTAAAGAACTTAAGATTAAAAATGATTTAATCTGTTTAGGAATTAATATTAAACATGAAAAATATAAATCAGAAGACAATAGAAATAAAAATAGAAACAATTTAAAGCAATATATTATTTTAAAAGTTGAATACAAAATACTAAAGTATATAGAAAAAGAACTAGAGAAAACTATTAAATCAACAAACACAATAGATCAAAATTACATAATTTCAAATTTAAAAAATTACTTAAAATCCGCAGACAAAAAGCTTCTAAATGCAATCAAAAATCGATACAAAATCATTTTAATTGATGAAGCACAAGATTTAAGCCTAATACAAATTGAGATATTTAAAATATTAAAAACAGCAGGAATAAAATTGATATTCATAGCCGATCCAAAACAGATAATATATTCCTTTAGAAAAGCAGACATTTCTTTTTATAACAAAGAAATAAAAAATAAAATCAACACAGACGCTAGAATTGTACTAAAAATAAATCACAGATCAAGCAAAAAACTCATAAGGCCTTTAAATAAAATTTTTAATAATATATACAATAATGCAATAGCCGATGACATTGAAAAAATTGAATTTACTAACTCACTTCCAAATCAACAAAACGACAATAATAAAATTTTAATCAACGGACAAGAAATAGAAGGAATCAATATAATAACCACAAATACAGAACCCGAAGAAGACATTTACCAAAAAACAGCATTAACAATAAAATATTTGCTTGCATATGGAAAAATTACTAAGAACAATAAGATTAGAAATATTAAAATGCAAGACATTAAAGTACTTTGCAGAGGAAAAAATGAAATCAATTTAATAGATAAAGCATTAAAAAAAGAGCAAATCCAAACAAACAAAGCTCAAGAAAAAATTTTGAAAACCAAAGAATTTAGCGAAATTTTCTATATTATTAAATGCTTAGATCGAAAACAAAGCTTTAAAACCCTAAATTATATTCTAAGCAGTAAAATATTAAATGTCCCGTGGAATTTGCAAAGAATTTTAATCAAACAAGATAAAATTCACCTTATAGAAGAATTTATTGAAAATATAACAGCTTTGCTTGAAAAAAATGAAATAACATTAATAAATGCAATTAACAAAATCTTATTTGAAAAAAACTTATGGATCAAAATTGCAAATGACACTAAAGATCAAAAAATTATTGAGTGGGCCAAAAATAAAATAAATTACAAAGGTCTTCTTATTAAAGAAGGTAAGCTTGAAAATTTAAAAACCTATGAAACAATACTTGAGATCATCTCTAAAATATATCATAAAGAACAAAACATACAATCTCTAATCTCTACCCTAGAAAGTCTAATAATAAACGAAGAGCCTGAAGAAATAGAAGAAAAAAACAACAATATAAATAATGATAATGACTCTATAGAGCTCATGACAATACATAAATCAAAAGGGCTTAGCATGAATATTGTATTTTTAATCAATACAACTCCAATAGAAAATAGCAATTTTTTTTCAAAAAAAAATCAATTTTACAAATTTTATAAAGACGGAAACATTGAATATGATTTTTTTAAATTGGAAGAAAATAAAAAATATGCAAGACTAAAAATACTAAGCGAAGAAAAAAATATATTTTATGTGGGAGCAACAAGAGCTAAATTTGCTCTTTTTATTACAAAAATAAATAGCATAACTAGCAAATTATTAGAAATAGCAAAAATTTTTACTATCGATGATATTAAACATGACTTTAACATATATGAATTTATTGACCAAAAGAGATTCAATAAAAAAAAAGACAATATAAATGTAAATACAAAATTAATTCCACCAAAACCAATAATTAAAAACATGTTTAAAAAAGAATATATATCTAGTTTTTCAAGTTTAACAGCACAAGCCCATCATAAGGCATTTTATGAAAACTATGATTTTAAAAATATTAACTACGAAAAAGAACCAGATCTTGATTACGACCCTGAATTAGAAGAGATTCTGCCTAAAGGAAAAGATAGCGGAAACATTTTACATGCCGCAATGGAAGAAATAATCTTTAGCACAGCAAAAGATACATTTGATAATTTTAAAAAAAATAACATTGAAATCATTGAAAAGCAAATACAAAAAATTAACTCGAATCTCAATACAATAGAAATACAAAATTCATTAACTAAAATGATTTACAACATACTAACTTATAAAATAAGAGCAATTAATACTCGTCTGTGCGATATTGAAGAATTACAAAAAGAAATGGAATTTTTAATCAAAATAAATCCTGAATTTCAAAAACAAAAACATCTTTTTGACAAACACTTTGAAGATCTTCACATAAAACTAAGTGATGGATATTTAAAAGGAATAGTAGATCTCATATTTAAAGCGAATAATAAAATATATATCCTAGATTACAAAACAAACTATCTTGGAAAAAATAAAGATGATTATAATATAACAAATTTAGAAAATACAATAAAAAAGGAATATTATGATTTGCAATATAAAATATATGCTCTTGGAATAAAAAAAATATTATTTAAAAACAAAAGAGAATATAATCAAAAATTTGGTGGAGTAATATATCTTTTTACAAGAGCATTTAAAGACAATATTGACTGCTTAAATTCAAAATTTGAAAATGGCATTTATTTTAATCTTCCAAAATTTAACGACGTTGATTTAGATAAAATCATCTTAGAATTAAGCATTAAAAGACATTTATGAGAGATTTTTTAGTATTAAGAGAATTTTTAAAAAATAAAAACAAAAAATTCTTAACCCCTGAGCTCAAGCTTTATGAAATAATTGAACTTTTAAATATCAATAAAAAAAATTGCTATAAAGCGCAAACACTCGCAAAGTTCACAAACAATGAAAATATTATAATATTTTTAATATTTTTATTTAACTACTTTGATAAAGGTCACCTAAGAGCTGATATAAATCTATTAGCAAAAGATATTCAAAATACAATAATATTCACAAAAGACAACCTAGAAAAAACCAATAAAAGTTATAACAAATTAATAAAAATGCTAAAAGGACTAGAAACATTTGGAAATCCAGAAACCATTAAGAATATGGTTTTGCTTTTAAAAGAAAACAACATACTAATGGAACTTGATAAACTTAAAATTACAACTCCCCTAATCTTGGAAAACAATATCTACATTTATACTCAAAAAAACTACAGAGAAGAAGAAGAGCTAATAAAACAAATTATAAAAAGATTAGAAAACTATAGAAATGAATTAAATGACAATAAAATACAAAATATAATATCAAATTTAAATATCAATAATTTAAATAAAGAGCAAATTACATCAATAAGAAAGGCATTGAAAAGCAACTTCTTTCTATTAAGCGGAGGCCCTGGAACAGGCAAAACTACAACTATTAACTATATCTTAAAAGCAATTAATAAAACATTAAACAATAAAAAAAAAGGATTAGTAGCAATTACAGCACCTACAGGAAAAGCTAGCCTAAGGCTGCAAACAAGTATCGACTATTCATTTAAAAATTTAGAAATAGAATGCAATACAATCCAAAAACTATTGGGAATCAAATTTATAAACAAAAAAATTCTATATGATGAAGAAAATCAATTAAATTTTGACGTAATAATAATTGACGAGGCTTCAATGGTAGATGCATATACTTTTTTAAAACTACTGAAAGCAACTCCAATAACCACTAAGTTAATAATGGTAGGAGATAAAAATCAACTCCCATCAGTAAACGAAGGAAATGTATATTCAAGTCTTTTAGGAGTAAAAAAAATAAATAACGATAATGTAGAAGAACTTAAAGAAAATTTCAGAAGCAACAAAGAAATAAATTTGCTCTCAAAAGCAATATATAAAGAAGATAGTACTTTGATTTGCAAATACATTAATAACAATAAAAATATTCAACTGAAAGAAATAGAAAAAATAAACTTAAAAAAAGATCTAATAGAATATACAAACAATTTATATAAAAAAATACCCACTTTCAATCTTAAATTGATAAAAGAATCAAAAATTGAAACAATACTTGAAACTTTACTTGAAAATATAATTTTAAGTTCAAAAAATTTTGGTAAATTTGGAACTAAAACACTAAATGAAATAATAAAAACTTACCTAAAAAAGACCTATGGGGGCTTTATTGGTCAAATAATAATGATAACTAAAACTGACTATAAAAATAAATTATTTAATGGAGAACGGGGTGTTATTTTTAATGAAAATTCTAATTTTTATGCTTTATTCCAAAGAAAAAATGAAAAATATAAAAAAATAAATTTAGATTTACTAACAAATTATGAATTCAGCTTTGCTACAACAATACATAAAAGCCAAGGATCTGAATACAAACATATAAAAGTAATATTGGAAAATAACCCTTTTTTGACAAAAGAACTTATGTATACTGCAATAACAAGAGCCAAAGATAGCTTAGAAATAATTTCTAACAAAGAGACTATTATTAAGCTGAGCAAAAAATCTAGCAAAAGAGATTCAAAAATACTAGAACATGTAAACTCATTCAAATAAATTGACAAATACATCAAAAACTACTATAATCTTTTAACAGAATGGCTTTGGGGGCGTAGTTCAGATGGTTAGAACGCCTGCCTGTCACGCAGGAGGTCGCGGGTTCGAGACCCGTCGCTCCCGATGATAAATTTTACATTTTATTGTGCAACAGCTTTTCTTAGAGAATCTATTGATACTCTAACAAGTCTTTTAATAAAAAAAATTACAAATCTTTGATTTAAAAGGTTATAATTTAAGTAATTAAAAAAAAAGAAAATCTATAAGGAGAATGTAAAATGAATCTACAAAAATATCTATTTTTGACTACTTTACTATTGATTTCAACATCTGTTTTCGCTCAAACCAATACAATAACAAAAGAAAATGTAATTCCAAACGGAAATTTAAGCCAATTTGGAGTAGAAGAGATCTGCCCAATATGCGGATATGTTAACTGTATTTGCGATGAGCAAACTACAGAAATCGCTGCAAAAATCTCTCAATCAAATACAACAGGATTTTTTGTGAGCATAGCTATGTTTGCATTGCTAGCAGTAGTTACAGGATTAGCCCTAGCAAAAAAGAAATTATATAAATCAAAATTAAAAATTTAAGCAAACTAAATACTGTAGCTTTTTAAAAGCTACAGTAAAGTTTCAAAATCAATTCTTCAACTCTATTTAAAAGATTAAGAAGTACAAATATCCTCAACCCTAATCTCACAAAGCATCTTTTTGACATCTTGAAGTTCACAAAGATTGCCTTTTGATGCCGTAGCTGTACCAGCTGCAACACCAAATTTAAATGAATCTTCTAAAGTACTTCCATTATCAAAAGCATACACAAATCCTGCAATCACAGAGTCTCCTGCCCCAATGGTACTAACAGAATGAATCTTTGGAACAAAGGCTCTAAAAGCAACATTTTTATCGCCAATAAAAATAGCTCCTTCACTTCCCATAGAAATTATAATGTTTTGAACCCCACTTTCTACAAGATTTTTTCCGATTTTAATCAATTCTTTTGTAGAATTAAATTTAGCATTAAAAAGATCCCTAAGCTCATAAATATTGGGCTTTATTAAAAATGGATTTAATTTAAGAATTTTTAACAAAGGTTTTCCACTAGTGTCAATGATAAGCTTAACATCATTAGAAATGCTATTGGCTATTTCATTGTATGCATTCTCACCAAGAGCTTTAGGGACGCTTCCTGACATCACCAATATACTATTACTTGTCAAGCTTTTAAGTCTATCTTTCAAAAGTTCAAATTCATTCTCAGAAATATCTGGGGAATTGGCATTAATTTCTGTTTCTCTGCCACTTGCTATCATTTTAATATTTAATCTTGTATCATATTTTATTTTAATAAAATCGTTTTTTATACCCTTAGAATCAAGAGAAAATCTTATATAATCACCCGTAAAACCTCCCAAAAACCCTAAAGCCATACTAGGTTTTCCCAGGTTTTTAAGAACAGTACTTACATTTATTCCCTTCCCGCCAGCAAAAAAATTGTTATTTAAAGCATAATTAAGACTTTCTTCCTGAAATTCTTTTAAAACTATTTTATAATCCACAGAAGGATTGAGTGTTAAAGTATATATCAAGACAATCTCCTTTGATTAATAAAATCAATTAAATAAATAGTAAAATTTAATAAATATATATACACTATATAATATATAAAGGTGATTATTATGCAAAATTTATTTTCAAAAAACTTGATTATTTTAAACTATAATGCAACTAGTAAAGAAGATGTAATTAGAAAAATGGCCAGCATGTTCAATGAAAATGGATACTTAAATGACATGGAAGCATTTATAAAAGAAATTAAAAAAAGAGAAGAAATTAATGGAACAGGGATTGAAGAGCATATAGCCATGCCTCATGCAAAAGGTGATTTCATTAAAAAACACGGAATTGCTATTTTAAGAGTTGTTGGCAATGGTTTTGATTTCAATTCTTCTGATCAAAAGCTTTCAAAACTGTTTTTCATGATGGCTCTACCCGAAAAAACTCCAAGCAATGCACACATCAAAGCTATATCATACCTAAGTAATACTTTTAGCAACAACTTACTAAGACATGAACTTATGAGCACAAATAATGAAGATAAATTTTTAGAAATAATTATGAACAATGGCAATATAAATGAATCCAATAATTTAAATATAAAAAAAGATTTTATTCTTGCCGTAACAGCATGTCCTGTAGGAATAGCTCACACCTATATGGCAGCAGAAAGCCTTAAAAAAGCAGCTTTGGAATTAAATATAAATATAAAAGTAGAAACAAATGGATCTAGTGGAACCGAAAACCCAATAACAGAAGAAGAAATAAAAAAAGCAAAAGGAATCATTATTGCATCTGGCAAAACTATCGACAAAGAAAGATTTAGCGGAAAACCTTTAATCGAAGTAGGAGTAAAAGACGGTATACACAAAGCAAAAGAGCTTATTCAAACAATCCTTAAAAACGAAGCTCAAATTTACAAAAGTAAAACAAACACAACTGTCGAAACTCTCCAAAAACAAAACAAACAAACTGGAATTTATAAACACCTAATGAATGGGGTCTCATTTATGCTTCCATTTGTAGTTTCAGGAGGAATAATAATAGCAATATCATTCATGTTTGGAATCAAAGCATTTGACATAAACGATCCAAGCTACAATAAAATAGCAGATATTCTGATGCAAATCGGCGGTGGAAGCGCATTTGCTTTAATGATCCCAATACTTGCTGGTTATATTTCATTTAGCATAGCAGAAAGACCAGGACTTGCACCCGGAATGATTACAGGATTAATGATGAGCAATGGAAATGCAGGATTTCTAGGAGGTATCTTAGCAGGATTTATTTCAGGCTACGTTACACTAGCTGTAAAAAAAATATCTGACAAAATTATTCCTGGCAATTTAAGAGGAATAAATCCGGTATTAACTTACCCTTTTTTATCAGTTATAATTTCAGGAATTTTGATATATGTAATACTTAGCCCAATATCTGTTATTAATAACTCAATAACAGATATGCTAAATCAACTTAGCGGAACTAATATGGCAATGCTTGGGGCTTTGCTAGGAGGAATGATGGCAATAGATATGGGAGGACCTGTAAATAAAGCTGCATATGCATTTGGAATTGCAATGATAACTGCAAAAAATTATATTCCTCATGCAAGCATAATGGCAGGAGGAATGATACCCCCTATAGGAATTGCTCTTGCCACAAGTTTATTTAAAAACAGATTTTCAAAAGAAGAAAGAGAATCCGGAAAGGTTTGTTATTTTTTAGGAGCATGCTTTATTACAGAAGGAGTAATTCCATTTGCAGCAGCAGATCCTTTAAGGGTGATACCCGCATGCATACTAGGCTCATCTGTAGGAGGATTTGTTTCTGCACTTTTCAAGGTAGAAGTTATAGCACCACATGGCGGAATATTCATTCTACCAATAGTAGTAAACCCATTAATGTGGATAATATCTATCCTAGTAGGATCTATTATAACAGCTGTTTTAATGGGAATTTTTAAAAAAGAATACAAGAATATAAACGATTAAGTTTATATTCTTTAACCCAGTCAATAAACTAATCTAAGTTTTATTGGTGTTTCAAGACTTAATCCTTTAACCATATCCATCTCAAACCTTAGTGTGTTTGAGTTAATTTGTTTAAATCCAAATTGTTCTTGAACATTTCTAGAAGTTTTAACTATAAGATTAAGTTTTGAATTGTCAATAAGTTCGCTTGCTTTGGAAGTAAAATCCGATAAAAAATAAACCAAAACATCTTTATATTCTTTGGCAGACATTGGAATCTCATCCGATGGCAAAAGAGCCGCAAGTGCATCACTAATATATTCTTTATTTTCATTAATATTCTTAGTAGCATTTTCCAAATTAATATTAAGTTCAATAATATTTTTACCATCTTTTTTTTCTATCTTAAACACAGATATATCAGTTTTTTTCATATAATCGCCTAAAATTTTAATTAAATTATCAAACTTAACAACTAAATTAATAGAATCTCCTTGGGTTTTAATGCTCAAAAGCTTAAATCCAAGCTTTTCCTCTCCATTTTTAAAGTATTTTTTTATTTCATCTACAGGGAAAAGAGGCATACTTGCAATTTCCTCTCCCACCAAAGTTGTTAAGAGTTCTTTTCTAATTTTCTCAAATTCTCTATTAACATTAACAAATATTGAAACAATACCACTAATATCATCATTTAACTCAATTTCAACATTAGAGCTACAAGCAAAAAAAATAATCGATAAACTCAAGCTAATAAAATATTTTTTCATAACAAACTCCCAACTAACAGTTAAAACCTATTATAATAGAATATACAGATATAAAGCAACAAAAGTAAAGGAGAACACCTATGGTGCACGATAAAACACTAGACCCAAAATTTTTTCAAAGCCTATTAGACAATAGTCCTACCCCTTATCACCTAGTAAACTATATTGAAGAGAAATTAATAAATTATTTTAATGCACAACAATTACAACTTGATGAAAAATGGAAAATTGAAACAGGATCGTATTACATAAAAAAAGAAGGAACTAGCCTTATTGCCTTTAATATTGATGTCAAAAAAAAATATGAGCCGTTTCTAATAGCAGCAGCACATACAGACAGTCCGGGATTAAAATTAAAAATAGATGCAACAGAAAAAACAAGTGGGGTGTTTTACAACCACATTGAAATTTATGGTGGCCCAATAATTTCTACTTGGATTGACAGAGACTTAAGCTTAGCAGGAATTGTATATTTCAAAAAAAATGATCATATTGATTCAAAATTAATCAATATCGAAAACATAGGAATTATTCCAAACCTTGCAATACATTTAAACCGACAAATTAACGAAGGATTTAAATATAATGCTCATGACAATTTAACAGTAATAAGCAGCACAAAAAAAACAATAAAAGATACTATCTTAGAACAACTTGGAATAGAACATAAAAATTTTCTATCTTGTGATCTAATATTTACAGAATCACAACCTTCCAAAATAATAGGAACTGAAGGAGAATTTTTGGCTTCTAAAAATCTTGACAACAAATCGGGATGCCATGCAATCATGAATTCTTATGTTCATACAAGCAATGATAAAAATAAAATAGCTGTATTTTTTGATAACGAAGAAGTAGGATCTTTAACCTCAAGAGGTGCTGATTCAAATTTTTTATCAGAAGTTTTAGAAAGAATCGATCTTGCTCTTAATTTAACCAGAGAAGAGCATTTAATAAAAACAAACAAATCATTTAATATCTCGATTGACAGCGTTCACGGCATTCATCCAGGATATGCATCTAAACATGATCCAAACTATCAAGCAACTCTGGGTAAAGGCGTATTTGTAAAAAATAGCGCCAATTTCAGATATGCAACAACTTCAACAGGATTTGCAAAATTAAAAAATTTAGCTATTAAAAATAATATTAAGATTCAAGAAATAATAATGAAAGCAAATGTTAATCCAGGCACAACAATTGGTCCAATCTCAAATGCAAGAACAGGAATAGAAACTATTGACATTGGAACACCAATGTGGGCAATGCATTCCCTGCGAGAAACAGTATCAATAGCTGACCACATAGAAGCAATTAAATTGTTAAGGGCTTTCTTTGAAAAAGGAATTTAAAATTGGAAAAAATAAAAGAAATAATTGTGGTTGAGGGAAAAGATGATCTTAAAAGAATCAAAGAATCTTTTGACTGCACAGTAATAGAAACAAAAGGATTTGCTTTAAAAACTGAAACCATTGAATTGTTAAAAAAAGCCTTAAAATACAAAGGAATAATAATCTTAACAGACAGCGATAAATCTGGAAATATTATTAGACAAAAAATAGTCAAACACCTAGGAGAAAATAATAAAATCAAACATGCATATCTTAATACCAAAAACACTGAAGTTGAATCAGTAAATAAAAAAGAAATAATAAAGATACTCAAAGGAGTTGGCACTTTATCTAAAGATAATCAAAAAGATTTATTAACATTAAGCGATTTGTTAGAACTTGGCATAATAGGAGAAAACTCAAAAGAAAATAGACAAAAAATACAAAAACACCTTTGTTTAGGACATGGAAACAACAAAAAACTCTTAGAAAGACTTAATTACTTCAAAATAACAAAAACAGACCTAAAAACCCAATTGATGCTGATTAACTCCCCCAGAAGGACTCGAACCTCCGACCTAGTGGTTAACAGCCACCCGCTCTACCACTGAGCTATAGGGGAAATTGAACACTAGAAATATTATCTTAAATTTAAAAATTTTTGTCAATTATTTTCCAATATTTTTAAAATCCCATTAGCAAGAATTTTAGAATCTTGATCTCTAAGCTTAGAAGACCTAATAGACCAAGCTTCCTCTGGAAATGCTAAATTCCTAACTTCTACTAAAAGCTTAGTCATTACTATATTATTTCTTAAAACATGAAGATTTTGACCCTTAATATAAAAACTTCTTTTCATTCCTTCTGTAATTTTTTCTGCTGCAGACTTTGAATGAATATCATATTTCTTATCGTCATCTTTTTGATAATAAAACCCCATACTCTTAGGCGCTCCAACACTATTATCCGCATGCAAACTGAAAAAGGCTATATCCTTATCTTTAATATGCTTATATTTATTAACAATGTTTTTAACAACGACCAATCTTTTTTTAAGGCCTGATGGAGTGCCGCTTATCCAGGAATCAACAGTATCATTTTTATTTAAATCATAATCATTGTAAACCTCGTTTTTAACATTAACAAAAGTATTGTTAGCAAAAACACTATTCCTAATTAAATGGTCAGGAGCTAAAATAGTAAATTCAACATTGGCTCCTTCTTCCTTAAGGTATACATAAAGCCTTAAAGCAATATCATATACATATTCATCTTCAACAACAAAAACTTCATTTCCAAGACCATCTCTAGACTTAACAATAGCTCCAGGATCAAGACCGCCGTGACCTGGATCAAGAATTATTAACTTATCCTTAAGTCTTGATCCTTTATTAAACCTAGAATTTACTAACTTTTCAAAACTTTTGAAAAGTTGAGTTGCCTTTTTATAAGAATTCAAAGGAGAATGCCAATCTTCTGAATAAAACTCACTTGGCTGACTTATCTTTCTTGGTCTACACCAATAATAGAAGTCACCAACAACCTCAAATATTGGTATTTTAGAATCTAAAATAACTAAAGAGCTAACATCAAAAATATCTTGATGAGCAGCAATTCCAAAAGTATTTAAATTTATCTTTTTGTTTTTACTTGAGGGAAGATTCACTATTGTTTGCACTTTATTAGAAGCATTAGAGCTAGAATCGACTTTGTTTTTAACATATAAATCGTTTTTAGTTTTAATTGCAGAAGAATCAATTGAAAGTTTTTTATCAAAAATTTTCAATTTTTGATCATGCATAATATTGTTACTATTTAAATTATTCCAATTTTTAAGATCCTCAATTAAAACACCATAATGTCTGGCAATGCTATATAAAGTCTCCCCTACAGCAACTGAATGATAAATAAAATTATCATCTATTTTTTTTTCAATTTTTAAATCTCCCTTAACAGATTTTAAATCATTATTTACAATCTTTAAAACATTTAACAATGAACCCGCTTTAAGATTAACAGCCCGATTGCCATTAAGAGCTACAAGATCCTTGGCGGTAACACCATAAATATAAGCTATTCTACCAAGAGTTTCCCCTCTTTTAACATAATGAAAATTAACATTCTTGGTAGCTTTCTTTAAAAAAAGTCGCTGTCCAATCTTTAATTTATCATCATTAAGAAAATTAAATTTTAAAACATCCTTAGAACTAATATCAAAATCCTGAGAAAGTTTTGAAAGTGAATCACCTTTCTTAACCACATAAGGCTTTAAAAAATCAGGCTCAGTTAATACAAGCTTGATTCCAACCTTAAGATCTTTAGAACGCAAATCATTCCAAGCTATTATCTCTTCTTGACTTAGTCCAACAAGCTTTGAGACGCTCTCAACAGAATCGCCCTCTTTTGCAGTGTAAAAAATTATCCCTTTATTAACAGATTCTAGCGAACTAAACGAATGATTGACCTTATGGGCAATGTTTTGACTTAAATTAGAATCACTTGGAATAATTAATATTTGACCTGCCTTAATATTGTCAACACGTAGTTTATTAATCCTTTTAAGATCGCTCACTTTGACTTTGTGATTAATTGCAATTGAAAAAAGAGTATCTCCTTTGACAACCCTATACTCAAAATCTGCATTAAGATTAACAGGACTTATTATTAAAAAATAAAATAATATAATAAGCTCTATAATTTGCAAAACACAAAAAGTTTTACTTTTCCTTAATGCCAGTATTTTGAACAATGTAGTCATAAATTATCCAATAATAATCATATTTTTTGAAGAAGAAAGTATATCTTTTGGAAATATAAAATTGCCCATCGTCAAAATATAAATCAGCAATCACCTTGCCCGAAGTATCAGAATAAGTCGTCTCAATAATAGAAAATTTATTTGGTGCTTTTGAAATATCTGAATTATTAGAATTCCACAAATATTCCTTATACTCTTCAACTGCATTTTTATTAGGAACAGGTGATAACTTTTGCTTATAAAGGTATGCCTTACTTTTGTCATTTAATAACAAACCTTCAATATCAAGATATAAAAAGAATTTTTCTTTTTTTCCAAGCTGCAATGCCTTTAACAAATATTTGACAATCTCATCGGGAGACAATTTTTTCTTTTTCAAGATATCTTGAATATCATTATTTTCAGACAAATTAACAAGATCTATACTGCCTGGATTTTCATCAAAACCATCATTTAAAAAAAGCGTAATAATATTGGATTCTTTTTTCTTAGATGGATCTGAAATGTCTGGGAAAAAAATACCCTTAACAAAATAAACTCCATCTTTACTAAACTTAACAAATTGATTTAAATTAATAACTACAGAAAATTTTTCATTAGGTCTCAAGCTCATATTTCTAACAGGGATTGCAACATTTTTAGATCTCTTTTTAACATATTCAATAGGTCTTTTAACTTTAATATTGGTGGTATCAGTAACATCAAAATCAAAGCCAAAAGAATTAATATCGCCTATTTCTAAAGTTAAAACACTCTCAGATGCATTGCTAAGAGAAACTTCAATAAAAACATTACTATTAACACGATAAATAGATTGATTGAAAAACTTAATTTTAAAATCAAGGCCCTTGTAATCCCCAGCAAACAAAACAAAAGAAATATTCATAAAAAAAATAAAAAAAAACAATTTTCTAATATTCATAAGCTCCCCTAAAAACCTAACCACATTATATATAAAGAAAGTAATAATCCCTATAGTATATTATTATACTAAATTAATTAAACAAAAAGGTAAAAAATGAATATAGATGAAGAACTAACAAAAATATTAAAAAATAATTCCAATTTAAAAAAAATGAAAGAATTTTTAGAACAAAATACATTTTTTTCATTAACAGGATACGAAGGATTTTTCAAAGCCTTTTTAATTAAAAAAATCAAAGAATATAGTAAAACCGGAAAAATAATATTAATAGTTAAAGACGAGCACACATTAGATAAAATCAAAAACGATTTACAAGTAATTACAAGTCAAATCTTTGAGCTTAACTATTTTAGCCCCCTTGTATACAAGGGCATTGGCTCAAAAAATACGATCTTTAACCAAAGAATCAAATTTCTAATCAATTTTTATAGAAAAAATCCTGGAATATATATTACGGTCTTAAAATCATTGCTTAGCAAAATACCTGATAAAAATACAATACTAAAGAACATATATAAAATTGAAAAAAATACCAATATTAATACAACAAACTTTGAAAAAACTCTTATATCATTGGGATATGAAAAAACATTCAGAGTAACAATTCCAGGAGAATTTACAATAAAAGGAGAAATTATAGATCTATACCCCTTTGGAGAGCAAAATCCAATAAGGATTGTACTAAACTTTGACAAAATAGAAGAAATAAGAAAATTCAATCCCTTAACCCAATTAAAACATGATAATAAAATTTTAGAATTCCAAATTCTTCCAAAAAAAGAAATTATTTGGAACAAAGAAGCTATTAACACTCTAAAAACAAAGATTAAACCCACTGAATATAAAAAGATTCTTAAAGAGTTAGATTTAAAAAAAGAAACAAAAACAGAAGAAATGTTTTATCCACTAGTAGCAAATACTTACTTAATTGATGAGATTGATAAACATACACCTATTGTAAACTTTGAAATTAACAATTTAGAAAAAGAAATTGAAAAAATACACCAAGAATACGAAAAGCTTTATAAAGAAGCAAAAGAAGCTGGCAAAAATATAATTGATCCAAAAAGAATTCTCTTAAATTCTAAAACCTTTAATCTAAAAAGCTATGTTTTATTTTCAAAAATTAAAAGCCCTAAATCCAAAGAAATTATAGAATTTACAATCGAAAGTGAGAGAAACTTTTTTTCAAATATAGCGCTTACAAAAAAGGAATTTGAAAATTGGCTAAAAAATGGATTTAAAATCATTATTGCAGCAGAATCTGAATCACAAAAAGAAAAACTTAAATATATTTTCAAAGAATTACCAAAAATATCAATTGAGGTTTTAAAAATATCTAGCTCTTTAATAATAGAAAAAGAAAAAATTGCTATTATTCTAGAATCAAACATTTTCAATACGGGGCAAAAAATAAACAAAACCTTTGAATCTTCAAAAACAAAAGCTATTGACTCTTTCGTTGAGATTGAGAAAAATAGCCATGTAGTTCACATAAACCATGGAATTGGTATATTTAGGCAAATAAAGAGAATAAAAACAAGCTCTCTTGAAAAGGATTATATTGAGATTGAATACGCTGAAGGAGAAAAACTATTTATTCCAATTGAACAAACAAATTTAATCCAAAAATACATTGGAAGTGATCCTAAAAATATTAAATTAGATAAAATCAGTTCTAAAACATGGATAAAAAACAAAGCAAATGCAAAAAAAAGAATCGAAGAGATTGCAGACAAATTAATAGAACTTTATTCAAAAAGAGAAAGCATTAAAGGTATTAAATACCCAGAAGATAACGAATTGCAATTGTTATTTGAATCTGAATTTCCATACGATGAAACTCAAGATCAAATAAGAGCAATAAAAGAAATAAAAGAAGACATGATGAGTTTCAAAGTGATGGACCGCCTTCTTTGTGGAGATGTTGGATTTGGAAAAACTGAAGTTGCCATGAGGGCTGCTTTTAAAGCCGTAATGGGAAACAAACAGGTTATTGTACTCTCACCAACGACCATCTTAGCAGAACAACATTTCAATACATTTAAAAAAAGATTTAAAAATTTTCCAATCAAAATCGAAGTATTAAGCAGATTTATAAAAAATAATACAGAAAACCGGATTTTAAAAGAAATGAAAAGTGGAAAAATTGATATAATCATAGGAACACACAAAATTCTTTCAAAAAAATTCACTTGCAAAAATTTAGGATTAATAATAATTGATGAAGAACAAAGATTTGGTGTAAAAGAAAAAGAAAAACTTAAAGAAATAAGAATTTCGGTTGATTGTCTTGCTCTTTCTGCAACACCAATTCCTAGATCTCTTCACATGTCACTAATTAAGCTCAGAGATATTTCCGTTTTAAAAATTCCACCTAAAAACAGAGTAAAAATAGAAACTTATTTAGAATCGTTTAGCGAACTTTTAATAAAACATGCAATTGAAAGTGAACTATCTCGAGATGGTCAAGTTTTTTTAGTAAATCACAATATTGAAGAACTGCATTATTTAAAAACGCTCATTGAAAAATTAACTCCTTACGCAAGAATTGCAATAATTCATGGAAAACTTACAGGAGATGAGATTGAAGACATAATGCACAATTTTATTAAAAAAGCATATCAAATTTTATTGGCAACAACAATAATTGAAAATGGAATAGACATTCCAAATGCAAATACAATAATAATAAATAATGCAAACAAGTTTGGACTTGCACAGCTATATCAACTAAAAGGAAGAGTTGGAAGAGGATCTAAGAAAGCTTATGCTTATTTTTTATACCAAGATAGCGAAAAGCTAAATGAACGCTCTATTGAAAGACTAAGAGCAATAACCGAATTTTCAGATCTAGGAGCAGGATTTAAAATAGCAATGAAAGATATGGAAATAAGAGGTGTTGGAAATTTACTTGGTAGAGAACAACACGGAGAAATTGAGTCTATTGGATTGGATTACTATCTAACAATGCTAAATAAAGCAATTGAAAAGAAAATGGGAAAAATCTCATCAGAAAAAGAAGTTGATATTGAAATTAACTATAGTGGCTTTATTCCTGAAAATTATGCAAAAAATGAACAGGATAAAATACTAATCTACAAAAAAATCTTTAAAATTCAAACTGAAGAAGAAAGTAAAAAGATAAGATCAGAGCTTCACGACAACTTTGGCCCAATACCCAAAGAAATAAATAATCTATTAATGTTGGCTGAACTTAAGATTTTAGCAAAAGATTTAAATATAACAAAATTAAAAGAAACAAACAAAACTTTAGAAATAGAATATAAAAATATAGAAAGCATTCCTATGGAAAAAATAATAGAAATACTTCAAAAACATCCCAATTTATTAATGTTAAATCCCTCATATCAAAAATCAATATTTTTAAGCTTTAAAAATATTGAAAAATCTGAGAAAATAAATTACATATATAAAAATATTAACTTACTAAAAACAAACACATAGCTTGTCAAATGCAAAAGGAAAAAAAATGAAGATATTAATCATAAACACAGGAAGTTCTTCGTTAAAATTTGCTATTTATCAATATGAAAATTCAAAAAAAATAATATCTGGAATTGTTGAAAAAATAAAATCACAAAAATCAATCATAAAAATTATAAATACTGACGGATCAATAACAGAAAGATTTGAAAAAGGAATTGAAAATCATCAAAAAGCAATAGAGAAAATGTTTGAAATGCTGTTAAACAGCAATTTAAACATCCTTAAAACTATTAGTGAAATTGAAATAATAGGACACAGAGTTGTGCATGGGGGCTCAAGCCTTAAAAATTCAGTAATTCTTACAAACAGTATTTTAAATAAATTAAAACAAATCTCTGAACTTGCTCCACTTCACAACCCAAATGCAATCATCGCAATAGAAGCAGTGCTTAAAATTTTACCACATGTAAAACAAGTTTTATGCTTTGATACTTCATGGCATCAAACTATAAAAGAACATGCTTTTCTTTATGCAATTCCATATTCTTGGTATAAAAAATACAATATTAGAAAATATGGCTTTCATGGCCTTTCTTATTCGTACATAACAAAAAGAACTTCAGAAATTTTAAATAAAAAAATAGATAATCTAAATTTAATAATATTGCATCTTGGAAATGGAGCAAGCATTAATGCTGTTAAAAATGGAAAATCTTATGACACAAGCATGGGAATTACTCCACTTGAAGGGCTTGTAATGGGAACAAGAAGCGGTGATATAGACCCATCAATTATTAATTTGATGAGCACTATATTAAATAAAACCACCAAACAAATTGAAGAAATATTAAATAAAGAAAGCGGCATACTAGGAATTTCTGAAAAATCAAATGACATGAGAGATATATGGAACAAAATTGAAGAAGGAGAATATCAATCAAAACTTGCAATAGATATAATGACATATAGAATAAAAAAGTATATTGGGTCTTACATTGCTGCTCTTGATTTTAATATTGATGCAATAGTTTTTACAGGTGGAATTGGAATTGTTGATTATAAAATAAGAGATCTTGCACTAAAAGGGTTTGAAAAAATTGGAATAGAATTGGACCTTGAAAAAAATGAAATGGCCCAAAACAAGAATTTAGAATCTGAAATATCAACCACTAATAGCAAAGTAAAAATACTAGTAATAAAAACAAACGAAGAATTAACTATTCTTGAAAACATTTATAATTTAATTCCAAAAAATTAATAATTTTTAATTTTAAAACCTAAATCTGGTTTATTTATTAAAATCATTTTAAATAGTTTTATATTTAACTCTCACAAAGTAAAGTTGCTTTTTTAACATTTTCCATTACTTGGCTACCCTTTACAATTTCAAGAAGAGTAAAAGCAAATTCAAATGAAGTCCCAACCCCTTTAGAAGTAATAAAATTATTGCTTCTAACAACATTTTTATCTATAAACTCGCCATCAAGCACATTCTTTTCCAAACCTGGATAACAGGTAAACTTATTAAAGCCTAGAAGACTTTTAGCAGCAAGCACTACTACTGGAGAAGCACAAATAGCCGCAATATATTTACCTTTAGCATTCATATCTTTTAAAATTAAATCTAATTCTTTTGAATTAAAAAGATTAGTAGCTCCAGGCATGCCTCCTGGAAGGATTATTAGATCAAAACAATTTTCCTTACAGTTTGATATTACATCATCGGTTAAAAAAGAAACCCCTTTTGAACTTATCACAACGTTGTTATCATTTGCACTGATAACTTGAATATTAACATTACCCCGTCTTAAAATATCAATCGGGATTATGGCCTCAATATCTTCAAAGCCATCTGCAAGAATAATACCCACTACCATTTACAACCCCTAATGCTGATGGAGGGACTTGAACCCACGACAACTCGGATATGAGCCGAGTGCTCTAACCACCTGAGCTACATCAGCTTAAACTTTTTATTAAGTGTATAAATTCAATAATGCTTTGTCAATGCTATTATTAAAAAGCATTATTATAAAGTATAATACAAAATGATTTGCTAATAAACATAGATAATATATTAGCATTTATTATTTTATGGTTAAATGAAAAAAAATTTTTATCTTGTTATTCTTTTTATAACTAACAACTGCTTCTCCATTGATTTTTGGAGTGCGCTGGAAAGAGAAAAACTAATAAATGAAATGACAAGTAAAATGCAAGATCATGAGCTTTTAGGACAAATGTTCATGATAAGTTATCCAAATCAATCAATAACAAATTTTGTTCTTGATTTTATTAGTAAAAAAAACCTTGGGGGAATTAAAATTTTTGGATGGAACGCAAAAAATTTAGAAAACTTAACAGAAAGTATTAATAAAGCTCAAAAAGTATCTCAAAATAATAAATTTAAAATTCCTTTATTTGTAGCAACAGATCAAGAAGGCGGATGGACACAGCACATAAAATCAAATACATCAGAAACAATTGGTAATCTTGGAATTACAGCATCTCTTTCTCCAAAAGATTCTTATAATACAGGGTATTACATAGCACAAGAGCTAAGTCGGCTTGGAATAAATTTGAACTTTGCACCCATAGTAGATATATATAGCAATGAAAATAATTTTACAATAGGTCCAAGAACATATTCGGATAACCCCAAAATAGTATCACTTCTTTCCCTAGCCTTTTACAAAGGACAAAAACGGGGAGGAATAATTTCTACTGCAAAACATTTCCCGGGACACGGCAATACTACTCTTGACTCCCATATAGATATTCCAATAATAAATTCTAATTTGCTAGAAATAAACCTAAATGAACTTTTGCCATATAAAATATTAATTCAAGAAAACATCCCAGTAATAATGACAGGTCATCTAGCATATCCAAAACTTACAAATGGAGAAAATATTCCTGCATCATCCTCAACAAAAATAATTAAAGATATACTAAGAAAGAAATTAAAATACAATAATATAATAATTACTGATGATTTATTAATGAACGCAGCAAAATACAATAATGAGAGTATTTACAATACAATTGAAAGAATAGTTAGAGCCAAAAGTGATATTTTTTTAATATCTTTAAATGAAAATATACAAAAAAACGCTTACAACATGCTACTAAACTTAATGAAAAAAGATTCGGAAATAAAAAACAATATTGTTGAATCTAATAAAAGAATATTAAGAATAAAATTAGCATACTTTAAAGAAAATAAAAATAAATCTGATCTTTATCCTAAATTCTATAAAAATGAGAAAATATCTTCAAAAGAAGGTGAAAAATTTTTTGAACAAAATACATTAAGGGGTATTACAAAAGTAAGAATAGAAAAAGAAATATCTAAGACTAAAAAAACCCTTATAATATCTCCTTATTACAAAATGATTGCAGAAGGCAAAAAAATATTTCAAAATACATATGCTTATTATTACAACTATTATCCTTTAAATAGTATCAACCTCCAAAAACTCGACGAAATTAAAAAATTAATTAAAAAATTTGAGCAAGTTGTATTTAGTTTATCAACACCCGGAAGCTTAAAATATTTAGAAAATTTAAAAGAATACAAAGATAAAATAAGTGTAATTGTATCTCTTACGCCTCAACATATTAAAAAATTGAATTGGATAAAAAACATAGTAATAATTTATGGAACAACACCTCTGGCATTTAAATCTGGATTTTTAACACTCACTAAAGATTTTGATCCAAAAGGAACTATCCCTTTAGAAAATATTATAAATAAATATTATCCTTAATGTATGCTAACATTCGATTTTTTACAATCTCTAGAGAACCTTGTTTAATTCTAAATCCACTAGCATTTTTATGCCCCCCGCCTCCAAAATCTTCTGCCAATTTACCAACATCAAAAGAATCTTTGGATCTTAGCCCAACTATAATCGAACCATCCTCCATTTCCTTTAAAATACCCAAAATTTCATTATTCTCAACATTGCTTAAAATCATATAAAAAAGCTCATTAACCCCACTAACACCACCATCTTTGCCAGAACTAGAAGAAGATAAAAATGTAAACAAAACCTTACCATTCCAATAAGATTCAAGGCTGTTAAGCATTAACTTAAGAGTTTCTATTGATTTTAGGCTTTTGGTGACTTCTATATAGCTATAAACTTCTTTTAGACTTATTCCTTTTGAAACAAGTCTTGCAACCATTTCAAAAGGCTCTGGATCACTTCTTGAAATAAATTTAAAAAAACCAGTATCGGTACAAAATCCTACTAAAATATACCAAGCCTCTTCTTTTGTAAGATCATATCCAAACTCTCTGATCAATTTTTCAATTAAAAAAGTGGTAGAGGGTGCAAAAGGATCAATATAGCCTACACATTCTAATCTTTCACCAGACATGTGATGATCGATTACTAAAATGGGCATTTTCTTTACATAAAATATAAATTCATCACCTATCCTCTCTAAAATCGAGCAATCTAAAATAATAACTGAATACTCTGAAAGATCAATATTGGGCCATTCAGATAAAAACTTATCCTTAAAAGGAACTATTTCTTTTCTAATAAAAGGGCCTTCATTTAACAAAACAGAATTTTTACCAATTCTTGAGAGAAAAGATGATAAAGCCAAAGACGAACCTATGCAATCAAAATCAGGATCTTTGTGCCCAATAATAATAAAATTATTATATTTTTTAATAAAATTAATAACATCTCTCATAATAAAGATCGCAAACCCCCCATAAAACAAGTTCTTAACTTATTTTACATTGACTATATTACAATATTTCAATAAAATAAACCACAATGGCTAATAAAATATAACAGGTGGTAAATTGTGGAAAAATTAAAACAAGAAGATATAGATAAAGCATTTTATATGGCAGAAAAAGCTAGAAATAATTCCTATTCTCCATATTCAAAATTCAAAGTGGGTGCCTGCATTAAGACTAAAGCAAACGATTTTTTTATTGGAACAAATGTTGAGAATGCAAGTTTTGGAGCAACTTGCTGTGCAGAAAGAAGCGCGATTTCAAACATGATTGCAAAAGTTGGCGTACAAATAATAGATTTTTTATTACTTAATACAAGTCCTGAATCTATTCCTTGCGCTATATGCCTGCAAGTAATGTCAGAGTTTTTTGATAAAGATACAAAAATAATAATAACAGAATCCAAATCATTTAATGAAAACAAAATACCAATAAAAATTTATACATTAAAAGATTTGCTTAAAACTCCTTTTGATAAAAAAGAGCTAAGAAGAGTTACATAATAGCAACTTGCAAAAAATTAAGTCAATTTAATATCTTTAGAGAAACCAAAGCACCCGCAAGCCTATTTAATTTACCACTTTCAAGAGTATTGGCAGATAAATCAAATAAATTTAAAATAAGTTTTTTTTCAGCAGAATTAAAATTATATTCCAAATCTTCAAATAATAAAAAATTAATAATTGGAACAAATTTTTCTATAAAGCTATATAAACTATTATTAAGATCATGGACTTCATAATAATAATTGAATATATTTTCTAATGACTTTCTGTCAAACTCCTTTAAAATCTCATAAAAAATATTTTTAATATTATTAATTAAACTGTGCAAATCATTGTTATTTAAAATATTTTTTTTACACTTTTTAACAAAAAAATCCGCTTGCCGCATAAAATAATCCCTCACTTTTGCTCTAAAAAACCAAGATTGAGCTTGAATTTAATAAATGATAGAATGTAGCATTAATGCTACATTAGTAAAATTATGTAATAACTAGGAGAATATTACAATTATGGTCAAGGTAATAAGCTTAAAAAACATTCATAAATTTGCTTATTTAAAAGTGGATCCTTTAAAAAAAGAAGATATCTGTATTGTTTATATTGAAAATAATTCAAAATCAATTGCAAATCTTAAAGCAAAAGCAAAAGCTGATCAAATTGAAATAATTCATTTTTATATTGATGATGATTTTAAATCAGAAGGCATAGAAAGAATAATGATTAGTAATTTGATTCACTACGGCAAAAAAAATAAATTTAAAACAATTTTATGCCAAATTGCTGAAATACAAGAAGAGCTTTTAAGCTTAGGATTTGAACATAAAGATTCTCAATATAAAAAAGAATTAGCATCTGAAATAGAAGAAGATAAATTTGTAATGGGAATAGGAATAATCTCTATATTTACCGAAGTAGCATCAATATCTTCCAAGCTTACTGTTGGAATACTGTTTAATTCATTTGCACTTATTGCCGATGCTTTCCACGTAATGGCCGACTTTGTTTTATCTACAATAACTTACTTTAGTCTAAAAATTACAAGCAAACCCGAAACCATCCATTATCCTCATGGACATAAACTAATGGAAAGCTTAATAGCTTTTATCATGGGAATAATCATACTTATAGCAGGATTTACACTATTTTTAAATACAACCGGATTAAATAAATTTATCACTCTTGGAGGAGAGTCTGGATTTAATTTACACATACACCAAAACAAAAATAAAAATGACAATATATATGAACACACCCATAGCCACTCACACGACCATAACCACGACCACGACCACAGCGAAGAAGACAAAAAAAATGTACTAGAAATATTTTCAAATAAATCTCTAAAAAAAAGCTTATGGATACCACTAACCCCCTTCATTTTTTTTATAGTGAAAATAATAGAATATTTGACAAAATTCCAAATAGGGAAAAGATACAACAATCAACTTCTCTTAGCACTAGCTTCAGCTGATAAAAACTGTATATTCTCACATGGCGGGATTACACTAAGCTTGCTACTTGCAACTTACATGTGGAGTGGCTTTGACAAAATTATGTCTATATTTATTGGCTTTATCATAATAAAAGAAGGACTTAACGTAATAATAAATAACGCAAACAATTTACTTTCAAAACAAAATATAGATCTTAAAAGAAGCGTAAAAGACACGTTAAAAAATTCACATGTAAACTTTAAAACGCTTAATTTCCATAATCAAGGCAACAAACTTGTACTTTATATCAAAATAAATTTGAATTCAGAAAATGACTTTAAAAATTTTATAAATAAAACACAAGAGATTAAAAAAATCATAAAACAAGAATATAAAGAAATAAATGATATATATTTATTAGTCTAATTAAATTAATAATAAACAAATAATTGACACTCATAATAAAGTTATGTTAACATTTTAAACTGTAAGACGCAGGGTAGAGCAGTTGGTAGCTCGTCGGGCTCATAACCCGAAGGTCATAGGTTCGAGTCCTATCCCTGCTATACTTTATTTTTAATATGCGAGGAATTGATGAATAGAAAACAAGTAGCTAAAGGCAAGCTGGTAAGGAGATTTGGTATCAACATTTTTGAGCAGCCAAAATACGACAAAATCCTTAAAAAAAAGCCACATCCTCCCGGAATGCATGGGAAAGCCAGAAAAGTTAAGATCACAGAATATGGAAAACAATTGATAGAAAAACAAAAGATAAAGTTTACTTATGGTGTAAGCGAAAGACAGCTAACCAACACTTTTAAAGAAGCAAAAAAACATCACGGTGTTACTGGAGACAACTTGCTCTCAATACTTGAGAGAAGAATTGACAATGTTGTATACAGAGCTGGATTTGCCATCTCAAGAGCACACGCAAGACAAATAGTTTCTCACGGTATTATTATATTAAATGGAAGAAGGGTTACAATCCCTTCAATAATACTAAGAGCAAATGATCAAATTCAAATAAAAGAAAAAGACAGCCTAAAAAAATTAATAAGATCAAATATAGAAAAAACTTCGACTCTTAGAAATTTGCCAACTTGGATAGAAGTAAATGCTGATGATTTAAACATAAAAGTAAAGCATGCTCCATCAAGAGATGAGATACCTACACTTGCTAATGAACAAATGGTTGTAGAATATTATTCTAAGAGAGCATAACATATCTTTTATTTCTGCATTATTAAAGGAACAAAAAAGTGGCTTTTAATTAGCCACTTTTTTTTATTTACCCTTTTTTTTACCCTTTGAAAAATTTTTACCCAAATTATTCTTAGCAAAACAAGAAAAGCTATTATTCTTTCTTAAGCCCTTAACATTAGGCTGAGCACTAAAAGACACTCTATTGCCCGAAGGCTTTCTAACTCCATCTTTCATATATTTACTCCTAAAATGTAAATTTAAATATGCATATTTTTAAATAATATTCAAATAATCAAAGACTTCTTCCAAACTGGAGACAAACTTAACATCTATATTATCCTTAACTTCCTCTGGAAGCTTAGAATAATCTTTTTTATTGTCTTTGGGCAAAATAACTTTGCTTATACCGTTTCTATAGGCTGCTAAAACTTTTTCTTTAATACCGCCCACAGGAAGAACAAAGCCCTTTAAAGTGACCTCACCAGTCATTGCAAGATCCAAAGGAACTTTCTTATCAGAAAGTATTGAAGCAATTGCTGTTGCAATGGTAATACCTGCAGAAGGCCCATCTTTTGGCGTTGCTCCTTCTGGAAAGTGCAAATGAATTTCAGGACTTTCCTTTACATCAAAATTAAGCTTAGAAGAATAGGTCTTAACTATAGAATATGCAAGTTGTGCACTCTCTTTCATAATAGCACCAAGACTACCTGTTAGGATAATGTCTCCTGTTTTCTCAAACTTAGTTGCCTCAACAGGAAGAACCGTACCACCATAATTTGTCCAAGCAAGTCCATAAACAAATCCTGAAGAATCAATCTTGATTAAATCCAAATTATATTCAGTATCAACATAATTATAATAATTATTAATATTGATTATTTTATAAATACCTGGAATATCAGGATCATGAGTAAAAAGCGAATTATTTCCATGTATTAAAGAACTTGGTGAATAAAAATTGCCTTTAATGATTTGATCTTTAGAATACTCATAAAGCAACTCTCTTACAAGCTTCCTAATCAAATTGGTTAAAACTCTCTTTAGTCCCCTTACACCAGATTCCATAGTATAGTTTCTAATTAAATTAAAAATAACATCATCTTCTATTCTTATATAAACTTTGTCTAAAAAACTCTCTTTAATTATGCTTGGAATCAGAAAAATCTTAGCAATCTCTAACTTCTCAATATAAGAATAACCCTCAACTTTAATTATTTCCATTCTATCCAGAAGCGGCTTTGACATGCCATTAAGAGAATTGGCTGTTGTAACAAATAAAACATTAGAAAGATCATAAGGAATTTCCAAATAATGATCTATAAACTTATAGTTTTGCTCGGGATCTAAAACTTCTAAAAGAGCAGATTCAGGATTTCCTTTATAGCTACTATTAATTTTATCTATTTCATCAAGAAGAATAACCGGATTAGATTTGCCTGATCTTTTCATCGCACTAATAAAAACACCTGGAAGAGAACCAACATAAGTTCTTCTGTGCCCCCTAATTTCTGCCTCATCTCTTAAGCCACCAAGAGATATTTTAACAAATTCCCTAGACAGTGATCTTGCAACAGATTCCACAAGAGATGTTTTGCCAATACCAGGAGGCCCCACAAGGCATAAAATAGGAGCTTTAACCTTAGAATTAATTTGATAAACAGCTAAAAAATTTATTATCTTTTCTTTTGCTTCATCCATACCATAATGAGAATTTCTTAAGATAAACTCAATCTCGCTTAAATGATTTTTCATAACAGTATTTTCATTCCATGGAAGATCTAATATTAATTCTATATAACTTCTAATAATATTAGCATCGGGCGAATTCATCTGCATTTTAGATAATCTAGAAATTTCTTTTTCAATCTTAGATTTAACATCTTCCGGAATATCTTTAGAATTCAACCTGTCAATATAATCGTTTTCATCTTTACCTAATCTTTTTTGTATCTCTTTAACTTGTTCAGCAAGAAAATAATCCCTTTGCCCCTTATCCAACTTGGCTCTAACTTTAGAATTAATATCTTTTTTAAGATCTAAAAGGTCAATCTCAATATTTAAATTAACAATTAACTTTTCTATTCTGGTTTTAACATTTAACTCTTGCAAAAGCTCTAATTTTATGTTATTTTCTAGGTTTGAATTAGAAGCTATAATATCGACAAGCTTACTTGGACTTTCAAAATAATTAATTGGCTCATTATCAGTATCATAAGATTTTAAAGATAAAGAATTTCTATAAGCCTCATAAGTTTCTTTTAAAAATTTAGAATAGGTGAAAAGCTCTCTATTTAATCCACCAACATCGGATACAAAAGTAACTTTGGCTCTCAAATAATCATTTTTTTTTGAAATACTGCCTATAATAACCCTACTTTGACACTCAACCAAAACTTTTACTACATCTTTACTGGCCTTTATAACTTGGATAAGTTTAGAATAAGTACCTACAGAGCATAAGTTTTTAACCCCTCCCTTATTAGATTTATCATAATTGGACTCATTTGGATAAGCAAATAAAATCAATCTTTCCTCTAACATGGATTGAGCTATAGAATTAATTACATATTCATTATCAAAAGTTACCCATAATGTCATATTGGGAAAAAGAACATTTTCTCTTAAAATAACAATTGGAAGATCTTCTTTTTTATTTTTTATCATATTTAAGATTGATTTCATATAACTCTTTTGCCCAAGGTTTTTTAATTGCATTTCCCACCAAAATTAATGGGTTAATATCTGAATTTAAAACAGATTCTTTTGTAACAATAACCTTCTTAGCCTTACCAATCGAAGGAACCTCAAACATAACATCTTTAAGAAGACTTTCTAAAATAGATCTAAGGCCCCTCGCTCCAGTATTTTTTAAAATAGCTTCATCTACAATTGATTCTAAAGCATCTTTTTCAAATACCAATTCAACATTGTCCATTTTAAACATATGATAATACTGCTTAACAATAGAATTTTGAGGATCAACCAATATTCTCAACAAATCTTCTTTATTCAACTTTTCAAGATATGAATGCACAGGAAGCCTACCAACAAACTCTGGTATTAAGCCAAATTTAACCAAATCTTCCATTTCTAAATACTTTAATGAAGTATCTTCTCTTATATTTTTTTTTTCAATTGCTGAAAACCCAATAGAACTTTTATTTATTCGATTTTTAACAATATTTTCAAGTCCAACAAAAGCACCGCCACATATAAAGAGTATATTTTGAGTATTAATTTCAATAGTATCCTCATAAGGATGCTTTCTGCCACCCCTTGGAGGAACATTGGCAATGGTGCCTTCAATTATCTTTAACAAAGCCTGTTGAACCCCTTCTCCAGAAACATCTCTTGTTATTGAAACGTTTTCATTTTTTTTAGCAATTTTATCTATCTCGTCTATATAAATAATCCCTTTCTCAGCCAAGCTAACATCCCCATGAGCAGCATGTATCAATTTAAGCAAAATATTTTCCACATCTTCACCAACATATCCTGCTTCCGTCAAAGTTGTAGCATCTGCTATTGCAAATGGTACATTCATCTCTGCAGCTAGCGTTTTTGCAAGCAAAGTTTTACCACTCCCTGTAGGACCAACCAAAAGTATATTAGATTTTTCAATCTCAATACCATTGTCATATTTATTATTTTTCAATATTCTCTTATAATGATTATAAACAGCCACAGATAAAACTTTTTTTGCATCTTCTTGTCCAACAACATACATGTCTAAATGATCTTTAAGCTGTTTGGGAGTTGGCAAACCGTTGGACTTCGAATCTAATGGCTTACACAGCTTTTCTTTAAAAAGATTGTGACATATTTTAGAACATTCCGGACAAATCGCTACTCCATTAGATATAACAACATTGCCGCCAAGCTCAGCGACACTAAGTCCACAAAAAGAACACTCTTTTACTTTTTGACCTTTTACTCTTGCCATAAAAACTTTTACCGAAAATAAAACTACTCCCTTGCTAAGATACTATCTATAAGACCATATTTAAGAGCATCACTTGAAGTCATAAAATAATCTCTTTCCATATCAAGAGCCAGTTTTTCCTTATCAACCCCTATCTGATTAGACATAATATCTATTATTAATTTTTTAAGTCTTAAAATTTCATTAGCTTGTATATTAATATCACTAGCCTGACCACTTATTCCACCCCAAGGCTGGTGAATCATTATTCTAGAATAAGCTAGAGATTCTCTTTTACCCTTAGCACCACCAGCAAGCAAAAAAGCTCCCATTGAAGCAGCTTGACCAATACAAATTGTCCTTACATCAGGTTTTATATATTGCATAGTATCATAAATCGCAAGACCTGCAGTAATACTTCCTCCCGGAGAATTCAAATAAAGATAAATGTCCCTATTTGAATCTTCTGATTCTAAAAACAAAAGTTGAGCAATCACAGTATCTGCCTTAGTATCATTAATCTCACCACTCAAAAATATTATACGCTCTCTAAGCAACCTTGAATATATGTCAAATACCCTCTCATAATTTCCCGTACTCTCTATTACAGTGGGTATTAAATTATGCATAAACTCCATTTTTCTTACTCACAAATTTTATAATTAACAAAATCTTTAAAAGAAATTTTTTTGCCCTTTACCTCTTTAAGATTTTCCAAAATTTTTTTCTTAGCTATTTTCCTTTTGATATCACCCTTTAAATAAGAAATCAAATTTTGATCTTCATAAAATTTTTTAATCTCCTCATAACTTACACCTGAATTCTCAGACTGCCTGGCCATTTCATCCTCAACATCGCTATCAGTAACTTTAATTGGATCTAAATCTACCATTTTCTGAATTATCAACTTAGATTTCAAATTTCTAAGAATCTCATCTTTTAAATTATCACTACCAATAGATCCTGACGAATAAAACATACTTTTAAACTCTTCAAGGCTCATATTATTTTTATTTTGTCTTCTAGAATCCTTAAAAGCAATTTCAATTTCAGCCTCAATCATTGAATGGGGAATGTCTATTTCTAATTTTTCAGAAATAGTAGAAAAAAATTTATTTAGCTTTAAAGTTTCTTTTTTTTCTTCAACAATGTTTAAAAGATTAGATCTTATAAAATTTTTAAGATCATCTAGCGTATTATATCTGCCACTAATATCCTTTGCAAACTCATCATCTATTAAAGGAAGATCTCTTTTTTTAATACTCTTGATCTTAACCTTCAATTTTCTTAAAGAACCCGCAAGTTCTTCAAATTTGTAATCTGCAATATAAGATTTTTCTATAACTCTCTCTTCATTTATTCTCATGCCAATTACATCTTTGTCAAAATCATAATAGGTCTCAGATTTTCCAACCGTAAAAACAAAGTCTTGTCTTTTTGTTAATACTATCTCATTTAAAAGGTCATCAAGCTCAACAAAATCTACTTTAACAATGCTATCTTTCTTGACAACTCCTTCCTCATCTTCAATGATAATTGAATTTTCTACTTGAAGATTCTTAATCTCATCATCAATGTCAGAATCATCAATAAAAACTTCAGGGACCTCCACTTTAACATCAATCTCATCAAAACTTGGAATTTTAAATTCAGGATAAGTCTCATATACAAAAGTAAATTCAAAATCTTCATCAATATTTAATCTTAAATTTTTTTCCTTTATAGTAGGAGTAGCATAACTTAAGGGCATTTTTGTTTCTTCTTTGAAAAATTCTTTAAGAGAATTATTAATAACTTCTTCTAAAAGAGTAGCTCTTAAACCCTCAGAATATTTATTTTCAATAATATTAATAGGAACTTTTCCAATTCTAAAACCTTGAATCTTAAGTCGGGAAGAATAATCTTGCAATAATGAATTATATTTTTCCTGAACAACACCTTTTGAAACTCTAATGATAACCTCAACTTTTGAACCTGGAAGAAGCTTAATATCTTTACTCAAAATCACTGTTAATGCCTCAATTAAACCTTATTGATAATTATTAAAAAGCGAAAGACGGGATTTGAACCCGCGACTTCCACCTTGGCAAGGTGACACTCTACCCCTGAGTTACTTTCGCACTTTTACAGAAGGTGGGAGTCGAACCCACACGCCAAAGGCACTAGATCCTAAGTCTAGCGTGTCTGCCAATTCCACCACTCCTGCATACTTCATACTCAAACTAGTATACAAAAACTTAAAAGCTTTTGCAAGTATGCACAACCTACTAAATAAATAATAATTTCGCACTCAGCAGGAGTCGAACCTGCAACCTTCGGATTCGAAGTCCGCTGCTCTATCCAGTTGAGCTATGAATGCAGTTGAAAATAAAATTGATAAAGGGTGATTGACGGGGCTTGAACCCGCGACATTCGGAACCACAACCCGACGCTCTACCAACTGAGCTACAACCACCAATAACTAGTGAATATAATTATTATAATATTTTATAAATATTTAATTCCTAAGTCAATAAAAGATAAAAATAATAAAAACCTTATAGCTTTCATTAAAAAATTTATAATAAACCACTAAATTTTTAAAACTAAAATTTTTGAAATCTTTCTAAACTTTTTTTCAAAAAATCATAAACTCTAATAGTTGAAGATATATTTACTCTTTCTCTAGTAGTATGAGGCCATTCAATCCAAGGCCCAAGAGTAACAGATTCTATACCCCCCAACTTAGAAGATATTATGCCTGTTTCAAGTCCTGCATGTATTAAGGAAACATTAGCAGATTCAAGATACATCTCTTTGTACACATCTTGAAGATGTTTTAAAAGATTGCTATTCTTATCAGGCTTCCAAGAAGGATCATCATAAATTACACGCAAATTAGACCCTGATAAATCACTTATTGATTGCAAATGATTGCAAACATAATCTTTGTCTGAATCCAATAAAGATCTTATTAAAAAAGTAAAAATATAATCGTCTTGCACTTTTAAAAGACTTGAAAAATTTAAAGAGGTCTTTATAAGCTTATTTTCATAATTTTCTACTTTTTGAACTCCATGTAAAAATCCCATTCCCATATTTAAAAGCTTATTTTTGCTATCTTCATCAAAAACTTTAACAGATGAAAATTCTCTTTTATTAACAATAACATCAAATTCATCCTCAAGAGAATATATACTTTTAACTTTAAGTAAGAAAAGTTTAAGCTCTTTATTTAATAAATCATAATCAATATCATCTATAAAGATTATAGCCTTGGCTTCATTTGGAATTGCATTGCTACTGTTTCCACCAAAAATACCTTCAATTTCAAAATTAAGATTTGCTTTAATTTCAAAAAGAGCAAAAAACATTAATTTTAAAGAATTTGCTAAATCTAAATGAATATCTGCTCCAGAATGACCACCCTTAAGCCCTTTAAACAAAATCTCTACCTTTGTTCTTTTCGTTACAAAGCTATACTTAGGAGAAAAAACAATCTCAACAAGTCTTGATCCCGCACAACCAACTAAAAAATAGCCTTCTTCCTCTCCATCAAGATTAATAAGGCTTTTGCCGCTACATAAATTAGGATCAAGCTCAAGAGCGCCTATTAAACCTATTTCTTCATCAACAGTAAATAGAAGTTCCAAATCGGGATGAAGGAAACTATTCGCTTCACTCATAATCCCTAGCATCATAGCCACTCCAATTCCATTGTCCGCTCCAAGAGTAGTCCCCACTCCCTTAAGATATCCATCCTCTTCAACAATTTCAATTGGATCTGTTTCAAAATTATGTAAACTGGATTCATTTTTTTCACAAACCATATCAACATGAGATTGTAAAATAATAGGATGCATATCAATATTATTATTTGACTTTATCTGCACCACAATATTACCAACACTGTCTTCTTTAAAAGAACAACCAAATTCTTTGGCTCTTTGCTTAATAAAATTAATAATTCCTTTAACATTTTTTGAACATCTTGGAATTTTTGATATCTCTTTAAAATAATCAATTACAATACTCATAATAACTTTCCTTTGATTAAATTAAATCCATAAATATACTTAGATTTAATCTATAATTATTCATATTAATATACTAAATTAATCTTTAAATTCATTCAATAAATTTAATAATGATGGTTAAGCTTTGTTTTCAACAAAATCTGCATAATAATTAAAATTCAAAAATTCTTTAGGAATTTCTGAAATAAATCTTGAAGGCAACTGATCAAAAATTTGCCTATCTTTTTTCCGCTTATTAGCCATAGTAATAACAAGAGAATCTTTTGCGCGAGTTAATGCAACATAAAAAACTCGCCTCTCTTCTTCCAAGTTAACCTCACTATCTTCAATGATTCTATGGTGAGGAATAATATTGTCTTCAACGGCAATAAAAAATACATAATCAAATTCTAAACCTTTAGCAGAATGTACTGTCATTAAATTAATATTAATATTTTCAGATTCCTCATTAACTTCGTTAGATTGTAGAACTATGTAATTTAAAAAACTGCTTAAATCTCTCAATTCACCAAATTGTTTGGATTCCCAATTTTTAATTATACTTAAAAACCCTTCTATATTTTGATATTTATATTCAGCTACTTTGATTGAATTGGGATTCTCATTAACTAAAAATCCCCAATATTCAATGCTTTCTATCATTTCTTTGATTATATTAGAATAACCGTTTTTTGTTATACTAAATTTATACTGATACTCTTCAATAAAAGAAACAAAATCTTCTATGCTTTCAATGACCTGCTTATTTAAAGCTTTATCATAACTAGAAATGTTTGCAAAAGAAAAAGTAATGTCACAAAGGGCCTCATATATGCAACAACCTTTCTTGTCTGCTATATCTCTAATTTTTTTCAAATATTCTTTACCAATCCCTCTTCTTGGAACATTAATGATTCTAAGTAGATCATAATCACTTTTAGGATTTATTATTACATTTAAATAAGAAATAATATCTTTTATTTCTTTTCTCTGAAAAAAAGATGTTCCCCCTGAAACTTTATATTTTATGCCCTGTCTTCTAAAAATCATCTCAACATTTTTAAAAAGAGCATTCGTTCTCATAAGAACTCCTATCTTTTTAGACTTAAAACTTTCTAGCCCTGAAAGCTGCATGATTCGACTTGCAACAAACTCAGATTCTTGAATTTCATCCTCAAATATAAAAATATCTATAACTTTGCTACACATCTTTGAAGACCACAAAGTTTTTTCTTTTCTATTTTTATTATTTAAAATCACAGAATTGGCTACATCTAAAATATTTTTTGCAGAACGATAATTTTGTTCAAGCTTTATTTCTTTAACATTATAATCTTTTTCAAATTGCAACATATTGTTGTAATTAGCCCCACGCCAAGAATATATCGATTGATCATCATCACCAACACAACACAAATTATTATGATTTATTAAAAGACGAATAAAATTATATTGAATCAAAGAAGTATCTTGAAACTCGTCAATCAAAACATACTTATATCTTTTAGAATATTTATTTCTAATATCAGAATTACTACTTAACAATTCTTTTGGTTTTAAAATCAAATCATCAAAATCAAAAGAATTATAAAGCCTTAAGCGCTCTTCATAAAGCCTATAAATATTTAAATCTTCTACCTTTAAATCATTAAGAGCAAGAATACCGTTTTTTAAAAGCGAAATAACATTACTAAGTGAATTTAAAGAAACTTTTTTATTAAAAAGACCTTCATCAAGTAAAATTTCTTTAAGAAGAGAGATTCTATCATTGTCATCATAAATGCTGAAGTTTTTTCTATATCCTAATAATTTATAATTTTCTTTTAAAAAGAAAAGCCCAAAAGCATGGAAAGTTGAAACCATAAGATTGCTAAGAGGACTTTTTAAAATTTTTTTAATTCTATCTTTCATTTCATTAGCAGCCTTGTTGGTAAAAGTCAAGGCCAAAATTTCCCTCTGAGCAATGCCTTTTGAAAGCAAATACGCTATTCTATGAGTAACAACCCTTGTTTTTCCACTGCCAGCACCAGCAATAATTAAAAGAGCGCCTTCAATAGTAGTAACTGCTTCATATTGAAATTGATTGAGAGATTTTTTAAAAAAATCATCATTAGGCAAAATTAAAAAACCTTTGTTCCGTCTGGATATTCCACAATAACTTTAAAGTTTTCAGGAAAAGCAAAAATCTTTCGCGACTTAGATTGATCAAAATCTTTAGCTAAGATTGGAATACGATACTTATTTAATGTATTAACGGCAAATTCTGAATTTTCAAGCCCTACCTTAACCGATCCTTTTGCCATAAAATTAGTTCCCCCAAAAAGCTTGGCTTTAAGATTACTTTTATTAGCCCCATTTTCTAACATCGCATTTATTAACATAGGAATAGCATAAACCCCATATCTTCCCCTTTGATCAGGAGATATCTCAAGATCTGACTTAACTAGAACATAATGATTCATTCCAATTAAATTGTTTGATTCGTCACAGAGCACAACAGCAACACACGAACCAAGGATTGTAGAAATAACTCTTTTATTTGAAACAAAAGCTTCACCAGGAACTATTATCGTAACATCACGTTTTAATTTAAAATTAAAATGATTTAACATAAAATTAATACTCTCTTGAAAAAAATTTTATAAAACTCTTATAAAGACCTTGCCAAAACCCTAATTTATTCACTTTACCACTAAACAAAGCAACATCTCCTACTTTTTCATCTTCTAAAAAAATCATAGCCCTCCCAACAGGCATATCCCCACTAAGTGGAGCAACCAACTTATCAACAGTATAACTTATATTAATTTTATCAAATTCATCTTTAGTTAAAATGTAATAAAAAGGCTCTTTAGAAAAAAGAGCAACTGTATCCACCGTACCATTATAGACTTTTTCTTTTAATTTTACTATTAAAGGAAATTTAGAATATTCATTAAATCCATATTCAAATAAATTTTTTGCAATCGAAGCCCTCATCTTCTCTCCAAATCCATTAATTCCTTTTTCAATCCCCAATACAACTGCTATCAATCTTCTCTCACCCTTTTTAGCAGTAGCAACAAGATTCAAGCCTGATTCCTTAATATATCCCGTTTTAATACCATCTGAATAAGGATAATCATGTATTAATAAATTGGCATTTCTTTGTTTTAAGTTTAAAAATTTTGATGATAAAGCGGTTCCTAAATTTTTACTCTTTGGATAAACAAAATACTTTAAAGAATGAATATTAAGCATAAATTTAAATTTTTCTACATAAGATTTTACAAAAAAGGCCATATCTAGTGCTGTAATTTTATTCTCACTGCTGTATCCAGAAGGTTCAACAAAATGCATATTCAAAAGTCCTAAATTTAAAACATTAATATTCATTAAATTAACAAAGCCATTTAAATTGCCTACTACAAACTCAGCAATTGCAATAGAAGCATCATTGCCTGAAGAAACTGAAAGTCCTTTTAAAATCTCTTCAAAATTAACAATTTGACCTTTTTCTAAAAACATTAAAGAAGAATTAGGAGGTGCATTATAATATGAAGCAGAATCGCTAATAGGAACTATGCTTTTTAATTTTATATTTCGCTTTTGAGCTTCAATTAAAGCTGTATAAATTGTAACAATCTTTGTAAGCGATGCTGGAGGAAAAACCAAATTGGGCTTCTTAGAATAAAGTATTCGCTTAGTATCAAAATCCATTAAAACTATTGATTTTGCATACTTTGATAATTTATCAATCTCAGCCAAATTAACTGCAAAAAGATCATCACAAAGTGAAAAAAAAATTAAAAATAAAATTAATAACAATTTTTTAATAACACAGATACTATTCATGTTGTAATATTAAAATTATATATTATTTACTAATTGTTAATTATAATACAATTAAACAGGAGCCATTTTTATGAATTCTTATGATTTTATAACAGCCTTGGTTCCAATAATCCTAATAATTATTGGACTTGGCATAATAAAAAAGCCAGCTTACTATGTAATACCCATATCATTAATAACCACTGTTGCTATAGTTATATTTTATAAAAACTTGGGAATGGTAAATACAGGCCTTGCAATGCTTGAAGGCGCTTTAATGGGGATATGGCCAATAGCAACTGTAATTATTGCTGCTATATTTACATACAAAATGTCAGAAGATCAGAAAGATATAGAAACTATTAAAAATATTTTATCAAATGTATCTTCTGATAAAAGAATTATAGTCTTACTAGTAGCATGGGGATTTGGCAACTTTCTAGAAGGAGTTGCTGGATATGGAACTGCTGTTGCAATCCCTGTATCAATATTAATAGCAATGGGATTTGAACCATTTTTTGCCTGCTTAATCTGCTTAATAATGAATACCTCGTCAACCGCTTATGGATCTGTAGGAATTCCTATAACATCTTTAGCTCAAGCAACTAACTTAGATGTTAACATTGTTTCATCTGAGATTGCATTCCAACTAATAATTCCAACCTTAACAATACCTTTTGTGTTGGTAATTCTTACAGGAGGAGGCATTAAAGGATTAAAAGGGATATTCCTTCTTACCTTACTCTCAGGAATGTCAATGGTAATATCTCAAGTATTTATATCAAAAACTTTGGGTCCAGAACTTCCCGCAATCCTTGGAAGCATTCTTTCCATGACAATAACAATAGTTTATGCAAAGTTTTTCGGGAATAAAGAAGCTCAAGATCACCAAAGCAAACGTACAATATCCTTATCAAAAGGAATTGTCGCCTGCTCACCCTACATTTTAATAGTAACATTTATAGTGCTTGTATCTCCTCTTTTTAACAAAATTCACGAATACCTAAAAACTTTTCAAAGCACTATTAGCATTTATCCAGAAGCAAATCCCCTACACTTTAAATGGATCATCTCTCCAGGCTTCTTGATTGTACTTGCAACAATAATATCCTATTCAATACGAGGAGTTCCAATATTAAAACAGCTAAAAATATTTATACTAACCTTGAAAAAAATGGCATTATCTTCATTTATAATCATATGCATTGTTGCAATATCAAGATTAATGACACATAGCGGAATGATAAGAGATCTTGCCAATGGAATCTCAATAATAACAGGTAAATTTGGACCATTATTTAGCCCACTAATTGGAGCTATTGGAACATTTTTAACAGGGAGTGACACAGTTTCAAATGTTCTTTTTGGACCTTTACAAACACAAATGGCAGAAAATATCGGAGCAAATCCTTACTGGCTTGCAGCAGCAAATACAACAGGAGCAACTGGAGGGAAAATGATTTCTCCTCAAAATATCACAATAGCAACAACAACTGCTGGATTAATTGGACAAGAGGGTAAGCTTTTATCAAAAACAATAATTTATGCTTTATGCTACATTTTAGCAACAGGATTGTTAGTTTATTTGGTATAAATTAATCATTTAAAATAAATAAGATTAATTTATACCAAAATTAATCTTATTTATAAATTTGAATAATATAAAAATCAAAAATTAATAATATAGCCTTGAATTTTTACCTAATATTTTAATATTATATACATGTTAAATATATGTTAATATATTATGTATATAATGGGATGTATATAATATATTTATTAATACGTTTAATTAATAACTAGAACTAATAAAAGTTTATAGTTACAACAGGAAGGTATAATTATGAAAAGCCACATTTTATATAGGTTAATTATATTTTTAACCACAACTGCAGCAATATTTGCAGCAGACGCATTAAAGGAAAAAGATATATTTAAAATAAACCCATGGATGCCGACATTCGGATTTGAAAACACAAGTGAATTCAGATTAGATATGGATGAGCTTGTTCCTGGGTTTGAAAACAAAAGCAAAATTACCATTAAGCTTAAACCATTTGAAACTAATCCCGAATTAGGTAAAGACGATCCATTCTCAGCTTACATTAAGGTAGAAGATCTTGCATTAAAAGCTGAAGGCAAAAAAGGTGATCAATTTAAAATTGATGTAGGAGACATTACAGCCCAAATCAATATGTACGATTTTTTTATTAAAATAAGTACTATGACAGATTTTGACTTTAATAAAGAGTCTTTATTTAGTTTTGCACCTATGACTGGATTTAAAAGCACTTACTATGGATTCCCAAGCAATGACAGAATAGTAAGGGGTACAATTCTTGCAAGAGGTACTTCTAAAAACATAGGAACAATTCAGTTGGGATACAAACTCCCAAAACTTGACCTAACATTTGCAATAGGAGGAACAGGCACGGGCAACAGAAATCAAGAAAATGATAAAGACACTCCATACAACAAAACATATCAAGGAATCCTTTATGGAATTCAAGCAACATGGAAGCCAATAAAAAATCTACTTGATCAAAACGAAGATACTGAATCTGTAATTGCAGAAACACCTTTTGAATTAAATTTTGGCTTGTCAGGAGCCTATGGAAATGAAACATTTAATAAATCATCAATAACATACTCTTTAAAAGATAAATCCGTGATTGGCAACGATTTATTGAGTCCAACTTTATCAAATTCTGCAATTTTAGCATCTTTTGGAGGTCAATATAAGCTTGGATTAACCAAAATCAATGATAAAAATACCTATCTTATTTTGCAAATGGGAACTGATTTTGGGATAGATCCTTTTGCAAGCGATTTTTCCGTATTTGGACACATCTCAAAAGCAGCGAATTTCAAAGAAGGAGCATCCTCAGATCCTAATAAAAAAGCTGAAAATATATTTGATCCAAATGGAAATGCTCTTAATTTCAGCAAAACTACAGAATTAGGCATTGCATTTTCAACAGGAGCAAGCATAGGGTTTGCTTGGAATAAAGACACCGGAGAAAAAGAATCCTGGGCAATTAAAGGATCTGATTCCTACAGTACAAGACTATTTGGAGCACAAGGTAAAAAATCTGGGGTTGCATTGGGAATGAGCTATGGACAAAACCTTTACAGATCTAAAGACACAGAAAAAAAATTAAAAACAATATCCGAAAATTCATTTCAAAGCTTAAATGTTGAAATTTCAAGCTATGAAGACAATAAAAAAGGTATTATAAATGGGCTGGGATGGATAACATCTATCGGTCTTTACGATATTTTAAGACAAAAATCTGTAGAAAACTATCCTACAGCAAGCCCAAGCACTAATTCAAACAATCAAACCGAAAAAAGTTCAACAACAAAAGATACAACTCCCAATCTGACATTTGAAGATGCAATGAAGCTCGGCTTGGCTTTATATCTTGATTATGCAATTCCAATAACATCCATTTCAACAGAAGCATATGTAGTACCCTATATTGGCGCATACATTTTAGGGCCTTCTAATAAACTTTCAAGCGATGCTACAAAAATTTATTTAAAAACAGGGCTTAGCCTTGAAAAACTAATAAGATTTACAACAATTTCTCTTGGATGGGATTCAAATAACATTATAGAACTTGCTAATAAAAACACAAATAATGCCGCTATTGGTAGTGCTTTCTTGCAATTCAAAATAGCCTACAGCGGAAGCTAACAGCAAAAGAAGGGCTTTGGCCCTTCTTTTTATCTTTAAAAATAATTAATATGTTACCTTATATTTCTTTCTTTGCAAATTTTTTCATAAGCATCTTGAATTTTAATAAATTTATCATTTGCATCTTTTTGCCTTACAGGATCATTTGCAAACTTATCAGGATGATATTTTATAACAAGGCCTTTATACGCCTTTTTAATCTCATCATCACTAGCACTATATGTTAACCCCAAAACACCATAAGGATTTACAATTTTAATATTAATATCTTTATAGGCTTCATAACCATCAGACTCAAGTTCTAAAAAAACACCAACATAAGAGATAAACTTTTCAGCTTCTAAATTTTTATACCTAGAAAGCCTGTTAATTTCTTTAAGAGAGGCAAAAAGCCATATAAAAAGATCTTTGTGCTGAAAATAGCCAAGCTTAAGAGTATACAAAATTTTATCAGCATTATTATTCTTAGTAATAGCAGAATGAAAGATAGTATACAATTCTGATTTACCACGTTCAGACAAATTCAAAGAATTGATAATAAAATTGACATAATTTAACTGCTCTCCAGTTACAGTTCCCAAAATAGACAGCAATTTAGCCATTAACAAAAAAGAAAGTTTATAAAATTCAAACTCTCTAGATCTAGAATATGAGTAATCTCTTGTAAAATATATTCTAAAAACACCCAAAAAACTAAATAGTATCAACACAAAAGGAAATAATATAAAAAGCATTGCTATTAAAACAGGATTAAAAATAAAAATAAACAACAACACTAAAAAAAACATTCTAATTAGGCTTGGCATTTATTGATCATAACCTCCAACGTAATCAAGGCATGTCAAAATCTCTAATAAATCTTACAACTTCCTTTTTTATTTGTTTTAATTCAATATCAGACTTTGCCTTTAAGGCTCTAACAATAAATTTAGCAACATTTAAAGAATCACTTTCATTTAAGCCTCTAGAAGTAATAGCAGCACCCCCAATTCTAATGCCAGAGGCCAAAGAAGGGCTCTTTTTATCAAAAGGAATAGCATTTTTATTTAAAGTAATATTTACACTCTCGAGTAATTTCTCAGCATCAGCACCCGTGAAATCCGAGCTACTAAGATCAACCAAAAACAAATGATTATCTGTGCCCCCACTAACAATCCGAAATCCTTCCGATTTGAAATATTCAGCCATAACTTTAGTGTTTTTTATTACGTTAGCAATGTATTCTTTAAAATTTTCTTGAAGCGCTTCTTTGAATGCAATAGCCTTGCCCGCAATAACATGAACTAAAGGACCCCCTTGAGTTCCAGGAAAAACTGTAGAATTTACAACATTAGACAAAGGCTTCTCTTTTCCATTAAAGTTTACTGATTTATCAAAATCCTTTCCAGAAAGTATTATTCCGCCTCTTGGGCCTCTTAAAGTTTTATGCGTAGTACTTGTAGTAAGATGCGCCACATCAATTGAAGAATTATGAAAACCGGCAACAATAAGACCTGCAATATGAGCAATATCACACAAAAGATAAGCAGAAACATCATCTGCTATTTCTCTAAATTTTTTAAAATCAATTTCTCTTGAATAAGAAGAAGCTCCAGCTATTATTAAATTTGGTCTGCAATCTCTAGCTATTTTAAGAACTTCATCATAATCAATTAGCTCAGAATCTCTAGAAACACCATAAAAATAAGTATTAAAAAATATACCAGAAAAATTTACCCTGCTGCCGTGAGTTAAATGTCCTCCATGAGATAATTGCATACCAAGAATTCTATCACCCGGGCTAATAAGAGCCATTATGGCAGCCATATTGGCCTGAGATCCGCTATGCGGTTGAACATTAGCATACTCTGCACCAAAAAGCTCTTTTGCTCTTGAAATTGCTAAAGTTTCAATCTCATCAACAAAAGAACAACCACCATAATATCGATTTAAGGGATATCCTTCGGCATACTTATTGGTTAAAATACTCCCAACAGCCTGCCTTATTTCTAAAGATGTAAAATTTTCAGAAGCAATAAGCTCAATATGCTCTTTTTCTCTTAATTTTTCTTTCTCAATTAAATTAAATATTTGATTATCTACCATTAAAAATTATCCTCCAAAACAAACCTACGCATTAAAGAATACGAGCCGTTTGTCAAGCTTTTATACTTTAAAAACCCAAAATCTAAATATCCATCAAAAAATTCATTTTTATTATAGTCCTCTTTGCATCCATATTGAATATAGTTCTCAGACATATTAAAAAAATACTTAGAGCTATCCTTAAATAATACTGCATTTATTATATCAAAATACACAAAACCAACCCCAGCCAAAAAAAATTCAAACCAAAAATGCTCATTTAATTTAAGAGAATTAGAATCATAATAAAGCCCAACTATATTTCTCAATGGAATTTCGTACTTTAAAAATAATAAATTCGTAAGAACTACTAAATTGCTAGATGAAATTTTTCTTTCTTTAATAGAATCTTTTAAACTTAAATTATTCTCAACAATTTTAAAATTTAAAATCAAAACATCAATAATTGCTTTAGCCAACTTATAAACTGAATTACTACCATCGGTCTTGGATAAAATTAGAGAATCTAACGACATTAAATCAACAGAGTTATAAGATAAATAATCTTTTTTTTTGTCTTGCACATACTTTTTGTACTCTTGATTGTTAATATCTCTATTAATCTCAATGCTTTCTAAATATTTAGCATCTAAAAATTCTAAATTAAGTTTATAAGTCTTTATCCTGGTCTTAAAAATAAATTTATTTGTCTTAAGGTTTTTAAAAAATAAATTACCAATATTAAAATCAAGATGCTCATTGCCGAGGTCTGTAGTTTTTTGGCGCTCATTCTCAATTGGCCTTAAATAAAAGATATTAAAATTAATATCTTCAGGGTTTGAGTCAAAATTGCTACTAACATCTTGACTAAAATAAATCTCTTCAATTATTGTAAACTCTTTTGAACCACCTAAAGTCCACTTAAAAAAATCATCTTTAACAGAAAACGGAATTTTATTGCTTTGAACATTGTCCAACAAAACATAAAGCTTCCCACCAGAATTTAAAGTTTTAGGAGAAATAAATTCTAATCTATTCTCAGAAACATTTAAAATATTTTGAGGCAAAATTGTATAAAGTTTGTCCTTGGTTTCAAGAAAAATTTTAATAGTACTAAAATGTGAAAACAAATTCATACCCTGCAATAAAGTTGAAGAATTTGCATTTAAAATTATTTTATCCTCTGAAAAAATAAAAGGTGTATTTTTCCTATTAAGCTTAACAGGAACTTGCCTACTAATAACAAGAAAAAGTTCGTTGCTAGTACCCCTTTCACCTTTTACAAAAATAAGCCCAGAATTTACTTCATCTGTAATTTTAAAAACTATTTCGGTGTTATTCCAACTAATAATACTACTTTTAACCAAATAATTATTGTTGATATTAATATCTCCTTTACTATAGCCCAAATTATTTCCCTTAATAACAATAATGTCCTTGTGTGAAGTGGGAATTGGAGATATATCATAAATAATTGGCTTTGAATAAAATAAAAATCCAGAAAAAACAAATAAAAATAAAAAAATAATAAAAATTAAGCTTAAATAAAAATATTTGTTTTTTAAAAAAATAGCCAAATATTAGCCTCTTTTAACCTTAGTTCCTTCCTTAGTATCAACCAAAACAAAACCTTTTTTGGCAAAAAAGTCCCTAATTTCATCAGCACGCTTGAAATTTTTTTCACATTTGGCTATTCTTCTCTCTTCAATTAAAGCTTTCATATTCTCATCAATAACTACATCATGGTTTTCTAAATTTTTCAAAATTTCTTCTCTCAGATTAAGTGACATAATCTCATCAAAAATAAAAGCTAATCTAAGCTTTGAACCAAAACCTAGATTTTCAGATTTAATTATCTCCCAAAGTAAAGCCAATCCTTGAGCAACATTCAAATCAAAAGAAACTTTTTCTACAAAAGAATCATAATATTCTTTTTCTACACTAAAGCTAAAATTTTTTAAATCCTTGTTAAGGATATTTAGATCAGCTGAATCCAAAGATTCATAAAAATAACTTAGTCTGTTTATCAAATTTTCTCTAGCAATCTTGCTTGCTTGAAGATTATCCAATGAAAATTTTAATTGGTTTCTGTAGTGAGATGTCAAACACAAATATCTAAAATCAAGAGGAGAAAAATTTTGATCTTCCAAATCTTTAACTGTAATAAAATTTCCACGTGACTTTGACATCTTATTATAATCCATAATCAAAAATTCTCCATGAACAAAGATATCACACCATTTCTTATTCAAAAAACACTCTGCTATTGCTATTTCATTTATATGATGAACTCCAATATGATCAACTCCTCCTAAATGAATATCAAGCGTATCTTTGAAATACTCCAAATTCATAGCAGCACATTCCAAATGCCAACTTGGATAACCAAATCCCCAAGGAGAATCCCATCTCATCTCCTGATCTTTAAACTTAGAATTAGTAAACCATAAAACAAAATCGGTTTTATTCCTTTTAAATTTATCAATATCAACTCTGGACAAGGTCATATCTTTATCAATAAGATCAATGCCAGCCATCTCACCATAGCTTTTAAAATAAGAAGTATCAAAATACACATTACCATTAGAAAAATAAGTAATTTTTTTTTCTTCAAGAATTTTAACAACCTCTATCATGATGGGAATATGTTTGCTTGCAACAAGAACTTTATCGGGATATACAATGTTTAATTTTCTACAATCGTTAAAAAAAGCCTCTGTAAAAAATTCACTAATTTCATAAGCTGTAAGGCCCTTCTCTCTTGCAGTCTTAGCAACTTTATCTTCTCCATCATCAAGATCACCTGTTAAATGCCCAATATCTGTAATATTCATAGCATAATCAACTTTATACCCTAAAAACCTTAAAGTTTTAATTAATAAATCTCCAAAAATATAGGTTCTAAAATTTCCAATGTGTGCATAATTATAAACAGTAGGCCCGCAAGCATACATTTTAACATTTTCAAAATTTGTTAATTCTGAAAAATCTTTTGTTCTAGTATTATATAACTTCAAAATCATACATTTCTCAAAATTGAAAAAATAAAAAATCTAATTTATTATTAAGTACGTATGCCTAAAAGCCTAAATAATTTTCTTAAAAAAATCAATATTAAGCCTAAAACAAAAAATCTTTCTGACTATACAACATATAAAATTGGAAACATTTCGAAATTATTTCTCACCCCTAAAAATATTAAAGAAGCTGAAAATATTTTTAAAGCAGCAATAGAAGAAAAAATTAAACTATTTATTCTTGGGGGAGGATCAAATATTTTAGTCAATGATAATAAAGAGCTTGATTTTCCAATAATATACACCGGATATCTAAACAAAATAGAAATTCACGAAAATAAAATTATTGGCGAATGTGGTGCAAATTTTGAAAATTTATGTAAAATTGCACTTGATAACGGCTTAAGTGGCCTAGAATTTATCTATGGACTACCTGGGACACTAGGAGGCGCTGTATGGATGAATGCTAGATGCTTTGGAAATGAAATCTCTGAGATACTAAAAAAAATTACATTTATAAATGATAAAGGAAAAATGATTTGCAAAGAATTTAAAAAAGAAGACTTTAAGTATAAAAAATCACCTTTTCAAAATAAAAACTTTTTCATATTAAAAATTGAATTGAATTTAAAAAAAGACAATAAGAAAATTATTGAAGAAAAAATGAATAAAAATAAACAATCAAGAATAAATAGAGGTCATTATTTATTTCCAAGTAGCGGAAGCACTTTTAAAAACAATAAAGCATTTCTCAAACCTAGTGGACAAATAATTGAAGAGTGCAAGCTCAAGGGATTAAGCATTGGCGGTGCTACAGTATCTAAATATCATGGAAACTTTATTATCAATATTAACAATGCCACTTCCAACGACATAAAAAGCTTAATTGAAAAAGTAAAAGCTGAAGTCTACTTGAAAACTGGGTTTTTACTTGAAGAAGAAGTTCTTTACATAGGATTCAAATAAGCAAAAATATTAAAAAAGAATATCTTTAATCTCATCATTAATCTTTTGAATCAATTCCTTTGTCTTTAATATCTTATCCTTAGAAGATTTCACCAAAGATGAATATTCTTGAAGAGAACTTACCGCATCCAAATTAATCTTAGAAACTTTAAACTCTTTTAAATCTTGGCTAAAGTTATTAAACTTGCTACTAACAAAATAATGGTTATTAAATATTTCTTTATACATATTCTTAGCATCTCTGATCTTAGTATCGTGAGACAAATACCTTTCTTTAAACTCGCCAATTTCTTTAAAATGCTTAGCAAGAGTAAGGTCTACTTTCTCATGTCTTGAAAAACTGTTATCCACATTATCTTGAATGTCTATGAAATTTTTATAAATTGTATCAATCTCTGAGTTAATTGCTGCAATAATACTATCTACCGTTTTAAGCTCATCTTTAATGGTTTTAGAATATTTTCCAGAATTAATAGCAAGCTTTCTAATCTCCTCAGCAACAACTGCAAAACTTTTACCTGCATCACCTGCTTTTGCTGCTTCAATTGCTGCATTCATGGCAAGCATATTGGTCTGAGCTGAAATTGAAACTAAAAGTTTATTTACACTTTGCAAACTATTTGTTTGAGACAAAAGATCTGCAAAGTTTTTATTCACATTTTCAAAAACAATATTCAAATCAAAAACCTTACTTTTAATATTCTCAATATCAGTAGAATTTATAGCAGCAACCTTATTAAAAATTTCCAAATTTTTATCTATACTATAGAAAAAACTAACATTCTCTTCAAATTTTGAAGAGATTTCTGATATATACTTATTGTGATCATTAATCGGATCAGCAATAGATTCAAAACCTTTTAAAATATCAACAATTGACTTTTCAAATCTAGAAAAAGTATCTCTTAGTTGCTCGTAAGCTAAAATGCTAGAATCTATACTCTCAGTATTTGATATAGCAATCTCTATTTGTTTTAAATATTCATTCAAATCTTCAGAATAAAATTTTATCTTCTCAAAAGATTCATTACTCTTAGAGGACAGATTATCTAGCTTTGAGCTAATATAAGAAATAATAGATGAAGAATACTTAACCTCCAAGGGAGACTCAAGGCTAAAAGGATCGCTTTTTGATTTTTGATAATCAACAATTCTGTTAAAATCATTAATTAATGAAAAAACAAAAGTTTTACACAAATAGAATATAATTGCAAAAGATAATAATAAAAATACAAAGAATATAACCCAATTTGATTTAAACATAATAGGAATGGAATTGACATTTAAAATCAGCCCTTGAGTCAAAAAATCATCAGTTTTTACAAAGTTTAAAGAATAAAAATCTCTTTCATAATTAAAGGTGTACTGAGAACTAGAAGAATCTTTTTTAGCATAAGCTATAACTTTTCTTAAAAAATTCTCATTATAAGTTGGAGAAAAAGATTTAGTCTGAATATTATTAAAATTTAAAAAAATGGGCATATAATTTCTATCAAGCATAAAAAAGTTATAATTTTTACTGCCAAATTTAAGAGAAGAATACAACTGGCTTTCAATAATATCTAACGACTCATCAAAGCATACTAAAATCCCTATTACACCCAACGTTGCAACAGAATCTCTAACTGGGAAACTTATTACAGAATAAATTTTCCCATCTATTTGCATGTATCTTGAATAATATTTAGAATTTTTTTCTACAGGAACAGAATAAATTGGATCCAATCTAACATCTTTTAAGCCTAAGGATGAAAAATTTGAATTTGATATTAAAACATTTTTCCCTATAGGAATATAAAATATGCCTTCAAGCGAATCTTCTGCTAAAGGAATAGTTTTAAAAATTTTATCTATGGAGCTAAATTCTCTTGACTTTAAAAACAAATCGCTATTTTCATCTAAACTATCACCCAATTTTAAACTTGAAGACAAAAGAAAACTTTTTGAAGAATTAACCAATATCCCAAACCTATAGCTATCTTTTACAAGCTCCTCAAGAAACCTAGAAGATTCCAAATATTTAGCTTTAATAACAGCAGACACACTGTTTAAAAACAACTTAGAATCAAATTTAAAGCGATCCAAATATTCATTTTTATAATTCATATAAGCATAGCCTATGAATAAAAAATTTAAAAAAAGGAATCCAAATAAAACTAGATAAAGAAATCGTTTAGTATTTTTCAGATTAACATCAATTAAATTCTCATCTGTCATAAAAGCTCTCCAAACATAACATTAGTATGATTAAAATCTTAAAACAAAACTTTCGCCTTCATAAATCATATACAAATAATTACTAATAACAATTGGCAAATTAAACCCTTCTTTCTAAATCTTAAAGATTAAATCCTTCAAATATTTGCAAATAATTATTTTATTATTTAGCTACATGCATATATAATTATATAATAAAACATATAGAATACTAAAAATTTAATGTTTTAAAAATTTTATAAAATTTTATGAAAAAACAAAATTTTGAGGGGACTTAGTGAAAAGAAAGAAACTTAACTCTAGCCTTTTTTATAAATTCAATTTTATAATTTTGGCATACACAATAATCATTATTGCAACAACCTTTTTACTACTAGATCAAGGCTATAAAAAAATCATAACAAAAGAACTTCAAGACTTCACAAAATTCATTAACCAAGCAATGATTAAAAGCTTTTCTGATGAATCTAAAGAAATAATAAAAGCTTTAAGCATATTAACAACCAAATATGATTATAAATCTGCAATTCTAAATAACAAAAGTGAAGAGCACTTAGTATCTGATAAAATTTTAATTACACTACCGTCTTTTATTAAAATAATAGAGTATGCAAACAAAGATGGATACATAATCGCATCAAGTGAAAAAAAAAGAAACAGCCAATATATAAGCTTAAAAGAATTGCTTCTGGGCAAAGCCATAAATACATTTCAAATTTCAATTCTTCACAACAGTTTAGTAAAAATAAATAACAATTTTTATATTCCAATAGCATATAAAATAACAGATTCAAAAAAATCTAATATTGGATATATTATTTTATATGCTGACATTTCAGAAAAAATTGCCGAACTAAAAGAATATCTTTTACTGCTTTTGGAAAACTCCTTGCTAGAACAAAATGCAAGCAGCCAAAACTCGTCAAAATACTTTAATGTATACTTAATAAACAATAGTGGGGATGCATTTGGAGGAAAAGACGAAATTTTAAAAAACATAAAACACATATTTAGCTTTAACCCAAAAACATTAACTCAAATATTAAATGCACTATCTCAAGGAAAAACAAATTACAATACAAGCAATTCAAATGAAATAATCTCCTTAGCAAGAATCACAACATCCCATTGGTACTTAGGAATAAAAATAGACTATAATAGCATATTTTCAAAAGAATTTAAACATATGAGATTGGTTTCACTTTCCATTATATTTATTTTGGTAATAATTTTTATATTAATAATGATATCAACAATAAAAACTTTAATAATATCAAAAATAGACAAACTCAATGTTGTCATTCCAAAAGTTAAAAACGGTGACTTAACATTTAAAATCGAATCAAAAGGCAAAGATTCAATAAGCTCAACAATAAATCTTTTTGGGCATTTTATTGAAAATCTAAAACATGTAATTAATTCGCTACAAGAACGAGTAAAATTGCTTAAAGAAAACGGAGACCATTTATTTAGCGAAATAAATAAAACTCATAATACAATTAAAAATTCAAATCAATACATAGAAAAAACACAAGAAGAAGTAGAAAAACAAGTGGAATTCATCTCTAATACAACAAATATAATTGAAAGTCTTTCAAAAAATATTTCATCTCTTGATAATTCAATTGAAACTCAAGCTGCAAGCGTTGAACAATCCTCATCAGCTATCGAAGAAATGATAGGAGGAATACAATCAATAACAGAAATAACTCAAAAAGCTGCAAAAAGCACAGAAGAACTAAAAAGATTCTCTGATGATGGGCGAAAAAAACAAGAAGAAGTTATTACTCAAATCAAAGAGATTTTCAAAAACTCAACAAGATTACAAGAAGCAAACTCTTTAATTTCATCTATAGCAAGTCAAACTAACCTGCTCTCAATGAACGCTGCAATTGAAGCATCTCATGCTGGTGAAGCTGGAAAAGGATTTGCCATTGTCGCAGAAGAAATAAAAGACCTAGCAGAACAAGTGACATCACAATCAGAATCTGTTGCCTCATCAATTAATGAAATAATGGATTCAATAACCAAAACCGTAAACACCTCTGAATTAACAAATAAAGCTTTCAACCAAATATTCGACTCAATCAATTTAGTTGTTCAAGTAATAGAAGAAATAAATCATACAATGCAAGAACAATCAATAGGTAGCCAAGAAATTTTAAAGGCTTTAAATACAATGCGGGAAATAACATATGAAGTAAAAATTGGTTCAAATGATATGTTTAGAGGCAACAAAGAAATCATTAGTACTATTAAACTTCTAGGAGAAATTAATATTACGGTCTCAAACTCAATGAAAGGTTTAAAAGAAGAGATTAATAAACTAGTAGAAGCAATTGAGCGTATTAAGGTTTTAGGAACTACAAACTCAAGTCACATTTCTGGAATTAGTGAAAGTACAGATCAATTTAAAACCAAATAAACTAGATTAAAAGGAAATAATATGCAAAAAAAGACATTTTATAATACTGAGAAATATCTTAAAAGCCATTTAATGTTATTTCCTATTTTTGCTTATACAAAAAACTTTTTAGATGCTAGTATCGCATCTGTTTGGATTTCAATATGCATTATACTTCCTGCCCTAATAATCAATCAAATAGAACTGAAAAAATATAAAAGCCATATATTAGGGATATATCTATTAATAATAGGAATTTTTACTAGTCTAACTTACTTGTTCATGTTCTATTTAACACCCACGCTATACAAAGAATTTAAATTTTCAATACCCATTTTAATAGCCATAATAATATCATTTCATAAAAACGAACCTTTTAAAATCTTAAAAAATCCATCAATAATAATTAAATATTCTAAAATTCCAATTTTAATTTTCATTGCTCTAAGCTCAATAACATCACTTATTAGAGAAATATTAAACACGGGAAATTTAAAGCTTTTTAACAATGAAATACCTATAATAAAAGGACTTATAAATACAAAAATGTCATCCCATAGCTCAAACATTTTTATTGTAGCGTCTTTAATTTTACTATTAATCAATATACTAACAAGCGTTAAAGAGGAAAAAATGACTAAAAGCGTTAAAGAGGAAAAAATGACTAAAAGCGTTAAAGAGGAAAAAATGACTAAAAGCGTTAAAGAGGAAAAAAATGATTAAAAGTGTTAAAAAAAAGATTAAAAACGAAATTAGCATTGTAGCTTCCAATCTAGCATTATTAAATAACATAAAGCTAACCAATATCAATATAAATATTCAAAAACCTCCAAAAAGTGATCTGGGAGATATTTCTATATTAATATTTGAGCTTAGCAAAACCTTGAAACTTCCTATTGAAACCATCTCTGAAGAAATAATAAAAGTCCTTAAAGCTAAATACGAAATTAAAGCTATGGGTCCTTACCTAAATATTAAAATTCCTAGAAAAGAATATATAAAAAATACAATACAAATGGTAAATGCCCAAAAAGATGCCTATGGAGCAAGCAAATATCTAGACAATAAAAAAATAATATTAGAATTTTCATCGCCAAATACAAACAAACCACTACATGTAGGACATCTTAGGAATGACGTAATAGGAGAAAGTCTTTCAAGAATATTAAAGACTGTGGGTGCAAAAATTACAAAAATAAACTTAATAAATGACCGAGGAGTTCATATCTGCAAGTCAATGCTTGCATACAAAAAATTTGGAAATGATATTACCCCTGAAAAAGCTTTTAAAAAAGGAGACCATTTAATTGGCGATTTTTATGTTAAATACAATAAATACTCGCAAGAAAATGAAAATGCTGAAAAAGAAATTCAAGATCTGCTTTTAAAATGGGAACAAAAAGATACAAGCACAATTGAACTTTGGAAAAAACTAAATAACTGGGCAATTGAAGGAATAAAAGAAACTTACAAAATTACAAACACCTCATTTGATAAAATTTACCTTGAAAGTGAAATTTTTGAAGTTGGAAAAAATGTCGTGTTAGAAGGGCTTAAAAAAGGATTTTGTTACAAACGAGAAGATGGTGCAATATGCATTGACTTACCCTTGGGCTCAGGTGGAAAAGAAGACACTACCATAAAACAAAAAGTGCTCATAAGATCAAACGGAACATCTATTTATCTTACCCAAGATTTAGGAAATATAACAGTTAGAACAAAAGAATTTAATTTTGAAGAAATGATTTATGTAGTTGGAAGTGAACAAATTCAGCACTTCAAAAGCTTATTTTTTGTATCAGAAAAATTAGGAATTTCTAAAAACAAAAAACTCATTCATTTGTCACATGGGATGGTTAATCTTATTGATGGAAAAATGAAATCAAGAGAAGGCAATGTAATTGACGCGGATAATTTAATCTTAGAGCTAATGGAATCAATAATGCCTGAAATTACACAAAAAATTGAGAATAAAGATAGTGCTAAAAAAAATGCCTTAAATATTGCACTAGGAGCAATTCACTATTATCTGCTAAAATCAGCCATACATAAAGATATTGTATTTAATAAAAAAGAAAGCCTATCTTTTACAGGAAATTCTGGGCCATATATCCAATATGTTGGAGCAAGAATTAATAGCATTCTTGAAAAATACAATGCACTTTCTATTCCTGTAATGGAAAAAATTGATTTTGAACTTTTAAAACATGAAAAAGAGTGGGAAATTATTAAAATTATATCGGAATTAGAAGAAAATATAATCAAGGCGGCAAAAGATTTAAGCCCCTCAATACTTACCAGCTATACATACTCGCTTGCAAAGCATTTTAGTGCATACTATCAAGAAGTTAAAGTAATAGACATAAACAATACTGATTTAACAGCTGCAAGAATCGAATTTTTAAAAGCCATATTACAAACAATAAAAAATTGCATGTACCTACTCAATATCCCTTATATGTTAAAAATGTAGACAGAAAATGTTACAACATTTTCTTGTCTAATATCCGTTTAAATCTAAGTCACTTTTGCTAAAAATCAATTTTATTTTATCTTCATACTTTTTGGATATATAATATCTTTTTAACTTAAGAGTATTGGTAAGCTCTTCTCCAATTGAAAAGGGCTCCTGAAGTAAAACAAAGCCTACTATTTTTTCAAAATTTTTAAAACCTAATTTGGTATTAATAGTGTCTGAGATATGCTTAGAATAAAGTTTATTAACGTCCTCATTGGCCAATAAATCACTTCTAGAAGAAAAAGACACTCCACTAGAATTTGCCCACTTTTCAAGATTATCAAAATTAGGCACAATAACGGCTCCCAAAAATTTTTGATCTTGGCCAACAATCATAATATTTTCAATAAACAAAGATTTACCCAAAACTCTTTCAAGAGGCTCGGGCTCAATATTTTCCCCACCTCTAAGAACAATTGTATCTTTGCTTCTACCAACAATTGAAATTTCATTATTAATTGTTAATCTAACCAAGTCTCCAGTGTTAAACCAACCATCTTCTGTTAAAACTTCATTGGTCTTAGCCTTATCCTTAAAGTAGCCATTCATTATCTGTGGTGACCTTACCCAAAGCTCGCCTTTTTCTCCATAAGGCAAAACATTACCATCAACTCCGACTACTTTGTATTCAATATCTGGCAAAATAGGCCCTACAGTTCTTGCTACGGGGCCCTTAAGACGCCTAACACTCAAAATAGGGCCCATTTCAGTAAGACCATAACCTTCAAGGACCTTAATCCCTACAGCCTTAAAAAAATAATCAACATAATCAACCAACGCTCCACCACCAGAAACTCCAAATTCAAAATTTTGTCCAAGGGCATTTTTTATTTTTTTAAATACTAAAATATCGCCTAATAATTTAATAGGAAAAATTAAAACAATCCCAACAAATAAAAATAATTTTGAAAAAAGTGAAATAAATAAATTGGTTTTTTTATAAATAGGAGAAAGCCCTAAAAATCTCTCCTTAAGCTTTGCATAAACAATTCCAATTTTTAAAAACCCTCCAAACACAAGCTTCTTAATAAAAGATTCTGATACCTTTTTAATAATACCTATTCTTATACCTTCCCAAATTCTAGGTACAGAAATAATCATTTGAGGATTTAAAAGTAAAAAATCTTTTAATAAAATAGGACCTATAGGCTTTGAATATGCAATCGCTATACCCTTTAAAGCAACTATATACTCACAAGCCCGCTCAAAAGAATGCCAAAGGGGAAGAATAGAAATCATTATCTTGCCGGGTTTAAGCGTTGGAAGATAATCATAAAGCCTATCTAATTGAAAAATAAAAGATTCATGTCTCAACATTACTCCCTTTGGCATACCTGTTGTACCAGAAGTATATATTATAGTTGCAATGTCTTTTAAAGAACCTTTTTCAATCTCTATATCAAATGATTTTGGATTAGCTCTTAAATACTCAGCTCCAAGTTCTAGTAATTTTTTATAAGAAAATACAGCAATATTGCCTATTTTTTCATCATAAGATTTATCATCATCAATAACAACAATGCATCTCACCAATCTAAGATCATGTTTTTTGGATAAAACTTTGTGAAGTTGCTTATTGTTTTCAACAAAAATAAAAGTGGATTCAGAATGGTTAATAATATAAGTTAATTCATCCTCAGAAGAATCATTTCCCCTAGGAACATCAATGCAGCCCAACCCCAAAGTAGCAACGTCGATTATTATCCATTCTCTTCTAGAATCAGAAATAATTACAACCTTTTCTCCCCTTTTAATGCCACAATGCAAAAGTCCAGAAGCCACTCTTTTTGTCTCATTCCAAAAATCAGCGTATATTTGCTTCTTAAAACTTTTCGATTCCCCTTCCTTATATATAAAAATATCAAGCTCACTATAAAGAGCCACCACCTCTTTAAAACGCTTGGGCACAGTATCACTCATAAAATCCCCCTCATAACATTTTAAAATTAATTTAAAAAAAGCAACAGACTGCTAACAATAATATTATAAAAACTATGTATAAAAATCACATAATATACATTTTTATACCTTAAATAGATAAAAGCAAAAATTATCCCTAATATAAATGTAATCAAAAATCCCAAAATTCCATAATATAAATGCCCATAAGCAAAAAACATGCTACTAAGAATAGCAGCAACTACAACAGAAAATCCCATTTGTGTAAACTTAGTAATAACAAAAGCCCTGTAAAAAAGCTCTTCAAAAGCCCCTGTAAAAAAAGAGGTAAAAGACATTAAAAAAAATGTTTTTTTACTGCTAATCTTCCAATTAAATCCAGTATTGTTTTGGAAATAATAGACAAGTACCGATTCTGGCAACAGATATTCAAGTAACAAAGCTAGTAAAAAAATAACTATCATTGCAGTCAATACTGTTTTAATAAAAATTAAAACAGACTCCCAAATAAAAATAAATTTAAATTTAGGAATAAAAAACTCTACTCTAAAATCATCATAAGAACTGGTAAGTTTGAAAAAATAAATTATAAAAATAATTAAAAAAGATCTTGAAAGCCAAAAATAAAAATGATTTTTATCAACATTCCAAAATTCTGAATTAACATTTTCAAAAGGAGATGCCAAATAAACAATCGTGTAAGCCAAAAAAAGATCAAGCAAAGCCCGATTTAATGAATATTTATTTTTTAACAATTGCATAAAGTATTCTAATTAAATAATTATTAATTGTCAACGAATGAGTATTGATTGATTAATAAAAACAAATTAAAATTCAAAATATAATTATTTCTAAATAAAAATAGGAATATTATAAATGATTTTAATATTTGTACTTATTTCACTTAACTTATCAATTCAATACTATTTAAAACTCAATTTAATTTATTTTAACACAATAATAGCATTATTTTTTATTATAAAAAATAACAAACACTTAGCACTTAGTTTTATTTTTTGCACAATATTATTATTGGGCTTTCAAGCTAGATTAAATTTCAAAACATTTAAAAAAAATATTTACCAAATAACAACTATTAAAAATTTTAAAAAATATTCAAAAACCATTATAGAAGTAATTGATAATAAATCAAATATATATAAATTTAGCTTCAAAAATATTGAAAATATTTACAAAATAGGAGATATCATTAAAATTGAAAATCGAAAAATAAAACTTATTAAAAGACCCTTTTTTGCCAAGCTTAGAGAAAAATACATAAATACATTAAACAATTTTTTTACTACATTAAATCCTAGTTATTCCCATTTTTCAAAAGCAATAATTTTGAACATAAAATCAGAAATAACAAAATATGAAAAAACATTATTTCAAAATGCAGGAATTGCCCACATTTTAGTAGTATCTGGACTGCATTTTTATCTAATAAGCTTAATAAGTTACTATTTGCTTTTAATAATCACAAATGAAAAATTAAAATACTTAATACTAAGCATAATTTTATTAAATTATCTAATATTAGCTGGATTTGCACCCTCAACGCTAAGAGCATTTCTAATGACAGAATCTCTTATAATATACAAACTAATTTACGGCAAAATTAATTTAATAAGCTGCACATCTATTAGTTTTATAATAAATGCTTTTGTATTCCCTGAAACACTAAATTCAATAGGATTTAAGCTCTCCTATCTTGCAACAATAGGGATATCAGCATCAGTTCATCTAAAAAATAGATATGGTCTTAACAGGCTAGCATCATCAATGCTTACAACATTTTTTATTCAAATATTCACCTCACCAGTAATTTATGTTAATAATTTTGATCTAACACCAATATCAATATTGTCAAATTTAATAATTATTCCATTAATATTAATTTTCTTAGCAATAACAATATTAAGCCTAATAACTTACTTTTTAAGCTTAAATTTGTTTTTTCTCCTTGACCTTATAAATGCCTACATATTCCAAACAATAAAAATTACAGCAACATTTTTTAGCAAATTCTTTATAGTCAAGCACCACCAAATACCTTTATTTTTAATATTAAGTATTCTTCTTATAACTTACATTATTTATAATAACGAAACTAAAAAAAATTAAAATAATTTTAAAATAGCTGCATTATGGAAAATAATATGGTACTATCTCTTTTATCTATGAACATCAACTATAACAGCATAGCTAGCATAAAACAAACATTAAAAGAAAGAAAAATCGCCCCAAGAAAATTGTGGGGACAAAACTATCTAATAAACGAAAGCATAAGGCAAAAAATAATAGAAAGCTTAGATATAAAAGAAAATGAAAAAATCTGGGAAATTGGTCCAGGCCTTGGCGCAATGACTGAGATTTTACTAAAAAAACCTAATCTTTTAACCGTATTTGAAATTGACTTAAAATATTCAGAAATATTAAATGAAAAATTCGGAAAATTAAAAAACTTTAAATTGATAAAAGGGGATTTTTTAAAAAAATACAAAAACGAAAATCAAAACATTGATAAAATATTTTCAAACCTGCCATACAATATTGCATCAAAAGTAATATCTAAATTAATTGAAGAAAACTTTTTAAAAGAAATGGTATTCACAGTGCAAAAAGAATTAGCCGACAGAATAACTGCAAAAATAAATAGCAAAAATTATTCTTCATTTACAGTCTTAGTACAATCACACTTCAGGACAATTAAAATATTAGATATAGGAGAAAACAATTTTTATCCTACACCTAAAGTTAAGTCTACAACACTAAAATTAATTCCTAAAAAAAACAACATAAAAGACTTCAAAGAATTCAACAAATTGGTTAGAACTGTATTTTCAAGCAGAAGAAAGAAATTAAAAAACACCATTATTAATTTCGTCGCAAATAAAGCTACTCTAAGGGAAAATTTTTTAGAAAAATATCTAGACAAAAGGCCTGAAAACATTTCTGTTGAAGAATTTATACAAATTTCCAACACTTTAAATGCTTATCATTAAAGCACTTGCAAATACAATTTCATCAACAGAGCAGCCCCTTGAAAGATCGCTAATGGGTTTGGAAAAACCTTGTAAAAAGGGACCGTAGGCTTTAGCAAAAGCGAATCTCTCTACTAATTTATAACCAATATTGCCTGCATCTAAATTAGGAAATATTAAAACATTAGCAGAACCTGCTACCAAAGATTTGTTACATTTTTTCTCTGCAACGTCTTTTATTATGGCTGAATCAAGCTGAAGCTCACCATCAATAAGCAAATCACTCTCTTTATTCTTAACAATATTTAAAGCATTCTTTACTTTTTCAGTTTCTTTAGCTCTAGAAGACCCTTTTGTTGAAAAACTTAAAAGAGCAACCTTGGGCTTGGCATTTAAAATATCTTTAAAAGATTTAGCACTTTGCAATGCAATTTCTGCAAGCCCTAAAGAATCGGGATTGACTACTACAGAACAATCTGCAAAGAATAAGATTCCATTATGTCCAAAACAAAAATCAACATTACGAGCAATACTTAAAGTATCCATAATCATAAAAGATGATATAATCTTAACACCTTCTAACTTGGGGATTATTCTTAAGGCATTAGACAAAACCTTGGCAGAAGTTGAAATCGCTCCACAAACACAAGATTTAGCATAACCAAATCTTACCATAAGCATAGCAAAAGTAATTTCATCTAAAACCTGGGCCCTTAAGCTTTGCTTAGTAGCGCCTTTTAGCTTTAGCAAAGTCCAATATTCATCCAAATACATTTCAATATCTGAAAAAGAATTTGGATCAACAACTTCTATTCTTTCTAAAATACCATTACAATTAGAAAATTCTTTTAAAGAATTAATAACAGGATCTTTTTTGCCTATCAAAATAATCGAATCTGCAAGATTTTTTTGCAAAATAACAACAGCTGCCTTTAAAACTCTAGAATCACTACTTTCAGGGAAAACTATATTGGCCCTGGACTTATTCTCTTTTACGAATATCCTTGCCTTCTTAAAAACATAATCTTTTAAACAAAACACCTTTAAAAAAATACAATATAAATTATAAATGCAAGAATTTTAATATTTTTTAAAGAATTCTTAAAATTTCTTGTACAACTTTAGCTGCATTAAAAGCTGCCAATTTAGTAAATTTGCTATACTCAACTTCATTTCCTTCTTTATTTACAATGTCAGATATTGACCTAATAACTATAAAAGGTACATTAAACATATGAGCAACATGCCCTATTGCTGCACCTTCCATCTCAACAGCTATTACATCTTTAAAGTTTCCTATAATTTTATTAATATAAGCCGGGTCAATAAACTGATCTCCTGTTAGTATTAATCCTGAATATGCATTAGAATCTCCAACCTTTGATTTAACGGCCTCTGTAGCTTTCTTGATTAAATTCTTATTGGCAATAAATTTTTGAGGGAATCCTCCCGCAAGCTGTCCCACTTTGTATCCAAATTTAATCAAATCAACGTCATGATATGCAACCTCTGAAGACACTACCACATCTCCCACTTTAATATCTTTGTATTTAGCACTAACAACACCACCAGCAACCCCAGAATTAATTATATGACTTATATTGTATTTTGACAAAATATAGCTAGTCCACACGCCTGCATTAACCTTACCAATCCCACAAACAATAGTCATAACATTACGATTAGACAACTTTCCCTTTACAATCTTTTTATTAAGACCATACTCCTTAAACACTATTTCTTCCTTATTAGACATAAGCTTATTTATCTGCTCAGCCTCAGAGTCCATAGCAGTTATTATTAAAACATTAATATTTTTAGAAAAAGCAACATAACCGTTTGAAAAAACTAATAAAAAAAGAAAAAGTTTTATTAAATAATTATTCATAAAATTGCACTCCTTATAAATAATAGTAAAAGAATATTTATATCAATTTTATACAAAAACAAGTCAAAACAAAATTGCTTTTTAAAGAATTTTTGTAAAAGGTATTGAAAAAAAATATCCTATCCGTATTACAATATTAATAACCTAAAAAAGGGGAAAACTGAATGAAAAAAATAAATCTAGTTACAGCTGCTCTACCCTATGTTAATAACATACCTCATCTTGGAAATTTAGTCCAAGTACTATCAGCTGATGCTTTTGCAAGATATTCGAAAATGTCAGGAATTGAAACTCTTTATATATGCGGAACAGATGAATATGGAACAGCCACAGAAACCAAAGCCTTAATTGAAAAGACTACCCCTTTAGAACTTTGCAATAAATATCATGAAATACATAAAACAATTTACAAATGGTTCAATATTGAATTTGATATTTTCGGTCGCACAACTAACAAACACCATCAAGACATTGTACAAAATTTTTTCCTGCAATTAGAAAAAAACGGTTATATAAAAGAGAGAGAAACTGAACAGTTTTTTTGCAATACAGATTCAATGTTCTTAGCTGATAGATATGTAATAGGAGAATGCCCAGAATGCCAAAGCATGGCAAAAGGAGATCAGTGCGACAACTGCTCTAAGCTTCTAAATCCAACAGACCTAATAAATCCAAAATGCATAATTTGCAATAATAAACCTATTTTAAAAAAAACCAATCATCTTTATTTAGATCTTCCTAAAATAAAAACAAAACTTGAAAAATGGATAAAAAATCCAGATACTAGTAAAAATTGGAATACTAATGCCCTTAAAATGACAAAAGCTTTTTTAAGAGATGGGCTTAAAGAAAGAGCAATTACAAGAGACCTGAAATGGGGAATTCCCGTGCCTAAAAAGGGTTATGAAAATAAAGTATTTTATGTATGGTTTGATGCTCCAATAGGATACATTTCAATTACCAAAAACATTATCAAAAATTGGAAATCTTGGTGGAAAAACAATGATCAAGTAAATCTTGTACAATTTATTGGGAAAGATAATATATTGTTTCATACAATTATATTCCCTTCCATAGAAATTGGAAGTGAAGAAAATTGGACAACATTAAATCAACTCTCATCAAGTGAATACTTAAATTACGAAAATCTTAAATTTTCAAAATCAGAAGGAACAGGAATTTTTGGAAACGATGCTATTACCACAGGAATCCCTTCTGATATTTGGAGATTTTACATTTATTATAACAGACCTGAAAAATCTGATTTTCAATTTATGTGGCAAGATCTCATGGAAAGAGTAAATACAGAGCTTATTGATAATTTTTCAAACCTTGTAAACAGAGTGCTAACATTTCAAAGAAAATTCTTTGGAGATGTAATAGAAACAATAGAAATTCAAAATAAATTTTGGAAACAAATAACACCAAAATATAGTAAAATACTAAATCTTTTTAAAAAAACAGAACTAAAATCCGCACTCAAAGAAATACTTAAAATTTCATCCCTTGGAAACAAAATATTTCAAGATAACGAACCATGGAAAAGAAAAGACAACTCTCCACAAGAAACAAAAGAACTAATCTCAAACTTAATATACCTAATCAGAGACTTATCTATTTTAATGATGCCATTTATTCCCGAAACAAGCAAAAAGATACAACAATTCTTTGGCAACAGTTATCAATTTTCAACCAAAATTCTTGGAACTAAATCGGGAATTAACAAAATTGAATTTATAGAAATATTATTCAATAAACTAGAGCAAAAAAAAATTAACAATTTAAAGCTAAAATATTCAGGAGAGAAAAACATGAAAGAAAAAGAACAAGCGGAAAGCCTGCTTAGAGAAAAAGAACAGCCAGAAAACTTATTTAGAGAAAAAGTGCTCTTAAGAGTTGTAAAAATAAACAAAATAGAAAGAAACCCCGAGGCTAAAAACTTATTCATATTAAAACTAGATGACGGAACTAACAAGGACAAACAAATAGTAAGCAGTCTTGAGGGGTATTACACAGAAGAAGAGCTTTTGGAAAAACATATAATAATAGTAGATAATTTAAAGCCTGCAAAGTTCAGAGGAATAAAATCTGAAGGAATGCTAATAGCTGCTGAGGACAAAAATAAAAATTTTAAAGTTATAATTGTAGAAGATTCAATCAAAAATCCTATTGCTGGAGAGAGAATAATACTCGAAAACGATCAGAATAAAGATCTTGCCTACCCACCTAAAATTGACATAAATAAATTTTTAAAAGCTAATATAGTAACAGAAAACGGAGAGCTTAAAATAAACGGAATAAATTTAATATTAGAAAATTCTAAGCACAAAATTTTATCTAAAGATATTCCAAACGGAACAGTTTGCTAAGAGCTATTAATGACTATTAAAAAAATAAAAACAAAAGAAATGGAAGAAAATTATCTTCAAAGCGAACTGTGGGCATTAATAAAAACAACAAAAAACAACAATTGGAAAGCCTTAGCATTTGAAAGTAATGTTCTTGGTAAAATTGTTGTAATGCAAAGAAGACTGTTTAAAAATTTTTACTTAGCATATATTCCACATCCGGAATTCTCAAACAAAACTCTTGAGAACATTAATATTGATAAAATCAGCAAAAGTATTAAAGAATTTAGCATAAAAATAAAACCATACTTACATAAAAATACAATTTTTTTAAGATTCGATTTAATGTATTACTATCAAAGAACACTAAATGACAAATACTTTCCACTAAAAATTAAAATCAAATACCTAAAAAAATCATTCGATGACATACAGCCTTCAAACACAACAATACTAAACTTAAATAATTCTCTTGAGAATATTTTGCTTAACATGAAAAAAAAAACAAGATACAATATAAAGCTCAGCACAAAAAAAAATCTGAATATAATAATAGATGATAAATTTGTATATTTAAATGAATTTTACAAACTTTACAAAGAAACTAGCGAAAGAGATAAATTTACTATTCACTCAAAAGAATATATACAAAACCTCATTAAAATATTCAAACAAGACAAAAATGCCCAAATAAAATTGATAATTGCATTTTACAACAACATAATTATTTCTGGCATAATAGTTGGAATTTACAAGGAAAAAGCAGTCTATCTTTACGGGGCTTCAAGCAAAGAATACAGAAATTTAATGCCCAATTACGCAGTGCAATTTAAAGCAATACAAATCTTAAAAAATTTAGGAATAAAAGAATATGATTTATTAGGAATTCCCCCAATTGCAAATAAAAAACACCCCTTATATGGGCTTTATGGTTTTAAAACAGGATTTGGAGGAAATATTATTCACAGAATTGGCTGTTATGATTTTACTTACAAAAATTTTATTTATAAGATTTATGCAAATCTTGAAAAACTCAGATACTTTTATTACAAAGTAATAAGAAAAAAAATTTAACCAAGCATATTAACCAAATTTTTGAATTGCAAGCCTCTATCAAACTCATTATTAAAAAGCTCAAAAGAAGCACTAGCGGGGGAAAATAATACAATGTCACCTGGAATTGAAATTTTTAGAGAATAATTTACTGCACCTTTTAAAGAATCAAATACAAAATATTGTATACTACTTTTTTCTAAAATCTTAATAATTTTTACAGTTGCACTACCTTCTATTAAGATCCAAGTTTTCACAACATTTATTATCTTGCTAAAACTTGAAAAATCAAGTTCTTTATCAGTTCCCCCAACAATTAAGTTAATGTGATTATCATTTGTTTTTAAACTTTTAACAGACAAAACCGTAGACTCAGGAATAGTTGAAGCTGTATCGTTATAAAACATTACATTTTGAAATAATCTAACAAACTCTAATCTATGCTCAATGCCTTTAAAATTATTTAAAATTTGAGATGTATGATTAAGGTCTATATTTAAATAATGCGAAGCAAAAAAAGTAATAAACTTGGGGATCATAAAAATAACTTGTGACTCAGAAAAACTTCCAATTAAATTGTCATTAAAATATACTTTGCCTTTACTACAATAAAAAATATCTTGATCAAAATCACAAGGATTGGATTCGGAAAATAAAATAACTTTGGCTTTTGATTTAAATTTTGAAAAATATTTGTAATAAGCCTTATCCTGAATAATAACAATTCCTGAAGTTTGATTTACAAAAATTTTCGACTTATCGATAATATAGTCATCAAAATTTAAATAGTAGTTTTGGTGATCGTTGTAAACATTTGTAATAATGCTAAGAATAGGATTAAAATTATCTAAAGATTGCAATTGCCAAGAAGAAAGCTCTAAAATCACGGGAGATCTTCCATCAAGTTGATCAAAAAAATTCAAAGGAGACACACCAATATTTCCTCCAAGTTTTGCTCTTGGATATTTTTTTTTCAAAACCTGATACAAAAGAGACACAAGAGTTGATTTGCCTTTAGTACCCGTTACTGCTATTATAGGATTCTTGTTAAATATTAAAAATAAACTAATATCTGTCTCAACTCGTTTTGCAAACTTTAAATATTTGTTATTGGGCTTAACACTAGGATTTTTCACAACAATATCAGCGTTTTTAAAATCGTTTATATCGTGCTTACCTAAAGCATACCTAATTTGATTATCAAAATCTTTTAAAGAATCAATACTTAAAGCTAATTCTGCCTCACTTTTAAGATCAGTAATTACCAACTTTGCCCCACGCTTTAATAAAAATCTAGAAAGAGCTACTCCTCCCCCATTAATACCTAACCCCATTACTAAAAATTTTAAATTTTTAATTTCGTCTAAGCGCACAATAAGATTATATCAAACCTACCAACCTGTTTTAATAGATTTAATCCACCTTTCACTATAAAAATAAGGAAGTGAAATAGCAAGTTTGATTGCATCCTCAAGAGCTGGAATAAAAACAATAATTTCAAAAGGCAAATTTGTATAATTTGCTAAAACAAAAGCAATAGGAATAGTATAAACAAAAGTTACAGAACCTTCCATAATAGCACCAAAACTTGGAGATGCTCCTGCACGGAAAAATCCAAAAAGATACTGAAAAGCAAGGGCCATAAAAAAGGCAGAAACAGAAGAATACCTTAAAATAGTTCCTATAAGGTGTGAATATTTTAATGTATAAAAAATATAAGGAGCAAAAAATGAAAACAAAAACAATGCAAAAGATGTTAAAAAAGCAAGTTTTAAACCAATTTTACCTAAATAAATTGCAACTTTCATGACTTCTTTTTTACTATTATGCATTTCATACCCCATCATAATATTTAAAGAAATACAAAAGGAATTAATTATATTAAAGATAATAAAATAAACAGAAAAAGATATGCTGTAAGCAGCATATCTATGAATATCAATTCCTATAAAAATTGACGTCAACACAAGATATCCAAAAAACCAAATAAAATCATTTAAAAGGATTGGAATAAAAAATTTAATTAACTGAACAAAGAGCTTAATGTTAATATTTAAATCATTAAGCTTAAGGTTTAAAATTGATTTCTTGTTAAATACTGTATAAACAAGATAAACAACAAGCTCTAAGGTACGAACAACTGTTGTTGCAATAGCAGCCCCAACGACACCCATATGAAAAACAAAAATAAAAATATAATTAAATATAAAATTCAAAAAAACTGCAAAAACAGAAATGTATACTTGAAATTTAACAATTTCAACAACCTTAAGAGCATTAGCAACAAGCCCTTTTATAATTGCAAATACGAAAGAAAAAATAGCTATGTTTAAATAAATAGCACCATAATAAACTGCCTGCACATCATTAGAAATAAATCTAAGTAAAAAAAAAGGGTTTGCTCTAGAAATAAATACAAACGGTAAAGAAAATAAAATAATAGTAAATATACTAATAAAAAATGTATTTCTAAAGCTCTTAAAATCCCCCTGATTGTATTGCCTTGTGGCTATTATATTGTAAGCCCCCACCATAGCAAACCCAATAGTAACAAACAGCTCAAAAAATTTATTTGCAAGAGAAACTCCTGCAACAGGATAATCACCAAGATATGCAACCATAGCATTATCTGTAAGGGAAATAAAATTAAATAAAAAAAACTCAATAGCAGTTGGAATTGCAATTTTTAAAAGATCTTTATAAATTTTATCCTTTTTTGATGCACTTAATGAATACATAAACTTCTCCAAATAAAAAATCAATTTTTATTAACACTAAATACACCAAGCTGCCATTCCTCCATACTCAAGCAAGCTTTTCATACTCAATCTCTCGTATCCAATCATCATGAAAAAATTCAATTATTATAAATATATTTTTAATGATCTCTTCCAAATTTACAATAAAAACCACTATTGGCAAACTTAAATTTGTATAAAACACTAATAAATAAGCAACCGGAAGCGTATAAAAAACAATTACCCCTGATTCAATAAAAAAACAAACATTTGGTATGCCACTAGCTCTAAAAACTCCAACAAGAACCTGTGCTGTAAAAGCTTTAAAAACTACAATACTTGCAAAAACATAGATAAACACGCTAACAAGTTCGGGAGAATCTAAATTACTAAAAATATAAGGTGCAAAACCCGATATTCCAATAAGCAAAATAACTACAAAAATACCTAAAAGAAATCCTAAAAAAGATAAAAAAAATCCAACCGACCTGACATGTTTCTTATCATAAATCATTAAATGGCCAATAACAACCCCTGTTGCAAGTCCCATGCCATGAAGCAACACAAAACAAATGTCAAAAAGATTTGATGCAACAGCAAATGAAGCGTATTCAATGCTCCCAACACGGGCATAAAATGCATGTAAAATAGTTATACTCAAAACCCAAAAAATCTCGTGAGACAAAATAGGTATAATCAGTTTTAAATTAGCTCTAGTAACTACCTTTGAAGCAAAAAAATCACTAAACTTAATCCTATAATATGAATTACTGTTTATCAGACTATATAAAAAATAAAAAACAAACTCAACAATTCTAGCAAGCACAGTGGCATATGCAGCACCTTTTATTCCCATGCCAAAACCAAAAATAAAAATATAATTAAAAATAATATTTATTAAAACAACAATGGAAGTAACATATAAAGGTATTTTTACTTCTTTAGCACTTTTAAACCCCATAGCCGATAAAAAAGAATATGCCATTAACACATAAGATAATGAAATAATTTTTAAATACTCTGATCCAAAATTTATAGAATTCTGATTAGCTGTAAATAGTTTGATAATGTTTTTTGGAAAAAGAAATGAAAATATAAAAAAAATTATTCCTATTGTGGTTCCAATTGATAATATATAAGCAAAAGATTGTCTTATTTGAAGAAACTTCTTTTTTGCAATTGCTTGAGACACATAAGCGCTTAAAGCTGTGCCAAGTCCAAATACAATAATAAAAAAAAGAAAAGTTACTCTATTTGCTAAAGAAACTCCTGTAACATGAAAAGAACCCAAATAAGAGATCATGAAATTATCAAAAAAAGTTACCATTTGAAATAAAAGCGATTCAAAAGCTGTAGGAATAGCTATAATAAATAGCTCTTTTATTATCTGGTCATAATTTTTAAACTTTTTTATCATATTCCTTATATACAATCTCCTTTATTTATTACTTTCAACTAAATTTAATCCAATCTAGAATATATAATTAACTATTAATTATACTAAAATACATTATAATTAAATAATATGAAATCCATTTATGTTTTATTGCTTCTATTTATTAACCTATCTTTGTTGGCCAACAATATTTCAAAAAAAGATTTAAAAATACTGCTAAATATTACCAAAACAATGAATAAAGAGTTTGAAAATTTTATTGAAAAAAATCCTATTCATTTCTTAAAAGAATTAAAGCCTTTAGTAGATGCAGAAAAAAATAACCTATTAACTCTAATAAACAAAAAAATACCAATTCCTGGAGATTATAAAATACCTGATCTGGTATATGTTAATGATTTTAAAGATCTTAAGAATCTTGGAGCAAAGAATATTAAAGTAAGAAAAATATTAATCAAAGATTTAATTCAATTAATAAAAGATGCAAAAAAATTTGGAATTGAAATTAAAATCAAATCCGCTTACAGAACTAAAGAATACCAAAAATTTTTATTTGATTACAATGTCAAAACTTATGGAAGAAAAGTTGCAGAAACTCAATCAGCAATTCCAGGCCATTCTCAACATCATATGGGAACAGCAATAGATTTTATAAATATAGATGATAATTTACTAAACACAAAAGAAGGAAAATGGCTTTACGAAAATTCTCTAAAATATGGATTTTCTATTTCATACCCAAAAGGATATGAAATAGAAACTGGATATAAAGCAGAGCCTTGGCACTATTTATACATAGGGCCTAAACCATGCTCTATTCAAAAAAAATATTTTAATAATTTACAACATAAGCTTCTTGAATTCTGGAACCATAACAAAACAATCCTTATTGGGCTAATTGAAAAATACGCAAGCTAAATACTTCTTCCAACATTCAAATAAGAACAAAAAAGATTATCTAATAAATCAATATCAAGCTTGTCATAAACAGAATTATCATAAAAAAATAAATCGAGTTCTTCTCTGATCAACACTATGACATCTCTATCATCAACAAAATTAGCTATTTTTAATTTCAAATATCCTGCTTGCTCAAGTCCAAATAAATTGCCAGGCCCTCTTAATCTTAAATCTTCCTCTGCTATTTTAAATCCATCCAAATTTTCTTTTATAGTTTTTAATCTAAATTTTCCAGAACTTGTCAAAGGCTCTTTATAAAGTAAAAAGAAAAAAGATTTTAAATTACTTCTACCAACACGACCTCTAATTTGGTGTAAAGTAGAAAGTCCAAAACGCTCAGCATGCTCTACCACCATACAAGTTGCATTTGGACAATCAATTCCAACCTCAATAACACTAGTAGCCACCAAAATATCTACTTTTTTTAAATAAAAATTTTTCATAATTTCTTCTTTTAAATCGGATGGCAACTTAGAATGAAGCATATCTACGACATATTCGCCAAATACTTCCTTCAATTTTAAACACATATTATTAACATCTTTTAATTCAAATTTCTCTGAAGACGAAATTAATGGATAAACAAAATAAACCTGATGACCTTTTAAAAGCTCTTTTCTTAAAAACTCATAAACTTTATCTTCATTGCCATGCTTTGCTAAATAAGTCGTAATGGGCAAACGACCCTCAGGCAAGGTTTTAATAAACGAAATTTCAAGATCACCAAAAAGTGTTAACGCAAAACTTCTAGGAATAGGCGTTGCAGACATTAAAAGTATATCAACACCTTCTCCTTTGTTTTTAAGCTCTTCTCTTTGGATAACTCCAAACTTATGCTGCTCGTCAATGATAACATATGCTAATCTTTTAAATTCTGTGCTTTCATAAAAAATAGCATGTGTTCCAACTATTAAACCGGAAGTTCCATTTCTAATACTTTCTAATGCTTGCTCCTTATCCTTCTTTTTTAAACTACCAGTCAAAAGAGTTACTGAAATGTTAAAAGACGACAATATGTTGGATAAATTATCATAATGTTGACGAGCCAAAAGATCAGTAGGTGCCATAAACGCTATCTGATATCCCGCTTCAATTAAAGGAAGTCCCGAAAGCAAGGCAACAAGGGTTTTACCGCTTCCAACATCACCTTGAAGCAATCTATTCATTGGCTTAGAAGAGCTAAGATCAAAGAATATCTCATCAACAGAATTTTTTTGATCTTCTGTAAGTTCAAAGGGCAAACTTGAAACAACCCTTTCAAGCAAATCTCTTGATAAATTCTTTTTCTCTCGGAAAAGAACCCTAGAAGATCTATACCTTGAAAAAAACTGAAGCAAGAAAATTTCTCTGTAAATTAAAGTTTTTTTTGCCTTTTCAAGCATTTCTAATGAACTTGGAAAGTGAATCTCTTTTAAAGCATCGCTTAACGACAATAAAGAATACTTTTCTATTAAAAATTTAGGAATATCTGCTTGCCCAAACTTAAAAAAATATTCAAGAGCTTCCTTTACATATAATGAAACTTTCTTTGATGTTAATCCCTCTGTCAAAGAGTAAACCGGAAAAATTTTCTTAAACCTTTCGGGCTTGTCACTGTAAACTTCACTGTCAAAATTAGAACAACTCCATAAACCACTATAATCGTTATAAGTAAATTTAGAATAAATATAGAATTTTTTATCTATTTTAAAAACATTCTCTAAAAAAGCTCTATTAAAAAGCAAAATTTCAAAAGGCTCATCATTTACACTTCTAGCCGTTAACTTTAAATTTTTTTTAGAACTATCCCCAAATTTTTTTTGCCCCACAACAGTAAACACCGTCATCATATCACAACTTTTCACCTTAGAAAAATCCGGAAAAGTTTGCATATTTTGACGATCTTCATATTTTACAGGAAAAAACTCAATAAGATCTTTAACATTAAAAATTTGCAGATTATTTAACCTTTCAACCCCTTTCTCACCAAGACCACCTATATCTTTAAGCTCATATTCAAACTCATGTAAAAACATTTTAATCTCCTAAAAAGGCAAATATGTTCCTAAAACTCTAATAGCAAATACAACTTGTTCAATAATAATTATAAATGCTACCATTAAAGCACTTCCAACAATCAAACGCAAAGCGTAAGACATATGTTTATCAGTAATTACACTACTTATCTTAGTAGATAAAGGAAGTAAAAATGAATCGACTGTTTTTAATAAGTCTGAGCCTTGGAACAAATTCAAAAGCAACAAAATCAATCTCAATAATAAAAAGAAAACTATAGCAATAAAAATGCTTCTAAATATCCCCCAAACTTCAACAATAAATAAAATGATAAATGTAGAAAGCTTATAATTCCCATAAGCTAACATTCTTTCAAAAATAGTTAAAGTTATTAAAGCTGCAATTGGAGAAAAATCAAACATGCCAAATGTAAAAAAAGGAATTTTTCTGAAAAAAGATAAAAATGGTTCTGTGACAATATGTATAAATCTGAAAAATACATTGGTATTAATCCCTGAAGACACAAGCCAGCTAAGAAGGATCCTAATTAAAATTAAAATCCTATAAATCTGCAAAAATACCATTAAAATTTCTATTAAAACAATCAATACAGCACCTCCTAATCAACCCAAACATCTTCAACTATTACACACTTTCTCAACTTATCAAGCTTGTCCTCATCTGGCACAAAATTTAAAATTGAATTCATTTTTAATTTTAAATCCTTACCATTTTCCCTTAAATAAAAATAAACATTTGAAAATCCAGAATTGTCCTCAAAATTAATTATACTTTCCTTTAAAGAATTAAGTAGTTGTAGGTCATTTAATTTATTATTTAAAAATTTAATATGAATATTATTTATTTTATCTTCGGAAAGTCTCTCAATATTTACAACTTTTTCAACTACAATTGAAAATTTGTCTCTATTAAACGTAAGCCTGCCTATAACCCCAATAACATTACCTTCAAATAACAAATTTCTATACCTTTCATAGCTTTCTGTAAAAACTACAATATCTATTGCACCTTTAAAATCTTCTATAATACCAAAAGCCATTTTTGCATTATTTCTTTTAGTCTGAATAACTTTTACTGAATTTAAAATGCCAGAAAATTGGACAATGCTATCTTTTTTGGCAGCAAGATCTTTTAAAACATTTAAACTGGAAAAACTATCAATTGCCTTTTTATAAGGATCCAGGGGATGCCCCGACACATAAAATCCTAAAAGCTCTTTTTCAAATCCTAAAAGCTCAGAATAAGAATACTCTTTAAAAGTTTGATAATTAAAACTTTGCTGAATTGGATCTTGACTTTCAAGGGCCCCAAATAAGCTATTTTGACCAAGTTTTTTATTATTTTTATCTTCTGAAACAACTTCAATCAAACGATCAAGATTTTCAAACAAAGTTTTTCTATTTTGATCCAAACCATCAAAAAGTCCAGATTTTATTGCAGATTCTAAAAATTTCTTATTAATTACTTTATCATCTACACGTCTTATAAAATCTTCAAAAGAACTATATTTGCCATTTTTTTCTCTCTCATCAATTATTAAATCAACAACAATTCCTCCAAGATTTTTAATCCCATTAAGCCCATAAGAAATTCCAAAATCAGTTACACGAAATTCCCTAAATGATTGATTTATATCGGGTTTGAGCACATTTATACCTATAGCTTTTGACTCTTCAATATAATAAGAAAGTTTATCATTATTATTAATTTCATTAGTCAAATTGGCAGCCATAAAATATTCAGGGTAATTGGCCTTAAGATAAGCAGTTTGATATGCTATTAAAGAATACGCCGCTGCATGCGATTTGTTAAATCCATATCCCGAAAAAGGCTTTAAAAGTTCAAAAATTTCACTAGCAATTTCTTTGTCATATCCTTTCTCAATAGCGCCTCTTAAAAAGTCGACCTTCATTTCATTCATCTCGTCTTCTTTCTTTTTGCCCATAGCACGTCTTAAAATATCAGCTTTGCCAAGAGAAAAGCCTCCAATTATTTTTGCAACTTCCATTACTTGTTCTTGATAAACAATAACCCCATAAGTTGGCCTTAAAACTTCCTTTAAATCTGGATGAGGATATTTAATTCTCTTAACACCTTTTTTAGCAGCAATAAATTGAGGAATAAATTGCATAGGACCTGGCCTATAAAGAGCATTTAAGGCTATTAAATCTTCAATGCTATCAGGCTTTGCGTCTTTTAGGATTTGCTGCATTCCTTCAGATTCAAACTGAAAAACAGACGCACTTCTTCCTTCTCCTAACATCTTAAAAGTCTTAGAATCATTATCTGGAATATTTTTTATTTTAAAATCTGGATTTACACTTCTAATAAGATTTTCTGCATTCTTTATTAACGTCAATGTTTTCAAACCAAGAAAATCCATCTTAACAAGCCCACATTCTTCAAGCAAATCCATTGTGTATTGAGTAGAAACAGAACCTTGCTTATAATCCTTATAAAGAGGCACATAGTCGGTCAAAGGGGTTTTAGAAATTACAATTCCTGCAGCATGAGTTGAAGCATGCCTATTCATTCCCTCAAGAACCAATGCAGCATTCATTAATTCTTTATAAACAGGCTTGCTAGTAAAATACTCTTTCAAAGAATTGTCGTCTAAAACCTCTTTTAAAGAAACTTTAGGCCCATCAGGAATAAACTTAGTAAGTTCATTTGATTCAGCAAATGGAATATCTAAAACTCTAGCCACATCCTTAACTACAGCCTTAGGCTTTAAAGTTCCAAAAGTAATTATTTGAGCTACCTTATCTTCTCCATATTTGTTGGTAACATATTTTATAATCTCATCTCTACCTTCAAAACAAAAATCAATATCAAAATCGGGCATAGAAATACGCTCAGGATTTAAAAATCTCTCAAAAAGTAAATTATACTTTAAAGGATCAATATCAGTAATCCTAAGAGCATAAGCTACAATTGAACCAGCACCAGAACCACGCCCAGCTCCAACAGGAATATCGTGATCATGAGCAAATTTAATAAAATCCCAAACAATTAAAAAATAGCCTTCAAAACCCATTCCAATTATTATGCCAAGTTCATAAAAAGCTCTATCTTTTATTTTGCTTGTCAAAGTTTTATATCTAAATTTCAACCCTTCAAGAGTGAGATGTTCCAAATATTCACCAAGAGTATTAAATTCAACAGGAATTTGATAATCAGGCAAAATAGGACCTGGAAAAGTTATTTTAAAATCATCACATTTTTCTGCAATCCTTACAGTATTTTCTAAAGCTTCGGGCAAATCCTTAAAAAGTTCACACATTTCCTCTTGAGATTTAATATAAAATTCATTGGTTTCCATTTTTAATCTATTCTCATCGCTTTTCTTAGCACCAGTACCAATACAAACAATGATGTCTTGAGCAGTTGCATCTTCCCTGTTAACATAATGAGAATCATTAGCTACCGTTAAAGGAACTCCAAGCTTCCTAGAATACTCAACCAGCCTTTCATTTACAATGTCTTGATCTTTAATGCCATGCCTTTGAAGCTCAAGATAAAAATCATTACCAAAAACTTTTTTAAACCAAATAATTTCATTCTCAGCATCTTTAAATCTATTGGCCAAAATAAGTCTTGGAATAAGCCCCCCAATGCAAGCTGAAGTACAAATCAAACCTTCTGAATATTTTTCAAGATCCTCTTTATCTATCCTTGGACGATAATAAAACCCTTCAAGATAAGAAATACTTGTTAACTTTAATAAGTTTTTATAACCTAACTCATTTTTGGCAAGCAAAATTAAATGGTAAGACATTTTCCCAAGATCATCCTGTTTTCTTAAAAACTTAGAAGTTTTTGCCATATAAGCTTCAATGCCAATTATCGGCTTAATTCCCGCTTTTTTAGCTTCTTTATAAAATTTAATAGCTCCAAAAAGATTACCATGATCTGTTAATGCAATATGCGACATATTGCATTTTTTTGCTTTTGAAATAATATCTGATATTTTTGCAGCTCCGTCTAAAAGAGAATAATCTGAATGCACATGGAGATGAATAAATCTAGCTCTAAAACTCATACCTAAAATTATTTTATCAAAATAAAACTTGATTTTTAATAAACCTTAGTTAAATAAATAAAAACTTAAAAAGCCATAATAATTTTTAAATCTCTAATTTAAATTAATGCAATCAATCTTATCAAAATAATCAAGAAAAAATACTAATTCCTTGATTATCCAATTCAATTACCATCTTTTTAATGTGCTCAAGCTTTCTAACAATTTCTTCAGATAAACTTTCAGCTTGAGACAAAAAATCTTTAGCTTGCCTTAAACTGCTATCATTACGATTCTCTACCCTAAATATAATCAAAATTTCAGCTGCAAACTTATTAATATTTAAATAAGGAATGTATACTTCTTCCCACAACTGCCTGATGGCATCATTCTTAGGAGACAGTCCTTTATAAAACAATCCAAACCCATGTTTGGAAGAATCTGTTTGAAGAAATATTGACCTTTGTCCCTCAACAAGTAATCTTAAATTATTAATCCAAGAAAATTGCTCTGAGAGAATAAATTCCAGCTCCTTTAAAAATTCATCATTAGACAACATAAAAGTAGCAGAGCTAATCAAGGAATCACAGTTTCTTGTATAATAAGCCATATTAGCATCTATGCTTTCAAGATTTTCAATCAAAGAAGAAAATTCTTCTTGACTTCTTGAAAAACGCTTAAATATGCTCTCAAGATAATTAAGCTGTTCAAGAATCTCAGCAAAGAACTTATCAATATCAATCTGCAAATCATTAAGGTTGTGAGAAATTAAATCTTTAGAAACCTCTTCAATTTCCTTTACAGAAATCATATTCATAACACCTTTTGCCTGATCAGAAAGCCGCTTAATCTCATCTGCAACAACAGAAAATCCTTTACCATATTCTTTGGCTCTTGCAGCCTCAAGCTTTGCATTAAGAGAAATCATATTGGTAGCACCCAGAAAATTACTTATTGTTTCCAAACTGCCCTGAATTCCAACAATAACAGAAGATATTTGATTTAATTTTTCCTTATTATTTTTACCAAGATCACTAAAAATAACGCTTATCTGATCACGAGCATTATTTGTCATCTCAACAAAAGTGGAAAATATCTGATCAAAATCTTCTATTCCAGAAAACAAAATTCTTTGTAATGACTCAAATCCTACTTTTAGAGTAGAAATGGAAGCCTTGGTATGATAAAATCCCTTTAGCATTTCCTTAACAGGAGCTTTATATTCATAAGTACTTAAATCTTTTTTGTCATTACCGACATCATTTAAAAGATTTAAATCAACAACTTTTTTCTTTTTTTTAAAAAACGAAAATTTTTTCATAAGGGGATTCTACCACAAAAACTTTTTTTTGAATAGAGCCCCAAGTACTTAATTTGACACATTATTACAACTTCAATATCAAATCAAATACATCACTAAACAAAAAAATATTTTTACATTAAAATGGTAAAAATTAACTACTTTGAAATAAATTTAAGCTTTCATATTAAACCACAAAACCATCTAAAGATACAAATCATTCTCCTCATTTAATAAAATTTAAAACTAATTTTAAATTAAATTTACTTTCTTTTTACCCAAGAGTAACGCCCACTAACCTCATTATACTCGAAAAGAATATCTCTGTAAGAAAAAAAACATAAAAAAATATCTATAAACTCTTCTAATTTGGCCTTAACTTTTGGCAAGTTAAAATCATTATCAAAATTAAAAATATCGTCTGATTCTGCTTTAAATAATTTATCATCTTGTTTGAGAATAACTTTTTTGGGCTGCCAAAAAAGAACATTGATTTTCTTGTCCTGAAGAAAAAATCTATTAAATTCATAATCAAGATCAACTTGATCCGTTTTTGCTTCAATAATCCCAACAATAACGCATCTTTCATGATCAATTCTTTTAATCAAAACAGCATCTGTAAGCACAACTCTCTCACCAACTTCAAGAGCAAACTGCTCTTCTATCTCATATTGCTTATTAAAAGGAAGATTTGCAATTTTCCTGAAAAGATTAAGAAGTATGTACTTGGTGCTTATCTCCTTATTGCCTATTCTCAGACAAGGAATCTTCATTCTATACTTAAGCTCATCAAAAAAATATTTAACTAGCCTTTTCATTAAAATTGTTTTTCTAATGTCTTCTTCTTTCATTCAATCCTCCTAATAAAAATTGCCAAAAATTAAAGCTATTATATAAATATAATAAAATTCGAATCTTATTAAAGAAATAAAAACATTTTATTATTATACTAATTATAATTAAATCATTGCCTAAAATGAAAGGAAAAATTATGTTAATCAAATTTATGTTCTCAAATATCAATCTAATATTAATAATCAGTATGACTTTATTTAAAATATTATTAGAAATAATATACCGAAAGATATTATTAAAAAAAATAATTAACAATACCAACGCATTAAATACTCAAAAAAAACAATATAAAATAATTGTTGTCTTTATTTTAGCTTTAAATCATTTATTACAAAGTTTTTTAGTAAATGCTCTTATCAATTTATTCAATAATTTAATAACTCTTACTAACAACTCTCTTGGAAACTTAACAGACTTGAATTACAACATATTATCTGCAATACTAATATCTAGCATAACTTGGCTTGCATTTAGCTTGCCCAAAGTAATAAACGATATAATCTATGAAAAAAGACCATTTAATTTAACAATAGCTAATGCTTTTTTTGACCTCTTAATAATAATATTACTAACCATATTCTCTAAATTATTTTTAAGCTACAAAATATTGCAATTTGAGAACACTACAAACATTAATTTTGAAAACCTGCCTACTCATTAGACAACCAAATAGACACTCAAATGCAAGCTTTAATTAGCCCCATAAAAAGTTTGGCTGGATTTTCTATTCTTGTAATAAGTTCTGGATGAAACTGGCAAGCTACAAAAAATTTATTTTTAGGAATTTCTATTAATTTTGCCATTTTAAAATCACTTGAAAATCCAGATACTATAAGTCCATTTTTTTCAAATAAATCTATATAATCATTATTAACTTCATACCTATGTCTAAATCTTTCAATTATCCGACCTTGACCATAAAGCTTAAAAGCTATTGTATTCTTTTTAAGAATTACAGGATATCCCCCAAGCCTCATTGTAGCACCCTTATCTTCAATTCCCTTTTGCTCAGGAAGTAAATGAATAACAGGGCTTTTTAAAGGTTCATCTTTTACTAAATTTTCTTCCGTATCAGCATCAAGTATTCCGCAAACATTACGAGCAAATTCTATTACAGCAAGCTGCAAACCAAGACAAATTCCAAGAAAAGGAATATTATTCTCACGAGCATATTTAATAGCCATAATTTTACCCTCATATCCTTTGCCCCCAAAGCCGCCAGGAACAATAATACCGTCAAACTCCTTTAAACAGCTCTCATTCAAATCATTAGAATCAATTAAAGTGCTTTTAATAAGCAAATCTAAATTAGCTGCAACATGAACCAAGGACTCTCTAATTGATGCATAAGAATCATCAAGTTCAGCATATTTACCACAAACAGCAATATTAATAATTTTTTTAGGCGCAAAAAAATTGGATTTTATAACTCCTACAAGCTTTGAAAGCTCTTCTATTTTTGGATCAACCTTAATATTTAACTTAGAGCTTAAAATTTCATGTACCCCTTGTTTGTAAAAAGATATAGGAATTTCATAAATAGTAGAAACATCAACATTGTCAATAATAGAAGTACTCTCAACATTACAAAACATTGCCACTTTTTTTCTGATTTGATCTGTCAATACTTGAGAGCTTCTAGCAATAATTAAATCAGGAAAAATGCCCGCTTTATTTAGGGTTTTAACACTCTGTTGAGTAGGTTTAGACTTTTGCTCATTAATTCCAGCTGGACTTGGTACATAGGTTAAATGAATAAAAGCAATATTGCCACTTCCAATCTCCTGTCTTATTTGCCTTACTGTCTCAATAAATAAAATATTTTCCATATCTCCTACGGTTCCACCAATTTCAATTATTAACATATCGCTACTCTCAGAACTTGCAATCTGAAAAATTGTAGACTTGATCTCATCAGTAACATGAGGAATAAGCTGAACTGTTCTTCCTAAATATTTACCCTTTCGCTCATTTTCAAGTATCTTTTTGTATATTTTGCCCATTGTAATGTTCCAACTAGACTTCGCATTAAGATTTAAAAACCTCTCGTAATGACCAAAGTCCATATCAACCTCTCCTCCATCATCAAGCACAAAAACTTCTCCGTGCTCAACAGGATTAATAGTCCCAGGATCAGTATTTAAATACCCATCACATTTAATTGGAGTAACTCTAAAATCATATCTAAACAACCGTGCAATACTTGCCGATGTAACTCCTTTGCCAATTCCAGAGATCACTCCCCCTGTTATTACTAAAATCTTTAAGTTTTTTTTCATGTATACCCCAAAATTAAACCTTTAACTTTCAATCCAATTAAGCTTACGCTTAAAAAGAATTCACAAATTATAATAAAACATACTTACTTGCATTAAAACAAACAAAAATATTAAACTAAAATAAAAATTATTAATACTTAGCTAAAAAGCCATTCCTAAGCCATTGTTTTAAATCTTTCAAACTATTTTAATTATAATTAACAAAACAATATAATGATCCTTTAGTCAAATAGTAATAATTAAACATTGCTAAAAAAACTAAAAATCCAAGAATAGCAAACAAATTACTTTTTTTTCTAATACTTCCAAACTCTACTATCCTAAAATATGAAGCTAAATATAAAAAAAATCCCAAACTATAAACTATTTTAAAAAATAGGTCGCCTAAAAATCTATCAAAAGAAAAAATTAAATCTGAAGAACATGGCACATATTTAAAACCCCAATAAAAAAAAGATGTGAAAAAAAACAATAATACAATGGCCCCTAAAAAGAATATAAAAACCTTAACAAAAGGATGCGTTTTAAAAGCTATTCTAAAAAACATAAAGATTGGAAAAATAGATAAAAAATTAAAATAGCGAAAAAATAAAAAATCAGAAAGATATCTTAATTCTAAGAATGCGGCACCTTCACCTCTTAAAAAGAATGCACTATCTAGGAATAGAAAAATATTAACCCCTAAATAATAAATAATTATTAAAATCAAAGGCATAGCAAATAAATATTTAATTAAATTGAAAAAATAATGCTCAAAAGTTGAAACGGGTAAAGATAAATAAAGAAGATTTCTAAATGGATCGTGAATTACTTTGTAATAATCACACATGGTAAAAATTGATATAATCAAGGTTAAAATAAAAATTTTAGGAGCAAAAAATTTTAAAAAATCAGTTGCTGAAAAATTAAAATAAAATCTAACAAGCAAATAAGATATAAATATCATTCCTAAAATTTGAATTATTAATAAAGTGTAGAATTTTTTATTGTAAACAAAATCAAAATAAAATAAATTCAAAAATCTTTTTAAACTAAACATCTTTTTTAAGCTAAACATTTTTTACTACCTCTCCTTTTTATTTCTAGTAATATATAAAAAGAAAAATTCAATATCAACAGCTTCGTCTCCATTACTATTCTCAAAATAAAGCGCCTTAAATCCATTTTTATTTTTTTCATAATATAATTCATTTCCATTTAGTTCGCTATTAATTTTAATCTTATAATTTTTATTAATATAAGATACTGAATTGGAAAAAAGAATTGACTTTTCCCCAACAATAATTAAATAATCCACAGCTCCAGCCAAATCCCTTACATTGTGACCTGTAATAAAAATGACTCTATCATTTAAATTAGAAAGCATATTTCTAAAAACATTTTTTGAAACAATATCAAGACTATTTGTTGGCTCGTCAAACAACAAACAAGAAACATTTGTGGCTAGGGAAAATGCAATAATACTTTTTTTCTTCTGCCCAAAAGAAGCTGAAGATAGATCAAGAGAAATATCAAGATCGAAATCTAATAAATATTTTTTAAAATCTGCCTTATTAAAATTTGGATAAAATATCGATAAAGCTTTGCTATATTCAGCTAAAGACAATCTAGGAAGTGAAAATTCCTCAGGAATAAAAAACAAATTAACTAAATTCAAGGGGTCTCTTGGAAAAGCTGCTAAAGAGTTAAACAAAATTTTCCCTTTTAAAGGCTCTAAAAATCCACTTACAAGTTTAAGTAAAGTTGTTTTTCCAACCCCATTTTTGCCAAGAAGCAAATAGACTTGAGGGGTCTCAATGTTTAAATTTAAATCTGAGTAAACTTCTTTCCTACTATAGGAAAATTTTACATTAACAGCCTCAATGGCCATAAACACTCCTTAATATATTAAAAGTCAAAATATAAAAAAATAATTAAATCAAAAATATAAATTTAATTTTTTATAAAAAACTTATAAATAAATATAGAAAAATTTACATAAAGTCTTGAACTAAAATTCCAAATTTTTAGCATAACTCTAGGCAAAATTTGAATTTCATTAAATCCAAAACTTTTTGCATATTCATAACAATCTTGAAATTCAGACAATCCTTTAATCTCATCAAGAACAGAAATAAGCTTTTCTTTATAAGCCCTATAAACAAGCTTATCTGGAATATTCCAACTAATAATATAAATTTGTTTAAAAGAAATAAAATAATAAAATTGCAATAAAAATCTTTTATACAAATGCTGACATTCATCAAAAATACCTTCTTTTTTTAATAAAGTTTCCATTGTATTAAGAGATAATTTAGATTTATGTAAAACACTAATAGAAGAACTCATGCTTCCCATTCTTTGGAAATTAGTATAAAAATAATTATTTACAAAAGAAACTTTAGAGGCTTTTAAAAAAATTTGCATAACAAAAACTATGTCTTCAAATACAACATTTTGCTGACGAATATTATTCTTTAAGATTAATTCTCGTCTAATCAATTTATCCCATAACGTTCCAACAACAAAATTTTTCCTTCCAAAAGTCGCATAAACAGTAAAAAGCAAATTTTTAAACGCCTCCTTGCCTGTTAATGGATAATTGGGAAAAGGAAGTAAAGATTTTCTTTTTACATTTATTGCAAGAAAATAAACATAAAATTGAGAACAAACAATATCAGAATTATCTGCTTTTGCTCTATTATATAGAACTTCAAGCATGGTGCTCTCTACAGAGTCATCACCATCCCAATAAATAACATATTCCCCTTGAGCTTCAGAAAGTCCCCTGTCTCTAGAAACAGAAAGTCCCATATTTTTTTGACTAAAAATCTTAATAAAGCTGTACTTATTGGCATATTTTTCTGCTATCTCTAAACTACCATCATAAGAACCATCATTAATTAATATAATTTCTTTATCTTTTAATGTTTGATTAACAGCATCCTTTATCATTGCATCAAGAGTTTCAGCCGAATTAAAAAAACAAATAATAACAGAAACTTTATACTTATGCACAATATCCTCCAAAATAAAAACTGCTAAGCAAAATCAAAGCTAAAATACTGAACAACAAACTCTTTTAATTTTTTGCATAACAATTAAATTGTAATATATAATTAACAAGTTTATATTTTTTCAAACTTATTTTTAATGAAAAGTTTAGCAGAAATTGCTATATTATTAAAAGTAAAAAATTTAAAAAACATTAACCCAAATAAGGAGCTTGAATGCTTGAAATAATAAGTCTTGGAGGAGGAGTAATAAATTCAAATCAAATCAACATAGAATTCATTAAAAAATTTAAAAACTTTGTTTTTAAATGGCTGCTAGAAAATGAAAAAAGAAAAATCATTTTAATAGTTGGTGGAGGAAGAGTTGCAAGAGAATACCAAGACGCCTATAAAAATATCAACCCTGATTTTAAAGTTCATGAGCTTGATGAGATTGGAATAATGTCAACAAAGTTAAACGCAGAATTTCTGTGTAAAGTAATGAATCCACTTTGTAAAGACAAAATTGTCACCAATCCCTTAAAAAATTTTTCTTTTAAAGGGAAAATACTAATTGCTTCAGGATGGAAATCAGGATTTTCAACAGATTACATTGCCGTAAAATTTGCAGAAAAATTTAATAAAAAAGATATTATAAATATAACAAATGTAAATCAAGTTTATGATAAAGATCCAAAAAAATTTAAAAACGCAACCGCTTTTAAAAAATTAACTTGGAAACAATTGCAAAACATTGTGGGCCAAAAGTGGAATCCGGGCTTAAATTTACCTTTTGACCCAATAGCAACAAAACTATCTTCAAAACTTGGACTTACCCTTTACATAGTAAATGGAAATAATATTGAAAACTTAGAAAAAGTTTTTAACAAAAATAATGATTTTTTTGGCACTGTTATAGTAAAATAAAACTTGATGCCGGTATGGCGGAATTGGTAGACGCGCCAGACTCAAAATCTGGTGGAGGCAACTTCATGTCGGTTCGACTCCGACTACCGGTATTTTAATTACTTTTTTAGAAAATTTAAAATTATCAAGCATTACTAATAAAAATTTAAATGCCCCTCAATGTGCTATCTTTATTCTAAAATGAAATATTGAAAATCATTTTAACTATAATAAAACTTTAAAGTCTGCAAATTAATTAAAAATATAAACTTAAAATATCTTTGAGATTGTTTTCATTAAAGCTTCAGGATTAAAAGGCTTAACAAGCCAACCAGTAGCACCCGCTTTACGACCCTCATCAACCTTAGATTGCTCAGACTCAGTAGTAAGAACAAGTATAGGAACAAAGCTACCAAATTCCCTTATCTGTTTAATAACACCAATGCCGTCTAAATTAGGCATGTTTATATCTGTAATAACAAGGTCAAAATCTTTATCTCCTTGCCCAACTGCTTCTTTAAACTTTAAAACCCCTTCTAAGCCATCCTTTGCTTCTGAGACACCAAAACCATTTTGTTCTAAAATATAAGCAACGCTTTGCCTTATTGCTCTATTGTCATCAATAACCAAAATTCTTTTTTTCATCTAATTTTCTCCTAAAACCCTCCCAAAAGTATATAAAAATTAAAACAAAATTACACTACCTTCATCAAAGGAATGAATATCCTTGGCTTCCTCTATCAAAGATAATAAATGTTTTTTATGAACAAATAAAGTAAATCGATTAGCAATTCTATTAACAAATTCCTTATCTTCAATCTCAACAGATTGAATTCCAACTTTAGATAATTCTAGATTAAGATTGAAATTTATTTTGCTTTCCATATTGCTTAAAAAGTTGTCTATATCCAAAAGAGAATTTTTTAAATTTCTAACATTATAGACTTCTAATTTCATTTCTTCAAATATTTCCATAAATTCAATTGAAAAAACTTCATAAGACAAAATATTATCAATAGCTATATTTTTAATATCAAGAATATCATTTTTAATTTCCATAAATAATTTTTTAAATTTATTAAAATAATTTTTTTCAAGATAAAATCTATTATCATAATCCTTGACAACTTTTTCAAGAAAAAAGATTATTTGATCTAAAAATTCTATTCCCTTGGTAATATTAAAATCAATTTCTTTGATAATCTTAGACATTTCTGAAATATTACCTTCCATAGCTTTAAGTTCTGATCTTTTGACAACTTCTATCTTTGACGCTATATTAATATTTTGAAACCTAGCAGAAATAGCTGAAATATTTGAAAACATTAATTCTAATGATTTTATAAGCTTAACCTGTTCATAATATAAATTCAAAAAATTAGAATTATTCTTCTCAACATCATCAATTCTTCTAAGCAGATCAGACAAAATGCTAGAAAATTGTTCTATTATTTTAGGAATGTCTATGTACAAAGAATTATCAGACCTTAAATCGTTAATGGTTTGAATAGAGCCAAGAGAAGAATCAATAAATTTTTCAAAAACAGTATAATTTTTTTCAAGCTTTTCAAGAACATCTTTTACTATGACTTTTGATGTATCAGTAAAAACTGATAAAATTTTTAATTTTTGGATCTCGCTTATATCTCTAAATTTAAAAACATCAATATTAGAATACATAATATTTAAATGTTGCAAAGATTGAGTTAGCCTGTCTTGAAACTGAAGATAAGAAATAGAATTTACAAGTTTAAACTTAAATTCAGATAAAACTTTTAAAATATTATCATAAAGAGCAATAACGCTTCCTATTCCATCTGAAAAAGCATCTATTTTTTTCATTAAATTATCTCTAAATTCTTCAAGAATTTTATTTTCAGCCGTATTGCTTTCATATACCTGATTTTTAGCCCTATCTAAACCAATTTTAACTTCGCGCCCCTTACTTGTAAGTTGATCTGCCTGTTTGATCATAGATTGGGTTAAAACCTTAATTTCACTTGTAATATAAGAAAAGGCTCCACCAGCCTTACCCGCTCTCATAGCAACTGTTAAAGTATTAATAGACATTATTTCCATGTCAAGAGAGCTTTTTTTCATTTTTTCAATTACATCCTCAAGTATTTCTATATCTTTAACCTTACTCCGTATTATACTAAATTGAGATTCAAGAGAAGTTGTTGAAGAATTAAAGTAAGCAACAAAATCATCTAATGCCCCTATAATTTTAGCTATAAAATTATTCAAAGAAGCATCATTATCAAGATCAAGATTGGAAATCAAATCAATACTAAAAGATAAATCATTAGAATCTTTATAAATTTTTTCTATTAATTTAGGAATTGATTTGCTTAAATTTGAATAAATATGCCTTGCACTCTCATCAAAAACTTCAAGTTTATGAAATAAGGCTGCCAAACAATCATTGACATCAAAAAAACCATTATTGTCATTATCCATTACTAAGATCTCCTCAAAACATGATTAGCTATTTCGCTTAAAGGAAGGATTTTGTCTATGGCTCCTATTTTTATAGCTTCCATTGGCATACCAAAAACAACAGAAGTTTCTTGATCTTGGGCAATAGTATAAGCGCCATTTTTTTTCATTTCAAGCATACAAACAGCACCGTCATCTCCCATGCCTGTAAGGATAACTCCAATAGCATTAGAGCCTGCATACATTGCAGCAGACCTAAAAAGCACATTCACAGAAGGCTTATGTCTACTAACAAGAGGTCCATCTAATAAGTTTACAAAATAATTTCCGCTACTATATTTTACAATCAAATGATAACTTCCATTAGCAATTATTACAAGACCTGGACGAAGAATGTCTCCATCCTCAGCTTCTTTAATATCAATATTAAATTCATTGTTTAGGTTTTTTGCAAAAGATTTTGTAAACCCTCCCGGCATATGTTGAACAATAATAATTGGAGGAGAATCTTTTTTAAAAGACCTTAAAAAAATTCTTAAAGCCTCTGTACCGCCTGTCGAAGAGCCTACAACAATAATTTTGCCTGTTTTGCGCTTATTGAGAAGACCTTGATATTTAATAATAACATCTGGATCATTTTTGGGAGCAAAATTAATAACATCAGAAACTCTATAGCTTTTTCTTATACTTGAATCTTTTAAACTACTTTCACTCAGCTCTACTTTAGAATTACTAGAAAAATCGGGTGCTTGAATCCTTTTAACTTCAAAAGAAGATATTAATTTATTTTTGCCTAGATTTTTCAACTCCAGTTTTATTAAAGCTAAATACTTACTGCGGAATAAATCAACTGTAAGCTTAAAATTAAGCTTATTTATTATTAATCTAACCTTTTCTTTGCTTTGCTCAAGACATCCAAAATTTGGAAACATTTCATTTTGCGCAATAAATACAACCGGAAGAGATATGTTATTAAGAACATTGTTTAAAGAATTCCCAAAATTAGATCTTGCTGTATTCTCATCAATAATAACTAAATCGGGAAACTTTTGTAAAAATACATTAATAAGATTTAAAGAATTAAAACCAGCATTTAATATCTCAACATCATTATCTTTAGAAAAAGCTCTAACAAAAACCTGCTTTATAAGACCTTGAATGTCAATTACTAATATCTTCATTGTTATATTTTAATATTTTTAACCTTTAAAACCAAAAACCTGCATTTTCTATTTTCTTTATTTTATAAGTTTGGTTATTGCATCTATATCAATAACTAAAGCTAAACTTCCATCGCCAAGTATAGTAGCTCCAGAAACACCTTCTACTCGAGAATAAATTTTACCTAAAGCTTTTATAACGGTTTGATGTTGCCCTAAAACTTCGTCAACCACAATGCCCATTTTCCCGCTATTTGTATTTACAACAACAACTTGCTCATTTAAACTCTTCTCGTTAGAAACCTGGAAAAACTCTCTAAGCTTAATATAACTAATCATACTGCCCCTATAATTCATTACATTGCTTTTAGTCTCAATCCCATCTACTTGAGGAATCAACTTATTAGATTCTAAACAAGACTCAACATTAGAAAGAGGAACAATAAAGTGCTCATCTTTTACTCTGACAAGCCAACCTTCAATAATAGCCAAAGTCAATGGAAAAATTAACTTAGTTCTCGTATATTTGCCAAATTCACTTTCAAGTACAACATGTCCTCTTAAGGATTCAACCTGTTTTTTAACAACATCCATGCCAACTCCACGACCTGATATACCAGTAACAGAACTTGCAGTTGAAAATCCAGGTTCAAAAATCAAATTATAAACATCAATATCTGATAAAGTTTTGGCAACTGAGTCAGAAATTATATTACGCTCTATAGCTTTTTTAAGTATTTTATTTTTATCAAGCCCTCTTCCATCATCCTCAATAATAACAATAACAGAATCTCCAGATTGACAAGCTGAAAGCTTAATAATACCTTTAGGATCTTTTCCTAAACTTTCTCTCTCTTTAGACGATTCAATTCCATGATCTATTGAGTTGCGAACTAAATGAACCAAGGGTTCATTTAGCTTTTCAATAATACTTTTGTCAAGAACAGTGTCACCTCCATAAGCATGATAAATAATTGACTTACCAAGGCTAGTAGATAGGTCTTTTACTATCCTTTGAAATTTTACAAACAAAATCTCAATAGGAACTGTTCTAAGCCCTGTTGTATAATCCCTAAGCTCATTAATAAGTAAAGAAAATTCTGCTGATATTGAATTTAAAATATTGCTATTTCTATTTTCAGCTTCTTTTGAAAGTTTTGATTGTATTGTAACAAGCTCTCCAACAAGATTTACCAAATGATCAAGCTTTTTGGAATCTACCTTAATACTAGCAATATTAACCTTGCTTCTAGCAGTATCATCTTGAACATTAGATCTATTTTTATCTCCATTTAAAAAGGATTTCCCAACAAATTGCGATTTTTCAAATGAAGAATTAGCAGAATCTTTGCTATCTCTGTCTAGGCGCAATAAATTAAAATTTTTAGGCTCTACATTATCGCCCTCATCTGCCTCTAAACATTTATCCAATTCTTGAACATCAATTTTTGATTGAGAATCTAAAAATGTAAAAATATCTTCAATACTCTCTCTACTCTCTTCTGTGTCTAGTCTTATTTCCCAAGCAACATAAACATTATCAGGAGAAATAAGATCTAAATCAGGAATGTCATCTACCTTTGCTCTAACATAACCACTACCTAAATTAATCAACTTACTCAATAAATTTATAGGCTTGTGCCCATGAAATAAAATACCCTTAGCCGGAGAAAAAAGAATTTTGTAACTCTTAAATTCAGACTGCAAAGCCTCATCATCAAATTTATTCTCTGAATTTACTTTAACAGACTCTTCTAAAACCAAGCTGCTATCAGACTTTAAAAAATCATTTTCTAAAGTTTCTTGAAAAATACCCTTAACATCATTAGAAGTCTCAAGAACCTTTTTAATTTCATTTATCAAAAACTGTTTACGCTTATCAAAGTCGATCTCAGAAATTACTTCATCGCCTTCAATAAGCTCTCTAATAAAATCAACAGACATTAAGGCAGCATCAATAACAGCCTGATTAAAAGTGGCCTTACCATTTTTTACAACATCAAGAACTGTTTCTATTTCGTGGACAAGCGATGCTGTAAAATTAAAGCCAAACATACCAGAGCTTCCCTTTATGGTATGCAAATTTCTAAAAATAGAATTAATAATCTCTTGATCTGAGCTTACTTCAAGCTTAAGAAGTGCTTGCTCAATATCTGAAATATTTTCTATTGATTCTTCCTTAAAGGAATTCTTAAATTTATCAATAACATCACTACTATCCATAAGCTTTCCTTAAATCTAAAATCCAACTAAATTAAGTCCCAAATCAAAACTATCAACATCTTCAATATCTACTAAAAACCCGCCATATATTAATGAACTTAAAACCTCATCAGATGGATACTCAATTTTTACAAACAAATTTTTATTCTTAGCATACTTATTAGATGCATACAAAATTTGTATAAAAGTAATATCTATTTTTTCAACATTTGAAAGATCAATAATAAGAGTATCCCCTTCTTTCATCTTTTTAAAAATATGCAACAAATCTTCTTTTACCTTAAAAATACTATTTATTACAAGCTCTCCTTCCGGCCTATAAATCATGACTAAAAACTCCTATTGCTGCTGATATTCAGGATCATATATTGTTGTATTTCTAAATTTAGAAAGCTCTCTAACATCAAATAAATTTTCTACATTTAAAATAATAATAAACTTATCATTACTCTTGCCAATTCCTGAAATAAATTTTGAATTAAACCCTGATCCAATCTTAGGAGCATCATCAATACTAAATGGATCTAATTCAAGAACTTCATTGACATAATCTACTAAAATTCCAAGATTAAATTCATCTCCCCCGTAAACTAAATTTAATATAATAATATTTGAAATGTTAACTCCCTTATTTCTCTTTTTATCATCCTCATCAACAGCACGATCACTCATTCCAAATTGTTTTCTAATATCAATTATTGGAACGATTTTACCCCTATTATTTATTATTCCTGCCATATAATTGGGAGTTCTTGGAATTTTTGATATCTTAGTGTATTCTAAAACCTCAACAACATATTTAATCTCAATAGCATAAAGTTCATCCAAGCTAAATAAAAGATACTGACTTAAAGAATCTTGCACATCTGAATCTGTGCCCATAAACGCCCCTTTAATATAATTTAAATCGCAAATAGAATGCTAATATCAAGATTAATATTACCTCATATATTCATAAATACAAATTAGAAGTTAATAAAATTTAACTTCTGATAAACAATAAAAAATATAATTTTAAAAGAATTCTATCTTATAATTTAAGGTAGAAAGTTGTAGTTTGTAGTTTATTAAGTTAAATTTAACGTAAAAAAGTTAACAATGCAAAGCAAAAACAAACTAATCAGATTATTAATAATTATTATATTATTTTTCAATGCTGAGAATATTTTCACAAACGAAAAATCTAAAAACAACATAACCAGTCAAAACAGTAAAGCTATTCCAAAAATAGAAAGCTTAAAAACAAAAACTAAAATAAAATTTGGCTTTATTCTGCCTTACCCTACTGCAATAGAATTCAGTATCAATAACTTTGACATTGGGGTAGGAATAACAATATTGAGTGTCTCGGAATTTTTTCCAAAATCACCAATAGCATTGCTATTTAAAACATATTGTGACTATATATTTTTAAATTCAAGAATTAAAAATTCAAATTTTATCTTTTTCTTGGGATCTGGTCTATTTTTTGAAATAGGTAAAATTACAAACTCAAATTTAACAAATGTTTCTTCAGGGATTACTTATAAAATTGGAGTGGGCTTGCCCTTAGGAATAATATATGAGGCTTATTATGACATTATTGAAATTATAATAAAAACAACACCATCAATTTTTATTGGCCAAATGCCTAACGGAAATTTAATATTTCCAATAAAAGGCAACTTTTCTATTGGAATAAAAGGCGCTTTTAAGATATAGTTTTCACTTTTTAGATAAAAAAAATTATTGAACTAAAATTGTTTAAAAACTAAAGTGTTGTACTTAGGAGACAATGACGCAATGAAAATAAAAATAATTATTATGTCAATTATTATTTTACTTTTATTAGCCCCAATCTCGGGATTTGCTAATTCAAAAGAATCCTCAAGGGGTAAATTTGGAGCAGGGATTATACTTCCATTACCAATTGCTCTACACATTAATCTAGGAAGCTTTGATCTTGACATTGGTCTTTACAGCGGAGTAAACAATTTATTTTCAGACTGGAAAACGCTGTTTATAGCATTGGACTATATTTTCTACATATATACATTCCCAGGAGCTGCTAATATTTTGGATTTTTCAGTTGGCGCAGGAGGATATGGAACAATATGGTTTTCAAGATTTGGAGGCAGTAAATCAGGCTCAGGACCAATTAGCATTGGAGCAAGATTGCCTTTGGCTTTAAATATTGCAGTATTTAGAAAGAAATTCGACATATTTTTACGAATAGCACCGGGACTTGGAATGAACGTTTGGAGCAATGGCGTTGGATTTAGGTGGGAAGTATTTGCAGGTTTAGGACTAAGATTCTGGTTTACTTAATAATAAGATTCTTTTTTTAAAAAATAGTAGTTGTTAAAAAATCAAACCGCTCCCAAAAACTTTAACATAAGATTTAAGATAAAAGATCTTGTTTTTATTGTTTTAAAATTCAAAAATAAAATATAATAATAAGACAAAATTTGGGAGACAGCGGTGAAAAAAATCTTTATATTATTTATCATGATTGCAAACATATCTACGAATAGTTTTGCAAAAGATTCATATTTAAATAGAGGAATTGGCTTTGGAGCAAGTATTGGAAATCCAATTATTAACTTAATAATGTCACTTCCTTTTATTGATTTTGAAATAGGCTATGGTGGCAGTAATGGAATAAATTTATCAGGCCCCAAACTTGAATCAAAATTTTATGATTTTAATTTATTAGCAATAGCAGCGCTTGATTTCATTTTTACAATATCTTTGATAAAAAATTTAAATTTAGGAATTGGAATAGGAGGAAATATAAGCATGTCGTCTTCCACATCTAAATTAATAAATGTAGAATTGGGATTTGGAATAAGATTTCCATTGGTTATTTTTTACGACATTACAGAAAATTTAGAAATGGGTATGAAAATAGCACCTTCAATAGAATTCATCTCAAATACAAGATCTCTTGCACAACACAGAACCTACTCGGGCATAAAATCAAACTTTACCGGAGGAATATTTGCTAAATATTATATCTTCTAATACTAATTCTTTCTAATTCATTTAATTTATTGCCAATCGCTATGAAAAAATTCACCTCGTTTTGAGTCTAATCTCTCAAAAGAATGAGCACCAAAAAAATCTCTTTGTGCTTGAATTAGATTGGAAGGTAGATAATTAGTAGAATAAGAATCTAAAAACGAAAGGCTGGCATAAAATGCCGGCAAAGGAATTCCAATCTCACTAGCCTTTGAAATTATTCTTCTTAAAGATTTGTGATTATTTTTTAGCAAATCTAAAAAATAATCATCAAAAAGCAAATTAATAAGATGAGGATTTTTATCATAAGCCAATTTAATCTTATCTAAAAAACTGCTACGAATAATGCAGCCTTCTCTCCAAACCAAAGAAATTTTACCTAAATTTAAATCCCAACCATAATTCAAAGACGCAGTCTTAAGCATCATAAAACCTTGAGCATAAGCTACTATTTTTGAAACTAAAAGAGCATAATAAAGATCTAAAATCCAATCACTAAGCTCAAACTCAAAAGAAGAAGTATCCATCTTAAGCAAGTCGCTAGCAATAATCCTTTCGTGCTTCAACCCCGACATAAATCTTGAAAAAACGGATTCAACAATTAAATTTACAGGCATACTAGATTCAAGAGCATCAATAGATGTCCAAACACCAGTACCTTTTTGATTTGCAATATCTAAAATCTTATCAACTAAATATTCATTATTTTCTTTATACCTAAGAATCTTAAAAGTTATTTCTAGTAAATACCCTGAAAGATCGCCTTCATTCCATTTCTCAAAAACTTCAGAAATTTTTAAATTATCTAAGTTGAAAGCTTTTTTCATGAAAAAATAAACCTCACTGATAAGCTGCATATCAGCGTATTCCACCCCATTATGTATCATTTTAACATAGTGCCCAGAACCGTTTTCGCCAATATAAGTCGAACAAATATCATTGTTTTTGGTTTTAGCTGCAATTTTATTTAACATGGGCTCAAGAATTTCATAAGCTGATTTACTTCCTCCATACATTAGCGCAGGACCAAATCTTGCTCCTCTCTCCCCTCCAGAAATTCCAAGTCCTACAAAATAAATGTCCTTAGCAAACAATTCTTTTTCCAATCTCATTGTACTCTTATAGTGAGAATTTCCACCATCAATAATTATGTCTGATTTATTCATAAAGGGCAAAATTTGTTCAATAACCTTTTCTACAGCCGAACTTGTTACCATTAAAATGATTTTTTTTGGAGTTTTTAAGCTTTTAATAAAAGATTCAATATCCTTAAAGCCATTTATCTTTTTATGAGAATTTTGTTTAACAAAAATTTCAGTTTTTTCACTATCTCTATTGTAAACAGAAACATTAAAACCGTTATCAGCAATATTTAGAGCTAAATTGCTACCCATAACGCCAAGCCCATAAATTCCTACATCCATTGCATTCTCCTTGATTCTAATTTTCTATTTTAAACAAATTGCTTTATTTATTATTTTTAGATTATGTTATATTATAAAAAAAGTAAAGATTAAATTGAAAAGGAAAAACTATATGAAAAAACAATTTGATACAGAAGTAAATGATTTGCTTTATTTAATCATCCACTCTCTTTACTCACATAAAGAAATATTCTTAAGAGAATTAATATCAAATGCGTCTGACGCCATTGATAAACTCAAGTTTTTAAGCTTAACAAACGAAAAATTCAAAAACATCGTTTTAGAACCAAAAATAGAAATATCATTTGATGATAAAAACATCCTAATTAAGGATAATGGAATTGGAATGGATGAACAAGATTTAATTAATCATCTTGGAGTAATTGCAAAATCAGGAACTAAAGAATTTATTAACAATTTAAAACAAGATGAAAAAAAATCTGCAAGCCTAATTGGCCAATTTGGAGTTGGATTTTACAGCGCATTTATAGTATCAGAAAAAGTAGAAGTTACATCAAAAAAAGCACTAGAAAGTGAGGCTTATATTTGGTCTAGCGACGGTAAAACAGGATATGAAATAGAAAAAGCTAAAAAAGAAGAGCCGGGCACAGAAATAAAGCTTCATCTTAATAAAGAAGGTCTTGAATATGCCAATAAATGGAAAATTCAAGAAATTATCAAAAAATATTCAAATCACATAAATTATCCCATTTATATTAAATACAACGAACCTATAATGAAGGACGGAAAACAAGAGGGAGTAGAAGAAAAAGAAGAAAAATTAAATGAAACTACTGCTCTTTGGACAAAAAATAAAAGCGAAATTAAATCAGAAGAATATAGTGAATTTTATAAAAATACAACCTTTGATTATGAAAATCCATTGATGCATATTCATACAAAAGCCGAAGGAAATTTAGAATATACCAGTTTATTTTACATCCCAAGTAAAGCTCCTTATGATTTATATTACCCAAACACTAAACCTGGGGTAAAACTATTTATAAATAGAATCTTTATTACAGATTCTGAAGGCAGCTTGCTTCCAAACTATCTAAGATTTATAAAAGGAGTTATAGACTGCCAAGATTTACCGCTCAACGTAAGTAGAGAAATTTTACAGCAAAATAAAATTTTGTCTAAAATAAAATCATCTTCTGTAAAAAAAATTCTAAGCGAGCTTGAAAAGCTAAGCAAAAAAAATCCTGAAAAATTTTCAGAATTTTCTAAAGAATTTGGGAGATGTATTAAAGAAGGCGTTTATTCTGACTTTGAAAACAGAGAAAAGCTTATTTCATTAATAAGGTTTAAATCCTCAAGTGTAGATGGGTTTGTGTCTTTTAAAGAGTATAAAGAAAGAATAAATGAGAGCCAAAAAAGCATTTACTATATAACAGGTGGTAAAGAAAATATATTAAAAGAAAACCCAATAGTAGCTGCCTATAAAGAAAAAGGATTTGAAATCCTAATCATGGACGATGAACTTGATGAGGCTATCTTAAATCTAATTCCAGAATACGAAGGGTTAAAACTAAAAGCAATAAATAAAAACGAAACCAGTAATGAATTAAAAGATGAAAATTTCAAAAAAATTGAAGAAGAATTCAAAGACACCCTTATAAAAGTAAAAGAAATCCTCAAGGATCACGTAAAAGAAGTCAATCTATCAGCAACATTGATAAAAGAGCCTTCAGCAATAATAATTGATAGCAACGATCCAACTTACCAAATGCAAAAAATCATGCTGTCAATGGGACAAGAAGTAAAAGAAATTAAGCCAATACTTGAATTAAATCCTAATAATAGGATAGTCCAAAATTTAAAAAATCTAGAGCCTGAAAAATTAGAAAAAATAAGCATACTCCTTTTTGAGGAGGCCATGCTAACTTCAGGAATGCCTAGCAAAAATCCAGGAAAATTTATAAATATAATAAACGAATTTATAGAAAAAGGATTCTTATAAATTAAAAGTAAAAAGAGAGAGCTCAAAACTCTCTCTTTTTACTTTTTAACTCGCAACACCAAATCTTTGCCTGCTATAACAGGCTTTGTTTGAGATATTTTATGCCTAATTTCTTCTGTCAAAACAGTTGAAGACAACAAAACATATTCAGAATCATTTTCAAGCCTTCCAAAAGAATATTCTATGCTTGAAACTTCATCAGAATTTGCAATAACAACTGGAGTAATAACGGATTCTGAATGCTCTTTCAAATATTCAAGATCAAGTCTAATAATAACTTCACCTTGTTTAACATTAATACCCTCTTCAGCAACTCTTGTAAAACCCTTGCCATTTAAATTAAGAGTATTAATTCCAAAATGAACAAAAATTTCAACGCCCTCTTTAGTTTCAAGGCTAAAGGCATGATTGGTTTTAAAAATTTTACCTATTTTCCCATCACAAGGCGCTAACAACTCATTACTTGTTGGAAGAATTGCAATTCCATCACCAACTATTTTTTCAGCAAAAGCTTCATCAGGAACCTTATCAATTGACATAACTTTTCCACTAATCGGAGCAATCAAATCCAATGTAGCGGTTTTTTTAAAAAAATCTAAAAACCCCATAACTAATCTCCTATAAATTTATCAAAATAACTTAAAGTTTCTTGCTCGGAATCACTATTTAAAACCTTATTTGCCAACTCTTCTAACTCCATTATTGTATACTTTTTAAGCAAATATTTAATTCTAAGTGTAGCACCAGGAATCATACTCAAAGACCTAAATCCAAGACCTACAAGAATTAAAGCTCCAGCATCATCTCCTCCAAGTTCACCACAAACAGACACATCAATTCCAGAACTAACTCCATCATCAAGAACCTTTTTGATTAATTTCAACACAGCAGGATTATACTTATCATATAAATTTGATATTTTTTGATTCCCGCGATCAACAGCTAAAACATATTGGGTTAAATCGTTAGTCCCTATACTAAAAAATTTTAATTTATTGGCAAGTTTAGAGGAAATTAAAGCTGCAGAAGGAACTTCTATCATGCACCCCACTTCCAAATTTTCATCAAAAGGCAAGCCTCTAGACTTTAAGTTGATTTTTGCATTATTCACAAAATACTCTATTGTTTCAATCTCTTCATATCTGGTAAGCATAGGCACCATTACCCTTATCTTCCCATAATGACTGGCCCTAAAAATTGCATTAAACTGCGCCTGGATCAATTCCTCATATTCCTTGTACATCCTAAGCGCCCTAAAGCCCAAAAAGGGATTTTCCTCTTTCTTAAAATTAAGATAGGGAATTTCTTTATCCCCGCCAACATCAAGAGTTCGAATCGTAACAACCCCCTTTTTTTCCATTGTTTCTATAACTCTCTTATAAGTTTCAAACTGATCATCTTCTGTTGGGGGCTGTAAAGATTTCATATATAAGAATTCTGTTCTAAAAAGGCCTATCCCCTCAACACCATATTTATTAACATAGGTAATATCAATAGGCGTTCCAATATTTGCCTTTAAAAACACCTTTACTCCATCTTTTGTTTCAGCATCTTTATCTTTTAAAGAAAAAAGCTCTTTTTCCATCTCTACTTGACGCAAAATCTTACCCTCATAAAGATCAAGCTCAACAGAAGAGGGATTTTTAATAACAATAGAAGATATTGCATCAATTACTATTTGATCACCATCCTTTAACGCATCAATATCTAGCAAAGTCATAACAAGCGCTGGAAGCCCCATTGTTCTTGCTAAAATAGCAGCATGAGAAGTTTCTCCTCCAACCGCAGTTAAAAACCCTTTAACATAATTTAAGTCAAATTGCATGGTATCAGATGGGGTTAATTCCTCGGTAACAAGAATAATATCTTTATTAATCTCAGAAAAATCAGTTACTTGGCCCAAAATTATAGAAATTAATCTATTTCTAATGTCCTTATAATCAGACGCCCTTTCTTTTAAATAAGGATCTTTATAGTTTTCTACACTTTTAACCAAATTTTCAAACGCTAAATAAATAGAATAAGCGGCGCTATAATTTTCCTTTGTAATAAACTCAACAACAAGCTCAGAAAGCTCATCGTCTTCAACGATCAACACCTGACCTTCAAAAATACCCTTTTTATCATCTCCAAATTGCAATACAGCTTTTCTCTCAAGATCCTTAAGCGCTCCAATTGCTTTTGACTTCGCTTTATTGAATTTTGATATTTCGCTATCAACTTGAGAAAAGTCTATTTTTTCCCTGCTTATAATTTTATCAAAATTTTTTCTAATACAAAGAACTTCTCCAATGCCTATCCCTTTGGATATTCTTTTGCCCGATAAAGTCATAACTTAAATCCCTCTAAAATTCATTCCTTAAAAGATTCGACAAGCTCTGCAAGCTCTGAAGCAGCGATCTCCTCATCCTCACCCTCAGCACATATCAAAAGCCTTTTACCTGCTGATAATTCTAAAGTTTGAAGCCTGAACAAACTTTTACCGCTAACAGACTTTCCATCAGATTCTATTGTTATCTCACTAGAATATTCTTTAGCTTTTTTTACAAAAGTTGATGCAGGCCTAACATGTAAACCATTTACAGCCTTAATAATTGCTTCTTTTTTTACCATAAGTACAGAAACCCCTCATTATGAATATTATTTTTTGATTAACTTTTTACATTATAATACATAAAAATAAATTATATATTCCCTTTATATAAGAAATATAGCATAATAAACATAGTAATTAAACTTATTCGAATAATTAAAAATTAAAATTCATTAATATGTCTAAATAAAAATTCTTTATTAGCTTTAAATTTCTCTCTCCTATATTGAAATTTTTAGAATCTCTTATATTTTTATCCAACATTTTAAGAGAATTTTCTATCTCAGAAAATGAAAGCGGCAAAGATTTGTTTAAAAGCAAAACCTGAAAATCCTTTATGACTATCACCTTGTCATCATAAAATATTTTTAACAAAAAATCATTTATAATGTCTCTTTTTATATTTAAAAGAATGCATATAAAAATAATGTCCGCTTCTTCTAAAATATCAAAAGACAAGGTATTGAAAAATATCTTATGATAAAAACTTCTGTTCCATAAATTCATCATTGGAAATTTAAATTTAGTAACAAGAATAGTGCTTCTATTTGCAATATACTCAGCTCTATTCAAATTATAAGCACTAAAAACATAAGTTTTTTTGGTTAAAATATTTTTAAACTCAATTTGAGCATCAAGACTTATCAACAAAGGATAAATATCAAAAACGGTGTTTTTATAATAAAACCCATTTGCAAGGTTAATGCTATTTAAATATATTTTATCATTAAATTTTGAAATAAATTCATAAAACAGACTTGGAATATTTTTCTTACCAATCTGAAGTATCTCGTTGTAAGTAACACACGGCCCCATCTCAAGAAAATTACCCCTTAAAGATACCTTATTAAATTTTTCAAAATTACCAACAATAAAAAAATTATCAATAGATGTTTCTCTATTAAACAAATTAGGATTTTTTTTAAAATCTAGCTCATTATAAATGATATAATTATTTAAATTTTTGTTAAATAAATTAGATAGTATATTAAAACTTTCAGGATAATAAACCTTAACATTAGCCATTTTTTCTATACAATTCTTCAGCTTTCAAATAAAGAGACAAAAAAGTATTAACATCCATACAATTACATTTTAATGAATTTCTATAGCATAAAATATCTGATTTACTTACAATCTCGTTTTCCAAAAAATAATAAAACAGCAAAACATTAGATTCAAAACAATTGCTACAAAAATTAAAATCGTCTTCTAATAAAATCTTTTGCATATGCTTATAAAAACTTTTTTTCTCAAGCCCTTCAAGGGTGACTATACTCCGACCATTTAAAATAAAAGCCGGAATTAACTCAGAATAAACAAGTTTGAAATCTAATAAAATTAAAAAAAATCTGTTATTAACAATGTATTCCAAACTATTGCTCTTAGCAAAAAAAATAGAATCCAAAAGATTTCTAGTCCCCAAAGAAAGACTAATCCTTTTTGAAATACTCTCACCATTTAAATTAAAATTAATTAATGTCAATTTTTATACTCCAACTATTTAAAATTTCTTCAAAATCAAGAGGCGTGCTGCTTGCATTAAAATCAAATACTTGAATCATAGCAGTTCGAATTGCAGAAACAGAAACAATAAAAACACTTCTAAAAGAAAACACAAACTCACCGTCTTCAACAAACTCTAAGCTTAAACAATCTTTAATATCGCAACTTACATTAGCGCGGCAAAATACATAATCAACCGCTAATCCAAATATCGTACAAATTCTCTTGTTATTTAACTTAAGCTTGGTAAATTTGCCTTGCTCTACAAAAAAGCTTACATTACTAAAAACAGCACTAAGAGAATAAAATTCAAATTTAAGTTCAACAGAACACCCAAGCATGCAATCATTAACATCGCCAATAGCTATTTTTTCTTTAACAATAACAGGATATTCATTTGCGAAATCTGCATCTATCATAGAAGAAAAATTGTCCTTAATACTTAAAATTGATTTTTCAATCAAATAAGGATCTTTAAAAAGAAGATTATAAAAATTAGCAAAATCCAATACGCTCTCGTCTATCAAAAATTTTATACTACTATAGGTCAAGCCCAATGCTTTAGCCAAACTATTTTTCAAATAGTTGCTTAAATTGTTGTCAATAATACTGTAGGGCAAAAATACACTTAATCCGTCCTTATACAAGAAAGCAACAACATATTGCTCTTCACTTAAAAAATAAGTGTTTGAATTCAAATAAGCAAAACCCACTCCCCTTCGACTAGTATCAAAAATATCATAATCCTTATTAACACTTAAAACAGAAGATTTCTTTATTAAAGAATTTTTTATATCTAAGTTTTTAAAAATTTTTAAAAGGCTACTATAATCACCCTTAATCTGAGTAAGCAAATAACCTATTGGCTCACAAGACATCGACAAAGCAAGATTATAAAAATTAGAGTAAATAAAATTATAAACAGAGGTCTCAAATGCCAAAAGATTGTCATAAAAAAAGATAAAATCACTTTTATTCTCAACAAAAAAAATTTCTAAAAACCCATCAAAAAACAAATTTTTGAAAATATTATTAATAAATTTAAAATAAAATTTGTATAAAAAATTTAAAGGTCTATTTATTATAATTTCTAAAATAATCTTTGAAAGCTTATTGTCTGCCAATAAACAATTAGAAACTGAAAAAGTTAAATTTAAATTATCTAAAATTCCAAAATGTCTTTTATAGTAAACAACATTAACCCTTTTATTAATCTTTTTTGAAATTACAATACCTTGTAAAATTGCATTAAAAGAAATAGGGAAAATAGAGCTAGACCAATAATTATTAAGAGAATTGATTTTTATTTTGTCTTTACTTACACCAAAATTTTCACTAATAAAAAATTTTAAAAAAGAAATATTGTCTACATTAGCATCAATAATTAAATTTTCAGAATCAAAAAATATTTTAACTAAAATAAAGTCGTCTGAAAAACTATTGTAATCACTAAATTCATAACAAGCATTCAAAACATTGTAAGTTCCATATTCTTTCTTTGTAAATCCAGAAGAATAACTATTGTCCACATTACCAGCTCTTAAATTAAAAAGAACACTTTTTTCTGCTTTTAACAAATAATCCAAATTGTCTGAATATAAAACCAAAGGAATTTGACCTTTAAAGCTTATTTTATTATCAAAAAGCTTTAAATTAAATTCATTAGAATCAACAAAATCTCTAAACTTTAAAGTTATATTATCTTTATAACTGATACTAAAAATTGAACTTACACATTCATCTACAAAGCTAAAATCTTCAATAAAAGAATCTTTAACATTGCAGCAAACTGGCAAAGCCCAAAATTCATGCATATCCACATTTGCCAAACTTCCAAACTCCACTAAACAAAAAAATTAAATTAATAAAAACTTAACATTGCATAAATAAAAAGGATTAAAAAATAAAATTCCAGAAACCGCTGCCCTTACCAACATATGCAACAATCTTAAAAACAACTTAATAAAAAATCCACTTAAAACTAATTTGAAATCAGCACTATTTGTCAATAAAAATAGCCCCGACGTTTATTTATCATTTTTGATAAATAAACAAATTATGATAACATTATAAATTATAGATGTTTTCTAAATAAAAACAAGGATCTTATGAATAAAACAAAAAATCAAAGCTTTAAGTATTTTCTAATCCTTTCATGTATGTCATTATTTGGAGCTAATAATACAATAAGCTACTCCAGCATTGAAATTCCCTTAGAAGACTTAAGCGAAGAATTTAAAAGTGCTGAGAATAAAAGCAATCAAATAAATGCCTCAAAACATTCAAACAAAAACATAGTTTCTTATAAAGACCCCAAAAAGGGTAAAGATCTGAAATTACCAGAAAATATAAGAGACAAAAAACTGCCCAAAAAAAGAATGAACGAAAATGATCTAAAATCTGTAATTGAAAATTATGAAAATAAAATTAAAAATATAGAAAGGCTTTTAAAAACCAAAAATCACAAAGCATCGGAAAATGAAAATAAAAAAATAGAATCAATCGAAAAAAAAACAAAAAAATATGAAATTTTAACCAATAAATTAAAAAACGAAATCGTAGAAATAAAAAAGCTCCTTAATAAAAAATCCAGGCCCAAAGAAGATGAAAATTACGAAAAAATAGATATGGAAAACATTGAAGATGAAGATGATGAAGATGATTTTGAAGAAAATTATGAATATAATGATGAAATTGAAGAAGCAAATGAGGATAATTACCCCTCTAATGAAGGAATAATAAACAATCTAAAAGAAAATCTTAATGAGAATGAAAAATATTATGCTATTAATGAAAAAAAAATAGATGAACTTGAAGACAGAATCAACGAAAATGAAAATACTATTTTAGACTTGCAAAGAGAACTAAGAAATTTTAAAAAAAAAGATAACTCAGATAAAAACTTAGAAGAAATTGAGGAAAGCTTATCTTCAATAGGAAAAATAATCAATGATCTAAAAAGAAAAATCAGCGCAAATGAAGCAATAAACAAAGAAAATCAAAAAAAAATAAGAACCGATAAACACAAACTCAAAGAATTAGAAGATAAAATAAGGGAAAATGAAGAGACTATTTTAAAACTTCAAAAAGAATTAAACAATTTTAAAAAAAAAGAAATTTCTCAAAAACCTTTAAACGAAGAAATTTTCACTCCAAGTATTTCAAACAAAAATGACGATTTAGAAGAAAATAAGAAATTAGAAAAGGAATATTTAAAGCCCATAGAAAAAAATGAAAACCAAGATCTAGAAGAAAATACTAAAAGCACTCCAAAAACAACTATGATCAAAGCAGCGGATTTTCAAATCTACCCTGACATATATCTTAATAACTATAAATTTAAAGAAAAAGGGAATCAATTTGCATTTAAAAAAGAAAACACATACTATATTGAAATAGATCCAACTAATAATTTAGATGAAGCTTTAAAAAATCATGAAATAATCTCAAAATATAAATTTGAAAAATATTTCATTAACCCTACTCTAAAAAATAAAGAAGAATTTTTTAGAAACTTAATAGAGGTCAAAAATATCCACGAACTAGGAATTATGTATAAAAATTTAAAGCCTGAATTTAAGCAAATAAAAATAATTAAATAAAAATAAACACTTTTAAATCAAACTAATCTAAATAACTTTTTATGTCCTCAAAAGACATAATTTTTATATTTAAACTCAAAGCTTTTTTAAGCTTTGATCCAGCTTTTTCTCCTACAATAAGAAAATCTAAACTCCTAGTCACACAAGTGTTAAAAATTGCTCCTTTATTTTTCAGCTTGTCAATAACAATAGACCTGGAATAACCATTAAAAGTTCCAGTAATGCAAAACCTTTTACCGACTAATAATTTATTCTCATCATCAATCGTAATAAGCTCTTCCATTTTAAATTCCAAATTTTCAAAAAATTTAAACTTATTAAGCATTATTGAATCATTAAAAGCTCCAATAATATTTAAAGCAATTTTTTCTCCTATGCCTTTAATTTTCAACAATGTTGAAAAGGCAAGATCTTTATCTTGGCAAAGCTTAAAAAGCTTTGAAAACGAATTTAAATTATTAAGGAATAATAACCTTATTGTGTTTTCTCCTAAATCTTTAATTCCCATGCTAAGAAGCAATTTGCTAAATGGCTTTTTTTTACTAGATTGAATTGAATTTATCAAATTATTTATCTTTCTATCTTTAAACCCTTTAAATTCAAGAAGTTTATAAAAATCAAATGTATAAAGGTCAATTTCTGAAGAAATAAATTTTTTCTCAAAAAGAAAAGAAATTATCTTGTCGGAAAACCCTTCAATATCCATACAATTTTTACTACAAAAATATTTTATCCTCTCGACTGCTATTGAAGGACAATTATTATTTGTACAAAAAAAATGTGCCCCCTCTTTTACTACAACGGTTTTGCAAGCCGGACAATTATTAGGGACTTTGAAAAATCCTGAGGAAAATTTATTTATCACCATTTCAACAGCAGGAATTACATCTCCTCTTCTTGAAACTTTAACAACATCGCCAACATTCAAACCAATAGACACTATATAATCTTGATTGTGTAATGTTGCGCTAGTAATAAAAGCCCCCGAAACAAAAACTTTATCAATATTTGCAACCGGAGTAATTTTACCACTACGTCCAACCTGAACAACAATGCTATTGACCCTACTAACACCTGAAAGCGCTTCAAATTTGTAGGCCATTGCCCATTTAGGATGATGCGTAGTATACCCCAATCTTTCTCTCAAAACAAAATCACTAACCTTAAGAACAACGCCATCTATTTCATATTCAAAAGAATCTCTTTTTTTTGTTATATCTGCTATATAATCTAAAACTTCTCCAATTGAACTTTTTTGATCAAAAAACCTAATCAGAGGATTTACTTTAAACCCCAATTTCTTAAGTCTTGCAGTAGCTAAATCATTGGTTTTAAACTCCATTCCAGCATTCAAAAAATCATAAATGAAAATATTTAAAGGAAAATTAGCAACCTCTCTACTATCAATCCTTCTAAGTATTCCCGAAGCCAAATTTCTAGAATTAGTATAAGGCTTTTCTAAAGATTTATTTATTTTTAAAAAATTTTCTTTAGTAATATAAACCTCACCCCTTAATACTAAATCAACCTTTTCATCAAGAAATAAAGGGATATACCTAATAGTTCTAATGTTTTTAGTAACGTCATTACCAAATTTTCCATTACCCCTAGTAAGAGCTTTTTCAAGAATACCATCCTTATAATAAAGAACAATAGAGCATCCATCAATCTTTGGCTCAACAGAAACATTAAAAGAATTATTAAAATCAATCTTATCTATCCATGATTTTAGCAAATTAAGATCATAAACCTTATCAAGACTTAATATAGGAGCAGAATGTTCAACCTCTTTAAAGTCATTTAAAAGATCGCTGCCAAATTTAAGAGTAGGAGAATCTAAGGTCTTATATTCGGGATACTTATTTTCTAGCTCTTTAAGTCTTAAAATATGCTTATCATATACAAAATCTTCAACACTAGGCAAAGAATCGACATAATACTCTTTATCCCACTTTCTAATCAACTTCTTCAAATCTGCAATTTCTTGCTGTACTTTGATGCTCATAGGGTAAAATTTAACATATTCTTTATTATTTTATCAAACAATCTAACAAGCAAAAACCGACTTTATAATACAAACCATAAAATGTCACCAAAAATACATATTATTTTACTTATGTTCAAATTAAAATAATATTCAAAGAAAAATATCAATCAAAAAGACAATATTATAAAAATGTGAATTATATTTTAATTATCGTTAAAGATATTTTAATATGTTAAAATGGACAAAAGGAGTGCTAGTTTGGAAGAAAGCAAAAAAGCTTTAATAGCTGATGACTCGCTTTTTATGAGAAAAAACCTAATAAAAATCTTAAGTCAATTGGGATTTAAAGAATTTTTAGAAGCCGAAGATGGCATTCAGGCTGTTAAAGAATTTGAAAAACAAAGCAATATTGATTTAATAACACTCGATATCACAATGATGGGAATGGATGGAATCACAGCTCTTGAGAGAATGTATGAAATTAATAAAAAATTGCTTAAAAAAGTTAATATATTAATGGTTACAGCTATTGGAAAGCAAGAATTAATAGAAAAAGCTTTATCTCTTGGAGCTAGAGGATATATTACAAAACCTTTTAAAAAAGACCAAATACTAGAACAAATTAAACTTTTGGATTAGAGGCAATTTTGATAGCAAAAGAAAAAATATACAAACAAACACAAATAAACACTTCAAATCCCCTCTCAATATTGATAATGCTTTATGAGAAAGCAATACAGGATTTAAACGTTGCAAAAGAGCTTATAAAAGATGGAAATTGGCAAAATACAGTTAAAGCTAATGAAAAAATCTTTCATGCACAAGAAATCATTACTGAATTAATGTCAACTTTAAATTTTGAACAAGGTGGAAACATCTCTACAAACTTACTCTCAATATACTTGTTTCTAAATAAAGAGCTAGAAAATGTTCTTTTAAAAAAAGAAATACACAAAATTGACAATGTTATAAAACAATTGCAAATATTAAACTTTACCTGGAAAGAGTTAAGAAAAAAAGAAAATAATGTTACTCACAAGAAATTAGGAATCAATATTGTCAGCTAATGAAATTTTAAAGAAATATTTTAACAATTTGTTATTAGAATTAAAAGAATTGAAATTAATACTAACAATAGAAAATAACGAATTGCAAAGAGAAGAAATAAGAATATTAAACATAACCAATCCTAAAAAAGATTTGATCTTAGAATCAATCAAAAACTATTATAAAACAATAAATGCATGGTTGAAATCTAAAAACCAAAAATTGGATAATTTCGAATACTTGATTAAAGAAATTAATCTACTAAAAGAAGAAATATACATTAAATATCAAATTTGTTGCGAAATCTTACAACAAATTGCAAATGCAAAAAGAAAAATTCAAAAAATTAAAAACCATCACAACCTTGCGATATACAATTCACCTATAATGCTAGATATTAAAATATGAAAGAAATTTACCTAATTGACGCACTAAACATAATATTTAGAAATTATCACGTAATGAAAAATTATCCACTTTTAAACACACAAGGAGAAAATGTAAACGCATTTATTGGCTTTTTTAAAACATTATTTTTCATAATAAAAGAAAAAAATCCTGAACATTTGATTGTAACCTTTGACTCAGAGATACCAACCTTTAGAAAACAAAAATATCCAAGCTACAAAGCAACAAGAGATTCGCCTCCAGATGATTTAATACCTCAAATCGGATGGATAAAAGAAGGCCTTTTAAAGGCAAAAATACCAATATTTGAGATCGAAGGCTACGAAGCTGACGATCTTTTAGCTAGTTTTGCTAAAAAGGCTGCAAAGAATAACTATTTAACTTACATTATTTCTCCTGACAAAGACTTACTGCAAACAATGTCAGAGTATATAAAAATACTTAAAATTGAAAACAACAGCTTTATTGAAATGGATAATGAATACGTAATAAAAAAATTTGGAGTAAATAGCTTTCAAATACAAGATTATTTAGCTATTGTTGGAGACAGATCTGATAATATTCCTGGAATAAAAGGCATTGGCCCAAAAGGAGCAGCAAATTTATTAAAAGAATTTAAAACCTTAGGCGGGATATATTCAAATTTAGAACTAATAAATAAAAACCACCGAGAACTTTTAATCAAAGAAAAAGAAAATGCTTTTTTAAGCTACGAACTTGTAAGTCTTGAAGAAAATTTAACAATTCCAGAAATTGAAAATTTCGCCTTAAAAAATTTTAGCGAAGAGATAATATCTTTGTTTGAAAAGCACTCAGCAATTGCTTTAATAAAAACTTATAAAAAGGACATCTTAAAACAAGAAAAAGAAAATGCAGACCAAAAAAGCCTATTTAAACAAGAACCTAATACTAACAACTTAGATGGCATAAATACAATTGACACAGAAAATGTTAAATACCGCGCAATAACAACAAAAATAGAGCTTGACGATTTAATGGAAACCCTTAAAAAGGCTAAATGCATATCAGTAGACACAGAAACATCTTCGCTTGACACTTACACAGCAAAATTAATTGGGATTTCCATTTCATTTAAAGAATTTGAAGGTTACTATATTCCAATCGAAGCCAAAGGAAAAAATTACATAGAAAAAAATTACATAATACAAAAATTTAACAATCTTTTTAAGTCAAATCCAAAAATAATTGGTCAAAATTATAAATTTGACTATAAAATACTTAAAAATAATGGATTTAGCCCTATAGCACCTTATTTTGATACAATGATTGCCGCATACCTTATCGACACAAACTCAAAAGTATCGCTTGATTTTCTTGCAGAAAAATATTTAATGCATAAAAATATTAAATATGAAGATGTGATTCAAAAAAATGATAACTTCGCAAATATATCTTTAGAAATGGCAACAAGCTATTCATCTGAAGATGCTGATATTACATTTAGATTATTTAATATATTTACCAAAAAATTAAAAGAAGACAAACTAGACAAGTTAATGCACGAAGTAGAAATGCCTTTTAACAAGGTAATTATAGAAATGGAAGAAAATGGCATTTACCTTGACAAAGAATATTTAAAAGAATATGGAAAAGAACTTGGAAAAGAATTAGAGCTAATCGAAAACGAAATAATAAAAAGCATAGGAATTGATTTTAATCTAAATTCTCCAAAACAAATGCATGAAATTTTATTTGAAAAATTAAATCTAAAATTGCCAGAAAAAATGAAAAAAGATTCAACTGATATAAAAGTACTTGAATCTCTTAGAGGACAGCATGAATCAATTGAAAATCTAATAAAATACAGACAAATTGCAAAATTGAAGAGTACTTACACAGATAATTTGATAGAACTAATAAACTATAAAACAAATAGACTACACACAAGCTTCATACAAACAAAAACAGCAACTGGTAGAATCACTAGCATAAACCCCAACTTGCAAAACATACCAATAAAAGATGAAAAAGGGCGAAAAATAAGAAAAGCATTTAAACCAGAAAATGGAAATATTTTCATTTCAGCTGATTATTCTCAAATTGAGCTTGCTATACTTGCTCATTTATCACAAGATGAAGTCCTTATTAAAGCATTTGAAAACAATAAAGACATTCACACAGAAACTGCTTCTAAGCTTTTCAAAATAGAGGAAAAAGAAATTACTCCTAACTTGAGAAGAATAGCAAAATCTATTAATTTTGGAATAATTTATAGAATGTCAGATTTTAGACTTGCAAAAGAACTGGGAATTACAAAAGAAAAGGCAAAAGGATTTATAAACTCTTACTTTGACTCTTATCCAAAAATCAAAGAGTTTATAATAAATCAAATAAACTTTGTAAGAAATGCTGGATATAGCGAAACCATCTTAAAAAGAAGAAGATATATAAAAGAAATTAATAGCAATAATTATCTAGAAAGATCTGCCGCTGAAAGAATAGCAATAAATAGCACAATTCAGGGAAGTGCCGCTGACATCATGAAAATTGCAATGGTCAAAGTATTTAATGAATTTAAAAGTAAAAAAATGGAATCAAAAATATTGCTACAGGTACATGATGAAATGCTAATTGAATCTCCTATTGAAGAAAAAAATGAAGTGAAGAAAATATTAAAAATTATGATGGAAACCGCTTACACATTAAATCTGCCCTTAAGAGCAAATATTGAAACAGGTAAATCGTGGGGAGAAATCCATTAATAATTGGAATAACAGGAAGAATTGCATCTGGCAAAGATACTGCTTCAAAAATAATTGGCAATAAATATGGATTTTACGAAATAAATGCAGATAAGCTTGGACATTTGGTATTACATGAAAAAAAAGAAGAAATAGTTGAAATATTTGGTCAAAAAATATTAAATACTAAAAATGAAATAGACAAACTTATACTAAGAAATCTTGTATTTAATGACAATAAAGAATTAAAAAAACTTGAAAGCATATCACACCCAATCATACTCAGAAAAATAAAAAAAATTTTAATCCAAAACCAATCTACAAAAATAATAATTAATGCTGCTTTACTTTTTAAAATAAATTTAGAAAAACTTTGTGACTATATAATTGTGCTTAAGACAAAGAATTCTATAATAAAAAATAGATTATCATATTCTATGCCAAACATTGACTCAAATATAATCAATAAAATGCTCAAAATCCAAAAAGATATTTTTTTTAAAAAAAATATTATAAACTTAAAAATAATCAATATAATTAATAACAAGAACTATGCATATCTAGAAAAAGAAATTGAAAAAAAAATGCAGGAGATAATGAACTATGAAAGATTTGAATGAAAACAATGATAATAATAAAGGATTTTTTGTAGCATTAACCTCGATTGCAACAGTTTGTATCATAATATTTCTTGGGACAATTATTTTTTTTCCAAACAAAAATTTGGCCTCAGACATTGCAGAAAAAAATATTATTTTAGAAGAAGAGAAAGATCAAAACACCTTAGAAAACGTTGACCAAAATGAAAAATCTTTAAAGGTATCTGAAACTCAAAATGAAATAATCATAGATTTAACACAAGATTTAAATAAAGAAAAAACCCCTGCAAACAAAACAACTAGTACTTCTCAGAAATCAAAAACTATTAAAAAGCCTCAATCCACAACTCAAAAAATACCTAATACTTCTCAGAAATCAAAAACTATTGAAAAACCTCAATCCACAACTCAAAAAATACCTAATACTTCTCAGAAATCAAAACCTATTGAAAAACCTCAATCCATAGCCCAAAAACCTTTAAATATTGATAACATATATGATCCTAATACAGAATATTACATACAATTTGTATCACTCTCAGACCCAATCAATGCAGACAACTATATTCAAAAATTACTTAAATATAATATAGTTGCTAAAATATATTCTGCAACAGTAGATAACAAAGATATTTACAGAGTAAGATCTGGTCCTTATAAAACAAAATCAGAAGCAAAAGCGGAATTCAAAAAAATAGCAGGAATAGGCGAATTTAAAGAAACTTATATATTACCCGTTAACAAATAGACTATAATTATTAATATATTTTTGATATTTTTCTAAATATTCTTCATGAATCTCAATAATGGGCGAAACAACATGCTTAATCTTTGTAAGTTTTAAAAAAGAATCATTTAAGCTACCAAATTCTCTTAAAGAATAAAATGCTTGAATTGCTCCCCCAATAATCTCTGAATGCTTGAAATCAAAAATCTTTAAATCTTTGCCAAGAATATTTGCTTTTATTTGATTTAAAAGCAAATTATCAGAATTAGATCCACTAACAAAAATACTCAAAATTTCTTTTTTACGGTCTTTTAGCTCTACCAATCTATTGTAAAAAGCAAAACATACAAACTCAAGCATTGATAAACCAATCTCTAATGGATTTTTAATACTACCAAAAATTCCTTTACTTAAATCTTTATAAAGACAAGAATCCAAAATAAATAAATCATTAAAAAGTTTAATTTTGCTTGGATAAAAGTATACATTATTTAAAGAGGGACTTTTAACAATCTTTTTTAAGAGTAACTCAAAAGTTAAACTTTTCTTATAAAAACTGTCTTTCAATAATTGAATCAAATATCCAAAAGGAACAATTCTCCCAATAATAAAAAATCCTTCTAAAAAATAAGGATATTCTAGAGAAAATCCTGGTAAATATGTACTTGAAACAAAATTAAACCCCTCACTTGTACCCATTCTATTTGAAACAATTCCTTCCTTAAAAGCGCCGCTCCCCACCAAAACACTCAAATAATCTGATCCCGCATTAATTACACTAATTCCACTATTTAGCCCAAATTCAACCCCGGCTTTATAAGTTACAACACCAACATTTTCTCCCATTTTTATGAACGGAGGAAATTTGTTCTTGTCAAGCCCATATTTTTTTATCTCTATATCATCCCAAATAAAAGGAATATACTCTATGCTCGGAAAGCTTGTAAAAAGCTTTTCTGTAAGCAAATAAATAAAATACTCAAAACAAGAAACAAAATAGCTTATTTTAGAATATGTTCCTCTCTCAACCGTACTAAGCACATAGGGTAAAAATACAGACTTACCTCTATAATAAGGTTTAATTTTAAGGGAATTCCAATGCAAAACTTCTAAAGGAATTAAATTTGAATTTAAAGCAATTAAACATGGTGAAATACCACTAATAGAAATGCAATCTATTTTGTTAGACTTAAAATTGGATATGGCTTTCTTAAAAGAAAAAAGCCATATATTAAAGTCAAAATTTTCGAAATCAACTTCAAAATAATCTGAATAACTAACATCAATATAACTTAAAACACCGCCTTCAGAACTAACTAATGCTGCCTTTAAAACACTGCTGCCAATATCAATACTAAGAGCATTCATAAATTAACCCTTAGTAATCAATTTTTGAATATCATCCTTTCTATCAAGAATTTTTTCTAAACCAACTTTATTATATATTGCAAATATTGCCTCCGCAAAAAGAGGCGCAACATTAGCCTCATGATACCAGGACTTATTTATTAATTCATCATTATGACAAACGGCATTCGTTCCAATTATCTTATAAAAATATCCCTCCTCATAAGCTTTATCAAAATATTTAATAGCGTCTCCATTAAAAAACGGCAAACTAATCCCACATATAATCTTTTTAGCACCCATGCTTTTAAGCAATTTCATTGCCTTAATTAAAGTACTCCCAGTAGCTAACATGTCATCACTCATAAAAACATTCTTACCTTCAACATCGCCTAAAAGCTTGGTTACAGAAATATTTGAATCAGCAACATCATTTGAAACTCTTAAATAATCTCTCTCCTTATAAAGCAAAGCAAGAGGACTCTTAAGGCTTGATGCAAAAAATTTATTTCTACTTACAGCACCCGTATCGGGTGAAACAATAACCAAATTAGAATCTCTAATGTCTATTAAATCCTTAAGAGAATTAAAGATTTCATAAGAAACATTTAAATTCTCAAAATAAACTTTCCTAAATACATTCTCAATGGCCTTTGAGTGAATATCCAAAGTTAAAATATGTCTAATACCCAGCTCTTCTAAAAATCTTCCAATAAGACTTGCTGTTAAACATTCTCTTGAATGCTTTTTGTCTTGCCTTGAATAAGGATAAGACGGAATAATAACACTAACAGAATTGGCCTTGGCCTGCATACAAGCATCTATTGTTGTCATTAAATTCATTATGTGATCATTAACTGTCATAATTATTTTTTCACTATTGCTTATCTCAACTTCATAAGCATTAGCAACATCTTGAACAATAAAAATATCCTTATTCCTGATTGTTTTTAAAATTTCAGTTTTAAATTCACCATTGGCAAATTTAACAAATTTTACAGGAATTTCTAAAGGTTCTTTGCTTTTAAGAGTAGATAAACTAAGCCCTTCTAAAAAAGGAGATAAAACTTTTTCAATCTTAAAAATTTCTTCCTTTAAGGCCTTAGAATCTTGGCATATACTTTCTACAATTTCATTTTCAATATTTATAAATATTTTGTCAAGCTCTTCTATTATTTTGCTAGCAAAAACCCTACCTCCAGGACAAGCAATAATTCCTATTGATTTTTTTTTAAGTAAATTCACCCAGTTCCTCGTTCTTTTTTAAAAATCTTAACAATCTTAATTTAATAATTACTAAAACTTATACACACAAAAATAACTAAAATTTTTTAAAGTAAAGTCATTAAAATATTTTAGCTTTAATAATAAAAATTAAAATTAAAAAATTCTATTAATAACAAAAACAAATATTATACATAATCATAAAAACAAAATTAACTAAACTACACAATTCCAAATTCAAAACCTATTCCAAACTTGAAATCAGAAAATTTAGGGTTTTTAATATTCCAAACATAATAACCTTCAAGAATTACAAAAGAAAATGAAAGCCTAGCACCAATATCCCAGCCCATTGTTCCTAGTTCTGCTAAAACAGAGTCTGCAGAAGAAGTCACTATATTAACTTTAGGACCTGTGAAAAACGCTAAAGCTAAAACAAAAAAATCTAATTTGGTATAAAATCTTGGCGTTATTGCCATAATAAACGAGAAATTTTCATTTGCAGTTCCATCTGAACGCTTTATTGCTTTAAGAAGATTCATGTCAAACAAAAGCTCAAATCCAATAGAAACAAAATCATCAAATTTAGCACCAAATTGAGCGTAAGATCCATATTTTATTCCAGCTTTAGCAATATTGGCTAAATCAGAAAAATTTTGGACTATCTCTTCTTTTTCTATTGGGGATAAATTTGAAGGCAAATTTTGCTTAAGCTTTGCATTAATCTCTAAAGCCTCATTGTAAAAGCTTGAAAAGGGACTAACAGGAAAAGCAACCCCACCACCAAAATTGAATTCAAAATTAGTATCTGTAAAACCATTGACCACAAAAGTACCAAACAAACATAAAATTAAAACTTTAAACCTAATCATATACAAACTCTCCTACAAAAATTTATGAAAGATAAAACAGGGTTTATATTGCATACCTTAATTATATAATAATTAACATAAAGATTGCCACAAAGTAAAAAGCAAACAAAAAACTAAAAAATTAACTCTTAAGAACCGAAGACACTATTTCTTCCACACCACTTGGTATAGGATGATTTAGCTCTTTATATTTTGAGAGATATTTTTTTGCATTTTTTTTGTCGCTCTTTAAATGGTAAATGTAAAAAATATTAAATAGAGCCTCTTTATTTGCAGGAGCAAATTCTAGAGTTTTCAAATAATTAGTCAAAGCATTGTCTAAATCATTTTTCTTAAATAGCAAATATCCTTTAAGATTAATTAACAAAATATTTTCTGGATCTTCTTTTATAATAGAATTAAGTTTCACCTCAGCCTCTGAATATTTTTTCAAATTAATGCAAGCTAAAATAAAATTGTAGCTTGCATCATCACCAGCATTAATATTAAATTTAATAGATTTTTCATAAAGCAAAACAGAGGTCTCATCATTACCAAGCTCTTCATTTAATTTAGCAAGCTTAAAGTATTCACCTGATATGTTTTGATATTCCTTAAAAATAGAACTGCAAGACAAAACAAAAACAATAATAAATAACAATTTATACATAAAAAATTTACTTGAATCCTTAATACTTATTTATACTATTTAAATTATTCAAAGCAGCAAAATAACACTAAATCTAATAATAATCAAAATGTAAAACTTCAATGCTGCTGAATTTTAAAATTAAATAAACCATCTTGATGATTATAAAACAAAATTTATCACTCTAAAAGCTAGTTATAAGCATAAATAAGCCCTCCTGCTTTAAAAACAAAAGGGCTTTTAATACTATCTAAAAAACAAATTAAAGCTTTTCTTGGTCATATTTGTTAAATACATTTTCTGTTAAATATTTACCAACTGATCTTCTGTCCTCAACAAGTTTAGATATTGCACTAAAATGTCTTGGTTCAATCTTAAAATACTTATAAGCTCTTCCATCCTTAAAAAACACAGAAAGCTCAGACACAGAAGAATCGTAACCTACCTGTGATATTTTACTCAATTCATTAGATATCGTTAAAGTTTCCAACTCAAATTCCTCCAAATTAATTATCTAAGGAGTATAATAATAAAGTAAGAGTTAATTCACTAAATAAAAAATAAAAAGTTTTAATCAATAAAATCAAAATCTACTAAATGATATATTCCCTAGTGTAAGGATATACATTAATACAAATTTAATCAAGCAACCTGTCAAATATCATACAAAATAGTCTAAACTTCCAAATATTTAATAATATAAAACGGTATAAGATAGATTTTTAAAAAAAAATTTTGTAGAATTACTAAGATAGTTAATCTTCTACGCACATATCATCAGGAGGAACAAAGTCTAATGGACTACAATAAATTGCGAAACATAGGTATTAGCGCACACATCGACTCAGGAAAAACTACTCTTACAGAACGCATTCTTTTTTATTGTAATAAAATTCATGCAATTCACGAAGTAAAAGGCAAAGATGGCGTTGGTGCAACAATGGATTCAATGGAACTTGAAAGAGAAAGAGGAATCACAATAGCATCAGCTGCAACACACGTTGAATGGAAAGATTTTCCAATAAATATTATTGATACACCCGGTCACGTAGATTTTACAATTGAAGTTGAAAGATCTCTTAGAGTGCTTGACGGAGCAATATTGGTTCTTGACTCTGTTGCAGGAGTTCAATCCCAATCAATCACTGTTGATCGACAACTTAAAAGATACAGCGTACCGCGCCTTGCATTTGTAAACAAGTGCGATAAAACCGGAGCAAATCCCTACAATGTAAAAGATCAACTAAGATCAAAACTTGACTTAAACTCCGTTTTAATGCAAATCCCAATTGGATTAGAAGACAAACATATTGGAGTCATAGACCTTGTATTAATGAAAGCCTACTATTTTGAAGGAAAAGATGGAACAGAAATAATAGAAAAAGAAATACCCTCAGATCTCTTAGAAGAAGCAAAAAGCAAACGAGAAATAATGCTCGATACTCTTGCTGACTTTAATGATGAACTTATGGAATTACATATGGAAGAAAAAGATGTCCCCACTGAAATAATATACAATGCAACTAGAACAGGAACATTAGCTTTAAAGTTATGCCCTGTATTTATGGGATCTGCTTATAAAAACAAAGGAGTACAATTGCTCTTAGATGCTGTAACTAAATTTTTACCATCCCCTCATGATATAAAAAACACCGCTCTTGACCTCAATAATAATGAAAAAGAAATCGATCTTAAAATTGACAACGAACTCCCAACCGTTGCTCTTGCATTTAAACTTGAAGACGGACAATATGGACAGTTAACCTATGTCAGAATCTATCAGGGAATTTTAAAAAAAGGGCAAGAACTTATCAACTCAAGAACTTCTAAAAAATTCAAAGTCGGAAGACTTATTAGAATGCACGCTAATAATACAGAAGACATTGAATTTGGGGGAAGTGGTGACATTGTTGCTTTATTTGGAATAGAATGTGCATCAGGCGATACGTTTTGCGATCCATCGATCAACTATTCAATGACATCAATGTTTATTCCAGATCCAGTAATTTCTCTTTCTGTAAAACCCAAGGACAAAAAATCTGCTGACAATATGGCTAAAGCCCTTGGAAGATTTACAAAAGAAGATCCAACATTTAAAACCTATGTTGACAGTGAATCAAACGAAACAATAATTCAAGGCATGGGAGAGCTGCACTTAGAAGTTTACATTGAAAGAATGAAAAGAGAGTTCAAGGCAGAAGTCGAAACCGGAATGCCGCAAGTAGCCTATAGAGAAACAATTACAAGAAAAGCTGAATTTAACTATACTCACAAAAAGCAATCTGGAGGAGCTGGACAGTTTGGACGAGTTGCAGGGTTTATGGAACCTCTTAATAAAGAAGGAGAAACATACGAATTTGTTAATCTAATAAAAGGGGGAGTAATTCCAACAGAATATATCCCATCATGTGACAAAGGATTCCAAAAAGCAATGGAAAGAGGAACATTAATTGGCTTTCCAATAGTTGACATAAAAATTACAATCAATGATGGCCAATATCACATTGTTGACTCATCTGATATTGCATTCCAATTAGCAGCAATTGGTGCTTTTAGAGAGGCTTATGAAAAAGCAAAGCCTACAATCCTTGAACCAATAATGAAAGTTACCCTTGAAGGACCTACTGAATTCCAAGGCAATATGTTTGGACTTTTAAACCAAAGAAGAGGAATAATAACAGGTTCGCTAGAAGATGGAAGTTTTTCAAAAGTTGAGGCTGAGGTGCCTTTAAGCGAAATGTTTGGATTTTCAACAGTCCTTAGATCTTCTACCCAAGGAAAAGCAGAATTCTCAATGGAATTCTTAAAGTATGGAAAAGTTCCAAGCACTATATTTGATGAACTTCGCAAAAAATTTAACGATCAAAACAAATCTTAATAAAATAATAAGGAGGCTTTATTATGATCGATTTAACACAAGAAAAACAAGAAATACTAATAAAAAACAAGTTCTTAGCCAAAGTTTTCGGGCTTATGTCAATTGGACTTTTAATCTCAGCAATGTTTGCATATGCAACCTCAGAAAATCAAACAATAAAAGCAATAATATTCTCAAATCCAATGTCATTTATGGCTATAATACTTATACAATTTGGACTTGTATATGCAATAAGTGGTGCTCTTAATAAAATATCAAGCAATACTGCAACGGCTCTTTTCTTGCTATACTCAGCACTAACAGGGGTAACATTATCTTCTATATTTATGATTTATACACAAGGATCAATAGTATTCACATTCGGAATTACTGCTGGAACATTTCTTGGAATGTCTGTTTATGGATACACTACAACAACAGATCTAACAAAAATGGGAAGCTATCTAATAATGGGCTTATGGGGAATCATTATTGCATCTCTTGTTAATATGTTTTTTAGAAGCTCAGGACTTAATTTCCTTATATCTATTTTGGGCGTAGTTATATTTACAGGCCTAACAGCTTATGACGTTCAAAATATTTCTAAAATGGATCGAATGCTACAAGACGAAACTGAAATAAAAAACAGAATGGCGGTTGTAGCCTCACTTAAACTTTATTTAGATTTTATAAATTTATTCTTATATCTTTTAAGATTTTTGGGCCAAAGAAGAAACGACTAAAATCATAAAAAATTCATAAAAAATTCAATCAAAAATGAATGCTTTAAAGCTAAAGCATTCATTTTTAGAGGGTTCAATGAACATAGATAGCTTAGAATTTGAAGAAAGTAGTACTCAAAATGTCATAAAAAAAAATTTTGAGTTTGAAGGATATATTGAAAGCAATAAGCCAATAATAATAGAAGGAAAACTCAAAGGCTTAATAAACTCATCAAACTCAATCTATCTAAGGGAAAAAGCTGATGTTGAAGCTGAAATAAAATGTCAACATTTACTAAATCATGGCAAAATAAAAGGAAATATTGAGGCTTTAAAAACAATTAAAATTTATAAAACCGGCAAGTTAATAGGAAACATTAAAACCAAAGAACTTTTTATTGATTCTGGAGCAATATTTAAAGGGAATTGTGAAATGGAGGATTTAGAAGAATGAAATTCTATTTTCTATTACAAATAATTTTAATTTTGTTATCCAATTCAAGCTTATTATTTGGACAATCACAGCTTATAGAAAAAGAAGACTCTCTTCTTCTATATAAAGAAGGAAAATTTAAAGAAGCTATTTTAAACACGCTAGAAGAAATTCGACTAAATCCTAGCAACTTAGATGCTAGAACAATATTGATATGGAGCTTAATAGCTATAGGAGAATATAAGAGAGCTGAAAAAGAAGCGATTATAGGGCTTGGTATTAAAAAATATGACATAAGAATTATTCAAGCATTAGGAGAAGCTTATTTTTTTCAAAAAAATTATGAAAATGCATTAAAATATTTTCAAGAATACATTAGCCTTGATTCTAAAGGAGCAAGAATAATAAAAGTTTATAATTTGATTGCAGATTCTTTCTATGAACTAAAAAGATACAATGAAGCAGATTTTGCATACGAATATGCATTACGATTTTCTCCTAACAACCAAAATCTATTAATAAAATTAGCAAGATCAAGAATAAATGCAAAAAATAAAATATTAGCGGAAGAAGCACTAATTAAACTTCTTACAATATCTCCTAATAATCTAGAAGCAAAAAATTTACTAGAAGAATTAAAAAAAAGCAACAACAAACCTTGACATTCAATTTATAAAAACTTATTCTTATTCTTAGTAAATTAATAAACTGGGCTGCTAGCTCAAGTGGTAGAGCATCGGACTCTTAATCCGCTGGTTACAGGTTCAAGTCCTGTGCAGCTCAAATTGTTAAATACATTTTTAATATAAATTATTAATTTTTATGCCAATTTAACTTGACATTATTAGAAAATAAATATACCATTATTCTTAATGGTCATAAAATGACTTTTGGGCTCATAGCTCAGGTGGTAGAGCAGCGCCCTTTTAAGGCGTTTGTCGTAGGTTCGAGTCCTACTGAGCTCACTTTTGTCCTCTTCGTCTATCGGTTAGGACTCCAGGTTTTCATCCTGGCAAGAGGGGTTCGATTCCCCTAGAGGATGTATTGCTTGCTAATAAACAATAGGTTAAAAACATTCTTGCTTTCTATTATTACCCCCCCCCAGTAAACAAGAATGTTTTTTAAGTAAACACAAACTATTCAGGTATTAATAATATCTCTGCTCTTTCCTCAAGATGAATTTTCTTAAAAAATTCATTTATTAAATCTTTGTTTAAGCTTGTCTCTATAAACTTAACCCCAAAATTATTTTTAAATACTCCGTACCAGGATAATGACCCCAATATATTTGAAATCCAATAACCATTCTTCTCTGAATTTATTTTTGTATTTTTAACATAATTCTTCTTAACATAAGAAAAATCTTTATCATTAAAATCTATTTTTTGCCTTTCGATCATATAGCGATTAATAGAATTTAAAACATTGTCAAGCTCCTTAGGCTCGGTAGTAAAAAAAATAGACAAAATACCATCGGAATCTATATTTTTCCTTAAATTGGAGTCAAAAGAGGCTTGAATTGCATAAACACTAGACATTTTTTCTCTAATATTTTTTATAAGGCCATCCGTTAAAAGATCTGCTAAAGCATTTAAATTTAACGAGGTTTCTGCTAAATAATTAAATTTAAAAGGATAAACTACATAAGCAAAACTAGTTGAATTTTTTCCCTTCCTTACAACTATTTTATTAAAATTTTTACTGTAAGAGTAATCTAAATCTTTATACTCGCTTATTTCTTTAAAGTTAAGATTGCCTAAATATTTCTTTGAATAAGCCTTTATTGTCTGAATATCTGAGTCTCCAGCAAATACAAACTTGAAATTATTTGCATAGGTAAACCTTTTCTTATAAAAAGACAAAATATTTTCTTTTGTAAGATATTGTAAATCACCATCTTTTACATCTTCAAATCTAGGATCATTATTGTTTAAAAATTTACTAATAGCTTTTTTAAAATGATAATTAGAACTATTTTCATTACTCTTTATTAATGCTTTTATATTATTAATAGCATTTTGCAAAAAAACATCATCAATTTTGGGTTCCTTAAAAGCAAAATATATAAGCTGGAAAAGAGTTTCAAGATCCTTTTTATCTGAACTTCCAGTAATATATGATTCTTGAGCTCCAACACCAACACTTAAAGAAACAGCTTTATCTGATAAATATTTTTCAATCTGTAATGCAGAATAATCACCGTATCCTGAACCAGATACTATTCCAGGCGCAAAAGATAAAACGGGAATAAGTTTTAAATCCTCATTAAGCAAACCTCCCCAAGAAGTTGCACTAAAATCAATTACACCCTTTTTTTGATCATTATATTTAAAATAAACTTCAACCCCATTTTCAAGAACAAATGATGAAATTTCATTTTCAAGCTCATTTTCTCTAATAATATCCTTATCATCTAAAGACTTCTTAAAAAATTTACCTTCAATTGAAGAATTCTCATAAGACTTTAATTCTCCTTTTAAAGCTATCTTTTGAAGATTGCCAATATCTTCAAAAGTCAAAACGGGGTGTGCTCCTCTATGGTAAGAATAAAAAATTGCACAATTTTTTACATCAAACTCTCTTTCTACAAGATTGTTTATTGTCTTTAAATCAATTTTTTCCAAATATTGAACGGAAAGGTCATAATATTCATTCATATCAAATTTATCAGAACCATTAATAGCAATTTCTATCAAATCTCGAAAAATAGCCCATGAATTTGTTTTATTTATATTCTTTTTCCTTAATTCTAAAGATTTGAAAAATTGAGATCTAACTTTTTCAAACTCACCCTGAGTAAATCCAAATTTCCTTATCCTCTCAAGCTCATAAAAAAAGTCTTGTATTCCTTCGTTCAAATGATCTGGATTAAAGCTTAACGAAATCGATCTTGCAACAACAGTATTGTTATCTGACTTAAATGAAAAAAAATCTTTATTTGAAACATTTTTAAAATGCTTTACCCCAGCAGTCTTTAATTCAGAAAATCTATTTTTAAAAAGAGCAGACAATAAAGACCTTTTAATATCATTTAAAACATCATTTTTGGTCTTTATAAAGTTAATAATTTCCTTTTTAAAGAACATTAAACTAGGCTCTGCTACTTCCAAATCTTCTAAAAGTAAAAATTTATCTTTAAGCCCCACATCTAAGTTTACTTTTGCCTTTTTAATTTTATCGACTGGATTTTCCCAAGAAATAAATTGCTTCTTTATTTTCTCTTCAATTTCTAAAGGATTAACATCTCCTACCACAATAACACTTGCAAGTTCTGGCCTATACCACTTTCTATAAAATTTTTTAAAATCTTCTGACTGAAAAGAAAAAATCTGCTCTTCAAGTCCAATGGGATTTCTAAATTCATAAAGACTCCCGCTTGTCAAAAACTTATACATTTTTTCATAAATTCTACTAGGATAAGTCTCACCAAGCTTTTTTTCCTCAATAATAATATTTCGTTCCAAATCTATTTCTTCTTTCATGAAACTGATTTGAGAAGCCCAGTTTCTCAAAATATTTATAGATTCATCAACTTCATCTTTATTATTACCATCTGACAAATCAAGTCTATAATAAGTGAAATCAAAACTAGTAGCAGCATTAATGTCAGCACCAAATTGCATTCCAAATTTCTTAAGAACATCAACAATAGAATTCCCTGGATAATCTTTTGTACCATTAAAAGCCATATGTTCAAGATAATGAGCTATTCCCCTCTCATTATCTTCTTCATTAAGAGAGCCTACATTAAAAACAATTCCAATATTAACAGCATTTTTTGGAGTTTGATTTTTATAAATATAATATCTTAACCCATTAAGAAGTTTTCCTTTTACCAAGCTTTGATCTAACTTTATGCCATTAGAAACACAAGAAAACAAAAAAAATAGCAAAACACTTGTAAATTTACAATAATTTTTAATTCTTTGATAATTCATTTGCATGCCCCCTTATTGAATTTATTTTTTCAGAATAAATTTTATTCAATGCTTTTAAAATAGATGAAAATCCAAAATCATTCCAATCTTTTAAACTCTTTAGCTTAGAAACTGGAAATAGTTCATAAAATAAAAACAACAACTCTTCTTTGCTTAATTTTGGAATATCATTTAAATAAACGCTTTTATTAAAATCTTCAAGATAAATAAAAGGATTTAAACGCTTATCTAGAAGAAATTTATTTAAATTAGGCATTAAAATACTTTTATTATAAATTTCAATAGTGGTATATTCGCTTGGAATATCATCATAAAAATCGTTATTCAAAAAAGAATCTAAAATAATAAATTTATTATCCTTATTAACCCCTACGCTTCTACCATCTAAAGTCTTTAAAAGCCCACCCTCACTAATATGAACCAAAGTGTTTAAATCCTTTGTAGCCTTAAAGATAAGTCTTGCATTGTTATATGTCTTAGATCGTCTTAAATGCTTGGTATTACGATCTACTGCTAATTCTTTATCATTTTTTAATAATAAATTTATGTTTTTTTCTTTTAACGCCTTATAAGCTAAGTCAATATATTCTAAAGCACAACTATTTGCCAAAACAAGTTGCTCTCTCTTTAATAGGTTGATTAAAAATATCAATTCTTCCTTTTCAAGATTGCGATAAAAATTAAAATCATTTAAATTAATGCCAAAACTAAAATTAACACTAAACATTAAATAAAAAATTGCAATGTTTTTTTTCAATCTAACCTCCCCTTTAGCTAACTACATCAGCCAGCTCTAAAAAAACAGGACAATGATCGCTACCCATTACTTTGTCTAAAATTAGAGATTTTTTAACATTTCTCTTAAAAAATTCATTAACAATAAAATAATCAATTCTCCAACCCATATTCCTCTCCCTAGCTCTTGTTCTATAGCTCCACCAAGTATAATAACCGGGCTCCTTATTAAATATCCTAAATGTATCCACATATCCTTTGTTTAAAAAGCTATCTAGCCAAGTGGTTTCTTCAATATAATATCCAGGAGAATCTCTATTAGAATCAGGACTTACAAGGTCAATCTGAGTGTGAGCAATATTAAAATCACCACAAATTACTACATTTTTTCCACCATCCACAAGAGAATCTATAAAATTCTCAAAATAGGATAAAAAATCGAGTTTATAAACAAGTCTTCTTCTTAAAGCTTGAGAATTGGGAAAATAACCATTAATTAACACAAAATTATCATAGTACGCTACAAGCCCCCTACCTTCATTGTCAAAAATTTCTTTTCCAAGTAAATTTACAGCAATAGGCTTAATTTTAGAGTAAATACAAACACCACTATAACCTTTAATTTTTGACCTTGAAAAATAAGAATAATAATTTTCAAGAATTAAATCCTTTGGCAGCTGTTCTCTTAAGGCTTTAGTTTCTTGAACACACAAAATATCTGGAGTATATTCTTTTACAAACTCAAGAAAACCTTTCTTTAAAACAGCTCTAATTCCATTTACATTCCATGAAATTAATTTCATAAATCCTCTTTAAATTTAAATCAAATAAAAATCTTTAATCCATCATAAGCTAAATAAATATTGTCTTTTTCTAAATAATCAAATTCTTCATGCATTATATCGTGTGCAATATGCGTAAAGTAAGAAATTTTGGGATTGATTTTTTTAATCTCACGAATAGCCTCTGAAAAATTTAAATGAGCTGGATGAGGCTTAATTCTAATAGCATCTATTATGAGTAGATCTAAATTTTTTAAATAATCATAGGACACTTCTGGAATAAATTTAACATCAACAAGATACGCTAAATTGTCTATCCTATAACCCAAACTCACTATCTCTCCATGAATCAAAGGAATTGGCACTATCTTTAGACCTTTAAAAAAAATAGGCTTAAAATCCTTAACTACATTAGGAATAACATCTGCCTTACCACTTAAAGAAGGTTTGGATGAAAAATTGTGCGGGAAAGCATTCATTATGTAACTCATGGTAGTATCTCTGGCATAAATGTTTAAAGGAGCAGCTCGTGTATAAAACTTAATATCATCAAAACCCATAACATGATCATAATGTTCATGAGTGTAAAGCACTAAATCAAGCTTATCTATATTCTCTCTTAAAAGTTGTTGTCTAATATCAGGACCCGTATCAATCAACAATTTGATGCCAGAAGCCTCAAGAAAAAAAGAACTTCTCAATCTTTTATTTTTACTAAAACTTGAAGTACAGACTCTACAGCTACAATTTAACATAGGAACGCCACTTGAAGCACCAGTTCCTAAAAAGGTTCCAACCATATGTTACTACCTTTCGCCTGTAAAACATAATCTATTTTAACATAACATTTTATATTAAACAAAAATAAACTCTATTAATCAAACACTCTCTTATTAAATCCAAAATTAGATTAAAGCTATTTAATAATCAATTCTGTAAACTATTTTGGAAAAATTGCTTTTATGCTTATAATTATTTAAGGAAAAATTATTTTTATGGATACGCAAATTTATGAACTCATTTTCTTAACCAGTTTTAGTATATTTTTAATAGTAAATTTATTTAATTTTAAAAAAGAATTTACTTATGAAGACTACTTCATAATATTCCCAGGTACATTTTTTGTAATAACTTTATACTTTATAGAAATTAGGCCATTAATGTTATATATTGGCAGTATATTCTTAATCTTTATGCTAATCATCTTCTTTAAAAACATAAAAACAATAGTAAATAACAGAAGAAGAAAAAGCAACAACAGGGTTATAAAACAATCAAAGGGTATATTTCTTTCAATTTTGCTAAAAACAATACTTGTAATGCCTGCTATTTTAACCGTTATTATTGCAACTATTTTTTCATACTTAGCACTTTTTATAAATTATCCCAAAGATGAAAACAATAACTATCAAATTGGATTTGCAAGAATTAAAGATCACAAAAATGATTTAAACTTATCGATTTGGTACCCTGTAAGCTCAACATTGGGTCTTAAAAAACAAAATCCATTTCTTTTGTACGAATTTAATCCTTTTTTCATAAACGAAATGAATTATTTACCAAAAGAGAATAACATATATAAACAAGCCTTTATTAGCAATAACCAAAAACTATATGATTCTGCTTTACTTATACTTCCTTATTATTCTCACGATTCAATGTTTAAATCCCTGGTTAGTGGGCTTGTTAAGAAAGGAAAAGTTGTTTATTTATATTCACCAAAATATAAACATATGAAAAGCTACGATTTTATTAAAAATAGCCATAAAAGTATATTTAGCTATGTAATCAATAAAAGCATTAGTTATTTAATTGAACCTGCCAATATCCTTAATGAAAAAGCTGATATTGCATCTACTGAAAATGACATTCAAAACATTATTGAACTAGCAAAATCAAGTCAAAATTTAAAATTTTTAAATTCAAAAATTAACCTTAATAAACTAACGTTAATTACACTAGGAAATCAAGCAAATATTGCTAATTTTATCCTTGAAAAAAACACAAACATAACAAAATATATCAATGTAGGGGGGAAACCGCAAACAATAAGAAATTTAAAAAACTTACAACTAATTCTAAAAGAAAAAGAAAATGGAAAGAACCTCCACACAAAAATTGCTAATACAAGCTCTATAAAGCTAACAAACATAAGCAATATTGCAGAAATTTCTGATCTTATCTTTAGCAGAAACTATTTAAAAAGTTTTAATTTTTTGAAAAATAAACAATCAATGTTATCAAAATTTAATTCTATAGTTAATGAAATTAATAAATTTATTGAAGAGGAAAAATAATAATGATAAAAAAATTCTTGCTATTTGCAATGATCAACATCTTTCTAACAAATAAAGCTCATAGCAATGAAGAGATAATCGAAATAAGTACCGAAATACAAAAAGAAAAATATATTCCCTTTTTAATAAGCAGGGGAAAAACTCAACTGGAAGACCTTGTAAAATATACTCTAGAAATAAATCCAGACCTTGACAAAAACTATGTAAATACTGTTGCTAAAACCTATATAGACGAATCTTTGATTGAAGGGGTTAATTATGATATTGCCTATGCTCAAATGCTACTAGAAACAGGAGCTCTAAAATTTAATGGAATAGTTTCAAAAGAGCAACACAATTTTTCAGGAATAGGCGCTACTAATAATCTCACAAAAGGAAATTCCTTTTCCAATATTACAGAAGGAATTAAAGCTCATATTCAACATTTAAAAGCTTATGCATCAAAACAAAATATCAAATCAAATATGGTTGATCCTAGATTTTATCTTGTTAAAAGAGGATCTGCTCCAACAATATATGATTTGACTGGGAAATGGGCAAAAGACAAACTTTACGATAAAAAACTTAAAAAGATATTATTAGAACTATTAGAATACAATAATGCAAATAAAAGCTAAAAGCTCACTATATGATTTTCTAGAAAAGATATATTCAAAATATAATAAAAAAAAATTTATACATCCTGATCCTTTAGAATTTTTATATAGGTATAAAGAAAAAGAAGACATTGAACTTGTAGGCCTAATTAGTTCCTCATTGTCACTTGGAAGAGTAGAAAAAATTTTAGAAGCAATCGAAATAATACTCAAACCACTTGGCAAATCCCCTTCTGATACCCTTAAGCTGGTAAATGAAAAAGACTTAAAAGAGATCTTTAAAGGATTTATTTATAGATTTTTTAAAGCAGAAGACATTGTAAGACTATTATACACCCTCAAAATAATAAAAGAACAGCACCACACACTTGAAAATCTTCTTTACAGTATTTATTATAAAAACCAAAATTTTATACTCAGTGTAGATGAATTAATAAAGTATATGGAAAAAATAAATGGAAGAGAATTCGGAATGCTACTTCCAAAGCCTTCAAAAGGAAGTTCTTGTAAAAGGCTTTTTTTATTTTTAAGATGGATGATACGCAAAGATGACGTCGATTTGGGCATTTGGAATAAATTCAATCCTAATAACCTCATAGTGCCAATGGATACTCATATGACAAACATTGCCTCAAAACTATTTAAAATCAAAGAAATAAAAAATGTAAATCTTAAAAAAGCAATAAAAATTACAAGCTACTTTTCAAAAGAAAATAAAGAAGATCCTGTAAAATACGATTTTTCTTTAACTAGATTTGGAATAAATAGAGATTTTAATAAAGAAAAATTACTAAAAAACATTAACAAACTATAAAATTTTATTTATAAAACATTTAAAATAATACATACTTAAATCATTAAAATAATGATATCAATTTATCATAAAATAAAAAGGAAAACCTGTGAATAATTTTAAGGAAAAGATAAATACTTATAGCAAACTAATTTTGGGGTCTTGGCAATTTGGGGGAGGATATTTTAAACAAGTTGAAAAAGAAACAGCCAAAAAAATATTAAAAAACGCATATGAACACGGGCTCAGGAATATTGATACCGCAAGAGCTTATGGAAATGGAATTTCAGAAAAAATAATTGGTGAAATAATAGAAAAAGATCCAAGAATAAGAGAAAATATTTTAATTGCAAGTAAATGCTATCCAATGGAAATTTCAGAATATACAAAGAACTTTAATGAAAGTCTTGAAAATTTAAAAACTGATTATATAGATATTTACTATATACACTGGCCTAAAACCGATTTTGACCTACGGCCAATCGCATCATTTCTTGAAGAAATGAGAGCAAAAGGAAAAATAAAATATGTAGGTGTAAGTAATTTTGAAATATCACACATGGAAAGCATAAAGAAAGTTTGCAAAATTGACGTAAACCAAATAGGATACAACCCCTTATTTAGAAATAAAGAAAAAGATGTAATTCCTTACTGTGAAGACAACAATATTGCCACCATATCATATTCAACAATTGCTCAAGGACTTTTATCTAAATCTAATATAAAAGACAAAAACCAATTTAATGATATTAGAACAGAAAAACTTATACTTTTCAAAAAAGAAATCTGGCCCTATACTTTAAAAACCATAAATAAACTTGAAGAGATAGCAAAGATAAATAACTTAACAATTTTAGAATTAACATATTCATGGCTTAAAAAAACAAAATTGAGTGGATTTATCGTGGGTTTCAGCAAGGAAAATTATGTAGAATCAAACTTGAATTCATTTAAAGCAGAAATTAACGATAAAGTATACAAAGAGATTACATCAATTCTAGATAATTTTAATCACCAAACAAAAAACTTCCCAAATTTATTTAACAAAAAAATTTAAAACTTTAAAAACAAATATTTCAATTAACAAACTTAAAATCAATAGAATTTCCTAAAATTCTAATACCTTCTACGGTTAAATGAATATTAAAAATAAACTCTATCTCAATTAATGGCAAAATTAAGTTAGCATTACCACCAGCAATTATTAAATTAAATTCTTTTTTATACATCTTTTTAATATCGCAATAAACACCTTCTATTAAATACTTATATTGATAAAACAAACCACTGTTTATGCTCCCAGATGTAGTTCTCTCTAAAAGACTATTTGGAGTGCTAATGGGAAATTTCTTGAGAAGATAGGCATTATCTATTAAAGAATTAAAATTTATCAAAGGACCAGAATTTATAAGACCACCAAGTATTCCATCTTGCCTACTAACAGCAAAAATGGTACAAGCTGTTCCAAGATCTACTACCAAAACATTTTCAAATGAATAATTTTCAATAGCTGCAACAAGATTGGCAAAAACGTCTGAACCTAACAAAAATTTACCATTTTTGTAAGGATTAAATGTCAAATCATAATTTAAATCAAAACTAATAAACAAGGGCTTTATCTTAAAAAAAGAAAAAATAACATTTTCAAATATTCCATTAAGAACAGGAACAACGCTGCTTATAAAAACTTGATTTACATTAAAATCAAAATTTTCTTCAAAAAAGCTATAAGTCTCATCATACCTTAACATAAGATTAGTTTTTATTTTAATAAATAAATTAACTTGATTATCTTTAAATAAGGCAAAAGCAATGCTAGTATTTCCAATATCAATTATCAATTCTGATAATAAAGGTTTATTCATAAATATTTATTTTTTTTGCAATTTTGTCAAATCTTAATAAAAGACTAAAAGTCCTCTTTTTCTTAGGCGTTGCTTTAATAACCAAAATTTTGCTCAAAGGATAATACTTCCAACCATCAGAATATACGTAAAACCTATAATCTGTAAACCAATCAATTTCTCTAAATCTAACTAAAGTCGGATTAAAAATATTTCCAAAAAATATGTAGCTTGAATAATTAATCTCTTGATCAAAATCAATTGCAACCTTGGCATCAGTAATTTCACGATTTAAAATCCTAGAAGCAGCATATATCCAACTAATAGATCCATGGCCAGAAATAAAGATAAATTGAGGCATATATTGGTTATCAATAATATCAGAATAACAGCTTTCATGAGGAATTCCTTTGGCATAATCACTCATTAAAGAATAATAAATCACATTAAATGAAAGCTTTAATATTAAATTATCTCTTAAATAAGATGATATTCTTTTAAGAACCCCAGAAATCTTTAATGCATACTCAACAACATCAGCTGAATTAATATTATTATTTAATATATATACCTTTCCTTCATCTGTAACACCAAATAAAGTAAATACAAATTTATAAAGCTCTTTTTTAAAACTTGAATTAAAAGAATCGTCGCCTCTAATCTTAAGAAAAGTAAGATAATTAGAGAGAATATTGTAGGCTTGACTAAAATTAAAATTAGAACTTAATATTTTTTTAGGATCTTTGAGAAGATTTAAAGTATTATTTAATTTGGAACCGTTTTCTGATAAAAAAATTTTTTCCAAAAGACGAGAATCCTCCTTTAAATAAACTATAAGCTTGTCTTCTTCAAGAGAGTCAATAAAAGTTTTATTTCTTGATAAATAAGAAAAAAATTTATCGAATTGATCTGAATTAGCAAAATAATTTAAACTTAAATAGGTCAACTTATGTTCATTTTCAACTAATAAAGATTCTAATTTTAAAAAAATTGACTCGTGATTACCTCTGATTAAAGACTCTGCTAAAAAACAAACCATTAAATTTTCATCAAAGCTATAATCACCATATTTAAGCCATCCTCCCTTTGAAACATTAAAATTAACAGGATTGTTCCAAGAATCATAAGCACTTTGTCTAAAATTGTTTAAAGCATTATTAAAAACTTTATTATCTACCTCTTTAATTTTTGACTGTATAATAGAATAATCTAATACATTACTTTTATTGTTTTGATTGCTTTTTGTAATGGAATTTGAAATATTTTTATTTGATGAATCGATATAAACAGCATTGCCAATTCTAAATGCTGCTTGAGGAGAAATCAAAATATCTTTTTCTCTTATCTTTACATTTTCTCCTAAAAAAATTTTATATTCCAAATTCTCCCCTTGTCTTATTGAAATATTAGGCTTATCTAATAAAACTTTATAATGATCTTCAACTTCATAACTTAACAAAAAGCTCTTAGAGAGATTTGATTCAATGCTAAAATTATTTTCTGAATCAAGCAAAAATCCGAGAAAAATATTATTCTCAAAATAAATATAAATACCCATGTCTTGCACCTTATAAGAGATGGGTAAAAGTTTCAAACCCGTTTCTAAAACAACAAGTGGATTAAGTTTGGACAAAAATATCCTAAGTCCCCTAACATTAACAACAATATCATTTAAAATATATTCACTATTTTCAACCTTATTATTTACTTCTAATTTTATATCTTTTAAAAAAAATATATTTAAGTTTAAATTCTTAAATTGTAAAAAAATAACAAAAAACAATATTAAAACACCAAGCAATAAATTAAAAGCCCCTGCCCTTAAAAACTCCTTCATATGATGATTCTAATCATAAAAAATCAAAATATCAATATTGATTGCATAAAAACAAAAAAAATAATAAAATTATAGGTTAGCTAGTTAAATAGGAGTGAAATATATGAAAATTCCTAAAAATTATATTCCAGGAACAAACCCTTACAAGTCTTTGCCTAAAAAACCTATTATTGAAAACAAGAAAAAAATTACTAAAAAACAAGAACAAATTAATTCAGAAATTATGAAATCTCAAGAGCGTATTTTGAAGCTATATATGAGGCGCCTACAAAAAAAAGATCAAATAACTCTTCAAAATTTTATTCTAGAAGGACATAAAGTCGGTTCCAAAATTTTCAATAATTTGCCAAAAACACTAAAAGAAATAATAGCCTTAATGAATATAGAATCCTTAAAAGTGCTAAAAAAAAATACAAAAAATCCAATTAAAATGCTTTACATAAAATTTTCAAGCTGGACCTTAAACAAGCTAATCAAAACACTCAACATTGAATCTAATAACAACAAAACCGTAAAACATAAATAATAATTTTCAAATTATTTCTATATTTTACTTATTAATTTTTTTATTTGCATCTTTCCTTACAGTATCTATTGTTGATTTATTATCAAAATAAATAAAAAAATCTTTTTTTTAAAAGGATAGCTACCAATGTTTTTTTAGCATAAAATACAATACCTTTAGAAATAATAAAAACTCTCCGCCTAAAGGAAGAAGAAATAGCTCCTTCAATAATTTTGCCGCCGTTAGCATACGCTAGCGATATTCTACATGAAGGAAAACCTGCTGCAAAAAGAAGAAGTTCCAGCAATAAAATTAATAATAAAAGTACTCTCTAACATTAAAGCATCTTTGATATACTCTTTTTCTTCATAAGTAGATATTGTCTCTTATTTAAAAACAAAATTACCAGGCTTTTTGATTTCTTTGAATAAGAATTGCTCAATTTAGTTATCAACCTGAGTTACAATAGGACCCATCAGATTTAAAATCTAAAATTAATTTAGCACAACTACTTAATACTAAAGTAGTTGACTCATTTAATAAAAACATAATTTTTTCAAAATCCCTGTCCATTTTTATCTTGATTATATTATATATTATTAATAATAAATTCTAAAATTAAAAAATCATCTCTAAAAGCATCATACTTTAATAAATTCAATCTTTTTTCAAAAAGCACGTCTAAAAAAAATGCCTTAAATTAGAATAACTTTTATTTAAAAAAGTATAAAAATCATAAATATCCATGCTCACATTTTTTTATTTTCAATATCATAAACTCTATACTACAACCAAATATGTCTATTAAATAAATTTAAAGGTATAAAAATTCAATTTGAATTTAAAAAGCTATTTTGCAATTTTTCCAGTAAAAAATTTTATTAATAAAATTCTATTACGAAAAGAATTTGAAAACCTAATCTTCAATGTCTATTTTAAATCATATTATTTAAAATAGACATTGAAAGCTCAAAACCAAAAGTTTTTTCAGAAACTTTAACTATAGGAGCTCCCTGCCTTCTTTTGTATTCATTTTTAAAATAAAGATTTAAAACTTTATCAACTATACCTTTTTCAAAATTAAGATAAATTGAATCTATAGATTCATTGCTAATCAAATATCTATTTAAAATATCATCAAGGATTTCATATTTTGGAAGATAATCACTATCTTTTTGATCAAACCTTAATTCAGCCGAAGGCTCCTTTAAAATAATATTAACCGGAATAATACATTGGTCAAGCTTTGCATTAATATACTTTACAAGATCATAAACCTCCGTCTTAAAAAGATCTCCAATCAAAGCAAATCCTCCACAAGTATCCCCATAAAGGGTACAATAACCAACTGCAATCTCGCTTTTGTTGCCAGTATTTAAAAGCAAAGAATTTTGAGAATTACTATAAGACATTAATAAAAGCCCCCTTAACCGAGCTTGTAAATTTTCTCCAGTAATACCTTTAACATCAAAATACCCTTCAAAAAATCTACTGCTTACCTCAAATAAATCTTTTATTGGCATTTCAATCAATTTAAAACCTAATTTTCTAGAAAGTTCTTTAGCATCAGAAATAGAATCTGCTGATGAAAATTTACTAGGCATAGAAATTCCAACAACATTCTCAGCGCCCAAAGCAAAACATGCAAGACACGCAACAAGAGCAGAATCAATACCCCCAGATATCCCTAAATGAACTTTAGAAAATCCTGAAAAAGAAACATATTCTTTTAAAACAAGAGATATTGCCAAAATAATTTTTTCAAAAAGCTCATTACATGTATCAAATTTTAAATCTTGAAATGTATCATTAGATATAAAATCAAATTCAAATCCTTTGGCTTGTTTTATCTTGCCAAAACTATTAATAAAAAAGCTACATCCATCATAAACTACAGAATCTTCAGATCCATAAAAATTAGAATAAACAACATCCAGATTATTCTCAATAGCAACTCTTTCAAAGAACTTTAACCTAAGATTATTCTTTTCCTTAGTGAAATAAGATTTGGACGGTACTATCAAGTAATCAACCTTCTTTAAATTCTCGCCAAATTTGGAAATTAATTCTTTAAACAATAAATCATCCCCAAAATTTAATACAGCAAATAAATTGTCCTTATAACTAAAAACCCCAGGCAAATTGCCCTGTGATACAGTTAGAATAACCTTATGATTATTAATGACAGAAACAATATCTACAAATTTGCCACCCTTATAAACACTATGCCCGAAAACAATTAAAGTGTTATCATTAACCTGTTCTTTCATAAATTCAATGAACTTACATATATTTTGAGAATATTTAGAACTCCCAAACAAATCACTATGCTTAGTCTTGCTTAAAAACATAGAAGGAAAAACTAAAACGTCTGATCCTCTTAGCAAGGCTTCTTCATAATTAATTTTAAAATCAGCAATATATTTATCAAAATCTAAAGCTCTGTATTTCGTTTGAGCAATGCTTATTTTCATAGGTAAATGATAAGAAATAATACATTAAATTACAACAAAAAATTAATAGCCTCAAAAAACCAATACTCACACACATTTTAATAATACCTTAATATTAAGGATGTCTATAAAAACACTAAAAACAAACAAAATCAAAAAAAAAAATGATTCCAAAAATATTCTCATAAATAAAAAAATAAAATTTTTTATTTTGACAAAAAAATACACACGAACATTTTACCAAATAACAATATGTGTCAATACAACACTATTACTGAAAGCTTAAGAAAAATATACATCTTGCAAATGATCAAAATGAATCAATTTTATTAAATTTTAAGAAAGAAAAAAATTTGTAAAATATTTTTTTTAAAGATAAAATGCTTTATCAAAGGAGGAAAAATGGAAAAAAAAGAAACTAAAAGCGAATCTGAAAAAACCAATAAACAAGACAACAAAAATACAAAATCTCAAAAAAAAGAAAACTTAAATTTAGTAAATTCTGATAAAAAAATTACTGAACTTGAAAATGAAATCTCCAATCTTAAAGATTTATATTTAAGAAAACAAGCAGAATTTGAAAACTTCAGAAAAAGATTAGAAAAAGAAAAAGATAATTTTGTTAAATTTGCAAATGAAACCATAATGAAAGATGTCGTCAATTTTCTTGATAACTTAGAACGAGCTATTAACTCTTCAAAAAAATCCAAAGATTTTGATAACTTATTAACAGGAATCAGTATGATTGAAAATGAAATACTGTCAATCTTTGATAAAAAATATAATTTAAAAAAATTTGGAGAAAATGGCGAAAATTTTGATCCAAGTCGTCATGAAGCAATAAGCATTGAAGAGAAAGAAGGTCTTAAAAATCCAGAAATAGTAGAAGTATACCAAAAAGGATATTGCTACAATGACAGAATATTAAGAACAGCAAAAGTTAAAGTTGCTCAAAGTAAAAATTAATTAGAAAAAGGAGGTTTATAATATGGGCAAAATAATAGGTATTGACCTAGGAACAACAAACTCATGCGTAGCTATAATGGAGCATGGAAAACCAGTTGTAATACAAAACTCAGAAGGAGGAAGAACTACTCCATCTATTGTTGCTTACACAAATAAAGGCGAAAGACTTGTGGGACAAGTCGCAAAAAACCAAATGGTTACAAACCCTGAAAACACAATTTATTCTATCAAAAGATTTATGGGAAGAAGATTTGAAGAGGTTGCAAGCGAAATAAAAATGGTTCCTTATAAAATAGAAAAAGGATTAAATGGCGATGCACGAGTAAACATTTCCAATATAAAAAAGCAAATGTCACCGCCTGAGATTTCAGCAGCAACTCTTACAAAAATGAAAGAAACAGCAGAGGCGTACTTAGGTGAAAAAGTTACAGAGGCTGTAATTACAGTTCCTGCTTACTTTAATGATGCTCAAAGACAAGCCACAAAAGATGCCGGTAAAATAGCAGGTCTTGAAGTAAAAAGAATTGTTAACGAGCCAACTGCTGCTGCTCTTGCTTATGGAATTGAAAAAAAACACGAAGAGATTGTTGCTGTTTATGATCTTGGTGGAGGAACATTTGACATTTCAATATTGGAGCTTGGAGATGGTGTTTTTGAAGTAAAATCAACCAACGGAGACACACATCTTGGTGGTGACAATTTTGACGATGAGATAATAAAGCATTTAATTTCAGAATTCAAAAAAGAAAGCGCCATTGATTTATCAAACGACAAAATGGCTCTTCAAAGGCTCAAAGAGGCAGCCGAAAAAGCCAAAATAGAACTCTCAGGCGCTCAAGAAGCTTCAATAAATCTTCCATTTATTACAGCAGATGCAAATGGTCCAAAACACTTACAACATACTCTAACAAGAGCAAAATTCGAGCAAATGGTAGACCATTTGGTTCAAAAAACAAAAGAACCATGCCTTAAGGCTATTAAAGATGCAGGTCTTAAAGCTTCTGATATCAATGAAGTAATACTTGTAGGTGGATCAACAAGAATTCCTGCTATTCAAAAAATTGTAAAAGATATATTTGGACAAGATCCTAACAAAGGAGTAAATCCAGATGAAGCCGTAGCAATTGGAGCTGCTATTCAGGGTGGTATTTTAACAGGAGAAACTAAAGACATGGTACTTCTTGACGTTACTCCACTATCACTAGGAATAGAAACACTAGGCGGTGTTATGACTAAACTTATTGAACGAAACACTACAATTCCTACAAAAAAAAGTCAAGTATTCTCAACAGCTGCAGACAATCAAACCTCTGTTGATATTAAAGTCCTTCAAGGTGAGCGTGAAATGGCAGCACAAAATAGAATACTAGGTAATTTTATACTTGATGGAATACCAGCAGCGCCAAGAGGAGTGCCTCAAATTGAAGTTAGCTTTGACATTGATGCTAATGGAATAGTTCATGTGTCTGCAAAAGATATGGGAACAGGCAAAGAACAAAAAATTAGAATTGAATCATCATCAGGGCTCTCTGAATCAGAAATAGATCGAATGGTAAAAGATGCAGAAGCTCATGCAGAAGAAGATAAAAAATTAAAAGAAAATATTGAATCAAAAAATACAGCTAATTCTTTAATTTATCAAACAGAAAAATCACTAAAAGAATATTCTGAAAAAATTTCAAGCGAAGACAAAGAAGCTATTGAAAGCAAAATAAAAGAATTAAAAGAAAGTCTTGAAAAAGAAGACATTTCACTTATAAAATCTAGAACAGAAGAACTTCAAAAAGCTTCTTACAAAATAGCTGAGATGATGTATAAAGATTCTGCCCAGCAAAATGCAAGCAGCCAACAAGAAAATGGTCCCCAAAGCAATACAAGCGAAGAAGGCAAAGAAGCTGATTATGAGGTTGTTGATGAGGATAAAAAATAGTGAAAAAAGATTATTATGAAATTTTGGGGCTCTCAAAAGGAGCCTCAAAAGATGAGATTAAAAAAGCCTATAGAAAAATAGCAATTAAATATCACCCAGACAGAAATCAAGGGAATGAAGAGGCCGCCTCTATCTTTAAAGAAGCTACTCAAGCTTACGAAGTTTTAATAGATGACAATAAAAAAGCTAAATACGACAGATTTGGACATTCCGCTTTTGAAGGAGGAGGATTTGAAGGATTTTCAGGCGGATTTAGTGGATTTTCAGACATCTTTGAAGATTTTGGCGATATTTTTGATTCATTTTTCACTGGCAACAAAGGACAAGAAAAAAATAGAAAACATGCAAAAGGTGAAGACTTGGGATATAACATAGAAATATCTCTTGAAAATGCATACTTTGGGTACAAAAATAATATAAACATAACAAGACAAATGCTTTGCGATTCTTGTTTAGGGAAAAAATCTGAAAAAGGTACAAGTCCTTCAATATGTAATATGTGCAACGGCAGTGGAAGAGTGGTACAAGGCGGAGGATTTTTCAGGGTTACAACAACATGTTCTAAATGTTATGGTGAGGGCAAAATAATATCAAACCCTTGTAAATCTTGTAAAGGAAAAGGAAGCCTTACAAAGCAAGAAACCATTCAATTAAACATTCCCCCAGGCATTGATAATAACCAACAAATAAAAATGAAAGGCAAGGGAAATGTTAATCCAGACAATCAAGAATACGGTGATCTTTATGTAAAAATATTGATAAGATCTCATAAAATATTTAAAAGAAATGGCAAAGATCTCTATGCAATGCTTCCAATAAGCTTCACTCAAGCAGCCCTTGGAAAAGAAGTAAAAATAAAAACAATCTCTTCAAAAGAGATTAAAATACAAATTCCAAAAGGAATAGATAATGAAGAACAAATTTTAATTAAAAACGCAGGAATGCCAATTCTTCAAACCGAAAAATTTGGAAATTTAATATTAATCACTAAAATAAAAACACCTAAAAATTTAAATTCTACTGCTATTAAACTTTTTGAAAATTTGAGCAAAGAATTAAAAGATGGTGATGAAATAAATTTACTTAAAGTATAATGTATATAACTCATGCCAATTCAATAATTGAAAGCATTAAAAATAATAAAGGATTTGAACTTTATATATCAAAAAAAAGTTCAAAAACTATAGAAATTGAAAAGCTGGCTAAAACGCAAAATATAAAAATAATAAGAATAAGTCCAAATGAACTTAACAAAATTCTTAAAAATAAAGACCACAGAGGATTTGCATTAAAATTAAAACTTGAAAAAAATAAAAATGCAAAAACACAAACCAAAGATTTTGAAAACTTGCTAGAAACATTTAAAAAAAAAGAAAATGCTTTCATTTTACTTCTAGACGAAATAGAAGATCCCCAAAACTTTGGAGCAATCCTTAGAACAGCAGAACAGTTTAATATAGATCTTGTAATTACTACTCAAAAACGTAGTGCAAAAGACAATTATACAGTTTTGCGCACTAGCTCTGGTGCAAGTCAATATGTAAAAAAATTAACAGTGACAAATATAAACAACACAATAAATCTTTTAAAAAATCATGGCTTTTGGATATACACTAGTGATATAAAAGGACAAGATATAAACAAAATCAAAATAAGCGACAAAAAAATTGCACTTATTTTAGGAAATGAAGGGAAAGGTGTACACAGGCTAATAAAAGAAAATTCTGATTTTTTAATAAGGATCCCAACTAGCGGAAAAATAGACTCACTTAATGTTTCTGTATCTACAGGAATTTTAATCTTTGAAATCAAAAGGCAATCAAATCTACTCTAAAGCATTAAATTAAATAAAAACTTCATTTAAAAAAACAAAAACATTTTAATAAAACCTATTTTAAAAAATTTCCTAACTCAACAGATGCAATAAACCCCTCAGCAGCAGCAGTAATTGCTTGAGCATAAACTTTATTACTAACATCTCCACATGAAAAAACACCATCAACACTTGTTTTAACAACATCTTTAGTGACAATAAATCCTTCTTCATCCAAATTTAAAAATCCCTTTAAAAATTCTGTATTTGGCTTATAACCAACAGCCATAAATACAGCACTCACTTCTAATTCATAAAAAACATTATTTTTTTTATTAAAAATCTTAACCGAAGAAACAGAAGATTTACCATCTACTTCTATGGCTTCTGAATTATATAAAATTTCAATATTAGGCAACTTAGCAACACTATCTCTTAACATAGCAATAGCTCTAAGATTATCTTTTCTTACAATAAGATAAACCTTGTCCACCAATTTGCTTAAATAAATTGATTCTGAGAGAGCAGTGTTACCTCCACCAATTACTGCAACCCTTTTCCCTTTAAAAAGATGCCCATCACAAATTGCACAAACCGAAATACCCTTATTCCAAAATAACCCCGAATTTTTAAGAGTTTCAAGTTTTTTGGGTTTTGATCCCACGGCAATAATAACAGCTTTACTTTTATAAATATAATTTTCTGTATAAAGATAGAAAATATTATTCTCCCTTTTTATAGAAAAAACAGTTTCTAGAAAAGCTTTAGCTCCAAGATTTACTGCTTGCTCTCTCATATTTGACATCAAATCTCTACCACTTATTCCATTTTTAAAGCCAGGATAATTATAAACTTCTGTGGTTGTAGTAAGCTGTCCTCCAGGTTCAGGGCCTTCTAAAATAGCAGTCTTATAATTGCTCATAACAGAATAAATCCCAGCTGTTAGTCCAGCCGGGCCAGATCCTACAATTATTACATCTTCAACAAATTCTACCTCTTTTTGAGATAAATTTTCCTTTTTGGGCAGATTTATATCAATAGTTTCAAATTTTAACATATCTAAACTTCAAGCCTCTCTTAAAAATTTGAATATTAATCTTAACGTTGCTAAAACTAATATTCAATACTTAAGACCAATTCATAAGTTTACTAACATTAACCTCAAAAACAGAACATGGAATAAAAATACCAAAATTATTTAATACATAAGGTGAAATTTCGCCAAAACTACCTATATTAAAGCCTCCAATCAAAATATCTGCTCCCCTACCATTAATATAAAAAGTGGTTTTTGATTCTATTAAATTAATCTCAATATTTAAATAATAAAAAAGCGTTGCAACAATTGAGTTAATCTCATTAAAAGAAATTTCCTTGCCAGACATTAAAAAAGCTAAATTGGTAAAAGTACTTGTTCCTTCAATAGTATCCAAATTCTTTAAAGCTACCTTGCCAACTTCAAAAATTTTATGTGGATAAGGAAAATTAGAACTAACGCTTTCTGATTTTAATAAATTAGGAATTATTGATGCTCTAACATATTCATAATTTTCTGTGATTGGATTAGATACTTTTAAAAAATTTTGATCATTAATATTCATTCTATCAATAAAATCTTTCTTAGAGCCCATATAATTATAAATCATCTCTTGAAATCCCATACCCACCATTAAATTTCTAATATTCCTTGAAAACTCTTCTAATCGGCTAAGCCTTCCCACTGCAAAAGCCTTAGGAAGCTCTGGATGAAAACTTAAAAGACCTTCCCCTATCATTACATCTTCAATTACATCAACCTCATGAAGAAAATCGTTTCTATAAAAAGGTGGAATAATATAGTTTTTCAAATCTCTAGAATAAGAATTTACTCCCATTTTTTTTAAACTAAGGCAAATGCGCTCTAATGTTAAATTGCTTCCAAGCAATCTATTAATATTTTTAACATTAAACTCCACTTCTTCTTGAAAATAATAAGGACATACTAATTCTTTAAAATCCAAACCAGAAGGCTCTCTAAACACAGTTTTTACAGGCAAAATTTCAAAACCCATATCATAAAAATCACAGGCTGCTATAGATAACGCTAACAAAGTTGATTCAAAATCAATACCCGTAACCTCAACAAATAAATCAGTATCACCAACCTTTAAAGATCCAATATTGTTAGAATTAATTATTGGGGGATAAGAGACTACATTATTATTATTATCTAATAATAACGGATACTTATCAAAATTTTTAATAATATGTGAATATTCCAATCCTTTGGGATGCTTTTCATTTATTTCTAAAAGAGAAAGCTCAAAATCCATTCCCAAGGGAACAAACTTGTGATTAGGAGATGCAGCGACATAACTTATTGGAAATTTAATAAAATTAGAATTATACATCCCCATTGCAATTCTTTTTCTCTTTTGTCCATAATTTTGACAAAGTTTTTCTTGAAATTGAATTAGTGTCTCAAGCATTCTATCATCAATAATCAATCCTTTTGCTAAAAATCCAAAAATAAAAGGTCTGATTTGAGACATTTTGCCATCCACCAAAATTTCACCATAAAATTTTTTAAAGTTTCCCCTTTTTGAAAAAAAATCATAATAGGGCATTTCTCCAAAAAAATACGTTTTTATCTGACGAGCAAGTCCTAAATAAGACCACAAATCTGGTCTATTTGTATCATTAAATTCTATTTTGATTTTTCCTGAATTTTCATCAAACTCATCAAATTCCGCTTTAAATGGTTCAAGTAATTCCGAAATCTCTAAATTTGTAAAATTTTTTCCTATTTTATCTAAAAAAAGATTTTTATAAATTTCTACCTTTGGCATCTATCTTTCCTCGTCTTAAAATAACATCACCAATATCATAAGTAAATAGATCTCTCAAATCATTTAGGCCTAAGTGCATTAAAGCCATTCTATCTATTCCAATCCCCCAAGCAATAACAGGTAGATCAATGCCCAAAGGCCTTGTAACTTCCGGCCTAAAAATTCCGCTTCCTCCAAGTTCAAACCAGCCAAGAACAGGATGTTTTACATGTATTTCAATCGAAGGTTCCGTAAAGGGAAAATATGCAGGAACATATTTAACTTCCGTAGCACCTGCAAATTCTTTGGCAAAAATTTCAAGAAGACCCAGCAAAGTTTTAATGCTAACACCATCTTCAATAACAATCCCCTCAGTTTGATAAAAATCTACTCCGTGAGTTGCATCTACCTGATCATATCTAAAACATCTAATAACTCCAAAATATCTGCTTGGGCTCTTGGCATTAATTAATTGTTTTGCAGAAAGAACAGTACCATGGGTTCTTAAAACCAATCTCTTAGAAAGATCTTCGCTAAAACTATATCTCCAGCCCCTTGAACCTGTTGCGTATCCTGTTTCATGGGCTAATTTTACATTAGAAAAATAAGGTTCGGGTAAAGATTCTTGCATGCTAGGATCTGAGATGTAATAAACATCCTTAATATCACGAGAAGGATGAAATTGAGGCATAAAAAGAGCATCGTTGTTAAAAAATTCTGTTTCTACTAAAGGCCCATCAAACTCTTGAAAACCAAGACCTACTAATTTGTCTTTAATTTTAGAAATATAATCTAAATAAGAATTGGCACGCCCAATAAAAGTTTTAGCTGATGGAATATGAATATTGTAAGCTCTAAATTTTTTATTCTCATATGTTTTATTTTTTAAAATTTCAGGAGTAAGCTTAGTAAGCTCATCCCCAATCAATTTACTTTTCATTAAAAAATTTTTAACTTCCAATCCAAAACTTGATAATCTAAACTTTAAATCAAGTTTTTCTATTATTTTAAAAAATACAGAATCTGCTCCTTTTTTCTTAGCAAAACTTGATATTAATAAAAGCTCTTCAGCTGTCAAACTTTCTCTAAGAAGATCACTATTTTTTGCTCTTTCTAATAAAACACGTATTTTTTGATAATTAGCCTCTATGCCGTCTAAACAATTTATAATAATCCGTTTATTTAAATTAAGAGAAAGAATGCCCTCTTTTAACAAATTGCCAAAAGCTTTTCTCACTTCTTTAACATCAATATCAAACTCTAAGGCTAAATTTGAAGCCAAAACTTCTTTTCGAGATACTAGATTTATTATTTTTTCCTCAACAAACCCATCTCTTAAAGCGCTAAGACCCTTTTCTGTTGTTTTATAAAATACATTTAATTTTCTATAAATCTCTTCAATAATCCCCTTAGAATTTAACCATTCAACTGTTTTATTTGCCTGACCTTCATTAAACCCTAATTTTTCAATAATAATTGAAGCAGAAATATCATCCCCTTCTTTATTGTTTGCAATTACTTTTACCTCAAGAGGATGCAATGTTTTTATTAAATTTAAATCTGCCTTCATAAATATAACCCTTAATCACCTTTATTGCTTATACCAAGCTCTAAAATAAGCTCAACTTCTCCAATAGATAATTTGGTAGCTCTAGAAATTTCTTCAGCACTCCATCCCTGCCTCATTAATTTTATTACAGAATTCCTAACAGTTTCATTATTAAGACCAACATTATCTTGATATTTAGAATCGGTTTTGACAAGAATCCCAAGAGTTTTTATTCTCTCTTCTGCTGCAATATTTAAATTCTCCAACCTTGTCTCAGATTTCACCACCTTCTCTCTCATGGTCAAAGTATTTTTCAACTTATTTTCAATATCTAATAGCATTGCCTTTAAATTCTGAGCATTAATCAACACTTCTTCTGATAACCCTTTGTTTGATAAGAGGCTTGAAACAACATTTTCCATATCCTTGAGATTTTCTTGAAACTTTGCACTCTCTTTGCTTAAGTTATTAAATCTTTTTTCTACTTCATTTATTAAATCAAAATTTTTATCAACAGACTCTATAGTACTCTTTAATATACTCTCTTTATTACTAATTCTTTCATAATTATCAAGAATAGTTCTCTGCTCATCAGCTATCTCTTTTATTTTAGCTTTATAAATTTGAATTTCATCATAAGATTCCACCAAACTCTTATATCTACTATCAAATGAAGAGTAAAATTCAAAAAATCTATTAAAATCATCTTTAATAGATTTAATTGATTCTTGTTCTAACTTTAACTCATTAAAAGTTTCAATAATGTCCAATGTTTCTTTTTGAATATTATAGAATTCTTTATTAACGTTTTCAAAATTATTTTTATATTCCTGAGCAAGATCTATCTCATTTTTTAAAGTTTCCCATAATTTTTCCAACTTGTCCTTAAGAGAATAAGCCTCCAAAAATATTGAATTATTTCTTTCAAGCTCAGCATCCAATTTTTTAAAATTTTCAATTTGATTTTTAAATTGAAAATTTATTTTATCATAACTATCTTCAAATTCTGCCTTCAAATCAGATTTATATTCAACCAAATTGTCTTTAATCTCACTAATAAATTTGTTAAATTGAATATCATAATTTAATATTTTAGATTCAAGTTCTAAAATATTGGTATCAACTTCTTTCAACAATTCTTTATGATTTTTTTTAAATTCAATCTCAAATTTATCAATTTGTTCCTGTAAGCCATTCTTTATCGTTTCAATCTCTAGTGTTGAATATTTTAAATTTTTTTTAAGCTCATCCTCAAGTAAACCAAACTCCGATTTTATAGATTTAGAAAAGGAATTATATTCATTCTCAATTGATGTCTCAATATTATTTCTATATAAACTAATTTTTTCAGAAAATTCTGAGATATTTTTATTAATTAATTCAATTTGTCCTTCAAAGCTTTCTTTATCACTAGAAATTACATCAACCATTTCACGCCTTGCTTTATCAAGATTAGAAGACAAAGTTGTAAATTCATGCTCTAATTTGTGATTAAGTTCAAAAATCTTATCCTCAAGATCCTTTTGCTGAGTTAAAAATTTCACTTCTGCTTGAATTAAGATATCTTCAGTTTTCTTATTAACCTTTTCGTCTATCTTTTCTACTTTAAAATCAACAAATTTTTCAAGATCTAAAACTTTAAGATTTAATGACTCACCAATATTTTTAAAATCAAGATGAACTGATTGTTCGATTTTTTTAGCCTCGTTTTGCAAATTGCTAAAAATCTCTTCAGCCTTACTCTCAAAACCATCTTTAAAAGATTCTAAACCAATCTTAACATTAAAAATGTCATTCTCAAATGATCTAATTCCAAGTTCAGCAAGATTTATTTTCTTCTCTATTGCACTATAAGATTTTTCTTGCCAATTTTTTACATCATCTTTAATATTTAAAAACCAAGAATCAATAATACTTTGCTTATTATTTATAAAATCAACAAATTCATCTACTTTCCCAGTAATATTGGTTTCCATTAAAGCTATCTCACTCTGTATATCTTTTTTTTTAGAAGAAAATTCTTTAGCAAAATCCAAATAAAAATTTTCTTTATCATATTTCATTTTTTGTTCAATATCTAAGCGGAAATTTTGAATAAGTTCTGTTTTGTTTTCCAAATTTTTAGACAAATCATATTCTAAATTTTGAATTTTATCATTATGTGCGGCAATAAAGTTTTCCAAAGAATATTTAAGCTCTTCGCCTCTAACTTTTAAATCTTTAAAAAAGTCTTCTTCTAACAGTTTAAGATGCGATGAAACATTCTGATAAGACTCTTCTTTTAATCTAAGAACATCCTTTTCAACATTATTTAAATCAGATTCAAGATTTTTAAGATTTTTCAGTTGAGATTCAAGTTCAAAAATCATCTCTTTATTAGAACTCTTAAACTCTTCACTTAAAGTTGCAATATAAGAATTTAATCTCTCTAAAAACTCATCGTACATATCAGCGTACTTCTTTTCAAGTCCATCATATTGACTTAAAGCCAAATTATCAATGGATTTAATTTTGTTGTCAATTTTATTCTCTAAATTTAATTGCCCTTCATTACACCTTTCTTCAAGTTCAATATACTTAAGATCAAAATCATTGACTATTTTATCAACACAATCACTCACTTTATCATTCAAATTTTTCTCTATGCTATCAAAAGTACTTTCAATAGATTTTAAAGAATCAATTCTCTTGTGAATTTCATCTTCATACTTTACAATGCCCTCATCAATTAAAGTGTTTGCCTTCTTTATACAAACCTCAAAATGATTTTTTATATTCTCTTCAGCACTTACCTTAATCTCTCCAAATTGAGAATTTATAACACCGTAACAATCTTTAATTTTATCTTGCAATTCTTTTTCAAAATCTAAAATATCTTTTGATCTTTGCTCTACTATCTCAAAATTATGATCCATTTCAGAAATCTTAATTCTCAAATTTTCATCATTGCTTGTAAGTGTTTTATAGATTTCATCTCTAATTTTTGAAATAGCCCCTTCACTTTCAATTAAAAATGTAGAATATCTCTCTTCAAAATTATTCTCAATAAGTTTGAACCTTTCCCTATAAAGATCGTTTAAAAACTCAGCCTTACTCTCAATATTATTTTTAAGCTCATTTGTTATCTCTCCAAATCTCTCTTTTGCTTGCATAATATCACTATCAATCGTTCTTCTATAATCAATTGCTTCTTCTAATCTAGATTTATAATACTGTTCAATCTCTTTAACAAGCTCATTAATTTTTGCTTCTCCATCATCCGTTAAATCTTTAACTTTCAATTCAAATTTTTCAACTTGATATTTTGATACATCAAAAGATTCCTTAAGTTTTTGAAGATTTTCATCCATACCTTTGCTAAGACTATCTATTCTATCTGTCAATCTTCTACTTAGATTTTCAATTTCATGCATTATTTCATTTTCAAGTTTACTAGAAATATTTTCTGAATACCCCCTATAATTAGATATCACCTCATTATATTTTCCATTAATTTCTTTGTTTATATCATTAAACTTAACACTAAGAGAATCAAGAGTAATATCTATATTGGCCTGAAAAGAAGCAATATCGGTTCTTTTATCCTGCAATAAACTGTCAACCTCTTTAACAAATTCCTCTGAATTATTTAAAACTGAGGCAAATTTCTTTGATAAATTTTCTTCAAGTTCTCTAGTCTCTTTATTAAAATGGTTCATTATGTCTTGCAAGAGCTCATCAGAATATATAGCACCTTGATTTCTAAACTCATCTATTTTCTCAAGATAATAACTCTCAAGACTTTCCATAGAAAATTTAAGCTCTTTAATTTTTGTAGTCACCTCAGAATCTATTAAATCCAGATCAACTTTACCTGAAGACAATAAATTTTCAATTTTAACAGTTATTTCGTTTAATTTACTTTGCCAATCGCTAAGCTTACTGTCTACTTCATTGTTAATTGAATCCTTCCTGCTTAAAATATCCTTAGAAATTCTATCTAAAAAATCATCAATTTGCTTTTGATTGTCTGATTTTATGTTAGAGACAATTTGTAGTTTTGACTCAATAAATTCATTAAGATCAGATTTAAAATTATTTAAAATATCTTCTGATTCAATCTTGAAATCTTTTAATTTATAATCACATTCTTCAATCTTGCTTATAACAAAATTATTTTTATCATCAAATTTTTTGTTCAAATCTTCAAGCATAAATACACTTTTATCTTTAATTATTTCTGTTTGCCTATCAATAAACTCTTTAATTCCTAATATGGCCTCATCACTTTGTGAATATGACATGTCTTTTAATTCTTTGTATTTTTCTATCACTAAACTCTCAATATCACCTGTTTTTAATAAAACATATTCCATTCTATCGTTAACATCTTTTTCTAAATTTTCTATTTTTAAAGTAGCAGATGAAAGTAGCTCTTCACTAGAAATCTTAATATCAAGCAAAGATTTATTTAAAGCAATAAGCTCATCTTTCCAACTGCCATGCATATCAATAGCTTTTTTTTGAATATGATCTGAAAGATCATTAAAAACGCTCTCACTAAGCTCTATTCCTTTATCTTTTTGAATTTGAATTAAGCTTAAAAATTCTTCATTTGTTTTATTTATTTGAGATTCAATATTTTTTAAATTAGAATCCATTTCATCTTGCCACTTTGAATATTGAAGCTTACTTTCTTCTAGCTGAGTAACAAAAATATTCACTTCACTGTAATAACGATCCTTAAACTCTACTATATTTTTACCAATTTCATCTTTAATATTAATTAAACTAGCATTAAAATTTTCCTTTAAAGTCTCCTGGGTTTTTTCAAAAATATTATAAAAAGATCCAACTTCATTTTCTAATTTTTTGTTTAAATCCTGAAATTCTTGATAATTATTGGCTGCCTCTTGAGAGAGTGTATCAAATTTCTCACCATAAATTAAAGAAAATTCATCCATTTCTACTGTTAATTTATCCGTAAAGCTCTTATATTTGGACTCCATTTGATCTTCAAATTTAGTGCTACTAGAATCCAAAGATTCAAAAAGAGCCTTGTACTTGGCATTTATACTATCACTTAAACTTGAATAATTATTATTAAACCTACCATTAATTTCTTCAAAATTAGAAATCAAATTATCATTAAGCTTAATAAGCTTGTCTTGAAGATTTGAATCAACATCCAAAAGATGAGATTCTAACTGCATTTTAAGTTGATTAATATCACCTTTAAAACTTTCACTAAATACTTCAATATCTGATCCAAACTTGCCTTTAAATTCAAGATATATTCCATTAGAATCATCCTCAAGCCTCTTTATTAAATCAATAACACCTATCTGAACACTTTCCATTTTAGAATTTAAATCTAACAAAGTAAGCTCCACCCTTTCTCTAATGTTATTATCAACTTGATTTATTTTATCTTCATAATCCTCATAAATATTTTTAAGATTTAACTCAACTTGAAATCTAAATTTATCAAAAACATCATCGACTTGCTCCTCATACTTTCCCATCTCTATTCGCATTGACTCCTCAAGTGAATTAATTCTTGAATAAACATTGTCTTTAAAATAAGAACTCATAGAAGAAATTTCATTGTCCACCAAAATCAATTTATCCTCAAGCTTATCTTTAATTTCTTTAGAGCGATCATCAACATATGCAAAAATATCCTTAAATTTATTTTGTAATTCTTCATTCAGTCTATTTAGAATAAAATCTTCTTTTTCATTAATTTTATTCTTTACACTCTCCATAATAAGCTCTATAGAATCTTCTATTAACTTATATTTGTTTTCATAAAAATTAAAAGAACTTTCAATCTCTTTGCTATATTTTTCAATATTAAATTCGACCTTTTTAAGAAAATCGTTGAATTCTAAATCTAATTTCTCATTGCCCTTAACTAAAATATCATTTTTTCTCTCTTCAATATTTGCTAAATCTTTTTCATAAAGACTAATCTCTTTATTCAAAGTATCCATTTTAAAAACAAGTTCCTTAATATTAGTATCAAACTTTTCCCAACTAGCAGTTTTAATAGATTCGAGATTTTCTTTATTAGTCTTGTCAAATTTTTCTAATACTAAATTTAAATTTGATTCAACTGAATCAATCTGAGTATTAAATCCTTTTAAAGTTTTTGAAAGCTTATCTACTATTTTCCCATCAACTTGCAATCTTTGTATATTCTCTTGAACTTTAAAAGTCATTTCATCAAGATCCTTAAGCATAGAATCATGATAAGCTATCTTTTTTTCAACCTCTGCAAAATCATTGCTTTTATTTTTAATCTTTTGCTGAACTTCCTCAATCTTTTTTATTATTTCTATACTAGATCTTTGATAAGCTTCCATATCAACAGCAAGATCATTAATCTCTTTTGTCTTATCTTCAATAAAATCTTCAAGATTAATCTTTGTAAGATCAACAAACTTTTTAATTTTATCTAATGCTCTAGAACGCTTATCATATTGCCTATAAACAAATAAAACTATTGAAACCAAAAACAGGTTAACTAAAATAGTCGCAAAATCTATCATAAAATATTTTACCCATATTCTATATATTCAAACGTATATATTCTCTTAAATCTTTATAATCATGAAAAATAAAATCAATCATCCCCTTGTAATTTACATTCTTTTTTGAAAAAAAAGCTGCTTTCATTGAAACATTTTTAGCACCTAAAATATCATATTCATAAGAATTCCCTACATACAAAATATTATTACTACTTAAATTTAAATCCTCAATAACTTTTAAAAAAGGTGCTTTATGTGGCTTTAAATATCCAGTATCTTCTGAGGAAAAAAGAACATCCCAAAAACTGTCTTGAATGCCCAATAAATTTTTGACACGACCCAAAATAGGAAAGTCTGACATTACACCCAATTTTATTCCCTTAAATTTAAGCCAATAGATTAAATCTTGAACTCCAAGATATGGCTTAAGTTTTTTAAACTTATCACTAAAAATCTGACTGTAATATATTTTATTTAATAAAAACGCACACCGATTCTCATCAAGATTTAAATGCTCAGAAAGCATTTTAACTTGAAGAGAAAAAAGTTGGCCCCTATTTGAAGGGAAAAATTGATTGCTTTGTAAAATTCGTATTTTTTTTCTAATATGCTTGAAAGCTAAAAAAAACTTAACATTAGTTAAAAATTCAAAAAACATTAGTTTATTTCTATCCGCCTCAGGATACAAGGTGCCATCTAAATCAAATACTACAGCTTTAATCATGATGATTGATTATTTGCCTTTATAGGTATAGGTACTATCGATAAATTTTCAGGAACCTTAACTCTAACTAAATGAATATAAGATTTTGGATATCTTTTCTGGAGAGACTTGATTGAAGTTTCAGAATTAACCTCATTAACAGAAACCCTAAAAATCCTATTTTCATCAAGAAATGGAAGAAACAAAACAACATGCTTATGAAGCACCATACTTGATAAATTGCTAATACCCGTGCTAATAGATCCTAAATAAATATATCCAGGCTCATCTAAAGCTAGACTATATAATAAAAACTCTAAATTTTCAATTTTATAACCACGATTGTTGACATAATCAAAAAACTTAATATTATTAACATCATTTTCCTTGATTTTAAATAAATTTAAATCTGCATTAATATTATTTATCCTATAAGCAATATTGCGAATCCAATCAAGACCAAAAAAAGGATCCTTATTAAATTCTTGACTTCTAGTAAAACCACTGCCTCTAACACCAATATGTCTAAGCTTAAGATCATTAATTCTTAAAAGTCGTCCCGTCATTGATTTATAAATCGAATCCGCCACCCATTTAACAAATCCTGAGCAATTAAATCCCACAGGATCTTTTTGCAACAACCCAGTTTCTATATGCACCATTTTGCCATACTCATCCATTGCACCATCAACAACCTCAGCAATGGGAAAAGATGCAAGAGATTTCCTTAAACTAATTGCCATATTAGAAATATCTTTATAAATATCAAAATATTCAGGAATAAAATATCTAAAATCAATAACCCTGCCAATATAATTTATTATATTGGCAAGAGAAATTACTGCAATATCTTCAATCTTAAACGGCAATTTAACGTCTTTATAAATTAAAGTATTTACTAAATAAAAATCAGCACTAGAGGAAAATTTTGAAGACTTTATTCTAATAAACGTATCCCCTCTGTTTATAAAAAATATTTTTATCTGCTCAATACCATCTTTGCCCACTTTAATTACATAAGATCCTGGGAAAATATAGCCCACATTCTTTTTTTTATTAAAAAAAGAATAATAAACATACCCAGAAGAAACTTCACTTGAAACTTCAATGTAATAATCTTGTGTAATAAAATGTTTTACTGGACTTATTTTTTTTTGCACATAGCTTGAATTAAAATATTTTGAATATTTAGTCCTTACGTCAAAATCATAAAAAAAACTCTCAAGCGCAAAAAGGTTTAAACTCTTAAATATTAAGAATAAAAATATATATCTCACTTTAAATCTCTTATTTTTTCCTTTAATTCTACTAAAATTGGTATATTTTTATATCCAATTTTACGCAAATTATTTATTAAATAATTATAATAAGAATTCGGAAAATTCTTTATTTTATTTGCAAAAAGAATAAACTTAACAGGATTAGTACTAACCTGTGTAATATATTTGATTTTATGAGAAATATTTAAATGATAATCCTTGATCCATAAATTCAACATTTTATTTAGATCTGGAGTACTGGTTTTAAGTTCAAGCTGATCTTTTAACTTAAAAGATTCTTTAAAAAGAGAATCTAAGCCTGTCTTTTTATGAACAGAAATTCTAAATATAGGAGCAAAATTTAAAATAGGGAAAAAAAACTTCACACGACTCTTTAAGGCTTCAAAATAACCTTTGGACTCCTCCACAAGATCCCATTTGCTAAACACAATAATAATTCCTTTCCCTTTTTTAGTAACATAATGAGCAATTTTTTTATCCTGAGAAGTCAATTCTTCTTTAACATCAATCAACAAAAACACAATATCTACCATGTCAATTACTTTTAATGCCCTATTAACAGAATAATATTCAACAATTTCATTTACTCTTGCTTTTCGTCTTATTCCAGCTGTATCAATAACCTCAAAAACTTTCCCATTCCTAGTGAACTTAGTTTTAATAAAATCTCTAGTAGTACCAGGCTGATCTGAAACAATTGCAATTTCATTTCCAGATAAATAATTAATAAGGGTAGATTTGCCTGAATTGGGCTTACCTATAATACCAACCCTAATATCAACTCCACTCTCAATATTAGCTTCACCAACTTCTACTTTTAAAAAATCTCTAAGCTTATTAATGCCTCGACAATGAGCTGCACTAACCAGAAAATAGCGCTTGAAACCTAAATTATAAAATTCATAAGCTAAACATTCCTTATCTTTAGTATCCACTTTGTTTAAAACCAAAACTACCTTGTTACTATATTTTCTCAGCCTTTCAATAATCTGATAATCCTCAAGTAAAATTTCATTAATATCTAAAACCAATAAAATTAAATCAACTTTTTCTAAAGAGCTTAAAACCTTTTGCACAACAATTTTGCTAATCTCATCTTTTAAGATCGTAAACCCACCAGTATCAATTAATTTAAAACTAAAAGAATCAATCTTACAAACCTCCTCAACTAAATCCCTAGTAACACCATAAGTACTCTCAGTAATACTTCTTTTTGTATCTAAAATTCGATTAAATAAAGCAGATTTACCAACATTTGGTCTACCAACAATAAGAACCTTTTTATAACTAAGCAAAGCAAATACACCTCTTTATTTATTTCGATATTTCCATTATAATAGCAAATATTAGTATTTATGCCAATTACACGTGAGTGTTTACATTGAAAAGAAAAAAAAAATCCAGCTCAACCAAATCAGACATACTTTTAATTTTAATTGCTATTGTTTTAACAATAATTAGTGTGCTATTAATAATAAAAAATTCACTTATTATGCATGTTTTTAAAGAAAAAAATTACGATAACAGTTTATTCGAATCAAGCCAAACACAAGATAATAAATTAATTGAAGCTAAAAAAACTACCAATAAAAATACAAATATAAAAATACTTAAAAATGAAAGTTTTTTAATCCAACCACCAGAAATAAAAAAACTTGAAGAAGAACTCAAACAAAACCAAAGAAATAATAACCTTAAAAACAAAAAATTTATTAAACTTTATTTTATAAAAGTAACCCCAGAAGGTTATTTTTTAAGACAAACCGTAAAAAGAACTATATATTACGACAAAAATATTCTTGAAGAAACACTAAAATCTTTAATCAAAGGACCAAATGAATACGAGCTAAAAAATAATTTTTTAAGCTTAATCCCTATAAAAACCAAGCTTTTAAATTTAAGCCTAAGTGAAGGAATTGCCAAAATAAACTTATCTAAAGAATTTTATGAAAATAGTTTTGGAATTGAAGGAATAATTAATCAAATCGCTCAAATAACCTTAACATGTCTTGAGATTAAAGGAATTGATGGAATAATTTTAACAATAGAAAATAATCCAATAATACTTGAAGAATTAAACTTAAATTTCTCAGGAATATTAAATAAAAAGACTTTATACAAATATTAAAATTCAATATTATTAAGCAATTGCATGGAACTTACAATATTTAAAACACTTGACTTAACAACTAAAAACATGAATTCTTGATTACCTTTTCTACCTTTGGTTTTTAACTTTAATATATTTTTAACCTGTAATTTATTTTTATAGAATTTTTCAATTACACTTTGCAAAATTATCTTCAAATACTTACAATTCACAACACCATTAAAATTTTTTATATCTAAATTCAAACCTTTAAACTCAAACTGGGGCTTAATTAAAACTATAATAAAATTATCAGAAAGTTTATCTATTAAATTTACACATATACTTATTGATGATCTAAAAGAAACATCTACAACGGCAAAATTGGGAACAACCCTAAATTCTGTAACATCAAAAATATTAGTTCTCTCTAAAACTTTAACTCTTGGATCAATCCTCAATTTATAAGAAAGTTGGTTAATGCCTACATCAATTGAATAAACAAAATTAGCGCCACACTGTAATAGACAGTCGGTAAAACCGCCGGTTGAAGAGCCTACATCAACACAAATTTTATTTTTAACTTCAATCTCAAAATCCTTAAGCGCCTCTAAAAGCTTGGCCCCCCCCCTTGATACAAATGTTTGACAAGCATCTTCAACTAAATCTATTTTACTTGTTTTATTTATTAACATTTTAGGATTTTTTTCTTTATGAGAATTTACATATATATTCCCTTTTAAAATCAAGATAATTAATTCTTCTCGTGTTTTTTCTGGATACCTTTTGCAAAGTATATTTAATAAATTATTTCTGAATCCTTTCAATTTTTAAAGCACGGCCTGTCTTTAAATTAGAAGTAATAATAACTCCTTGTAAAATTGTATCATCTTCTACAACTTCAGCTTTTAAAGAGGTATATTCAAGCAAGCCTTTAAGAGAAATATCGGGATTAAATCCTATTACAGAATTTAATCCACCTGTCATCCCAATATCACTAATATAGGCTGTCCCTTTTGACAATATTCTTTCATCTTGAGTCATAACATGAGTATGAGTACCAACCACACCTGTTACAAAACCATTTAAAAAATATCCAAAACTTTCCTTTTCATAATTACTCTCAGCATGAAAATCCACAAAAATGGTTCTAGTCTTATTACTTAGCATATTAACCAATTTTTTTGTATTATCAAAAGGATTCTTAACAATAAAATTCATATTTAAAACCCCTTGAACATTAACAACAGCAACCTTTTCATCTTTAATAGTTAAAAAACAATAACCATGACCATCTAACAAATCTGAAAAATTATTTGGCCTTAAGATATATGTTTGCTTATTTAGGTAATCATTTATTTTGTAATTAGAATACACATGATTGCCAGTAGTAATAACATTAACACCTGATCTAAAAAGATTATTTGCTATTTCTGGAGTTATCCCAAAACCATTTGAAGAATTTTCTCCATTAGCAATTACCAAATCTATTCTATATTTGTTCTTAATGTTTTTAAGATTAAAAAAAACTTTTTTTAATCCACCCTCGCCTATTATATCCCCAATTATCAAGGTTTTAATAGTACTATCTTGCATATTCAATAACTCTGGTTTCGCGAATAATTGTAACTTTGATTTTCCCAGGATACCTCATTTCAGCTTCTATCTTCTTAGCAATGCCTCTTGCAAGTAAAATTGATTTTTCATCATTAATCAAGACATTGTCAACAATAATTCTAACTTCACGACCAGCCTGAATAGCATAACATTTTTGAACACCTTCAAAACTACAAGCAATGTCTTCAAGTCTTTTAAGTCTATTTATATAGTTATTTAAACTTTCCCGTCTTGCTCCAGGACGAGATGCCGAGATGGCATCTGCTATTTGCACCACAATGGCCTCAAGACTCTCGGGTTTCACCTCATTATGATGTGCAGCAATAGCATTAACAACAATTTCGCTCTCTCCGCAACTTTGAGCAAGTTCAGCACCAGTAATAGCATGCCCCTCGCTATTATCAGAAATACTTTCCATACCTTTACCAATATCATGTAAAAGACATGCTCTTTTTACCACAACAGGATCTAGCTTCATCTCTTTAGCTAAAATTTCTCCTATTATAGCTGTTTCTTTAGAATGGCTTAAAACATTTTGACCATAACTACTTCTAAAGTAAAGCCTTCCCAACCCTCTAATAAGCCTCTTATCAAGCCCATGTATATTTAGGTCAAAAACTACCTTCTCACCTTCTTCTTGAATAATGCTATTTATCTCATTGGTAACATTATACACAACTTCTTCAATCCTAGCAGGATGAATTCTGCCATCTGTAACAAGTCTTTCTAAAGTCCTCTTAGCAAGCTCTTTTCTTATTGGATCAAAGCAAGATATAACAACGGCTTCAGGCGTATCATCAATAATGATATCCGCTCCTATTAAAGTCTCAAGAGCCCTAATATTGCGCCCTTCTTTACCTATAATCCTACCTTTCATCTCATCATTAGGTAATTCAACAGAAGCTACTGTAAACTCAGAGCTCACCTCTGTAACAATACGCTGCATAGTAGATACTAAAATATCTTTTGCAACCTTATCTGCTAATAGCTGTGCTTCCTGTTCACTTTTATTAATAATAACTTGAGCATCTCTTTTAGACTCATGCTCAACTTTTTCAATTACAATTTTCCTTGCGTCTTCTCTTGTAAGACCAGAAATATTTTCCAATCTTTTAACAAGATCGGCCTCTTTTTCTCTTATTACTTTTTCTTTTTGTTCAAATTCTTTAATTTTAAAATCAACTCTGGACTGCTGTTTATCAAGAGCAGATATTCTCTTATCTAAGGTTTCCTCTCTTTGTAATAATCTTTTTTCTAGATTAACAATCTCATTTTTCCGATCTCTTATATCCCTATCTTGCTGGTTTTTTTCTTTAAGCATTTGAGATTTTGCATTAGCAATAACTTGCCTTCTTTCATTTTCTATCTCTAATTGTGATTCTACTCTTACTTTTGTCAGATTTTTTTCTAAATCTAATAAAGACAATCTACCTAAAAAAACTCTTACTAAAAATCCTAATATAAAGCCAGCAAAAATAGAAGAAAAAATAATATATATCATATCATTTAACTCCTATGCTGTTTAAAAGCAATTTAAAATTTAATCTTTAAACAGTGCGCTCAATTATTAATTATTCATCTTTTAAAGGCTTTTCAACTAATTCTAGGATAGCCATCTCAGCTGCATCTCCATATCTTTTTCCTAATTTAATCATCCGAGTATACCCACCACTTCTTTGTCTAAAAACAGGAGAAATTTTGGTAAACAGCTTATTTAAAATATACTTATCATGTATAAATTTTGATAATTCTCGCCTATTATGCATAGTATCAACTTTTGCCCTTGTAATTAATCTTTCAGCAAATCTTTTGACTTCAAACAATTTTGCCTTAGTAGAAGAAATTTTTTCATGCTTTAAAAAAGAAATTACCATATTCTTTAAAAGTGCTCTCCTGTGACTGGACTTCCTACTTAATCTATTAAAACCCAATTTTGTTTTCATGAAACAGCCTAAACTCTCCTTTTATTCAGATATTTTAACATTCTTACTCAATACAGATAGAGCATCTTCTTTGGACATTCCTAAATATAATCGATAAGAACCAAGTTTTTCGATTATTTCTTCTAAACTTTTTTTCCCAAAATTTCTAGCTTTAGAAAGCTCTTCTGCGTTTTTACTAATAAGTTCCCCTAAAGTTCTAACATTTTCTTTGGCTAAACAATTTAAAGATCTGACTGATAAATTTAATTTCTCAATGCTCATATCAAGCAAATTAAAACTTTCTGATTTTGATTTTTCAAAAGATGTATTAACATTGTCTTCAAAATCAACAAGGGGAAATAAAAATTCTCTTACTATTGATGCAGCCTTTTTTATTGCATCTTTGGCAGAAATCACACCCGTAGTCCAAATTTCCATTACAAGCTTGTCATAATCTGACCTTTGACCAACTCTAGTATCTTCTACAGAATACGAAACTTTCTCTATAGGAGAAAATATAGAATCTAAAGCAATAGCATTGACTTCTTCTAAATACTTAGAATTTTGCTCAGAAGATACATAGCCTCTACCATAATTAATTTGAAATTCAAGATCTAAATTCACATCATGTGATAAAGTAGCTATAATTAAATCTTTATTAAAAACCTCAACCCCATCTCTTTCAAAATGAGAAGCTTTCAAAACATTGGTATCTTTTCCGCTAACACTAAAGCTTATTGTCTTCCTTTGCTCTCCTTCTCCAAGTTTCAAATGGATATTTTTAATATTAGCAATAACCTCAAGAGTATCTTCAGAAACTCCAGGAATCAAATCAAATTCACTTGAAATAACCTTTGAGGAAGAGTCTTTATTGTTAGACTGAACTCTCATAGCAGTAATAGCATACCCTTCAATAGAAGAAAGTAATACACGCCTTAAAGTATTACCTATAGTAATTCCAAAGCCTCTTTCAAAAGGATATATCGTAAACTTACCATAAGACCCATCACCTTGGCTTTTTAAAAATTCAATTTTTTCAGGTATAGTGAAATCTTTTAAAAATTTTTCTACAGGCATTATAACTCCCCTTCTAGCTAAACTCGTCTGGTTTTTTTCGGTCTGCATCCATTATGAGGAATAGGAGTAATATCTGAAATCGATTTTACAGTCATGCCAATCGAACCAATAGCTCTTATTGCAGACTCTCTACCAATGCCTGGCCCTTTTATATACACATGAACATAATTAATTCCAAAATCTCTCACTTTATTTAAAGCAGACTCTGCTGTTATTTGAGCAGCATATGGAGTCGACTTTTTTGCCCCTTTAAAACCCATTCCACCAGCACTTGCCCAAGCTAAAGCATTTCCCTTTATATCAGATACAGTAACTATAGTATTATTAAAAGTAGCTTGTATATAAACGTTTCCTTCTCCGATATTTCTTTTAATTTTTTTTTTACTATTAGTTGATAATTTTGCGCTCAACTTACCCTCCAAATATTAAAAACTATTTTATTTGCTAGCTATTTTCTTATTAGCCACAGTCTTTCTTTTTCCTTTTCTAGTTCTTGCATTCGTTTTAGTTCTCTGGCCCCTCAAAGGCAATCCTTTCCTATGCCTAACACCCCTATAACACGCTATATCCATAAGTCTTTTAATAGACATTGCAACTTCACTTCTAAGTTTCCCCTCTACAACATAATCGCTCTCAATTACCTTCCTAAGTCGATTAACCTCATCATTATCTAAATCCTTAGCAATTTTGCTTGGAGAAATACTTGATTTATTGCAAACTTCCAAGGCTCTTGTTCTACCTATACCATAAATGGAAGTAAGCGCTATTTTTAATTGTTTATTATTTGGTAAATCTATTCCCGATATTCTAGCCATTTCATTTCCTCTAATTTTTACTTTTGTCTTTGTTTATGCTTTAAATTATCACAAATAATTCTTAATACACCTTTTCTTTTTATAATCTTACATTTTTCACAAATTGGCTTTACACTTGCTCTAACTTTCATAATCAAACACTCCTAAATTTTTTGCAAAAATGCATAATTCTTTCTATTTCCATGAGAAAATCCCTGAGTTTTTAAATAAGCATCAATATGAATTAATGTATCAAGTGCAACTCCTACCATAATAAGCAAAGAAGACCCCCCCATTATCCTAGAAACATCGTGTGGAAATCTAAAAATATTTTGCACTAAAAATGGAATAATTGCAATAATTGACAAAAAAATAGATCCTGAAAATAAAGTTTTATTCATAATTTCATCTAAATACTTTTCCATCTCATCAGACTTTATTCCCGGAATAGCGCCCCCATTCTTACGAATATTATTACTTATATCTTTAGGACTTAGTTGAATCTTAGAATAAAAATATGTAAATCCAATTATCAAAATTACATTCAAAAAAGTATAATAAAAACCATTGGGCCTTAAATAAGATAAAATTTGCCTAGCTATGGAAGAAGTTTCTGCAAAACCACTTAAAATTTGTAAAGGTAGAGTAATTAAAACAGAGGCAAAAATAACAGGTAAAACACCCGACGGATTCAACTTGATTGGTAAATATGAACTAACTGTACTATTAGAATTTGCCCTAGCATAATGAATAGCAATTCGCATTTGAGCCTTATATTCATATATAATTAATATAACAACTAAAATAAATATACTTATAATAAGTATAACAAAAACAGGATTAACATTTTGAGAAGGATCCTGCATACTTTGGAATAAGTTAAACAAAGCCGCTTGAAGTCTAACCACTATGCCAGAAAAAATTATCAAAGATGTTCCATTGCCTACACCTCTTTGATTAATTTGCTCTCCAAACCACAAAAGGATAAATGTCCCCGTAGTAACTGTTAAAATAGCGATAAATATATATCTATAAAAGGGAATGGTAACAGCACCCGGAATACCCTTAGCATAAAGGCTTGTTGCGTATCCTTGAACTACAGCTGCAACTATTGTTAAATATTTTGTATATTTTTTAGTCTTTTGTCTTCCACCATCACCTTCTTGCATTTTTTTCAAAGAAGGAAAAGAATAAACAAGAAGCTGAACAATAATAGATGCCGAAATGTAAGGTCCTATACTAAGCATAAATATAGAAAAATTGCTAAAAGCTCCCCCTGAAAAAAAATCAAAATAATTAGCAATTGAAAAATCTGATTGCGCCTTGAAATAACTTTTAAGCGCCACAGAATCTATTCCTGGTATCGGCAAATATGAACCAACTCTAAAAAGGAAAAGAACAAACAAAGTAAACAGGAACTTATTTCTTAAATCCTTAACAGTAAATAAACTTAAAAACAATTCTTTCATTTTTATTCCACTTTAAATCAATTTAATAGTACAGCCAATTTTTATTACAAGGCTTTCAGCCGATTTAGAAATTCTAGAAATTTCAAAGGAAACTTTTTTTGTAAGCTTACCATTAGACAAAATCTTAATTTTTTTATTTTTCTTTTTTATAAGTTTATTTTCAAGCAAAGTATCATAATTAACAACTTGTCCATCCTTAAATTTTTTATCTATATCTCCAAGATTAACAATTGCATATTCCAATTTATAATCACTATTAGAAAAACCTTTCCTCGGCAATCTTCTATAAAGAGGAGTCTGCCCACCTTCAAATCCAAGTCTTGGCGAAGTATTTCTTGCTTTTTGCCCCTTTTGACCTCTCCCAGAAGTTTTGCCAAGTCCTGAACCCGGACCTCTGCCAACAATTTTACGTTGCTTGCTAGCTCCCTTAGGCTTTAACAGGTTAAACATTACATTACCTCGCTTAATACAATCATATTAATAGTCTCGTTCAGCATGCCCTTAATAGATTCATTTAAAAAATGTACCTTTTTATCGCCTATTTTATTTAAACCTAATGCTTTTAAAACTTTGACCTTTTTATTTAATTTTCCAATAAGACTTCTTACAAGAAAAACTTGCACATTAATATTGTTTTTAGAAATAATTTTTCTATTATTTTCCATTCTTCTAATAAAACATTTATTCTTAGACCTAGACCTTGAAGCATTAAACCTAGCTTTCTTTAGTTGTAATCTTAATTTCCTTTTAATCATACATTAACCCCATAAAGTTTTCAAAGTTTTTTCTCGCATTTCTGCCACTTTTTCAGCATTCAAAACTAAATCAAATGCCTTAAAAGTCGCCTTTACCACATTCATAGAATTATTAGAACCAAGAGATTTGCTCAAAATATCATGCACTCCTAAAGCCTCCATTACAGCACGAACAGGGCCCCCCGCAATAACACCAGTACCATGAGTAGCTGGCTTGATTAAAACTTTGGCTTTTTTAAAGCAACCAATAACCTCATGTGGCAATGTTCCTTTTCGAATAGGAACAAATCTTAAATTTTTCCTAGCACTTGTTAAACTTTTTTTTATTGCATCACTAGCATCATTAGCTTTACCAAAGCCCCAACCAACATGTCCTTCACCATCTCCAACAACCATAAAAGCAGCAAAAGAGAATCTTCTCCCGCCCTTAACAACCTTAGTAACTCTGTTGAGTGATATTAACTTTTCTATCTGCTTTTTCTGAGCCTGAACATCTACCATAAATACACTCCCTTAAATATTAATACCAAACTCTCTCAAAGAAGTTGCAAAACTTGCAATAAGTCCATGATACTTATAACCATTTCTGTCAAAAATAAGATTATTTATATTTTTCTCCTTAAGCCTTTTAGCAAGAACTTCTCCAAGTTTTTTTATATCATCAATATTTTTGCCTAAATTAAGACTTTTTTCAATAGTAGAAATACTTACAACAGTATGCCCCTTAGTATCATCTATAACCTGCGCATAAAAATACCTATTAGATTTAAATATGGTAATTCGTGGCCTACTAGCTACCCCGCGCCCTATTTTGTCCTTTATTCTTTTTTTACGTCTAAGCTTTCTCTGTTCTGCTTCTTTTATTTTTTTCATAACTATTAACCCAAAATTTATTTTTTTACACCAGATTTTCCAACTTTTCTTCTAATAACTTCATTATCATATTTAATGCCCTTTCCTTTATATGGCTCTGGTTTTTTTAAACTTCTAATCTCAGCAGCAACCTGACCAACCTTAAACTTGTCTATTCCTTCAACAGAAACTTTAGTATTCCCGTCAAGCTTTACGCTAATACCATCTGGAATAACATATTCAAACTGAGTTGAATAACCAAGGCTTAAAAAAAGGCTATTGCCTTGTTGCTCTACTCTATATCCTATACCATTTATAGTAAGAGACTTAGAAAATCCTTCAGTCACTCCTTTTACCATGTTAAAAATTAAACTCCTGTAAAGACCGTGATAAGCTTTTGCTTTTTTATCATTAACAACTCGATCAACAATAACACTGCCATTCTCAACTTTAACATTAATACTTTCTTTTATATCTTGAACTAATCTTCCCCTAATGCCTTCAACTATTACTAAGTCGCCTTTAACATCAACCTTAACAGCATCTGGAATCTTTATCGGAAGTCTTCCAATACGTGACATACATCCCCCTATTAAACTACCAAACTGAGCAAATCAACTCACCACCTATTTTTTTATCTTTAGCTTCCTTGCCAGTAATAACACCTTGAGAAGAAGATATAATTAATATTCCATACCCATTCTTTATTCTTGGCATATTTTTATATGAAGAATAAATTTTTCTACCCGGAGTGGAAATAGCATCTATTTTATTTATAACAGGATTTCTTTTGCTGTCATACTTTAGTAAAACCCTAATAAAAGAAATTCCTTCCTTTTCTAAAAAATTAAAATCCTTAATATAACCCTCTTCCTTAAGAATGTTTAATATTGATTTATTCATATTAGACATCTTTAAATCTACAGATCCATGTCTAACTCTGCTTGCATTTCTTAATTTAGTTAGCATGTCTCCTACTGAATAAGTAATCGCCATAAAATTCCCTTACCAACTTGATTTTGAAACGCCAGGAATTAATCCTTCAGACGCATACTTTCTAAAACATATTCGACACATACAAAAATCCCTCAAATATCCTCTTGGACGACCACACAACTTACATCTATTATTTTGCCTTGTTTTATACTTAGGCTTTCTTAAAGCCCTAATAATCATTGATTTTTTTGCCATATACTTTACAAATCCCCTAATTACTAAACGGCATTCCAAATTTCAAAAGCAAAGCTTTACTTTCTTTATCATTTGAAGCTGTTGTCACAATTGTAATATTCAAACCAGATATTCTCTCTATTTTATCATAGTCTATCTCAGAAAATATTATTTGCTCTGTTATCCCAAAAGAATAATTTCCATTACCATCAAAAGCATCTCCATTGATTCCCCTAAAATCCTTAACTCTTGGCAATGCTAAATGAATAAGTTTATATAAAAATTCATACATTGCATTGCCCCTAAGTGTAACTTTAGCGCCTATTTCTTGCCCTTGTCTAATTTTAAATCCGGCTATTGCTTTTTTTGCTTTTGTCTTTACAGCTTTCTGACCAGTGATATGAGCAAGCTCCAAAACAGCAGAATCTAATAACTTCTTATTTCTAACAGCCTCCCCAACACCTACAGAAACTACTATTTTCTCAAGCTTGGGAACTTGCATTATAGATTTATATTCAAATTCCTTAACAAGCTCTTTTATAACACTGTCTTTATAATATTTCTTCAATTCAGGAACATAATTCATAAACTCTATATCCTCTGTCCATTTTTTTTAAGATATCTTATTTTTTCATTATTTTCAAATCTAATGCCCAATCTTGAAGAAGTTCCCTTAACAAATATCATCACATTTGAAATATCTATAGCGGCCTCCTTATCTATTATTCTACCCTTTTCTTGGGGTGTCCTAGCTTTAATAACTTTTTTAACCATATTGCAAGACTCAATAATAACTTTATTTTTTTTTCTATTTATACTAGAAATCTTACCTACTCTTCCCTTATCTTTTCCAGAAAGAATTTTTACGCTATCCCCTATCTTGAACTTTGTCTTCACAAAACCCCCTTTTGCTATATAACCTCTGAAGCTAATGATACCACCTTCATAAAATTAGCATCCCTAAGTTCTCTTGCAACAGGTCCAAATACCCTTTTGCCCCTAGGACTTAAATTAGCATCAAGTATCACACAAGCATTATCATCAAACCTAACATAAGTCCCGTTCTTGCGTCTTACTTCTTTAGAAGTCCTAACAATTACAGCTTTATAAACATCTCCTTTTTTAACAGAAGAATTAGGAATTGCTTGTTTTACTACAATAGTTATTATATCTCCAATTTTGGCATAACGCCTTTTACTACCACCAAGAACCTTAATACATTGAGCCACCTTGCCACCAGTATTATCCGCAATTGTTAAATAAGTCTGCATCTGAATCATAATCAACCTCCTTTAGAAAAATCAAAACTATTTTAATTTTTCTAAAACCTCAACAAGAGACCATCTTTTATCTTTACTAATAGGTCGAACCTCAATAATTTTTACCTTATCGCCAACCTTTGAAATTTCTTTTTCATCATGTGCTTTAACTTTTTTACTAACCTTTAAATACTTGCGATAAATTGGATGCATCTTTCTTTGAACAATTTCTACTACTATAGTCTTAGACATCTTGTCACTAACAACTTTGCCAATTAATTCTTTTTTATTTTCTCTTGCCATATCTAAACCTTTCTAATACCTAATTTATATTCACAAATTATTGTATTAAGTCTTGCAATATCACGCCTAATCTCTCTTTTTTTTAAAGGATTTTCAACATGACCAACAACAGATTTAAATCTTAAATCTAAATATTCTTTCTTTAATTCTAGCCTTTTAGCCTTCATGTCCTCAAGAGTAAAACTTTTAAAATTTTTTAACATAATTACCTCAAATCTCGCCTTACAACAAACATGGTTTTTACTGGAAGCTTAGAACTTGCAAGCGACATAGCTTCTTGAGCAAGCTCTTCTACAACTCCTGACATTTCAAACATAACAGTACCAAGCTTAACAGGAGCATTCCAATGATCAACACCCCCCTTGCCCTTACCCATTCTAGTTTCAGCTGGTTTTTTAGTATAAGGAATATCAGGGAATATTCTTATCCAAACCCTTCCACCTCTTTTTATTTTACGAGTCATTGCAATACGAGCAGCCTCAATTTGACGAGCAGTAATAAAATTTGTTTCCAAAGAAACAAGTCCATATTCACCAAAAGAAATTTTATTGCCCTTCTGGGCCTCTCCGGACAATCTTCCTCTCTGCTTCTTCCTATATTTAACCTTTTTTGGACTTAACATCTAATTATCCTCCAATATCCTGCTCATTAAAATCGACTCTTCCTTTAGAAAAAGGCTCACTATTTTTTTTATTTAAAAGATCTAATTTATCTTTAGATAGCCCATCTTTTTTATTCAAAAGCCTAGTTTGCTTTTCATCGATCTTTTCTCTATTATTTAAAATTTTATCAAAATTTTTAATAGCATCGCCTCTTTCCCTAAAAGACTTTTTATTTATTACCTGACCAGCATCAGAATTGGTTTGTCTCCCTAAAACTTCACCTTTAAATAACCAAACCTTAACTCCAATAATTCCATAAGTAGTTTGAGCCTCAGAAAATCCATAATCTATATTAGCTCTAAGAGTATGCAAAGGAACCCGACCTTCCTTAACCTCAAAGCTTCGAGCAATCTCCGCCCCACCAAGTCTACCGGCAATCTTAATTTTGAGCCCTTGAGCACCTTTTAACATAGAAGTAGAAAGGGATGATTTTAAAACTTTTCTATAAGATGCTCTATTTTCTACTTGCTTTGCAATCCCATTAGCAATAATTTGAGCATCAAGCTCTGGCCTTTTAACCTCTTTAATCTTAATGCTAATCTTTTTAGAAATTTTTTTAGTTAACAATTGACCAATCTTTTCAAGATTAGAGCCTTTAAGCCCTATCACAGAACCAGGCCTTGGAGTAACAATTACTATTGTTACTTTTTGAGGATTATTTCTAATTATTTCTATATCAGAAATATCAAATTTAATCCCTTTAAGAAACTTCATAATTTCTCGTCTTATTAAAAAGTCTTCATGAAGAATTGCAGAATACAATTTTTTATCAAAATACCATTTTGACTTCCAATCCTTATTAATTTTTACCCTTAAGCTATATGGATGTACTTTTTGACCCATACTTTATCCTTTAATATCTTTTTTTTCATCAACTTCAACAAAAATATGACAATTTCTATTAACAAGCCTATCAGCCCTACCCCTGGCTCTAGGCCAAATCTTTTTACGACGACGCCCATCATCAACCATAACTGTTTTTACAAATATCATGTCTTCGGAAAGATTTTTATTGTGATACATTGCATTTGATGCTGCTGATTTAACAACTTTTTCTAAAAGCTTAGCTCCTTTATTAGGCATAGAACAAAGCACTGCAATAGCTTTAATATAAGACTCCCCCCGTATATTGTCAGCTATTGGCCTAACTTTTTTTGGAGAAGAGGGCAAATTTTTACCCCTTGCTGTATATCTTCTATTTACCAACATAACTACTTATTTCCTTCCCTTTTTGTCTGACTTAGCATGGCCTCTAAAAATCCTTGTAGGTGAAAACTCGCCAAGCTTATGCCCCACAAGATCCTCAGTAATATAAATAGGTATAAAAGTTTTGCCATTGTAAACAGATATAGTAAGGCTTACCATTTCAGGAATTATTGTTGAAGATCTGGAGTAAGTTTTAATAACAACCCTCTTCTCACTTCCAAAAGATGATAAAACTTTTTGATAAAGACTCTTTTCTATAAAAGGCCCTTTTTTAATAGATCTTGCCACTATACTCTCCTATTTATTTCTTCTTTTAATAATAAACTTATCTGAATATCTCTTCTTCTTGCGAGTCTTATAGCCCTTAGTGGGCTGTCCCCAAGGAGACACAGGATGGCGACCTCCAGAAGTTTTTCCTTCACCACCACCATGCGGATGGTCAACAGGATTCATAGCAACGCCTCTAACCTTAGGCCTTCTACCAAGCCACCTACTTTTACCAGCTTTACCTATAGAAATATTGGCATAATCTTCATTTCCAATTTCACCAATTGTTGCAATACATTTTTTAAAAATCAATCTCACCTCACCGGATGATAATTTTACAGTAACATAATTCCCGTCAGAAGCAAGTATCATAGCATATCCACCAGCACTTCTTATAAGCTGTCCACCTTTTCCCACATTAAGCTCAATATTGTGAACAGTTCTTCCAATAGGAATATTTTCAAGAGGCAAGGCATTGCCAATTTTAATTGGGGCATTTGGACCACTTTCCAAAACATCTCCAACCTTAATGCCTTTAGGAGAAATAATATACCTTTTTTCTCCATCTTTATAAATAAGCAAAGCTATATTAGCACTTCTATTGGGATCATATTCAATAGAAGAAACTCGAGCAGGAACGCTAAATTTATCTCTTCGATTAAAATCGATCAACCTATACCTTCTCTTATGTCCACCACCTCTTCTTCTAACACTAATTCTGCCAGAAGAATCTCTGCCCGATCTAAATTTCTTACCTTTTGTTAAAGATTTCAAAGGATCGTTACCTTTGCTCAAATCATCAAAAGATAAAGTCGTCTTATAGCGCAAAGAAGAAGTTTTTGGCTTATAAGTCTTAATACCCATATTTATTTTTCTCCAAAACCACTAAAAAATATCTATTTTATCTTCCTTTTCGAGATAAACATATGCCTTCTTCCATGAAGAAGTTTTTCCCTTACCTATAGGATACCCCTTTCTAGACATCACAACCTTGGCCTTACTTTTAATATTGAGCAAATTACACGATACTGGAGTAACATTGAAAAGTTCTTTTATTGCTGCACCAACCTCTTTTTTATTTGCCCTTTTATTAACCTTAAAAACATAAACATTAATACTTTCCCTTTGAGTATTGGTTTTTTCAGTAAGCATAGGTGAAACTATTATATCATAAGCCTTCATACTTATCCTCAACATCCTTTTTATTTAATTAATGTAAAACTCATTGAGCTTGTTAACAGCAGATTCTAAAGCTATTAAATTCTTAGCATAAAACAAATCAACAACCCTAAGTTTATCAAAAGACAAAATCTTTAAATCTCTTATATTTTTACCAGCCCTTTTTATCATCTGATCATCATTGCCCAAAAGAATAACTACCTTACCATTAAAACTTGCAAAATTTTTTATTATTACCGCAAGATCTTTAGTTTTTCCAGATTCAACATTAAAATTCTCAATAACTTTAAAACTATTTTCATCAGCAGCACGCAAACTTAATACAGACTTAAATGCAAGCTTTTTTACCTTTTTAGGCAATCTATAGCTATAATCCCTAGGCTTTGGCCCCAATGCTACGCCTCCGCCAATCCAAACTGGATTTCGCTTTGTACCAACTCTAGCTCTACCGGTTCCTTTTTGCTTCCAAGGCTTTTTAGAGCTTCCCCTGACCTCTGATCTGGTTTTAGTTGAAGATGTTCCAACCCTAAGATTAGACAACTCATTTTTTATAGCATTGTAAATAGACCCATGACTAATTTCTATATTAAAAACTCTATCATCCAAATTTATCGTTCCAATCTCTTTCCCATCTTTAGAAAAAACTTTTCTTTCCATACTAAATACCTACTTTTTAGATTTCTTAACAACAACAAAAGAACCCTTAGCGCCAGGCACAGCCCCTTTTACTAGAAGGGCTCTCTTTTCTTCATCAATTAAAACAACTTCAAGATTTTGAATAGTTTGTTGATTTCCACCCATTCTACCAGCCATTTTGGTCCCTTTAAATGTTCTTGCAGGAGTAGTAGCTTGTCCTGTTCCACCAAGATGTCTATGAAATTTTGATCCATGAGAAGATGGTCCACCACTAAAATTATGCCTTTTCATAGCCCCTTGAAAACCCTTGCCTTTAGTAATACCTGTAACATCTACATACTTAACTAACTTAAAAACATCAACCTTAATCTCATCACCAGCGTCATACCCATCAAGCCCCTTAAGCTCTATCACATATTTTTTAGGCTCAATATCTTTTAAATTTTTATATTGACCTTTTATAGGCTTTGAAATTTTAGAACTCTTAAGATCAACAGAACCTGCTATAAGAGCGCTATAACCATCTCTATCGACTGTTTTCTTCCCTATAATATAATTGGGCTGAAACTCTATAACAGTAACAGGAACCACAATGCCATTTTTCTGAAATATCTGAGTCATGCCAACTTTTTTTCCAATCAATCCCAACATTAAAACACCTCAAATTCATATACTTAAAATATCATTTACTGCTTAATATCTACCTCAACACCTGCTGGAAGCTCTAATTTCATTAAAGAGTCCATTAAAGCAGAAGTAGGCTCTAAGATATCAATAAGCCTTTTATGAGTTCTCATCTCAAATTGCTCTCTTGATTTTTTATTGACATGAGGAGAACGTAAAACAGTATATTTTTTTATTTTTGTCGGCAAAGGAATTGGTCCCTTAATCTGAGCCTTGGCCTTCTGAACAGCTTTAACAATAGATTCGGCACTCTGGTCTAATATTTTAACATCAAAACTAAATAATCTTACACGTATCTTATCTTTAGCAATCAATTTATTCTCCTAAACTTTAAAGAGTATTAAATATATCCTTAAAGTCTCTTAACCTATTCCAATATCTCAAGAATTCTTCCTGAAGCAACAGTTCTCCCACCTTCTCGAACAGCAAATTCTACATTCTTATCCATAGCTATTGAAGAGATCAGCTCAACAACAATATCAACATTATCACCCGGCATAACCATTTCTTTTCCCTCTAAAGCAACAACTCCGGTAACATCGGTTGTTCTAAAAAAGAACTGTGGTCTATAACCTGGGAAAAATGGCTTGTGCCTACCGCCTTCTTCTTTAGTTAAACAATAAATTGAAGCTTTGAACTTCTTGTGTGGAGTAATTGTACCTGGAGCTGACAAAACTTGTCCTCTTTCAATATCTTTTTTATCAACTCCTCTTAAAAGAAGCCCAACATTATCTCCCGCTTGACCCTGCTCAAGAATTTTCTGGAACATTTCAACACCAGTAACAGTAGTTTTTCTGGTTTCTTTAATACCAACTATTTCAACTTCTTGGCCAACTTTAATAACACCTCTTTCAATACGCCCAGTAGCAACAGTACCTCTTCCTGAAATAGAAAATACATCTTCAACAGCAAGCAAAAACGGTTTGTCAATATCTCTTTCTGGAAGATCAAAATAATTATCCATAGATTCAAGAAGTTCTTTAACGCATTTTGTAGATTCAGGATCTTCTGGATTTGACATAGCTCCAAAAGCCGAACCCTTTATTATTGGAGTATCAGCCGAAAAACCATATTTTTCAACAAGCTCTAAAACTTCAACTTCAACAAGCTCAACAAGTTCAGGATCTGCTAAGTCTAATTTATTTAAAAAAACTATTATTTTCTTTATTCCCATTCTTTGAGCAAGAAGCAAATGCTCTTTTGTTTGAGGCTCAGCACCACTATCAGCAGCAACTAAAAGTATAGCTGCATCCATTTGAGCTGCTCCTGTAATCATATTTTTTATATAATCAGCATGGCCTGGACAATCTACATGAGCATAATGTCTATTAACTGTTTCGTATTCAATATGCCTAGCATTAATTGTTATTCCTCTTGCTTTCTCCTCAGGTGCATTATCAATGTCTTCATACTTTAATGCTTTTGCATCTTTATTTAATTTTGAACAATAAATACTAATGGCCGCTGTTAATGTTGTTTTACCATGATCAACATGACCTATTGTCCCAACATTCATGTGTGGCTTTGTTCTTTGAAAAACTTCTTTTGCCATGACTAACCTCCTAAATTGCACATTCTAAATAGCTACTTACATTTAATCTCTTCTTTAAAAAATTTATTCTTATTAAAATAAGAAAATAGCTACAAATAATAAAAAAAATAAAAAATCCATTTTTAGAAATTGACCCGCACTACACGTGTTTTTCTAAAAAATTTTAATAGCTTTAAAATTCTACACATTTTATAAAATATAGTCAATACACTTAAACTTTTAAACTCAATTAACCACACATATAATAGCATCAAAAATTAAAATAAACTTTATATTAATTAAAAAAAAGCACAAAATGCTGAAAAATAAAGCTTTAAAACCAACCATTTAATAAGTAATGCTCTACCAGTACATTCAAAAACACAAAATTCAAAGCAATAGTAAATACTTTTTGAAATCTAGCAGCTATTTAAAATTGATCAAACACCTTTATTTATCAAAAAAGTTAACACTACTCAAATAAAAAAATATAATAAAAAGGATGAAAGCTCAAAAATTTAAGCTTAAATTACTACTAATACTTGCAATTTATAGCATTTCAATTGTTTTTGTATCTTGCATGAAAACAAGCACAATAAAATCAAAAGAAAATGCAAAAGAAATTACCTATCTTATTAGCAATATAAAACCCAACAAAAAAATAGAAATAGTAAACTACAAATCCGACAGCAAAAATAATCTAATAATTACTCTTAAAAATAAAAGTACAGAAGATATAAATGCAAATTCATTGGCAATTTTTAAAGAAGGCAGCAAAACAGGTGAATTAATTAGAGAAAAACTTAATGGACTTGAGACAAAAACTTTTCATTTAAAAACTAAAATCAACACTAAAAGAAAAAACACATTATATATTTTTGAAAAACAATAACAAAGATAAATGATTTAAAACTAAAATATTAAAATTATTAAAAATAAATTAGCTATTTGCTTTGGCAAAATACATACACATAAATCTTCATTACTATTTGTATTTTTTAATTAAAATGGGCTTAGCCCAATAACGAGTGCAAGTAACTGCAAATAAAATTATAATTGCCAAATAATTTGAAATTATAAAAGCATAACCTAAAGAATTTTCAATTATGCCAAAATATTGAAAAATAAAAACTACTGGAAGACGAATAAGCCACAATCTAATAAAAATAACAATCATTGCAATTTTTGTCCTACCAGACCCAATAAGTCCTCCAAAAAATACTTGTTGGAGTCCATATCCAAAAGTACCAATAGTTGTTAACAATAAATAATTATTGGCATAATTTAAAACTTCTAAATCATTTGTAAACAACCTTAGTATAAACTGTTTATTAAAAATAACAATTGAATTTATTATTAATAAAATTGCTAAAGAAATAAAAAACCCCTTTTTCAAAACTTCCCCCACCCTATTTATTTTCTTGGCACCAAGATTTTGACCAACAATTGAAATAATTCCAGTACCAATTCCCATAGCAGGAAGAAATAAAAAAGAAATAATGGTGTTTGTAAGTCCATACGCTGCCAAAAATTTCGGACTAATCTCAATAACTATATAATTGAAAATAAAAAAAGATAACGAAACCATTATTTGCCCAAAAGCTGAAGGCAATCCCAAATTAACAATTTCTTTAATAAATCTTATATCTACCACTAAATCCTTCAGATGAATTTTTAATCCATAATTTAACCCGTAAGTCAAAAATAAATAAAAAGCAACAGTTAACAATTTTGAAAATAAAGTGGCCCAAGCAGCCCCAGTAATACCCATATTAAAACTAAATATTAAAATTGGATCAAGAATAAAATTGACAATATTAGCAAATATAACTATTATCATTGAAAGGATAGTTTCTCCCTGAGCGTTTAAAATATATGTAATTGAAATACTTAAAAACATAGTGGGTATTCCAAAAATTGTCACATAAAAATAAACTCTTGAGAGTTCTTTAAGCTCCCCCTTTACACCCAACAAATCTAAAAGATGCTCAATAAAAAAAAAAGCACAAATGGTCACAAATAAGGATAAAGCAAAGTTTAAAGCAATAAGTTGCCCGGCATACCTTGAAAAACGAGAAAAATTTCCCTCTCCTATGCATTTTGACATCAAAGAAATGCTTCCTGTAGCCATTCCCATAGCAATAGCCATAATAAAAAAATTTATAGGACCAGCAAGTGAAAGCGCTGACAACGGCATAGCTCCAAGCTTGCCAACATAAAACATATCGGTAAGATCATAAAAAGCTTGAATAATATTAGTTATAACAATAGGAAAACTTATTAAAAAAAGAACCTTATATAAATTGCCATTTAATATTAATTCCCTAGTCTTGCTCTTATCTGCAAACATAAAATTTTATCCCCATCTAAAATATTTTTTATAAAAAATCTAAAATCAAATTTATTCATCAGTAATAAAAAAGTATTTAATTCTTAATTTAAAAAACTAAAAATTAATATATAGCGTCAAAACAATTAACAGTCACATGTTATACATTAAATGGATAAGATATAAACAAAATCTATTAACATGCCACACCAAAAAATCATAACCAAAAACAGAAAAATTAAAGCCATTCTTACAAATTAAAGCAGAAAAATAAATACTTTATTTAAAAGAATAACTAATATTATAAAAGCAAAAATTCAAAATCAGAAACGCCACTCTGCAAATTTTTATCAATCTTTCAATATTATTTTTTACACTAAAATATCTAAACTATAAAATATAAAAAATTAACAATATTAGTTAAAAAATACCAACAATAGAAATTAATGTAATATATTTTTATTCATAATTCAACCTCTTAAAAATATCTTATTTCTATCTTCTATTAAAAACATTTTCCATAAATCACACATATGATAAAGCTCAACACCAAGTTATTGACTTTTAACTTTCTTGATTTTTGCACCCAAATTAATTAATTTGCTAGCGACATCTTCGTATCCTCTTTCAATTTGATAAACATTTTGAATCTCGCTGCGACCTTCAGCAACAAAAGCCGCAATAAGAAGAGACATTCCCGCTCGTACATCTGGAGAAGACAAGACATTGCCTTTAAGAGGAGATTTACCCGTAACTACTACACGGTGCGGATCGCACAGCACAATTCGAGCACCCATTTTTATTAATTTATCTACAAAAAACATCCTAGATTCAAACATCTTCTCAAAAACCAAAACTGTGCCTTTTATTTGAGTTGCAGTGACTATAATAATGCTCATAAGATCTGTTGGAAAAGCTGGCCATGGACCATCATCAATTTTTGGAATATGTCCACCAAAATCTAACTTAACTTTTAATTCTTGTTTATCTTTTACATATATATTTTCCCTGTCATATTCGAAATTAATGCCAAGTCTTGAATATACATACCTAATTAATCTGAAATGATGGGGATCTGCTTTTTTAATTTCAAGCTCACCCCCTGTTAATGCAGCAAGGCTAATTAAAGAGCCAACTTGCATGAAATCGGCTCCTATTCTAAATAGGGTCCCACTTAATTTTTTCACACCCCTTATTTCTAAAATATTTGAACCAATTCCTAAAATATTGGCGCCCATTGAATTTAACATATTACATAAATCTTGAACATGTGGCTCACAAGCAGCATTCATAATAACGGTATTTCCTTCAGCGAGAACTGCAGCCATAACGATATTTTCTGTAGCTGTAACAGAAGCTTCATCTAAAAACATTTCAGCTCCAACAAGCTTATTAGCTTTTAAAACAATCCTTCTGTCTTTTGTACTTAATTTGGCCCCTAGCTTGCAAAGCCCATAAAAATGAGTATCAAGTCGCCTCTTTCCAATCACATCTCCTCCTGGAAGCGCCATATCTATTTTCCCAAACCTAGAAACAAAAGGTCCCAATAAAAGTATGGAAGCCCTAATTAAATCCGTAAGAGAGGAATCTATTTCTGTTTTTACAATATTTAAAACTTTTATTTTTAAAGTATTTCCCTCTCTTACAATATCTACTCCTATATCACTTAAAATATCTAAAACAACTTTTACATCATTAATATTCGGAATATTTTCTAAAATAACCTCTTCATCAGTAAGCAAAGCAGCAAAAATACAAGGCAAAGCAGCATTCTTATTCCCACTGGCTGTAATTTGACCACCTATCTTATAACCACCTTCTACAAGATAACTATACACAATACATCCTCCTATACATAAAAACTTAATAAAATTAAATCACGCAGATAAGATTATTAAAATTTAAAGAATATCTAAAGATACAAATATCAAACAATATCCACATCTTTTAAACTTGATTTATAATCTATATATTCTCTAACAGTCTCTGCAGAAAAGGAATGCCCATTCTCATCTATATCAATTAAAACGCCGTTAAAACCAAGGCCTTCCCAAGATTCATTAAATCTCTGATTTAAAAATCCTTTCAAAAATTTATCCACCTCTAAATCAGGAGAATATCCAATAACACTGTCCAAACTCCCAACTCTGCCCAAATCAGTTATAATAGCAGTATTATCTAAAATTCTCAAATCAGCTGTTAAAATCCTCTTCCCGGTTCCAAGACAAGCACTAACTCTTGATTTTAGATAAAAAAACAAAGCATTAACTTCAGCTGTAGTATTTGAATCAAAAATAACAATAATATTATTTGTTTGCATTTTAATTCTTTGATAAAAAAAATCAAAACTATAAAAAGGGTGATTAAATTTATATTTGGTTATTCCTGTTTGACCTACAATCCTAATAACAGCCAATTTTTTGCCATTAACATTATAAATAAAATAAGAATATCCTTTTAATTTTGCAGGACAATTTAAAGGTTTTAAAATAAAATTATACTTATCAAGGTCATCAGACAAATCAGACCTTGCAAAAGCATTTTCACCTAAAGTTAAAACATCAATTCCATACTTTTTTAATAAAAAGGCATGCTTCTTGCCAAGCCCCCTTAAACCTGTAGTAAAATTATTGCCAGATATTACAAAATCGATCTTTTTTTCAACCTTAAAGGATGACAAAAAGGATTTTATAACAATAATCCCGGCTTTGCCGACAACTTCACCAGCAATTAAAACCCTTAAAGACACAACGCCTCTCTTTTTATTGATCCAGTTCAAACAACTTAATAAGCAAACTTTTTACAATAAAAATTGACACAAAATATCCCACAAAAACAGCAAAAACAATCATCATAAAAATCAATATAAATTGCAAATAAGGCTTTACAATAATGCTAAATTTAACAACTAAAAAAAACTCGAAAAAGAACACTAAAAACATAAAAAATAAATTCATTAATATGCATAAAATAAAACCCAAAATCTTCATTTATTAAACGCTTTTCTTTTTATAAAAAAATCATAAACCAAGAATAAAATCATGCCTATAACAACATAACTATCTGCAAAATTAAAAGTAGGCCATCTATCAAGTCCAAAAATTCCATAAAATTTTAAATCTAAAAAATCCACAACCCCAGAAGGTCTAAACAATCTATCAATAACATTTCCAACTCCTCCTGAAAAAATTAATAAAAGTGAGATTCTGGCAATGCAATTTTTTTCTTTCAAAGAAAGATAAAAAACAAATATTAAAATAAAAATAGGCATTGCAAGAAAAAAAATTTTTTTCAAGCTATAATGGATATTAGAACCCATAGAAAATAAAATGCCAGTGTTTCTTACATGTATTATCCTAAAAAAATCATCAAAAAAGGAAAAATATATTGAACCCAATTTGACATACTTTACTATCAAATACTTGGAAAGTTGATCAAAAAAAATTAAACTAATAATAAATACAAAAACATTGAAATATTGCTTACTCCTAACGCCCATACAAAAATCCTTATAAATTAGTATCTTTATAAATAAATTTAACCTCTAAATCTTCTTTAATTTTGAAATCTTCCATTAATTTAATTAAACCAAAAGTTTCAGTAAAATAATGCCCTGCAAAAATCAAGTTCACACCGAATTCTTCTGCTAAAGAATATATTTGATGAGAAGTGTCACCAGTTATAAACAAATCTACATCATGACATAAAGCTTCTTTAAAAAAAGAGTATCCAGAACCACTAACAATCGCAACCTTATTCACTGACTCTTTAAACTTTTTCGAAAAAAGAATATGTTTATTTTGCTTTTTGATTTTTTCTAAAATTTCAGAAAAGCTAAAAACAGAATCAGCAATAATTCCTAAATTAATACCCCCATAATTTCCAAAAACAAAAGAATTTTTTAATCCTAAAAAATCTGATAACACTTTGCTATGCGAATAAACAGAATGGGCATCCATAGGTAAGTGTACCGAATAAAGAGCTAAATTATTTTCAATCAAAAATTTTATTTTATCATACATATTAGAAACAATGCGCTCTTTTTTTGACCAAAAAATACCATGATGGGTAATTAAAAAATCATTTCCTTTTGCTTCTTTTAAAGTTGAAAAGCTAGCATCAACAGCAAAGGCAACCTTGTTAACCTCGGCGTTAAGATTTCCTACTTGAAGCCCATTTAAACTTTTATCAATATGTTCATACTTGTTTATATCAAAAATTGAATTAAGCTTAAAAGACAAATCTCTTACGTTCAAACTAAATTCTCCAAATTAAAGCATAGCTTTGACTTTCTCTTAATCTTCTATAAGAATAAAGATTTTTCAAACAATACGTACAAAGCTTTGAATTATAAATATTTAAATTAAAACTAGAAAGTAAATTTAAATTAAAACTAGCATTATCAAAATATATTTTACCATCTCTTGTGACAAAAGAAGCATTTAATAAACCTTTGCTAAATTTATTACTTACTTCTTTTAAGAAAATTTCAGAAACTTCATAACAACAAGATCTGTTATAAGGCCCAAAAACAATTTTCAAATCCTTAAAAGTTGATCCCATTTTTTCAAACATAAACAACATTTTTAAAACAATCAAATTAAAGCTTCCTTTATATCCACTGTGAATAAGTCCTATAATTTTTTTCACTGAATCATAAAGGTATATCGGAAGACAGTCTGCAAAATAAGCAACAAGAGCTACATCTAAAGAGGTAGATATAAGGCCATCTCCTTCTTGAAAATTAATAAAATCATCTTCAACTTTATAAATAATATCTGTATGCAATTGTTTTAAATATTTTATTTTCTTAGACTTGGGAACAAAGTTGAAATTATCATTACTAAGTTCTTTTAAATTTAGATTAAAAGGCTTTTTAGTATAAATCATTTTAACATCATTAGCTATCTTAAATTCATAATAAAGTTCATGATCTATTGTTTTCATAATCTAAATTCTTCTCCTAAATAAAGCTTTTTAGCTTTCTCACTACTTATTATATAATCAACACCACCCTCATCAAGCACTTGCCCCTGATAAACAATATAAGCTCTGTCTATTATATCAAAAGCATCTCTTACATTATGATCAGTAATAAGAACTCCTATGTTTCTCTCTTTTAAAATTTTTATTATATTCTTTATATCCCCAATAGCAATAGGATCAATACCCGCAAAAGGTTCATCTAAGAGTAAAAAATAGGGATTTACAGCCAAAGCTCTTGCTATCTCTGCTCGCCTTCTCTCTCCACCAGAAAGAGTATAAGCTTTTTGGCTTTGTATTCTTTTTATCTCAAATTCTTTAAGTAAATTCACAAGTTCTATCTTGCGCTCAGCATTAGATAAATCCTCTCTTCTCTCTAAAGCAACCATAATATTCTCTTCAACTGTAAGTTCTCTAAAAATTGAAGCATCTTGGGGAAGATATACAATCCCTATTCGTGCACGCTCATACATATTAAGAGATGAAATATTATAATCATTTATTAAAACTTTGCCGGCATTAGGCTTAATAAAACCCACAATAGTATAAAATGTTGTTGTTTTGCCAGCTCCGTTTGGACCAAGAAGCCCCACAACCTCACCTTTATGAATGTCAATCGTAATACCATTAACAGCAAACTTTTCACCATACTTTTTAATAATATTGTCTGCCTTTAAGACAACATTATTAATAGAATTAAGATTAAGACTTTCCTTAATCTCTTTTATTTTATTTTTTCTCTTCAGAAACATCATTCTCAACTTGAGTAAACTCTCCCTCAACACTTCCCTCAAGTTTATACCTATTAGTTTTTGTATTGAAAATTATTCTTGAAGCAGAATAATAATTGTCTTTCTGGTAAATTACTGGAACCCCCTCAAGAATCATTTCTTTTTCTTCTTTATTATAAGTCCCATTCTCAGCTCTTGCAAAAGTATCATCCTTATATATTTTAACAGAATATTGCATAATATAAACATTAGCTTTATTGCTGCCTTCAACTCTTTCTGCTTTAATAAGCATATTGTTTTCTAAGTCTTCAAGCTCAACCCCTTTTTGAAGATAAAAATTATCCAATTTTCTATTAAAAAACAAAAACTGAGATTTAACATGCATCTTATTCTTATAGTCTTTATAAAAAACATTCCCTCTAGCTTCAAGATAAGAGCCGTTTTCGCCATAAATTTCAATTTCATCTGCTCTAAGATTGAAATCTGGGGACATAACCTCTGAATTCCCTTTTAAAACAATTTTTTTATAAAAAGAAGACACCATTCCTTGTGCAAAATCTGACTTAAAGGTAAAACTAGTACTTTTCTCTTCGTCTCCTTTAAGCCTTTCAGGTTTAAGATTAGATTCTATTTGTGTTGCTTGAATATTATTAACAAAAATAATAAAAATCCATATTAAAATTAAATCTCTCAATTCATGATTCCTTCAACACCAGAATCAAAATAAAAAACATTGCTCTTTAAAAAATAAGAAAACCCTTTTCCTTTTATTTTGCTATGATTAAATCTAATTAATACTATCTCATTTGGAGGAGATTGCAACTTCTTATCTTTATTCTTCCATAAAAGCCTATTTGAATTAAGCAAATAATAATTATTTTTATCTTCTATTTTAAATTCTACAGAATCTCTCATATCCAAATCCTTTGTAATATAAGAACCTTCCAAATTATTAAACTTCCCTAAAATTTCATTATCTAGTGAACGATATAAAAACCTTCCATTCTCTACCTTATAAATTTTATAGTCATTAAAATAACTAAAACTTAAAGAATCTAAAACGGTCTGCTCTTTATTGTATACAACATCATAATACTTGATTCCTAATATTTGTATTGAAGGAAACTTTTTGGCAGCATCAGATCTATTAGAATATTCATCATAATCGAAAGTACAAGAAAAAAACAAAAATAACGAATATAGTCTATATATTTTCATAAATATTTTTCACAAGACTAGAAATTTATTCTATTTTAATTGACAATATATTAAACATAACAACACGACATTAAAATTTTATCAAACAAAATTTATTTACATAATCAATTATAATGCAAAACATAAAACCAAAGTAAAAACACTGCTCTTAAGAGCAATCTTCTGTATAAGAATTCTTCTAAAAATAAAAAATTCAAACAAAAGTACAAAAATTGCTCTTACTTTCGATTGGCATAAGAGCAATTTACAACTTATTCCCTTAAAGAAATAGATTATAAAAATTAACAATAATAATGTTCACATTCATCATCTCTTTTGTAGTTTAAAATTTCATTATCTTTAAACCAAATTGGTATTTCACGAATCGCATCTACCTCATTTGCAGATGCATGAATCACATTATAAATTGAAAAACCTTTTTCATTTGAATACTTAAAACTATGATAAGAAAAATCTCCCCGTATTGTTCCAGGAATAGCTAATTTTGGCTCAGTAGCACCACAAAGCTTTCTAACAACTTCTATGCTTTCAACCCCTTCAACAACAAATGCAAAAACAGGAGAATTTGAAATAAATTTAATTAAAGAATTCCAAACCGCCTCACTATGTCTAAAGACAATATCATCATATAAATAATGTTTTTTTGCTAAACTCTCATCAACAAGAAGCATTTTAGCAGCAACCATTTTTAAACCTACTCTTTCAAATCTAGAAACTACATCACCAATTAAACCCCTCCTAACTCCATCTGGCTTAATAATACATAAAGTTTTCTGCAATAACATTGACATAAATCCTCCTAAAACTTAGGGCATGTATTTAAAAATAATTAAATAAATAAAAATGCTTACCCAATACAAAAGTTATATCTGATTAATTACATTTATATGGAATACTACAAGTTATAAAGCGCTTAATATTATATTGAAAAATCAAAATATAACTTTTACAAAATTAAAAACTACATTCCAAAAGGAAGAACTCCCATGGTTTTTAATTTTATCTCTTCTTTAACCTTAGAAACAGCATCATTTAAAGCAGATTTAACCATTTGTTCAAAAGCATCATTGTCTAAATCATCAAAAAATTCCTTATTGATTGAAACTTTTTTAACATTAAATTCGCCATCCATATCAATAGCAACAATATTGCTACCCGCTTTACCACAAACCGTAATTTTAGAAATTTCCTTTTTAATATTATCAATATTATTCTTAACGCTAGACATATTTTTTAAAAAATCCAACGGATTTACTGCCATATTTTTATTCCTCCAGAACTTCACTTGCTCCAAAAATATTTTTTACAGTTTCTAATTTTTCAAAATCCTTTTCAAGGCTTTGAAAATTTTTCTGAAACACAATGCTTAAATTGGGAAATTCTTTATAAAATTCAGATCTTATCTCACCTTTATAATTTTGAAGCTCATTATATTCAAACTCACTAAACACCTTATAATAAAGAACATTGTCATCAATAGCAACTTCTCCTGAATGAACTAAAGTTTGAACATATCTTGAAACAATATAAATAAATTTATCTCTTATATCAACAAAATCATTTGCTTGACTTAAATTATCATCTTCAATAAAAATCTCATCAATCTCGTCAATACTATTAGTTTCTATAAAACTTTTATCAATTTTTGTTGGTAAATTTTCATCACGATCAGCCTCCTCTTTTTTAAAAGATTCGATTTCAGAAAATTCACATTTTAAGCTAGATTTTGCTGGAATAAAAGCTAAATCATCCTTGCTCTTATCACTTTCTAAAACATCAAAATTGTTTGAATCTATAGCAATGTTTTCTAACAAATTATCTTCAAGATTTTGAATTTGCTTTATTAAAACATGATTTGGAATATAATTTTTAAGTCTTAAAATTTTAATAAAATTAATCTCAAGCTCATATCTTGGATTAACCGAAAATTGCAAATCCCTGTAAGTTTCAAGCAAAACAACAATAATTCTCTCAAGATAGTTCAAATCAAACTCAATTAATTTCTTTCTCAAATCCTCAGATTTAATTCCAACAAACTCAAAATTTTTAACACCTATCTTTAAAAATAATGCCTCTCTAAAAAACTCGATTGAATCTAAAAGAAATTGCTCATAAGACACTCCAGATGAAAAAATAGAATCCAGAACACAAATTAACTCTTTTACATCTTCACTAAGAATGCTAACTGACAACTTTTCTAAAAATTCATCATTGGTTAAGCCCATTTTGGATCTTATTTGATCTAATTTAATGTTAGAATCGGTAAAAGAAACTATCTGATCAAAAAGAGTATACGCATCTCTTACACTACCACTACTTTTATATGCAATCCATTTTAAAGCTTCATCTTCATATTTAATATGATCCTCTAAACAAACCTTCTTAAGCATATCATAAATCTTTTCTAAAGATAGAAGTTTAAAACTAAAATGTTGGCATCTGCTTTTTATTGTCTCTGGAAGCTTGTGTGACTCTGTAGTGGCAAAAATAAAAACAATATAATTTGGAGGTTCTTCAATTGTCTTTAAAAGAGCATTAAAAGCAGAATTGGAAAGCATGTGAACTTCATCAATAATATATATTCTATATTTAGAAATTGCGGGAGGAAACATTATCTCTTCTTTAATTTGTCTAATATCTTGGACTGAAGTGTTTGAAGCACCATCAATTTCAATAACATCAAGACTGCTGTCATTCTCAATAGATTTACAATTGCTGCACTCTCCACATGGCATAACTGTCGGACCATTCTTGCAATTTAAGCATCTGGCAAAAGCCCTAGCTGATGAAGTCTTACCAACACCTCTTGGCCCTGAAAAAATATAAGCATTGGCTATTTTATTTTTCTCTATAGAATGCTTTAGAGTTTCAACAACAAAGTCTTGCCCTTCAAGAGAGTTGAAATCTCTCGGGCGTTTCTTAAGAGCAGTGCCTCTTGAAGACGCCATTAACTTTTTACCTCCCTATGCTTTAATAAGTAAAATATTAGTAAATACATAATACAACATATTTATATCTCAGAACTACCCACTACTTTAAAAGAATTACCAAAGAATTTTATGAAACATAAAAAATATCTAATAAAGAAAAACTTTCTAAAAAGTATAATAAAATTGAAGGTTTCAAAAAGATTAATCTATATCTTAACATACAGCAAAGCATTGCATTTTGGCTCAAAATTAAACCTAAGACTTGCGTACTCATCAAAAAAATCGCTTACCGCTGCTACCTTCCAGTCCTGACGGGATTCGGCAATGCTTGATAGTACGGGTCCTAGGAATCGGAGAGAATGGGATTCGAACCCATGATACATTTTACTGTATACACGCTTTCCAAGCGTGCGCCTTAAGCCACTCGGCCATCTCTCCAAACTAAAAAACTTTTCGTGTCCAAGAGGACTTGAACCTCCGACCTTAAGAATCGCAATCTAACGCTCTATCCAACTGAGCTATGGACACAAACAATTAATTTTTATTGTAATAAAAATTACTATTTATTACAATAAAAACATTCAAAGGAAAATGGAGAAGTTGTGAAAACTAAAATAATCATTTTTTTTTCAATATTATCTATTCTATCATGCTTTAAACCAGTCTCAAGTGAAGTTAATTTTGAATTTGCAATAAAAACTAAAAATATTAAAGAAAATGAAATACTAAAAAACAATAATATCCACATAGATGCAAAAATTCCTTTTATGGAAAATGCAAACTTTGAATTTGAAAATCTTATAAAAAAATGGAAAAAAGATGTTGAGAATAAAATATCAAAAACTGAAAACTCTAAAAATGAATATTTTTATTTTTCTAACTTTACAATATTTAAAAATGAAAATATTGGTATTACATCTATTTTATATAAAGAATCTTTCAGAGAAAAAAATTCAAACACTCTCTTGAAATATTATTCTTTAAACTTAAAAGGAAATAAAAAAATAGAAATTTCAGAAATAATATCAAAAGATCAGCTAGACTCTCTAATAAACGTATTAAAAGAACAGCTAAAAAGTAGAATTAAAGATTTTTATGTTAAAGAAAAACAAAGCCCAAAAGAATTGGAGAAAAAATTTACAAAAATCTTTCCAAGATATAAATATTACTTTAAAAGTAACCAAATTATAGTTTTTTATGATCCGCTCTCAATTAACTGTAATGACTGCGATAAAATTGAGTTTCAATTCCCTATACATGAAAACACAGAAAATGAATATCAGCCACATAAACAACTTCAATCCTAATCTTAAAATCAAATGCTAATTACGGAGAGGGTGAGATTCGAACTCACGGTAGGCTTACACCTACAACGGTTTTCAAGACCGTAGCATTAAACCACTCTGCCACCTCTCCAGAGCTAAAACAAATTTTAATAAATAAAATACACGCTGTCAAGATTTAAATAATTACGGAGAGAATGGGATTCGAACCCATGGTCCCCTTTTAAAAGGACAACTTCTTAGCAGGAAGCCCCATTCGGCCACTCTGGCATCTCTCCTATAGCATTAATACATATTATCTTAGAGATATTATTATTGTCAACCAAATAAATTATAAATATTAGTAATTTATTCTAAACTCTTTATAAGCTTCTATTAAATTTTGGAAATCCTCAATAGAAATGTCAATTTCAGGCAAAATACATTCCTCGTGTAAGATTTCTTGAACCATTTTTTCTTCATTGTTGCTAAATTTTAACTCAATGCACTCATCTTTAATTCTCCAAATATATGTATTTACTCTTATATTGTGATCAAAAACAAAAATGGGATCTCTCAAATTTAAAGAATTATCAATAAAAAATAAATACTCTAAATGCCAATTTACTCTTAAAGATACTGCAAATTCTTCAAGCAGAGCTTCAATTAACATATCCTCGCTAGACTCAAGTAATTTTAAAAATTTTGAATAGGGGCCTGGATTAAGCTCACAAAGCTTTTTCATGTAAAAATAGGCATCCTCAAGATCACGATTCCTAAGAAAAAATAAGGTTGCATACAAATATATCAAATCTAGGTTAGAATAATCATCAACCATTCTCTCAATAGACTTTTTAGGAGAAAATTTTAAAAGTTCGACTGTTGCAATATGCATATTGTAAATTGTATAAATATTGGGAAAATTTAAAATGGCTTTAACATAAGATGTTGTAGCTTGAGTCATGTTGCCTATTTTATGAAAAATAGTTGCCCTATTGTGCCAAATATACTTAGAATAATGAGAATCTGTTAAAAATTTCTCAGAAAGCCTAATTGCTCTGCTTATTTCCCCAATAGAATAGAAGTAATACATTAAATAATTAACAACAAGAGCAAGATTGGCATCAAAAAAAATTTTATCTATTTTTAAAAAACTTGATGTTTGAAAAGTTTCACTTTTTTTTAAAATCCAAATATTAAGCTTAACTAGAGAATTGTTGTGATCCAAATCTCTAGCCTCAAAAAATAATTTTAAAGCCTCATCCTTGTTGCCCAACATTTCAAATAAGACGGCACTATTGTTTAAAGCTTGTACAAAATCAGATTTTTGCTCTTTGGCTTTTAAAAAACAACCTAAAGCAAGCTCATATTCTTTTAAATTGAAATAAAAAACGCCTAAATTATAATTCTCAAAAGGACCTAGATCATCTTTATTTTTTTCGATTTTGCCATAATCTATAAGTTTAACTAAAAAATTATATTCGCTTAAAACAACAGGATAAGTATTTAAAACATATAAAAGAGCCTTATAATCCTTTTTCTTGAAATAAATAAGTGCCTTAAGCGCAAGAGAATCAAAATTCTCATCAAAAACATCTAAATTGTCAAGAGAGCTTTTAAAATCACCATTTTTATAAAAATTTAAAGCCTTCTCAAAACTAAAGTTATTCATATTTTTTAAAAATCTCCATAGGCCTTACAGAAATTTCCTTTGAAAAAGAAGTCTTATTAACACTTTTATCCAAATTGTAAGCAGCAATACTAATGTAATAAAGTCTTCCATCTTCAAGGCCTGTAATCTTAAAAGAAGTTTGATTTCCAACATCAATAGGAGAAGTTAAAACACCGCTGGTTTTTCCATGATAATTACCAGAAGCAACGCCAATATAAATGTAATACCCTTCAACGCTACTATTAACTACAGGAATCCATTCAATAAAAACCTCTCTGGAACCTGGAATAACTTTTGTTATCACAGGAGGAAATGGAGCTGCTTCAGGAACATATGTAATTGACATGCTATAAAGAGAAGGACTGCTTACAGAATCTCCACTAGGATAAAATTCAACTTTTATTTGAATATATTTTGATATCTTTGAATCTGGAAAATCTTTTTTAGGATCAAAATGAATCCACGCCCCAGTTAAATTTTTTTTAATATTCCCATGACTATCTGTATCATAAAATACCTTATTATCTAATCTGTAATAATAAACAATCTCTGTATCCTTAGGAACATTGGAATCAACATCAAAGGATAATACTTGCGAATAATATTTAGAAAGCTTAATAGGCTCTGTAATAATATATCCCATATTTTTTGAAAAAAAAGCATTACTAACTTCTTCAAAGCTTTTATGTATTTCCAAATTCTCAACCGCACCAGTAAAATAAGTTCCCAAGGTAAAATCAATAAAATTACCAATACTTAATAAATATCCTGATCCTTCCTTCTTATTATCTGTTATATATTCTATTGCCTGAGGTTTAGAATCTATCAAATATTCAAGCATACCGTCCTTTTGCCTATATCTTAAAGTATGCAAATGCCATTTCTTTGGAATAAAATCATCATTACTTTTCATTCTAATTTTAATGGGGGTTTTATTATCTTTTAAAAAGACATTGTTTAAAACCCAAACAAAATTTCCCTCATCGCTTTCTAATCTAATAGACTGATCTACCCATAAATTATTAATCTTTTTATAACCATCCCAACTAAAAATAATTTCCCCCGTAACAGAAGTTGTTCGATATACCCAAAACTTAATAGTAAAATCAGAAACGATATTGCCTGAAAAAAAGAAAGCTTTCTTTGTTAGTGGCTTAAACTTAACAGGATTTTGATTTGAATAAAAAATTAAAGAGCCATTAGAAACATTACGAAATTCATTTGAAACTCTCAAACTTTTTGCACTAACTAAATAATTTGAAGATGTGTCTTTTAATTTATTATCCCTTCCTATTTCTAAGCGCAAATCAATATTATTTAAATCTAAAACAGCTTTATATCTATCCAAATAAACACCAAGCAAACCTCTCATATCCCTTTCAAAAGTAACATTGCTAGAATCTTGAATAAATTTAAAATTTTTTTTCGAATCAAGTATTAACTTCAATTCTTGAGATAAAAGAATAGAAAAGCACAAAAAAGATAGCAAGAGCATTAAAATTAATCTCATTTTTGACCTTTTATTTTTTATTATTCATATTTTTAAATACCTCAAAACATAAAACAAACGGCATTATGATACAATATTATATCATAAGATGATTTTTAAAATCTAAAAACTACCTGACATTATGAAAGAGAGTCTAACAAGTTTATTCGAAAAAATAATAAAATTGCCAACCACAAGTGGTTGCTATAAAATGCTAAATGAAAATAAAAAAATACTCTATATTGGAAAAGCAAAAAATCTAAGATCAAGGGTAAAAAGTTATTTTTTAGAAAAAAATAGCCACAAAATCAAAATATTAATGAAAAATGTAAAATCAATAGAAGTTATTACAACAAATAGCGAATACGAAGCTTTGCTTCTAGAGTGTAATCTAATAAAAGCTCACAAACCTGATTACAATGTAAAATTAAAAGATGGAAAAGGTTATCCCATGGTCAGAGTAACCTATGAAAAATATCCAAGAATTTTCAAAACTAGAAAAATAATTAATGACAAAAGCGAATATTTTGGACCATTTACCAATGTAAAAAAATTAGACCAAGTACTAGATTTTATTAACAAAACATTTAAGATTAGAAAGTGTAAAAAAAAATCCAATGCTCCTTGCCTATATTACCATATGGGACAGTGCCTTGGAGTATGCTACAAGGAAAACCTTGAAAAAGAATATCAAAAAGAGTTAGATAAGGCAAAATCCATACTAAACGGCAATATATCCGAAATATTAAGCCAAATTGATACCAAATTAAAACTTGCCATACAAAAAGAAGATTTTGAAACCGCTATCAAATTAAAAGAAATTAAAAGCTCTTTAATAGAAATTAATCAAATCCAAATCATTACAAAAACCAATAATTTAAACATAGACTATGTACATGTTCATCCAGGAGAAAATGTAAATATAATAATAGTATTAAAATACAGAAATGGTAAATTGGTTGAAAGAGATGCAAACTTTGATGAGAGTATATGCAAAAACAATGAGCTTATTTTACAATTTTTGATTCAATATTATACATCTATCAATATGATAGTCCCAGACAAAATTCATATTTTTATCAAAAATATCGACACCAAAAATGTTGAAAAGCTAATAAATGAAATTAAAAATACAAAAACAGAAATTATTTACAAAGAAACAGAAGAAATTACAAAAATAATGGAAATGGCCATATCTAATGCTGAATTATCTTTAAGAGAATATGAAAATAAAAACACCAAAGCACTTGAGAGTTTGAAAATTTTTCTAGAAATGGATAAACTTCCCAGAATAATTGAAGGATTTGACATTGCTCATCTTAAAGGCCAAGAGACAGTAGCCTCTATGGTTACTTTTAAAATGGGAATACCCTTTAAAGAAAGCTATAGGCTTTACAAGCTGAACTCGCTATTGAAAGGAGAAATTGATGACTTTAAGGCAATAAAAGAAGTAATCTCAAGAAGATATTCAGAAATAATCAATAACAACTTAGAACTACCGAATTTAATTTTAATCGACGGAGGCAAAGGGCAATTAAATGCTGCTTTTTCTATCTTAAAAGGCTTGAAAATAGAAAACAAAGTTAAAGTCTGTTCATTGGCAAAAAAACAAGAAACAATATTCTTAACAACTAAAAAAAAAGGAATAAATCTGCCCCAAGGACATCCTGCACTTAGAATACTGCAAAATGTAAGAGATGAAGCACATAGAAAGGCCAACGGATTTAACAAAAAAAGAAGGGGAAAAATAACCCTATTATATACAAAAATACATGGAATTGGAGAAAAAACAGCCCAAAAAATATTAACATCAATTGGAACCTATAAGGATATATTGCCTTTAAGTGAAAACGAAATTTCAGAAAAAATAAAAGTAAATATGCAACTTGCAAAAAGAATAAAAGAATTTGCAATAAAAGAGAACTCAATAAAAAATTATAATCAAGATAAATAAATTTTAAATTCAATTAAAATTTTATATAACCACTAAATTAACGGTGAGATTATAAAATGGATTATTATATTAGTGCTTTTTAAAATAAAACACTATTTGAAATTCCAGGCGATAAAATCAAAAAAAGATCATTAATAAGCTTATTTCTAACCTGTACATTTAAAACATCTCCTAAAAGCTCTATTTTATAACTTTCAGAAGAACTCTTAGATACCCTAAAAAAATGAACAATCTCGGTGTAATCAAAATCATCTAATTCTCCAATAACTTCATTTATTAAATTGTCAAATATTTTTTTACGCTCTTTCTTTTCTAAATTTTTAATGTTTAAAGATTTCCCTTCAATTTTATTTAATTTGGCCAAAAATTTTTCTATCCCATTTTGAAAGTTAATATTTTTAATAACAACTTCAAATTCAAAGCCCTTAAAAATATTTTTTCTACCTACTATCTCATATCTTAGATTATTAAAAAACAAAGGATAAAAAATGAAATCATCCTTTGCCTGAGACTTTAACCCACGAATTTTTGCTCTCAGATCATCATCACTTGGAATATTTAGATAATTAAAAAATATTTCAGGACTGCTTTGAAAATTTTTAATAGTATTAAAAAACTCTATTAAAACAATTTCTGCCAATCTAGATTCAGATCTACAAGACAAAAAACAAAACAAAACAATCCAACTTAATTTTTGCTTCATACATTAAAAATTAAATTTTGATTCTGCAGAATAATTCATTAAAAAATTATTATTAAGCTTTAAAATTGAAAATATTAAAAAGTATGACAAATTTTGATGAATATTTTTAGAATAAATTCTCAAATATAAATCAAACCTATATAAAATTTTCAAAACAATTTTAATTTCTGGAATTGAATAATTTTTAATTCCTACTCTATAAATTTTATTTAATGAAAAAAATATTTTATTTTTATTCAATGCACTCTGTAAGCTGCCACATGCATTATAATCTATTTGCACCTTTAATAATCTTTTAAATTGCCAAATAAGACTCATTAAAACATTAAGCAAATCTTCTCCTTGATCCAAAATAGACTTAATCTTGATCAAAGAATAAGTCATATCTTTTCTCAAAATTGAATTAAATAAGGAAAAAGTATTTTCAAAACGAATAAAACTAATCCAAGAGGTTATGTCTTCCTCGTCAATGGTATTATTCTTAGCAAAAAGCGCAAAAGAATCTATATAAAATTTCAAAATTTTAGTATCTGAATTTAACATTAAAAGCATTAAGTTTATTGCAGAATCTGTAATTTTAATATTAAGATTAAAAAAATTTCTCCTCACAAATGTAAATTTGTCATCATCAGAAATCTCATAAAAAACTTTTTTTATAAACTTAAGCTTATTTTTAAAATCAATGCTACATGTATTACTATTAGAAACAAAAATAACAGTTTTATTATTAGACTTTAAAATTGCATTACATATTAGCTCTAAATCTTTTCCTGCTTTTAAAAGTTCAGACTCATAAACAATAAAAATTTCTTTTTTTGAAAAAAAAGAATTAGAAAATAGCTTCTTAGCAAATCCTACAGCTGACAGTTCTGACAAAAAAATTTTAGTAACTGAAACTTTGGATTTAAAAGCATCCATCTTAATTAACAGCTCTTTTAAATAAGCTTCTTTTAAACCTTGCTCATTACCTAACAATAAATAAACCACTTGCATCAAAGTAAATTATAATCCAAGTGCCAAATATATTATACTTAAGCTAGGAGGAGAATATGAAAGTTGCAATATTTACAGATACATATATCCCAGAAAAAAATGGAGTGGCAACATCAATAAAACAAATCAAAGAGGGATTTGAAAAAAATGGCTATGAGGTTTACATATTTTGTCCAAAATCCAAAACATCTTTAAACGAAAAAAATGTTTATAGATGCTCATCTATTCAAATAAATAAAAAACTTGATGCTGTAATAGCTTTTCCCAATAAAAGAAAAATATCTAAAATAATACAAAGCTATAAACCAGACATCATTCATACTCACTCCGAGTTTTCTATGGGAAAAATTGGAAAACAAATTGCATTAAAACAAAACATACCAATAGTTCACACGAGCCATACAATGTGGGATTATTATTTGCATTATTTGGGAATTTTTAAATATTTTATTAAACCCGATAAAATAATACAAAAACATTATAAAAAAATAAAATATTTTATCTACCCATCAAGTAAGGCAAAAGAAAGATATTTCCAACTTTCAAATAATTCTAACTATAAAATAATTCCAAATGGAGTTGACAGAAAGCTTTTTATAAAAACTCTAAGCAAAGAAAAAAAAGATGAAATTTTGAAAAAACACAATATAAAGCAAACAGACAAAATAATCATCTTTGTTGGCAGAATAAATAAAGAAAAAAATATAAATTCATTAGTAATACACTTAAAAGACCTTTTAATACAAAACAAAAATTACAAGCTTATCATTATTGGCAAAGGAAGTGAAGAAAAGGAAATAAAAAATTTTAGCACCAAACATGGACTTGAAAAACAAATATTGTTAATAGGAACAATTCCGTGGGAAGAAATATACTATTACTACAAAATTTCTGATATTTTTGCTAGTCTATCAAGAAGCGAAGTATATCCAATGACAGTAATAGAGGCATTAACTGCTGGAATACCTGCTATTTTAATAAATGATTATATATATAAAGATGTAATAAAAGAGGGGATAAACGGATTCTTAATAAAAAAGTACGAAAACTTATCTCAGTACATAGAAAAAGTAATAAAAGATGATGAAATACTAAAAACATTTAAACAAAATGCAAAAAAATACTCTACTAAATTTTCCAGTCATTTTTTCACAAAAAAAATTGAAAATTATTACTCAGAAATTATTGCAGAAAACAATCATTAATATAGCTTATCAAAGGGTATAACACAAATTGGAAACTTAATTTTCATATCCAATAAAACATTTTTAATAGACTCCCCAATAAAATATTTAAAATCCCAAAAAACTTCTGTATTAACAAAAAATCGAACCTGCAAAACTATATAATAGGGAGTGTATTTTTTGACAATAAGAGTCGGAGAACAAATCTCAACATTAAATTTATTATTATTGAAAATCATCAGATCCTCTATTTTATCTTTTAATAAACCAATATTCGTATCATAAGGAACTTGAAACGAAAACACAATCCTTCTTCTAGGATTTGCTGAAAAATTAACAACAAAATTGGATGTAAGCTTGCTGTTTGGAATTTTAATAATTTCTTCATCGAATGTTTTAAGTGTAGTAAAAAAAATTTGTACATCCTCAACTAAACCTTCAACATCTCCACATTTAATATGATCTCCGCACTTAAAAAACTTAGAATTCAAAACAATAAATCCACTAACAAAATTAGATAAAATACCCTGAGCAGCAAGCCCAATAGCAAGCCCTAATGATCCAAATACAGCAATAATAGATGTTATAGGCACCCCAAGATATGGCAATATTATTAAAATAATAACAAAGTCTGTTGATATTTTGAAAAAAGATTTTAAAAAGTTAAAAACCGTAGCTTCTAACTTCTCTTCTAACCCAGACTTTTCTAAAGTCTTAAATAAAATTTTTCCCATTTTATTAACTATTAACTTTAAAAAATACCATAACGCTATAGAAATCGAAACTTTTAAGCCATAGCCTACCACACCCTCAATGATATAATTAAAATAATCTTGAAATATAAAAAACTCCTTAAACAAATTAAACTTTCCTTCCAAGCTCCACATAAATTAATTGAATTATAGCACAAAAAACAAACAAGCCTTCCAATAAAAACCCTAATAAAAAAATAAGGCAATATTTTAAAGCCACAATAAAGCATGTTTTCATCACTACCACTCAACAATAAAATGAACATTACAATAATATTTGTGATAAAATTAGTATTCAAAGGTTTTTATTAAATTTGACAAAACAAATGTATAAAAAGAATCAAAAAAAAATATATGAAATTCTGGACTTGTTTTTACTTGTCTTTAAAACAACAACACTTACAATTGGCGGAGGATTAATAATTATATCTGAGCTTAAAAAAATATTTGTTAAAAAAAGAAAAATAATGTCTGAAGACGATTTTAACAAAATACTAGCAACATCAAATGTTATTCCTGGAGTTACAGCAATTAATTTTGTGTTCCTAGTAGGAAAAAAAGTTGGAGGTTTCCCATGCGCACTTTTGCTCGTTGTTGCAGGAATTTTACCTTCCATTATTGCAATAATAATGGTTTTCCTTTACCTAAAATTAGTACCAGATAACATACATGTTGAAAAATTTCTCGAAGGTGCAAAAATATCTTCAATTATCATCATGATAACCGTTGTCTTAAAATTTTCCAAAAAAATGTTAAATAACTCTATAATAAAATGGACAATATGTTTTCTTGTAATTTTTGCAATTTTTAAATTAAAAATAAGAATATCATACATATTGTTAATTTTCTTTTTAGTATACACATTTAAATATATAACAATAAAAAAAATATTAACTAAATAAGAAAAGGATATCAGTTGATTTTAATAAATTTATTCATTACATTTTTAAAAATTGGATTATTAAATTTCGGAGGTGGCAATGGAATTGCAGCAATAATAAACAACGAAATAATTACTAATAAACATTGGATAACAAAAAAAGAATTTGTTAATATGATTACAATATCAAGAATAACCCCTGGGCCTATTGCAACAAACATAGCAACATACGTTGGAATGAAAACTGCAGGAATTGCAGGAGCAATAATTGCTACAGTAGCATTAATAACAGCTCCAATAATATTAATGATTATAATCCTTCTAATACTACACAAAATCGGCTTTTTAAATTATTGCTTAGAGAATCTAAAGCCTATTATTGTTGCACTGTGGATAATTACAATAATCATTTTGCTTGAACATACATACTTAAAGATAGAAAACAACAAAACAGAACTTTTGAGAACCCTGGCTATTGTAGGAATTAATTTTTTTATTTTATTTTTTTACAATAAAATAAGTCCCGCATTAGTAATTATACTTAGTGGATTTTTTTATACATTAATATAAATATGATTAAACAAAAATTAAAATTATCCCAAAATTTAAACTCAATTCAAATACAAACAATAAAAATATTAAGCCTTAATCAAAAAGAATTAACTAAGCTTATACTAGACGAAAGCGAAAACAATAAATGCCTAGAAATAGACTCAAATAAAATATTTTTTGAAACATTAAAAACATATAGGTTTAAAAAAGTTTTTTACAAAGAAGATAATATTATAAAAAATCAACACGACATAGCTCTTGAAAAAACACAAACAAATACTTCTTTAAAAGAACACCTTTTACTACAATTAAGAATTCAAAGAATAAATGAAGATGAACTTAAAATAGGGGAAATACTAATAAACAATCTAAACAGCAAAGGTTTTCATATAATAAATCCTTACGATCTTTTTAAAAAGGAAGAAAAAGTAAAAGTAAAAAAAATAATTGAACTTATTCAAAAATTTGATCCAATTGGAATTTGTGTCCCCAACATAATAGAATCGTTAATTTTGCAAGCAAAGCATCATAAATTAGAAACTAATATTATTAAAATTCTTGAAAAAGCAGAGCTTCTTGAAAAAACTCAAGAAAAGTTAAAAGAGGAGCTTAAAATAAGAAGCAAAGAATTTAATACAGCTTTAGAAATTATCAGACAAAAACTTAACCCCAACCCAACACTCGAATTTAAAGATATAGACGACACTAATTTCTATGTCGATCCAGATATATTAATAATTAATCACAATAATAAATTTAAAATTAAAATCAAAGAAGTTAGTATCTTTAAAAAAGAACTTAAAAAGACACCTGAAAATCCCCAAAAACAAAAACAAGCAAAGTGGTTAATCGAATCCCTACGATATAGAGACGAAATACTTGCAAAAATAGGAATAGCTATATATACATTGCAAAAAGAATTTCTAAGAAGAGGGTTTAAAAGCTTAAGGCCAATGAACCTGAGCATTCTGTCAGAAAAAATTAGTGTATCAAAATCAACAATATCAAGAGCAATAAAAAATAAATACTTAAAATGCGAGTGGGGTACAATATTAATCAAAGAACTTTTTAGCTCTGTTGGTGGAGCAAAAACAAATGAATTTTCAAAATTAAGCATTAAAATAACAGTAAAAAAGTTATTAGAAGCAAATAAAAAGATGTCAGATGAAGCGATTTCTGCTATACTGAAATCCAAAGGAATCTCTATTTCTAGAAGAACAGTGAACAAATATAGAAATGAATTAAAATCTGAGAAAGGGAGAACATATTATGGAACCTAAAATTCAAGCGGTTAATTATAGCTTAAATGAGAATGAAAAAGTTTTTATTCTCAAAAAGCTAGAAAAATTTGATACTCATATTAAAAAACATATTGATAATTTAAAAATCACAATTAAAAAAGAACATGAGATTTTTGAATTGGACGCACACATTCACTTTAATTGGGGGAAAATAATACATATAAGAGAAGATGGAAAAATACTTCTCAGTCTTATTGATAGCACAATAGCAAGGCTTTATAAAACAGCAACTAAAGAGAAAGAGAAAAAAAACAACAAATAAGATAAGTAAAAAATGCAAGAAGCAGAAATTGAGATAATAAATAAAGATGGAATACATTCAAGATCGGCAAACATCATTGCTGAATTCGCAAATAAACACTCTTCATGCGATATAAAAATAACAACAAAAGATGGCAGAAAAGCTGACGCAAGGTCCACAATCGAAATTATCATATTGGGAATAATATACAAAGAAAAAGTAAAAATAACAGTCGAAGGGAAAAAAGAAAAACTGGCAATTAAAAATTTGTTAAATTTGCTAAAACATAATTTTTCAAAAGAGCTTGAAAAATGAACAAAAAAATTTTTTACATAACAATATTGCTACACTTGCCGAATCTTCTATTTTCATACTCAACAAAATACGACATTGAGGTAAAAATGTCAGCTTTTGTCATGAGTCTGGCAATCATTGTAATATCATCTATTTCAATAGGCAATCTAGTGGCTAAAATAGGAATTCCAAAAGTAATAGGGCAAATAACAGCAGGAATAATTCTAAGTCCGAATGCCTTTGGAAAAATTCAAATACCTTTATTATTTCCATTAGGAATAACTCAAATTGGAGAAAATTATTTAATAAATGAAAAAATATTTGCAATTTCTACCATAGCTTCAATAATATTGCTTTTCACAGCAGGACTTGAAACTGACTTAAAATTGTTTATCAAATTTTTGCCACGCGGAGGAATTATTGGAATAACAGAAGTTGTTGGCACCTTCACAAGTTTTGTACTAATGGCAAGCATAATTTTTAACGTTCCTCTAATAAGTCCAACCTCACTTTTTATTGGAATAATTGGAACCCCAACATCAGCAGGAATCGCAGCAAGCATACTCTCGGCAAAGAAAAAAATGAGCACTTCAGAAGGAGTGACAATAATTTCAACCTCAATTATTGATGACGTGCTTTCAATGCTTATGCTTACAAGTGTAATAACTATATCAAGATCTATATCAGATCTTAATATAGCAAGCTCGATCAAAACCATAATTCAAAACATAGTAATTTGGCTATGCTTAACTTTCTCTTTAATATATATATCAGAAACGCTCTCAAGACTGTTGAAAAAATTAAACAGTGTCACCTTAGCAACCGTAATAACACTCTCTCTAACCCTTACTATTGCAAGTATATTCCAAAATTTAGGAATGTCTTTTGTTGTTGGAGCTTATGTATTTGGACTTGCCATGTCAAAAACAGACATTGTATACGTAATTCAAGACAAACTAACAATCTTTGAAAGATTCTTTATACCAATCTTTTTTACATCAATTGGACTTATGTCAGATATTAATGAAATACTCTCAAAAGAAGTTCTTATTTTAGGGCTAGCAATTAGCGCAATAGCAATAATTACTAAGAGTATATTTTGCTTTATTCCAGCACTCTTTTTGGGATTTAACAAACTTGGAGCCTTAAAAATTGCAACTGGAATGGTTCCAAGAGGAGAAGTTTCACTTATTATGGCAAATGTAGCATTATCTTCAGGATTTATTAGCCAAAAAATATTTGGAATCATAATAATAATGGTATTTTTACCAACAATTGTTGCAACACCTATAATAAACTTTTTATTTAAAATAAATAAAAGCGGACTTAAAAAAGAACTCCCAATAGATCAAAATACATACATATGTGTATCATTTGAATATGATAATTTAGCCAAAATTCTTATATGGGACTTTAAAAATGAATTAAGAAAAGAAGGATTTTTCACGCAACAAATTAAAAATGATTCTTCACAATATATTAATGCAAGAAAAAACAACATAGCCTTCTCAATAAAGCGAGAGGGCAGTAAAATAACATTCGAATGCCCAAACAATCACTTAATTATAATACAAGACCTTTTTAGAGAAACAATCTTAAACCTAGAAAAAATAACCAAAGAAGTTGAAACAGTCTCCCTAAGGGCAAAAAAACTAGATTACTCAATAAATTACGATAAAATCCTTAGCAATATCAACCTAAATAAAAGAATAAAAAAGGAGAACATTATTTTAGAATTAAAATCAAACAATAAGGCCGATGTAATAAGAGAGCTTCTAAGCGTAATAAACATTGAAATTGACAAAGAAAGAATATTCCAAGATTTAATGGAAAGAGAAAAATTAATTACTACTGCACTAAAAGAAGGCTTTGCTATTCCTCATTTAAAAACAAATTTAATATCAAAAATACATATTGCAATAGGAATAAGTCATGAGGGAATTGACTTTAATGCCCTTGACAAGAACTTAAGCCATGTTTTTATATTAATACTGTGCCCAGCAAAAGATTACGTTAGCTACCCTAGAATTTTAGCATCTGTTGTGGGTAAAGTTGATCTGTACAAAAAAGAAATTTTAAATGCAAAAACAGATAAAGAAATTTATAATATAATAGTGAGTTGAATTATGTTTAAAGTTATCAAATGTAATGAATTGAATGAAAAATTGATAAACAAAAAAATTGAAATAAATGCTTGGGTAAAAAAAATTAGACACCACGGGAAATTTATCTTTCTAAACATAAGAGACAGATATGAAAAAGCTCAAGTTCTGGTAAACGAAGAATACCTTTTAAAGATCGCAGAAAAAATAAAACTTGAATATTGTATTAAAATTCAAGGACTGTTAATCAAAAGACCTCCTAACATGATAAATGTCAATATGAAAACGGGACATTTTGAAATATTGGCAAAAAACATTGAAATTATCTCAAAGTCTAATGAATTGCCGTTTATGATAGAAGATGACAATAATGCAAGTGAAAACTCAAAACTTGAATATAGATACTTAGATTTAAGAAGAGATTCCTTGAAAAATAAAATCATTTTAAGATGTCAAGCTACCCATCTTATTAGAAATTTTTTAGTAAAAAGAAAATTTTTAGAGCTAGAAACTCCAACTTTTGTAAAATCAACACCAGAAGGTGCAAGAGATTTTGTAATCCCATCAAGAATTCACAAAGGATCTTTTTATGCGTTACCTCAATCTCCACAACTTTACAAACAGCTTATAATGATAGCAGGATTTGATAAATACTTTCAAATAGCCCGTTGTTATAGAGACGAAGATTCAAGAGGAGATAGACAACCAGAGTTCACACAGCTTGATCTTGAAATGAGCTTTGTCAAAAAAGAAAATATTTTTAAATTAATAGAAAATATGCTTTTTTTAATATTTAAAAATTGCATTAATATCAACTTACCTAAAAAATTCAAAAAAATAACATACAAAAAGGCAATGAACAAATATGGAAGCGACAAACCAGATACTAGATTTGAACTTACACTACAAAATATAAGTCGCAATCTAAAAAATTCAGAATTTAATATATTCAAAGATACTCTAAAAAACAAAGGCTCAATTATAATTTTAATAGTAAAAAACAAAGCTGATAAGTTTTCAAGAACAAAAATAAATAATTTAGAAGAAATTGCAAAGCTTTATAAAACACAAGGACTTTATTTTACAAAAATTGAAAACAATAAATTTTCTGGAGGAATTGCAAAATTTTTAAAAACAGAAGAACAACATTTAATAAAAACCTATTCCCTAGAAAATAATGATATAATTTTCTTTACAGCTAATAATAACTGGGAAACTGCATGTAAAGCAATGGGTCAAATTAGACTAAACATTGCAAATGATCTTGGACTAATAGATGAAAATAAATTTGAATTTCTATGGGTCTACGATTTTCCACTATTTGAATATGACGAAAATACAAAAACCTATTCACCAGCTCACCACATGTTCTCTCTTCCAAAAAAGCAATATATTGCCAATTTAGAAAAAAATCCCAAAAAAACTATAGGTGAAATTTACGATCTTGTTTTAAATGGTGTAGAGCTTGGCTCAGGTTCAATTAGAATACATAATAAAGAACTTCAACAAAGAATTTTCAACATAATAGGATTTCAAAAAGAAAAATCAGAAGATAGATTTGGATTTTTTTTAAAAGCATTAGAATATGGAGCTCCTAATCATGGTGGCATTGCTATTGGCATTGATAGACTAATAATGTTGATGACAAAGTCAAATTCAATAAAAGATGTAATACTGTTTCCTAAGAATTCTTTTGCAGCAAGCCCCCTTGATAATTCTCCCTCTAAAATCTCAAACGAACAACTAGAAGAACTTGGAATCAATATTGTTGCTGATAACACTTAATTTATAATACAAACAAATGCTAAACACCTTTAAAATTATAAAAATCATCCATTTTCAGATGTTCCTTGGATTTTTTTAATAACATGCATTCTTTCAAAAAATTAAACCTCAAAGTTTAATTTTTTACAAGCAATAAGTGATATAAAAACACATAAGGTCAATCCAAAACAAAATGCTTTTTTAAAATTCAAACACAATCTTACTCATTGCTTAATCTTTAATCAAAACAATTTCATAAACACAACATTTAATAATAATTTTAAAAAAATTATTATATTTTAAGTTCTAAAAAATAAACAAAAATAACAAAAAAAGATACCTAATAAATTGTAAAAAAATATATCAAACAATCATAATTTTGTAATTCAATATTAAAATATAATTAGAATAATAAAAAAGCCGCTCAAAAAGCAGCTTTCAAATAAAAATTAGTGAATTTTTATTTAATTCCTATTAATATTATTAAGATTTTTACATGCAATCTTTACACGGTCTTTCATAGAAACTTCGGCTTCTCTTAACCAAACCCTTGGATCATAAAATTTCTTATTTGGAACATCAATGTCCTTACCATCTCCTAATTGACTTTGCAAACGATTTTCATTTTTTTTGTAATAATTTAAAACACCCTCCCAAGCAGCCCACTGTGTGTCTGTGTCAATATTCATCTTTACAACGCCATAAGAAAGCGCCTCATTAATCTCATCAAGTGTAGATCCAGAACCTCCATGAAAAACATAAGAAACTGGCTTAGTAATATTTGCTCCTGTTTTTGATATGACATAATCTTGACCATCTTTTAACACTTTTGGAGTAAGTTTAACGTTCCCTGGTTTATATACGCCATGAACATTTCCAAAAGCTGCTGCAATCTGAAAATTTGGGCTAACTTTTAAAAGTTCTGAATATCCATAATAAATATCCTCAGGGGTAGAAAATAGTTCATGCATAGCTCTATCTGAATTATCAACGCCATCCTCTTCTCCACCAGTAATTCCAAGCTCTATTTCTAAAAACATTTCAATTTTTGCCATTCTTTCTAAGAACTTTTTAGAAATTTCAATATTTTCTTTAATAGGTTCTTCTGATAAATCTAGCATATGTGAAGAAAATAATGGTTTTTTGTGCTGACTATAGTATTTCTCTCCATACTCTAAAAGTCCTTCAACCCAAGGAAGCAGATTTTTAGCACAATGATCAGTATGAAGAACAACAGGAACACCATAATGCTCTGCCATTAAATGAACATGCATGGCACCAGAAATAGCTCCAACTATTGAAACTCCTTGTGGTTTTTCCATCTTCAAGCCTTTTCCAGAAATAAAAGCAGAACCACTATTAGAAAATTGTATCATAATAGGAGAGTTAATTTCTTTTGCTGCTTCCAAAACTGCATTAATGGAATTTATTCCTATGCAATTTATAGAAGGGATAGCAAATCCTTCCTTTTTACATATTTCATATAAAAAATGCAGTTCCTTCCCATAAACTACACCCGGTTTAATCTTGTCTAAAACACCCATTTATATCACTCCTTTCCATTTTTATTTTTTCTTTTATCAAATGCCTATAATAAATTATACACCTAAGAAGTTGAATTGAATTTAAATCAATAAATAAATAATTATTACACCAAAAACAAACATAAAATTTATTAAAAATCTATCATTTTGCATAAAAAAGACTAAAATCAAGCCTTCTTAGCAGATTCTAACATTTTATACCACTGTGAAAATTCTTTTATTCCTTCTTTAATAGAAATTTTAGCCTCATACCCAACATCATTTTTAAGCTTTAAAATATCACAACAACTTTCCACAACATCTGCTTTTTGCATAGGCATATAATTTTTTAAGGCCTTTTTATCAAAATTTGCTTCAAGCTCGTTAATAAAATCTAGCAGTTTAATTGCGTGCCCAGTTCCTATATTATATATTCTGTAAGGGAAAGAAGATGTTGATGAATTTGGATTTTTAACGTCAAAATTACAATCGCTCTTAGCCGGATTTTTCAACACCTTGTAAACACCTTCTGCAATGTCACTCACGTATGTAAAATCTCTAGCCATATTCCCATTATTAAAAATATTAATGGACTTGCCATTTTTAATTCCATCTGAAAATAAATATAAAGCCATATCAGGCCTTCCATAGGTCCCATAAACCGTAAAAAATCTAAGCCCTGTTGTGGGAATATTAAAAGACGCACTATAAGCATGCGCCATCATCTCATTAGATTTTTTACTAGCTGCATATAAATTCAAAGGGTGATCCGTAATAGAATCTTCATGAGATGGCATATTTTCATTTATACCATAAACCGATGACGTGGAGGCATAAACAAAATGCTCGATTTTTTCTTTATAAACCCTGCACACATCCAAAACATTAAAAAACCCAACAATATTTATTGAAACATAGCTATCGGGATTTTCAAGACTATCTCTAATGCCTGCTTGAGCAGCCAAATGACAAACATGCGTAAACTTATGCTCTTTAAAAAGCTCTAGCAGTTTATCCTTATTTAGTATATCAAGATAAAAAAAGGATAGATTATTATATTTTTCACTCTTAAAAATCTTATGCGTTTTGACATCCTTAGAACAAAACCCTAAAGCTTCTAACCTTTCGTGCTTAAATTTTAGCTCATAATAATCATTTAATACGTCTATGCCTAAAACTTCATGCCCTTCTTCTACAAGCTTTTTAGCTACATGGAATCCAATAAACCCTGCAATTCCGGTTAAAAAAATCTTCATACTATTATTCCTCTTTAAAATTCAATACAAATAATACCATCAATCTATTTTTTAAAACCAATATCTCTTTTTTGATAACTACGAGAATTGTTGATGCCACGCCTATTATTTCTAACATAAGAGACTCTTATTCTTTTTATGTTTCCATCTCCCTCACTTTCAGTTTTTATGTCACTATAACGATTTAAAGTTGTGTGAATAATCCTTCTTTCAAAAGGATTCATTGATGGTAACAAAATAGAGCGCCTAGTTCTTTTAACTTTATGAAAAGAATTTATTGCTAAATTAATAAATCTAGATTTAAATCGTTCTCTATAATCTCCAATATCCAATACAACCTTATTAAAAGCTCCATTTTCACCAATAAGCCTAGAAGCATAAACATTTGTTAAAAGCTGTAAAGAATCTAAATTTTTACCCTCTCGTCCAATCAAAATATTTGGACTATCTGTTTCAATAGAAATCTTAACATATCCCCCTTCTTTGGGTTCTATTATCAAATGTACAGAATATCCCATTTTAATTAGCATTTCTTTTACAAATTCTAAAATTTTATCACAAATTTTATCACCAATTTTAATTTCAAAACCGCCCTTTTTAACCTCCTTTACATGAGGAGAAACCCTTATTTTAATCATTTCTTTCTTAAATAAAAATCCAACTCTTTCTTTATCTAAAATTTCTACATCAAACTCGCCTTCCTTTAATTCTAGATCTCTCATTGCTTTCTTTATTGCTTCTTGTTCGGTTTTTCCGTAAAATTCATAGCTCATATTATTCCCCCTTAAGACAAATGCATCTTTATATAGTATTGCTGCAAAATAGTAAAAATATTTGTTGTAATCCAATATATCAAAAGCCCTGATGGCATATTGTAAAGTATGAAAAAAAACATAATAGGCATTCCAAAATATAAAAACTTCTGCTGTGCTCCAAGATTTTTTAAATCCATATTAGAACTAACAATTGTAGATCCCAATTGAGTAAACATCATAATAAAAGGTAAAATTCTAATATCGGTCCAAGAAACAAAATAAAGCTTATATCCAAAATGATATACACTGTCACCGATAGATAAATCATCAATCCATCCTGGAATAAAACTGGCTCCTCTTAATAAAAATAAATTATTTACAAGTGAATAAAGAGCAAAAAATATAGGGAGCTGTAAAATTACAGGAAGACATCCGCCAAGAGGATTAACTCCTTCTTCTTTATAAAGCTTTCCCATCTCTTCATTCAACTTTTTGGGATCATGCTTAAACTTTACTTGAAGCTCTTTCATTTTAGGTTGAAGCCTAGAAAGCTCTGCGGTAGCTCTAAATCCCTTAAACGTCAAAGGAAATATAAGTATTCTAACAACAATTGTCAAAAAAATAATTGAAAGCCCCCAATTAGGCATAACATCATAAAAAACTTGCATTACCATTTGCATAGGAACTTGAATCAAATACCACAAACTCTTTTCCACTGACATTCCAAAAGAAATATCTGATAAACCAAAGGCATTGTCACCACTCTTGTCAAAAACGTCTAGATACCTATTATCCTTAGGTCCAGCATAAATAAAAAATTCATCGTTAATATTTTTTTTATTTTTAACATCATTAATAATAAATGATTTAAGAATTCCTCTTTCCTTCTTAAACTCAACTTCCATATTCTCTTTAAAAACCAACACCCCAAAATACTTAGTACTAGAACCAAGCCATCTAGGATTGCTAATCCTTAGGCCATCTTTACCATATTTAAGCTTATTATCATAATAAATTATTTGAGATAAATAATTATTATATTGTAACTTTGCTTTGTCACTCAATCTTTCAATCTCAGAACTAAAAATAACTTTATAAGAATCAATATCAAATAAATTATAATCCTCAAGACCATTTACAGTAACTTTAAATTTCATCAAGTACTCATTTTTTTTCGAAAATGTATACTTCTTTGCATATTCATAAGTTTTACCATTATTTTTAAAATAGGCTTTAAATTCATGATTAAAATCATCTATCTTTTTATACAAAAACAAATCCTCTACTAAATAGTCAAAACTAACATCAAAAAAAGTTTCATTTTTGTTATCAATATTAATTAAATCTGTAGGACCTTTTTCCAAATTTAAATGATTTTTAAGCTTTAATGAGACCAAATTCCCTCTAAATGTAGAAAAAGTAGCAACATATATACCTGTTTCTACAACAATATCTTGAGATTTATTAATCAAATTAAAGTTATTGCTCTTACTTGAAAAGATCTCATTATCATCAAAGATTTTGTTTAAATCAAACTGCACTTCCTTGTCAGAAGACCTAGAACTCAAAATGTTTGAAGAAAAAATATCATTAATGAGCATGAAAAGACCTATTAAAAATAAAGACAAATAAACTGTCCTTAAAATTTTTCTACTTTGATTCACTTATGCCCCTTTCACACTATTAAAACCAAACTGTTCATAAGAGATTCAATACTAAAATAAGTTAAAGTTAACCCATTGTAAGAAACTACAAAAATAATATCCAAAGTAATCCCTTCTAACAATTCTAATTTTTTTCTAAAAGCTTCTTTAAAAAGTCTTCTAATGCGATTCCTTTTAACAGATCCCCTAAAACCTTTAGAAAAGGTAACAAGAATTCTAGAACAAACCAAATGATTAGACTTATAGAACATTTTAAGATTAAGATTTCTAAATCTAATCAGATTGCCTTCTTTGAAAATTTTTTGAATTTCTATTTTTGATTTTAGACTAGTATTTCTTTTTCTCATCAGAAACAGTTAATTTTATTCTTCCTTTTGCCCTTCGTCTTGAAAGAATAAGTCTTCCGCCTTTAGTTTTCATTCTAGCTCTAAACCCAAATTTTCTATTTCTTTTAACACGACTGGGTTGATAAGTCCTTTTCAAAACGCTCCTCCATTAAAAACAATTTTATGCTGCTAAGCTGAAAGTTGAACACTACCATGGTATAGCATATAAATGCGATTGTCAATAATAATTATTTTACCAAAACCTTTATGTCTATTATTTTAATCCCCGTTAATTCCTTTATTGAATTTATTATCTTTAACTTATTAATTGATATACTATATAAAATACTTGAATTGCTTACCTCGAGAAAAAGGACCTGCTCATTTTTAAAATCTAAAAATTTTACATCATCTGACAAAGCTTCAAAGATCTGATTCCATTTATCAGCAATCAATAATTTTGAACTTGTCTTTTTATTAACAAGCAAATTGGATTCTAAATAATCTTTAAGAACATTACCTATTTTTTTAAAAGCAGAATCACTCATAGCAATTTTTTATACCACAATACAAAAAACAATATAAAATAAACTTTAAAAAGCTTATTTTAATATTCAAAATAACATTAATAATTTACTTTAACCTAAAGACATCGGCATTATTAAGTGCGTAAAATGAAAATTTTCAGGTTCACTCAATTTTAATACATTGCCCGAATTAAATTGTATTTCTATCTTTGAAGTTTCAAAAACATTAATAGCTTCCGCAAAGTATGAAATATTAATAGCCATAACCTCATCTGCTCCATCATACAAATAATTTGGATCTTTAATAAAAAATTCACCTTTTCTTCCAGTAATCAAATCTTCTCCAAGAAGTTTTAATTGAAGCTCAGAAAAAGTTAAAACCAACTTTCTTGATTTGTCAACATATAAATTGACTCTTGCAAGTCTATCTTTTAGAATGCCTAACGAAACCAAAGATTTATTTTTCTGTTCTTTAGGTATAATACTTTTATAATCCGGATAATTGCCACTAATCAAACTACAAGCTATTTTATAATTATCAAATTCAACATAAAATTTTTTATCCGAAGACTTTATTTTAACCATACCTTCTCCTGACATAAGATGTTTTAAAAAATTAAATATTTTTACAGGAACTATAAAATTCACATCTTTTTCAACTATGACTTCCGTTTTACAAATAGACATTCTGTGACCATTGGTAGAAACAAGCATTAATTTAGAGTCTTCATCTTTTGTAAAATACACACCATTTAATACATTCTTGGATTCATCAAAATGTGCTGAAAAAGCTATTCTATTTATTACTTTTTTAAAAGATTTTTGTTTTATTTCAATTTCAAAAGTGAAATCTTCATTAACCATATCATAATTGTAATTTTCTATTTCTTCGTATGAGAAAGTAGGTTCTTTTAAATGATCTTCATATTCTTCTTTATCATCCTTTAACTCTTCTCCCATAATTTCTAATTTACTATTATTTTCATTGAAAAGTATTTTGATTTTCTTATAAAAACTGAATGCTTTTACTGCGTCATAAAAATTTGAAGCATTAATTAATACTTTAAAGTCTGTTTCTGAAACAACCGAAATTGTGCTTTCAAAAAAAATATTTCTGTCTGTTGATTTAATTATGAGATTAGATTTTTTTACCTCTATTAACAATGCACTCCAAATATCATTCATGTTTCTGTTCAATATTATTCCCTTTGCTTTTTCTATCTCATTTATAATTTGATTTGTTTCGCAAATAAAAAACGTGTTATTTAGCATAGTTCCTCCTTATCTATTTTATTACATTTTGTCTTTGTAAAATTTCATAGATTTTTCATTTTTAGTTTTTATAAATACATAGTAGTAATAGTAGTAAGTCTCTGTTTGATTGTCTAATTGTATATAATACTATGTAGCATAAGGAAGTATCTTGTTAAATTATAGTTTATTTTTTGTTGTATTTTTGATAAATTATTTGTTTCAATTGTTTAAAAGAATTCTTGATTTTTCAATTAGGTTTAATTTTTTTTTATTTTGTTCATAAGTTCTGTGATTAAATTGTTAATTTCTTTGTCATTATTTCTGTCTCTATCTATTTTATTTATCGAATAAAGCACTGTTGAATGGGTTTTCCCCCCAATAATTTTCCCAATTTCAATTGTTGATAGCCCTGTAAAATTCCTTAAAAGGTATGCATAAATATGTCTAGCCTTTGTTATCTCTGGTTTTTTGCTATGCCCCTCAATATCCTTGTGTGTAATTTTTAGCTCTCTTAAGAGTATTTTTTTTATATTTTCAATATTAATTTTATTGCTTGATTCATTGGTTGTTTCTTTTTCGTAAATTATTATTTCTTTGATTATTTTTTCAACAATGTCAATGTCAATTTCTATATTGTCCAAATCTATATATGCTTTTAGTTTTGTTACGGCAGCCTCAAGGTCTCTTACATTTGTTGTAACTTTTTGAGCAACTAGATTTAGTATATTTTTAGGGACTTTTATACCATCTTCTTCTGCTTTCTTTTCGATAATAGCTACTCTGAGTTCAAAATTAGGTTTTGATATATCAACATTTAGTCCCCTTGTGAATCTACTTTTTAGTCGATCTGTAAAATTTGTAAGTTCAGAAGGAGACCTGTCACATGTAAATACCAATTGTTTATTGTCTTCATAAAGTGCGTTAAATGTGTGAAAAAGCTCTTCTTGTATACCTTCTTTTTTTTGTAAGTCGTGGATATCGTCTATAAGTAGCATGTCTAAGTATCTGTACTTTTTTTTAAATTTTTTTGTTTCGTGTGTCTTTATGCTTTCTACAAATTCATTTAAAAAATTTTCAGCTGTAACGTATAATATCTTAAGGTTATGATGCAATTCTTCTGTTTTGTTTCCTATGCTTTGAAGCAAATGTGTTTTTCCAAGTCCAACTCCACCATAAATTAAACACGGATTATATTTTTTCCCAGGATTTTTTGAGATTGATAAACTTGCATTGTATGCAAGTTTATTATTTGGTCCTATGATAAAATTTTCAAATGTATATCTTTTTTTAAGAAAGGGGTTTTTAAAATTTATGGGCTCTTCTTCTTTGATATACATTTTTATACGATCTTGAATACTTTGAATGGGTTCTTTAAAGAGTGTTTTTTCTTTAAGCTTGTTGAAATTTGGAAAAGTTTCGTTAAAAGCCATTTTTTGGCTTTCTTGTCTGTTAGAATGGGTTTTGGGTGTTTGATTTGTAAATATAATAACTACGTTAGTATAACCATTTTTTGTGAGGATTTCTTTAATTTTTTTTGTAAATCTTTTTTCTATTTGATTTTTGTGAAATAAATTTGGAGTGGATATTTTAATATTGTCACCTATTGATTCTAAAAAGCACAAATTTTCAAACCAAACATAAAACTCTTCTTCTGATAGTTCTTTTTTTATTTCTGTTAAAATTAAGCTCCATATATTTTTTGATTTTTCCATTTTTTGTCCTTGTTGGTTTTAGCACTATACTTTTAACATTATATAGTATAATGTTAAATTAAGATTCTATCTAAATTGATTGTAAACTTTTAAAAGTTTTTGGTACTTTGTATGTAATAGATATTATTTTTTTTTTAATGTAGAATTTATCTGTGTCTAGATTTTGATTAAATGAATGGAAGGTTTATGAATTATGTTGCTAGTAACATTCAGGTCTTAAAAGGACTTGAGGCTGTTAGGAAAAGGCCTGGCATGTATATAGGCTCTGTTTCTGATAATGGGTTGCACCATTTGGTTTATGAAATAGTTGACAATAGTATTGATGAGGCTTTAGCTGGGTTTTGCGATAGAATAGATGTTATTATTAATTTAGATAATACTATAACCGTTATTGATAATGGGAGAGGGATTCCTACCGATATTCATGAAGAGGAGGGTATTAGTGCTCTTGAGCTTGTTTTAACAAAGCTACATTCTGGCGGTAAGTTTAACAAAGGCACTTATAAAGTTTCTGGAGGGCTTCATGGCGTTGGAATTTCGGTTGTAAATGCTTTGTCTTCGTTTTTAGAGGTCTGTGTTAATAGGGATGGAAAAATTTTTAGGCAAACTTTTTCAAAAGGTATTCCAACTTCTGAAGTAGAAATTGTGGGGGAATCTTCTATTACGGGGACTAAAGTTACTTTTTTAGCAGATTCTGAAATTTTTGAAACTTTAGATTATAATTTTGATGTTCTTGAAAAAAGGCTTAAAGAGCTTGCTTTTTTAAACGATGAAATATACATTTCAATAGAAGATAAAAGAATTGGTAGAGAAAAATCTTCAAAATTTTATTTTGAAGGTGGGATAAAATCTTTTGTAGATTACTTAACCAATGACAGTAAGGCTTTTCAATCAAAACCCTATTATATTGATGGCTTTATTAATGATGTTATTGTTAATGTGGGGCTTAAATGGACTGAAAGCTATTCTGACAACATTCTTTCTTTTGTTAATAACATTAATACAAGAGAAGGGGGAACCCATGTTATGGGCTTTAGAAGTGGCCTTACTAAAGCTATGAACGAAGCCTTTAAAAATTCAAAGATAAGCAAAAAAGATGTTCCAAATCTTACAGGAGATGATTTTAAAGAGGGGCTTACGGCTGTTATTTCTGTTAAAATTCCAGAACCTCAATTTGAAGGTCAAACAAAGAGTAAGCTTGGTAATTCTGAGATAAGAAAAATAGTTGAGGTTATTGTATATGAGCATTTATTGGAAATTATTAATTTAAATCCTTTAGAGATAGACACTATTCTTGGAAAAGCAATAAAAGCCGCTCGTGCTCGTGAAGCTGCAAGAAAAGCAAGAGAATCAGAAAGAAAAAAAAATGCATTTGAAAGCTTAGCATTGCCTGGAAAATTGGCTGATTGTGCTTCTAAAAATCCTTTGGAAAGAGAGATCTATATTGTAGAGGGTGATTCTGCTGGAGGAAGTGCTAAAATGGGTAGAAATAGATTTTTTCAGGCCATTTTGCCATTATGGGGGAAAATGCTTAATGTTGAGAAAACGAGAGAAGATAAAGTAATTACCAATGATAAGCTTATTCCTATAATTGCATCTCTTGGTGCAGGAGTTGGTAAAACTTTTGATATTACAAAGCTTCGTTACCACAAGGTCATTATTATGGCAGATGCTGATGTTGATGGATCTCATATTAGGACTTTGCTTTTAGCTTTTTTCTTTAGATATATGAGAGATTTAATTGAAAATGGTTATATATATATAGCTATGCCTCCTCTTTATAAAATAAAGTATGACAATCGTATTTATTATTTTTATGAAGAGAAGGAAAAAGAAAAATTTTTAAATTCTATTGAAACTAAAAATCGCAATAGTATTTCTCTGCAGAGATATAAAGGTCTTGGAGAGATGAATCCAACGCAGCTTTGGGAAACTACTATGGATCCTGCTAGAAGAAAAATGAGATTGATGAATATAGATGATGCTCTTGAAGCTGAAAAAATTTTTGTTACTCTTATGGGAGATTTAGTTGAACCTAGAAAAGAATTTATTGAACAGAATGCACTTAATGTAATTAATCTTGATGTGTAATTGGAGCGTTAATGGCAGTCGGAGAAAATAAAGAACAAATATTAAATGTTAAGATAGAAGATGAAATAAAAACATCTTATTTAAATTATGCAATGTCAGTTATTGTTTCCAGAGCTCTTCCGGATGTAAGAGATGGTCTTAAGCCAGTTCACAGGAGAATACTTTATTCTATGTATGAGATGGGACTTCGTTCTGATAAGGCTTTTAAAAAAGCTGGTAGAATAGTGGGAGATGTTCTTGGAAAATATCATCCTCATGGAGATCAATCAATTTATGATGCTCTTGTAAGACTTGCTCAAGATTTTTCACTTAGATATCCAGTAATACGGGGGCAGGGAAATTTTGGATCTATTGACGGAGACCCCCCTGCTGCTATGCGATATACTGAAGCCAAAATGGAAAAAATAGCTGAATATATTGTTAAGGATATAGACAAAGAGACTGTTAATTTTAAGTCTAATTATGACGACTCTTTAAGTGAGCCTGAGATTATGCCTTCGTCATTTCCGTTTCTTTTGGTTAATGGTTCTAGTGGAATTGCTGTTGGAATGGCTACTAATATGGCACCCCATAATTTAAGGGAAATTTGTGATGCTATTGTTTACATGTTGGATAATGAGGATGCTTCTATATTTGATTTGCTTAAGATAGTTAAAGGTCCTGATTTCCCAACTTTTGGAGAGATTATTTATAATGATAATTTAATTAAAGCATACAAAACTGGCAAGGGAAGTGTTGTTATTAGGGCAAGATATCATATTGAAGAAAGAACAGAAGATAGAAATGCTATAATTATAACAGAAATACCTTATACGGTAAATAAATCTTCACTTCTTATGAAAGTTGCTCTTTTAGCAAAAGAAGAAAAATTGGAAGGACTTTTAGACATAAGAGATGAATCTGATCGAGAAGGCATTAGAATAGTTCTTGAGGTTAAAAGGGGATTTGATCCTCGTGTTATTATGAACTTGCTTTATGAATATACTGAATTTAAAAAGCATTTTAGTATAAATAATTTAGCTCTTGTTAATGGTATTCCCAAACAGTTGAATTTAGAAGAATTATTATTTGAATTTATTGAGCATAGAAAAAATATTATCGAAAGACGTATTGAATTTGATTTGAGAAAGGCAAAAGAGAAAGCACATGTTCTTGAGGGGTTAAATATTGCTTTAAATAATATAGATGAGGTTATTAAGATTGTTAAATCGTCTAAATTAGCAAAAGATGCAAAGGGGAGGCTTGTTTCAAATTTTGGTCTTTCAGAGATTCAGGCCAATTCAGTTCTTGATATGAAGTTGCAAAAGCTTACAGCTCTTGAGGTTTTTAAGCTTGAAGAGGAGCTTAATGTGTTGGTAGGCTTAATAAAAGATTATGAAGATATTCTCTTGAATCCAGTAAGGATTATTAATATTATAAGAGAAGAAACTATTAATTTAGGTTTGAAATTTGGCGATGAGCGTCGAACTAAAATAATTTATGATGAGGAGGTTTTAAAAACTAGTATGTCGGATTTAATGCAAAAAGAAAATATTGTTGTTATGCTTACAAAGAAAGGTTTCCTTAAAAGACTTTCACAAAATGAGTATAAATTGCAAGGTACGGGAGGAAAAGGTCTTAGTTCATTTGATCTAAATGATGGCGATGAGATTGTTATTGCTTTGTGTGTCAATACTCATGATTATTTATTTATGATTTCAAATGAAGGAAAGCTTTATTTAATCAATGCTTATGAAATAAAAGATTCTTCAAGAGCTTCAAAGGGTCAAAATATTGGTGAGCTTATTAATTTGGGAGATCAGGAAGAAATATTAACTATTAAGAATAGTAAGGATTTTGCTGATGATGCTTATTTATTGCTTACAACTGCAAGTGGAAAGATAGCTAGATTCGAGTCTACAGATTTTAAAGCAGTAAAGTCACGAGGCGTTATTGTTATTAAGCTTAATGATAAAGATTTTGTTACAAGCGCAGAGATTGTTTTTAAGGATGAAAAAATAATTTGTCTTTCTAAAAAGGGTAGTGCATTTATATTTAATTCAAGGGATGTTAGACTTACTAATAGAGGTACCCAAGGTGTTTGTGGAATGAAGTTAAAAGAGGGAGATTTTTTTGTCAAAGTTTTGGCGGTTAGAGAAAATCCTTATCTTTTGATTATTTCTGAGAATGGGTATGGAAAAAGATTAAGTATGTCTAAAATATCTGAGCTTAAAAGAGGCGCCACTGGTTATACTAGTTATAAAAAGTCTGATAAAAAAGCGGGTAGTGTTGTTGATGCTATAGCAGTTTCAGAAGATGATGAAGTCTTGCTTGTAAGCAAACGTTCAAAATCTTTAAGAACAGTAGCTGGAAAAGTATCTGAACAAGGCAAAGATGCCAGAGGAATTCAAGTATTGTCCCTTGATAATGACAGCTTGATTTCTGTTTCGAAATTTATTAAATAAAGAATTGGTTTTTCTTATTTAAGAATGTTCCACGTGGAACATTCTTTTTTTTTATTCTTAAATTGTAATTCAATATTATAACCTGTTAAAATTTTGTGTTGTAGGAGGTTCTGATAATATGGATAGAGTTTTTAAAATGATAGATATTCATCTTTTAGATATTGATAATGATCAGCCAAGGAAATCTGTTAGTCTTGTTGAATTAGAAGAACTAAGTATTTCTATAAAAGAAAATGGAATTTTGCAACCTTTAATTGTTTGTAAAGCAAATGACAGATATAAAATAATAGTAGGAGAAAGAAGGTTTAGAGCTGCTAAACTTATTCAGATGACAAATATTCCTGTTATCGAGGTTAATATAAAAGAATCCTGTAGAGATTTTATGCCTTTGGTTGAAAATATTCAAAGAGAAAATTTTACGCCTGTTGAGGAGGCTTATGCCTATAAAAATTTAATGAATAAATATTCTTTAACTCAAAAGGATTTATCTGAAAAAATTGGCAAAAGTAGGGCCTATATTTCAAATTTAGTTAGGATTTTAGATCTTGAGCAAGAAATATTAAATGCAGTACATAGGAAAGAAATTTCTTTTGGGCATGCTAAAGTTATTTTATCCTTAAAAGATAAGCAAGACAGGTATAATCTTTATTTAATGATACTGAAAAAAAAAATTTCTGTAAGAGATGCAGAAAAATATGTTAAAAATTTATACAAATTCCTAGTAAAAAAAAGAGAACTGGAGCAAGATCCTTTTTTAAGCAACATAAAAGAATTTTTATTTGATAAAATCCAAACAAAAATAGATATTAAAGGTAATCAAAATAAAGGCAAAATAGAGATAGAGTATTTTACTTCAGGTGATTTAAGAAGGATTGTTTCTTTTTTTGGCCATATTAGCTAAATTGTTTGTATAATTTAAAGATTGTAAAATATATTTTCTTAATTTTATGAGAGTTTTTATTTTTAGGCATTTGGTATAATACATAAATTTTTTAAGTTTATTTTAAAATTGTTTAGTTTTTATAATAAATATTAGGCTTTAAATGAAGGGCAAAGTTTATATTTTGTTATGTGTAACTAAATTTAAAAGTAAAAAATAATTTAATATTTGAAAAATGAATAGAAAGAATATATAAAATATATTCTTTCTGGTGCAGTGCTAAAGTTAGATAGAATTATTTTTAATATGTTTTATTTTTTTCTTTATTTCTAAAATAGAATGAAAAAATAATTTTAATTTTTCTTGCTTTAATTTGTTAAATTCGATATTTTTAAATTCTTTTATATTTTTTAATATGAAATCCAGCTCTTCTTTTATGTCGTTTTCATATTTTTCTTTTTTTTTAAGTAATGATTTGTGTGTATCCTTTAAATCAAAACTTTTTTTATAAACAATTTTAAATTCTTTTAAAGAATTTATTTTGCCATTTAGAACCTCGGTTTTTAAAATAGAGGGACAAGATTTTTTAGATATTTCATATGATAATGATAAAGGTAATTTTTCTATAGTGAGTTGCTTGTCGGAATTTTCTATAAGCAGATTGTATCTTGATATTAAAGCGTAAACCTTGTCTTTTTTAAATCCCATACTTTTGAACCACTGATAAAAAAGTCCGTTATATTGATTATTTCCTTTTAATTTGTCTTGAGCATCTTTAAGTATCTTTCCAATTTTTGTATAAGTGTTGTTGAAAATATTGAAAATTTCGTATTGTTTTTTTTTTAAAAAATCAGAAATATCTTTATCCAGCTTATTGTAGTCAAAGTTTTTTCTTTCAATTGAGATAATTTCTTTTTTTTCGATATTTTCTAAATTGGTTGAAGATGTTTCTAATTTTTTACCCATTAGAAACATTAAAGTTTCTAAATTGTCAGACATAGTTATTCCTTAATTTTATTTATTATCTCTTTTGAGAGCTCTAAGAAATCTTTTGCAGCATTGCTTTCTTTGTCATATTCATATACAGGCATTTTTGCTTCTTGAGATTTTGAAATGCTTATATTTTTCCTTATTTTTGTATTTAAAAGTTTTTCTTTAAAAACTTTTTTTAATGAGCTTATATATTTTTCTTTACTTTTATTTCTTATGTCGTATTTATTTATAAAAACCCCCGCAATCTCTAAATTTTTATTTATTTGCTTTACAGTATTTATTGTATCTATTAGTTGATTTATGCCTTCAAATGCAAAAAATTCCGTTTCAATTGGTATTAACAAATAATTGCTTGCAATAAGGGCATTTATAGTTAATATTGAAAGTGTAGGAGGGCAATCGATAATAATAAAATCATATTTGTCTTTTTCATACAGCGTTAATGCATTTTTTAAAAAATTTTCTCTTGAAAGCTCATTTATTAATTCTTTTTCTAGCAAAGCCAATTTAATGCTAGAAGGAATTATGTCTAATTTAAAATGATTTAAGGGCTTGACCTTTATTTTTTTATTAATAAGTTCATAACTTGAGTTTTCGGCTATATGCCCTGAGGTGTTTGTGCCGCTAGTAGAGTTTCCTTGTGAGTCAATATCTATTAGAAGAATTTTTTTATCAAGTAGGATCATGGAATAAGAAATATTAATGGCGCTGGTGGTTTTTCCTACGCCCCCCTTTTGATTAATTACAGATATTATTTTCATATAAATTTTCTCTTTTTATTTGGTTTTGTTTTTATATTTTAAAACATAAATGATAAAAATAATAATACTTTAAATTAGTTTTTAAATATTTGATTATTTGACATACATATTATTCTTTATGAAGCTTTAAAATTTCTTGAATTAAGCCATTTTCTATAAAAAATTCTGATATTTTTTGTTTATTTTTTGTTTTGAATTTAATTGAAGTGTTTATTTTGTTTAAAAAGTTTGAATCTATTATTTCTATTTCAAGTTTATTTTTCATTTTTAATAGTAAATTGTATTGGTTGTAAGTTAAATTTAAGCTTAAAATTTCTAATTCTTCTTTTTCTATTATAGATGTATTATTTATAACTTCTTTGGCAGATTTGTAATATGCTTTGATTAATCCCCCTCTGCCAAGCAAAGTGCCTCCAAAATATCGCAATGTGATTATTAAAGTATCAGTTAAATTATTGTGTATTATAGCATCTAGTGTAGGTTTTCCAGCTGTTAAATTAGGCTCTCTGTCATCACTCATTCCATTTAAGAATGAGTTCTTATTTCCAATTCTAAATCCATAAACTACATGCGAAGCATTTTTAAATTTTATTTTATATTTTTTAATAGTTTTATTTATATCGTCTTTTTTTTCAATATTAAAAATATATGAAACAAAGATGGATTTCTTTATTTCAATTTTAGAATTGCTATTATTTTTTGGCACTAATATCATATAACGTAAGTATACTATCTTTTTAGATATTGCAGTATTTATTGTTTATGTATATCATTAATAGTGTTTGTTTTTATTATTGATTGTTATAAATATCTAGAAAAGAGGTAAAAATGATATCAGGCTTGAATCCAACATTAAGGTTATTCAAAGATCATAAAATACTTTATTCCAACATGGAAAGGGGATTAAAGCCCCTTTTAGAAGTAGATAATTTTATTAATAAGTATATCCAGAATAAAGAAGGGCTTGAAATTTATGATAAGGTTGTGGGCAAGGCTGCGGCTGTTATTATTTATAATATAGGGCTTCAAAATGTTCAAGCTGGGGTTGTTTCTCAGCCCGCAAAGGATTTTTTAGAAAGCAGAGGAATAAAAGTGGCTTATAAAAAATTGGTAGAAAAAATAAATGACAGGGCAGAAAGTTTGATTGAAAGCTTGGAAAATCCCGAGGAGGTTTATAAGTATATGATTAAAAGAGGTATTATAGTTAATAATTTATAAATTGTGAAAATAATTGATCCATGTTTTAGCTAGCTATGTGACTTTGAGTATACAGTGATAATTAAGGCTATATTGTATATTAATATTATTAAATTTCCCCAATTTAGATAAAAATTGCTTTTATTATAGTTAAAGATCCAAATTCCAGCATAAACACCCAAAAATCCTCCTATAGAAGATGTAAACATGATTAAATTAGGTTCGATTGTATGTTGATTAATTTTATTTTGATTTTCTTTAGCATCAGACTGTTCGGTAAATTTGCTGTCAATAAAAATCATGGCAAAACCTGCAAGAGTAATGCATAGAAAATAGATCATAAATATTTTTCTAATTAATACAAACATAAGTTTTCCCTTTCTTTTAACTTTTTAATCATTAATACTTAATGATATAACTAAACGTAATACAAAAGCAAGTATTTTGATAGACATATAAAATATAGCTTATATTTTATTTTTATATTTGGTGAATAAAGGGTTTTAGATTTTTATTATTAAAAAATTGTTTTTAATAATATTTATTTTTGTTTTTTGGAGGAATTAAAAGTAGCCATGTTATATATTGTTGGTACGCCAATAGGCAATTTAGAAGATATTACTTATAGAGCAATTGATGTTTTAAAATCGGTAAATGTTATCTTTGCAGAAGATACGAGGGTCACTAGTAAACTTTTGTCGCGATATAAAATTAATAAAAAAATGATTTCTTGTAATGCCGTAACAGAAAATAAGAAGATAGACTTACTATTGGCTTATTTGGCAAAAGGAGATTCTATTGCTTTTGTTAGTGATGCTGGTACTCCAGGGCTTAGTGATCCTGGCAGCTTATTAGTTGCTGCTGCTTTTAGAGAGGGGTATAAAGTTTGTCCAATTCCCGGAGTTAGTTCTTTTAATACAATTGTAAGCGTTAATCCTTTTAGAGATAAATCAGTGTTTTTTGAGGGATTTTTGCCTAACAAAGGTCTTAAAAGATTTAAAAGAATTGCTGAGCTATATAAAAGGGGGGATGCTTTTGTTCTGCTTGAATCTGGTCATAGAATTTTGAAATTGCTTGTTGAAATTTCTTCTGTTAGTTTAGATGCTAAGGTTCTTATTGGTCGCGAGATGACAAAAATTTATGAAGAATATCAAATTGGCAAACCTTTAGAATTAAAAAAATATTTTGAATCGAGCAAGGATAAGGTTAAAGGAGAGTTTACTATTTTAGTCAGTAGAAGTTGCTCACAATAAATGTTTTTTACTTAGATTTTAAAAATTTATTTATTGTTGATTTTATTGTATTGATTTAGTATGTTATAATTAAATTTTAATAGGGGTTTTTATGAAGATTTATTTAGCTTCTCCGTTTTTTACCGAAGAGGAAATTAAACTAAGGGATGAGGTTTTAAAATTTCTTGAAGAGTTCAATTTAGATGTTTTTTCTCCAGAGCATCATGCTGTTAAAAAGATGGGATTGCTTGAGAAGGTTGATGACAACTTTGCAAATAGAGATATAAGAGAGAAGATAAGAGAAGTAGATTTAAAAGAGCTAGTTAGTAGCGATATTGTTTTGGCCTTGGTTAATTATGTTGATGCGGGTACGGCTTATGAGAGAGGATTTGCCTTTGCTAAGAAAATACCAAGTATAGATTTTTTTAAAGATAAACAAGATTCTGATTTTTATAATTTAATGTATAGTGACTGTATTGCAGCTTTTTCTAATTATAAGGATCTTAGGGAAGGAATTTTAACTTTTAAAGAATTGTGGATTAAGTTTAAAGGAGATAATGAAAATTTCAGAACCTTTTTTGATTATTTAAAAGCTAAATTGGGAAATAAATTAAAAAAAATTTTTACAACTTTACCTGTTAATGAAAAATGTGGTTGTTAATGCTTTTAGCATGGTTTGTTAATAAAATTTATTTTTTTATATTTTATGTTAATAAAATAATGAAAAGGTATTGACAATATGTTATTTCTTTTGTTAGAGTATTAAAGGTTGAAATGATTATTGGAAGATGAGAGAAGGGAAGAGTTAAGTAAGGTTAAAAGCCAAAAAGAATAAACAAAACCTGTTAATTTTTTAAATAAAAAATAAGAATAACGAAGAGTTTGATCCTGGCTTAGAACTAACGCTGGCAGTGCGTCTTAAGCATGCAAGTCAAACGGAATGTAGCAATACATTCAGTGGCGAACGGGTGAGTAACGCGTGGATGATCTACCTATGAGATGGGGATAACTACTAGAAATAGTAGCTAATACCGAATAAAGTCAGTTAATTTGTTAATTGATGAAAGGAAGCCTTTAAAGCTTCGCTTGTAGATGAGTCTGCGTCTTATTAGCTAGTTGGTAGGGTAAATGCCTACCAAGGCGATGATAAGTAACCGGCCTGAGAGGGTGAACGGTCACACTGGAACTGAGATACGGTCCAGACTCCTACGGGAGGCAGCAGCTAAGAATCTTCCGCAATGGGCGAAAGCCTGACGGAGCGACACTGCGTGAATGAAGAAGGTCGAAAGATTGTAAAATTCTTTTATAAATGAGGAATAAGCTTTGTAGGAAATGACAAGGTGATGACGTTAATTTATGAATAAGCCCCGGCTAATTACGTGCCAGCAGCCGCGGTAATACGTAAGGGGCGAGCGTTGTTCGGGATTATTGGGCGTAAAGGGTGAGTAGGCGGATATATAAGTCTATGCATAAAATACCACAGCTCAACTGTGGAACTATGTTGGAAACTATATGTCTAGAGTCTGATAGAGGAAGTTAGAATTTCTGGTGTAAGGGTGGAATCTGTTGATATCAGGAAGAATACCGGAGGCGAAGGCGAACTTCTGGGTCAAGACTGACGCTGAGTCACGAAAGCGTAGGGAGCAAACAGGATTAGATACCCTGGTAGTCTACGCTGTAAACGATGCACACTTGGTGTTAACTAAAAGTTAGTACCGAAGCTAACGTGTTAAGTGTGCCGCCTGGGGAGTATGCTCGCAAGAGTGAAACTCAAAGGAATTGACGGGGGCCCGCACAAGCGGTGGAGCATGTGGTTTAATTCGATGATACGCGAGGAACCTTACCAGGGCTTGACATATATAGGATATAGTTAGAGATAATTATTCCCCGTTTGGGGTCTATATACAGGTGCTGCATGGTTGTCGTCAGCTCGTGCTGTGAGGTGTTGGGTTAAGTCCCGCAACGAGCGCAACCCTTGTTATCTGTTACCAGCATGTAATGGTGGGGACTCAGATAAGACTGCCGGTGATAAGTCGGAGGAAGGTGAGGATGACGTCAAATCATCATGGCCCTTATGTCCTGGGCTACACACGTGCTACAATGGCCTGTACAAAGCGAAGCGAAACAGTGATGTGAAGCAAAACGCATAAAGCAGGTCTCAGTCCGGATTGAAGTCTGAAACTCGACTTCATGAAGTTGGAATCGCTAGTAATCGTATATCAGAATGATACGGTGAATACGTTCTCGGGCCTTGTACACACCGCCCGTCACACCACCCGAGTTGAGGATACCCGAAGCTATTATTCTAACCCGTAAGGGAGGAAGGTATTTAAGGTATGTTTAGTGAGGGGGGTGAAGTCGTAACAAGGTAGCCGTACTGGAAAGTGCGGCTGGATCACCTCCTTTCTAAGAGAAAGATAAACTAAGGCTAATTCCATTAACTCTTCCCTGCTCTTTTCTTTTGATAAAAGAGATATTAAAACCAGTGTTATTTTTGTAAGTTTAGTAGGAACTTATGTATTAAATTTTTTATTGTTGATATTAAAGAGCTTTATTAAACTTAAGTTTAGGGTATTTTGGGGGTTTAGCTCAGTTGGCTAGAGCATCGGCTTTGCAAGCCGAGGGTCAAGGGTTCGAGTCCCTTAACCTCCATTTGGTATGTGTCTTAAATTGCGATTAAGCATGTTTTCAAGTACTTTTGCTAAAGTAATTATTTGAAGATGAGCTAGAGGAAGTTAGAATTTCTGGGTTAAAGGTGAAGTCTTTTGATACTAAGAAGAATGATTGGGGGCAAAAGCAAACTTCTTATAAGAATTTACGTTATTTCAATAAATCATAAAGATTATATTTTCCAGAAGTCTTATAGATGATCTACATTGATTCCTAGCTAAAAGCCAGTAATGAATGTGGATTGTTAAGGTGATGTCTGGGGGACAAATCTTGTAACTAGCTGTAGCCTTTGTTATCGTTATCACTATGTAATTACAGGGATTCATATAAGACTTTTGGTTATAATTTGAAGAGTGAGGGCTGTGTTTAAATCATTGTTCTTATCTCTTAGAGCTACGGACGTACTATAAAATGGCCTGTACAAAGCGAAGAGAAACAGTGCTGTGAGGTGAAATGTATAAAGCAGGTCTCAGTCCGGATTGAAGTTTGAAATTCGACTTCATGAAGTTGGAATTGCTAGTAATCGTATATCGGAATGATATGGCTAATAAGTTCTCAGGCCTTGTACACGCCTGCCCTTCACACTACACCCGAGTTGAGAAACCCAAAGCTATTATCCTATCCCGTAAGGAGAGGGTTGAGATAGTTACAAGGCGATTATACTTTCAGTATGGCTGGATTAGCCTCTTTTTAAGAGAAGGATAAATTAAGACTAATTTTATTGACTATTTTTTGTACTTTTATTTTGATGAAAAATTTTTTTAAGTTAAGGTAGATTTTTAGTTTAAAATTTAGAAAAAATGAGCCTTTAGTAAATGCTTAGCGGTATTCATATTTAATTAAGCTTTGTTTAATAGTAAGTACAATTTTAGATTTTAAATCCAATAGAACTAAAATTGTTCATTTTAAAAATTGAGATTATATATTGTATTACAGTATAAGCATGTCTCAATACAGGAATTAAATAAGTTTTTGTTCTAATTAATCATAGCTTAAAACAGCACTGCTATGCTTAAAACGATGGAATACATTGGGACCAGGATGAGTTGAACATCCGACCTCAGGTTTATCAGACCTGCGCTCTAACCACCTGAGCTATGATCCCTTAAGCATATAATTCTTTACAAATTTTATTTAAATCTTATAACTTTGTCAATATCTCTTATATCTTTAAAAGATATAAGAGATATTGTGTATAGGATGTAATTTTACATATTTATTAAAACATGTATTTATTGAATAATTAAATTATTTTAGTTTTTATTTTTATTATGGGCAATATGTTTTTATGTTGTAGATATTTGTTTTGGCAGTATTTTTTTTATTGTTATCTTGTTTTAAAATTGAGTTTATGGATCGACAATTTTTTTTACAGGATGCTACTATTGTTGCAAAGTTATTGCTTGGTAATTTGTTAATCAGAAAAATCAACAAAGAGGAAATGGTTACTAGAATTGTTGAAACGGAAGCTTATATGGGGACAACAGATAGCGCTTGTCATTCTTATGGCGGCAAGATGACAAATCGCACAAGTTCTATGTATAGTATAGGAGGATATTCTTATGTGTATATAATATATGGAATGCATTATATGTTTAACATTGTGACCGCAGATAAAAATAATCCCCAAGCTGTTTTAATTAGAAGTGTAGAGCCCATTTTTCCATTATTGAGGGAGAAACGTATTCTTACCAATGGTCCTGGAAAACTTACAAAATTTTTAAATATTGATTTAACTTTTAATAAAGTTGATCTTATTGGGAATAATGAGCTTTTTTTACAAAGAGGTGTGAATCTAGATTTTAATATAGTTTGTTCAAAAAGAATCAATATTAATTATGCACAAGAAAGTGATATAAGCAAGCTTTGGAGATTTTATATCAAAGATAACAAATTTGTTTCAAGGAGTTGATTTTAATTTAATTATATTTTTTAAAATTTTTTAAAAAATATAATATTATTAAATTTGATTGTTTTATCCTTTAAAAGGAATTTTATTGAGAATAAATTATTTGTGATAGTATGTTTTACAAGAGAGATTTATATATGAATTCTAATTATAAAAGATATAAAATGCTGGTTTTTGACCTTGATGGTACTTTATTGAATAATAATCATGAGATTACTTTTTTAACCCTTGAAGTTCTTTTGGCTTTAGAGAGAGATTTTAAAATAATTATTGCAACCGGTAGAAGATTGAGTGAAGTTAAAAATATTAGGAATCAATTAAAAGAAATTAATATTAATGAAAATTATCTTGTAACAGCGAATGGGGCTGAAGTTTTTTTGCAAGAAAATTTAATTTTTAGGCATGCAATGAGTTATGGCTTAGCAAAAAAAATTCTCAAGATACACACAGACAATGTTGATGTTAATCTTTATACTTTTGATACTTGGTATTCTAATGCATATGTTAAAAGTCCTATTATGAAACATTTTATTAGAGATTTGGGCTTAAATGTTACTATTGGAGATTTGACCAAACTAAACGTTGATTCTGTTTCTAAGATTGTTTATTATTGTGATGATTTGGCAATTCTTAATAAACTTGACAATGAGATTAGGGGTATGGATTTTCAGGATATACGGGTGTTTTTTTCTTCTAAAGATTTATTAGAGGTTACCAATATTAATGCTAATAAATATAATGCTATTAAAAATATTGCTTTTCTTGAAAGCATCCCATTATATAATGTTTTAGCTTTTGGAGATAATAACAATGATTATGAGATGCTCAAAAATCTTGGCAAAGGGGTTTTAATGAAAAATGCCAATGAATTTCTTAAAATTAATTTAGCAAATAACGAAATGACAAGATTTGGTAATAATGAGGATGGTGTTGCTAGATTTTTAATTGATTTTTTTGAGCTTAATATTAAGTATTAATAATTTCTATTCGAATGTTTAATGTATTTGGGTTATTTTTAGTAGAATTTTCTATTTAAAATATAAATTTTTTACTTATAATGTATTTTTGTAAATTTATTTATTAAAACATTGGAATAAGTATTGACATGGATTAAACAAAGATATATATTAGTTTATGTTGCATAAACAAATTGGCAAAACAGAGATGGAAGATAAAAATATGGTCAAAGTAATAAGAGTCTATGGTGAATGCCTAGGAGCTTTAAGGCGAAGAAGGTCGTGGTAAGCTGCGAAAAGCTTGGGGGAGAAGCAAACATTTATTGATCCCAAGATTACCGAATGGAGTAATCCAGCTAGCAAGATGCTAGCTATCTATTATTTAAATAATAGAGGCGATACCAGGGGAAGTGAACCATCTAAGTACCCTGAGGAAAAGAAATCAAAGAGATTCCCTTAGTAGTGGCGAGCGAAAAGGGAGTAGCCCAAACTTTAAATGTGTCAAGCTGCAGAGCGTTGCATTTATGGGGTTGTAGGACGTTTAAGCTTAGTCTGTGATAAGCAAAAAAGTTACAAAATATTTATATAGAAGAATAATCTGGAAAGTTTAACCAAAGAAGGTGATAGTCCTGTAATTTAAATGTAAATATCTTTTTAAAATGTTCCTGAGTAGGACGAGGCACGAGAAACCTTGTTTGAAGCTGGGGAGACCACTCTCCAAGGCTAAATACTAAAAAGCTACCGATAGAGAAGAGTACCGTGAGGGAAAGGTGAAAAGAACCCCGGGAGGGGAGTGAAATAGAACTGAAACCGTAGACTTACAAGCAGTCAAAGCCGTAATTTATTGCGGTGATGGCGTGCCTTTTGCATAATGAACCTGCGAGTTATCATGTCTAGCAAGATTAAAGCATAGAAGTGCTGGAGTCGAAGCGAAAGCGAGTCTTAAAAGGGCGATTTAGTTAGATGTGGTAGACCCGAAGCCGAGTGATCTATTTATGGCCAGGCTGAAGCTTGGGTAAAACCAAGTGGAGGGCCGAACTCTAGTCTGTTTAAAAAGGCAGGGATGAGCTGTGAATAGGAGTGAAAGGCTAAACAAACTCGGAGATAGCTGGTTCTCCCCGAAATGGATTTAAGTTCAGCCTTATTTTAGTTTAATAGAGGTAGAGCACTAATTGAGCTAGGGCCTGTCAAAAGGTACCAAACTCAGTTAAACTCCGAATGCTATTAAATGATGGATAGGAGTGAGACTATGGGCGATAAGGTTCATAGTCGAGAGGGAAACAACCCAGATCAACAGCTAAGGTCTCAAAAATGTGTTAAGTGGAAAAGGAGGTTTAGGTACGTAAACAGCCAGGAGGTTGGCTTAGAAGCAGCCATACCTTTAAAGAGTGCGTAATAGCTCACTGGTCGAGTACTTAAGTGCCGATAATGTAACGGGGCTAAACACATTACCGAAGCTTTGGATCTTAACAAAAGTTAAGATGGTAGGGGAGCGTTCTGTAAGCCAGAGAAGTTAAACTGAAAAGTTTGATGGAGGTATCAGAAGTGAGAATGCAGGTATGAGTAACGAAAAAATGGGTGAGATTCCCATTCGCCGAAAACCTAAGGTTTCCTGGGTGAAGGTCGTCTTCCCAGGGTTAGTCGGCCCCTAAGGCAAAGCTGAAAAGTGTAGTCGATGGGAAACGGGTTAATATTCCCGTACCTCTTATAGTTTCGATGGAGTGACGCATGAGGTTAACTACTGCTAGGCGATGGTTGTCCTAGTTTAAGCATTAAGGTGATGATCTTAATAGGAAAATC